>NZ_BNAW01000042.1 GCF_014654205.1 Amycolatopsis bullii
GTTCGGACTGTCCGAACGCGACCCCCGCCTTTGCGCGCCCGCGGGTCAGTCCTGCGCGAACTCGAACGGCAGCGCGTCCACGCACGCCTGGTACTTCTGCACCATCTCGTGTTCGGTGTGCCCCGCAACGAACAAGTGCGCCAGCTCGAAGCTGTAGCTGTCCTGCTCCGGCAGGTCCGACAGCCGCTGCCCCACCTCCGGCACGATCTCGATCTGGGTGCCGTCGATGCGGTTCTGCACCGTCGCGATCTCCTCGGGCGTCGGCACGCGCGTCACCACGCCGTCCTCGAACCGGCGCAGGTACCACTTGCCGGCGATCTGGTAGGTGCCCTTGTGCGGACGGCGGCCGGGGTCCTGGCCCAGGCCGAGCTGCACCATGATCTCGTGGTTGGCGACACCGTCGACGAACTCGAACAGTTCCGCGTGCGACTGCGAGTGCCGCGGGTTGATCTCGAGCAGCGCCACCTGCCCCGACTCCGGGTCGCAGAAGAACTCGATGCTGAAGGTCGCGTTGTCGAAGCCGATCTGCTTCATCACCCGCTCGGCGACGTCCCGCATCCGCTGGATGGGCTCCTCCGGCAGCTGCGACGGGTACTGGTGGCGCAGGAACGAGGAGCTGTCCGGGTAGTTGATCGAGTCGAGGGCGCCGTAGACGGTCACTTCGCCCTGGTGGACATAGCCTTCGATGGCCGCCTGGACCCCGTGCAGCGCTTCTTCGGCCAGGCACGCCGCGCCACCCACGCGGGCGATCTCCGGCGGCAGGTCGACCTGGTCGAGCACGTAGCCGAACGGCTCCCCCACGCGACCGACCCCGGCCCGGATCTCGGCCACGGCGTCGGCGAATTCGGTGTCGTTCTCGGCCTTGAAGGCGAGTTCGGAGGAGAAGGACTTGACCGGCTTCAGCCACATCGGGTAGCCGACGCCCTCCGGCGGGGTGGGTTTCTCGTCGTCGAGGTCGACGATGCCGAAGTTCGGCAGCTCGTCGATCACCTTTCTCTGCTCCAGCCGGCTCCAGTACTTGTGCTCGCACTTCAGCACCGCCTCCAGCGAAACGCTGGGCAGGCCGTACCGGGCGCACAGGATGGGCACGAGCGACGCGGCCGGGAAGTCCCAGTAGCTGACGATCGCGCCGACCTCCCCGTCGAACGCGTCCAGTTCGTGCTGCGCCGTCTTCAGCAGCGCTTCGAAGTCGATGTCGCCGTGTTGTAGCTCTTCGGGGGTCAGGAGGCCGTGGAACCGGTAGCTCCCGGCCCACGGCAGGCGATCCAGTACGCGCTGGTTCTCCTCGTCCAGGCCGATCACGAAGATGTCGGTACTCATGCCGAAGGGCTACCCGAGGTGCCGAGCGGCCGAAACGGGGCCGGATGGCCCGTTTCGCGGCGCCCGCAGCGGGCATCCGCAGGTATGACAGCCCTGCCCGAACCACTTTCCCTGTGGGTCGAAACCGCTCCTGCCCCGGATCGCACCGGCGTCCCGGTGCCGGAGTCCGCCGACGTCGCGGTACTCGGCGCGGGCATCGCCGGGCTCACCACCGCGCTGTTGCTCGCGCGGGCCGGCCGATCGGTCGTCGTGCTGGAGGCCGAGCGGGTCGCGGCCGGGGTGTCCGGCCACACCACCGCCAAGGTCAGCGCCCAGCACGGCGCCAAGTACGCGGATCTGACCTCCCGCCACGGCGAGGGCGCCGCGAAGGTCTACGCCGGAACGCAGGCGGCGGCGTGCGAGTGGATCGCGGCCACCGCGGCCGAGCTGGGCATCGACTGCGGCTTCACCCGCGCGGACAGCTACGTCTACACGACGCAGGAAAAGACGGTGGACTCCCTCAAGCAGGAAGCGGATGCGGCCGCCGCGGCCGGCCTGCCGGCGTCGTTCACCGAGGACGTCGCGCTGGACGTGCCCGCGCTCGGCGCCGTGCGGACCACCGGGCAGGCGCACTTCCACCCGCGCCGGTGGCTGCTCGGCCTGGCCGCCGAGATCGAGCGGGCGGGCGGCACGATCGTCGAACACGCCCGGGCGACCGCGCTCAACGGGCAGACCGTCCGGACCTCGCGCGGTGACGTCGTGGCGGGTGAAGTCGTCGTGGCGACCCACTACCCGGTGCTCGACCGCGGGCTGTACTTCGCCCGGCTCGACCCGGTGCGCGACCTCGTCGTCGCGGGCCCGGCGGACGGCGGCACCGCACCGGAGGGCATGTTCCTCGACGCCGACACGCACCACTCCGTGCGCGGGTACACCGAGCAGGGCACGCCGATGGTGATCGCCGGCGGCGAGCACTACCGGGTGGGCGCGCACGTCAACGTCGAACGCCGGTACCGGCGGCTCGCGGACTGGGCGGACGAGCACGCCGGCCTGCACCGCGTCACGCACCGCTGGTCGGCCCACGACATGTCCACGCCCGACCTGATGCCCTACGTCGGCCGGTACCTGCCGGGGACGAAGAACCTGTGGGTGGCCACCGGGTTCGGCCAGTGGGGCATGACCGGCGGCACGGCCGCGGGCCACGTGCTGGCGGCGCGGATCCTCGGCGAGGCGCACCCGGCCGCGGACCTGTTCGACCCCAACCGCTTCGACGCGCGTTCCGTGCTGGAGGTGGCCCAGGACAACCTGACCGTCGCGAAGTACCTGGTCGGCGACCACGTCGCCGCGCTGTGGCGGTCCGAGAAGCTGGACGACCTGCAGCCCGGCGAGGCCGAGGTCGTCCGCGTCGGCGGGGAGCTCGTCGCGGCCCACCGCGACGAGGCCGGGAAGCTGCACACCGTCGGCGCCCACTGCACCCACCTGGGCTGCCTGGTTTCGTTCAACGACGCGGAGAAGACCTGGGACTGCCCCTGCCACGGCTCACGCTTCGGCGTCGACGGCGAAGTGGTGCAGGGCCCGGCGGTCCGCCCGCTGCGCCGCGGCCCGGAATGAGCCGGCGGGGGACGTCCCCCGCCGGCCCGCCCGGCTAACCGGAAGCCAGCTTCTTGCCCGCGTCGTAGAGCAGGTGCAGGGCGTCCGCCAGGCCCACGGCGGTCAGCACCGTGGCTGCCAGCCGGGTCGCCCGCGGGGCGATCACCAGGCCGGCGGTCAGGCCGGTGCCGATCCAGACGTTCAGGCAGAACGGGCACGACACGAGCTCACCGACCGCGTGCTCGACGTGCCCCTTGCCCGGGACGGACTCGTTCAGCTCCGTCGCACCCGCGGACTCCTCGTAGCGGGTGAACGGGGCCCGCAGGGGGCTGGTGACGGCCGCCTTGCCCAGCATGCGGCTGGCCTTGAACGTCGCCGCACCCAGCAGCGCCGTGTCGCCGGCCCCGAACCGGTCCGGCAGCCGGGCCCCGAGCGCGCGGCCGAGCACGGTGAGCCCGCCCACCAGCGCACCGTAGGCACCCATCGCGCCCAGGTAGCCGGCCAGCGGCCGATCCTCGTCACCGGCGTAGCTGCGTTGAACGTCCTTCGCCTTCTCGGTGACGTCCTCGATGACGCTCATTCGTCCGCCGATCCGGGCTGCATCATCTTGCCCTGTTGCTTCGCCTTGGCCTCGTCCGGCAGGAAACGGGAACCGGCTGCCTGGAGCTTGTTCTTCACCGCGCCGGGGACGATCTTGTCCTTCCCGGCCATCAGCGCTTCGTAGCCGGCTTCGGCGATCTCGGCCGGGGTGTCCTTGTCGCCGGCGGCGAGCTTGGTGTCCTCCATGTCGGCGCGTTCGAAGAACTCGGTGTCGACCGGGCCGGGCAGCATCGCGGTGACGGTGACGCCCTTGTCCTTCACCTCGGCGCGCAGGCCCTCGGAGAACGACGTCAGGAACGCCTTCGAAGCGGCGTAGACGGCCTGGTAGGGCGCCGGCGAGGTGCCGGCGATCGAGGAGGTGAACAGCACCCGGCCGTGGCCGCGGCCGACCATCCCGGGCACGACCCGCTTGGTGAGGTGCACCGCCGAGCGGACGTTCAGGTCGACGACCGTCAGCTGGTCCTCCAGCCGGGTGTCCCCGGCGAACTCGCCGTTGATGCCGACCCCGGCGTTGACCGCCAGCGCTTCGACCGGGCGGTCCGCGAGCCGGCGCACGAGCTCTTCCACCCCGTCCGGGGCGGCGAGGTCGGTACGGACCGCCTCGACCTGCGCGCCGCACGCGCGGACCTCGGCGGCGGCCGTGTCGAGCTCGGCGTCTTCGGCGGCCAGGACCAGGTCGAAGTCGTGCCGGGCGAACTGCTTGGCCAGCTCCAGCCCGATGCCGCTCGACGCGCCGGTGACGACGGCCAGTGGCTTGGTTGCGGTGGTCATCCATGCTCCTTCCGGTGCTCCGGTCGTCGGCTACCCACCGCCGCGGGCGGCAATCATGGTTTCCCGGTACGCGGGGTGGGTATTTCGCGGCGGTGGGACGCACCAGACTCCGGCGCAGTGACCTGCGCGGCCCGGGCATCAGGCGGATCCGCCGCGGCCGCGGGTTCTCCTATGCCATGCCCGACGGCTCGCCGGTGACCGACGAGGAGATCCTGACCCGGATCAAGGAGCTCGTCATCCCGCCGGCCTGGAAGAAGGTGTGGATCTGCCCCTACCCGAACGGGCACGTCCAGGCGGTCGGGACCGACGACGCCGGGCGGCGCCAGTACCTCTACCACGAGCAGTGGCGGCGGGACCGCGACGAGGAGAAGCACGACCGCGTGCTGCAGATGGCCCGCCGGCTGCCGCAGTGGCGCGAGTCGGTGGCGGCGGACCTGGCCGGTCGCGGCCTGACGCGCAAGCGGGTCCTCGCGGCGGCCCTGCGCATGCTCGACCGGGGCATCTTCCGCACCGGCGGCGAGGAGTACGCGGAGGAGAACGGCACCCACGGCGCCGCGACCCTGCTGCGTGAACACGTGGCCGTCCGCGGAAACGAATGCCGGTTCTGCTACATCGCCAAGGGCGGCCTGAATCGCGAGGTGGCCATCTGCGACGCGGAGCTCGCGGCGGTGATGAAGGCGCTGCTGCGCAGCCGGTCCGGCAGCGACCGCCTTCTGGTCTACCGCGAGGGCGGCACGTGGCACGAGGTGCACGCGGCCGACATCAACGAGCGGTTCAAGGAGCTCGCGGGCGAGGACTGCACGGCGAAGGACATGCGGACCTGGAACGCGACGGTCCTGGCGGCGGCCGCCTTCGCGGCCGCGGACCCGCCGACGTCGGAGACGGCCCGCAAGCGCGCGGAGGCGAAGGTGATGAAGGAGGTCTCCACGGCGCTGGGGAACACGCCGGCGGTCTGCCGGTCGTCCTATGTGGACCCCCGGCTGGTGGAGGCGTACCGGGCGGAGCGCACGATCGCCCCGGCGCTGAAGCGCGCGGCGCGGTTGGACGGTGACGAGGCCAGGGCGGTGCTGGAGAGGGCGTGCGCGCGGCTGCTGAACGCGTCGTGACGGTGTGGAGTGGGAGGAACGGTGGGATCCATCCGAACGTGTACTGGCCCGGGGCGGCTCCGGTCGGGGAACCTGGAGGGGATGACAACTTCCGCAGTCCGCTGGCGCGCGTCGATCGCCCTCACCGTGGGCGGCGACGGCCCGGTGTCGAGCATCGTCGAATCCGACCACGGGAGCGAAGGGTCGGCGCGGGAGTGGGTCGAGCGGAAGCTGCCCCGGACACGGTTCCCGGCGTGGATCCCGGCGGCCCGGCGGAGTGACGGGGTCGAGCTGTTCGGGCGGGTGGCCCGGGGCCGGGTGCTGGCCGACCAGCTCCTACCGATGTGGGAGTCGGAGGCGACCCCGGTGTGGCACGCCGACCGGGCGGGCGACCAGGTCCAGTGGCGCCGGTGCGCGGCCGGGGAGAGCTGAACTCGGTTCCGGCAGCCGGAACATGCCCCCGAAGAACTTTCGGTGCTTCGGTCCGCACTGTCCCCGACGCCCCGAGCGCCGCAGCCGGGCTCAGGCCGGGCCCACGTCCTTGCGCAGCAGGCAGAACTCGTTGCCCTCCGGATCCTGCAGGACCACCCAGGACTCCTCCCCCGTCTGCCCCACGTCCGCCGGGCGGGCGCCCAAGGCCGTCAACCGCGCCAGCTCCGTCTCCTGGTCCGTCCCCGCCGGGCTCACGTCGACGTGCAGGGGAAGCTTGCCGGCGCGCGGGTTGTCCGTCTGGGCCAGGATCAGCGTCACCGCCCCCTCGCCGAACCGGGCGCCCGCCGGACCCAGCGCGAGGCCGTCCGGCTCGTGGCCGATCACCTCGTAATCGAGGACCGCGCACCAGAACTCCGCCAGGCGGTCGGGGTCGTGGCAGTCCAGCACCAGTTCGGTGATCCGGCAGGCCATCGGCTCACTTCCGTTCGGACTCCGCCACCGCCGCGGCTTCGTCGTCGTCCATCGCCTTCGTGTCCCGCGGCGGCAGGAACGGCTCCTCCTGGTCGTCCGCGTGGCCCGCTTCGATCGTGCGGCCGCGGGCCAGCTCCGCGTCCAGCTCGGCCCCCAGCAGGATCGCGAGGTTGGAGATCCACAACCATACAAGGAACGCGATCACCCCGGCGAGCGAGCCGTAGGTCTTGTTGTACGAACCGAAATTCGCGACGTACAGCGCGAAACCGGCCGACGCCAGCACCCACAGCACCACCGCCAGCAGCCCACCCGGCGTCAGCCACTTGAACCCCGGCAGCCGCACGTTCGGGCCCACCCAGTACAGCAGCGCGAACGCCAGGCTGACGAGCAGCGCGATCACCGGCCACTTCGCGATCTCCCACACGAGCACACCCGTCGAGCCGAGACCGATCAGGTCACCGAGCCGGCGGGCCACCGAACCCGTCGCCACCACGCCCAGCGCGCACGCCGCCAGCAGCACCACGATGCCGATCGTCAACGCGATCCGCAGCGGGATCGTCTTCCACACCGGCCGCCCTTCCGGCATGCCGTAGATCGCGTTCGACGCCCGCATGAACGCGCCGATGTACCCCGACGCCGACCACAGCGCCCCCAGCAGGCCGATGATCGCCAGCGGGCCGGCCAGGCTGCGCGAACCCGCCAGCTCCTTGATCGCGCCGACGAGGATGTCCTTGCCCTGGCCGGGGACGATCTGGTTGACGTTGTCGATCACGGTCTGGATCTTGTCCGGACCGAGCAGGCCGAGGATCGCGGTGAGCACGATGATGCCGGGGAACAGCGACAGCACGCCGTAGTAGGTGAGAGCCGCCGCCCAGTCGGTGAGGTTGTCCCGGTTGAACTGCTTGAACGTCCGCTTGAGGGCCGCACCCCACGACCGCTTCGACAGCTGTCCCGGTCCTTCGGGTTCTTTTTCGTGTCTGGCCACCGCAGCCACCTCCTGCTCAGTCCCGGCGGGCATACCCCGTCCGGGAGTGGGTATGCCTGTTTCGTCACCCGAACCAGGAGGAAGCCGTGCCCGAGGTCAGCCGCGTGATCGACGTACCACCCGACGCCGTGTTCGCCGTACTGGCCGACGGCTGGCTCTACGCGGGCTGGGTGGTCGGCAGCTCCCACATCCGAGACGTCGACGAGGACTGGCCCGCGGTCGGCTCCCGGATCCACCACAGCGTGGGCCCGTGGCCCCTGCACATCCAGGACGTGACGGTGGTCCGCGCGGTCGAGCCGGGCCTGTCCCTGTCACTGGAGGCCCGCGGCTGGCCCCTGGGTGCGGCCGCGGTGGGCCTGACCCTGGTCCCCCACGGCGACGGGCAGACGCTGGTCCGGATGACCGAGCACATCATCCGCGGGCCCGGCAAGGTCCTCCCGGAGGCGGTCCAGGCGCTCATCGCCAAGCCCCGCAACACGGAGTCCCTCGCCCGCCTCGACGACCTGGCCAGCGGCAAGTACGCCCGCGCCCAGCACGGCCACCCGAACCCGTAGCCGGATCCGCGCGAGCCGGGCGGCCCGGCCGGTCGGCCCGCGTGGTTGAACGGTCGGCTTGCGTACCGGAACCGTCGGCTTGCGTACCGGAACCGTCGGCTTGCGTACCGGGAGGGTCGGCTTGCGTACCGGGAGGGTCGACTTGCGTGCCGGGAGGGTCGACTTGCGTGCCGGAACGGTCGGCTTGCGCGATGGGGTGGTCGATACCGCGCGGGCCGACGCGCCTGTGACCCGCGCTCCGGCGCGGACTCAGCCGTAGATGGCGCGATGGGCCGCTCGGATCACCGCGGCGTAGCCGCCGCCCAGCAGGCCCGCCCTGGCCAAGGCGGCGCGGGCCGCGTTCGCTCCCGGGCCGCCGTGGACCGCTCCGCCCGGGTGGGCCGAGGCGCCCGCCAGGTACAGCCGGTCGACCGGGGTGTCCGCGCGGCCCGTCCCCGGCACCGGGCGGAAGAACAGCTGCTGGTGGATCGCCGTCGTCCCCGCGTTGATCGCGCCGCCGACCAGGCCCGGGTTGTGGCCCGCCAGCTCCGCCGGCCCCTGCACGTACCGGGCCTTGATCAGCCCCGTGAACCCCGGGGCGTTCGCCTCGACCGTCTCCTCCATCCGCTTGACTCGCCGCTCCAGCGCGCCCCGGTTCTCCATCGCGCCGCGCGGTACGTGGGTGTACGCCCACGCCGCTTCCGTGCCCGCCGGCGAGCGCGAGGGGTCGCTCGTCGTCATCTGGCCCAGCAGCAGGAACGGCCGGCGCGGGGTCCGGCCGCGGGCGAGCTCGCCGCCGAACGCCGAGAGGCCGTCGAGGTCCGTTCCGAGATGGATCGTGCCCGCGCCGCGGGCCGCTTCGGCCGTCCACGGGATCGGGCCGGACAGCGCCCAGTCGACCTTCACCGTCCCGCTGTCCCATTCGAACTTGCCGAGATCGGAAACCAGCCGGGACGGCAGCCACTCCTCCCCCACCAGTTCGCGGTACAGCACCGGCGCGGGAACGTCGGCCAGCACCGCCTTGCGCGCCCGGACCGGATCGCCCGAGGCGTCGCGCACCCCGAGCGCGCGCCCGCCGCCGACGAGCACCGAACGCACCGGACGTCCACAGTGGATTCGCCCGCCCCGCGACTCCAGGCGGCGGACCAGCGCCGCGGCCAGCTCCCCCGCGCCGCCTTCGGGGACCGGGAAACCCTCGTCCTGGCCGATCATCGCCAGCAGCCAGCCGAACACCGCGCTGCCGGCGTTGTCCACGGACAGGTCGCTGTGCGCGGAATTCCCGGCCACCAGCAGCTTCGCGCCTTCGCCGGAGAACAGCTCGTCGCCGAAGCGGCGCGCGGGCAGCGTCAGCATCCGGGCCAGCCGCAGCGCGTCGCCGGTTCCGGTGCGGCGCAGCAGCTTCAGCGCCGGGCGGACCGGCGGGAACGGTGTGAACAACGCGTTCAGCAGCGGCTCGCGGATTTCGCGCCACTGCGCGAACAACTCCCGCCACGCGTCGCCGTCGCCCGGGGCGAACTCGTCGGCCGACGCCGCCGTGCGGTCGAGGTCGCGGGAGAGCACCGCGCACCGGTCGTCGGGCAGCACGTGCGCCAGCACCTCGGGCGCGTGCCGCCAGCGCAGGCCGTACTCGTCCAGCCCGAGGCCGCGGATCACCGGCGACACCGCCGAGAGTGGGTAGAAGGCGCTGAAGAGGTCGTTGCGGAAACCCGGCTCGGTGACTTCGGCGGTCCGGACCGAGCCGCCGGTGTGCTCGGTCGCCTCCAGGACCAGCACCGACCAGCCCGCGTCGGCCAGGAGGTTCGCCGCCACCAGGCCGTTGTGCCCGGCGCCGATCACCACCGCGTCGACGGCTTCCGTACTCACTGCGGCCTCCCGGCTGCCTCAGGCTTGCGACTGGTGGCTCGGCCCGACCCGGGTGAGCGAGCGGAGCCGGGCCAGGACCCCGTCGCGGCGCGGCGGGGCCAGGGGCGGGCTCGCCGCTCCCGCGCCCGACCGGAGCCCGGTGACCAGGTCGGCGAGCGCGGCCGCGGCGTCATACCGAGGTTGCCAGCCCAGCGCGGTCTCCGCCAGGCCCGGGTCGGCCAGCGCCGCGCGGTCGGCCAGTTCGAGCCAGCCGGGATGCACCGGCAGCAGCCCGCCCAGCCAGGCCGCCCGGGTGGCGAGCTGGACCACCGGCTTCGGCACCGGGACCCGGGTGCCGCCCAGGACACCGGCCAGCGCGTCGGCGTCGAGCACCTGCGGCGCCGCCAGGTTGACCGGACCGGTGAAACCCCGCTCCAGGATCAGCCGGATCGCTTCGGCGACGTCGGTGGTGTGCACCACCTGCGCCCGCAGGTCCGTCCACAGCGGAACCGGCAGCCGCCGGCCGCCGACGAGGTGGGCGGGCACCGCCGGGCCGAGCAGCCAGCGCGCGAACTCCCCCGCCGCGTCCCGGTGCAGGATCGCGCACGGCCGGATCCGCGCCACCTTGACCTGCGGATACTTGACCTCGAACCGGTCCAGCAGGGTCTCCAGCGCGGCCTTGCCGCGGCTGTAGGCGCTGCCGGCGATCCCGTCGCACGGCCAGTCCTCGGTCACCTTCTCCCAGCGCGGCGCCGGGCCGTAGGCGGCCACGGACGAGGCCACGACCACATGCGGCACGCCGGCGGCGGCCGCCGCGGCGAGCACGTGCCGGGTGCCGTGGTCGTTCGTGCGCCACATCGGCGGGTCACCGCGCACCGGCGAGATCGCCCACGCGAGGTGGACGACGGCGTCCGCACCCGCGAACACTTCCGCCAGTTCCTCCTCCGCCCCGGGCAGGCCGACGTCGAGGGCCCGCCAGCCCGCCCGGCGGTAGGGCTCGACGGCCGTGTCCGGCAGCCGCCGCGCGAGCCCGACCAGGTCGTGGCCGGGCTCGAGCGCGTGCAGCAGTGCCGTTCCGACGTTCCCGGTGGCTCCGGTGATCACGATGCGCACCCGAACGGCTTACCCCGTGTCGCCGTCGCGAAACTCAGTGACAACCGGGGCTTCGCCACCCGGACCCCCGAAAGACTCAGACCAGGTCACGGGGAATCCGCCGGTGCCAGTTCCGCGAAACGATCCGGCGGGCTCCGTCGTAGCCGTCGAGCTGCGCGTCGATGACGAACTCGGTGTCCGTGCACGACACGCGGGTGCGGGTCTCGCTGCGCGCCACCCAGTCCCCGCGCGCGAAGGTGACGTCCCACGCGGCTTCCGCCACCGGCGAGCAGAAGTCGTCGGCGACCCAGGTGTACCGCTCGCGGACGTCCCGGGTGACCTCGAGGTCAAGGTCGTCGTACCGGACGGTCCCCGCGTCCTTCACGATGTCCAACGCCGACTGGTAGTCGACCAGGTCCCGTGAGACGGTCCAGCGCTGCTCCCCCGGCGTCAGCGCCGTCACCGACATCGGCGGCGCGCCTTCGGGTTCGCCGAACGGCCGGGCCGGCAGCTCGTCCGGCTCGGCGACCGGGCGCACCGGCAGCTCCAGCGCGCTCTGTGCGGTGTGGACACTCAGCAGCACCGGTGTCGGCGGCGGCCAGGCCAGCGGCCAGTACGACGTGGACAGCGAAAGCCGGATCCGGTGCCCGGCCGGGAAGGCCTGGGCCACGGCGTTCAGCTCGATCTCCACCGGGCACCGCTGCCCCGGCTCCATCGGCGCCGGCTCGTCGTGGCCGTCGCGGTGGGTCAGGTTGAGCAGGCCGTAGGTGACGCGGGTGGCCCGCCCGTCCGGCGCGACGTCGGAGATCCTCGCCGCGATCATCGCGACCGGCTGGTCGGCCGAGACCTCCAGCCGCACCTTCGGGGAGCCGAGGATCTCGCAGCGCTCGGTCAGCACGTCGGTGTCGAAGACCAGCGACCCGCCGTCCTCTTCGCGCTGGTCGTAGGGCAGGTCCGGCGGGGCGCTGTAGGACGCCCACTTCCCGGAGAACTGCCCGACCGACAGCGGCGACGACACGGTCAGGGCTTCGTCGGCGACGTCCTCGCCGGGCCGCGCGAGGCGGTGCGGGGCCAGCGGCAGCTCCTGGGGCTTGACGTGCGGCGACGGCCAGGTCGCCTCGCCGACCCAGCGGCCGGGGCGGTCTTCGTACGACGTCGACGGCGGGACGCTCTCCTGCATCCAGGTGCGCAGCATCGGCCCGTCCATCGCGCCGTTCTCCTCGCCGCGCAGCCAGTGGTCCCACCACTGCACGACCTCCTGGAGGTAGCCGATCGCCGGGCCCGGCTCGCCGAGGTGCGGGTACTTGTGCGACCACGGCCCGATCAGCCCGCGCCGGGGGACGTCGAGGTGGGCCAGCAGCCGGATGACCGCGTTGGAGTAGCCGTCGGCCCAGCCGCTCGAAGCCAGCACCGGGACCTGGACGTCGCTGTAGTTCTCCGACACCGACGCGTGCCGCCAGTAGTCGTCGCGGCGCTGGTGACCGAGCCAGTTCTCGATCCACAGGCTGCAGTTGTCCAGCCGCTCCCGCCACATCTCTCGCCACCGCTCCCCGACAACGGCCGGGTCGGGTGGCAGCGTGGCGTAGGCGAACATCGTGCCGGACTCGGCGACGTTGTCCGACAGCAGGCAGCCGCCCATGTAGTGCATGTCGTCGGCGAAGCGGTCGTCGGTGAACGACGAGATCACGATCGCACGCAGGCTCGGCGGTTTCCGGGCCGCGACCTGCAACGCGGCGAACGCGCCCCAGGAGATCCCCATCATCCCGGTGTCGCCGGTGCACCACGGCTGCGCCGCGATCCACTCGAGGACCTCTTCGGCGTCGAGCTGTTCGCGTTCGAGGTACTCGTCGGCCAGGACGCCCTCGGACTCGCCGGTGCCGCGGATGTCCACGCGCACGCAGGCGTACCCGTGCCCGGCGAGGTAGGGGTGGTGGATGGAGTCGCGGGGCGCGGTGAGATCGCGCTTGCGGTAGGGGATGTATTCGAGGATCGCCGGCACCGGATCGGTGTCCGACGAGACCGGCCGCCAGATACGGGCGGACAGCACGGTCCCGTCGGACATCGGGATCCGGACGTGGTCGGATTCGGTGATTTCGTACGGCAGCGAGGTGACAGCTCGCAAGAGTCGGTTCCCTCCCAGGGGGTCAGGGCTGCAGCAGGATCTTCTGGGCGCCGTCGAGCTTCTTCTGGAAGATCTCGTACGCGCGGGGCGCCTCTTCGAGCGGCAGCTTGTGCGTGGCGAAGCCTTCGACGCCGAGCGGGTCGCCGTCGGCGGTGAGCACCGGCATGATGTCGTCGAGCCAATGCCGGACGTTGGCCTGGCCCATCCGCAGCTGGATCTGCTTGTCGAACAGCTCCATCATCGGCATCGGGTCGACCATCCCGCCGTAGACACCGGACAGCGAGATCGTGCCGCCGCGGCGGACGCTGTCGATGGCCGCGTAGAGCACGCTGAGCCGGTCGATCCCGGCCTTCTCGGTGATCTTCTCGCCGAGCGGCTGCGGCAGCAACCCGACGAGCGTGTGCGCCAGCTTGCCGACCGGGGCGCCGTGCGCCTCCATGCCGACCGCGTCGATCACCGAGTCCGCGCCGCGCCCGTTGGTCAGCTGGCGGATCGAGTCGCCGATTTCCTTGTGGTCGCGGGTGTCCAGCGCGGTGGCGCCGTGTTCGCGGGCCCGGGCGAGGCGCTCGGGCACCAGGTCGACGCCGATCACCTGGCCGGCCCCGCGGTGCCGGGCGATCCGGCAGCACATCTGCCCGATCGGGCCGAGGCCGAAGACCACGACCGTGCCGCCGTCGGGGACGTTCGCGTACTCGACGGCCTGCCACGAGGTCGGGACCACGTCGGAGAGGTAGACGAACCGCTCGTCCGGCGGGCCGTCCGGGACCTTGATCGGCCCGTAGTGGGCCTGCGGCACGCGCAGGAACTCGGCCTGGCCGCCGGGGACCTGGCCGTAGAGCTTGGTGTAGCCCAGCAGCGCGGCGCCCTTGCCCTGCTCTCTGACCTGCGTCGTTTCGCACTGCGACTGCAGGCCGCGCTCGCACATCCAGCAGTGGCCGCAGGAGATGTTGAACGGGATGACCACGCGGTCACCGGGCTTGAGGTTCGTGACCTCCGGCCCGACCTCCTCGACCACGCCCATCGGCTCGTGGCCGAGGATGTCGCCCTCGGTCATGAACGCGCCCAGCACCTCGTACAGGTGCAGGTCGGAGCCACAGATCCCGGTCGAGGTGATCCGCACGACCGCGTCGGTCGCCTCCTCGATCTTCGGGTCCGGCACCTCTTCGACGCGGACGTCGCGTTTGCCGTGCCAGGTCACTGCCTTCATGGCTCTCCCTTTCCGCGGGCGGGGGGTTTCTCCGCCCCGGCTTCCCGCCCGCGGCGAGGGACAAACTCAGGTCAGCAGATCGGCGACCAGGTACACCGCCGCAGCCACCGCGGCGGCGGCCGGGAAGGTGAGCACCCAGCCCAGCACGATGTCCCGCGCGATCCCCCACCGCACCGCCGACAGCCGCCGGGTCGCGCCGACGCCCATGATCGCCGCCGTGATGACGTGGGTGGTCGAGATCGGCGCCTTCACCGCGAACGCCGTCACGTACAACACCGACGACGCCACCGATTCCGCGACGAACCCGTGCGGCGGGTCGAGGGGGAACACCCGCCTGCCGAGCGTGCGCATGATCCGCAGGCCACCCGAATAGGTGCCCAGCGACAAGGCCCCGGCGCAGGCGAGGGTCACCCACAACGGCACCGAGAACGTCGACTGCTGCCCGGCCGCCACCAGCGCCAGCACGATCACGCCCATGCCCTTCTGGGCGTCCTGCAGGCCGTGGCCGAGGGCGAGCGCCGAGGCGGAGACGATCTGGAAGCGGCGGAACACGCGGCCGCTGCGGTGCGGGTTCGCCCTCCGCAGCAGCCACAACGCGGCGACCATCGCGAAGTACCCCAGTGCCAGCCCGAGCAACGGCGAGGCCACCATCGGGATCAGCACCTTTTCGGCGATCCCCGCCCAGTGCACGGTGCTCGCGGCGGCCAGCGCCGCGCCGACCATGCCGCCGATCAGCGAGTGCGAGGACGACGACGGGAGCCCGAAGTACCAGGTGATCAGGTTCCAGGTGATGGCCCCGGCCAGCGCCGCGAACACCACGGTGAGCGCGTCGGGTCCGGCCGGGACGTCGATGATGCCCTTGGCCACCGTCGCGGCGATGCCGGTGGACAGCAGCGCGCCCGCCAGGTTCATCACCGCCGCCAGCACGAGGGCGGCGCGCAGGGTCAGCGCCCGGGTCGACACCGCGCTGGCGATGGCGTTGGCCGCGTCGTGGAACCCGTTGGTGTAATCGAAGACCAGTGTCAGCACGATCACGGTGACCAGGGCGGCGGTCCCCGTCACTCAGGACTCCTTGACGGCGATGGTCTGCACCACGTCGGCCAGGTGCTCGAACGCGTCGGCGGCCAGCTCGAACTGCTCGACGACCTCCTTGGTCTTCAGCACCTCGAGGGCGTCCCCGCCCGGCTCGAACAGGTGGGCCAGGATCCGCCGGTAGACCCGGTCGGCCTCGTTCTCCAGCTCGTTGATCTCGATCCAGAAAGGCTCGAGGTCACCCACCTTGGCCAGGCCGGGCATCGACGACGCCGTCAGCTCGGCGGCCCGGCAGAGCACCCGCATCAGCACGTCGGTGCCCGGCGGGAAGGTGCCGATGCGGTAGAGCACGGCCAGGTCCGCCGCGGTGTCCATGAAGTCCAGCACGTCGTCGATCTTGGCCGCGAGGGCCTGGATGTCTTCGCGGTCGAACGGCGTGACGAACGAGCTGTTGAGCTCCACCATGATCGTGTGGGTCAGCTCGTCGCCCTGGTGCTCGACCTCGTGCAGGCGTTTCGCGAGCGGTTCCCGCTCGGCCGGATCGGCGGCCACGAGTTCCCTGAGCAGCGCGGTCGCGGAGACGAGATTCTTCGCCGCGTCGGCGAGCAAGTCGAAGAACCGGGTGCCCCGTGGGGTGAAGCGCATGGATGGATGTCCCTTCTTCGCGCACGCCCGTCCGGGGCCGAGTACCCCGTCCGGCCGCACGTTTAACAGCCGATCTCCGGGAAATCAGGAGGCATGACCGATCCCGGATCCCGGCGCCTGAGAGTACTGCTCTGGCACGTGCACGGCTCGTGGACCGACGCTTTCGTCCGCGGCCGCCACGACTACCTGCTGCCGGTGTCCCCCGAGGGGGCGCCCTGGGGGCTCGGCAAGGCGGGGCGGAACTGGCCGTCGGTGACCGAAGTGCCGCTCGACCGGCTGGCCGAGGCCGAGCCCGACGTCGTCGTGCTGCAACGCCCGGAGGAGCTGGACTTCGCCGCCCGCCTGGGCGTGCCGGCCGTCTACGTGGAACACAACGCGCCCCGGCCGTACGCGGCCTCCAGCGAACACCCGCTCGCCGGCCGCTCCGACATCACCGTCGCGCACGTGACCCACTTCAACGCGGCGACGTGGGACTGCGGCCGCGCGCCGGTCACCGTCGTGCCGCATGGCATCCCCGATCCGGGGCCGCGCTACACCGGGGAGCTCGCCGCCGGCGTGTCGATGATCAACGAGCCGGTGCGGCGGGAGCGCGTCACCGGCGCCGACCTGCTCGGCACGCTCGCCGAGGCGGCTCCGGTCGACGTCTTCGGCATGGGGACCGAGGAGCTCGGCGCGCCGCTGCGCGGCCTGGGCGACGTCCCGGCGCCGAAGCTGCACGACGAAATCGCCCGCCGCCGCGTCTACCTGCACACCGCCCGGTGGACGTCGCTGGGACTGTCCCTTTTGGAGGCCATGCACCTGGCCATGCCGGTCGTCGTCTTCGCCGCCACCGAGGCGGTCGAGGCGGTGCCGGACGACGCGGGCGTGCTCTCCACCGACGTCTCGGTGCTGGCGCGGGGTTTCCGCGAATTGCTGCATGAGCCGGACTTCGCCGCGCTCGCCGGCAAGAACGCCCGCGAACACGCCCTGAAGCACTACGGGCTGGACGCCTTCCTGACCGCTTGGGACCACCTCCTCGCCGAGACGGCCCGTTGACCTGTGAAGGGAACGCCTCACCGATGAAGATCGCGATGGTGTCCGAGCACGCCAACCCCCTCGCCGCGTTGGGCGAAGCCGACGCCGGCGGCCAGAACGTGCACGTCGCGGAGCTGTCGGCCGCACTGGCGCGCGCCGGCCACGACGTGTCCGTCTACACGCGCCGGGAGAGCCGCGACGAGCCGCCGGAGGTCCGGACGCCGCAGGGCTACCGCGTCGTGCACGTGCCCGCCGGCCCACCGCGCAAGCTGCCGAAGGACGACCTCCTGCCCCACATGGGCGAGTTTGGCAGCTTCCTGCGTGACCAGTGGGCGCTCGAGCGGCCGGACGTCGCGCACGCGCACTTCTGGATGTCCGGGCTCGCGACCTCGCTGGCCGCGAGCGCGACCGGGACGCCGGTGGCCCAGACCTTTCACGCCCTCGGCGTGGTCAAGAGGCGCTACCAGGGCGACAAGGACACCAGCCCGGCCGACCGCATCCGGCTGGAGCGGATCATCGGACGGCAGGCCGGGCGGGTGATCGCCACCTGCTCCGACGAGGTCTTCGAGCTGTCCCGGCTCGGCGTGCCGCGGTCGCGGATCTCGGTCGTCCCCTGCGGTGTCGACCTCGACCGGTTCTCCCCCGACGGGCCGATCGCCCGCCGCCGGCTGCCGCACCGGCTGGTCGCCGTCGGCCGGCTGGTCCCGCGCAAGGGGTTCGACATCGCGATCACCGCGCTTGCGCAGCTGCCGGACACCGAGCTCGTCATCGCGGGCGGCCCGGAGCGGGGCCGGCTGTCCCAGGACCCGGAGGCCGGACGGCTGCGGCAGCTGGCCGAGCGGCTCGGCGTCGGCGACCGCGTCCGCTGGCCCGGCCAGGTGTCCCGGGAGAGCATGCCGGCGCTGCTGCGCTCGGCCGACGCCGTCGTGTGCACGCCGTGGTACGAGCCGTTCGGGATCGTGCCCCTGGAGGCGATGGCCTGTGGCGTTCCGGTGGTCGCGGCCGCGGTGGGCGGCCTGACCGACACCGTCGTCGACGGCGTCACCGGGCTGCTGGTCCGCCCGCACCAGCCGAAGGAACTCGCGTCCCGGGTCCGGCGGCTGATCGACGACCCGGCACTCTGCCACGCCTACGGCACCGCGGGCCACGACCGCGCGGTCGCCCGCTACTCGTGGGACCGCGTCGCCGCCGACACGCTGCGCGCCTACCACAAGCTCGTCCCCCAGGCCGCGGCCACCGCCGAAGCCCGCTGACCCCCTCGTGAGTGGTAAGGCGGGTTGGAACCCGCCTTACCACTCACGAGCGCGTCAACCCACGTAGCGGCGGGCCTTGGACTCGCGTTGCGGGGCTTCCAGCAGGCGCAGGCCGTGTTCGACGTGCTCCGGGACCACGCGGCGGTCCGCGAGGACCCACGGCAGGCCGCGGAGCACGTCCAGGAGGGCCGCCGCGGTGGCGGCATCGCGCGGGGCGGTGCGCAGGACGTCGCGGCCGCGGCGGAAGACCGCCGGCCAGGGGCGGCGCAGCAGGAGCGTCCACAGTGTGTTGCGGATGCCCAGCCGACGGCGGTGGCGCGGGTCGCGCAGCTTCGAGGGCGCGTGGTGGATCACGACGTCCTCCGCCCAGCACATCCACCACCCGCGCGCGGCGAGGTCCAGGGCGAACAGCTCCTCCTCGCCGCCGAGCCACATCCGCGTCGAGAAGCCGCCGACCTCGCGGAACGCGCTGACGCGCACCGCGGTCAGGCCCGCCATGATGCCGAGCAGCGCCGGTCCCGGCAGCCAGTCCGGGCCGGGCACCGGCGATTCGCGCAGCTCCGGCGTGATCGGGTCCTCGGCCAGGCCGGGTTCGACCAGGCAGCGCCCGGTCACCGACCCGAGACCCGGATACGCGTCCAGCAGGTCGGCGGCCCGGGTGAGCGCGCCGGGCTGCCACGTCGTGTCGTCGTCGCAGAAGGCCACATACGGCGAAGTCACCTCCTCGACGGCGACGTTGCGGGCCACCGCGCCGAGGTTCTCCGCCAGCCGGAACAGGCGGACACCCGGGAACTCCCGGGCGACCATGTCGGCCGTGCCGTCCGCGGAACCGTTGTCGGCGACGAATACCGGCGCCGCGTCCGGTAAGGACGTCATGTGCGCCAGGGTTTCGCGCAACTGCTCGCGGCGGTTGCAGGTGATGATCACGACCGAGATTCGCGCCATTCGGCGGTCCTTTCCAGAGTCCGGGCCTGGTGTTCGACGTGGGCGGGCAGGACGCGCCGGGAGCTCAGCGCGCGCGGCAGCCGCGGGACCGCCCCGAGGACGGCGCCGGGCGCCCGCACCAGCGTCCGCGCCACCTCGCGGCGGCACACCCGCGGTGGGCGGCGCAGGACGGCGATGAGCAGCCGGTTGCGCAGTTCGGCCCGGCGGCGCCACGACGACGGCGGCCGCGACCGCGACGGGTGGTGGTGGGCGCGCAGGTGCCCGACGTAGCAGACCTCCCAGCCGCGCGCGGCCAGGTCGTAGGCCAGCAGCTGTTCCTCCGCGCCGAAGTGCAGCAGCGGGCTGAACCCGCCCACCTGCAGGTACGCCGTGCGGCGCACGATCGCCGAGCAGGCCAGGAAGCCGAGCACCAGTGGCCCGGGCGCGCCGTCCGGGTGCCCCAGCGGGCTGCGCTCCATCTCGGGCGTCACCGGGTCGTCGCGGCATTCCGGGCCGACGAGGGTCCGCGCGGCCAGCAGGCCGGTCCGCGGGTGTTGGTCGAAGATCCGCTCCGCCTCGGCCAGCGCGTCCGGCGCCCACCACGAGTCGTCGTCGCTGAAGGCGACATACGGCGTGTCGGCCACGATGACGCCGAGGGTGCGCGCGGCGGCGCCGAGGTTCTGCGGCAGGCGGATCACGCGGACCCATCCGTGCCGCCCGGCGACCTCGGCCGTGTCGTCCTCGGACGCGTTGTCCAGCACGATGACCGGCGGCCGTGGCTCCAAAGAGGACAGTCGGCCGAGGGTGCGGGCCAGCTCGGCGGCGCGGTTGCGGGTCGCGATGACGACGGTCGTGCGCGCGCTCACCGCGGCCCCACCAGCTCGTCGACCAGCGCGGCCAGGGACGCGGGGTGCGCGGGCGGGCGCACCGGCGCGGGCAGGCACCACTTCAGGCGGGCGTCGAGCAGCGCGGTGTCGTGGACGTCTTCGGCGGCCACCACCGGCCAGTCCAGGGCCTTCCCCTGCGCGGTCACCTTCCCGCCGCCGGCCACCGGGTCGACGGCGAGCACCGGCACGCCGGTCTTGAGCCCGAAGACCAGCCCGTGCAACCGGGTGGTCACCACGGCGTCCATTTTGGACACCAGCGCGGCGAACTGGTCCGGCGTGGCGCACCGCTCCCAGTCCTCGTGCGCCAGCCGGGTGTCCAGCGGGACGCGGGCACAGTCCAAACCGGCGAGCCAGCCGGTCAGTGCCTCGTGGACGTCGCCGTGGCGCCCCGCACCACCGTATTCCGGCTGGTGCGGCGCGAGGATCACGCCGAGCACCGGAGTGGGCGAGACCGGTGCCCCCAGCGCGAGGTCGAGTTCGGCGGTGGCGCCGTCGTCGCGCGGGAGCACCCGGTGGAAGCCCGTCACCGCCGGGTCCTCGGCGTCCGGGACGGACACGCCGACCGCGATCCGGCGGCACGCGGCGTAGCGTTCGTGCAGCGAACGCACCTGCGGCCCGTGAACCGGGCCGCAGACGAAGACGACGTGCGTGTAGTCATCGGGTGGCGCGTCGGGCAGGTGCAGGGTGCCGGGCCGGAAGCCGGGACTCCACGCGACCCGGTGGTCGATCCCCGCCTCCGCCAGCGCGGTCCCGGCCGCGCGCAGGCTCAGGACGTCACCCGCCGTGGCTTCTCCGTGCAGAAAACTGGCCCAACCGGTGAGCAGAACTCGCATGGTACGAACGCTTACCCGCTCTTCACCCCGTTACACGGTTTTGCGGTCACCGGAGCCGGGTAGCCGCCACGGCATGACGAATCCGGGAGTGACCAGGCGGTTCGAGCGTGCGGTGGTGACCGGGGGTGCCGGCTTCGTCGGCGCCCACCTGTGCGAGCTGCTGCTCGAAGAGGACATCGAAGTGATCGCCGTGGACAACCTCGCGACGTCCTCGGCGGACTCCCTGGACCACCTGCGCCGCCACGACGGGTTCCGGTTCGTGCGCCACGACGTCACGCAGCCGCTGCCGCCGGGCTGCGAGGCCGACGTCGTGTTCCACCTGGCGTCGGCCGCCTCGCCCCGCGACTACCTGGCCTTGCCGCTGGAAACCCTGCGCGCCGGCTCGTACGGCACCGAGAACGCGCTCGAGCTGGCCCGCCGCTCTCGTGCCCGGTTCGTGCTCGCCTCGACCAGCGAAGTCTACGGCGATCCCTTGGAACACCCGCAGCGTGAAGGGTATTGGGGCAACGTCAACCCGATCGGCCCGCGCAGTGTCTACGACGAAGCCAAGCGTTACGCCGAAGCGCTGACCTCGGCCTACCGCCGCGAGTTCGGCGTCGACACCGGCATCGCGCGGATCTTCAACACCTACGGCCCCGGCATGCGCGCCCACGACGGCCGGATGATCCCCGCGTTCCTGGACCAGGCCCTCAAGAACGAGCCGATCACCGTCACCGGCACCGGCGAACAGACCCGGTCGATCTGCTACGTCGAGGACACCGTCCGCGGCCTGCTGCACCTCGCGCGGTCGGGCCACGCCGGGCCGGTCAACATCGGCAACCCGCACGAGCTGACCGTCCGCCAGGTGGCGGAGCTCATCAAGGACCTCACCGGCTCCGGTTCGCCCATCGAGTACATCGACGCGGTGGTCGACGACCCGCAGCGCCGCTGCCCCGACATCACCCTCGCCCGCGAAGCCCTCGGCTGGGAACCGAAGGTCGACGCCGACGACGGCCTCCGTCGCACAGCGGCGTGGTTCCGGCGTGCGCCGTCGCGCTGAGTAGCGACGCCCAGGGCTTTTGCTCGCGATCGTTTATCAACGACTTCACCGGGTAGCGCTATAGGTGAGAGCGGGCCTCACGAGTCCGCGCCGAAACGCCAGAGGCAGGTCGATGCGCATACTCGGGATCAACGCCGTCTTCCACGACCCCGCCGCAGCGCTGGTGGTGGACGGGGAGATCGTCGCCGCGGCGGAGGAAGAACGCTTCAGCCGCCGCAAGCACGGCAAACAGGCAGTGCCGTTCTCCACGTGGGAACAGCCCGCGCAGGCGGCCGCCTGGTGTCTGGCCCAGGCGGGCTTGTCCGCGAAGGACCTCGACGCCGTCGGGTACTCCTACGACCCCGCGCTGGTCGAGCCGGGACTGGCCGGCCACGACCCGAGCGGCGAGGAGCTGCGGACGGAGTTCGCCAAGCGGGCGCCCCTGTTCCTGAAGTCCGCTTTGCCCGGACTCGACCCGGGCATCGTCAAGTTCGTCCGGCACCACGTCGCGCACGCCGCGTCGGCCGCGCTCGCCGCGCCGTTCGGCGACTGCGCCGTGCTCGTCGCCGACGGACGCGGCGAGAGCACGTCCTACCTGGCCGGCGAGTACCGCGACGGGCGGTTCAAGGAACTGGCGGCGCAGAAGCTGCCGCACTCGCTCGGCCTTCTCTACGAAGACCTCACCGAGCACTGCGGCTTCGCGCGGTCCAGTGACGAGTACAAGGTCATGGCGCTCGCCTCCTACGGCAAGCCGGAGTTCCTCGACGAACTCTGCGAGCACGTCCACGTCACCGGCGACGGCGGCTTCCGCGCCGCCGGCGTCGACCTGGAGGCGCTGGCCCCGCGCCGTAAACCCGGCGAAGAACTCACCCGGCGGCACGCCGATCTAGCCGCGAGTGTCCAGAAAGTCCTCGAAGACATCCTGCTCGAATTGACGGACTGGCTGCACGAGGCCACCGGCCAGCGCGACCTGGCGCTGGCGGGCGGGATCGCGCTCAATTGCGTCGCCAACACGCGGCTGCACGCCGAAGGGCCGTTCGAGCGGATCTGGGTGCAGCCCGCCGCGGGTGACGCGGGCACCGCGCTCGGCGCGGCCCTGCAGCTGGCGGCCGACGCCGGGGAACGCGGTGCCCCGATGGGAGACGCGGGTCTGGGTCGCGGGTGGACCGACGACGAGCTCGAGGAAATCCTCATCAAGGCGAAGCTGCCGTACGAACGGCCGGACGACCTCGCCGAGACCGTCGCCGAAGCGCTCGCGAACGACGAAGTGATCGCCTGGTTCCAGGGCCGGGCCGAGTTCGGCCCGCGGGCGCTCGGGCACCGGTCGTTGCTGGCCCACCCCGGCCGCAAGGCGAACCTCGAGCGGCTCAACGACGTCAAGGGCCGCGAGCAGTTCCGTCCGGTGGCGCCGATGGTGCGCGCCGAGCGGGCGGCCGAGATCTTCACCCGTGGCCCGCTGCCCAGCCCGTACATGCTGTTCGTGCACGACGTCGCCGAAGCCTGGCGCGACCGGATCCCGGCCGTCACCCACGTCGACGGCACGGCTCGCGTGCAGACCGTCGAAGAACGCGAAAACCCGGTGCTGGCGCGGATGCTGGCCGGTTTCGAGCGCCGGACCGGCCTGCCGGTCGTGATCAACACCAGCCTCAACACCGCGGGCCGTCCGATGGTCGACTCGCCGCGGGACGCGCTGGAGTGCTTCGGCTCGGCCCCGATCGACCTGCTGGCGCTGGGGCCGTTCGTGCTCCGGCGGCCCCGATCCACCCGAACCGGCGCGGCGTCGCCGGAGGAGAAGGAGGTGCCGTGATGGAAGACCATCTCGCCGCGTTGGCCCAAGCCGCCGAGCGGACCCGCGAATCCGCCCCCAAGATAACCGCGTGGGGACGGCACCTCGCCGGCGTGTTCGAGGCCGGCGGCAAGCTGCTCGCCTGCGGCAACGGCGGCAGCGCGGCCGAGGCCCAGCACCTGACCGGCGAGCTCGTCGGCCGGTTCCGCCACGAACGCCGACCCCTCTCGGCCATCGCGCTGCACGCGGACACGTCCGCCACCACCGCGATCGTCAACGACTACGGGGACCACGAGGTCTTCGCCCGCCAGGTGCACGCGCACGGGCGCCCGGGCGACGTGCTGGTGTGCCTGTCCACCAGCGGCGGCAGCCAGAACGTCGTCGCCGCGGCGAAGGCCGCGCACGAGCTGGGCGTGACGACGTGGGCCTTGACCGGCCCGGCGCCCAACCCGCTCGCCGCCCTGTGCGACGACGCCGTGACGGTCGAAGCGCCGACCGTCGCGACCGTGCAGGAAATGCATCTGGTGCTGGTCCACGGCCTCTGCGCGGCGCTCGACGACGCGCTCGGGGTGACCGCGTGAAGCCGCTGGTCGTCCTCGGCGACACGCTGCTGGACGTCGACGCCGAAGGCACCGCCGAACGGCTGTGCCCGGAGGCGCCGGTCCCGGTGGTCGACCTGACGGCCCGGCGCCGGCGTCCCGGCGGGGCCGGCCTGGCCGCGCTGCTGGCGGCGCGGTCGGCGGCCGAGGTCGTGCTGGTCACGCCGCTCGGCGCCGACGAGGGCGGCCACGCGCTCACCGGGCTGCTGGAACCGGACGTCACCGTGCTGCCGCTGCCGCAGCGCGGCACGACGGTGTGCAAGACCCGCGTCCGCGCGGGCGGCCAGTCGTTGCTGCGCCTGGATTCCGGCGACGGCACGGCGACCACCGACCCGCTGCCCGCCCGGGTGCACGAAGTCCTCGAAGACGCCGGCGCGATCCTCGTCGCCGACTACGGCCGTGGCCTCACGCGCCATTCCGACGTCCGGCGGCTGCTGCGGGAGCTGGCCGAGCGGATCCCGATCGTGTGGGACCCGCACCCCCGCGGTGCCCAGCCGGTGCCCGGCACGCGGCTGGTCACCCCGAACCTCGCCGAGGCGCGCGCGGTGCTGGCCGGCCACGACGAACCGGCCGAGCTCGCCAAGCTGCTGCGCGGCCACTGGCACGCCGACGCGGTCGCGGTGACCGTCGGGTCCCGCGGTGCGGTGCTCGCCGACGGCCTCGGCGAGACGACCGTCCCGGTCCCGGTCGCGGCGCGGACACCGGGCCACACCGCACCCGACACGTGCGGGGCGGGCGACCGGTTCGCCGCCGCGGCCACCGCGGCCCTGCTGGGCGGCGCGGACACGACCGAAGCCGTGGTGACCGCGGTCGAGGCGGCCGCCCGGTTCGTCGCCGCGGGTGGCGCGACCGCGCTGTCCACCGACGACGGCCCGGTGCCCGACCCGCAGCCGGCGACCGATGCCTTCGGCCTCGCCGAGCGGATCCGCGAAACCGGCGGCCGGCTGATCGCCACCGGCGGGTGCTTCGACCTGCTGCACCCCGGGCACGTGAGCCTGCTGCGGCAGGCGCGCGCCCTCGGCGACGCACTCGTCGTCTGCCTCAATTCCGACGCTTCGGTGCGGGGCCTGAAGGGCCCCGGCCGCCCGCTGGTCCGCGACCGCGACCGCGCCCGGCTGCTCACCGCGTTGTCCTTCGTGGACGCCGTCGCCGTCTTCGACGAGCCCTCGCCCACCGCCGTCCTGGAGAAGCTGCGCCCGGACGTGTGGGTGAAGGGCGGCGACTACGCGGACGCGGACCTGCCCGAACGCGAAGTGGTCGAACGGCACGGCGGCGAGGTCGTGCTCGTCCCGACCGTGCCCGGCTACTCGACCTCCCGGCTGGTCGCCGCGGCGGCCAGTGCCTGACCCCAGCGCCTGATCCTCTGCCCGCGAAGGAGAGCGATGCGACCCCTCGGCAACATCCTGATCACCGGTGGCGCGTCCGGTCTCGGCGCCGCCACCGTCGACGCCGTCCGCAAGGCGGGCGGCACCCCGTACATCCTCGACCGCGTCCGTCCCGAGGACCCGGCGGAGTACGTCGAAGCCGACCTGACCGACACCGCCGCCACCGAGGCCGCGGTGCGTGAGCTCGCCGAACGCGCGGGCGGCCTCGACGGCGTCTTCACCGCCGCCGGCACCGACGCCTGCGGGCCACTCGGCGAAGTGTCCACAGAGGACTGGGAGCGGGTCGTCAAGGTGAACCTGTTCGGCACGGCCGCGGTGATCCGCGCCGCGCTCCCCTTCCTCGAGCGCTCGCACGGCACGGTCGTCACCGTCGCGTCCACCCTGGGCATCAAGGCGGTGAGCGACGCGACCGCCTACTGCGCCTCGAAGTTCGGCGTCGTCGGCTTCACCCGGGCGCTGGCCGCCGAGCTGGCCGGGCGGGTCGGCGTCACCCTGCTCATCCCGGGCGGGATGTGGACGCACTTCTTCGACGACCGCACCGACCAGTACAAGCCGCCGCCGGACGCGAAGCTCAACCAGCCCGAGCACGTCGCGAACACGGTGGTCTTCGCGTTGCAGCAGCCGCCCGGCGCCGAGGTGCGCGAGCTGGTCGTGTGCGCGTCCGAGGAGGGGTCGTGGCCGTGAGCTCCGCGGTCCTCGTCCTGCGCGCGCTCGGCGTCGGGGACCTGCTGACGGCGGTCCCCGCGCTGCGCGCCCTGCGGGCGGCGTACCCGGGCGAACGGCTGGTGCTGGCCGCGCCGGAGCAGCTGCGCGACCTGGTCGGGCTGATCGACGCGGTCGACGAGCTGCTGCCCACGCCCGGGCTCGGCGAACTCGCCTGGCCCGGCCCGCCGCCGCGGCTCGCGGTGAACCTGCACGGCAGCGGCCCCGAGAGCATCCACGACCTCCTGGACACCGACCCGGCGGAGCTGCTGACCCACCGCCACCCGGACTTCCCCGACGTCCCCGGGCTCGACTGGCGCGACGACGTGCACGAAGTCGACCGCTGGTGCCGGCTCGTCGAGTACCACCACGTGGAGGCCGACCGCTCCGCCCTGCACCTGCCGGTGCCGCCGGGCCCGAGCCCGGCACCGGACGCCGTCGTGGTGCACCCCGGCGCGGCGTTCCCGGCCCGGCGCTGGCCGCCCGAGCGGTTCGCGACCGTCGTCCGGGACCTCGCCGCCCGCGGGCACCGCGTCGTGCTCACCGGCAGCGCCGCCGAACGCGACCTGGCCGTTTCGATCGCCGAAGCAGCCGGGCTCGGCGAAGACGCCGTGCTGGCGGGACGCACGGGCCTGGCGGAACTGGCCGCGCTGGTGGCCGGGGCGGCGCTGGTCGTCTGCGGCGACACCGGCGTCGGGCACCTCGCCACCGCGTTCGGCACGCCGTCGGTGCTGCTGTTCGGCCCGACCCCGCCCCGGTTGTGGGGCCCACCGCCGTCGGCGCGGCAGCACGTCGTGCTGTGGGCCGGAAACGTCGGCGACCCCCACGGCACGGAACCCGACGGCGGGTTGCTGCTGCTCGGCGAAGAGCGCGTGCTGGCCGCGACGCGGTCGGCCCTGGAGATGCGGGTGGCCCATGGGTGAGCACATCGGGATCGTCGGCGCGGGTTACGTCGGCCTGACCAGTGCCGCCTGTTTCTCGCGTCTCGGGCACCGCGTCACCTGCGTGGACGCCGACGTGTCCAAAGTGGACGAACTGGGCCGGGGCGTGGTGTCGATCGCCGAGCCCGGCCTGGCCGAGCTGGTCGGCCAGGGACTCGCCGATCGGACGCTGAGCTTCACCACCGCGCAGGCCGAACTCTACGGCGCGGACCTCGTCTTCCTGTGCCTGCCGACGCCGCCCGCCGAAGACGGGCGCCCCGACCTCGGCGTGCTCGAACAGGTCGTGCCCCAGCTCGGGCGGCTGCTGCGGCCCGGCTGCGTGCTGGTCACCAAGTCGACCGTGCCGGTCGGCACCGCGGCCCGGCTGCCCCGCCTGCTGGGCCGGGACGACCTGCCGGTGGTGGCCAACCCGGAGTTCCTCCGCGAAGGTCACGCCGTCGAAGACTTCCTGCACCCGGACCGGGTCGTCGTCGGCACCGACCCGGCGGATTCCCCGGCGGCGCGGCGGGTCGCGCGGCTGTACGAGCCGACCGGCGCGCCGGTGGTGGCCACCGACTCGGCCAGCGCCGAACTCGCGAAGTACGCGAGCAACGCCTTCCTGGCCGTGAAGCTGTCCTATGTGAACGTCCTGGCCGAGCTGTGCGAGCGGTTCGGCGCGGACGTCCGCGAGGTCTCGCGCACGATGGGCCTCGACGCGCGGATCGGCCCCGAGTTCCTCGCGCCGGGCCCCGGCTGGGGCGGGTCGTGCCTGCCGAAGGACACCTCGGCGCTGCTGCACGCGGCCGAATCGGCGGGCGTCGACTTCGGCATCCTGCGCGACGCGGTCCGCGTCAACGCCCGGCAGCGCGCCCGGGTGGTACGGGCCGTGCGGCAGGCCGTCACCGGTTCGCCCGCCGGATCCCTCGCCGGGGTCCGCCTCGGCCTGCTGGGCCTGGCGTTCAAGGCGGGCACCGGCGACCTGCGCGACTCCCCCGCCCTCGCGGTGGCCGACGACCTGGCCCGCGCCGGTGCGGAGCTGACCGCGCACGACCCCGCCGTCGCCTGTGTGCCCGGCACGAGCTCGGTCCAGGTCGTCGACGACCCGTACCTGGTGGCCAAGGACGCCGCGGCGATCGTCGTGCTCACCGAGTGGCCCGAATTCCGGGACCTCGACTGGGCGCGGCTGGCCGCGTCGGCGGACCGGGCGGTCGTCGTCGACACCCGCAACCTGCTCGATCCCGACGTCCTCGCCGAGGCGGGGTTCGCCCACCTCGGCGTCGGCACCCATCCCCGGAGGCAGTCATGACCCTGCGCGTCCTCGCGCTGACCTGCACGCTCAAGCCGTCGCCCGCCAAGTCGAGCAGCGACCTCATCGCCCGGCAGCTGCTGGAGGGGTTCGCCGAACGCGGCGCCACCGGCGAGCTGGTGCGGGTGGTCGACCACGACGTCCGCCCCGGCGTGGAGGCCGACATGGGCAACGGGGACGCGTGGCCGGACATCCGGCGGAAGATCGCCGCGGCCGACATCCTGCTGATCGCCACCCCGACGTGGGTCGGCCACATG
This sequence comes from Amycolatopsis bullii, assembly GCF_014654205.1. Classification (GTDB taxonomy): domain Bacteria; phylum Actinomycetota; class Actinomycetes; order Mycobacteriales; family Pseudonocardiaceae; genus Amycolatopsis; species Amycolatopsis plumensis. The sequence goes on from NZ_BNAW01000042.1 coordinate 28,588, forward strand.
TCGAGCGTCGCGCAGCGGGTCCTGGAGCGCCTCGACGCGGAGCTGTCCGAAACGGACGACGAAGGCCGGCCGGCGATGTTCGGCAAGGTCGGCGTGGCCGCGGTCGTCGGCAACGAGGACGGCGCACACAAGATCATCGCGGACCTGTTTCAGGCGCTGAACGACGTCGGGTTCACGGTGCCGGCCCAGGGCGCGACCTACTGGAACGGCGAAGCCATGCAGGGCGGCGACTACCAGGACCTCGAGGAGACGCCCGAAGCCGTGGCCTCGACGAACGCGACCTTGGTCCGCAACGCCGTCCACCTCGCCGAGCTGTTGCGCGCGCAGCAGTACCCGGCCAAGTGATTACGCCGTTCGAGTGACATCACTGCGCCGGACGAGTGTGGTGCAGGACACGTGGGTAACCCAGCGGGACCTTCCATCCGCGTCAGGGGGCTCCACCCATGTCGAACCGAGTCATGATCAGCCGTGACAGCAAGCCGATTCCCTGCGAGGAGTGCGGCCTGCCCACGTTGCACGTCGCGCGCCTGGTGTCCGGGGACGGCACGCTGCTGGGCCAGACGATGGTGTGCACGGCCTGCCGCCGGCACCGCTCGGAAGCCGAAGCCGTCGCGATCCAGTAGCTTTTGCCCGGGTGAAGGCCGCCTCTCCGGAGGCGGCCTTCACCGTTTTTCCAGCTGCTCCAGGAGCAGGCGGGCGGGCAGGGTCAAGGTGCCGAGGCCGAGCCGCGCCGGGACGCCGTCTTCCTCCGCCGTCACCAGCCGCTTCTCGAGCTCTCCGAGCAGCGCGCGGCATTCGTCCAGTTCGACCGGCTCCCCGGCCACCGCGACCGCCTGCACGGCCCCGGCCAGGTGGTGCATCAGGTCCGCCAGCGACTCGCGCGCGTCCGGCCAGGGGTACTCGAACGGGTGCTCCCGCCGTCCGGCCGTCGTCCGCACGGCGGCGACCAGCTGCGACGTCGCGGGCCACAGCCCGATGAGCGTCCGCAGGGGACGTTCGTGGTGCGCCCCGGCGCCGGGGCGCCCGCGGCGGAGGTTCAGCATCCGCCCTTCCCGCGTCAGGCCGACGGCTTCTTCGGCCGCCAGGACCTGGCTGCGCGTGTCCCGTTCCTGCGACAGCAGGCCGTCGAGGTCGTCCGGCGGTTCTTCCCGGCGGATCACGTCGGACAGCGACTCCAGCAGGTCCGCCAGGGCTTTCCCGAGCCGCCCGGCGGCCGCGGCGAGCCGTTCGCCGTAGAGGGGCGGGAAGATCAGGGTGTTGACCGCGACGCCGATGGCCGCGCCGAGCGCCGTTTCGAGGAGGCGGTCGCCGAGCAGGACGGGCTCGCGCGCGGTGCCGTAGGAGATGACGAGCATGCCGGTGACCCCGACCCAGACACCGGCGTCGCCGAACCGCCGCCAGCTCCCGGCGAGCAAGCCGACGAAGACGACGGTGGCGAGCGCAACGGCCTGCCACGGGATCAACTGCCCCGCGACGGCGGCGAGGAGGACCCCGCCGGCGACCGAGCCGACCTGCTGCAGCCAGCCGCGCAGCGACCGGTACACGGTGGCCTCGACGAGGAACACGGCCGCATAGGGAGCGAGAAAGGGTTGCGGCAGCCGGAGAACGAGGGTGGCGAGCAACCAGGCGGCGGTCGCGGCGAGGGTGGCTTTGGCGCTTTGGACGAGGATGCGGCGCTCGCGGCCGGGGACGCGGACCGCGCGGGCGAACCAGCCGATCGGCGTGCGGTCACGCCGTCCCTCGTCGGGGACGGCTTCGTCGGTGCGCCGGAACAGGCGGGCGAACCGGCTCGCCGAGCGCGTGTCCCGCGAGGAGCCGCCATCCCGCCGCTCGGACGAGCGCGCGGACCGGCCCGCCGAATCGCCACCCCTCCCGTCACCGCCCTGCTGAGAGCCCTCGCTTGGCCGCCCGGACCGGCCCGCCGGGGCACTTTCACGTGAAAGTGCCCCGGCGGTGGGATCCAGCTCGGCCGGCGAGTCCCCTTTTTCGCGCTGTTCCGTCATGCCGGTGGGGCGATGTGCACGAGCTTCGTCTGGGTCATCTCGTCGAGCAGCTCCGGCCCGTACCCGTACCCGCTGCCACTCCGGCCGCGCGGGTGCGCCGCTCCGCCCGGGGCGCCGCCGAACACGTTGTTGACCTTGACCGTTCCGGCGGGCAGCTCGCGCCACGCTCGCTGTGCGTTCGCCATCGATCCCGTCAGCACCGTCGCGGCCAGGCCGTAGTCGCCCTTGGCCGCTTCGGCCAGGCCTTCGTCGAAGCTGGAGACCACCCGGACCGGCGCGACCGGGCCGAACGTCTCTTCGGTCATCACGCGCAGCTCGGCCCCGCAGTCCGTGAGGACCGTGGCCGGGTAGTGCGCGCCCGGCCCGTCCGGGACCGCGCCGCCGGTCAGCAGCCGGGCGCCCCGCTCCACGGCGTCCGCCACGTGGGAGTGCACGTGGTCGCGGTGGCGCCGGTCCACCAGCGGGGCCAGCGTGCGCGTCTCGGCCTCCTTGACCAGCGCCGCCAGGAACGGCTCGGCGACCGCCGAGCACACGTAGATCCGTTCGACCGCCACGCAGATCTGCCCCGAGTTGGCGAACGACCCCAGCGCCGCCTGACCGGCCGCCCACACCGGGTCGACGTCCTCGTCGATCACCAGCGGGTCGTTGCCGCCGTTCTCCAGCAACGTCTTCGCGCCCGTCGCGGCCGCGCTCGCCGCGATCGACCGCCCGGTCGCCGTGCTGCCCACGTGGGCGATGACGTCGACGTCCGCGCGCATCGCCAGCAGCGCGCCGACCCCGCCATCGCCGTGCAGCGTCTGCAGCACACCGTCCGGGAAGACGTCGCCGAGCACCTCGCCGAGCAGCTGCCCGGTGTGCGGCGCGCGCTCGCTCGGCTTGTGCACCACCACGTTCCCGGTGGCCAGCGCCGCGCCCAGGAGCCCGCAGGCCACCGCCACCGGGTCGTTCCACGGCGTGAGCGCCACGACGACGCCGTACGGCTCGGGGACCATCAGGTCCGTCGCGCCGACGTCGCCGAGCAGGCTGCGGCCGCGGTGCACCGGGCCCAGTTCGGCGTACTGGTCCAAGGTGCCCGCCCCGGCGAGCACGCCTTCGCGGGCTTCGTCGCGGGGCTTGCCCGTCTCGGCTTCGTTGGCCTTCGCCAGCTCGTCCGCGCGCGCCCGCAGCCGTTCCGCCGCGGTGTGCAGCAGCGCGCCGCGCTCGGCGGCCGGGGTCCGGGCCCACTGCGCCGCGCTCCGGCGAGCCAGCGCGAGTGCCGCGTCGATCGCGTCTTCGCCTGCGGCCGGCACCGTGCCGACCACGCTGCCGTCGGCCGGGTTCCGGATTTCGATCGTCCCCGCGGTCATCCGCACCTCCTTGTCGTCGCTCGCCGGTTACCCGGGCGCGGGGACTTCGACACGCCGTTTGATCACCCCCGGCCGGGGTATCCGTGGCCGGTGACGCTCGACTACACCGTGGTGATCCCCACGACCGGCCGGGACACGCTTCGGCCACTCCTGGAAACCCTGCTCGGCGGGCCCGATCCGCGGCCGGCGGAGATCCTCGTCGTCGACGACCGCCCGGACGGGGCCGAGCTGGACGTCCCCGACGGTGTCCGCGTGCTCCGCTCCGGCGGGCGCGGACCGGCGGCGGCGCGGAACCTCGGCTGGCGCACGGCGAAGAGCGAGTGGATCGCGTTCGTCGACGACGACGTCGTGCTCGCCCCCGACTGGGCGCGGCAGCTCGCGGCCGACCTCGGCTCGCTGCCGCCGGACGTGGCCGCGTCCCAGGGCCGGATCACCGTCCCGCTCCCCGCGGACCGGCGGCCCACCGACGACGAACGTTCCACCGCCGGGCTCGAGCAGGCGCGGTGGATCACCGCGGACATGGCCTACCGCCGCCGCGCGCTCGTCGAGGTGGGCGGCTTCGACGAGCGGTTCCCCCGCGCCTTCCGCGAGGACTCCGACCTCGCGCTGCGCGTCGCCGAGGCCGGACACCGGATCGACCAGGGCGAACGGCTCACCACGCACCCGGCCCGGCGCGCGGGGTTCTTCTACAGCCTCAAAGCCCAGCGCGGCAACGCCGACAACGCGTTGATGCGGGCCAAGCACGGCGTGCTCTGGCGGCAGCGGACCGGCGCCGGGCACGGACGGCTCGGCCTCCACGCACTGTCCACAGTGGCCGGTCTGGCCGCGCTCACGCTGCCACTGTTCAGGCAACGCGGAAAGGCCCTGCTCGCGGCCGGTGTCTGGGCCGGGCTGACGGCGGAGTTCGCCACCCGCCGGATCCAGCCCGGTCCGCGGACCCCCGGCGAGGTGGCGCGGATGGCCGTCACCAGTGTCCTGATCCCGCCCGCCGCGTGCTACCACCGGCTGCGCGGGGAGATCGCGGCCCGGCGGCCCCGGCCCCCGGTCGCGGTGCTGTTCGACCGGGACGACACGCTCATCGTCGACGTCCCCTACCTGAACGACCCCGACGGCGTCCGTCCGGTGCCCGGCGCGGTCGAGCTCGTCCGCGGGCTGCGGGAGCGCGGGATCCCGGTCGGGGTGGTGAGCAACCAGTCCGGTGTCGCGAAAGGACTGATCTCCCCCGAGCAGCTCGACGCGGTGAACGCCCGCGTCCAGGAGCTGTTCGGGCCGTTCGGCACCTGGCAGGTCTGCGTCCACGACGACGGCGACGGCTGCGCGTGCCGCAAACCGGCGCCCGGCATGGTGCTGCGGGCCGCCGGCGAGCTCGGCGTCGACCCGGCGTCCTGCGTGGTCATCGGCGACACCGGCGCCGACGTCGACGCGGCTCTCGCCGCCGGCGCCCGCGCGGTGCTGGTGCCGACCGACCGCACGCTCGAACCGGAGATCGCCCGGGCCCGCCGGGACGCCGCCGTCGCCCGGGACCTGTCCGAGGCGCTGCGGCTCGCCGGGGTCGCCGGATGACCCGGGTGCTCGTCGCCCGCCAGGACAACCTCGGGGACGTCCTGCTCGCCGGGCCGTGCGTGCGCGCGGTCGCCGCGTCCGGGGCGCAGGTGACCCTGCTGGCGGGCCCGCACGGCCGCGCCGCCGGCGACCTGCTGCCGGGCGTGGCCGACGTGCTCACCTGGACCGCACCCTGGATCGACCCCGAGCCGCCGCCGGTGACCGCCGAGGACACCGGCGCGTTCGTCGCGCTGATGCGCGAGAAGTCGTTCGACCGCGCGCTCATCCTGACGTCGTTCCACCAATCGCCGCTGCCGCTCGCGCTGCTGCTGCGCCAGGCCGGCGTGCCGTGGATCGGCGCGATCTCCGAGGACTACCCGGGCAGCCTGCTCGACCTGCGCCACCGCGTCGACGGCGATCCGCCGGAGCCGGTCCGGATGCTGTCGCTCGCCGAAGCGGCGGGGTTCTCGCTGCCGCCGGACGACCACGGCGCCCTCGCGCTGCGGCGTCCCCTGCCGAACACCGCCCAGCTGACCGGCGGCGGGGCGTACGTCGTGGTGCACCCCGCGGCCTCGGTGCCCGCCCGCCAGCCGTCGGCGGCCTGGAGCCGCGAGACGGTGCGGGCCCTCGCCGCGGACGGGCACCGGGTGTTCGTCACGGGTGCGCCGTCGGAGCGCACCCTGACCCGCGAAGTGGCCGGGACGTCGGCGGTCGACCTCGGCGGCCGGACGTCCCTGGCCGAACTGGCGGCGGTGCTGTCCGGCGCCCGGGTCGTGGTGGCGCCCAACACCGGCCCCGCGCACCTCGCCGCGGCGGCGGGCACCCCGGTCGTGTCGCTGTTCGCCCCGGTGGTGCCGCAGGAGCGGTGGGCGCCCTACGGCGTCCCCACGGTCGTGCTCGGGGACCAGCAGGCGCCCTGCCGCGCCAGCCGCGCGCGGGTGTGCCCGGTCCCGGGCCACCCCTGTCTCGACACGATCGATTCCGCGGACGTCTGCCGCGCGGTGACGGCGCTCGCCCAGCCGGGTGTCACCTCGCCGGTCCCGGCGGCGGCCACGTCCTGAATGACTCATTCCTGGCGTGCGACGCCAGGAATGAGTCATTCACGACGCCGGGTCAGCCGCCGATCTCCTTGCTCACGCCGCTGGGCCCCTCGTAGGTCCGGTCCGGCAGGCCGCGCACGATGTCCAAAGTGTCGGAGTCGGCACCGTTCTTCTCGGCCGCCTGCACCAGGTCGTCACGCTTCGCCGGGTAGTCGACGCCGGACAGGTACTTCTGCAGTTCGATCGGGTTCGGCTTGCTCACGGGAGCTCTCCTTCCGTTCGGGGAACGGCGCGGTTACCCCGCTCGCCGGCCGACACACGCTCTGGACGGCACCGGCTGCGCCTCCGCCGGGTGAAGCCGGCGGAGGTGACCGCCGCGGCCACGGCCCGGCGCACCGCGTTTAGTCCCCCGTGGCGGTGGTAGCCGAACGCAAAGGAAAGGAGCTGCCCGTGTCGCTCCCGGCACCCCTGCCCGCCGACGCCGCTTCGCCGCGGCGCGCTGTCGTCACCGGTGCCGACTCCGGCATCGGCCGGGCGGTCGTCGCCGCCCTCGCCGGCGGTGGCCTCGACGTCGGCATCACCTACCACTCGGACGCCGACGGCGCGGAGGAAACCGCCGCCGAGGCCCGCTCGCACGGCGTGGCCGCGCACGTCCGGCAGCTCGACCTGACCGAGCTGCCGGGAGCCGCCGACGTCGTCGACGCGTTCGCCGAGGACCTCGGCGGCATCGACGTCCTCGTCAACTGTTCCGGAACCGGCAGCAGCCAGCGGGCGATGGACCTCGACTACGAGAAGTGGCGCCAGGTCCTGGACGTCGACCTCGACGGGGTCTTCCTGCTTTCGCAGCGCGCGGCCCGGCACATGATCGACGCCGGGCACGGCGGGCGGATCATCACGATCACCAGCGTCCACGAGCACGTGCCGCGCGTCGGCGCCGCGCCCTACTGCGCCGCGAAGGCCGGCGCGGGGGCGCTGACCCAGGTGCTCGCCCTCGAGCTGGCCGAGCACGGCATCACCGTGAACTCCGTGGCCCCGGGCGAAATCTCGACGCCGATGACGGGACAGACCGACGCCGACCCGCGCGAACAGGACCGGCCAGGCATCCCGCTCGGCCGCCCCGGCCACGCGGCCGAGGTGGCGGCCGCGGTCGCGTTCCTGGCGACCCCGGCCGCCGGCTACATCACCGGGACGTCGCTGGTCGTCGACGGCGGGCTGCTGCTGATGGGTGCCCAGCACGGGACCGCGTACCGCGATCACGACTGGCGTTCTCCCTGAGACCAGGGGCCCGCGTCCTGGCTGCAGGACCGGCGCGGGTCCCGGCCGCGGGCCGGGCGGCGGCACCCCAGCCCGCCGCCCGGCCCCTTCCACTTGTCCGTTTTCCGCACGCATGGCGGGGTATCCGGCCGCGGAGAGAAGGAGAATCCCATGTCTTCCGCAGAACCCCGCTCCCGCGCGGGAGCGTCCTGGCTCCGCCCGGTCGTCGCCGTCCTCGGGCTGCTCTACCTCGCGCTGGGCATCGCCGGGTTCCTGACCCCGGAGACCGCCGCGGTCGGCCACGAAACCAGCCGGGCCGTCTGGATCTTCAGCGTGACCCCGCTGCTCAACCTCGTCCACACGGCGGTCGGGGTGCTCGGGTTGCTCGCCGCGCTCCGGCGCACCGGGTCGATCATCTACTGCTGGGTGCTGTTCGTCGGGTTCACCGGGATGACCGCGTACGGCATCCTCGCCACCTCGCTCGTCAACCCCGAGGACCCGATCAACCTCAACTGGGCGGACAACTGGCTGCACGGGCTGACCGCGGTGGCCGGGCTCGTGCTCGGCATCGTCGCCGCACGGGCGGTCAACCGGACGGCCGCGCGCTCGCGGTGATCTTGGCGTTTCGGTGGCCACCCGCCGGGTAGCCGGGAAAGGACACCGCGTGAAGGAGGCTCCCATGCATCGCGAAAGCGACCAGCACTCGCCGCGTGAAGACGACGCGCAGAAGGCCGAGCTGCGCGGGACCCTGCAGGGCAACGGCCCCTCCCGCGCCGAGGAGTGGCGGGACCCCGAACTCCCGGCCGACGACGACTCGGACGTCCCCCCGCTGGGCGGCGGCGCATGACCACGAGTGAAGCGGCGGCGGTGGGCGAACCCGCCGTCGTCGTCCACTACCGGCTTCACGCCGACTTCGCCGGACCCGGCTGGCTGCGCCGGATCGCGGGTCCGCGGGCCGGCCTGGAACTGGACGCGGCCGGCCTGCGCGTCCGGTTCGGACCGTGGCTGGTCGAGACCCCGCTGAGCAACCTCGCCGGAGCGGAGGCCACCGGGCCCTACAACGCTCTTCGCGCCTTCGGCGTCCGGCTTTCGCTCGCCGACCGAGGGCTGACTTTCGGGACGACGACGGCGGGGGGCGTCTGTCTCCGGTTCCGGGAGCCCGTCCGGGGGATCGACCCGTGGGGGCTGGTCCGCCACCCGGGGTTGACGGTGACGGTGTCCGAACCGGATCTGGTCGCCGAGGCCATCAACCGGATCGTGGCGGGCTCGTGACGGCGGCCCGCATCCTCGCCGTGGCGGTCGACTGCCGTCAGCCGGACCTGCTGGCCGAGTTCTGGGCGGCGGCGCTCGGCGGCGGGAAGACCCGCACGTGGACCGACTCCCACGGGCTCACCTACCGCCAGGTGGACTTCGACGACGGCCCGGCGGTGCTGTTCCAGCAGGTGCCGGAAGAAAAGACCGTCAAGAACCGGCTGCACCTGGATCTCGCGCCGGTGGCCGGCGATCAGCGGGCGGAGGTCGAGCGCCTGGTGATGCTCGGGGCCAAGGTCCTCGACGACCCGGCCGACGACCCGTGGATCGTGCTCGCCGACCCGGAGGGCAACGAGTTCTGCGTGCTGCCTCCGCGGTGATTCAGGCCCGGCCCACCGGATTCCCGGCGTAGGCGGCCAGCCGTTCGTCGAAGCCGTCCCCGGTGCCGGGTCTGCGGAAGTCCGGGGGATCCGGCCGGCCGGGGTACTTCTCGCCGTACAGGCCGGTCACGAACTCCACGACGGCTTCCGGGGCCGGCAGGACGTCCTCACCCAGGTACGCCAGCACGATGACTTCGTCCCCGGTCGACGACTCGACCGCCGCGGACCAGCCGTCGCGTTCGTCCCAGAGGAGGGCCACCTCGTGCTCGGGGAACCGCGCGAGCCGCCGCTCCAGCGCGACATACGCCCCGGCGGGGACGTCCACCTCGCAGAACCAGGCGGGAGCGTCCAGCTTGGCCGCGACGGCCAGCAGGTACTGCCGCAGCCCGCGCGCCGCCGCGCCGAGCCCGTCCCGTTCGCTCATCCCGCTCCCGCCTCTTCGGTCGGTGCCCCCATCGGGTGATACCCCGTCACCCACCCGGTCAACCCGGGGGTGACCCTGGTGTGTCACGGGCCGAGCAGGGCGAGGACGTCGTCGTCCTCCAGCTGGCGGAAATCGGCGTACCACTGGCCGACCGCGCGAAAATCCGGCGGTTCGGCGACGCAGACGACGTCATCGGCTTCGTGCCGCATCCGGGTGACAGCGCCAGGAGCCGCGACGGGCGCGGCGAAGACGAGCGTCCGCGGACTTGCCGCGCGGAGGTCACGCAAGGCCGCCGTCGCGGTGACACCGGTCGCGAGCCCGTCGTCGACGAGGAGAACGTCACGGTGGGTGAGGACGGCGGGCGGCCGGCCGGCGCGGTAGCGCTCCAGCCGGCGGCGCGCCTCCGCTCGTTCGCGGGTTTCGGTCCGGGCCATCCGCGCGGCGGTCAGGTCCAGCGTGCGCAGGGCGGCCGCGTCGTAGATCGCCGGGCCGTGCGGGGTGACCGCGCCGACGCCGAACTCGCGATGGCCCGGCGCGCCGATCTTGCGGGCGACCGCGACGTCCAGTTCTGCGCCGAGCCGCCGCGCGACGACGGCGGCCACCGGCACCCCGCCGCGGGCGAGCCCGAGCACGACCGGGTCGGCCCAGTCCCGGTGCCGCAGCTCGCCCGCGAGGCAGCGGCCGCCGTGCTCCCGGTCGGCGAAGATCCGCGGCCGCACGGGCATCAGGTCACGGGCGCCACTCGTCGCGCCAGTCGGGGTGGGCTTCGTACACGGACGCGATGAGCTTGACGGACACGTCGTCGTGCGTGTCGCGGACCTCGCGGCGCAGGAACTCGGCCTTTTCGGCGAACGGCACCGGGTGCCGGTCCTCCATCGCCTCGACCGGCCCGCCGGCGAGGATCAGCCCGTCGCCGTCGTCGGCGTACATGATCCGCAGCCGCCCGCGCCGCTCGGCCTCGTCGATCAGCGGCAGCTCCCCCGCCCGGACGCGCTCTTCGTCCTCCGCGAGCCGGGCGAGCACGAATTCGTCGAGCTTCGCGGTCGTGGTGTCGTCGAGATTGGTCATGGGGCCGGGATACCCGCGCGGCCCCGCCCTCAAGCGTCGGCCCGGCTCAGCCGCCGGGCCACCGCGAACCCGGTGCCGAGCAGGACGGCGCCCCCGGTGAGCCACGGCCACAGCGGCACCGGGCCGTCGCCGTCCGGGCGCGTCACCGCCGCGGCGGCCGGCACCGCCGCTCCCGGCCCCGCCACGGTGAGCCGGAACGCGACGGTGCCCGAGACCGGGTGGCCGTCGGCGGAGGTGACGCGGTACCGGATGGTGTAGGCGCCGGCCGGGCCGAGGGGACGCAGCGGCGCGGACACCCGGGCGTCCACAACGGACGCCGGCCCGGCCTCCCAGTGCGAAGTGCCGTCGGGCCCGAGCACCGCCAGTTCGGTGAACCGGTTCTCCACCGGCTCGTTGAACTCGAGCACGGCCTCGGCCGGGGCCGTGGCGAGCGAGGCGTCCGCGGCCGGGGAGCTGGACACCAGCACGCTGTGCGCGGCCGCCGCGGGCGCGTCCAGCAGGACCGCGCACCCGGCGGCCGCCAGCGCGGCGGCGATGCGGACCGGGAAAGACCAGCGGGAAGTCATGGTTTCTCGCCTTCTCGGGAATTAGAGCGATGGGCCGAACGTAACGAGCGGATCCGGGGCCGCGGCGGAAGACCGTGAAACGGCTGTGTTAAGCAATTCTCACCGGCCCGCTCGCGCAATCGGGCAAATCGGACCACTGCTCCGATGGATCGTGCAGCCGATCACCCGAACAGCGCAGCAGATGCGGCTTTCGGTCCAGATCCTCACCGCTTCGCGCCACCAAGAGGCCGGTCAACGTTACGCGGCCTTCACGTGAACATCACCCCGCGTAACGCGCCGGCTGGTTTATTGCTCGCACATCCCGTTCTTTCCCACTATCCCGGAATTGCCGGTCGGACCGGGAACGAATTCCCTTCTTTGGAGGACGAAACCGTGCGAGGACCCGCCCTGCGCCGTGACCACGTCATCGCCGCGAGTCTCGCCGGCGCGGTCGTGGTCGTCGTCGGCTACGCGTCCGGCATCGGGCTGCGCCCGGGCACCACCACCGCCGCCGCCCCGCCCGCGGTGGCGGACGGCGGGAACCCCGTCACCCCGGAAACACCCGGCACACCACCACTTCCGGCCGGCCCGCTCCCCACCGGCGGTCCGCAATCCCCGCTGCCCGCGTTGCCGGTGGACGCCCCGTCGGCGGTCACGATGCCTTCGATGCCCCCGATGCCCGGCGACATCGGCGCGGCCCCGGTCCCGGACCCGGGCTCTCCCGATCCCGGCGCCGCACCTCCCCCGGCCTCCCCCGAGCCGACGACGACGGTGCCACCCCCACCGCCCGGAACCGACGTGCCCGCGTGCCAACCCGGTGTGGCGCAACAGCTCCTGGAGACCGTCGGCGGGCTGCCGCTGCTCGGCACCGTCACCACCGGGCTCGGCATGACCGGGCCCGACGGGGCCGGTGCGCTCATCCTCGGCTACTGCCGCACGGCCGACGGCGGTCTCGAACCCGCCATGGTGCCCACCGTCCCGAGTGGACGGTGAACGTGGACCCCGTCAAGGCGTGGTACGTGCTCGCCCGCACCGTCGACTACGCCGGTCTCACCCTGTTCGCCGGCGGGCTGCTGTTCCTCGCCGTGCTCTGGCCCGCGGGCGCCGGCCACCGCGGGGCGCGTTCGGTGCTGATCACCGGCTGGGTGCTCGGCCTGCTCGGCACCCTCTCCGGCCTCGGCCTGCAGGCGGCGTGGGCCGCGCAGCGCCCGCCCGGCGACTTCCTGGCCTGGGACCTGCTCAGCCAGGCGGTGGACAGCCAGTTCGGGCGGATCTGGTTCGCCAGGGCCCTGCTGTGGCTGCTCGGCGGGGTGGTGCTGGCCTGGTTGCTGCAACGCGGCCGGGACGCGGCCACGGCGGTGCCCTGGCGCGTCGGGGCCGGAGCGATTCTGCTCGGCCTGCTCCGCACGACCGGGCTCACCGGCCACGCGGTGGAGAGCACCCGGCCGTGGTTGACGCAGCTGGCGGACTTCGCGCACCTGGCGGGCGCTTCGGCCTGGATCGGGGGGCTGGCCGTGCTGCTGTTCGGCGTCCTGGCCCGCCGTGATCCCGGGGAACTCGCCTCGGTGATCCCCCGCTACTCGAAGCTGGCGATGACGTCGGTCGGCGTCGTGGTCGCCGCGGGGGTCGTACTCGCGTGGCAGACCGTCGGCAGCGTCGGCCGCTTGTTCGGCACGACCTACGGGAAGACGCTGCTGGTCAAGCTGGCCGTGCTCGCCGCCGTGCTGCTGGCCGCGCAGTTCAGCCGCCGCTGGGTGGGCCGCCGCCTCGACTTCGCCGTCGTCCTGCGCGGGGACGCCGCCACCGTCCGCCCCTTCGTCCATTCCGTCGCCGCCGAGACCACGCTCGTGCTCGTGGTCCTGCTCGCGGCGAGCTTCCTCGTCACGGCCAGTCCCGGCCGCTGATCGACCTGCGAAAGGAGTCCTCGATGGACAACCCCACCCCCACCGCCCCCGAGCAGCCGGAGGTGGTGCGACGACGGCGGACCTGGCCGGTCGCCGTGGCGATCCTGGCACTGGCGACGGCGTTGTTCAGCCTCGCCACGCTGCGCGGCGGCCGGACCGAGCAGGCCGCACCGAGCCAGGCCGCGAACGTCGACCTGGCCGCACTGGCCCAGCAGGGGCCGCTGGCCGTCCCGCTGTACCAGGGACTCGTCCATGACCAGGCCGGCGGGGCCGCCGCTCCGGCCGCCGCTCCGGCCGCCGCTCCGGCCGCGGCGCCGTCCGGCAAGTCGGTCGAGGCCATGGGCTACAAGTTCTCGCCTGCCGACCTGACGATCGCCGTCGGCGACACCGTGACGTGGACCAACCACGACACCGCGCCGCACAACATCGTCGTCACCGACGGGCCGGAGAAGTTCACGTCGCCGACCCTGCAGACCGGCCAGACCTTCAGCCACACCTTCACCAAGGCGGGCAAGTACTCGTACTACTGCTCGATCCACCCCGACATGAAGGCGACGGTCACCGTGACCGGCGCGGCGCCCACCAGCGCCCCGCCGTCCTCGACCCCGACGTCCGCTCCGACCTCGGCACCGAGCCACTCGATGCCGGCGCCGTCCACCCCGGCCGGCGGCGGCTCCTGCGTGCCGAAGGCGGTCCTGCAGCCGATCCTCGACCACGTCAAGAGCGCGCACCTGGAGACCTCACCGGGCCAGCAGGTGCAGGACATCCTCAACCTGGACCAGTACATCAAGACCCACACGGTGTGGCTGGAAACCGTGCTCGCCCCGGCGTTCGACGGCTCGGCGAGCCAGGTCGTCACCGACACGCTCGCGCCGATCATCGCGCACATCAAGAGCGCGCACCTCGAGGAGTCGCCGGTTCAGCAGGTGACCGACCTGCTGAACCTGGACCAGTACATCAAGACGCACACCGTGTGGCTCGAGAACGTGCTCACGCCGCTGCTCGGCCAGGCGAGCTGCTGATCCCGGCGGGTGGCCCGGCCGTCCGGGCCACCCGCCCCCCTTCTCCGGAGGCCATCCCCATGTCCGACACCGCCTTCCTGCCCACCGCGACCGGCTACGCCCTGCGCCGCGACCGGTGCGTCATCGAGGTTTCCCCGCGCCCACCGCTGTTCCGCGGCCGCCTGACCGCGACCGGCGGGCACTGGGCACCCGGCGCCGCGCTCACCGTCACCCTCGACCCCGGCTCGCTGCGGACTCCGCTTCCGTTCCTCGGCCGGGCGTTCCGCGGCGAGGACCTCACCTTCACCGCCGGCGAAGTCGCCGAAGACCCGTTCGTCGTCGAAGGCAGCGTGGCCGGGCGGGCCGTGCGGCTGCGCGGCGACGTCCGGCACCGGGACTCCGGGAGCGTCGTCGTCTGGGCCGCGGGGGTCGTCCTCCCGGCCCGCCGGAAGCCCGCGCACGCCGGACGGCTGGTCCGGCTGCTGGCCCGGCGCCGGCTGCGCGTCGAGATCGCGATCGAGTTCCGCCGATGAGGCGCGCCGCCCTGGCCGTCGCCGGTCTCCTGGTGTTCCTGAACCTGCCGTTCGCGGGCCCGGCCGCCGCGGCGGCGCAGCAGGTGATGATGCAGGGCTACGCCTTCTCCCCCGCCGCGCTCACCGTGCGCGTCGGCGACACGGTCACGTGGATGCAGCACGACGAGGCTCCGCACGACGTCGTCACGACGAGCGCGCCGGTCGCGTTCCGCAGCCCGCAGCTGTCGGCCGGGCAAAGCTGGAGCTACACCTTCCGGCAGCCGGGCACCTACCAGTACTACTGCTCGGTGCACCCCGATATGCGGGCCTCGGTGACGGTGCTGCCCGCGCCCACGACGGCACCGCCGCAGCCCGCGAGCTCGGCCCCGCGGACCACGCCGTCGCGGACGGCGGCCGCCGCGGTGCCGGTGACCACAGCTCCGGCCACGAGTGCCCCGGCCACCACGTCCGCGGCCGCCGCCGCTCCGGCCGCTCCCGCCGCTCCGGCCACCGAGCCGCCGCCCGCGGTCCAGCAGGCCACCGCGGCCACCCCGCCCACCTTGGACCCGATGCTGCTGGTCGCCGGGCTCGTCACCGGGATCGCGGTGCTGTGCCTGCTCCTGCTGAGCTCGCGGCGGGCGTGATTTTCTGTCCGCAACCTGTCCCGGAAAAGGACTGGACCAATAATATCGGCACCGGAAAATGAGGAGGATCGCCCTTCAGCGCGGAAGGTGACCGATGAACCTCCTCATTCCCCTGTTGACCGCTGTCCTGGCGGCCGCTCCGACGCCGACGCCGTCGGCCACACCATTCGCGGCCATCTGCAACAAGTACTGCGACGCGCGAGATCCCGCGTCGTCGCCGGGCGATCGCGAAGGCCCGTCGGCCGGCGTCGGCGGCCGGCGGATCTCCCTGCACCTCGACGACGGCGACGCCATGGGCTGGGCGGCGATCACCGGCGGCGCCGCCGGGGACCACGTCTGGCTGGACCGCTCGTTCGACGCCGGGCGCACGTGGGCGTCGGGCAGCAAACTGGGCGACACCGCCACGCCGTCCGGGGCGACGGGCTGGCGGACGCTGATGTACAACGCCGACGACTGGGCGAACAAGGGCGTCGGCCTGCTGCGCGCGTGCGGTCAGCCCGCGGGGTCGGGCACGATCGCCTGCACCGGCTGGGCGCGTCCGACCTGGAACGCCTGGGACCGCCGCACCGCCGCGGCCACCGCGCTGATGGAGCGGTACAACCTCGGCACCGGCCTGTTCGACACGACCGGGTGGTGGAACTCGGCCAACGCGCTCACCGCGATCATCGGCAACATCCGCGTCAGCGGCATGAACAGCTACCGCTACGCGATCGACACGACGTACACGAAGAACCTCGCCGCCCAGGGCGGCCAGTTCCGCAACGACTACCTCGACGACACCGGCTGGTGGGGCCTCGCCTGGGTCGCCGCCTACGACCTGACCGGTGACGGCAAGTACCTGAACACCGCCCGCGCCGACGCGGACCACATGTACGCCTATTGGGACGGCGTCTGCGGCGGCGGGGTCTGGTGGAGCACGAGCCGCACCTACAAGAACGCCATCCCGAACTCCCTGTACATCCAGCTGAACGCGGCCCTGCACAACCGCATCCCGGGCGACACGGCGTACCTCGCGCGGGCCCGGGCGGGCTGGACCTGGTTCGCCGGCAGCGGGATGATCAACGGCTCGAACCTGGTCAACGACGGCCTGACCTCGACGTGCGCCAACAACGGCCAGGCGGTGTGGTCGTACAACCAGGGCGTGCCACTGGCGGCGCTGGCCGAGCTGAACCGAGCCACCGGCGACGCGAGCCTGCTGACGAAGGCCCGTGCGATGGCGAACGCGTCGACGACGAACGGCTCGCTGAACCCGGGCGGCATCCTCCGCGACCCGGGCGAGACGGCGGGCGGCGGCGGCGCGGACGGCCCGACGTTCAAGGGCGTGTACGCCCGGGATCTGGCGGTGCTGAACGCGGCCCTCCCGGACCACCCGTACACGGCGTACTTGCAGCGCCAGGCGAACTCGGCGTATGCCAACGACCGCACCAGCGCGGACGCCTACGGGCTGATGTGGGCAGGCCCGTTCGACCTGTCCGACGCGGCCCGCCAGCAGAGCGCCCTCGACCTGATGAACGCCGCCCCCTGACCGCGTCGTGAGTGGTAAAGCGGGTTAGAACCCGCCTTACCACTCACGAGCGTGGGTCAGAGGGTTTTCTCCAAGCGGCCGGACAGGAGCTTGATGAAGCGGGACGGGTCGGCCAGCTCGCCGCCCTCGGCCAGGAGGGCCATGCCGTAGAGGAGCTCGGCCGTTTCGGCCAGGCCTTCGTCGTCCGGCCGGGCCGCGTGGGCCTCGCGCAGCCCGGTCACCAGCGCGTGGTCCGGGTTGAGCTCGAGGATGCGCTTGATCGGCGGCAGCTCCTGGCCCATCGCGCGGTACATCTTCTCCAGCGTCGGGGTCAGGTCGTGCGTGTCGCCGACGATGCAGGCGGGTGACGTCGTCAGCCGCGACGACAGCCGGACCTCCTTGACCGTGTCGCCCAGGGCCGTGCCCATCCAGGTCAGCAGGCTCTCGAAGTCCTTGTTCCGCTGTTCGCGGGCGACCTCGGTGGCCTTCTTGTCCTCCTCCGACTCGAGGTCGACCTGGCCCTTGGCGATGGACTGGAACTGCTTGCCGTCGAAGCCCGGCACCGCGTCGACCCACATCTCGTCGATCGGGTCGGTCAGCACCAGCACCTCGTAGCCCTTGGCGCGGAACGCCTCCATGTGCGGCGAGTTCTCGATCGCCGAGCGCGATTCGCCGGTCATGAAGTAGATGTGCTCCTGGCCCTCCTTCATCCGCGAGACGTAGTCGCGCAGCGAAGTCGGCTTATCCGCGTCGTGCGTCGAGGCGAACGACGAGATCTCGAGGATGGCTTCGCGGTTCTCGAAGTCGTCGAGCAGGCCCTCCTTGACCGCGCGGCCGAACTCGCGCCAGAACGTCGCGTACTTCTCGGCGTCGGCGGTCATCATCGTCTTGACCGTCGAGAGCACCTTCTTCACCAGGCGACGGCGGATCAGCTGGATCTGCCGGTCCTGCTGCAGGATCTCCCGCGAGACGTTCAGCGAGAGGTCCTGCGCGTCGACGACGCCCTTGACGAACCGCAGGTACTCGGGGACGAGCGACTCGCAGTCGTCCATGATGAAGACGCGCTTGACGTAGAGCTGCACGCCGCGCTTGCGCTCCCGCAGGAACAGGTCCATCGGCGCGTGCGAGGGCAGGAACAGCAGCGCCTGGTACTCGAACGTCCCCTCGGCCTGCAGCCGGATCGTCTCGAGGGGGTCCTGCCAGTCGTGGCTGACGTGCTTGTAGAACTCGTGGTACTCGTCCTCGGTGACCTCGCTCGACGAGCGCGCCCACAGCGCCTTCATCGAGTTGACGGTCTCGGGCTCCTCGCCCTCGCCCTTCATCCGGATGGGCCAGGTGATGAAGTCGGAGTACTTCTTCACGATCTCGCGGATCTTCGCCGCGGACGTGTAGTCGTAGAGGTGGTCCTCGGTGTCCTCGGGCTTGAGGTGCAGCGTGACCGCGGTGCCCTGCGGCGCGTCCTCGACCGGCTGGATCGTGTACGTGCCTTCGCCGGTCGACTCCCAGCGGACGCCCTCGGCGCCGCCCGCGCGGCGCGTCACGAGGGTGACCTTGTCCGCGACCATGAAGCTCGCGTAGAACCCGACGCCGAACTGCCCGATCAGGTCCTGCGACGCCGCCGCGTCCTTCGCCTCCTTGAGCTTGGTCAGGAAGTCGGCGGTGCCGGACTTGGCGATCGTCCCGATCAGGGCGACGACCTCGTCGCGGGTCATGCCGATGCCGTTGTCGCGCACCGTGAGGGTGCGCGCCTCCGGATCGGTCTCGATCGCGATGTGCAGGTCGGACGTGTCCGCCTCGAGGTCCTTGTCGCGGTACGACTCCAGCCTCAGCTTGTCGAGGGCGTCGGAGGCGTTGGACACGAGCTCCCGCAGGAAGGTGTCCTTGTTCGAATAGATCGAATGGATCATCAGCTGGAGCAGCTGACGCGCTTCCGACTGGAACTCCAGCGTCTCGATCGGGGCAGTCACTTCCATTCCTTTCCGCGTGTCCGGCGGCCGTTGTTGGGTCGATCCTACCGAGCGGGTCCGACAGTTCGGGACCGCGCACTTTATGAACGCAATCTGGGTCCCGGCGGCTCCCGGTGTGATGCTGGCCACGCCCCGCTGTCGATCAAGGAGGATCGAGTGCCCGGACGTCTACCCCGGTGGCTGGCCGCGTTCACCGCGGCCGCTGCCCTGACCACCGCGTTCGCCGCGCCCGCCGCCGCGGCCGGCGTCGCCGACCACCCCGTCCGCACCACCGGCTGCGGGCGGCCCGCCGGGTTCCCGGCCGGGGTGACGACGACCCGGCACGTCACCTCGGGCGGCCTCGAGCGCGAGTACACCGTCCACCTGCCCGCGCACTACAACCCGCGCCGGCCCTACCCGCTGGTGCTGTCGTTCCACGGGCACAAACGGACGTCGCAGTACCAGGAGGAGCTGTCCGGCTTCTCGGCGCTGGACGCGATCGCGGTCTACCCGCAGGGCCTGATCGGCACCGACGGCGAGTCCGCCTGGACCGGCGCGCCCTATTCGGCCGCCGCGGATGACGTCCTGTTCACCGGCGACCTGCTGGACGCGCTGCAGCGCACGCTGTGCGTCGACGCCGGCCGGATCTTCGCGGCCGGGAAGTCCAACGGCGGCGGGTTCGTCGGCGTGCTGGCCTGCCGGCTGGCGAGCCGGATCGCGGCGTTCGCGCCGGTGTCCGGCGCGTTCTACCCGCAGGGCGGCGCCTGCCACCCGAGCCGGCCGGTGCCGATCCTCGACTTCCACGGGACGGCGGACACGACGATCCCCTACACCGGCAACCCCGCGAAGGGCCTGCCCGCGATCCCGGACTGGCTGGCGGCCTGGTCCACAAGGGACGGTTGCCGGCCCGATCCGGTGTCGTGGACCCCGGTCGACGGCGTCGTCGCCGAGAAGTGGCTCGGCTGCGACGGTCGCGCAGCCCTGGAGCACTACCGCGTCGAAGGTGCCGGGCACGTCTGGCCCAGCACGCGGCCGAACAACGATTCCGCGACGCCCACGGTGATCGACGCGACGCCGGTCGTCTGGCGGTTCTTCTGCACGCATCCCCTGCGGTGAAACACGATTGACGCACCTCTTTCCTCTCGGCGACCATTTTCGCCGAGAGGAAAGAGGTGCGTTGTGAAGGTCCTGGTCCTGAACGCCGGTTACGAGCCGCTGCAGACCGTTTCGGTCCCGCACGCGATCCGGATGCTCGTGCGCCACGTCGCCGAGATCCACGAGGCCGAGGAGGGCCTCGCCTACGGGCTGTTCCCGCGCCCGAAGATCGTGCGGTTGCTGCGTTATGTCGTCATGAAGTGGCGATATACGCAGCCGCCGCGCTGGTCCCGGCGCGGCGTGCTGGTCCGTGACGGCCATCGCTGCGCCTACTGCGGGCAGCGCGCCACCACGATCGACCACGTGACGCCGCTGAGCCGCGGCGGCGCCCGGACCGACTGGCTCAACACGGTCGCCGCGTGCGGCGGCTCGGCCCGCAGCTGCAACGCCCGCAAGGCGGACAAGCTGCCGGCCGAGGCCGGGATGAAGCTGCGCTTCACCCCGTACGTCCCGGCGTGGGACCAGCTGCACCGGCTCGGCGCCTGAGCCCGGCCTGTCCGTCGGCACACCGGCGGGCAGGCCGTTAGGCTCGAACCGATCGCCACCCGCATCCGTGTGTTCCGTGTGCGCTGGGGAAGGGCCGGGAGGTCGCCGTGACCGACGCAGGAGAGCTGATCGCCGGGCGCTACCGGCTGGCCGAGCGGATCGGCCAGGGATCGATGGGCGTCGTCCGGCGCGCCCGCGACGAGCGGCTCGACCGGGTCGTCGCGATCAAGCAGCTGGACTACGACGCGGCCATCGGGCCGGCCGCGAGCGACCAGGCGAGCCAGCGTGCCCTGCGCGAAGCGCGCCTGACCGCGCGCCTGCGGCACCCGCACGCGATCACGGTGCACGACGTCGTCGAGGCGCCGGGCGGGCCCTACCTGGTGATGGAGTACCTGCCCTCGCGCAGCCTGGCGGAGATCCTGCTCGACCGGGAAACCTTGCCCGCCGAGGAGGTGGCGCGCATCGGCGCGCCGATCGCGTCGGCGCTCGCCGCCGCGCACGCCGAAGGGGTCGTGCACCGGGACGTCACCCCCGGCAACGTCCTGCTCGGGGAGGCCGGCGTCGTCAAGATCGCCGACTTCGGCATCTCCCGCGCCACCGGCGAAGGCACCGTGACCGGTGGCGGCTTCATCGCGGGTACCCCGGCCTACCTGGCCCCCGAAGTCGCCGGCGGCCACGAAGCCGGCTTCCCGGCCGACGTCTTCTCCCTCGGCGCCACGCTCTACCGCGCGCTGGAGGGCACTCCCCCGTTCGGCAACGACGACAACGCGATCACGCTATTGCTGCGCATCGCCAAGGAGGAGGCCATCCCGCCGCGGCACGGCGGGCCGCTGGCCGAGGTGCTCACCCGCATGCTGCAGCGGGACCCCGGGGCGCGCCCGTCGATGGCGGAGGTCCAGGAGCTGCTGGAAGCGGTCACCGGCGGCCGTCCCCTGCCGCCGCCCCGGCCCCGGCCTCGGGCCGGAACCCGGCTCTTGAGCGTCCGCCGTCCGCGACGCCGGCTCGTCCTGGCGGGCGCGGCGGGGGCGGTCCTGCTCGCCCTCGGCGTGGTGATCGGGACGGCCATCGTCCCGGACGGCACGCCGGTGGCCGCACCGGTCTCCTCCGCTCCGGCGGCGCCGGTGAGCTCCACCCCGGCGCCGACGACGCCGGCCGACCTGGGCTGCGCCGCCCGTTACGAGGTGACGAACTCCTGGCCCGGCGGCTACCAGGTGGAGGTGACGGTCCGCAACGACCGGACCGCGGGCCTGACCGGCTGGCGCGTCCGCTGGCAGCTGCCCGCCGGTCACCGCATCAGCGGCTTGTGGAACGGCACCTTCACGGTCGATGGTTCCACGGTGACGGTCGAAAACGCCGCCTGGAACGCGAAGCTCGACGCGGACAAGACCACGACGTTCGGCCTGATCGCCCTGACGCAGAACGGAAGTGCCGCCGCCCGTCCGGCGCTCACCTGCCGGACGCTCTGACCACGGGAGGCACCGTGAGCACCGTACGCGTGGACGCCAGGCGGAGATCGATCCGGTTCGACGGGCGGACCGTCACCCTCCGGATCGACACGAAGTCCATGGGCATCGTCCCCGACCGGGCCGACCACAGGTTCCCGGTCGCCGGGATCACCGGGATCCGGCACCGCGCGGCGACCGCGTGGAAACGCGGTCAAGTCGTCTTCGAGAGCCCGGATGCGCCCACGGAGGTCGTCACCAACGTGCCGCTCTTCGCCGACAAGCTGCCCGGCAACGTCTTCGAATACGAGTACTCGAAGCTCGCCAAGGTCAAGGAGTTCCTGGAAGCCGTGGAGAAAGCCCGGAAGAAGTGAGCTCGCGCGCCGCCCGCTCGAGCCGGTCCAGCACCGCCGAGACGTCCGGCCGCCGCGCCAGGCCCGCCCGGGTCACCGCGAACACCTTGCGCGTCAACGGTTCCCGCAGGGGGTGCAGACTGACGCCGGGTGTCCCGGCGGGCAACGCCATGGCCGGGACGAGCGCGACGCCCGCGCCGGCCGCCGCCAGGGCGACGAGGACGGCGAAGTCGGCGGACTCCGCGGCGATCTCCGGCACGAAACCGGCCGCACCGCAGGCCCGCTGGATCATCGCGTAACACGAGAGATCGGCCGTCGGCACCAGCCACGGCCGGTCGGCGAACGCGGCCAGGTCCACCGGTTCGCCGTCGGCCGGCCCCGGCGAGCCCGGCGCACGCACCAGCAGGACCGGGTCTTCGAGCAGGGCCCGCTCCGCGCACCGGGCCGGGACCTCCCGCGGCAGGAGCGAATAGCTGTGCACCACCGCGACGTCGGCGTCTTGGCGCAGCAGCGCCTCGAGGGCGGCGTCGGGCTCCTGCTCGACCAGGCGCAGGGAAACCGGCCCGGCCCACGCCCGCGGCAGCAGCTGCCGGGCCGCGGAGGCGAACGCGGCCACGCGGACCGTGCCGGTGCCGCCGTTCCCGGCCACCGCGGCCAGCGCCGATTCCGCGGCGGCGAGGTCATCGAGGATGACCTCGGCGTGCGAGAGCAACAGCCGTCCGGCCGGGGTGAAAGCCAGCGTGCGGCCCTGTTTCTCCAGCAGCGGGACGCCGGCCTCGCGTTCGAGCGCCGCCAGGTGCTGCGAGACGGCGGGCCCGGTCAGGTGCAGGGCCGCCGCCGTCGCGGCGACGGTCCGGTGCTGAGCGAGTCCGTGCAGGACACGCAGGCGACGCAGCTCCAACATGAAGTCCGGCTTCCTGATTGGGCAAGAAAGAGTAACTGGTACTTCTGCATCCTACTGCCGACGATGGTGGGGTGAAGCTGAAAGCGACCGCGGCACTGGCCGTCACCGTCGTCCTGTGGGCCTCGGCGTTCCCCGCGATCAAGGTCGGCCTCGACGGCTACGGCGTCGCCGGGTTGTCGTTCGCCCGGCTCGCGGTGGCGTCGGCCGTGCTGCTGCTCGCGGCGCCCGTGCTGGGTGTCCGCCGTCCGCGCCGCGCCGACCTAGCGACGATCGCGGGGTGCGGGCTGACCGGGATGAGCGCCTATCAGCTGCTGCTCAACTGGGGTGAGGTGCACGTACCGGCGGGGACGGCGAGCCTGCTCGTGTCGGTGGCGCCGGTGTTCAGCGCGCTGCTCGCGGCCGCGTTCCTCGGTGAGCGGCTGACCGCGGCGAAACTGCTGGGCAGCGCGGTGGCGCTCGGCGGCAGCGCGCTCATCGCCACGGGCGGCGGCCTGGGTTACTCGGGCGCCGCGTGGGTCGTGCTGGCCGCGGCGGCGGTGCAGGCGGTGTACCACCTCGGGAGCAAGCCGTTGCTGCGGCACTACACCGGGCTCGAAGTCGCCTGCTACGCGATGTGGGCCGGAACGCTGTTCCTCACGCCGCTCGCTCCGCAGGCCGTGCACGCCTTCGCGACCGCACCGCCGCAGGCGACGGTGTCCGTGGTGTTCCTCGGCGTGTTCCCGTCGGCGGCCGGGTTCGTCGCGTGGGGGTACGCGGTGGCCCGGCACTCGCTCACGGTCGCGACGGCCGCTCTCTACCTCGTCCCCGCGGTGGCCCTGGCGGTGGCGTTCGGCTGGCTCGGCGAACGGCCCACCTGGGTGGATCTCGCGGGTGGCGCACTCAGTGTCGCCGGAGTCGTCCTGATCAACGCGACGTTCCGTCGTTGGGCCGGTCAGGGTAATTCGCGGAAGATCGAGATCCGGGCTCAACGGTCCGGGCGGCCGGCTCGTCGGTAGTGGTGATCGATCACCACACGGAGGTGCCAGTGCGAAGAACATTTTTCGGTGCTCGCGGTCCTGCTCGCCGGTTCGGCGGGCCTGGCCGGGCTCGCCCCGCCGGCCGCGACGGCCGCGGTCGCGGCGGATCCGCCGTCGACCGTCACGCTGCCCACCGGGGACCGGGTCACCGTCCGGACCACCCCGGACGGCCGGGACACCTTCGCCGTGCAGCCCGCCGCGGACAAGGGCATGGCCCGGGCGCTGGTGCACCTGCGGCTCGGCGGCCGCGACTACGAAGTGCCCGGCACCGGGCTGCCCTATCTGGGGCGCGGGCTCGACGGCGCCGCGCTGGCCCGGCAGTTCAAAGAGGACAGTGCCCGCGGCCGGTTCGGCGGGCACAGCCCGCGGCACCGGTACCCGCCAGCGCCCTCAGGCCCGGCCGTCCCCCGGACGGCACAGCCCGCGCTCGTACGCCAGCAACCCCGCGCCCGTCCGGTGCGCGCACCCCAGCTTCCGCACCACCCTCGCCACCTGCTCCCGCACGACCGGCTCCGGCAGCTCCAGCCGCTCGGCGATCTCCGCGTTCGTCAGCGCCGCCCCCACCGCCGCGAGCACCCGGGTCTCCTGGGCCGTCAGGCGGTCGACCGCCGCCATCCGGTCGTCGCGGGGGCCCGACAGGCGGCTCGCCGCCGACACCAGCCTGCGGTTGGCGTCCGGGGACAGCACCAGGTGGCCGTCCGCGGCCAGGCGTACCACCTTGATCAGGTCCCGGGGCGGGGCCGACCGTAGCAGGAACCCCGCCGCGCCGTCGCGGAGGGCGCGCAGGATGCCCGCGTCCGAGTCGAACGTCGCCAGGGCCACCACCGCCGGGCGGCGGGGGAACTCCTCCGGCGGGCTCAGGCGCAGGTCGAGCAGCAGCACGTCCGGCAGCCGGCGGCGGAGGGTGATCCGGGCCGCCGTCGCGTCGGGGACCGCCCCGGCCAGCTCGACGCCGTCCGCTCCGTCGAGGATCGTGCTCAGGCGCGCTCGCACCGCCGGATCGCGTTCGGCCACCAGGACGCGGACCGGTGGCGGCGCGAGCACCGCGTCAGTCCTTGGGTCGCAGGCGGATCAGCGGCAGGTCGGTCTTCGACGCCCCGACCAGGTCCCGGCCGCCCGGGCCGCGCAGCCGCACCTCCCGGAACCGCACCGACGACAGCTGCGCGGCTTCGATCGGGTAGACGTCGCCGTAGCGCTTGATCTTCGCCACCAGCTCCTTGCCGAGCAGTTCGACGAGCCCGGCGTGCCGGGTCGCGCCCCCGCCCAGCGGCACGTCCAGCTGCTTGCGGACCTCGGGGAACCGCTGGTCCAGCTCGACGGCCAGCTGGTGGATCGTGACGTAGGCCGGCCCGAACTCGGAGGCGTCGGGACCCGGCGGGATCTCCTTGAGCACCTTGATGAGCTTGTCGTCCATCCCGAGCTTGTCCCACAACGTCACGTCTTTTCCTCCGCTCCCGACCGCCGTTGGTCTACCAGAGGACCGGCACGCGGTCCACTCCCCCGGTCACACGGTTGGTCCGGACCCGGAGTTCATCGACGCCGACGGCCAGGCGCAGCCCCGGGAACCGCCGGAACAGCGACCCGAACACGACGCGCAGCTCGGTGCGGGCCAGGCTGGCGCCGATGCAGAACCAGCCACCGTGGGCGAAGGCGACGTGCGAGTTCGGCTTGCGGTCGGGATCGAACGTCTCCGCGGCCGGGAACACGGTTTCGTCCCGGTTGGCCGCGGCGATCGACAGCACGACCGCGTCGCCGCGGGCGATCGTGACGCCGCCGAGCTCGACGTCGTCGTGCGCGTACCGCAGGACGCCGAGCCCGCTCGGGGCGGACAGCCGCAGGATCTCCTCCACCACGCCGTGCACCCGGTTTTCGGGGTCGGCGGCCAGCGCGTCCCGGCGGGCGAGGTCGGTGAGCAGGTAGAGCACGCCGAGGTCGATCCGGTTGGAGGTCGTCTCGTGCCCGGCGAACAGCAGGCCGGCGGCGAGCCGGGCGAGGTCGTCGTCACCGAACGAAGGATCGTCGGCCTGCGCGCGGACCATGTCCGAGACGACGTCCTGGCCCGGAGCGCGCCGCTTGGCGGCGGCAAGCCGGCTCATGTACTCGGTGAACTCGTCGAGCGCGGCGTCCGCGCCGGCGCCGATGTCCATCCGGCCCATCCGGTCCGACAGCACCCGGAAGGTCCCGCGGTCGGAGTACGGAACGCCGAGCAGCTCGCAGATCACCAGCACCGGCAGCGGGAACGACAGGTGTTCGTGCAGGTCGACCGGGCCGTCACCGTGGCGAGCCTGCTCCATGGCGGCGAAGCAGCCGTCGGCGAACTCCTGGACGTGCCCGGCGAGCCGCCGGATCCGGTTGGCGGAGAAGGCGGGCACGAGCATCCGCCGCATCCGCGCGTGCTCGGCGTGCTCGGTCTCGTGGTCCCCTTGCGGGCGGCTGAGGATCGCGGCGTCCGAAAGCGCCGACGCCTCCTCCGGCGCCGGGTGCGAACGCCCGAACCGCGGATCGGTGAAGGCGGCGCGCACCTGCTCGAAGCCGGTGACCAGCCAGGCCGGGTCCCCCGCGGGCGTGGTCACGGCCACCACCGGCCCCTGCCGGCGCAGCACCCCGAACAGCGGCGCGATCTCCAGGACGTTCGGCCGTTCGAACGGCAGGCGCGGGGTGTCCGTGGTGGCGGTCATGGGTTTCTCCTCCCGGGTGCGCGGCCGATTCGTGCGCCGACGCGGGCGAGCCGGTCACCGGCCGCTCCCCCGGTCCCCCCGCGATCCACGGTACCCACGAACACCGCCACCGGGCCCCGGACGGGAGTTGCCCCGCCCGATCGGGCGAGCGCTTCGGCGTGCAACCGGGCGACCGGGTGGTTCCGTCCGGAAAGCAACGGAAGCGAAGGAGCACCCAGCATGCGCAGGCTGTCCGCTGTCCCGGCCGTGGCCCTCGTCGTCTTCGGTGCCGTCGCGTGCGGCAGCACCACCCGGCCCGCATCGACGTCACCGCTGTGCTCGGCGTCCTACGAACCCCGGGAACTCGTCATGAGCGGGCCGATGTACCCACCCCTGCCCACCGCCTCGGAAGCCGTCCCCGCCGGCGGCCGCACCACCGATGTGGCCGCCATCAAGAAGATCGCCGCCACGGCGTGCGACCTGCCGGAACCGCCGCCGGACATCGCGTGCACCGCCGACATGGGGCCCAGCTTCGAACTCCGGTTCGCCGACGCACAGGGCCGGACGACGTCCCTCACCGCCGCGGCGTACGGCTGCCAGTTCGTCGAGGGGCTGGGGACCTCGCGGATCGGCGCGACGCCGCTCTGGGCCGCCCTCTCCGCGGCCGGGCTCCCCGCGCCGCGCGGCCGCTGATCCCACCGTCCACACCGGACACCGACCGGACCACCGCGAAAACTGGTCCGGGCTACGAAAGGGCAGCGTGAAGGGCCGTCCGTACCCGACCCGGGCCGCCGGACATTGACCGCGGCGGACGGCGTACCTACCGTCCGGAAACCGTTTCCGGTGGACGCGGGGCCGTCCGGCCGCGCGGAAGCCGCCCGCGTTCGAGGAGGTGCCATGCTGTCGAGGCGAACCTTCGTCACCGCCGGCCTGGTCGCCGCCGCGGCGAGCACGCCGCTGTGGTCCGCCGTCACCACGCCGAAAGCCCGCGCCGCCGCGGCCCTGCCGTTGACGCTCAAGAACAATTCGGGCAGCGGCACCGTCTACGCCTACATCAGCGGCGCGGACACCGCGGGCCGTCCGGGTTTCGTCACCGCCGACGGCCGGTTCCAGCCGCTGGCCAACCCGTCGGCGCCGGTGACGCCGATCCCGGACTACGCGATCCCGCTCGGCGGCCCGGGTTCCCAGGTCACCGTGCCGTTGTCCGGCTATCTCATCGGCGGCCGGGTGTGGTTCTCGGTCGGCAAGAAGATCCAGTTCTTCGTCAACCCCGGGCCCGGCCTGGTCCAGCCCGGGTTCGCGAGCGCGGACCCGAACTGGCAGACGAACTGGACGTTCTGCGAGTTCACCTACAACAGCGCGAACCTCTACGCGAACATCAGCTACGTCGACATGGTGGCGCTGCCGGTGTCGATGGCCACCACCGGCGCGGCGGGCGCGCAGTCGGTCAGCCCGCTGCCGGACGGCGCCCTCGGCAGCATCGCCGACGGGCTGCGCGCACAGCACAACGCCGACGGCGCCCCCTGGGACCGGCTGGTCGTCACCGACAGCGCCGGCCAGGTGGTGCGGGTGCTCGCGCCCGGCCACTCCCCGGTCGACTTCGGCGGCTACTGGACGAACTACCTCAACGCCGTCTGGGACCACTACCGCACGACCCCGCTGACGATCAACGGCCAGGGCGGCATCGGCTCCTACACCGGCACGGTCAGCGGGGACGCGATCGTGTTCGCCGGCCTGAACACCAACGGCGTGCCGTTCACCAAGCCGAGCGCTGCGGACATCTTCGGCTGCGCGAGCGGCCCGCTGTACAACTCCGGCAGCGACGCGCGCGGCGCGGTCGCGGCCCGGCTGGCCGCCGCGCTGAACCGCAGCAGCCTGCTGGTGGTCGGCGGGAACAACCAGCCCGACGGCGTCGCCCCGGCGCAGTACTACCGGGACGCCACGACGAACCACTACGCCCGCCTGGTGCACCAGTACGCCTCGATCGGCTACGCCTTCCCGTACGACGACGTCGGCCCGACCGGGGCCCAGCCCGTCGACGGCCACCTCCAGGACCCGGCGCCGACGTCCTGGACGGTCGCGCTCGGGCCGGGCGCGGGCGGCGGCACGACCCCGCCGGGTTCGGGCGGCACGAGCGCGTACTCGACCATCCAGGCGGAGGCCTACAACGCCCAGAGCGGCACGCAGAACGAGTCCTGCGCCGACACGGGCGGCGGGGTCGACGTCGGCTGGCTCGCGAACGGCGACTGGCTCAAGTACGCCCGCGTCGACTTCGGGGCGAGCTCGCCGAACCAGTTCGTCGCCCGCCTCGCCTCGGGCGCGGCCGCCGGGGTCAGCGGCGCGATCCGGGCCCGCCTGGACAGCGTGACGGGCCCGGTGATCGCCGAGATCGACTTCGCGAACAACGGCGGCTGGCAGCAGTGGCAGACCGTGCCCGCCAACATCATCGCCCCGGCCACCGGCGTGCACGACCTCTACCTGACGTTCTCCGGGAGCTCGGCGGACTTCGTCAACGTCAACTGGTTCACCTTCACCCGTTAGACGCTCTCCGGGACGACGACGACCTTGCCGTGCACGCCGCCCTCGGCGGCGCGCGCGTGCAGGGCGGGGAGGTCGGCCAAGGACACCCGCTCGGCGACGTCGATGCGCAGCTCACCGCGGTCGACCAGCGTCACCAGCTGCGCCAGCTGACCGGCGTCGCTGCGGACGAACAGGTCGATGCCGCGGACGCCGCGTTCCTCGTCGGACGGTGCCGGCATCCACACCGTCGTGTTCACCAGGACCCCGCCCGAGTGGATCAGCGCGAGCAGCGCCGCCGGCTGCTCCGGCGTGATCGGGGCGAGGTTCAGCACGACGTCGACCGGCTCGGTCACCACCGTCGACAGGTCGCCGGTGGTGCGGTCGACGGCGATCACGTGGGCGCCGGCGTTCTCGGCCAGCTGCACGGCGTACCCGCCGACGGCTCCCCGGGCGCCGTTGACCAGCACCCGCTGCCCGGCGGTCACCTTGCCGTGGTCGAACAACGCCTGGTGCGCGGTGAGCCCGACCAGCGGCAGCGCGGCGGCGTCGGCCAGCGGGACGCTCTTCGGTGCCGGGGTCAGCGCCTCGGCCGGCGCGAGGACGTACTCCGCGGCGGCGCCCGGCTTGTCCATCGGCAGGAAGCCGACGACCTCGGCGCCGGTCTCCAAGCCGGTCACGCCCTCGCCCAGCGCGTCGACCGTGCCGGCGACGTCGATGCCGGGCGTGTGCGGCAGCACGACCGGGATCGGGCCCTGCATGAAGCCGCCGCGGATGGTGCCGTCGACGGGGTTGAACGACGTCGCCGCCACCCGGATCCGGACCTGCCCGGCCCCGGGGACGGGCCGACCCACGTCCTCGTAGCGCAGGACGCCGGGATCGCCGTACTCGTGGAACCGCACTGCCTTCATCGGGTTGCTCGCTTTCGTCCGTGATCCACTTCGCCCCCAGGATCGCGGGCCCGAGCCGGATCAGCCTGGGCCGGTTTGGCCCACCCTGACGACGGACGGCGGCCCGGCCGCGCCGACGACCTCGCCGAGCAGGGCCGCGTCGCGCGACCCGGGTGCCGCGGTGAGGACCACCGCCATCAGGCCGTCCCCCGGTACTTCCAGGAGGGTGCCGTCGAGCCTGATGTCACCGCCGTCCGGATGCCGGAAGACCGCACGGTTCTCGTACGTGGTCACCGTTTCCGGCGCGCGCCACAAGGTGTCGAACGGCCGGCTCGTCGTGCGCAGCTCGTCGACGAGCTCCGCGACGGAGGTGTCCGCGGGGTAGCGCAAGGCCGTGTCGCGCAGCCGGGCGGCGAGCATCGCCCGGAACCCGGCCGCGCGCTCGTCGGTCCGGCTGATCCCGCGGGGTGCGTTGCGGAAGGTGCGCCAGGCGACGTTCCAGTCCCGCTCGTGCCCGGCCGGGCCGCCGGCCTGCAGCGCGAACCACGCGGTGTTGACGGCGACCACGTTCCACGCCGTGTCGGCCAGGAACGCGGGAGTGCCGCCGAAGCGCTCCAGCAGCCGCAGCGCCGCCGGTCCGGCCTCGCGCGGCACCCGCCCCTCCACCGGGGCGTACCCGGCCAGGGCGCAGAGCCGCTCGTAGTCCGCCCGCCCGAGCCGCAACGCGCCGGCGATGGCCGTCACCACCCCGGCCGACGGGTGCCGGCGCCCCTGCTCCAGCCGTCGCACGTAGTCCGCGGACACCCCGGCCAGGTCGGCGAGCTCCTCGCGCCGCAACCCGCGGGTCCGCCGCCGTCCCCTCGCCGCCCCGGCCACGCCCGGGTCGGCGTTCTCCCGCAGCCGGCGCACCGCGGCGCCGAGATCGTGCAGCACCATGGCACCAGCATGCCCCAGGAACCGCGCCGTCCGACGCACTCCTTTGTGGACGGCACAGCCGGGCGGACCGGGTCGGCGGAGCTGACCCGGCCCGCCCGGCGCCGGCTCAGCTCACCTGCAGGTCGATGCAGGCGTAGAACGCGTTGGCCGTGTCAGCGATGTTCCACACCGCCAGGACCGTCTGGCGGCCGGTGTGGCTGCCCAGGTTGACCTGGTGCGCGACCGTCGACGGCGGCTGCTGGTCGTTGCCGCTCACCTCCGCGATCTTCTGGCTGCCGATGAAGTACTGGTAGTTCGACGTGCGGTGGCGGGCGGTGAACGTCCAGGTGAAGGTCACCGTGCGGCCGACGCTCGCCGCGCGCCAGCCCTTGTTGTTGTCGTTGAGCTCGGCGAACTGGGCGACGCCGCCGTTGCAGGACCGCAGGCCCTTGGGTCCTTCGACGCTCTGGGGCTCGTACTGGATCTGCCCGCACGACACGACGTGCTGGGCGCACTGCGCCTGCCGGCTGGCGGGCGAATTGACGTAGCCGTGCGCGCTTGCGATCCCGGCGGGGTTGAGCACCACCAGCACCGGGGCCACCAGGGTGCCCACGGCGGCCGCGACCAGTTTGCGATTCATGCCGAGCTCCTTCGGGGACAGGCTCGCCTCCCCGCCGCCGGGCACGGCGAAACCGCGGCCCCGGCCTCGCTGGGAGGTCCGCCGCGACGGGAAGGGTTACGAGCGAAGGAAAATTGTGGTCTAGACCATACGGCGAATCGTTACCCAGGTCAACGGCTGGCAAAGTCGGGAATACTGTTGGTAAGGCGCCAACTGTCACCCGGTGTTCCGTTGAGCGGGACCGCGACGGCGAGACCGGCGGCGGAGCGCGGGACGCGTGCCTCTAGGATCACGCCGGTGACCACCTACGACGACACGTTCGAACACCTCGACCCCTCGGCCCTGCCGGAGCGGCAGCAGCGGATCCTGGTGGCGATCCGGGACTGGGTGGTCCAGCACGGCTACTCCCCCAGCACGCGCGAGATCGGCGAGGCCGTCGGCCTGCAGTCGACGTCGTCGGTGTCGAAGCACCTGGCCAGCCTCGAAGACAAGGGCTTCCTGCGCCGCGGCGCGACGGTGTCGCGCCCGATCGACGTGCGCGCGTTCCTGAACGGCACGGCCGCCACCGAAGACGGCGACTCGGTGCCGGTGCCCGTCGTCGGCGACATCGCCGCCGGCACCCCTATCTCGGCGGTCGAGCACACCGACGACGTCCTCAAGCTGCCCCGCGACCTCACTGGCCGCGGCACGGTGTTCGGCCTGCGCGTCCGCGGCGACTCGATGATCGACGCGGCCATCTGCGACGGCGACATCGTCGTAGTCAAGCAGCAGTCCGAGGCCCACTCGGGCCAGATCGTCGCGGCGATGATCGACGAAGAGGCGACGGTCAAGGTCTACCGCCGCCGCGACGGTCACGTGTACCTCGAGCCCCGCAACCCCGCCTACGACGTCATCGACGGCGACCGCGCGGTGATCCTCGGCGCGGTCGTGTCGGTGCTGCGCAGCGTCTGACTCACCCGGTGACGGGCAGCTGATACAGACCGGCGCCGGCTCGCCGCCACGCTGACCGCGCTGACCGCCGGAGGCGGCGGCCGGATTGGCGGCGATGACGGCATTGGGGCGGATCGGGGAGCCGGAGGATGTGGCCGAGGTGGTCGGGTTCCTGGCCGGCCCGGGTGGGCGGTGGATCACCGGCCGGACGCTGGATGTTTCGGGCGGGACGTTCCTCGGCCCGATCGCGCCTGCCTGAGCAATCGAGCAACCGGGCGGGCACACCCCCCTGCCGACCCGATCCGAAGCCACATCAGCGGCCGTCAGGCCGTTGAACAATCGGCGATCGGGCCGGCGGAAGGGCAATCACGCAAGTTCGCAAAGGGTTCCGCCTACTCGCGGGCCGCCAGGCCGTCCAGGTGGAGGACTCCCCCAGTGTGGTGCTCCTTGACGAACTCCGGACCCTTCGTAGCCAGACGGGCTATCGCGGTGGCATGCCCATGGCCGAGGTCATGCTCAGCCTTCAGCCAAGCGGTGATCTCACCCGCCTTCGTCAGATTCTGCGCGGCGATC
This sequence comes from Amycolatopsis bullii, assembly GCF_014654205.1. Taxonomy (GTDB): domain Bacteria; phylum Actinomycetota; class Actinomycetes; order Mycobacteriales; family Pseudonocardiaceae; genus Amycolatopsis; species Amycolatopsis plumensis. Next base: position 61,409 of record NZ_BNAW01000042.1, read on the forward strand.
AGATCCAGGAACGCGCGGGGAGTGATACCCGTCTGCTTCTCCGCGTTGTCGAGATAGGCCTGAAAAGACATGCTCACTCCTGGGTTTCGCCGAACAAAGTCGGGGTCGCTCGTGGTGTTACCCATCGTCTCCCCGACAATTTTTTTTGTCAAGCCTTCGCCGCGACCACCGCCAAGGTCGTGTAAGGCAGCACGAAGCTCCCCCCGAGCCCGTCGATAGCCTCGCCCACCTCGGACAGCACCTCGGCCAGGGCGTCCGGCGGCAGCCGGGTCAGTCCACCCGTGGTCGGCAGGAAGTCGAGCCACTCGTCGCGCGTGTACGTCCGCTCCCACTCGACGCTCCAGCGGTCCGGACTACCGAGGCCATCCGCCTTGGCGATCGCGTCGGCGAACCCGCCGAACATCACGTCGTAGATCTGCGCCGCGGGCCGCGTTTCCCCGGTGAACGGCGAGCCGGGCAGCACGCGGCGGCAAGCCGCCGCAAAGGCCTCCGCCACCACGGCGGGCGGCTGGAACACGTGCGCGAACACGGCGAGCAGCCCTCCCGGCCGCAGAACCCGCGCCGCCTTGGCCGGTCCCGCCACCGGGTCCACCCAGTGCCAAGCCTGGCCGGCGACGACCGCGTCGAACGTCCGCGCACCCGGGCCCCAGTCCTCGAACTCCGCCACCTCGACGTCGATTCCGCCGCGACGCGCGAAAGCCGCCATCCGCGCGTCGGGATCCACGCCGAGCACGCGGCAGCCGGCCGCCCGGAACTGCCGGGCCTCAATCCCGGTACCGCAGCCGACGTCCAGGACGTCGGGTCCGGGACTCGCGGCGACGATCCGGTCCACCAGCTCGCGCGGGTACTCCGGCCGCGCCCGGTCGTAGCGTTCGGCGTCCACCCCGAAGGATTCCGCCATCGCGCGTGCTTCATGAGGTTGAGTGGGCATGCGCCCACTTTAATGGGCGCTCGCCCACTAGGGCAACCGCCCCAGCGTTCGCGGCGGGCGTAACGGAGAATGGGCACCATGCCGACCGGGGTTCACCTGCGCGACGTGCGCAAGCAGCTGTTCGACGCGGCCGAGCGGGTGCTCCTGCGCGATGGCCCGAACGCGCTGACCAGCCGGGCGGTGACCACGGAGGCCGACGTCGCGAAGGGCGTCCTGCACCGGCACTTCGCCGACTTCGACGACTTCCTGGCCGAGCTGGTCCGCGACCGGATCGCGCGCCTCGCGGACCAGGCGGCTCTCCTCCACGCGGCGGCGGGGACCCGGACGGTCGCGGAAAACCTCGTCGACGCCCTCACCGAGCTGTTCGACCCGGTCACGGTGGCCCTGTCGAGCTTGATCTTCTTCCGCGACGAGCTCCGCACCCGCTTGCGCCACCGCGGGAACGGCCTGCCGCTCCTGGTGGAGGCACGCGAGATGCTGGCGGCCTACTTGTCAGCCGAGCGCGAACAGGGCCGCATAGCCGCCGACGCCGACGTGGACTCTCTCGCCCTGTCCCTGATCGGTTCGGCCCACCTGCTCTTCGCAGGCCGCCCCCGCGAAACCCTCCCCGACACCGAAGAGCTGGCGAAAACGGTCCACACGATCACCGCGGACGCGATCCAACGCCGCCTGCTGTAGAAAAGTCCGAAGTGGACCAAGAGCCGCACCCCCGAACGAAACGCAACCCCACGCGGGGGTCCGGGGGCGTGCCCCCGGCGGGGGTGTGGGGGCTCGGCCCCCACAGGACACAACGAAGAGAGCCTTGCTTGCGCATTCCGCAAGCAAGGCTCTCCCGCGATCGAGTGGGCGATACTGGGATCGAACCAGTGACCTCTTCGGTGTGAACGAAGCGCTCTCCCCCTGAGCTAATCGCCCGTGGTACGAACTTCCACGAAATCCGGGGGTGGACTCGTGGTGCGCGATACTGGGATTGAACCAGTGACCTCTTCCGTGTCAGGGAAGCGCTCTCCCGCTGAGCTAATCGCGCGCTGCGGAACTTCGTACTGGCGGAAGCATATCGGACGCCTCGCGCGGCTTCGCAGGGGGTCCGGTGTACGGAAAACTGCCTGACAGGAGCGGCCCGAAACGGGCACACTGCGAAGGACGTCCGTGTTCGCCGCGGGCGTCCCGGCCGACCAGGAGAGTCCCACCCCGATGACGGCCGGAGCGGTCCAGCACGCACACCGCGTGTTCGGCCACGGCCCAGTCGATCCCGACGAAGAATGGTGCGTCATTCAGCGACAACGTGGTCACCTTCCTGTTCGACACGACAGGCAGGCGCCAAGCGGAGACGAGGGAACCGACGGTCGAGCGGTCACTAACCGGCGCTCTTCGGCGCGTCCCTTTGTCATCGATCAGCGGTTCCGGGGAAGCCGGGGGCGGCAGCGTCATCGAAGCCCACAAGGGGCGACCGAAACAGGCCGTCACCCCGGCTGCCACCTGGTTCCTACCACAAACGCCGTCCAGACGCCTGCAACGAAGAGGGTTCCCTAGTGACCGACACCGTGTCCACCCCGCCCGCCGACGTGAACCGCGCTCCGGCGCGCTCGGGACTCCTCATCGGGGTTCTCGTGCTTTCCGCGTTCGTGATGATCCTCAACGAGACGATCCTGAGTGTCGGGCTGCGCGACCTGACCGTCGACCTGCGGGTGCCGACGACCACCGTACAGTGGCTGACCAGCGGGTTCCTGCTGACGATGGCCGTCGTCATTCCCACGACCGGGTTCCTGCTGGAGCGGTTCTCGGCGCGGCAGGTGTTCCTGTTCTCGCTGTCGGCGTTCAGCCTGGGCACGCTGCTGAGCGCGCTGGCGCCCGGGTTCGGGCTGCTGATGGCCGGGCGCGTGGTGCAGGCGTGCGGCACGGCGGTGATGCTGCCGCTGCTGATGACGACGGTGATGCGGCTGGTGCCGCCGGAGCGGCGCGGCGCGACGATGGGGACGATCACGATCGTCATCGCCGTCGCACCGGCGGTCGGGCCGACCATCGGCGGCGCGGTGCTGTCGCTCGGCTGGCGGTGGATGTTCTGGATCGTGCTGCCGCTGGCGGTCGCCGCGCTGGTGATCGGGGGGCTGCTGCTGCGCATCGACGGCGAACGCCGCCGGGTGCCGCTGGACGTGCCGTCGGTGCTGCTGTCCGCGATCGGGTTCGGCGGGATGCTGTACGGCCTGTCCGCGAGCGGGGAGCAGGCCGGGGCGGAGCCGCTGGTGCCGGCGTGGGTGCCGATCGTCGTCGGGGTCGCCGCGCTGGTGGTGTTCACCTGGCGCCAGCTGCGGCTGCAGCGCCGGGACCGCGCCCTGCTCGACCTGCGGCCGTTCACCCACCGCAGTTTCGTCGTGGCACTGGTGCTGACCGCGTTGCTGTTCATGTGCCTGATCGGCGCCGCGGCGATCATGCTGCCGCTGTACCTGCAGACGGTGCTGCACACGAGCACGTTCGTCAGCGGGCTGGCCGTGCTGCCCGGCGGGCTGGTGCTGGGCCTGCTGGGCCGCCCGGTGGGCGCGCTGTTCGACAAGGTCGGCGGGCGTCCGCTGGTCATCCCCGGTGCGGCGGCGACGGCCGCTTCGCTGTGGCTGTTCGCGGCGCTGGGGCCGGGTTCGCCGCTGATCGCGGTGATCGGGATCCACGTGCTGATGATGGCCGGGCTGGGGCTGATGATGACGCCGCTGTTCACCGAGTCGCTCGGTGTGCTGCCCGAACACCTGTACTCGCACGGCAGCGCGATCCTCTCGACGCTGCAGCAGGTGGCGGGCGCGCTCGGCACCGCGGTGTTCGTCAGCGTGGCCACGCTGGCCAGCCACGACACGACGGCGGCCAGCCCGGACGCTTCGGGCCTGCGAGCAGCGTTCATCCTCGCCGGGATCATCGGGCTGCTCGCCTTCGCGGGCAGCTGGCTGATCCGGCGCGGGCCGGCCCCGCAACCGGCTTCACACCACTGAGGAAGGTCCCGCTTCCGCTCGGCGAAGGCCGGGGGCAGGCCTGCGAGCGGAAGCGGGGGTCCGGCGCGGCTACCCCACCTTCGGGGTGGCGCGGACGCCGCTGTGCAGGTACCGCTCCCCCGAGGGCAACGTGTAGAACGTCGCCGAGATCCAGGACTTCGCACCCGGCTCGCGGAAGACGAACTGCGAGTCCCCCATCGGGATCAGGTCGTGTTCCGTCGTCGGTTCCGGGACCAGCTCGGCGATCGGGCCGGTGATCGTCTGGCGCATCCGCAGGCCCGCGTCCCCTTCGAAGACCTCGATCCGCATCGACGCGCGCTCGTAGACCCCGAGGTACTCGGTGAAGTCCACGGACGGCGGCTCGGCGGCGGGTGAGACCGGGCGCGGCATGGCCACCCCGGCCAGCGAAGCGAAGATTTCGCGGTACAGCTCTTCGTACAGGTCACGCGTGTTGCCGCCGTTGGTGAGCAGCGTGACGGCCAGACCGTGGGCGGGCAGCAGCCGCAGGAACGCCGACTGCCCGATCGTGTTGCCGTCGTGGCCGATGACGCGGTGGCCGTCCCAGTCGAAGCGGATCCAGCCCAGGCCCCACGAGTCGCCCAGCGTGTGCTTGTCCGGCATGTCCGCCTGCCACTCGGTCATCGCCGTCGCCGAGGCCTCCGACAGCACCTCGCCGCCGCCGGCCAGGTGCATCCGCGCGAACGCGAGAACGTCCTCCGCCGACGCGGTGATCAGCCCGGCCGGGCCCACCGAGCGCGGCAGGCCCCACGCCGGAGCGGGCTGCGGCTCGCCGTCGCCGGCCGCGACGTGGCCCATCGCGGCGCGGTGCAGCAAGGCCTCCTCCGGCAACGTCCCCGTGCGGGTGAGCCCCAGCGGGGTGAACAGCCGCTCGCGCAGGGCCGCGTCCCACGTCTGCCCGGTGAGCTGCTCGATCACCCGGCCGATCAGCACGAACCCGGCGTTGCAGTAGGACAGCGTCGCCCCGAGCGGGTGATTCTGGGCGACGTCGCCGAGGAGGCCGACGAACTTCTCGATGCAGTCGTCGCCGCGGCCGGTGTCGGTGAAGACGTCGCCGTCGATGCCACTCGTGTGGGTGAGCAGGTGCCGCAGTGTCACCTGTTTGGTGACGTCGGGGTCGGCCAGCCGCAGCTCGGGCAGCACGTCCGCGACCGGCGCGTCCAGCTTCAGCAGGCCCTCGTCGACCAGCTGCATGGCCACCGTGGCCGTCCAGACCTTGGTGATCGAGCCGATCTGGAACACCGAGTCGTCGGTGACCTCGACCCTCGTCGCGGTGTTCAGCACGCCGTGGCTCGCGAGCACCTGGTCCTCGCCGAGCCGGATGCCCAGTGCCGCCCCGGGAACGCGGTGCTTGCGCGCGAGCGCGGCCAGGCGCCGCCGCCAGTGCGCGGCGTCGAGCGGCACCCGCGCCGGCCGGCCCGGCTCGCCCGCGTGCTGCGAGACCCAGTCCACGATGCGCCGGTTGAAGTCCTGCCGGTGCGACGGTTTCCCGTCGAGGATGAACAGGTGGGACGCGCCCGGGTAGAGCACCAGGCGGGTCGGGACGCCCTGCTCGCGCAGCGCGGTGAACCACTGCTCGGCCTGCCCGGCCGGGCACCGCTCGTCGGCGGCGCCCTGGACCACCAGGGTCGGCGTCCGCACCTTTTCCACCTGGGACAGCGGGGAAAGCGCCGCGTAGTGCCCCCGGTTCTCCGACGGGATCGCGCCGAGTTCGGCGACACCGAGGTAGTGGCCGCTGTCGGACGTGCCGGCCATGCTGACGACGTCGCTGACGACCCCGCCCGCGACCGCCGCGGCGAAGCGATCGTCGCGGCTGGTGAGGTAGCAGGTCATGAAGCCGCCGTAGCTGTAGCCGGCCACGGCGAGCCGCCGCGCGTCGGCCACGCCCTCGGCGACGAGGGTGTCCAGCGGCTCGAGGAAGTCCCGGGCGTCGGCCACCCCCCAGGCGCCGAGCGCCGCGGTGTAGAACGCTTCGCCGTAGCCGTCGCTGCCGCGCGGGTTGAGCAGCAGCACCGCCCAGCCGCGCGCGACGAGTTCCTGGTGGTCGAGGTGGGTGGCGTCGGCGGTGCCGTTCCAGGCGTTGTGCGGGCCGCCGTGGATGTCCAGCAGCAGCGGGAGCGGGCCGGAGCGGCCGGGATCGCGCAGCAGCCACCCGGCCACCACCGTGCCGTCGGAAACGGTGAACTCGCGCTCCTCGGGGACGAACGGCTCGAGGTCGGCGGGTCCGTGCGCGGTGCGGACCTCGATCTCGCCCCCGGGGAGGTCGACCGTCGCGATCTCGCCGTAGGACGTCGGCGTGGCCAGCACGATCGCCGCGGTGTTCCCGGCGACGGACATCGCCGCCACGGCGGTCCCGGTGCTGCCGACGACGAGCCGCGGCTCGCCCCCTTCGGGATCGACGGCGTAGAGGTGGGTGTAGCCGCGGTCGCGCGCGCAGAACAGCAGGGTGTCGCCCGCGAGCTGCGGAAGCGCGCCGGGGTAGCCGGGCGCCCCCGGCATGACGTTGCGGTCCAGTGGCGCGGCCAGGTCGGTGGTTTCGCCGCCGTCCAGGGGAATCCGCAGCAGCCCGAGGTGCCCCGGTGCGGTGTCGCGGCGGCCGACGGCCAGCAGCGCGGTGCCGTCGGCGCTCCAGGTGACCGTGCCGCACATGCCGTCACCGGAGCCGATCAGGCGGGGCTCTCCGCCGGGCTCGACGACGTACGCGCCGGAGCGGAACGTCAGGTCGGCGTCGGCGTCGGGGCCCGCCGGGAAGGCGAGAAGCGAGCCGTCGGGCGACCACGCGGGGTCGCCGGCGTGCCAGTCCCCCGACGTCACCTGCCGGATCTCGCCGGTGGCGACGTCGAGGACGTGGACGTGCTTGCGCACGCTCCGCAGCAGCCCGGCGCCGTCGGCCTTGAAGTCGAGCCGGTCGGCGACCACGGGGGCGCCGGCGCGGCGGGCCCGGGCGGTGTCGTCCTCCCCCTCGTCGGCGGCGAGGTCGACGGGGGCGGCGAAGGCGATCTCGGCGCCGTCCGGCCGCCAGACCGGGCTGCCCGCGCCGAGCGGCAGGCCGGTGACCTGTTCGGGTTCGCCGCCGTCCGCCGGGAGCAGCCACAGCTGCGCCGGGCCGTCCTGGGCGCGCAGGAACGCCAGGCGCGTGCCGTCCGGCGACCACGCCGGCGCGACGTCGGCCGGGCCGCGGGTGAGCCGGCGCGCCTCGCCGCCGCCGGTGCCGACCAGCCAGAGCGAACGGGTGTCCTCGTCTTTGTCGCGGTCGGCGGTGCGCAGCACGTACGCGATCCGGCCGCCGTCGGGGGAAATCGCCGGCTGCTCGGGGAACGCGAAGGCCGGGAGGTCGTCGATGCCGGGACGTCGGGTCATGCGGATCTCCTCGTGGGATGGCTTGCGGCGAAGTGGCACGCAGCGGAGTGGGGCCGGTCCGCGGCCTCGCCGGCCGGGTCGGCGGTGACGCAGACGGTGCGGTCGGGGTGCACGAGCGGGCCGATCGGGCAGCGCGGGTGGTAGCGGCAGCCGGACGGCGGGTGGTGCGGGTCGGCGGGTTCGGTGTCGGCGAGCGCGTCGAGGCCGGTCTCGTCGAGCAGGGTGCCGTGCGCCGAGGGCGCGGCGGCCAGCAGATCCCGCGTGTAGGGGTGCTTCGGATCGGTGAGGACCTGCTCGGCGGGGCCGGCCTCGACGATCCGGCCGAGGTACATCACCGCGACGACGTCGCTGACGTACCGCACCACGGCGAGGTTGTGCGAGATGAACAGCATCGACAGGGCGAGCCGCCGCTGCACGTCCCGGACCAGGTTGAGCACGGCGCCCTGCACCGAGACGTCGAGGGCCGAGGTGATCTCGTCGGCGACCAGCACCTTCGGCTGCCCGGCCAGTGCCCGGGCGAGCGCGACGCGCTGCCGCTGCCCGCCCGAGAGCTGTCCGGGCAGCAGATCCGCCCGATCGGGATCGAGGTTCACCAGTTCGAGCAGCCGGGCCACCTCGGCCCGGCGCCCGGCGCGGCGGGGCATCGCCTCGGCGATCGACTCCCCGATCGCCATCCGCGGGTCCAGCGACGAATACGGGTCCTGGAACACCATCTGCAGCGGGCGCCGCCGCGGCAGCCGGCGCACGTCGACGCCGTCGAGCAGCACCCGTCCCGCGCTGACCGGCGCCAGTCCGGCGGCCGCCCTGGCGAGGGTCGACTTGCCCGAGCCGGACTCGCCGACCAGGCCGACGACCTGTCCGGAAGGGACGGTCAGGCTGACGCCGTCGACCGCGGTCAGCTTCCCGTAGCGGACGCTGACGCCGTCGAACCGCAGTGCACTCACGCGGCACCCTCCTCCTGCGACTGTCCGGAAAGGACACGGACCTGGGGGTGCCAGCAGGCGACCCGGTGGCCGGGGCGATCCGTGGCTTCGAGCACCGGGTCCTCGGTGCGGCAGCGGTCCGACACGAGCGGGCAGCGGGCGGCGAACGCGCAGCCTTCGGGGACCTGACCGGGTTCCGGCGGGCGGCCGGGGATCACCTCGAGGGGCCGGTCGCGGTCGGTTTCGAGGTCGACCGTCGTGGCCAGCAGCGCCCGCGTGTACGGGTGCTGCGCCGGGCTCCCGGTCGGCAGGTCTTCGACGATCCGGCCGGCGTACATCACCAGCATCCGTTCGCACGTCTGGGCCACGACCGCGATGTCGTGGCTGATCAGCAGGATCGCCGCGCCTTCGGTCTCCCGCGTGCGCGCGAGCAGGCGCAGCACCTGCCGCTGCACGGTGACGTCGAGCGCGGTCGTCGGCTCGTCGGCGACGATCAGCTTCGGACGGCCCATCAGGCCCATGCCGATCATCGCCCGCTGCCGCATGCCGCCGGAGAACTCGTGCGGGTACTGCCGGGCGCGCCGCTCGGCGGCGGGGACGCGCACCGCGGCCAGCCGGTCCACCGCGCGGGCGAACGCCCGGCGCCGCGACAGGCCGTGGTGCTGCTCGGACACCTCCGCGAGCTGGCCGCCCACGCGGCGGGCCGGGTTGAACGACGTCATCGGGTCCTGGAACACCATGGCCAGTGCCGTGCCGAGCTGCCGGTCCGATGCGGTGTCCAGCGGCTTGCCGTCGAACTCGAGCCGGTCGGCGGTGACCACGCCGGGGGCCTCGACCAGCCGGGACACGGCCAGCGCGGTCAGGCTCTTCCCGGAACCGGATTCGCCGACCACGCCGACCGCTTCGCCGGCACGGACGTGGAAACTGACGCCCCGCACGGGAACCGTCCAGCCGGCCGGTGCCGGGAACGCCACCCGCAGGTTGTCCACCACGAGCACGGCGTCCGCGGGCGGCTCGGGAAGCGCCGCCCGCGCGGCCGGGCGCGGGGGTGCCCCGCGCCGGGTCACGCGGGTCCGGACGCCGACCACCGCGGCGACCGTCTCGCCGACCAGGTTGAACGCCAGTCCGGCGAGCACCACGGCCGCGGCGGGGGCGAGCGCGGCGGCCGGGTTGACGTAGATGCCGTCCAGGCCTTCGCGCAGCAGCCGTCCCCAGTCGTAGTCCGGCGCCTGCACGCCGATGCCGAGGAACGACAGTCCTGCGAAGGCGAGCAGGGCCGAGCCCGCACCGATGGTCGCGTTCACGATGAGCGGCTCGCCGATGTTCGGCAGCACGTGCCGCGCCAGCAGCCGGATCCGGCCGACGCCGGCGATCCGGGCCGCGGCCACGTAGTCGCGGCCGCTGACCGACGCCGAGAGCGTCTGCACGAGCCGCGCGAACGCCGGCGCCGTCGCGAAGCCGATCGCCAGCACCGCGCCCTGCGTGCCGACGCCGAAGATCACCGCGAGGAACAGGGCCAGCAGCAGCCCGGGGAACGCCACCGCGATGTCGACGACCGCCGTGAGCAGCCGGGCCGCCCACCGGGGCAGCACGGACGGCAGCGTCCCGAGGACGACGCCGGTACCGGCTCCGATCGCGGTGGCCAGCACGGCGAGGCCGACCGAGAGCCGGGTCGCCACCAGGGTGCGCAGCAGCAGGTCCCGGCCGAGGGAGTCGGTGCCGAACGGGTGTGCCCCGGACGGTCCCTGGCCGATCGCGTCGGTGTCGATCGCGGCCGCGCCGTCGCCCCACAGCAGCGGAGCCAGCACCGACAGGACGACGACCAGGGCCAGCAGCACCGCCGAACACGCACCCACCGGCGTGCGCACGGCCGCCGTCCACCGGGAGCCACGTCGGGTCATCTCACGCCTCCCGGATGGCCGAGCGCGGGTCGAGCAGCCCGAGCGCGACGTCGACGAGCAGGTTCACCAGCAGCACGCCGACGCCGTAGACCAGCACGATCCCCTGCACCAGCGGGTAGTCCTTCTGCAGGATCGACTGGACGATCGTCGAGCCGAGGCCGGGCCAGGCGAACACGTTCTCGACCAGGACCGTGCCCGCGACCAGCCCGGTCAGCATCAGGCCGCCCAGGGTCAGCGTCGCGGTCAGCGCGTTCGGCAGCGCGTGCCGGAGGTAGACCAGCCGGGCGGGCAGCCGCTTCGCCCGCGCGGTGCGGACGAAGTCGGCGCCGAGCACCGCGAGGAGCTCGATCCGGAGCATCCGCGCGAGCACCGCCGACGGCCCGGCCGCGAGGGCCGCGACCGGCAGCACGTACGCGCTCGCGTCGTCGCCGCCGGCCACCGGGAACCAGCCGAGGCCGACCGCGAACAGCGCCACCAGCGCGACCGCCACCAGGAACTCCGGGATGGCCCCGAGGAAGACGCTCACCGACGTGAAGGCCAGCTCGCCGCCCCGGCGCCGGCCGCCGCGGGTCAGCACCGCGAAGACCACGCCGACCGGGATCGCGACGGCCACCACGACCGCGAAAGCCAGGATCGCCAGCTGGAGGGTGGCCGGCAGCCGGTCGCCTATCACCTGCGTGACCGGCTGGCCGCTCGTCATCGACGTTCCGAAGTCGCCGGTGACCAGGCCGCGCAGGTAGTGCCCGTACTGCACCCACAGCGGGTCGTCGAGGCCGAGCTCGACCCGCTTCGCCCGGACCAGTTCGGCCGGGGCGGTCATCCCGAGCGCGGCCCGCACGGGGTCGCCCGGGACCAGGTGGATCATCAGGAAGGCCGCCGTGACCAGCGCCCACAGCGAGACGGCGAACCGGGTCAGCCGCCGTGCGGCGAACGCCGGCCATCCGCCGCCGCGCAGCCGCGCGGGTGCCGCGGCCACCGTGGTCATCGCGCGTACATCCGGATCGACGACGGCGTGACGCTGCCCTGGCTGACCTCGAACCGCGAACCGCTCGCGTAGTACGGCACGACGGAGTCGATGTAGGGAACGACGTCGACGTGCTTGACCAACGCGGTCTCCGCAGCCTGCCAGGCGGGGCAGCTGGCCGCACCGGCCATCGCGGCCGCCTGCTTCACGTTCTGCTCGTACTCGGGGTTGGCGATGTGCCCGAAGTTGGTCCCCTCCGGCGCCGCCGGGCCGGACGCGAACGGCACCAGCTGGCTGGGCAGGGTGAGGCCGAGCGGCCCGAGCGAGACCTCCCACTCGCCGGTGCCGAACAGCACCTGGGACAGCCCGGGGCTGTCGACGGCCTTGAGCGTGACCTCGGCACCGAGCGACTTCCACGTCTGCTGGGCCAGTTCGGCGGTGGGCGCCATCGTCGGGCCGAGCTGGGTGCCGTAGAGGACGGTGAGCGCCAGGCGCTTGCCGCCCTTGATGCGCACGCCGTCCGCGCCCGCCTTCCAGCCGGCACCGTCCAAAGCGGACGCGGCGGCCGCCGGGTCGTGATTCGGCAGGTGGCCGGTGACGGTGTCGCCCGAGCACGCTCTCGGCTCGGCGGTGACCAGGCTCTGCGACGGCTTCCCGGTGCCGTTGGTCAGCACCTTGCCGAGCTGGGCCAGGTCGAGGGCCTGGGTCAGCGCGCGGCGCACGGCCTCGTCCTGGCCGGGGCGCCCGGCGGCCTGGTTGTAGAAGATCTCCCCGAGCGGGGCGAGGAAGTCGGCGTGGAAGAGCTTGCGCGCTTCCAGGCGCTGGCGGTCCGGCCCGTTGATCTGGCTCGCGTTCACCTCGCCGGACAGCAGCAGGTTCGTCACCGTCGAGGTGTTCGGGATGACCCGGGCGACGACCTTGTCCGGCAGGCCCGGCTGCTGCGCTTTCCAGTCCCCCGGTCCCCACGTGTAGTCCTTGCGGCGGGTGAACGTGTAGTGGTCGTTCGGCACGACCTCGGTGACGGCGAACATGCCGGTGCCGCTGCCTCCGGTGGCCAGCAGCTTCCGGTCGGCCAGGCCCTTGCCGCAGACGATCGGCAGGCTGCCGACGTTGCGGAGCAGGAACGCGTCGGGCGCGCCGCTGGTGACGGTGATCGTGCGGGTGGCTTCGTCGGCCGTGGCCTTGGTGCCGGGCGCGATGGTGAGGCCGGCGAAGGGCGACTTGTTGGCGGGGTCGCCGACGAACCCGATGTTCCCGGCGACGTCGGCGGCGGTCAGCGGGCTGCCGTCCGCGCAGGTGATGCCGGGCCGCAGGGTGAACGACGCTGTCGTGTTCGTGGCGTCCCACTTCTCCGCGAGCGCGGGCAGCGGCTTGCCGTCGGGGCCGAGTTCGAGCAGGGAGTCGTAGAGGAACCGGTCGACCTGGGCGGTCACCGAAAGCACCGACATGTGCGGGTCGAGGTTGCCCGGGTCGGAGGCGATCCCGAGGGTGAACGTCTTGCCGTCGGCCAGGGTGCCACCGGACGCGCCGGCACCGCCCGGGCCCCCGCAGGCGGTGGCCACGAGGGCGAGTGCACCGGCCACGACCACCGCGGTCCGTGTCTGGGTCATGGGTTTTCCTTCCGCAGGTGGTCCACGGCGAGGCGGCCGGCCTTGCCGATCGCCGCGTCGATGGCGGGTTGCCGTTCGGCCAGGGAGTTCGCGCGGGTGAAGACCGCGACGGCGAAGCGGCGGCCGTCCGGACCGGACACGACACCGGCTTCGTTGCGGACCGACGGCAAAGTGCCGGTCTTGGCCGCGACACCGACGTCCGAAGGGAACCCGGACGACAGGCGGTGCGGCCAGATCTGCCGGGCCATCATCGACCGGACGCGCTCGCACGCCGCCGGGTCGCCGGCGCGGTCGGTCCACACCGCGTCGAGCAGCTCGGTGATCTCGCGGGGGGTCGACGACGACGTGCGCTCGGGGTCCAGCACCGCGAGCTTCCCCGTCTGCTCGGGGGTCAGGCCGGCGAACACGGCGCCGATGTCGGCGTCTTCGGGCGCCCCGACGTCGGCGAGCACGGAGGCGAACAGGTCCTCGCAGCAGCCGATCAGCCGGGTGCGGCGCAGGCCGAGGTCGGCCAGGAGGCGGTCGACGGCCTGCTGCCCGATCCGGTGGTAGACGACGTCGGTGGCGGCGTTGTCGCTCATGGTCAGCATGAACAGCGCGAGGTCGCGCCAGCTCATTTCGACGTCGTCGGCGCAGCCCGCGGTGCCGATGCCGCCGATGCGGTAGCGCCGTCCGACGCGGGTCCGGGCGGTCTCGTCCAGCCGTCCCGCCGCCACTTCGCGGGCGTAGGCGACGGCGACCGGGATCTTGAACACCGACGCCAGCACCACCGGGTCGTCCGCGCCGACGGCCACCTCCGGCCCGCCGCCGACCTCCCGGGCGTGCAGGAACCCGCGCGCGCCCGCCTGGGCGAAGACCTCGGCGATCGCCGCCTCGACCGCGCTCACGCGTCGACCCGCCGATCGGCGCGGCCGGTGTGCAGGTACAGCGCGCGGCCGGTGCCGTCGTCGCCGACGAAGGCGTGCGGCACGTACATGCCCTGCATCGGCTCGGCCAGGATCAGCGTGTCGCCGTTCAGCGCGACCAGCTCGGTCTTTTCCGGCTTGGCCAGCTCCGCGAAGATGCCCTTCGGGACGCGCTCGACCCAGACCCGGCCGTCGTCGTCCTGGCTGACCACGATGTCCGCCACCGACGACGAGTACTCGCCGACGTACCGCGAGGCGTCGAACCGCGGCGCCTTGGGGTCGGGCACCGGCGGCACCGGGAGCTCGATGCCGGTCAGCTCGCGCAGGACGTGCCGGACGACCTCGCTGTACACGGCGATTGTGTCGCCGCCGTTGGTCAGCAGGGCCACCGCGACGCCGTGTTCGGGGGCCACGCGCAGGAACGCGGACTGGCCGAGGGTGCCGCCGTCGTGGCCGATCACCGTGCCGCCGGAGGCGTCGAACAGCGACCAGCCGAGCCCCCACGCGTCGCCGAAGAGACCGAGGTCGGGCAGCTCCACCAGGCGTTCCCGCATGGCGCGGGCGCTGTCCGCGCTGAGGACGCGGGTGCCGTCGGGGCCTTCGCCGTCCCGCAGGTGCATCGCCGCGAACGTGACGAGGTCACGCGGGCGCATCGCGAGCATCGAGCCGGCCGGGGCGTTGGACGGCGCCAGCGCCCAGGTGCCCGCGGGTTCCGGGTCGGTGCCGGGCTCGGCCGTCAGGTGCCCGAGCGCGGCGCGGAACCGGATCGCCTCGTACGGGCTCGGCGCCGCGTGCGTCAGGCCGAGCGGCGTGAACAGGTGGTCCTGCAGGCATTCGTCGTAGGTCTTGCCGCGCAGCACCTCCACGAGCCGTCCAAGCACGCAGAAGGCCGCGTTGTTGTAGGAGAACATCTCGCCCGGCGGGAACAGCTGGGGCACGTCGCCGAGCGTGGCGACGTACTTCTCGATGCAGTCGGCGCCGCGGCCGGTGTCGGTGAAGATGTCGCCTTCGAAGCCGGCGGTGTGGCACATCAGCTGCCGGACGGTGATCCGGGCGGCCGCGTCCTCGTCGCCGAGCACGAACTCCGGCAGGTACTTCCGGACCGGCTGGCCGAGGTCGAGCACGCCGTCGTCGACGAGCTGCATGGCCAGCGTCGTCGTCCAGACCTTGGTGATCGAGCCGATCTGGAACAGCGAGTCGGCGTCGGCTTCGACGCCGGTGCCGGTGTTGAGCACCCCGGCGGCGTGGTCGGCGATCTCGCCGCCGGCGTACACGGCGACGGCCGCGCCGGGCACGTGGTGCTCGGCCAGCAGGGCGGGGAGCCGGGTCTGCAGCCAGGCGGAGAGCTCGGGGAGTTTCGACATGGGGACCTCTCGTTTCGCTAGGCGAGCCAGGACTTCGCGGTGGTCACCTCGGCCAGCCGCTCGGGGATCGGGGTGACGCCGAGGCCGGGCCCGGACGGCACCGGCAGCCGGCCGGCTTCGAGCACGAACGGCTCGGTGATGTCGGTGCGGTAGAACCGGTCCGACGCCGACGTGTCGCCGGGCAGGGTGAACCCGGGCAGCGACGCGAGCGCGACGTTGGCGGCCCGGCCCAGCCCGGTTTCGAGCATCCCGCCGCACCAGACCGGAATGCCGTGCGCGGCACAGACGTCGTGCACGCGCCGCGCCTCCAGGTAGCCGCCGACCCGGCTGGGCTTGATGTTGACGATCCGGCAGGCGCCGAGCCGGATCGCGTCGGCGGCCGACCGCGCCGACACGACGGTTTCGTCGAGGCAGATCGGCGTCCGGAGGTGCTTGGCGAGCTCGGCGTGGCCGAGCACGTCCTCCTCCTCCAGGGGCTGCTCGATCAGCAGCAGCCCGAACGGGTCGAGCCGTTGCAGCTGCGGGACGTCCGAGAGCGTGTACGCGGTGTTCGCGTCGACCTGCAGCAGGACGTCGTCACCGAAGTGCTCGCGGACCGCCCGCACCGGCTCGACGTCCCAGCCGGGCTCGATCTTCAGCTTGATGCGCAGGTACCCGGCGGCGAGGTAGCCGCCGACCACGGTCAGCAGCTGCGGGATCGAATCCATGATCCCGACGGAGACCCCGCACGGCACGGAGTCCTTTGTGGACCCCAGGGCGGTGCCGAAGGAGAGGCCGTGCGCGCGCAGCTCGGCGTCGAGCACGGCCATCTCCAGCGCGGCCTTGGCCATCCGGTGGCCCTTGAACTTCGCCAGCAGCGGCGCGACCTTGTTCGCCGTGAGGTCCCCGGCGGCCAGCAGCGCGGGCACGAGGAAGGCCCGCAGGACGTGCTCGACGCCGTCGGTGTACTCCGAGGAGTAGAGCGGGCCGGCCATCGCCCCGCACTCACCCCAGCCTTCGCCTTCGGTCGTCACCGCCCGCAGGACCAGCAGTTCGCGGTCGGCCTGCGTCCCGAACGACGTCCGGAACGGGGCCACCAGGGGCATCCGCACGCGGAGGACTTCGACACCGGTGAGTTTCATCGCGACTCCTTGGTGAGCACGTACCAGCCGGCCCGGTCGAATCCGGTGACCGAGGCGCCTTCGGCGAGCAGGCCGCCGAGCACCTCCCGCAGCGCGACCCGCCACGCCCGGCCCTGGTCCGGGTCGGTGCGCCGGAGCGCCTCGATGTCCGGCGGGACGGCGACCAGCACCACCGGCGCGTCCGCGGAGCCGGTCACCGGACCGGCGTCCGGGCCTGCCGACAGCGCGACCGCCGCTCCCCCGGCCCGCAGCGCCTCCGCGTCGACCCGGTCCGGCCGTCCGGCGGCGGCCGTCCGCACGGGCGGGCTCGCCAGGTCCCAGGCGACCATCAGGCGGTCGGTGTCACCGGCGCCGTTGATGCCGTCGTGCATCGGGCCGTAGAAGTCCGGCAGGTAGTGCGCCGGGCGGGCGGCGAGCTTGGTCAGGTTGAAGTGGGCGTTGCGGCGCACCAGCGGGTCGAACGTCCAGGAGATGACCCCGACGCCCTGGCGCAGCGCCCACGCCCGCTGGTGCAGCTTGAGCGCGAAGCCGATGCCGCGGCCGTGCCCGGCCGTCGCGACGCCGGCGATGTGGCTGTGCAGTCCTCCCTTCGCGGGTTCGCCGAAGAACCCGAAGCAGGCGCCGAGCAGCTCGGGGCCGTCGAACGCGCCGGCGACGTAGTTGCCCGCCGACACCATGGCCCGCAGCAGTTCGGCGGTGACCAGGGGATTTCCCGGGGCGGGGCGCCAGATCGACTCGAAGAGCCGGGACACCGCGGCCAGGTCGGCGACCTCGGCCAGGGTCCGGATCCGGACGCCCGAAGCGAGGGCGGCGCGGGCCGCGGCGGCGGTGGCCTCGTCCCGCAGCGGCGGGGCGGTGTTCGTCACGACTTCTGTCACGTCCACCATCCTTTCCGGACGCTCGCCGCCGGTCACCGTTGTCCCGCACGGGATTCTCGGGGGGTGTTCGTCGGACCGGACGAAGTCCGGCGCGCCAGCACGGTTTCGGTGAGCGCGGCGAGCAGCGCGGTCCGCCGGGGTAGCTCGGCCACGACGACGTGTTCGTCGTCGGCGTGCGCTCCCCCGCCGACCGCGCCGAGGCCGTCGAGCGTCGGAATGCCCAGCCCCGCCGTGAAGTTGCCGTCCGAGGCACCGCCGACCGCGGCCTCGGTGAGGGTCCCGGCCGCGAGTTCGTTCGCGAGCACGAACAGCTCCGAAGACGCTCCCGCGTCCAGCGGTGGGCGGTTGATGCCGCCGACGATGCGGATCGTGACCTCTTCGTGCACCGGCGCGAGGCTTCTGATGGCGCGGTCGACGCGCTCTTGTTCGGCCGCGTCCCACACCCGCACGTCGACGGCGACGCTCGCCTTGGCCGGCACGGTGTTCGTCGTGGTCCCGGCCGTCAGCGCGGTCGGCACGACGGTGGTGCCCCGGTCCGCGTCAGCGAGCGCGGCGATCGCGAGGATCTGGTGGGCGACCTCGATCCCCGCGTTGACGCCCTTTTCCGGCTCGAGCCCGGCGTGCGCGGCGCGGCCTTCGACCTCGACGCGGTACAGGGAAACGCCTTTGCGGCCCGTCTTCAGCGCGCCGCCGTCGGCCGAGGCTTCGAGCACGAACACCGCGTCGCAGCTCTTGGCTTCCGCTTCGATCAAGGGGCGGGACAGCGGCGAGCCGATTTCCTCGTCACCGGTGATGAGGATCGAAAGCCCGTCGCGGTCAGGCAGCGCGGCGGCGGCGTGCAGGGCCATCACGACCCCGGCCTTCATGTCGAAGCAGCCGGGTCCGCGCAGGATCCCGTCGCGGACTTCGCAGGGGTGCGTGCGCAGGGATCCCAGCGGCCACACGGTGTCGTGGTGGCCGAGCAGCAGGACCCGCGGCTCGCCGTCGCCGAACCGCCAGCGCAGGTGCGTGCAGCCGTCGGTGACGATCCGTTCGGGCTCGGCGCCGAGCAGGCGGCCGCCGATCCCGGCGACGACCTCGGCGCTGCGCGCGACGGCTTCGTGGTCGGCCGAAGGCGACTCGCACCGGACGAGTCTCTCGATGTCGTCGATCACCGCGGCTCACCCCGCAGCGGCTTGCCGGGCAGCGCTTCGGTGTTCAGAGTTCCGTCGCTGACCACGGGAACTCCGGAGACGTAGAGGTGCCGGACGCCCTGGGAGGGCCGGGTGGGATCGGCGTAGGTGGCGGTGTCGGTGAGGCGATCCGGGTCGAGGACGACGATGTCGGCGTCCGCTCCGGCACCGAGGTGGCCCTTGCCGCGGGCGGCGGGCGCGACGTCGTCGAGGAGCCGTGACGGCAGGTACGAGCAGCGGCGGAACGCCTCGAGCCAGCTCCAGGCGTGCGTTTCGCGGACCATCAGGCGCAGGGTCTTGGCGAAGGTACCGGCGGTGCGCGGGTGCGTCCGGCCGCCGGGTGGCAGCGGCCACTCGGTGCTTTCGCTGCGGCCGTCCGGCCAGGACACGGGCATCGCGTCACTGGCGACGACGGCGTCGGGAAAGGCGAGGGCCCGGTGCAGCAGCGCGCGTTCGCGGGGGTTGCCTTCGTCGAGGAACTCCAGCAGGCATGGTGCGCCCGGGTCGTCGCGGCGCAGCTGACGCAGACGGCCTTCGTCGCGCACGCGCTCCCCGGTCTCGAGGATGACCACACTGGACGGCCGGAGTCCCTTGAGCCGCAGGCGTTCCGGCTCGATGAAGGCGGCGCCGACCGCGGTGCTGCCCGCGCCGTACGGGTAGGCCTCGACGGTGACGCGGGAGCCCGCGCGGCGAGCGTCGTCGAGGGTGGCGAGAACGCGGTCGATGTGGTGGCCGGAGGTGCTGTTGACGTGGCAGTGGTGCATCGCGGCGCCCGTCTCCCCCGCGGCGGCGACGATCTCCTCCGAGCCGTCGACCGGGATCGCGGGGTCGGCCTCGACCAGCTCGCGAACGTGGGTGTAGGTCGGCACCCCGGCCCGCGCGGCGAGGTGGGCGACGGCCAGGAACTCCGCGGGTGCGGACTGCGGCGCGTACCCCATGAGGACGCCGATGCCGAGGGCACCTGCGGCCAGCTCCGTGTCCAGAAGCGACAGCCAGGCGGCCAGCTCGGTGGGGGTGGAGGACCGTTGCCAGGCGGGGTTGCCCAGGACGGCCAGGCCGCTGTCGATGTTCGCGTCGGGCTCGATCCCGGCCAGCACCTGCGCCCGCGCCGCGCCCCAGGAGGCGGAGAAGCCGTAGTGCAGCGGCCGCCCGGCCGCGGCGGCTTCGGCGTAGGCCCGCTCGACGGGCATCAGGCCGGCTTCGAGGTCGAGCGCGGTGGTGACGCCGTCCATCGCCTGCAGCCGCTGCCCGGCGACGGAGTGCACGTGGCTGTGCAGGTCGACGAACCCGGGCCCGACGACGAGCCCGCTGACGTCGACTTCGGTGGCTTCCGCCGTCAGGCCGGGCCCGACCGCTTCGATGGTGCCGCCGGAGAGGAGGACGTCGGCGACGCCGTCGAACCCGGTCCCCGGATCGACGACCCGGCCGCCCCGCAAGAGTGTCCGCACCCGCCGCCTCCTCGTCACCGCCCGATCGAGGTGACGTTAGGAGGATTTCCGCCGCCGCCGTTCGTACCGCGCGACGAACTCCGGCGGTCCGATCCATCCGCACGGACGAACCGACCGCCCAAGTACGCAAGCCGACCGCCCGGGTACGCAAGCCGACCGCCTGGGTACGCGAGCTGACCGTCCGGGGCGGGTGAAGATCAGGAAGCGGGAGTGACCGGGGCCAGGAGGAGGCCGGTGATCGCGTCGATGAGGCCGGTGCCCGCGTAATCGTGGCGACATCCCGGCGTTCCCTGACCATCGAGCCACTGGCCGCCCGGCCGGGAGCTTCCTACCGTCGGACCTCGTGATCGAGATCCTGGCGCCGATCCTCATCGGCCTCGCCTACGTCATGCTCAACTCGCTGATCCCGGAGCCGCATCGGCAGCGGTTCAACGCCGTGATGGTGGGCGGCGCCGGCGCGGCCTACCTCTCCGGCGGCGCGCTCGGGCCGTGGGAGGTCGCGTTCTGCGCGGTGCTGGCCTACGTCGCCTTCCGCGGGCTCGACTCGTGGACGTTCATCGGCCTCGGCTGGCTGCTGCACACCGGCTGGGACGTCGTCCACCACCTCAAGGGGCAGCCGATCCTGCCGTTCGCCCACGATTCGTCGTTCGGCTGCGCGATCTGCGACCCGGTCATCGCGATCTGGTGCTTCACCGGCGGCCGGTCCGTGTGGGCGTGGCGGGGGGTGGGTAACCGGGTGGCATGAGCGCCGATGTCGAACGCGCCGCGCACGCCTACTGCCCCCGGTGCCACCCGGATCCACGGCCCGGGGACGTCATCAAGGCCCTGTGCGGCGCCAGCCACCCCTACTTCGGCCGCCGCGACCGGCCGGTCAACACCTGTCCCGCGTGCGTGACGCTGGCTTCGGCGAACGTCTACGCGTGCGGCCACCCGGGCGCCTGAAGGCCGCCCCGGAACACTTCCCGGGGCGGCCGGCCGGCGAATGTTACGCAGGCAGCGAAGACAGCGGCACCGCGAACACCGCACGGCCGCAGGTCTGGTTCTTCGCCGTGCAGTCGGCCGTCGACCACTCGGACTGGGACCACACGAGGCCGGTCGACCAGTCGTAGGTCAGCGCCTCCGGGTGGACCGCCCAGCAGGCCGTCGTCCCGGACGCGCAGGTCGCCGAGCTGCTCTTCGCCGTCGTCTGGGACCAGAGCTGGCCGTTGATCGTCGCCGAGCTGTGGGCCACGTACCACTTGCCGTTGTTGGACAGCACGCCCTGCATGTTGCCCACCGAACTGCGCACCGCCTCGGTCGCGGCCACCGTGCCCGACGACGCCGCCAGCAGGTAGTCCGTGCCCATCGGGTAGCGGTAGAGGCGGCCGTGGAGGCTCTGGTCGGAGAAGTACTCCGTCGTCACGACGCTGGCCGGGGTGGTGCTGCGGTCCAGCGACATCGAGGAGAAGCACGGCACCGCCGTGTCGGATCCCATGTCGCAGGTGCCGCCCGCGTAGGTGTAGTAGCCGATCTGCATCATCGCGTACTTGTAGGTGTAGGCGGCGTACCCGCCCGAGGTCTTGCCGATCGAGTTCGACGTCGTGTCGGTCATCTGCAGGATGTGCTTGGTGCTGAACACGCGGATGGCGGTCGAGGTGCTGCCTTCGGCCGTCACGTAGATCTTGTCGCCGTACCAGGCCATCCCGCCCATGTGGGCCTGCGCCGCGGAGAAGCTGGTGCCGGTGCTGTTCGGCACGGCCAGGTACATCATCCGGTACGACGGCTTGGCCGGGTCGTTGTAGTTGATCGCCTGGATCCGCGCGTCGTTGTAGCGGCCGAGCGCGTCGGTGCCGTGCCAGCCGGACAGGATGATCTTGTCGTCGCCCCACTTGCCGTCGTTGTCCGCGTCGCCGGAGGTCGTGATGCCCTGCGGGCTCCACGTCGTCGTCCCGGCGCGGTCGGCGTCCCAGCACATCGCCTTGGTGGCCACCGGCGCCTTCGGCAGCGAGGCCTTTTCCGCGGCGGTACAGCCGGTCATGTCGTAGCTGGTGTCGTTGACGACGGTGTTGAGGCTGACGTTCGGCAGCGCGCCGTCCAGCGCGGTGAGCGCGGCGGCCGGCGTGGCGTGCCACACCAGGTTCTGCTTGGTCGTCGTGGTCAGCGGGTCGCTGTAGGCGGCGCCGGCCGTCCCGGGCAGCGCCAGTGCGCCGGCCGCCACGGCCAGCGCGAGCAGGATCACTTTCGGAGTTCGCATGGGGAGGAGTACGCCAGTGGGCAATCCAAAATCCGTACACCGGCCTTGTACGCCCCTTGTATCCTCGGCCGTCCATTGTGGATCCTGCTCGCGCCGGGCTCAGCGCCGGAGCGCCTCGGCCAGCACCGCCCGCAGCGGCGTCGCCGGGCGTCCGAGCAGGGTTTCGAGAGCGGACCCCGTCGTGGCGAACTCGCCGCGCCGGGCCGCGCGGAACATCCCCAGCAACAGCTCCGCCCGCGCCGCCGGCACCCCGTGCCCGGCCAGCCCGGCCGCCCACTCGTCGTCGGCAACCACCACCCGCCGGACGGGCCGCCCGGCCAACTCGGTCAGCAGGGCGGCGACGCCCTCGAGGTCCACCGCCACCGGCGCGGTCAGCGGCGGCGTCGGCCCGTCGAACCGGCCCTCCTCCGCGAGGATGACCGCCGCGGCTTCGGCGAGGTCGGCGTGCGCGGTCCAGGACACCGGCCCGTCGGCCGGGGCGGCCAGCTCGCCGGTCTCCAGCGCCCCACCCAGCAGCAGCGGCACGGTGCTCGCGTAGAACCCGTTGCGCAGAGCGGTGAACGGCACCCCTTCGAGCCGGCGCTCGGTCGCGGCGTGGTCGACCATGGGCGCGAACAGCGAATCGGCGGCCGCACCCTGGTGACTGGTGTAGAGAACCCGCTTCACCCCCGCTTCGCGCGCGGCTTCGATCGCCGAGACGTGGTGGGCAACGGCGGCCTCACCGGTCTCGTCCGTCGAAACGACGAGCACCTGCGCCGCCCCCTCGAACGCCTCGGCGAGCGAACCCGGATCGGCGAAGTCCCCGCGCCGGACCCGGACGCCTCTGTCGGCAAGCCCGGCGGCGCGGCTCGGCTCCCGGACACTGACCCCGATCTCGGCCGCCGGAACCCGCTCGAGCAGCCGGTCGACGATCCGCGACCCGAGCTGCCCGCTTGCGCCGGTGATGACGATCATGACGTAACCCTCTCTCGAAGTGTTCACACTGATACTAGCGAAGTTATCATCAGTGATACCAGGTCTGGGTTACCGCTGGAATCAGGTGGCTCCCCTAGTCAAGGAGCTGGGTGGTCATCCCGTCGCCTGAGGCCGTCACATCACTTTGAGCCGGGCCCGCAACCCACAGGCCAACGCGAGGGGACAGCGCAAGCTTGCGGGCCCGGCTCAAAGTGATAGGCCTCGTTCAGGCGACGGGATGACCACCCAGCGGCCC
>NZ_BNAW01000043.1 GCF_014654205.1 Amycolatopsis bullii
ACCCGGAAGCTAAGCCTGACAGCGCCGATGGTACTGCAACCGAAGGGTTGTGGGAGAGTAGGACACCGCCGAACTTACTTGAGAAAGGGCCTGGGCCCGGTCGAGACAATGTCTCCCGGCCCAGGCCCTTTCTTCATGTCCGCCCGCCGCAATCCGACCCTCCAGGCACGCAGGCCGACCGTCCAGGTACGCAGGCCGACCGTCTGGGGACGCGAGTTGCGCCGGGCCGGCCGCCGTGATGCCTCCTCAATCACGCGTGATGCCCCTGCAGACACGCGAGATACCTCCCGGATCACGCGTGATGCCTCAAACCGACCCGCGCCGAGCCACCGACCTCCTCCGCAACGGCGACGACAACACCAGTGACGTGCTCGTCTCCCCGTACCGCTGCACCTTCTCCAGCAGCTCCTCGAGCTCCGCCGTATCCCGGCACAGCACCCGCAGGATCCAGCACTCCTCACCCGTCACGTGGTCGGCCGCCATCACCTGCGGCAGCGGCAACACCGCCGTCCGGAACCGGGGCGTGTCCAGACTGCGGACCCGGGCCCGCACCAGCGCCTCGATCGGCAACCCCAGCTTCGTCGTATCGATACTCGCCGCGTAGCCCGTGATCACCCCACGCTCCTCGAGACGGCGGACTCGCTCCGTCACCGCCGAGCCCGACAGCGATACCCGGCGCCCCAGCTCCGTGAAGCTCAGCCGGCCGTCGGCCTGCAGGAGCTCCAGCAGGCGCCAGTCGACATCGTCGAGGTGGTCCACCGCAACTCTCCCGGGTTCGCAGGGCCAGAACAGGGAAATCCCCGGCCGTCCCGGGCTTCCACCCCGATTCTGCCCTGTCCGGAAACCGCCTGTCCCAGCAGGATTTACCCCATGACACGCACGCTCGCCTTCCCCGCCGCGGCCCCGGAAGCCGCCGTCCAATACTTCGGTGCCGAGCTCGGCTTCGAGGTTGATCCCGACGATCTCGTCCAGGACCTCGAAGCCGGCCGCACCGAGGGCTACGTCGTCGTCGAGACCCGGGCGCCCGAAGCCTTCACCCACGCCCGCATCCCCGGCGCGATCAACCTGCCGTACCGGGACATGACGGCGGCCAGCACGCAGCACCTCGACCGGGACCTCGTGTACGTCTGCTACTGCGAAAGCACCGTCTGCAACGCCGCCACCAAGGGCGCCCTCAAGCTCGCCGAGCTCGGCTTCAAGGTGAAACGGCTCTCCGGCGGCATCACCGCCTGGATCGCCGCCGGGTACCCCGTCGAAGGCGACAAAGCCGGAGGAATTCGCTGTGCCTGCTGACCTACCCTGGAGAACGTGACCCGAATCCTGATCATCCAGCCGGACGCGTCGGACCCGCTCGGCCCCCTCGGCGACTGGCTGACCGAGGCCGGCGCGGAACTCGACGTCCGCCTGCAGCCGGAGCAAGGCCTCCCGGACCTCGACGGCTACCAGGCCGTCGTCAGCCTCGGCGGCGGCATGGCCGCCGAGGACGACGCCAAGCACCCGTGGCTCGCCGACGTCCGGCGGCTGCTGGCCAAGGCCGCGGCGAAGAACCTGCCCACCCTGGGCATCTGCCTCGGCGCACAGCTGCTGGCCGTCGCCACCGGCGGCCGCGTCGAGGTCGGTCCCGACGGGCCCGAAGTGGGTCCGCACCTCGTCAACAAGAAAGACGCGGCGTGGACCGACCCGCTGTTCGCCGACCTGCCGCTCCTGCAGGACGTCCTGCAGTTCCACACCGACGCGATCACCCGGCTCCCGCCCGGCGCCGAGCTGCTCGCGTCCTCCCCGCGCTACGCGCACCAGGCCTACCGGCTCGGGCGTTGTGTCTACGGTGTCCAGTTCCACATCGAAACGACGCCCGAGGTCATCGAGAGCTGGGCCGCGGAATGCCCCGAAGAAGCCGAGTTCGCCCGGCCGGGCTCGCTCGAGCACGAAAACCTGGTCACCGTGCACGCCGACATCGAGGAAACCTGGCGCCCCTTCGCGCACCGGTTCGTCAAGCTGGCGGCCGGAGAACTCCAGCCCGCGGTGGCCGGTCAACGCACCTTGCCGCTGGCTTAACGACGGAGGTCACAACCAGCAACATCCTGTTAACGCCAGGCGTACCCGTCAGGTACCTTGCGGGAGGAGTCCCCACAAGGGTGCGGAGGTCGGGGTGCAACCCTCGTTGCTGGTCGTGGTCGTCGTCGTCACGGCCCTCATTTTCGATTTCACGAACGGGTTCCACGACACCGCGAACTCGATGGCGACGTCGATCGCCACCGGCGCACTCCGGCCCCGCGTGGCCGTCGCGATCTCCGCGGTGTTGAACCTCGTCGGCGCGTTCCTGTCGGTCGAGGTCGCCAAGACGATCTCCAGCGGACTGGTGGACGACACGAAGATCGGTCCGGCGATCGTCTTCGGCGGGCTGATCGGCGCCATCGTCTGGAACCTCGTGACGTGGTTCGTCGGCCTGCCGTCGAGTTCGTCGCACGCGTTGTTCGGCGGCCTGATCGGCGCCACCTGGATCTCCGCGGGCGCCGACTCCGTCCACTTCGGAAAGATCGTCGAGAAGGTCCTGGTCCCGGCCGCGGCCAGCCCGGTCATCGCCGGGCTCGTCGCGATGGTCGCCACCTACCTGGTCTACCGCTTCCTCGTACGCGGCCGCCCGGCCACGCGCGGGTTCAAGGTCGGCCAGATCGTCTCGGCCTCCCTCGTCTCGCTCGCGCACGGCACCAACGACGCGCAGAAGACGATGGGCGTCATCACGCTCACGCTCGTCACGGCCGGCAGCCTCCCGGCGGGCGCGTCGCCGCCCGTCTGGGTGATCGTCAGCGCCGCGTGCGCGCTCGCCCTCGGCACCTACCTCGGCGGCTGGCGCATCACCCACACCCTCGGCAAGGGCCTGACCGACATCGAGGGCCCGCAGGGCTTCGCCGCCCAGACGAGCTCGGCGCTGGTCATCCTGGTTTCGTCGCGGCTGGGCTTCCCGTTGTCGACCACGCACGTCTGCTCCGGCGGGATCGTCGGCTCCGGCGTCGGCCGCCGGGACGCGCCGGTCCGCTGGCGGATGGCGGGCCGGATGGTCGCCGCCTGGCTGTTCACGCTGCCCGCGGCCGCGATCGTCGGCGCGATCTCCGGCAAGATCGCCTCGCTCGGCAACGCGGGCACCATCGCCGTCGGTGTCGCCGGGGCCGGGGTCGGCCTCGGCATCTACCTCCTCTCCCGACGTCACCCCGTCACCGCGCACAGCTTCCAGGTGCCCGAGCCGACACCCGCCGGGACCGAGCCGGGCCGGCTCGCCGCCTGAGCCGCGTTCCCCGGCTACGGTTGTGGGTGATGGCAGACCGCGCGCGAACGACCGCTTCGGCGGCGAGGTACGGCTTCACCGACTCCCGTGCCGAGGGTCAGTTGCGCGCGGCCGGCTGGTGGGCCGACGCCGGCCCGGCCGAGGCGGCCGCCGACGTGCTCGCGGCGTTGTCCCGCACCGCCGACCCGGACCTCGCCCTGCTCGGCCTCGACCGGATCCGCGAGGCCGACGCCGCCGAGTGGACCGACCTCGAAGCGCAGCTCCGCACCCACCGGACGTTCCGCGGCCGCTTCCTCAGCGTGCTCGGGACGTCGAGTGCGCTCGCCGACTTCCTCGCCGCCAACCCGGACCAGTGGCGCTCGCTCACCGGGGACAAGTGCACCGATTCCGCCTGCTACCGCGAAGCCCTGCGCACGGCTCTCCTGGCCGACGACGGTTCGGTGCTCACCGGGCTCAAAGCCGAGCAGGCCCTCAAGGTCGCCTACCGCGGTCAGCTGCTCGGCATCGCCGCCGCCGACCTCGGGCACGTCGTCGAGGCCGGGCTCGAGCACCCGCGCTACGCGGAGGTCGCGGCGCAGCTGACCGAGCTCGCGGAAGCCGCGCTGGCCGCCGGACTGGTCGTCGCCGAGGCCGAAGCCGGCGCGTCCGCCGAAGGCACCCTGGCCGTCATCGCGATGGGCAAGTGCGGGGGCCGGGAGCTCAACTACGTCAGCGACGTCGACGTCATCTTCGTCGGCGAGGGCGACCTCGGCCTCGCGACGCGGCTGGCGAGCACGATGATGCGCGTCGTCGGGAAGGCGTGCTTCGAGGTCGACGCGGCGCTGCGCCCCGAAGGCAAGGCGGGCGCGCTCGTCCGCACGCTGGACGGCCACCACGGCTACTACCAGAAGTGGGCCAAGACCTGGGAGTTCCAGGCGCTGCTCAAGGCGCGGCCGGTGGCGGGCGACGCCGAGCTCGGCCGCCAGTACGCCGAGATGGTCGCGCCGCTGGTGTGGTCGGCGGCCGACCGCGAGAACTTCGTCGCCGAGGTGCAGCAGATGCGCCGCCGGGTCGAGGGGCACGTGCCGTCCGAGCACGCCGAACGCGAGCTGAAGCTGGGCCGTGGCGGCCTGCGTGACGTCGAGTTCGCGGTGCAGCTGCTGCAGCTCGTGCACGGCCGGGTCGACGCGGACCTGCGTTCACCGTCCACGATGGACGCGCTCGAGGCACTCGGCGAAGGCGGTTACGTCGGTCGCCAGGACGCCGCCGAGCTGGGCGCGTCGTACGAGTTCCTGCGGATGATCGAGCACCGGCTCCAGCTGCGGCGGCTGCGCCGGACGCACCTGTTCCCGGCGCCGGCGGACACCGACGAGCTGCGCATCCTCGCCAGGGCGAGCGGGATCAAGGCGACCGGCGGCAGGACCCAGGGCGAGGCGCTGCTCGCGGAGTTCCGTCGGCACGGCAAGGGCATCCGGCGGCTGCACGAGAAGATCTTCTACCGGCCGCTGCTGCAGTCGGTCGCGAACGTGCCGGCCGAGGCGCTGCGCCTGACCACCAAGCAGGCCGCCAGCCGGCTGGCCGCGCTCGGCTACACCGCCCCCGACGGCGCCCTCCAGCACATCAAGACCCTGACCGCGGGTGTTTCGCGGCGCGCGGCGATCCAGCAGGCGCTGCTGCCGGTGCTGCTCGACCTCTTCGCCGACACCCCGGACCCCGACGGCGCCCTGCTGTCGTATCGGAAGGTGTCCGAGGCGCTCGAAGACACCCCGTGGTATCTGCGGGTGCTGCGCGACGAGGGCACGGTCGTGGAGAACCTGGCCTTCCTGCTGGGCACGTCCCGGCTGGTGCCCGACCTGCTGGTCCGCGCGCCGGAAGTGCTGCAGCTGCTCGGCGACCCGGCCCGGCTGCTGGGCCGCACGCCCGCCGAGGTGGCGACGTCGCTGCGGGCCGCCGTCCGGCGTCAGCCGGGGATGAACGCCGCCATCGCGGCCGCGCGTTCACTGCGGCGGCACGAACTCCTGCGCGTCGCCTGCGCGGATCTGCTCGGGCTGCTCGACGTGCGCGCGGTCTGCGAAGCGCTGTCTTCGGTTTGGGTCGCGGTGCTGCAGGGCGCGCTGGCCGCGGCGTTCCGCCAGCGGCAGGCCGAACTCGGCCGGACGCCGGCCCGCATCGCCGTGATCGGGATGGGCCGGCTCGGCGGCGCGGAACTCGGCTACGGCTCCGACGCCGACGTGCTCTTCGTCTGCGAGCCGTCCGAAGGGGTTTCGGACGCTGACGCGGTGAAGTTCGCTTCGTCGGTCGCGGAGACGGTCCGGAAGATGCTGGGCGCGCCGAGTTCGGACCCGGCCCTGGAGGTCGACGCCGACCTGCGGCCGGAGGGGCGGAGCGGGCCACTGGTCCGGACGCTGGAGTCCTACCGCGCCTACTACGCGCGGTGGGGCGAGGTGTGGGAGGCGCAGGCCCTGCTGCGCGCCCGGTTCGTCGCCGGCGACGACGAGCTCGGCGCGCGGTTCATCGCCATGATCGACCCGATCCGCTACCCCGAAAGCGGCCTGGACGCGACGAAGGCCCGCGAAATCCGCCGTATCAAGGCCCGCGTCGAGACGGAGCGGATGCCGCGCGGCGCCGACGCGACGCTGCACACGAAGCTCGGCCGCGGCGGCCTCGCCGACGTCGAGTGGACGGTGCAGCTGCTGCAGCTCCAGCACGCCCACGAGGTCGAGGGCCTGCGGACGACGTCGACGCTCGACGCGCTGGCGGTGCTCCCGGAAGCAGGCCTGGCCGAGCAGCCCGAAGCGGACTCGCTGGCCGAGGCGTGGCTCCTGGCGACGCGCGTGCGCAACGCCGGGATGCTGGTGCGCGGCAAGGCGGTCGACCAGGTACCGGGTTCCGGCCGCGACCTGGCCGCGGTGGCCCGCGTCCTCGGCCAGTCGGCGGGCGACGACCCGGGCGAGTTCCTCGACACGTACCGCCGCATCACCCGGCGGGCCCACGCGGTGGTGGAGCACCTGTTCTACGAGGCCTGACCTACAGTGGGCCGGTGACCGATCGCGAGCCCTTCCGGATCCGGATCAAGGTCCGGCACTACGAGCTGGACACCCTGGGCCACCTCAACCACGCCGTCTACCACTCCTACGGAGAGGTTTCCCGCCTGGAGCTCCTAGAAGCGTCGGGCGCGCTGAAGGGGCTTCAGGGCGTTGCCGCGGTGCTGCTGGAGACGCACGTGGTGTTCCGCCGCGAGCTGCGCGCGGGCGACGAGGTCGAAGTGACGTGCGAGGCGAAGTTCGGCACCGGCAAGACGTTCAAGATGGATTCGAACATCATCAAGCTCGACGGGACGCTGGCCGCGGAGATCACCTGCACGCTGGGGCTGATGGACCTGGAGGCCCGCAAGCTGGTGGCCGATCCGCGCGGCCGCTTCGAGGCGGCCGGCGCGGACCTGAAGCTGATGTCCACCTCGGACGGGTGAGCGCGCCTCCGGATCAGCGCAGCCAGCGGACGGGCTTGTCCTGGTAGTCGCGCCCTTCGGAGTACGAGGCACCCGTGACCTTGTCGTCGGCCGCGGCGGCGTCCAGCCGGCAGGTGTCGAACTTGGCGCCGACGGTCGTGAAGGTCTTCGGGGTCAGCTTGCTCGAGCAGGCGTCCACGGAGCCGGTGATGAACGTGCCGGTGCCGCTGCCGTCGGCGAGCATGGCGCGCACGAGCGGCGGGTTCTTGGTCGAAAGGTCGGTGCCGCCCAGGTTTTCCAGCGTCAGGCGGATGTAGTACGGCGTCATCCCCTCGGCGTTCGACCCGAACTTCTGCCGGAAGCTCGCGACGTCCCCGGTTTCGACGGCGGTCACGGTGATCCCGATGTAGCCGTCCTGCCACGGCACCACCGCCTGCTGGCCGAGCTTCAGCTCGGCACCGGCGGCGGCGATACCGGTGGGAACGACCGTGCTGGGCGGCGCCGTGCTGGTGGACGCCGGAGTGGACCGGTCCTTGTCATCGCTTCCCGAGGAGCTACCGCAGGCGACGAGGCAACCGGCGGTCCCGGCCGCGATGATGGCGTGCTTGATCCGCATGACAATCCGTCCTTCCCCAGTTGATCACCGCGATTCTGGACCAACCGGACGACGGCCGATCATCGGGGGGTGATCTTGCGGCGGACGGAAAAGAGAAACGCCGGCGGCGAGGGCTGTTCGCTCCTCGCCACCGGCGTGTCCGGGGGCGTCTCAGCCGATCACACGTCGTAGTACAGGGCGAACTCGTACGGGTGCGGGCGCAGGCGCAGCGGGTCGATCTCGTTCTCGCGCTTGTACGAGATCCACGTCTCGATCACGTCGGGGGTGAACACGCCGCCCTCGAGGAGGTAGTCGTGGTCCGCCTCGAGCGTGTCCAGCACCGTGCCGAGGTCGCCCGGGACGAGCTTGACGTCCTTGGCCTCCTCCGGCGGGAGCTCGTAGAGGTCCTTGTCGATCGGCTCCGGCGGCTCGATCTTGTTCCGGATGCCGTCGAGGCCCGCCATCATCATCGCCGAGAACGCCAGGTACGGGTTGCCCGAGGAGTCCGGGCAGCGGAACTCGGCGCGCTTGGCCTTCGGGTTGTTGCCCGTGATCGGGATCCGGACGCAGGCCGAACGGTTGCGCTGCGAGTACACCAGCGAAACCGGGGCCTCGAAGCCCGGGACCAGACGGTGGTAGGAGTTCACCGTCGGGTTCGTGAAGGCCAGCAGGCTCGGGGCGTGCTTGAGCAGGCCGCCGATGTAGTGGCGCGCGGTGTCCGACAGGCCGGCGTAACCCGACTCGTCGTGGAACAGCGGCTGGCCGTCCTTCCACAGCGACTGGTGGCAGTGCATGCCCGAGCCGTTGTCGCCGGCGAGGGGCTTCGGCATGAACGTCGCCGTCTTGCCCGCCGCGAACACCGTGTTCTTCACGATGTACTTGAACAGCTGCAGGTCGTCGGCCGCGTGCAGCAGCGTGTTGAACTTGTAGTTGATCTCGGTCTGACCGGCGGTGCCCACCTCGTGGTGCGCGCGCTCGATCTCGAAACCGGTGTTCGTCAGGTTGCGGACGATCTCGTCGCGCAGGTCGGCGAAGTGGTCGACCGGCGGGACCGGGAAGTAGCCGCCCTTGAACTTCGTCTTGTAGCCCTGGTTGCCGCCCACCTCGTCGGCGCCGGTGTTCCACCAGCCCTCGACGGAGTCGATCTCGTGGAAGGAGGCGTGCTCGGCGGAGTCGAAGCGGATCGAGTCGAAGATGTAGAACTCGGCTTCGGGACCGAAGTAGACGTTGTCGGCGACGCCGTACTCGGAGATGTACTGCTCAGCCTTGCGCGCGATGTTGCGCGGGTCGCGGCTGTACGCCTCACGGGTGAAGGGGTCGTGCACGAAGAAGTTGAGGGCCAGCGTCTTCGCCTTGCGGAACGGGTCGATCCGCGCGGTCGCCGCGTCCGGCAGCAGCAGCATGTCGGACTCGTGGATGGACTGGAAGCCGCGCACCGAGGAGCCGTCGAACGCGAGACCTTCTTCGAAGGCCTCTTCGGTGAAGGCCTTCGCGGGGACCGTGAAGTGCTGCATCACGCCGGGCAGGTCGCAGAACTGGACGTCGATGACCTCGACGTCCTCGTCGGCGATGAGGCGCTGGATGTCGTCTGGAGTAGTGGGCACCCTCGGTGACTCCTTCTCGTTCGAGCTCGTACGGCAGTGCTCTCTTCGGCTCACGCTAAAAGTGCGGTGTTGCCCGACCGTCACCCGTATGTTTCGCGGGTGTTAACGGGTGGTCGATATCGGGTATCCGACCAGGTCGGATGTGCTCCACGCCACCGGCATACCCTGGACGGGTGGCGAGATGGACCGGTGAATGGCTCCCCGGCACCGGCGACGGCGGTCAGGGCACTGATCAGCACGGCTCGCGGTGGCCGGGCGAGAAGTTCGGTTTGCCCGAATCGGGCGTCGGCTCGGCGGCGAGCGGAGGCGCGCGACTGCTCGGACTGATCGTCGACCTCGTGGTCGCGGCCCTGGTCACGGCGATCTTCCTGCACCCCAGCCTGCAGGACCCGGCCGCGATGCAGCAGTTCAACCTCTGGTCCGGCGGCGTGTGGGCGATCATCTCGGTCATCTCGGCCGGGTTCTTCGGCTTCACGCCGGGGATGGCCGCGGTCGGCATCCGCGTCGCGCGGTTGGACGGCGCCGCGCTGGTCGGCCCGCTGCGCGCGCTGGTCCGGGCCGCGCTGACGTTCGTGCTGATCCCGGCGGCGGTCCGCAACGCCGACGGCCGCAGCTGGCTCGACCGGCTCACCGGCACGGTGGTCATCCGGATGCGCTGAGGACCGCCGGTCGTGAGGGCCGCCGCCCGCGCCGCCGTCGCCCGGCGCCGCGTGAGCGTGAAAAGGCCCCCGCCCGGAATCCCGGCGGGGGCCTTTCTCGTGCGGGGGTCAGCGGCGGCGGATCGTCCGCTGGACGTTGCGCATCTTCGCGCCGGCCGGCATCGGGCCCTTGGGCAGCGCCGCGCCGCGGTTGCCGAGGGCAGCCAGCTTCGCTTCGAGTGCGTCGACCTGGGCCGGCTTGAGGTTGCGGGGCAACTTCATCAGGTAGCCCTGGAGCTTCTTCAGCGGGAGCTGGCCCTCGTCGTGGCCGATCGTCACGTCGTAGATCGGCGTGTCGCCGATCAGGCGGGAGACACGCTTCTTCTCCTGGGCGAGCAGCGTCTTCACCCGGTGCGGCGCGCCTTCGGCGACCAGCACCACGCCGGGACCGCCGAGGACCCGGTGCACCGCGTCGAGCTGGGTGGTCGCCGCGACGGTCGGCGTCACCTTCCAGCGGCCGCGCAGGTTCTCCAGCGCCCACGCCGCCGCGCCGGGCTGGCCGTCGGCCTTCGAATAGACGGTCTTCTGGACGCGCCGGCCGAAGATGATCATGGCGGCCAGGCCGCCCAGGATCAGGCCCAGCGGCAGCAGCACCCACTGCATGTCGAAGAAGAACCCGATCCCGAACAGGACGCCGGCCACGACGATGATCGCGCCGACCATCCACGGGATGAGCCAAGGGTCTTCCTTGCGCTGCATCTTGAAGGCCTCGAAGAGCTGGCCACGGCGGGCCTTGCTCGCCGCGCGCTTCTCCTTCTTGGCCTGCTTGGCCGCTTCCTTGTCCTGCTTACCCGCCATATGACCAGGATACGGCCGCGTGCCCCTGCCCCGTTTCCCCGTCCCCCTCTGCGAGGATGCCGGACGTGACCGGCGTACTTTCACCCCAGAGCCCGAACCGACTGCTCGACGGTCTCGACCCCGAGCAGCGCGCCGCCGCCAGCGCCCCCCGGGGGCCGGTCTGCGTGCTCGCCGGAGCCGGCACGGGCAAGACCCGCACGATCACCCACCGGATCGCCCACCTCGTCCGGTCCGGGCACGTTTCCGCCGGTCAGGTCCTCGCCGTCACGTTCACGACGCGCGCGGCGGGGGAGATGCGGACGCGGCTGCGCGGCCTCGGCGTCGACGCGGCGCAGGCGCTGACGTTCCACGCTGCCGCCCGCCGCCAGCTGCGCTACTTCTGGCCGCGCGTGGTCGGCGACCGGCCGTGGGACCTGCTGGAGAACAAGCTGCGGTACGTCGGCCAGGCCGCGAACCGGGCCAAGCTCGGTACCGAGGTCGAGGTCCTGCGCGACCTGGCGAGCGAGATCGAGTGGGCGAAGGCGTCGCTGATCAGCCCGGACGACTACCCCGCCGTCACCGCGCGCGCCCAGCGGGACATCCCGGCCCCGGCGGCGCAGGTCGCCGAGGTCTACCGGACGTACGAAGAGCTGAAGAACGCCGCGCAGGTGCTCGACTTCGACGACCTTCTGCTGCACACGACGGCGGTGCTCGAGGAGCACGGCACCGTCGCCGAGGAGTTCCGGGACCGCTACCGCTGCTTCGTCGTCGACGAGTACCAGGACGTCACGCCGCTGCAGCAGCGCCTGCTCGACGCGTGGCTCGGCGGCCGCGACGACCTGACCGTCGTCGGCGACGCCAACCAGACCATCTACTCCTTCGGCGGCGCGTCGCCGCGGCCGCTGCTGGAGTTCACGCGGCGCTACCCCGACGCCACCGTCGTCCGCCTAGAGCGCGACTACCGGTCGACTCCCGAGGTCGTCGCGCTGGCCAACCGGGTGATCGGCGCGGCCAGGGGCCGGCCGGCGGGCTCGCGGCTGAAGCTGATCGGCCAGCGCCCGCCGGGGCCGGAGCCGCGCTTCGCCGAGTTCGACGACGAGGCGGTCGAGGCCGGCGCGGTCGCGCGCCGGGTGCGCGAGCTGCTCGACGGCGGCGTCTCGGCGAGCGAGATCGCGATCCTCTACCGGATCAACGCCCAGTCCGAGGCCTACGAATCGGCGCTGGCCGACGCCGGCATCCCGTACCTGGTCCGCGGCGGCGAGCGGTTCTTCAACCGGACGGAGGTCCGGCAGGCGATGTCCGCGCTGCGGGCGGCGAGCGGCGACGGCAGCTCCGACCTGGTCACGACGGTGCGTTCGGTGCTCGCGCGGGTTGGCCTCACCGAGTCGCCGCCGGCCGGTGGCGCGGCGAAGGAACGCTGGGACGCGCTCCTGGCCATCGTCGAGCTGGCCGAGGAGCTGGCTTCGACCGTGGCCGACGCCGACCTGCCGCGGTTCTGCGCCGAGCTCGACCAGCGCGCCGCGGCCCAGCACCCGCCGACGGTCGAGGGCGTCACGCTGGCGTCGCTGCACGCGGCGAAGGGCCTCGAGTGGGACGCGGTGTTCCTCGTCGGCCTCTCCGAGGGCACGATGCCGATCCTGCACGCCGACGGCGACGAAGCGGCGATCGAGGAGGAGCGGCGGCTGTTCTACGTCGGCGTCACCCGGGCCCGCGAGCACCTGTGGCTGTCCTGGGCGCTGGCCCGCACGCCGGGCGCGCGGCGCAACCGGCGGCGCAGCCGGTTCCTCTACGGCCTGGTCCCGGAGGACCACCCGGCCGCCCGGGTGGCCCGGTCGGCCCAGCAGAAGGCGGCTCCGGTGAAGACGGCGCGCTGCCGGCTCTGCGGTGGGCCGCTGCTGGAAACCCTCGACATCAAGCTGGGCCGTTGCGGGCGCTGCCCGTCCACAGTGGATGAGGGCTTGCTGGAGCGCCTGAAGTCGTGGCGCGCCGACCGGGCGCGCGAGCTGAAGGTGCCGGCCTTCGTCGTCTTCACGGACGCCACGCTGATGGCCATCGCCGAGCAGCGTCCGGCCGACGAGGCGGCGCTGGTGTCGATCTCCGGCATCGGCGCGACGAAGCTCGAGCGGTTCGGCGCCGAGATCCTCGGCGTCGTCCGGGCCTCGACGGGGTCTTGACCGCGTCCGAACCATGATCGACGCGGCGAACCCGCTGCTCAGGGGCGATCTTCGTAACTTCGAGGATTTTCCCGTTAATTGAGTTGCCTCGGTGTGGTGCGGAGCAATAACCTGCCAGTACCGAGCCCGAAGGGCTCGACTGGGGATCTACTGAGAAGCGCCGCTCGGCGGACGCGTGTGCAGAGTACAGAAGGAGGTGCCGGTGAAATGACCATCAACATGACGCTCACGAACCCGGGCACCCGTCTGTCCTGCGCCGCGGAAGTTGCGGCTGCTCAGCGCCCGGGCACCGGTGTGTTCGCCGGCTCCGTGAGCGCTCACGAGATCCGTGGCATGCGGCGCGTCTCGCGTCGTTGGGCCACCGGTGTCGTCGTCTTCGGGACGCAGGGCGTTCTCGCCGCGTACCCGCAGGCCGATCTGCCGACCATCAAGCAGTTCCGTGTTCCGTTGTCGATACGGGAGCGAAGTTCCTGACCTAGTCAGGACTCAAGGCTCACGAAGGCCGCGGAACCGGATAACCCGGATCCGCGGCCTTCGTGTTTTTGGCTGCACAACCCAAGAGGAACCAGCGTTGCCCAGCTCCAGCACCCAACCGAAAACCCGTACGGCACAAGGAGGAACCACCATGTCTTCGGCCATCGCCTACACCTCGGGTGAGGCAATATTCGCCGACCTGCTCGACCCGATCGACGTCCCCGACGTCGCGCTGCCCTGCCGTTCGGGCGACGCGGACCTCTGGTTCGCGGAGTCCCCGGCCGAGCTCGAGCGCGCCAAGGCACAGTGCGCCGACTGCCCGGTCCGCGAGGCCTGCCTGGCCGGCGCCCTGGCGCGTCGCGAGCCCTGGGGCGTTTGGGGCGGCGAGATCTTCGAGCGCGGCGCGGTGATCGCGCGCAAGCGGCCCCGTGGCCGCCCGCGCAAGAACGCAGCCGTCGAGCCCGCCGCGGCCAAGGCCGCCGGCGATCACCGGAGCGCCGCCGCATGAGCGTCGAACCGGTCACCACGAGGGACTACGAAGCCCACCCCCGCAGCGAACAGCTGCAGTTGACCAAGACCGAGATCGAGGAGATCAGCGAGATGTTGCTTTACGAAGAACTGTCCAGGGCCCGAATACGGGACCTGGAAGAGGGGGTCCGCGCGCAGCGGGCCCGAGGTAGCGCGCGTGCCGTGCGCCGCTGGTCGCGAGTAGCCCGCTGGGCCGCTCGGCGGGCGGAGCGGTACCAGGACCAGAACTGAGCGCAGGCCCCTGCCGCCCGTTTGGGTGGCGGGGGCTTCGCGCTTTGCCGGGCTGGTCGGGGACGAGACAGCGCTGCCGGGGTGTGGCGCCGCGGCGAATCATGGTTGCGGCCCGGCTGCGCGGGACCGAGGCGTGCCGCGACGACACCGTGCCGCTGCGGCGATCGGTCGCGTCGGGCGGTGCGGCGGCGCCTGTGCTGTCGCGGTGCCGTCGGGCAGGCAGACTGCTCCGTGCGGTGGTGTCGGGCAACGAGCGTGCTGTTGCCAGGGCGTGCTCGTTGCTCCGCGCGGGTGCGGCCTGCGCCTTGCGGGCGCGCTTGGTGGTCGGGCCTCCTTCGGGTGGTCTCCTTGCGTGGGGCTCCGGGGGCGGGGCGCTGGTGTTGAATGGGGTGATGTCCGGACACAGCCACGGTGACATCGACTGGGCGGACCGCCTGACCCAGCTGCGCATGGCCGATGCCCTCGACGCCGAGGCGCTGGCGCCCGTCGCCCGGCGGCTGCTCGGCCTGGTGGGCGAGCGGCCGGCCGTTGTCGATGTCGGGTGCGGGGCCGGGGGCATGAGCGTGCTTCTCGCGCGCGAACTCGCCCGCCGCGGTGGGGGCACCCTAGTTCTCTTCGATGCCACGCCGAAGCTGCTGGTCGAGGCCGAACGGGCCGTGGCCGAGGTGGCCGGCGAGTCCGTCGAGGTCGTCAGCCTGCTCGGGGACCTGACCGATCCGGCGCTGGCCGTTCCCGCCGCCGATCTCGTCTGGGCGTCCGGCGTGGTGCACCACGTCGGCGATCAGCAGGCCGCGCTGCGCACGCTCGCCGGGCTGTTGCGACCGGGTGGCGTGCTGGCCATCTCCGAAGGCGGCCTCGAGATGCGGTGCCTCCCGTGGGAACTGGGTGTCGGACGGCCCGGGCTGGAGCAGCGGCTGCACGCCGCTCGCGCCTCGTGGTTCGAGGCGATGCGGGCCGGGATTCCGGGCAGCGTCGCCATGCCCTACGGCTGGCCGCGCGCGCTTCGCGAAGCCGGCCTCCAGGACGTCGAATCGTTCGGGGCGCTCATCGACCACCCGATGCCGGGTTCGGACCTCCTTCGTGAGTACGTGGTGCAGCGCGTCGGGTGGTTCGCGGAGTCGGCCGGGGAATGGCTCGACGCCGACGACCGGGCGGCGACCGCCACCTTGACCGACCCGCAGAGCCCGCACTTCCTCGGCCGCCGGGACGACGTCTACCTGTTCGGCGCCAAGGCGATCCACTGTGGACGGTTGCGGTGAGCGCGCCGGAACCGGTCGGGTGCACGCGCTGCGGCCGGACGCGCACCGCCGACGACGACCCGGCTACGGCGCTCGCGTGGGTTTCCACCCGTGAGCGCGGCGCGCTGCGGTGGCTTTGCCCGGACTGCGCGCGCCAGCACGTGCGGGACATCGAAGGCAAGCTTCCGGACGAGTACTGGTGATCAATTCGACCTCCTGAGCGTGACGGCGGATATCAGGCGGCGTCTCCCATGGGCCTTTGCGGGACCGCTCGCACCTTCGGGCGGGGTGTCCTGGATGCGGCGCCGTACGCCCTGGCCAGCTCCCGGGCCACCTCTTGCGGCACTTGGCGCAGCTGGCCGACCGTGCAGCGGACCAGGACGATGCCCGTCGCCGCCAGGGCCAGGTGGCTGAAGCCGCTTCCCACGCCCGGGGTGCAGCGGTACTGCCAGGCGAGGCCGAGCTCGTCCCACCAGGCGTCCGCCTCGCCGAGGCGGCGGCCGCGGCGGTCGCAGATCGTCTGGTCCCAGCTCGGCGGGGGGACGGGCACCAGGTCCAGGACCCGGGCGGCCAGACCGTGTGCCTGGATCGGCCCCTCGTCGAGCCTGCGCAGCACCTTGCGGACCACTGCCGTGCCGCGCTGGGAACCCGCCTCGAGCTCCGCCAGCAGCTCTCGGCGGTCGCACAGGCCCCAGTAGAGCGGCAACGTCAGCAGATACCGGATGCGGTCCGGGTCGGGTTCGGACCGGGCCATGTCCAGCGTCGCCCGGGCCGGCGGGGCGAACGGGAGGCCGTCGACCTGGACCGGTTCCGGTAACCGGGCCGTGCGCGCCAGGCGGACCCCTTCGCCGGCCACCACCCGGCAGTGCTGGGGCACCAGCAGGCGGATCTCGCTCTCCACCGGGCACTTCACGCCGTGGGCGCGCAGGGCATCGGCGCCGGTGATCACCACCCCGGGCCCGTAGCGCACGAGCGCGGCCTGCAGCAACTGCTGCCGCGTAGGGGCGGTGTTGCGCAGCAGGACGACACCGGGGTGCAGGCGGCGCCACGGCCCTCCCGGACCGCAGAGCCGCCGGACTCTTCGATCGGACACCCCCGCCCGGCGCAACTGTTCGAGGTTCATCACCTCGCAGGCGGCGGGATTACCAAGGGCAAGCGGGTCGGTGCATTGGGTAGCAGTCATGTTCCGAGCATGACGGCTCGGCCAACCGGGTGGAACCCCGTCCGCCGCAGCTGTGGACAACTCGGCCGAATCCGTCCGTTCGGGGCCCCACCTGTGGACAACTCAGGAGGCGAACCCCGGCTGCCAGCGCTCCACGATGCCGCGGGCCGGGATTTCCGCGTCGAGCTGGCAGAGGATGCCCGTCGACCCCGCCGTCACCCGGTGGATCATCAGGTACTCGGGCGGCAGGTTGAGCGAACGCCCGACCCGGAAGTCGTTGCCGCGGCTGTCGCCGACCCGCCCGGCCTGCTTCTGCATCCAGCGACGCGTGAAGTGGAACGTCGGCGCCGCCAGCGGCTCGGTGAACGGTGCGAGGTAGGCGAGCACCTCCTCCGCGGTCAGGTCGCTGTCCGGCCGGATGAACCGGTTCTCCCGCAGCAGGCGCATCAGCTCGGTGGACTCGCCGTCGAGCGCCAGGCGCGTCATCTCGCCGAGGTGGCGGGGAATGCCTTCGGGCAGCCGGGCGACGCCGCCGAAGTCGATGACGACCAGCCTGTCGTCGTCGGTGATCATGAAGTTGCCCGGGTGCGGGTCCGAGTGCAGCAGGTGGACCCGCTCCGGCGACGAGTAGTGGAACTCCGCCAGCAGCCGGCCCGCCAGGTTCCGGGTCTCGCGGTCGCCGTCCGCGATCACCTTCGACAACGGCGTGCCGGTGGCCCATTCCGTCACGACGACCTTCGGCGCGCTGGCCACCACGCGCGGCACCAGGATGCCGGGATCGCCGTCGAACGCCTTCGCGAAGGCGCGCTGGTGCTGGGCCTCGGCCTGGTAGTCGAGCTCCTCGTTCATCCGTTCGGCGAGCTCGGCCAGCAGCGGCTTGACCTCGGTGCCGGGTACGAACGCCTGGAACAGCCTGCTGAACCGCTGCAGCTGCCGCAGATCGCTGCGCAGCGCCTCGTCGGCGCCCGGGTACTGCACCTTGACCGCGACCGCCCGGCCGTCGTGCCAGACCGCGCGGTGCACCTGGCCGATGCTCGCGGACGCCGCCGGTTCGTCGTCGAACGAGGCGAACCGGCTGGTCCAGGTGCGGCCCAGCTGCTCGGCGAGCACCCGGTGGGTCTGCCGGACCGGCATCGGCGGCGCGGCGGCCTGCAGCTTCGTCAGCGCTTCGCGGTACGGCTTCGCCATGTCGTCCGGCACCGCCGCCTCGAACACGCTCAGCGCCTGGCCGAACTTCATCGCCCCGCCCTTGAGCGTGCCGAGCACCTCGAACAGCTGCTCGGCGGCCTTCGCCGACAGCGTCGCGTTCACCTGTTCCGCGCTCTGGCCCGCGAGCCTCTTGCCCCAGCCACCGACCGCCCGGCCGGCGATGCCGAGCGGGAGACTGGCGAGCTTGGCGGTACGGGCGGCACCCTTGCGCGGCATCGCGGTGTCACGATCGGCTGGGTCGCGGAAGTCGGTCACACCGGCGATTCTGCCCTGCGGCGTCGGCGGCGCGCAGCCTGCGAGCGACGTCTTCGTGGGCTACGTCTCCAGGATCACCTCCTGGGCGCCGCAGCGGCACCGCGGGTGCGGCGGCCAGCGCCGGTGGCGGATGCGGCCGTCGAAGGCGTCGATCTCGAGCGTCGCGTTCCACGCCGGTGGGGCCGGCGCGCTGGGCGAGAGCAGCCGCATCGCCTGGGCGACGGCCAGCGACGCGCAGGACTGGACCGCGCCGAGGTCGGGCCGCTGGTGCCGGCCGGCGAGCTGCCCGGCGACGCGCGGCCAGCACGGGTCGAGGTCCGTGCGGTGCAGGTCGGCGCAGCGCAGGCACGAGCTGCGGCCCGGCACGACCAGCGGCCCGACGATGCCCGTGCCGTCGCGGACGCGCGCCGCCAGGTGCGGGACGCCGTCGCCCATCAGCTCGGCGACGAGTTCGGGAGCCGGCACGACGGCGTCAGTGAGCAGGGCGAGGTCCGGGTAGCGGTCGTGCAGGCGGGTGACGCGGACGTGGGGATCGACCCGGCGGAGCAGGTCGGCGAGGGCGTGCCGCCGGGACCGGCCCAGGTCCGCGGCGGTGAAGCCGGAACCGAGGTCGTGCTCGGTCACCGTGCCGG
The DNA here is from genome assembly GCF_014654205.1 of Amycolatopsis bullii. GTDB lineage: Bacteria > Actinomycetota > Actinomycetes > Mycobacteriales > Pseudonocardiaceae > Amycolatopsis > Amycolatopsis plumensis. The sequence goes on from NZ_BNAW01000043.1 coordinate 18,288, forward strand.
ACAGCTGCAGCTCGACGTGCCCGATGCCGGCGTTGGCCAGCAGCACGGCGACCGCCACCGCCACCCGGCCCTCGCCGTGCACGGAGACCGCGGCGGCGCGGCGGCGGTCGGCCATGGCCGGCTGGTGGTGGCGCGCTCGCAGCGACCAGAGGCCGGGCTCGCCGCGGAAGCCCGGGCCGTCGGGCCGGCCGGCGTCGGTGACCAGGCCGAGCGCGGTCAGTTGCCGCAGGAGCGTCCGCAGCTGGTCGCGGTGTTCGCTCTCCGCGAGCAGGAGCCGGTCGACGGGTTTGCTGCCGTCGAGGGCGCGCAGCTTCGCGACGAGGTGCGGGGAGAGGTTTTCGACGATCACGCCGTGGCGCGGATCGAGGCCGATCTGGATCTCCCGGGGGCCGCGTTCGAGCACGGTGAGGCCCGGGAGCAGGGCAGGGTGGGCCGGCAGGAGGACCGGGGGCATGTCCGCGGTGTCGAGGATCATGTTCGCAGGATCGCACCCGGCGGTGACCGGGAAGCCTCGGAAGACGCCGGATCGGCCGAGTTGTCCACAAGTGGAACCGGCTGTGGACAACTCGGGTCTGTGACCTCAAGGCGCTCGGAGTTGTCGGTGCCTGGCCTTACCGTTGTCGGGTGGTCGAAGCACGGATGCCCTCACTGAGAGGCCGGGGGGAAACGAACCCCTCGTCGGACACACCCGGACACAAGGTCGAAGTGCGGCGCAGCCAGCGCCGGCACCGGACGGTCACCGCGTATTGGAATGACGACACGCTCGTCGTGCTCATCCCCGCGCGGATGACCAGGGCGGAGGAGAAACACTGGGTCGCCGAGATGGAGCGCAAGCTGCAGCGCTCGGAGCCACGTCGGCCGGCGTCCCCGAAGACGTCGGACGAAGCCCTGCTCGCGCGCTGCGCGCTGCTGTCGGGCAAGTACCTGGGCGGCACCGCGGTGCCGGCGAGCGTCCGCTGGGTGCCGCCGATGCGCACGCGGTGGGCCTCCTGCACGCCGGTCGACGCGACCATCCGGGTCAGCGAACGGCTGCGGAAGGTGCCTCCGTGGGTGCTGGACTACGTGCTGGTGCACGAGCTGGCGCACCTGCGGGAGCCCGGGCACGACGCGGCTTTCTGGGCGTTGGTGCAGCGGTATCCGAAGACGGAACGGGCGATCGGGTACCTGGAGGGGCTGTCGGCCGCTGCCGGGTGGGGCATCTCCACGGAGGACTGAGGGGGTGAGGTGGCCGGGGTGGCCTGCTTCTGGGCGGGTTGCCCCGGCTGGTTCGCTCGCCCCCGGGCTGCGGGCCGAGGGCTGGGGGCCGGGAGGAGAGGAGGCCCTGGGTTGAGAGCTGGGACCGGGGCAGGCCATGAGGGAGCGGGCCGGGACCGCGAGCTCGGGGACGCCAGGACGGGAGTGGCACGCTGGGTTGATGTCCGGGCCGGGAGCTGAAAGGGCGAGCTCGAAGGGCCCGGGCGGGGAGAGGTGTGGTGGGTGGTCGGTGGCGCGGGGCTGGACAGAAGAAGGCCGGTGACCCGTCCACCGCAGTGGGGGAGGGGCACCGGCCTTCCGAGGTTCCGGAGCTCCGAGAGCGAGCAGCTCAGCTCAGGACTGCTTGCCGCCCTCTTCCGAAGGAGGCTCGTCCTTCTTCTCGTCCTTCTCCGCGCGTTCGGCCTGCTCCGTGCGCTCCAGCTCCGCGATCGGGTCGAGGTCGTCGATCGAGCCTGCCGACCCCACTCGGTCGGCGAAGTCGATCGGCTCGTCCAGGTCCTCGGCCGTCGGCATGAGGTCCGGGTGGGACCAGAGGCCGTCGCGCTTCTCCGTGCCGTGGCGGTCGCCCACCAGCTTCCACAGGTTCGACGCGTCCCTCATGCGGCGGGGGCGCAGCTCCAAGCCGACCAGGGTGGCGAACGTCTGCTCGGCCGGGCCGCCCGTTGCGCGGCGGCGGCGCAGCGTCTCGCGCAGGGCGTCCGCTCCCGGCAGGCGGTCGCCCACCGCTTCGGCCACCACCACGTCGACCCAGCCCTCGACCAGGGCCAGCAACGTCTCCAGGCGCCTCAGCGCCGCCTTCTGCTCCTCGGTCGTCTGGGGCTCCAGCAGCCCCGAGGACATCGCCTCTTCGATGCTCGCCGGGTTCGCCGGGTCGATCCGGCCGGCCAGGGACTCCAGCGCGGACGTGTCCACCGAAATCCCGTGGGCGAACTCCTCGACCGTCGCCAGCAGGCGCTGCCGCAGCCACGGCACGTGCGTGAACAGGCGCTGGTGCGCGGCCTCGCGAGCGGCCAGGAACACCAGGATCTCGCTGTTCGGCAGCTCCAGGCCCTCGGCGAACTTCTCGATGTTCGCCGGCAACAGGGCCGACGTGCCGGCCGGGGCCAGTGGCAGGCCGATCTCCGTCGAGGTCAGCATCTCCGAGGCCAGCTGGGCCAGCGCGTTGCCGAGCTGGGAGCCGAAGGCCATGCCGCCCATCTGCCCCATCATCTGCAACAACGGACCCGCGGCCTGCTTGGCCTCCTCGGGCAGCGCCTCCATCCAGGCGCCCGAGACCTGCCGGGCCACCGGGTCGCACAGGCGCTGCCACGTCGGGAGCGTCTTCTCCACCCAGGACCGCGGCGACCAGGCGACCGTCGACGTCGCCCCGGCCGGGAACACCGTCGCCGCGTCGAGCCAGAGCTCGGCCAGGTGGGCCGCGTCGCGGACCGCCGCGTTCGCGTCGTCACCACCTCGGAAGCCGAGCTTGCTCTCGCCGGTGTTGCCCGCGCTGCCCAAGGTCTGGAGGGCGATCTGCTTGGCGAGGTCGTAGTTCACCGGCCCGCTGGAGCTGCCGGCCTGGCTGAGCATCTGGCCCAGCTGGCTCAGCATCTGCCCGAGCTGGTTGAAGGCCTCGGCGCCGGAGGGCTCCGAGGGGTCGTTCTCACCTCGTTTGTCGGGATCGGAAGGTCCGAAGCCGAACGGGGGTTTGCTCATGTGTCCACCGTACGCGGGTCGAAGCCCGCTCAGCGCGTCAACCGTGGCCTTCACCGGGAAGCGAACGCGGTCACCGTACGCTGTCGGGCGTGACCAAGTCCTCCGAGGAGACCGCCCCCGCGAAGCGCGCCCCGGAACCGGCGCCGGAGCCGGCCGGCGAGGCCCGCCGGATGACCCGCCGTGGCTGGACACTGGTGGTCAGCGGCTCGCTGTTCCTGATCTTCGTGGTGCTCGGCTCGGTCGTGCCGGTGCCGTTCGTCGCCATCAGCCCCGGGCCGACCTACGACACGCTGGGTCGCGACGCGGCGGGCAACCCGGTCATCCAGGTCACCGGACACGAGACCCACCCGACCACCGGCGAGCTGCGGATGACGACCGTCTCCCTGCACGACGGCGTCACCCTCTTCCAAGGGCTCGGCTTCTGGGCGAGCGGCCGGTACGCGCTCGCCCCGCGCGAGGAGTACTTCAAGCCCGGCGAGACGAACGAGCAGGTCAAGCAGGAGAACATCCAGCAGCTGCAGGACTCCCAGACGAACGCCCAGGTCGCCGCCCTGCGCAAGCTCGGCTACCCGATCAAGGTGCTGGCGAAGCAGATCGTCTCCGGCAGCCCGGCCGACCACGTGCTCTCGCCCGGCGACAAGCTGATCACCGTCAACGGCAAGAAGATCGTCGAGGCCGCCGACGTGCGGGCCGCGCTCACCGGCACCCTGCCCGGCCAGACCGTGCAGATCACCTTCCAGTCCGACGGCCAGCCCGAGCGGACCGTGCCGCTCACCCTCGCCGCGCGCCCCGACCGCAAGGAGGGCTTCATCGGCCTCACCGCGGTCGACCGCGCCGACGCGCCGTTCACCGTCAACATCTCCCTGCAGGACGTCGGCGGCCCGTCGGCCGGCCTGATGTTCACCCTCGCCATCATCGACCGCCTGCAGTCCGGCGACCTCGCGGGCGGACGGCACATCGCCGGCACCGGCGAAATCACCGAGACCGGCGAGGTCGACCCGATCGGGGGGATCTCGTTCAAGGTCGTCGGGGCCCGCGAAGCCGGCGCCACCGACTTCCTGGTGCCCGCGCACAACTGCCCCGAGGCCAAGACCACCGCGCCCGCCGGGCTCAACCTCATCAAGGTGTCCACACTGGACGACGCGCTCGCCCAGCTGGCCAACCTGAAGGCGGGGCGGCCGACGGCGTCCTGCTAGGGCAGCAGCGTGGCCTTCAGCGCTTCGACCAGGTTCGGCGCCAGGTCGGGGCTTTCCACGACCTCGTCCATGGACTCCTCCGTGCCCATCCCGCGCAGCCGCATCACGCACGCGCCTTCCCCGTCGCGCAGGACGGCCGCGACCAGGCGCGCCTCCGTGCGCTGCGGGTGGTCGGCGGCCGCGCGGCGGAGGCTCTCCGCGTCCGCCTCGGCGACGTCCGGCAGCTCCGACTCCGAACCCGGCGGCAGCACGATGATCTCCTGCGCCAGCGCGCAGCCGATCACCAGATCCGGCCAGGCGATCCGGCCCAGCGCCTCGGCCAGGTCGCCCTCGGGCAGTGCCTCCTGGGCCACCGGCGTCAGCGGGTTCGCCCGGTCGAGCTGCCCGGCCAGCTCCGGCTGCTCGTCCAGCAGCGCCGCCGTCGGCACCAGCGCGAACAGCTGCGGCGGCTGGTCCCAGCCGCCCGCGGCCATGAACTCCTCGATCTCACGGGCGAGCGCGGCCACGCCGGCCTGTCGCGCTTCGTTCGCTGCCATGCGCACATCGTGTCAGGTCGGCCGGCGCCGCGACGCCGCGAGTCCGGTTTGGGCGGGTCCCGGGAACTTCACCGGGCATCCGTAGAGTTAGGGAATCAGGGGGCGCACGCGCCCCTGCTCGAGTATTGACGAAGACAGGAGCGTGTGCCGTGGCGACTCGGCCCCCGGTGAGCCTGCCGAAGCTGTCCCGGCGGAGCCGGATCCTCCTCATCATCGCCGCGGTGATCGTGCTGGCGCTGTTGCTCGGGGCCCGCCTCCTCGACACGTACGTCGACTGGCTGTGGTTCGGCGAAGTCGGCGCGCGGTCGGTGTTCACCACCCAGCTGGTGACCCGGATCATCCTCTTCTTCGCGGTCGGGTTGCTCGTCGGCGGCGCGCTCGCGATCAGCCTGATGATCGCCTACCGGACCCGCCCGGTGTTCGTGCCGATCTCCGGCGCCGACGACCCGCTGGCGCGCTACCGCTCCGCGATCGTCGCCCGCATCCGCCTCTTCGGCGTCGGCATCCCGGTGCTCACCGGCCTCATCGCCGGCCTGTCCGCCCAGGGCGACTGGCAGGTCGTGCAGCTGTTCCTCAACGGCACCTCGTTCGGCCAGACCGACCCCGAGTTCGGCAACGACGTCGGCTTCTACGCCTTCGACCTCCCGTTCATCAACTGGCTGCTCGGCTGGCTGTTCATCACCGTCGTCATCTCCTTCTTCGGCGCGCTGATCTCCCACTACGTCTTCGGCGGCATCCGCCTGGCCGGCAAGGGCGGCCAGCTCGCCGGGCCGACCCGCGCGCAGCTCGCCATCACCGTCGGCCTCTTCGTGCTGCTGAAGGCGGTGGAGTACTTCTTCGACCGGTACAACCTGCTGCTGTCCGACCGCGGGATGCCGCTGTTCGTCGGCGCCACCTACACCGACCTCAACGCGGTGCTGCCCGCCAAGCTGATCCTGCTGTGCATCTCGGTGATCTGCGCGATCGCGTTCTTCGCCGGTGCTTTCCTGCGCAACCTGCAGCTTCCGGCCATCGCACTGGTGCTGCTGATCCTGTCGAGCATCCTCGTCGGCGTCGCCTGGCCCGCCGTCCTCGACCAGTTCTCGGTGAAGCCCAACGCGAACGAGAAGGAAGCGGCGTCCATCCAGCGCAACATGGACGCCACCCGCCGCGCCTACGGCCTCACCGACGTCCAGTACCAGCCCTACACCGGCAAGTCGGACGCCACCCCGGACCAGATCAAGGCCGACACCGGGACGATGTCGAACATCCGGCTGCTCGACCCGAACGTCCTCTCCGACACCTTCACCCAGCGCGTCGGCCGCGAGAACTTCTACGGCTTCCCGGCCAAGCTGGACATCGACCGCTACACCGTCGGTGGCGTGACGCAGGACTACATCGTCGCCGCCAAGGAGATCAAGACCGAGGGCCTCACCGGCAACCAGACCAGCTGGATCAACAAGCACCTCGTCTACACCCACGGCAACGGCTTCGTCGTCGCCCCGGCCAACACGATCGACCGCGCCGTCAAGGACGCCAACTCCGACGGCGGCTACCCGATCGCGACGACCAGCGACACGCAGAACCCGGCGGGCGCCGGCTCGGCCGGATCCGGCCAGCCCGGCATCGAGGTCAAGGAACCGCGCATCTACTACGGCGAGCTGTCCGCCGCCGAGTCCGACTACGCCATCGTCGGCGGGAACGGCGCGCCCGGCGAGTACGACACCGCCACCGACCGCTACACCTACAAGGGCTCCGGCGGCGTCTCGGTCGACAACTGGTTCAACCGCCTCGCCTTCGCGGCCGAGTACGGCGAGCGCAACATCCTGTTCTCCGATGCCATCGGCGACGGCTCCCGGATCATGTACAACCGTGACCCGCGCGACCGCGTCAGCAAGGTGGCGCCGTGGCTGACCCTCGACGGCGACCCGTACCCCGCGGTCGTCGACGGCAAGATCCAGTGGATCATCGACGGCTACACCACCCTCAACAACTTCCCGTACGCCCAGCAGACCCAGCTCGGCGCGGCCACGAACGACTCCCTCAACGGCGTCGCCCGCCAGGCCAACAGCTCCATCAACTACATCCGCAACTCGGTCAAGGCCACCGTCGACGCCTTCAACGGCACCGTGACGCTGTACTCCATCGACGACAAGGAACCGGTCCTCAACGCCTGGGAGAAGGTCTTCCCCGGACTCGTGAAGCCGAGCTCCGAGATCTCCCCGGACCTGCGCGCCCACTTCCGCTACCCCGAAGACCTCTTCAAGATCCAGCGTGAGCTGCTGTCGCGCTACCACGTCAGCAACCCGCAGGAGTTCTACTCGCAGCAGGCCTTCTGGAGCGTCCCGCAGGACCCGACCGCCGAGGGCGGCTCCAACCCGGCCGCGGCCGGCGCGGCCAACCAGCCCGGCTACTACGTCCTCGCGGACGCCCCGGGGCAGAGCAAGCCGACCTTCCAGCTGACCAGCTCGCTGACCGGCCTCCAGCGGCAATACCTCGCGTCCTGGATGTCGGTGTCCTCCGACGCCCTCGACTACGGCAAGATCCGCGTCCTCCAGCTGCCCAGCGCGGCCACCGGGGCAACCCAAGTCGACGGGCCCGTCCAGGTCCAGAACCGGTTCCAGAGCGACTCCCGCGTCGCCCAGGACCGGACCCTCTTCAACAACCCCAACGTCACCCCCATCTACGGGAACCTGATCACGCTGCCGGTCGCCAACGGCTTCCTCTACGTCGAACCCGTCTACATCCGGCAGCGCACCCAGCCCAGCTATCCGCAGCTGGCCCGCGTCCTCGTCTCCTACGGACCCAAGGTCGGCTACGGCGCCACCCTCCAGGAAGCCCTCGACCAGGTCTTCGGAGCGGGCACCGGCGAGGCCACCACCACCCCACCCCAAGCCGGGCAGCCGACCACCACACCGCCGTCCTCCACCAACCCGACGACCACCCCGCCCGCGAACAACGGCGGCGGCAACGCGGCCCTCGACCGGGCGGTCGCCGACATCCAGTCCGCGCTCGCCAAACTGAAAGCCGCCCAGCAATCCGGCAACTTCACCGACCAAGGCGCCGCACTGGCCGCCCTCGACGCGGCCGCCCGGGCCTACGAAGCAGCCAAGACCGCAGCCCCCGGGACCAGCACCCCACCGTCCAGCACCCAGCCCGGAGGGTGACGTCGGTAACCCGAACGGCACCTGCTTTGCACCCCCGCGAAACGAGGGCGTAAGGTAGGTGCCACGACGCGGGGTGGAGCAGCTCGGTAGCTCGCTGGGCTCATAACCCAGAGGTCGCAGGTTCAAATCCTGTCCCCGCTACAGAGGTTGGGAGGGGTGTGCTCGCCAAAGTCGGCGAGCCGCCCCTCCTTCGCATTTGTTCTGGGGGTCGAACCCCCAGACCCCCGCCAGGGGGGCTTCGCCGCCCCTGGACCCCCCGGTGTCTGGCTGGGTTGTCAGGTTAACCAGCTTTTTGTTTCTCCTGTTGTGTTTGCTATGTAGCCGTCTGGGCGGACCAGGAGCCTCTCTGCGTTGGGGTGGGGGAGGTTGGGGGTCTCGGCTACGAGTACCTCTGGGTGGGGCGTGTCCGCCGGGGTTTTCGTCAGGAGGACCCAGGTTCCTTTGTGGAATAGGGTGCTCGCGTAGCCCTGGGGTGTCTGGAAGTCCGGGAGGCGGGTGCCCGCCGCGGGGTGGGACTCCGTTGTCGCGTAGTGAATGGCGAGGCCGGAGACCAAGCCGGACAGGTGGTGCTGGACCTGGTCCAGGGCTGCCAGGTCTCGGAAGAGGGCTCGGAGGGCCAGCTGGTTGGGGGTTGTCGGGATCAGGGCGTTCTGGGCCGCCACATTGTCCAGGACGTCTGCGGCCACCTGGCGGCGTTCTTGTTCGTACGTGTCCAGGAGGCCTGGTGCCGCACGGTTGCGGAGCTCCGCTGCCAGCTTCCAGCCCAGGTTCATGGCGTCCTGGATGCCGAGGTTGAGGCCCTGGCCTCCGGCTGGGAAGTGGATGTGGGCCGCGTCGCCCGCCAACAGGACCCGGCCCACCCGGTAGTTCGCGGCCAGGCGGCTGTCGTCCGAGAAACGGGAGGCCCAGCGGACCTCCGCTATCTCCGCCTCAGGACCGAAACGTTCGGCGACCGCTCGCTCCACTTCTTCGCTGGTGACCTCCGCGCGCAGGTTTTCGGGGCGGTTCAGGCGATCTCCGAAACTGATGCGGTACAGGTTCGGCTCGGCCAGCGGGATCGCCCCGACGAACTTGCCCGGGCTCTGCGAGGTCACCATGTTCGTCATCGAACGCCACTGCGTCGGCGCACCCGGCGGAGTCCCCTTGAACAGCACATCCGCCGACACGCCGTGGCCCTGGCCTTCGATGCCCTCGAACGGCATGTTCAAGGCCTTGCGCACCGTGCTGCGGCCGCCGTCGCAGCCCACCAGGTACTTCGCCCGGATGCGCAGCTCTCCTGCCGTGATCGTGACGCCGTCGGCGTCCTGCACGAAGCTCGTGAGCTCGTGCCCTCGCCTGACCCGCACCCCCTGCTCCGCCAGGCGCTCCTCCAACGCCGCTTCCACCTCCGCCTGCGGGATGCCCAACTGGTACGGGTGGCGCGTGTCCCAGCCCGCATAGCTCACCGGAATCACCGCGAAGTGTCCGTCCGCGACAGTCGCGAACGAGCGATCCTTCGCGCGCGGCAGCAAACCCCGCAGATCCAGCACTTCCGCCGTGCGCGGCTGAAGGTTCAGGGCCTTCGACAGACCCGTTCGCGCGTGCATCCGCTCGAGCACCGAGGTGTCCACTCCGGCCAGTGCCAGTTCGTTCGCCAGCATCAGACCCGTCGGGCCCGCGCCGGCGACAACCACGTCCGTGGTCAGCTCTTCCATCTCCCCAGCTCCTTAACAACGTTAAATTGACCTGCCGCGAGGATGCCCTTAACATCGTTAAACTGTCAAGCAGCGATCATGAGGAGCAGTGCACAAGATGGCCCTGACCAGGGAAAACATTGCCCGGTCCGGGCTGAAGCTGCTCAACGAGGTGGGGCTCAACGGGCTCACGCTGCGGCTGATCGCCGCCGATCTCGGGGTCAAGGCTCCTGCGCTGTACTGGCACATGAAGAACAAGCAGGAGCTGCTCGACGAGATGGCGACCCAGATGTACCGCGATTCCGTAGCCGATCGGCGGCCGCCGGCGTCGGCGGGGGAGTGGGAAGGTGTCGCGCACGGCGCTCGCGCGCTGCGGCGGATGATGCTCGCCTATCGCGACGGCGGAAAGGTTTTCGCTGGTACGTACCTCGGTGACACGAGTTTGGTCGGCGAGCACCCGCTGCGCCGGAGCATCGACGCCGGGCTCGATGCGGGACGGGCGAGCCGCGCGACCTTCACCGTCTACTGCTTCGTCATCGGGTACGTGATCGAGGAGCAGGCCGTGCGGCCCATGCCCGGCGAGTTCGACGAGCGTTACCGCGAGTCGGCGGGTGAGGCGGTGCTGGGGGACGCGGACGCGCGGTTCGAGGACGGGCTGGCCATGGTCCTGAGTGGAGCCCGTCAGTGGCTCGAGACCGCGTAAGGGCAGGTCAGAGCGTTTCGGGACCCCGGTGAAAACCTGGTGGCGACCCCGTGTAATCTATTCAAGTACCACAACGGCGCGGGGTGGAGCAGCTCGGTAGCTCGCTGGGCTCATAACCCAGAGGTCGCAGGTTCAAATCCTGTCCCCGCTACCACGAAGAGGCACGTTTCCGGGAAATCCGGGAACGTGCCTCTTTTGTCATGCCGGAACGGCTTTCGCTGCCGACTTTTCCGTCCGGTGCGCGGAAAACTGCGGATCCCACGATGTGGACGGGCGCGCCGGGTGGTTGCGGTGAGTGTCCGGAGTCGGCCAAGCCGGGGATCGCCGCCCGTCGAACTCACCTGCCTGGACGCGCCGAGGCGGTCCGGGTGCGTCTGGTTGGACCAAAATTCCCTGGGAGCGGTTGCAGAGCGTATTCACGTCCACAGTGGACCTGCTCGCATTGGGCCGAACGAGGGGATCTGTCTAGCCACAATGGACAGATCCGCTGACCACTGTGGACACAGCGGCCGATAAGTGGGAATCTAGGGGGCGTGTCCGAATTGAATGCAACAGCCGCCGCCCTGCTCGGTCTGCTCCACGACGGTCCCGCCACCGGCGGGCAGCTCGTCGCCGGAGCCGGAGAGCGGTTCGGTGCCTTCTTCAGCGTCACCCGCAGCCAGGTGTACCGGGAGCTCCCGGCGCTGTCCAAGGAAGGCCTCGTCCGGCTCGGCAAGCAGGGCCCGCGCTCCAGCCAGCAGTACCTGATCACCGCCGCCGGCAAGAAGGCCTTCAAGGCCTGGCTGACCTCCGAAGCCGGCCCCGACCACCTGCGCAGCCCGCTCATCCTGCGGCTCGTGCACGCCGGGTCGCTGACCGCGAAGCAGCGGCAGTCGCTGCTCGAGTCGGCCCGGACGAGCTACAGCCAGCAGCTCGACGAGGCCAGGGCGGCCACCAAGGCGGCCGAGGGGCCGTACGAAAAGGCCGTCGCCGAGTTCGCCCAGGCCCAGGCCAAGGCCGCGCTGAAGCTGCTCGACGCCATCCCCGCGGCCTGAGGTTCGCGCGCCCGCGACCGGTCCTCGCAACCGGTCGCGGGTTTTGCCGTAACCTTGACAAACGTGAGTGATGAGTTCGACGCGGCACTGAAGGACCTGGCCGGCAAGCTGACGCAGATCGAGTCGGTGATGGACCTGGATGCGCTGCGTGCCCAGGTGGCCGACCTGGAGCAACAGGCCTCGAGCCCGACCCTCTGGGACGACCCGGAGGCGGCGCAGAAGGTCACCAGCCAGCTGTCCCACCGGCAGGGCGAGCTGCGCCGGGTCTCCGACCTGCGCCAGCGGCTCGACGACCTCGGCGTGCTGTACGAGCTCGCCGAGGCCGAAGGCGACTCCGGCAGCATGGGCGAGGCCGAGACCGAGCTCGCCGACCTCGGCAAGGCCATCGACGGCCTCGAGGTCCGCACCCTGCTCTCGGGCGAGTACGACGACCGCAACGCCGTCGTCACCATCCGCTCCGAGGCCGGTGGCGTCGACGCGGCCGACTTCGCCGAGATGCTGCTGCGCATGTACCTGCGCTGGGCGGAGCGCCACGGCTACCCGACCGACGTCTACGACATCTCCTACGCCGAAGAGGCGGGCATCAAGTCGGCGACGTTCAAGGTCAGCGCCCCCTACGTCTACGGCACCCTCTCGGTCGAGCAGGGCACCCACCGGCTCGTCCGGATCTCGCCGTTCGACAACCAGAGCCGCCGCCAGACGTCGTTCGCGCACGTCGAGGTGCTGCCCGAGGTCGAAGAGGTCGACCACGTCGACATCCCGGAAAAGGACATCCGGGTCGACGTGTACCGCTCGTCGGGCCCCGGTGGACAGAGCGTGAACACGACCGACTCCGCGGTGCGCATCACGCACCTCCCGACGAACATCGTCGTCTCCTGCCAGAACGAGAAGTCGCAGCTGCAGAACAAGGCGGCCGCGATGAAGGTCCTCCAGGCGCGGCTGCTGCAGCGCAAGAAGGAAGAGGAGCGCAAGGAGATGGACGCGCTCAAGGACGGCGGCTCGAGCTGGGGCAACCAGATGCGCTCCTACGTGCTGCACCCGTACCAGATGGTCAAGGACCTGCGGACCGAGTTCGAGGTCGGCAACCCGTCGGCGGTGCTCGACGGCGACATCGACGGCTTCCTCGACGCCGGCATCCGCTGGCGGAAGCAGAGCGCCTGATCGGCGCAGCGGGTGTCGGGGTGACCGCTCACCGTACGCAAACACCCGCTGCTCCACCCGGGTGCACCGGGCAACCGGGGCTTCACGAGACCGGTGGGTAGTATGCCGAATCGTGATCCGGCTCGAAGAGGTTTCCAAGGTCTACAAGACCTCGACGCGGCCCGCGCTCGAGCGGGTGTCCGTCGACATCGAAAAGGGTGAGTTCGTCTTCCTCATCGGTCCCTCGGGATCGGGGAAGTCGACCTTCCTCCGGCTCCTGCTGCGCGAAGAGACGCCGACCAAGGGCCGCGTGATGGTGTCCAACTTCGACGTCGCCAAGCTGGCCCGCCGCAGGGTCCCGCGCCTGCGGCAGACCATCGGCTGCGTCTTCCAGGACTTCCGGCTGCTGGCGAACAAGACCGTCGCCGAAAACGTGGCGTTCGCCCTCGAGGTCATCGGCAAGCCGGGGCCGACCATCAAGAAGGTCGTCCCCGAGGTGCTGGAGCTCGTCGGCCTCGACGGCAAGGCCGACCGGCTGCCCAACGAGCTCTCCGGCGGTGAGCAGCAGCGCGTCGCGATCGCGCGCGCGTTCGTGAACCGCCCGCTGGTGCTGCTCGCCGACGAACCGACGGGGAACCTGGACCCCGACACCAGCCAGGACATCATGCTGCTGCTGGAGCGGATCAACCGCACCGGCACCACCGTCCTGATGGCCACCCACGATCACTCCATCGTGGACTCCATGCGGCGCCGCGTGGTCGAGCTGCAGCTCGGCCGGGTGATCCGCGACGACGCCCGCGGCGTCTACGGCATCGGTCGCTGAGACCCGTCCACCCCGCACCGACCCCGACCCCAAGGACCTGCACCCGCCATGCGCGCCAGTTTCGTCTTCAGTGAGGTAGTCACCGGCCTGCGCCGGAACGTCACGATGACCATCGCGATGATGCTGACCACGGCCGTGTCGCTCGCCATGCTCGGCGGCGGCCTCCTCGCCGTGCGGACGATCGACAAGATGAAGTCCAACTTCCTCGCCGACGTCGAGGTCTCGGTCTACCTCACCGACGACATCAGCGCGACCGACAAGAACTGCACCCAGGCGCTGTGCCAGTCGCTGCGGACCTCGCTGCAGAGCAACAACGGTGTCGAATCGGTCGTGTTCGAGAACCGCGACCAGGCCTTCGACCGGTTCAAGAAGATCTTCGAGAGCCAGCCGGAGCTGATCGCGCTCACCGGTCCCGAGTCGCTGCCCGCGTCGCTGCACGTGAAGCTGAAGGACCCGGACCGCAGCGACGCGATCGTGCAGGAGTACGCGAACAAGCCGGGCGTGCGGAAGGTCGACGACCAGAAGAAGTTCCTCGACCGCGTCTTCAACGCCTTCAACGGCGTCCGCAACATGGCCTTCGGTGCCGCGCTCATCATGGCCATCGCCGCGCTGCTGCTGATCGCCAACACGATCCAGGTGTCCGCGTTCACCCGGCGCACCGAGGTCGGCATCATGCGGCTGGTCGGCGCGACGCGGTGGTACACGCAGCTGCCGTTCCTCCTGGAGGCGGTGGTCGCCGGCGTGGTCGGTGCGGTCCTCGGGATCATCATGCTGGTGCTGACCAAGGCGAGCTTCCTCGACTCGGTGTTCACCGGCGACGTCTTCCCGAAGATCACCATGCTGGAGCTGCTGTTCCCGGTCGCGCCGATCCTGCTCGGGGTGTCCGTGGTGATCTCCGCCATCACCGGGTACGTCACGCTGCGGCTGTACGTCCGGCACTAGATAACCGGCTGCTCGTCACCGTCGGAATCACGTAGAGTGGTCATATGCCCAAGGAACGTGGCCAGAAGGTGATCGTGTCGAACCGCAAGGCGCGGCACGATTACTCCATCCTCGACACCTACGAGTGCGGTCTCGTGCTCGTCGGCACCGAGGTCAAGAGCCTGCGCGAGGGCAAGGCGTCACTGGCGGACGCGTTCGCGACGGTCGACGACGGCGAAGTGTGGCTGCGCAACGTGCACATCCCGGAGTACACGCAGGGCACGTGGACCAACCACATGCCGCGGCGCACCCGGAAGCTGCTGCTGCACAAGCGGGAGATCGAGAAGCTGATCGGCAAGACCAAGGAGAGCGGGCTCTCCTTGGTCCCGCTGTCGATGTACTTCAAGGACGGCAAGGTCAAGGTCGAAATCGCGCTGGCCCAGGGCAAGAAGGCCTACGACAAGCGGCAGTCGCTCGCCAAGCGCGACGCGGAGCGCGACATCAGGAAGGCGATGGGCCGCGCGCTGAAGGGCCGGTTCACGGAGTGACGCACGGCCCGGCAACCGATGCGGACGTCGCGCGCTGGACGGCGTCGCTGGGCCTGCCGGGCCTGGTCGACCTGCACGTCCACTTCCTGCCGAAGCCGGTGATGGACAAGGTCTGGGCGTACTTCGACGCGGCCTCGACGCACTACGGCACCGAGTGGCCGGTGTTCTACCGGACGTCCGAAGAGGAGCGTCTGGAGACGCTGCGTGCGCTCGGTGTCACGCGCTTCGCGCCGCTGGTCTACCCGCACAAGCCGGGGATGGCCGAGTGGCTGACGGAGTGGGCGCTCGAGTTCGCCGCGCGGGTGCCGGACGCCGTGCCGACCGGGACGTTCTACCCCGAGCCCGGCGCCGGGTCCGCTGTGGACAGTGCGCTGCGGGCCGGCGCCCGGGTGTTCAAGGCGCACGTGCAGGTGGGTGCGTACGACCCGCGTGACGACCTGCTGAAGCCCGTGTGGGGTTCCCTGGCCGACGCCGAGGTTCCGGTCGTCGTCCACTGTGGACACGGTCCGTTGCGGGGTGACTTCACGGGGTTGTCGGTGTTCGAGGAGGTCCTGGCCCGGCACCCGCGGCTCACGGCGGTGCTCGCGCACGCGGCGATGCCGGAGTTCGGGACGGCGTTCGAGCTCATGGCGAAGTACCCGCGGGTGCACCTGGACACGACGATGGTGGGGGTGCCGTTCGCCGAGGCGATGGCGCCGCTGCCGCCGGACTGGACGGCGCGGCTGGCCGGGTTCGCCGACCGCGTCGTGTTCGGCACGGACTTCCCGAACATCCCCTACTCCTACGCGACGCAGTTGCAGGCGATCGCCGGCTGGGCGGCCGACGATCGCCTGGGGGAGCCGTTCCTGCGGGCGGTCCTGCACGACACGCCCTGGCGCCTCGTGAGTGGTAAGGCGGGTTAGAACCCGCCTTACCACTCACGAGGGTCAACGCTTGATCGCTGCTCGCTCGGTGACGACGACCGCGCGGCCGAGCAGCCGGGTGCCGATGACCGTGACCGGGATCTGCCTGCCGGCCAGGAGGAAGCCGGCCGTGGCGAGGACCACCCAGGGGACCGGGCCGTGGGCGATGCCGTCCGAGAGCGGGGCGAACCCGTGGGCCGCCAGGCCGAGCAGGCCACCCGAGACCAGGAGCCCGGCCACGACCAGCTGCGGCGTCCTGGCCGTGAGTTCGCCGGTGTCGCGCTGCATTTCGAAGTGGGCGAACAGCCGCAGCAGGCCGAGCAGCACCATCCCGCACGCCGCGAACCACGCCGGCGCCATGATCAGCCAGAACACCGTGCCCGGGGCGGGGGTCTGGTAGCCGAGGCCGTACACCGTCACGCCCGCCACCACGACCAGCGCCGGCATGTGCCAGAGGTAGACGCTCATGAAGCGCGCGCCGAGCCAGCCGAGGGCGTCGCCGATGCCGGGGCGCGCCGCGAGCGCGTTGAGCTGCGGGCGGAAGGCGAGCAGCAGGCCGACCTGGCCGACGGCGAGGAAGGCAAGCAGCACGGTCGGCGGGCTCATGTTCGACACCGGCGCGCCCGGCATGCCGATCATGCTGGCCGGGTACGGCCCGAACGCGACCATCAGCGCCGTGACGCCGAACCCGGCGGCCGACAGCGTCAGCGCGCCGCGGCGGGTCAGCGAGCCGAGGCGGCCTTCGACGTAGTGGAAGCCCAGCTGGTGCACGGCGACCCAGACGAAGATCGCGTTGGCGTACCCGATGTAGCCGAGGTCGTTGAAGCGCGCGACGTCGACGAGGACGCCCGCCGCGCCCATGACGAGCGGCACCTTCAGGCCCCAGCGCCGGTGCGCGGCCACCATGAGCGGCGTGAGCAGCACGACGAGCACGTACACCGCGAGGAACCAGAGCAGCTGCGCGGCGATCGCGCTGCCGACCTGCACCGGCTGCGGCGGGACGCCCAGGCCGCGCAGGAAGTCCGGCACGACCAGCCAGACCGCCATCAGCGGCAGCACCGGCACCATCAGGCGCTTGATGCGCCCGGCGAGCCACTGCCGCGTGGACGCGGCGCGGCGGAACGAGATCAGGTTCGCCGCGCCGCCGGCGAAGAAGACCAGGGGCATGACCTGGCTGAGCCAGGTGACGACCCACCAGCCGGGCGTCGCCAGCGCGTTGCCGGTGGCGAGGTGCCCGTCGGAGTAGGAGAGCACCGGCATGATCCAGTGCTGGGCGATGACGGCGAGGATGGCCCCCGCCCGGACGACGTCGAGGAACCTGTCCCGGCCCGCTGTCTGCATGCTGTTCAGCCTGGCCGGTTCGACCAGCGGAAACAGCGGTGCTGACCGCCCTCTTGGAGGTCCTGTTCACCCCCGGTGGATACGGGGGTTCTCCCTACTACCGCAAACCGTCGGGCTCGGGTTCGTGCTGCGCGGCGGCGAGGCGGTACTCCCAGCCGTGCTCGGTGAGGCCGAGCTCGTAGCGGGTCTCGATCTTCGGGCCGCCGTGCAGGTGGATGTGCCGGATGACGGTGCCGGGAATGGGCTCGGCGTCCCCGAGCTCCTGGACGCGGCCGTCGAGCGGGCCGCCGAAGAAGCGGACGCAGCGGATCTCGTCGGACATCTGCGCGCTCCTCTCGAGGGGTCCGCTCATGGTAGGTGAGCGCTCACACGGGTGCCGCCCGCGGAACGGGTGACTCGGTGTCCACCCTACGGGACCTCCGGTCACCGTCCGTCGCTCAGCGGCCCAGGTAGGTCAACACCGCACGGACGCGGCGGTGTTCCTCGGCGCTGGCTTCGAGCCCGAGCTTCGAGAAGATGTTCCCGATGTGCTTCTCCACGGCGCCGTGCGAAACCACCAGGGAGTTCGCGATCGCCGTGTTGGACAGGCCCTGCGCCATCAGGCCCAGGACCTCGGACTCGCGAGCGGTCAGCGCGTCCAGCGGGTTGCGCCGGCCGCGGGCCATCAGCTGGGCGATCACGTCCGGGTCGATCGCCGTACCGCCGCCCGCCACCCGGCGGACCGCGTCCAGGAAGTCCGCGACGTCCGCCACGCGCTCCTTCAGCAGGTAGCCGACGCCGCCGGCGCCGCCCGAGAGCAGCTCCACCGCGTAGGACTCCTCGACGTACTGCGACAGCACCAGCACCGGCAGCCCGGGGATCTCCTTGCGCGCCGCCAGTGCCGCGCGCAGGCCCTCGTCGGTAAATGTCGGCGGCATCCGGACGTCGACGATCGCCAGGTCGGGACGGTGTTCCTTGACCGCGCCGAGGAGGTCGTCCCCGTTGTCGACGGCCGCGGCCGTCTCGATGCCCTCGTCGGCGAGCAGGCGGGTCACCCCGGCCCGCAGCAGCACGGCGTCCTCGGCGATGACTACCCGCATCCGGCCCCCAGGTTCGTGGATGAACGGGGTCCAGACTATTCACCACTGGCAGGGCAGGTCCGCCCGGATCACGGTCGGCCCGCCGACCGGGCTGACCACGGTGATCACGCCGTCGATCGTCGCGGCGCGGTCGGCCAGGCCGGCCAGCCCGCCGCCGGGACGCACCTCCGCGCCGCCGTGACCGTTGTCGGTGATCTCGACGACCACGTGGTCGTCGGTCCGCCAGACCTTCACGCCCGCTTCGGTCGCTCCGGAGTGCTTCGCGATGTTCGTCAGGGTCTCGCCGACGATGAAGTACGCCGTCGTCTCCACCGCGGCCGGCGGACGCGGGTCGACGTCCACCGAGACGTCCACCGGGATCGGCGACTTCGCCGCCTGCGCCGACAGCGCCGCGTCCAGCCCCCGGTCGCCCAGAACGGCCGGGTAGATGCCGCGCGCCAGGTCCCGCAGCTCCGACACGGCGAGCTTCGCGTCCAGGTGCGCCTCGTCGATCAGGTCCCGCACCGCCTGCGGATCCTGGTCGAACTTCGACTTCGCCCGTCCGAGGCTCATCGCCACGGCCACCAGCCGCTGCTGCGCGCCGTCGTGCAGGTCACGCTCGATGCGGCGGCGTTCGGCTTCGGCCGCGTCGACCCCGCGGGCCCGGGACGCCTGCAGCCGCTGCGCCTTCTGCTCCAGCCGTTTCGTGCGGTCCGGCCCCAGCAGCGCCAGCGCCAGCTCACCGTGCAGCCAGCCCAGCCACGGCGTCACCCAGATCGCCATCGGCAGCAGCACGATCGACGCCAGCGCGATCCCGAGCTCCACGCAGGCCAGCGGGAACGCCGCCATGAGGTACGCCAGGTCCCGCCACGTCGTCGGATCGCTCAGCCGGGTGACCCACCGGCGCAGCAGCGGCTGCCCCTCTTCGTACGGCCGCCGCTGCACCGGCGGTAGCGGCACGTTCAGCATCCGGGCCGCCCAGCCCCGCTCGCGGTCGCCGGACCAGCGGACGAAGCTCGTCGTCGCCAGCAGGATCGGGAACCCGACCCAGATCACCGCCGTCGAGACCCCCACCGCGATGCCGACCACGATCAGCACGAACTGCACGAGCCGGAAGACGAAGCTGACGATCATGTAGAGGATCGTCCGGGCCGGGTGCGGCCGCGGGTGGTCCAGCTGCTGAGCCTCGGTCATCCCGCCACCAGGTTCTTCTCTTCCGCGTCTTCCCACCAGCGCTCCATCCGGCGGCGCTGCGCCACCGTCGGCCCCAGCAGCGCCTCCGCCAGCCGGGCGTGCGTGCCCGCCAGCGCCTTGGTCAGCGCCACCGACAACGCGACGAACAACACCCCGAGCGCCGCCCACGGTAGCGCCTCGACGGTGGAGTCCACGGTCAGCCACGGCACGTCCCAGGACGGGAAGCGGTACTCCCCGCCCGGTAGCCACCGGAAGTACACCGGCAGGCCCACGAGCGCCAGGCTCGTCGCCCAGAACGTCGTCACCAGCACGAACTCGACCAGGCCCACCGGGAACAACAGCGCAAAGTAGGTGAGGTCCCGCCAGGTCGACGGGTCCTTCAGCCGCCCCTTCCACCGCGCGGCCTGCTTGCCGGCGGGCAGCGGCAGGTAAGGGAGGTCGATGTGGCGGTCCAGCAGCGCGTAGACCCGCGCCCGCTCCAGCCGCCCAGCCCCCCGCACGGCGAGCACGACGAAGGCGAGCAGGCCCACCCCGACCCACACCACGGCGGTCCCCGCCCCGGCCGAGACGAACGCCGTGAGGAAGACGAACGCCAGCACTCCCAGTGGCAGGTTCATCAGCAAGAACACCGCCGAACCACCGAACGGCGGATCCCGCCTCTCGCTCACCATGACCGCACTCCTTTCCACGGCTCCCAGCATCGCGGCTCGCCGCTTCGCGGGACATGGTGTGAGCGGGCATCCCGGCGGTAGGGCTGGCCCCACCCCACCCGGACTAAAGCAGTGGCGCCGGGCGTTATGATGAACAGGTTGTGTCCCGACAAGGGGGTGAACGGTTTCGACTTTGGACGTTGAGTCAGGGGAAGCGTGCCGGTGCAGGCGAGAGACCACCGTAAGCGTCATCGCAAACCAATAAGCGCCGACTCCAGTCAGCGCGAGTTCGCCCTCGCCGCCTGAGCGAGTGCGACTCTGTCGGCCCGGGTTCGCCTCCGGCCCGGGTACCGGCATCAGCTAGGAGGCTCAGCGGCTGTCCCGGCCACGGGGAACAGTCGTGAAGCAAACAGTGGCTGGGCTCGTCACCTCAGCTTGTTCGCGTGATTGAGGGAGCCGAGTAGAGACGCAGCGGACTGCGCACGGAGAAGCCCTGTCGAGACGCCAGAGGACCCGGGTTCAATTCCCGGCACCTCCACCGACACTTCGCGGAAGGCCCACGCCCCTTCGGGGCTGGGCCTTCCTTCGTTTTGCCGTATCTTTTGAGGGTCGAACCCCCAAACCCCCGCCAAGGGGGCTTCGCCCCCCTGGCCCCCCCGGGTGGATGCGTTCGCGGGTGAGCCAGACGGGGTTTGCTACCGGCTCGCTGATCTCTGCCCGGCCGGGCAGTTCTGTGCCCGGCCGGGCCGGGCAGACCTGGCCTGGTCAGTCACGCCCGGGCGTAGCCCGCTTTTCGGGCGCCGGGCGTAACGGCAGGCTGCAGGCTGACGGCTGACCGGCACCCCGCCCAGACCTCCCCCCGCCCCGATCAGAAGCCGGAACACGGCCGGTAGTGCCGGGTCAAGGCACGCTTTCCCGCCTTGACGCGGTGCTGCCGGCCGTAGTCACAATCGGGCTTCGGGGTGGTGGGCCCCGAGGTGACTGCCTGGCCGAGGCGCCTCGGCGGTGTCCGGGTCAGTCATGCGCAGGCCAGTCAGCCGCGCCTTCGGGCGGAGTCCGGTCGGCGGACCGCGCTTCCACCACGGCACACCGCACCGGCAATCGAGTCCGCCGGACCCCTGGCTGGACCCCCGGGTGGTTGCGTCGGGGGTGGCCGGACGGGGTGTTCATCCCTGGTGGTGATGGGGTGCTCAGCTGGGGGTTCGAGGTCTACTCGGGGTGGTGATGGGGGCCACTTGTGAGTGAAATTCCTGTAAGTGTCATGCTGGGGGTCCGACCATGGCCCCGCACCCGTGGGGCCGGAAGTAGGTGGCCAGATGACCTGGGCCCGACGCAGTGGCAGCTCTCTTGCCAACGACGAAGACAGCCGGATGGGTGTGATCCGGGCCGAAGAAGCCGTCCGGCTCGGTGAACAGAACGATCGGGCCGTCCTCACCGTCGCCGGGCACTCGTCCGACTCGCGGGACTGTGCCGAACTGCTCGCCATGCTCGGGCTCGACGCCGGACGGCGGCGGCACCGGACCGCCTGATCACACCAGGTCCGCCACGTGGACCACCTTGTTCCGGCCGGTCGCTTTCGCGTGGTAGAGCGCGGTGTCCGCCGCGTCCAGCAGACGCTGCAATGACGTCCCGGCCGTCGGGTACACCGCGATGCCGATCGAGACCGTCAGGCCCGTGATCGAAAGGCGGCCCGCCGGGACCTGCAGGGCGCTGATCGCCCGGCGGATGCGCTCGGCCACCGCTCCGATGTCCGGCTGGGTGATGCCCGGCAGCAGCACCACGAACTCTTCACCGCCGAAGCGGCCCACCGCGTCGCCGCGGCCGCGGACCGCCGAGATGATCGACTGGGCCACCGCCTTCAGGACCGCGTCGCCCGCCAGGTGGCCGTACGTGTCGTTCACCTGCTTGAAGTGGTCGAGGTCCAGCATCAGCAGCCCGAACGTGCCGCCCTGGCGGGCGGTGGCCGCCAAGGTGCGCTTCGCCAGCGCGTGCCAGCCGCTCGTGTTGTACAGGCCCGTCTTCTCGTCGCGGTGGGCCGCCACCTCCAGCTGCCTCACCAGCACCGTGCGGTGCAACAGCAGCAACGGCGGGAACACCAGCACCACCAGGCCCGGCAACGTCGCCAGCGCCATCGCGTTCAAGGCACCCAGGCAGAGCGTCGCCACCTCGAGGCCGTTGTCCGACCACGTGCCGAAGAGGGCCTCCGGCGTCCGGCCGACTTCGCGGCGCGCCGGGAGGACCAGGAGGGCGTTCACCGCGAAGAACGTCACTCCCGCGGCCGCGATCGCGAACGTGCCCGCCCAGCTGTGGGTCAGCGCCGCGCGGACGTCGGGGAAACCCGAAACCCGCAGCACCGACTGGGCCGCGTAACACGACAGCACGATGATCGCCGCGTTGCTGACCGTGCGGGAGACCGGGACCCGCTGCAGGCGGTACCAGCTGCGGATCGCCAGGTGCGCGTACAAGCCGGCGACCAGGACCGCCAGCAGGAGCGGCGGCAGCAGCAGCACCCCGGCGAACGTCCAGACCGACGTCATGTTGATGTGCGGGGTCCCCGACACGCGACGGCGGATCCGCTCCACGCGCCGTCCCGTCTCCGACTGCACCACCCCGAGCACCAGCAGCACCACCAGGATCGACACCGTCCGGCGGTCCACCGCGATCGGCGACGGGCGCAGCGTCAGCACCACCGCCACCACTTCGCTGGCCAGGCAGTAGACGACCACCCGCGGCCCCTGCCGCCACAGCACCCAGTGCCGCGGTGCCACGAGGACGTCACGAATGTGCGGCCCAGTGCGCGGAATCCCGCCGCCGGTCCGCATACTCATGGTGTCCGGCCGGTGACGGAACCGGTGCGGCCCGAGGTCGTGAAGGGAGGCGCACCATGTGCGGACGCGACAACTGAGGTCATCGGTCCTCCACCCCGACCCGGCGCCACGCCCTCGCGATCGGCACGGCCACCGCGGCACCCGCCGCCCCGGCCACGGCGATGGTGTGCGCCGGGCCCAGCACGTCGGCCAGCCCGCCCGCCACGGCCGCCCCGACCCCCTGCACGGTGATCAGGCCCGCCGAGTTCACCCCGGCGCACTGCGCGCGGTGCTCGTCGGGCACCCGCCGCATGAACGACACCGTCCCGGTGATGTTGTAGCCCGTGGCCAGCAACCCGGACGCCGCGAGCAGCACCACCGACACGACCAGGCCGGGCCGGCACGCGAATACCACCAGGGGCAGCCCCGCCGCGATCCCCAGCAGCCCGAGCACGCGCAGCTGCGCCCGCTCCGGGATCCACTTGCCGAACACGACGCCGCCGAGCACGCTGCCCGCCGGGTCCGCCGCCATCAGCAGCCCCACCAGCGTCGCGCCCGCGCCGATCCCGGCCGCGTACGGCGCGGCCAGCGCCTCCGGGACGACGTAGAACCCGGCCAGCCAGTTGAGCGCCACCAGCGTCCGCAGGGCCGGGTCGCGCCAGATCAGCCGGATGCCCGCGCCGGTCGTGGCCAGCCACGCGGGCCGGACCGCCTGGGCGCCCGCCGCCCGCCGCCGGACGCCGGTGACCAGGAACAACGCCGAAAGCAGGAAGGTCGCCGCGTCCAGCGCCAGTGCCGCGGACGGGGTGAGCGAGGCGATCAGCGCGCCGCCGCCGGCGAACCCGGCCAGCTGCGCGCCCTGCATGGTCACGTTCCGCAGGACCATCCCGACCAGGTACCGCTCGCCTTCGAGGACCGACGGCAGCAGGGCCTGCTGCGCCGCCTTGAACGGCCCGCCGAGCGCCGTCATCACCGCAACCAGTACGCACAGCACCCACAGCGGGACGCCGGGGATCGCGATGCCCGCGACCAGCGCGGCCCGCGCCAGGTCGGCGGCGACCATCACGTCCCGCCGCGGCCACCGGTCGCCCGCACCGGCCAGCAGGATGCCGCCGAGCAGCGAGGGGACGTACGTCAGGGCGTAGGTCAGGCCGGTCAGCGCGGCCGATGACGTGCGCTGGAAGACGAGGACCGCGAGCGCGACGCGGGCGAGCTGGTCGCCGCAGACCGACAGCAGCTCGGCGGTCCACATCGCCCGGAACTCGGCGACGGCGAGCACCGCGCCGAAACCGACCTTCTCCACGCGTGCGTCATCCATCGGTGCCCCTCGAAACCGCAGCTCCAGCCACGGTAATCACCCACCGGAGTGGAATCGAGCCGTTCGGTGACAGTTGCCCCGTTCGCAGCAGCCGTGGCGCCCGGACGGCCCGCGACGGCCGTCAGGCCGGGTGGCCGCCGATGCGGGTGGTCAGCTCGGCCGCCGTCGCCGCCACTTCGGCGGCGAGGTCCGGCCACGTCTCGGCGCACGGCTCCGCCGCGCAGTGGTGGCGCAGGGTGACGCTGATCGCGGCCAGCGGGCGGGCGCCGTGGTCGAAGACCGGGCAGGCCACCGACGCGAAGCCGTCGGTGACGTGACCGTCCTCGACCGCCCAGCCGAGCCGGCGTTCCGCGGCGAGGGTGCGGCGCAGCTCGGCCAGCGTGTGCGGGCCGCGGCCGGTGCGGAGCACGAACGCCGCCGCCGAGGGGAACAGCGCGCGGACGTGCGGGGCGGGCAGGTGCCGCAGGATCGCCCGGCCGGACGCGGTCAGCTGCGCCGGCAGCCGGACCCCGACCTCGGTCACCAGCGTCTCCGGCCGGGCCGGGCGTTCCTTGATCAGGTACAGCGACTCGTTGCCGTGCAGGACGCCGAGGTGGGCGGTGTGCCCGACGCGGTCGACGAGCTTGCGCAGCAACGGCCCGGCCAGGCGTTCCAGCGGGTCGTGGCGCAGGTAGGCCGACCCCAGCTCGAAGGCGGCGATGCCCAGGCCGTAGCGGCGTTCCGCGGGCAGGTGCACGACGAAACCGGCCGCTTCGAGCTCGTTGAGCAGGTGGTAGGTGGTCGAGCGGGGGAGCTTCGCCTCACGCGCGATGGCCGCCGCGGTGACCGGGCCCGGGCGCGTGGCCAGCAGGCGCAGCACCGCCAGCCCGCGGCGCAGCGCGGGGACCTCGCTGCTGTCGCCCATGCCCCGAGCCTACGTCTGGGATACCAGACAAAACCACTCCGTGGGGTGTCCCACCAGCGATTCCGAAGGGGTCCAATGAGCCCATGCCGGAAAAAGTGTTCCTGGGCCCGGAACCACTGACCGCCGCCCAGGTCGTCGACGTCGTTCGCGGGTACGCGCCCGTCGGGCTCACGGACGCCGCCGAGAAGAACCTCGCCGCGACCCGCCAGCACATCGAGAACCTCGCCCACGCCGTCACGCCCACCTACGGCGTCTCGACCGGTTTCGGCGCGCTTGCCACCCGGCACATCCCGGTCGAGAGCCGGACCGCGCTGCAGCGGAGCCTGATCCGCTCGCACGCCGCCGGCGCCGGACCCGCCGTGGAGCCCGAGGTCGTCCGCGCGCTGATGCTGCTGCGCCTGCGGACCCTGGCCAGCGGCTACACCGGCGTCCGGCCGGGCACCGCGCAAACGCTTGCGGCCCTGCTCAACGCCGACATCACCCCGGTCGTCCACGAGTACGGCTCGCTCGGCTGCTCCGGCGATCTCGCGCCCCTGGCCGCCGTCGCGCTCGCGCTCATGGGCGAGGGTGAAGTGACGTACCGCGGCGACGTCATGAACGCGGCAGAAGCGCTGAAGCACGCCGGGATCGAGCCGGTCGTCCTCGCCGAGAAGGAAGGCCTCGCGCTCACCAACGGCACCGACGGCATGCTCGGGATGCTCCTGCTCGCCGCCGCCGACCTGCACAAGCTGTTCGACATCGCCGACCTCACCGCCGCGATGAGCGTCGAGGCCCTGCTCGGCACCGACCGCGCGTTCGCCGCCGACCTCCAGGCCCTGCGCCCGCACCCCGGGCAGGCGAAGTCCGCGGCCCGGATGTGGCAGGCGCTGCAGGGTTCGAAGATCGTCGAGAGCCACCGCGGCCCGGACTGCAACCGCGTCCAGGACGCCTATTCGCTGCGCTGCGCCCCGCAGGTGCACGGCGCCGCGCGCGACAGCCTGGCCCACGCCGAACTCGTCGGCGAGCGCGAGCTGATGTCCGCCGTGGACAATCCCGTCGTCCTCGCCGACGGCCGGGTCGAGTCCAACGGCAACTTCCACGGCGCGCCCGTCGCCTACGTCCTCGACTTCCTGGCCATCCCGATCGCCGACGTCGCCAGCATCGCCGAGCGCCGCACCGACCGGATGCTCGACAAGGAGCGTTCGCACGGCCTGCCGCCGTTCCTCGCCGACGACCCCGGCGTCGACTCCGGCCACATGATCGCCCAGTACACCCAGGCCGCCGTGGTCAGCGAGCTCAAGCGGCTCGCGGTCCCGGCGTCGGTCGACTCGATCCCGAGCAGCGCCATGCAGGAGGACCACGTCTCCATGGGCTGGTCGGCCGCGCGGAAGCTGCGCAAGGCCGTCGACGGCCTGACCACCGTCCTCGCCATCGAGCTGCTGACGGCGGCCCGGGCGCTGGACTTCCGGGCGCCGCTGGAGCCGTCGCCGGTCACCGGACGCGTCCGGGATCTCTTGCGTACCAAGGTGAACGGCCCCGGTCCCGACCGCCACCTGGCGCCCGAGATCGCGGCCGCCGAAGAACTCGTCCGCTCCGGCGCCGTCCTCGACGCCGCCCGTCTGGAGGTCTGATGTCCCGCGTCGTCCGTGCCGCCCGCGGCACCCAGCTCACCGCCAAGTCGTGGCAGACCGAAGCCGCGCTGCGGATGTTCCACAACAACCTCGACCCGGACGTGGCCGAGCGGCCGGAGGACCTGGTCGTCTACGGCGGCACCGGCAAGGCCGCCCGCAACTGGGCCAGCTTCGACGCGATCACCCGCGAACTGACCACTTTGGACGTCGACGAGACGCTGCTGGTGCAGTCGGGCAAGCCGGTCGGCGTGTTCCGCACGCACGAGTGGGCGCCGCGCGTGCTGATCGCCAACTCGAACCTGGTCGGCGACTGGGCGACCTGGCCGGAGTTCCGCCGCCTCGAGCAGCAGGGCCTGACCATGTACGGCCAGATGACCGCGGGCTCGTGGATCTACATCGGCACCCAGGGCATCCTCCAGGGCACGTACGAGACCTTCGCCGCCGTCGCGAAGAAGAAGTTCGGCGGATCCCTTCGCGGGACGCTCACCGTGACCGCGGGCCTCGGCGGCATGGGCGGCGCGCAGCCTCTCGCGGTGACCATGAACGACGGCGTCGCGCTGGTCATCGAGTGCGACCCGCAGCGCGCGCACCGCCGCGTCGAGACCCGCTACCTGGACGAGGTCGCCGACGACCTCGACGACGCCATCGCCCGCGTGACCAAGGCCAAGCAGGAGAAGCGGCCGCTGTCGGTCGGTGTGGTCGGCAACGCCGCCGAGGTGCTGCCGGAGCTGCTGCGCCGGAACGTCGAGGTCGACATCGTCACCGACCAGACGTCCGCGCACGACCCGCTTTCCTACCTGCCCAAGGGCGTCGGCGTCGACGACTGGCACGACTACGCGGCCAAGAAGCCCGACGAGTTCACCGACCGCTCGCGCGAGTCGATGGCCGACCACGTCGACGCCATGCTCGGCTTCCTGGACCGCGGCGCCGAGGTCTTCGACTACGGCAACTCCCTGCGCGGCGAAGCCAAGCTCGGCGGCTGCGAGCGCGCGTTCGACTTCCCCGGCTTCGTGCCCGCCTACATCCGCCCGCTGTTCTGCGAGGGCAACGGCCCGTTCCGCTGGGCCGCGCTCTCCGGTGACCCCGAGGACATCGCGGCCACCGACCGCGCGATGCTGGAACTGTTCCCGGAGAACGAATCCCTCGCCCGCTGGATCCGCCTCGCCGGGGAACGCGTGGCGTTCCAAGGGCTCCCCGCCCGGATCTGCTGGCTCGGCTACGGCGAACGCCACCTGGCCGGCCTGCGGTTCAACGAGATGGTGGCCAGCGGCGAGCTGAAGGCGCCGGTCGTCATCGGCCGCGACCACCTCGACTCCGGCAGCGTCGCCTCGCCGTACCGCGAGACCGAGGGCATGGCCGATGGCTCGGACGCGATCGCCGACTGGCCGCTGCTCAACGCGCTGGTCAACACGTCCTCGGGCGCCAGCTGGGTGTCGATCCACCACGGCGGCGGTGTCGGCATGGGCCGGTCCATCCACGCGGGCCAGGTCAGCGTGGCCGACGGGACGCCGCTGGCCGCGCAGAAGCTGGAGCGCGTGCTCACCAACGACCCGGGCATGGGTGTCATCCGGCACGTCGACGCCGGCTACGACCGCGCCGCCGATGTCGCCGACGAGCGTGGTGTCCGCGTCCCGATGCGGGAGCAGGCGTGACGGCTTCGAGCCTGCTGGGCGAGATCGACGGCGTCGGGCGCGACCGGAAGCGCGGCGGTTACTCGCGGCACGCCTTCGACGGACCCGAGCACGACCTGCGCGAGTGGTTCGTCGAACGCGCACTGGGGCTCGGGCTCGACGTCGAGACCGACCGCAACGGCAACATCTGGGCGTGGTGGGGGCCGCCGGGACGCAACGCCGTGGTCACCGGCAGCCACCTCGACTCGGTGCCGGGCGGCGGCGCGTTCGACGGCCCGCTGGGCGTGGTGAGCGCGCTGGCCGCCGTCGAAGCGTTACAGGCCAAGGGTTTCCGGTCGCGGCGACCGCTCGCCGTCGTGGTGTTCGCCGAGGAGGAGGGCGGCCGGTTCGGCGTCCCGTGCCTGGGTTCGCGGCTGCTCACCGGCACGATCGACGCCGACAAGGCGCGTGGCCTGCGGGACGCCGACGGCGTGACATTCGCCGAGGCGGCCGCGAAGGCGGGCGTCGACCCGGCGCGGATCGGGCCGGACACCGAGCGGCTCGACCGGATCGGGCAGTTCCTCGAACTGCACGTCGAGCAGGGGCGCGGGCTGATCGACCTCGGGGCGCCGGTGGCCGTCGGCAGTACGGTGATCGCGCACGGGCGGTGGCGGTTTTCTTTTGCGGGGCAGGGGAACCACGCGGGAGCGACGTTGCTCGCCGACCGCGCGGACCCGATGTTGCCCGCCGCGGCGACGGTCACGGCCGTCCGGCGGCTGGCCGCGAAGGTGCCGGACGCGCGGGCAACCGTCGGCCGGCTCGTGCCGACCCCCGGCGGGACCAACGTCATCGCGTCCACAGTGGACCTGTGGCTGGACGCGCGGGTGCCCGGCGAGGGCACGCCGGGACTGGTCGCCGAGATCAGCAGGGCAGCCTCGGAGGCGGCCGCGGCGGAGGGCTGCCGGGTCGCGGTGACGCGCGAGTCCTATTCGGACGACGTCGTATTCGACGACGGCCTCCGCCGCGACCTGGGCGAGTGGCTCGGCGGCCCGCCGGAGCTGCCGACCGGCGCCGGGCACGACGCGGCCATCCTCGCCGGGTTCGTCCCGGCCGGGATGCTCTACGTGCGCAACCCGACCGGCATCAGCCACTCGCCGGAGGAGTTCGCCGAGGCCGAGGACGTCGAAGCCGGCGCCACGGCGCTGGCCACGGTGCTGGAACGGCTGGCGCAGTGACCCCCGACCCGCGGGGGCGCCCCCCGGTTCCAGCGTATCGCGCGGCACCGACAGTTTTCTGGTGCGAGCAGGCCTGGCTGCCCGGCGGGATCGCGTCCGGTCTGCGGATCGACGTCGACGGCGGCCGGATCATCGCCGTGACGCCGGACTCGCCGCGCACGGGCACGATCCTCGCCGGGCTGACGCTGCCCGGCTTCGCGAACGGGCATTCGCACGCCTTCCACCGGGCCCTGCGGGGCCGGACGCACCACGAGCGCGGCACGTTCTGGACCTGGCGCGAGCGGATGTACGCCCTGGCCGCACGGCTCGACCCGGACACCTACTACCGGCTGGCCCGCGGGGTCTACGCCGAGATGGTGCTCGGCGGGTACACCAGCGTGGGGGAGTTCCACTACCTGCACCACGCGCCCGGCGGCAAGCCGTACGCCGACCCGAACGCGATGGGGGAGGCGCTGCGGCAGGCCGCGGCCGACGCCGGGATCCGGTTGACGCTCTTGGACACGTGCTACCTGGCGGGCGGGATCGGCGTGGAGCCCGACGAAGTCCAGCGACGGTTCTCGGACGGCTCGGCTTCGGCCTGGGCTTCGCGGGTCGCCGCACTCGAGGAAGGCGAGCTCTTCCGGGTCGGTGCGGCCATCCATTCGGTGCGGGCGGTCCCGGCCGACCAACTGTCGCTGGTGGACAGCAAGAGGGTCGTGCACGTCCACCTCTCGGAGCAGCGGGCCGAAAACGAACAGTGCCGGGCCGCCTACGGCCGCACGCCCACCGAATTGCTGGACGATCGCGGGGTCCTGACCGAGCGCCTGGTCGCCGTGCACGCCACGCACCTGACGAAGTCGGACATCGACCGGCTGAGCGGGGCGCGGGCGTGCTTCTGCCCGACCACCGAACGCGACCTCGGCGACGGCATCGGCCCCGCCCGCGCCCTGCGGGACGCCGGGGTGAGGCTGAGCGTCGGCAGCGACAGCAACGCCGTCGTCGATGCGTTCGAAGAGACCCGCGCGCTGGAGCTGGACGACCGGCTGGCCAGCGAGGAACGCGGCCGATTCAGCGCCGAGGAGCTCCTCGAAGCGGGCACCGACCACGCGGCGATCGGGTGGGAGGAAGTCGGCGCGCTCGCCGAGGGGGCGGGCGCGGACTTCGTCACGGTGGCCCTGGATTCGGTGCGGACGGCCGGGATCGAGCCGTCGGGGGTCGTCTTCGCGGCGTCCGGCTCGGATGTCCGGCACGTCGTCGTCGCCGGCCGCGAGGTCGTCCGCGACGGCACACACCTGCTCGTCGACCGACCGGAAACCGTTCTGGTGAAGGAGATCGAGGCACTGTGGCAGTCCTGATCACGGGCATCGGGGAGCTCACCACCAACGACCCGGCGCTGGGCCGTCTTACCGACGCGGCCCTGGTGCTGGACGGCTCGTCCGTCGCCTGGGCAGGCCCGGCGGCGAGCGCACCGGCGGCCGACGAACGCGTCGACGTCGAAGGGCGCGCGGTGCTGCCCGGCTGGGTGGACAGCCACACGCACCTGGTCTTCGCCGGCGACCGCACCGCCGAGTTCGAGGCGCGGATGGCGGGAAAACCCTACACCGCAGGCGGAATCGCGATCACCGTCGGCGCGACGCGGGAGGCGTCCGACGAGCAGCTGGCCGCGAACCTGCGCCGCCACGTCGACGAGGCGGCCCGGCAGGGGACGACCTGCCTGGAGACCAAGACCGGCTACGGGCTCACGGTCGCGGACGAAGCCCGCAGCGCCCGGATCGCCGGCGAGGTGGCCGACGAGGTGACGTTCCTCGGCGCGCACCTGGTGCCGCCGGGCGCCGACGCCGAGTCCTATGTGGACTTGGTGTGCGGCGAAATGCTGGACGCGGTGGCGGAAAGCGTGCGCTGGGCGGACGTGTTCTGCGAGACGGGGGCGTTCGACGAGGCTCAGTCGGCGCGGGTGCTCAAGGCCGCCGCCGAGCGCGGGCTCGGCCTGAGGGTACACGGCAACCAGCTCGGCGAAGGCCCCGGCGTGCGGCTGGCGGTGGAACTCGGCGCGGCGAGCGTCGACCACTGCACCTACTTGAGCGACGCCGACGTCGAAGCGCTGGCGGCGTCCGAGACCGTGGCGACTTTGCTGCCCGCGTGCGATTTGTCGACCCGCCAGCCCCTGCCCCCGGCGCGGCGGCTGCTCGACGCGGGCGCGACGGTGGCGCTGGCCAGCAACGCCAACCCGGGCAGCTCGTACACGACGTCGATGGCGTTCTGCGTCGCCACGGCGGTGCTGCAGATGCGCATGACGATCGAGGAAGCGGTCTGGGCGGCGACGGCGGGCGGGGCGAAAGCGCTGCGGCGCGAGGACGTGGGCGTCCTGCGGCCCGGTTCGCGGGCGGACGTCCACGTCCTCGACGCGCCTTCGGTGACGCACCTGGCCTACCGGCCGGGCGTGCCGCTGACCGGTGCGGTGTGGCGGGCCGGGGTCAGAGTGGCAGGGTGAACGCCGTGCAGGACGGTACGTAAGACGCGTCGAGGGCGTGCAGGATCAGGCCGGTGACGTTCGGGTCGATCGCCTGGCTCAGGTGACCCGACGCGTCGGACGGGCAGAAGTCCTGCAGCATGATGTCCGTCGTGCCCGGCTCGCCGAGGATCCCGCTCGTGTACGGCGTCACGACTTCGTCGTACTTGCTGACGATGCTCGTGTACGTCGGCCCTGGCACGTGGACGCCGCCGCGGGCGAGGTCGTCCAGGAACGCCGAGGGCGCCAGGTACTCGGTGCACGCGCCGCACGCCGTGCGCAGGGCCGCGCCGAGGCCGGGCACGGACGTGAGCAGGGCATTGGCCAGCGCGTCGAGGCCGCCGAGGGTCGTCCCGCGGTAGTTGGCGCCGAAGCCGACGAAGTGGGCGACCTCGGCCGCGCCGCCGCCGTACTTCAGGTAGTACGCGGGCATCGTGCTGCCCTCGGAGTGGCCGACGATGTCGACCTTCGCCGCGCCGGTCGTGGACCGGACCCGGTCGACGAACCGGCCGAGCTGCGCCGCGCTGTCGCGCATGGAGGCGAGCCCGCCGACGCCGGGCCCGAGGATTCCCGTGCCGTAGGTCAGGGAGAAGACGCAGTAGCCCTCGGCGGCGATCTTCGGCGCGTGGAAGAACCAGTTGACGCTGTCGTTCGCGCCGAGGCCGTGCACGAGCACGACGGGCTCCGGGCGCGCGGCCGACGGACGGCAGCCCCAGTCGTTCCAGCCGCTGCGCGGTGCCGCTTGCGCGACCGCCGGCGCGAGCACGCCGAAGGTGAGCGCCGCGGCGAGCACGGCCAGGGTTCGCTTGGCACCGCCGTTGGTGACCCGCATTCCGTTGCCTCCAGTTACCCGTCAGTACGTGACGCAGATCATGATCGGTCACAGACTGCTGGAGACGACCTGGGAAACGCTCAGAGTTGCCCGGCGTTCGTTGTGACGGGTGACAACGACGGCCGACGTAGTCCGACGGCGAGCCCGGTCAGCGCGATCAGCCCGCAGAGCCACGCGAACCAGTCGCCGAAGCGCGCGTACGGTGTCTTGCCCGGCCCGCTCGGGACGTCGGCGACGACCACCGTGAACGGGCGGCCGCCGGTGTGGGCTTCGGCCAGTACGTGACCGCGTGAGTCCGCCAGCATCGGCGTCCCGCGGGTCGCGCTCCACGCCACCGAGAAGCCGTTCTCGACGCCGCGGATCAACGCCGTGCGGCTGTGCGCCCAGCCGTCGACGTCTTCGTCGGATGCCGGGATGAGGACCAGGCCCGTGCCGGCTTGGCCGTATTCGCCGCTGGGGTCGGCGAAGTTGACGTCCATGCACACCATCAGCCCGGTTCCCCCGAAGTGCGCGAGCTGCGTGCCGGAGGTCATGTTCGGCGAATCCCCGTTGTGCCACTTGCGGTATTCCACCGTCACGCCGGACGGCGGGATCGCGAGCGCGGCGTTGAAGCGGCCCTCCGGGGTCGTCTCGATGACGCCGGTGACGACGGTGAGGTTCCGCGTGCGGGCGACCTCCGAGAAGGCCCCGACGAGCCGCGGACGGCTGGTCTGGTCCACCGCGAAGGCGGCTTCGGGGAGCACGACCGCTTGGACGCCGTCCGGCAGCCGGCCGAGCTGGTCCACAAAGGACCGCAGGTACGCCTGGCCGTCCGGGGTGGCGACGTCGGCCGCCCAGCGGCTCTGCCCGGGCGCGACCAGCGCGACCCGCGTCGAAGGCCCGGTAAGGGGCGGCGTGGTCCAGTAGACGAGCCCACCGGCGATGGCGGCCAGTGCGAGTACCGGGACGAGCCGGGAGCGGCCGCGCAGGCCGGGTGCGAGCGCGGCGGCGACGGCGGCCGGGACGAACAGCACCAGGAACTCGACGCCCCAGCCGCCGGTCACGGCGGCGAGGTGCAGCACGGTCGGCCGGTCGGCCTGGGTCGTCATCAGCGTGTCCATCACGCCGGTCGGGTTGAGCAGCGAGACGCCGTAGAGCACCACCGTCCACAACGCCGGTGCGGCGAGCGCCGCCGTCAAGCCGTGTCCGCGGCGAACCAGCAGCCGGAACAGCCCCGTGGACAAGGCGAACACCAGGGCACTGCCGCCGAGGATCCCGATCGCCGCGGGGCGGGGGATCGACAGGGAATGCCAGAAGTAGCTCCAGCTGCCGGCGCTGCCCGCCAGGGAGGCGAGGAACGCGCTCGTCATCGCCGCCGCGCCGGGAACGCGGGGCGCGAGCAGCAAGATCGGCAGCGGCGCCACCCAAGCCAGCTCCGGCACCGGATCCAGACCGGTGCCGAAGAAGAACAACACCGCCGACGCCGCTGTCGCGGCGGCCGCCCACCCCAGCTTGTTCATCGTGGCCCCTTTCGCCCGGTTCCGAGGGTTCCAGGCCAGACCGGCGGGCACAGTGGGTCAA
Source organism: Amycolatopsis bullii (assembly GCF_014654205.1). Taxonomy (GTDB): domain Bacteria; phylum Actinomycetota; class Actinomycetes; order Mycobacteriales; family Pseudonocardiaceae; genus Amycolatopsis; species Amycolatopsis plumensis. Next base: position 52,466 of record NZ_BNAW01000043.1, read on the forward strand.
ACCACCCAGTCCGGGTGGGGTTTACCCCACCCCGGTTCATGCAGAGTTCAGTAAGCCGTCACGCGACAGGGATCGGAGCGGCCGAAGTGGATCAGTAGCGTTGCCAGCGAACAGCTACGAAAGTGGGCCGCCCATGGACTTCTCGCTGATCGTGCTGGTGGTGATCGTGGCCGCGCTGGCCTTCGACTTCACCAACGGCTTCCACGACACGGCCAACGCGATGGCCACCTCCATCGCCACCGGGGCGCTCAAACCGAGAGTCGCCGTCGCCGTTTCCGCCGTGCTGAACCTCGTCGGCGCGTTCCTCTCGGTCGAGGTCGCCAAGACGATCTCCGGCGGGATCGTCGACGACACGAAGGTGACGCCGGTGATCATCTTCGCCGGGCTCGTCGGCGCGATCGTGTGGAACCTGGTGACCTGGCTGATCGGGCTGCCGTCGAGCTCGTCGCACGCGCTGTTCGGCGGGCTGATCGGCGCCACCTGGATCGCCTCCGGCTCCGACGCCGTCCACTTCGGGAAGGTCGTCGAGAAGGTGCTGATCCCGGCGCTCGCCTCGCCGATCGTCGCCGGGATCGTCGCCACGCTGGGCACCTTCCTCGTCTACCGGATCACCGCCCGGGCGAAGCGGGACACGGTCGGCCGGACGTTCAAGGCCGGCCAGATCGCCTCGGCGTCGCTGGTGTCGCTCGCGCACGGCACGAACGACGCGCAGAAGACCATGGGCGTCATCACGCTGACGCTGATCGCCTCCGGTTCGCTCGCGCCGAACTCGGGGCCGCCGTTCTGGGTGATCCTGACCGCGGGCTCCGCGATCGCGCTCGGCACCTACCTGGGCGGCTGGCGGATCATCCAGACGATGGGCAAGAAGCTCACCGAAATCCAGACGCCGCAGGGGTTCGCGGCGGAAACCAGCGCCGCGGCGGTCATCCTCACCTCGGCGCACCTCGGGTTCGCGCTGTCCACCACGCACGTCTGCTCGGGCGGCATCATCGGCTCCGGGCTCGGCCGCAAGCTCGCCGAAGTCCGCTGGGGCGTCGCGGGCCGGATGGTCCTGGCCTGGGCGCTGACGCTGCCCGCCGCCGCGATCGTCGGCGCGCTCGCCGCCGAGGTCTCGACGCTCGGGACGTGGGGCACCGTGCTGGTCGGCCTGGCCGGCGTCGTCGTCGCGCTGGGCATCTACCTCGCGTCGAAGCGGAACCCGGTCGACGCGAACTCCATCCACGAGCCCGAGCCCGGCGTCACGCAGCCGGCCAACGCCTGAGGAGCGCCGTGCACATCAATTGGGGTTCCCTCGGTCTCGTCTTCGTCGTCGCCCTCGCGTCGGTCGTGGTGCTGACGAGCCTCTTCTCCTTCGGGGTGGTGGGGCTTTCCCAGCGCGACGCGGCCCGCGAGTCGGGTGCCTCGGGCACCGGGCCGCTGGCCGGCGCGGTCGTCTGCTTCGCCGCCTGCGCGGCGATCATCGGTTACGGCATCTATTTGATCGTGGCCTGAACGCGCTCCCGGAACCCTTCGGGCAGGCCGGCGAGCAACGGTTTCAGCGTGGCTCGCCGTGCCTCGCTCAGGTGGGTCAGCAGGTCGAGCGCCGGCGTCCAGAGGTCTTCGTCGGCGCTCGCCGCGGTGACCAGCCGGCCGAGCCGGTGGGCCGGGAGCAGGCCGACGACGTGGTCGACGCGGCGCTTGTCGTCGAGCACGAAGGCGATCCGCAGCAGCGCCGGGTCGTCGATCCGTTCCAGGGCCCGCCGCACGGTGAGGTCCGGCAGGTGCCCGACGAACCGGCCGAGGGTGATCCAGTCCTCCTTGCGCGCCAGTTCGCCGGCGACGGCGAGGACGGTGTCCAGGGGGATCCGGCTGATGATCGCGCTCGCGCGCCGCGGGTCGAGCTCCGCGGCCACGTCGGCGAGGAACCGCGGGCTGAGCCGCTTGGCGACGTCGACGCCGCGCGCGACGTCGACCAGCCCGGCGATCCGCGCGCACAGCAGCGGGCCGAACACCTTTTCGGCGATCTTGGCGAGCACCCCGACGGGCACGATCCGCGCCGCCAGGGCCATCCGCTGCAGTACGGCCGCGTTGGCGTCGAACAGCGTGTCGGTGACCTGTTCGCGGAAGGCCTGCAGGTCGTCGGCGTCGACGCGGGCGAGGTACGCCAGGCGGGTGGGCTCGACGTCGAGGACGCGGGCCAGCTTCAGGATCTCCGCCTCGGCTGCGTAGTTCTCCGTCACAGGCCCACTGCTTTCCGGACCGCGCCGCGCAGCAGCGCGGGGACGTACCGGAGGCCTTCTTCGCCCGCTTCGGCCAGCGCTTTCGCCTGGCGGCGGCGCGCGTCGCGGAGGGCATCGGCGAGGTCTTGTCGCTCGTGCTCTTCGAGGGCCTCGATGCCTTCGGGGAGGTAGCCGCCCAACTGGTCGGCGAGTGTGCGCTCGGCCATGGTGGATCATCATGCAACACCACGGGCGGTGTCGTGCGGATATGCGCGTCGAGACGTCCACCGTCCGTGTCGGCGCGACTGGACGGGGAAGCGCTGCTCGCTGTCGTGAGCACCGCTCTCGGGTGACCGGCGCGCGCCGCTCAACTTCGAGAGCACTGCTCTGGCGCGGGGAAGGGTGACTTTCGGCAGTGGCCCGGCCGTGGTCACGCCTTGTAGCGTCGAACCCGTGCGGACGGTGACGAAGCGCAGGTGGCAGGTGGCGCTCGACGTCGCCCTCGGGGTGTTCCTCGCGTTCATCGTCGTCGCGGGCACGCTGGGCACCCGGTCGTACTGGGAGCTGGCCGGCGGTCTCGCGGTCGTGGCCGGCTCGGTCGTGACCGCCCGGCGGTACCCGGCCGTCTCGCTCGGCATCGCGCTGGCCGGGACGCTGGCTGTGCCGTTCCCCCTCGGCGACCACGTGCCCGCGTGGGTGATCTTCGTGCTGGTCGCGATGAGCTACCAGGCCGGGCTGCGGATGCCGCGGGCCCGTCCGGGGATCCTGACCGGCGTGGCTTGCACGGTCCTCGGGCTTCCGCTCGCGCTCGCATTCGGCCCGGACGGCCTGGGGGACTGGGCGCAGATGGTCGCGATGCTCGTCTTCGCCGGGCTGTCGCCGTGGCTGCTCGGCCGGTACATCCGGGTCCGCGGCGAGCTCGCCCGCACCGGCTGGCGCCGGGCCGAGGAGATGGAGAGCAGGCAGCGGCTGGTCGCCGAGCAGGCCCGGCTGCGCGAGCGCGCGCGGATCGCCAGCGACATGCACGACTCGCTGGGGCACGAGCTGAGCCTGATCGCCGTCCGCGCGGCCGCGCTGGAGGTCGCGAGCGGGCTCGACGACGCGCAGCGCGACGCCGCCGCGCAGCTGCGGACCAGCGCCGCGACCGCGACCGAGCGGCTGCGCGAGATCATCGGCGTGCTGCGCGAGGACGCCGCGCCGGTGGAACCGGTGCAGGGCGACCTCGGCGAGCTGATCGGCCGGGCGCGGGCGTCCGGGTTGCTGATCGAGTCCACAGTGGACACCGACGGCGCGCCCCCGATGGTCGCCCGCGCCGCTTACCGGGTGGTGCAGGAAGCCCTGACGAACGTGGCGAAGCACGCGCCGGGCGCCGCTGTCACCGTCCGGGTGACCAGCACCGGTGCGCGGACCGACGTCAGCGTGGTCAACGCGCCGCCGCCCGCCGGGCCGCTGCCCGGTGCCGCGTCCGGGCACGTCGGGCTGATCGGCCTGCGCGAGCGCGTCCGGCTCGTCGGCGGCACGCTGCGGGCCGGCCCCGACGCCGGTGGGTTCGCCGTCACCGCGACGCTGCCCCACGGGGCCGGCCCGGCCGAGCCGGATGCCGCGGCGGATGACGAGGACGGGCAGTCGACGTCGGCGCGGGCGCTCGAACTGGCCCGGCGGGACGTGCGCCGCAGCCTGGTCCAGGCGGTCGCCGTCCCGCTCGGGCTGTTCGCGGTGGTGCTCGCGATCGCCGGGATCGCGTTCCTCTACCAGTGGAATTCGTCGGAGCTGCCGTCCGGCGTCTACGACCGGCTGCGGATCGGGCAGCCGCGGGCCGAGGTGGCGCCGCAGCTGCCGGGGAACCAGCGCATCGCGCGGCCGGTGCGGGGCGAGCCGCCGCTGCCGGCCGTGCCCGGTGTCGTCTGCGAGTACTACGGCACGGGAAGATCGTGGCTCGACAACGACTACGCCGCCTACCGGCTGTGTTTCGCCGATGGGAGACTGGTCGCCAAGGACAGGTTCGCCGAGGGGGCATCGTGATCAGGGTCGTGCTGGCCGACGACGAAGCGATGATGCGCGCGGGGGTGGCGGCGATCCTCGCCGCGGACTCCGGGATCGAGGTCGTCGCCGAAGCCGCCGACGGCCGGGAAGCGGTCTCGCAGGTCCTCGCCACGCACCCCGACGTCGTGCTGCTGGACATCCGCATGCCCGGCCTGGACGGCCTGGGCGCGGCCGCCGAGATCCGGCGGCTGCTGCCCGCGACCGGCGTGATCATGCTGACCACGTTCGGCGAGGACGACTACATCGAGCGCGCCCTCGGCCTCGGCGCCGGCGGCTTCCTGCTGAAGTCGGGCGACCCGCGCGAGCTGCTGGCCGGCATCCACGCCGTCGCCGGCGGGGCCGCGTTCCTCTCGCCGAAGGTGGCGCAGCGGGTGATCGCCCGGCTCTCCGGCGGGCAGCTGGCGCGCGCCGCCGCGGCCCGCGAGCGGATCAGCGCGCTGACTCCGCGCGAGCGCGAAGTGCTGACCCTGCTGGGTTCCGGACTGTCCAATGCGGACATCGCGGCGAAGATGTTCGTCGTCGAGGGCACGGTGAAGGCGCACGTGAGCACCATCCTGACCCGGCTCGGCGCGAAGAACCGGGTGCAGGCGGCGATCACGGCGTACGAGGCGGGACTGGTCGGGGGAGACGCGGCGGCGTCCACCCCGTGATCCCCGCGCCGACGCGGGCGGTGGCCGTGGCCGGCAGGCACTTCAGCACGGCCGTGCGCAGGGTGGTGGCGACCGGGTTGGTCAGCTGCGGCCCGAGCTTGCCCATCCGGACCGACTCCCGGACGACCTGCTGGCTGCGAGGCCGTCGCTGCCGGTCGTAGCTCGCGAGGGCGGTGTCCAGGTCCTGGGTGGACACGGCGTGGGCGAGCACGACGGCGTCCTCGATGGCCTGGCAGCCGCCTTGCCCGAGGAACGGTGGCATGGCGTGGGCGGCGTCACCGAGCAGCGCGATCCGGCCGCGCGTGTAGGCCGGCAGCGGCGTGCCGAGGTAGTGGAGGTCGTGGTGCAGGACGGCTTCCGGCGGGGTGGCGGCCAGGAGCGCCGGGATCGGGTCGTGCCAGTTCTCGAAGGCGTGGCGCAGGTCGGCTCGGCGGGTGCCGGGGGCGGCGAGGGTGGAGATCCACCAGTAGACGTCGCCGCCGGTCAGCGGCAGGACACCGATCTCGGTGCCGCGGTCGAAGCTGGTGCTCAGCCGGGTGCCGGGCAGGTGCGCGACACCGCGGAACGCCGTGCTGCCCGAGTACACCGGCTCCGGGTGCCGCGGGAAGAGCGCGTGGCGGACCGGGCTGTGGATGCCGTCGGCCGCGACGACGAGGTCGGCGCGCAGTTCTTCGCGGCCTGTGCGGACCAGGCCGTCTTCGCGGACTTCGGTGACTTCTTCGCCGGTGCGCAGGCTTTCGGCGGGAATCGCGTCGCGGAGGGCGGCGATGAGGTCCCGCCGGTGGATCGCGCCGAGCGGCCGCCCGTGCCGTCGTTCGAACTCGGCGGCGTCGAAGCGGGTGATCCGGCGGCCGCGCCGGTCGCGGAACCCGCCTTCGGTCTGCACGGCCAGGCGGTCCCCGAGGTCGACGCCGAGTTCGTCGAGGCTGCGCAGGGCGTTCGGCCAGAGCGAGATCCCGGCGCCGACGTCGCCGGACTCGGGTGCTTTCTCCAGGACGGTGACCGTCCAGCCGACCCGGTGCAGCCCCGCGGCCGCCGCCAGTCCGCCGATACCGCCGCCGATCACTGTCGCCTGCATGACGTCCTCCTCTACAGATGTAGAGGACTCTACACCTGTAGAGTGCGGTCCGTGGAGCGGATCGAGGTGATCGCCGACGCAGCGATCTCGGTGATCGCGGCCGACGGCATGCGCGGGCTGACCCACCGGGCGGTGGACCGGGCGGCGGGCCTGCCGGTGGGATCGACGTCGTACTACGCGCGCACGCGGGCGGCGCTGCTGGAGCTGGCGATCGCCCGGATCGTGGCCCTGGACCAGCCGGTTTCGCGGCCGTCGGCGTCGCTGGCGGAGTTCGTGGCGGGGTATGCGTACGAAGCGATCACTTCGGGCCGGACGCGGATGCTGGCGCGGTATGAGTTCGCGCTGGAGGCGACGCGGCGGCCGGAGTTGCGGGCGGTGTACGACGAGGGGGGCTTGCAGATCCGCCGCCTCGCGGCTTCGGCGCTGGAGGCGGCGGGGTCGTCAGCTCCCGAGCGGCACGCGAAGATCGTGGTGGACTGGATGGAGGGGACGATCTTCGGGGCGCTGGCCGGGACGGGATCGCTGGCGCCGCCCGGCTTGGAGGAGCTGGTCGAGAGCGCCGGGGAGATTCTCGCGGGGATCGGCGTGGCGTGATTCGGGCCGACCCCCGCGGGGGCGCCCCCCGTTTTCCACGCTACCGGAGGGCACCGACAATTCCGGATTCCCGCTGGGGCTCAGGCGTCCCGGCGGCGCAGGACCGCCGTCCCCGCCAGCAGTGCCCCCGCTGCCCAAGCCGCACAGATCAGCAGCCCCGCCCAAGGGGCATACGGCGCCGCCGTCATCGTGATCGGGTTGGGTTGGCCCGCCTCGACCATGGCGTTCACGCCCGCGATGCCCGGGAAGTACGGCATCGCCTCCGGCAGGCCCAGCGAGGCCACGATCAGCGGCAGCGGGACCAGCAGCACGATCACCGACACCAGCGTCCCGGCCGCGCTGCGCAACGCCCAGCCGATTCCCGTGCACAGCAAGCCCAGCAGCGCGAAATAGCCGCCCATGCCGGACGCCGTCGTGAAGCCCGCCTCGAACGACGTCGGCAGGCCGTGGCCGTTCATCACCGCGGTCGCCAGTGCCATTCCCGCGCACGACAGGAGCACGCCGTACGCGAACAGGACCGGTGCCAGCACCGCCGCCTTCGCCAGGACCACCCGGGGGCGGACCGGGGTCCACAGCAGCGTCGACCGGATGCCCCCGCCCGCGTATTCGCTCGTCACGAACAGCGTGGCCAGCGCGATCACCGCGAACTGGGTCAGGTAGAAGCCGCCGCCCAGGGCGATCGTGTGGGCGCCCTGGGGCTGGTCGCCGATGCGCTGGGCGATCGCCGACAGCGTTCCGTAGAACAGCATCAGGGCCGTTCCCGCCACCAGGCACCACCAGGTCGCCCGGACCGACCAGAACTTCGTCCACTCGGACGCCACCGCGCCCGGCAGGCCGCCGCCGCGCACTTCCACCGTCGCCGTCATGCCGAAACCCCGTATTCCACCGAAGAAGCCGTCAGTTCCATGTACGCCTGCTCGAGCGACGCCGTCCGCTCGGCGAGTCCGTGCACGCGGATCCCGAGCTCGTGCACGAGGTCGCCGACACGGGTGACGGCGACGCCGTCCACCACCAGTTCGCCCGGCTCGCCCGGGTGCGTCAGGCCGCCTTCGGCACGCAGCCGCGCGTCCAGCGCGTCGCGCTCGCCGTCGGCCGGGACGCGGACCGAGACCGTGGTGCGGGAATTGCCCGCGATGAACTCCGCCACCGGGGCATCGGCCAGCAGCTTGCCCTTGCCGATCACCACCAGGTGGTCGGCGGTCAGCTGCATCTCGCTCATCAGGTGGCTGGAGACGAACACCGTCCGCCCCTCGGCCGCCAGCGACCGCATCAGCTGCCGCACCCAGCGGACGCCGTCCGGGTCGAGGCCGTTGACCGGCTCGTCGAACAGCAGCACCCCCGGGTCACCCAGCAGCGCGCCCGCGATGCCCAGCCGCTGTCCCATGCCGAGGGAGAACTGGCCGGCCCGTTTGCCGGCGACGTCGGACAGCCCGACCGTCGCCAGGACCTCCTCGACGCGGCTCGCCGCGATGCCGTTGCTGCGGGCCATGGCCAGCAGGTGCTTCCCGGCGCTGCGGCCCGGGTGCAGGGCCTTGGCGTCGAGCAGCGCCCCCACCTCGCGCAGCGGGTGCCGCAGCTCGGCGTACCGCTTCCCGCCGACCAGGACTTCACCCGCCTGCGGGTGGTCGAGCCCGACGGTCATCCGCATGGTCGTCGACTTCCCGGCCCCGTTGGGACCGAGGAAGCCGGTCACCTGGCCGGGCGCGACGTCGCAGGTGAGCGCGTCGACGACGGTTTTCTCCCCGTAGCGCTTGGTGAGTCCCCTGAGTGTGATCATGCCTCGAAGTCTGCGGCCCGCGGGGGTGCGCGGGCATCGGACGACGGTCGCGGGCCGCCCCCGACTTTCGGCAGGGTTTCAGGTCCGGGGCTTCTCCTCGGCCAGCTTCACCCAGCTGTTCATCTCGCCCTGCTCGATGCGCGTGACCGCGCGGACGAGGGCTTCTTCGCGGGCCGCCGGATCGGCGTACGGTTCCGCGCCGATGTGGTAGAGCCGCCGCTCGGCGTCGATCGCTTCGCGGGCGGCGCTGTACCGGAGGTAGTTGTCCTGCCAGTGGAACACCGACCGCAGGCCCGAACCGACGACGAGCACCGCGCCGATGACGGCCAGCACCACCGTGCTCGCCGGGTTGATCGCGGCGATCACGGGAATGCTGGCGGACAACGCGATCATCGCCACCTCGGTCGCCTTGTACCACCGCCGCGAGCGGATGGCGTGCGACCGGTACCAGTCGTAGGAGGCGTCGGCCAGCGCCAGTCCCGGCCCGGGAACCCCCTCGCCCATCGGGACCTCCCTGTCAGCGGGCCGCGTACTTCAGCAGCCGCAATCCTTCCAGACGCACGGCTTGCGGGTAAATGGTCCGGTAGATGGCGCAGTTCGGCGAGCGGACGTCGAACCGGCCGGTCGCCCGGAAGGTGGCCGCCGCGCACCCGCCGGAACACCAGTGGCGCCACGTGCAGTCGCGGCAACCCTGCTTGTCCTCGACGAGCAGGTTCCGGATTCCGCGCGGGTCGGTGCGGACGGCAAGCACCGGGTCGGTGGTCCGGACGTCGCCGATGGTGTCGGAGATTTCCATGTGGCACTTCGCGATCTGCCCGCGCTGGTCGATCACGACGTAGTCGTCGCCGACGCCGCAGGCGCGGCGGCGGGGCGCGAGCAGCTGGCCCCGGTCCAGCACGCAGCCGAGGACGCTCCACCGCGGCAGGTTCTCTTCGATCTCCGCGAACGCCGATTCCAGGCCCGCGAGCATCGCCTGCTCTTCGAAGCGGAGGTCGGCCACGGCGGCCGAGCAGTCGTTGTCCCGGAAGAAGTTGAAGCTGAACGTGAGGTCCCGCTCGAGCGCGAACCGGACGACCGGGCCGATCGCGTCGACGTTCCGGCTCGTGATGGTGATCGAGATGTGCGGCCGCACCCCGGCCTCGAGCAGCCGTCCGATCGTGCGGACCACGAGGTGCGACGAGCGGTGCCCGCCCACCGTGGGGCGCTGGGCGTCGTGCGCCTCCCCGATGCCGTCGAGGGAGATCATCACCCCGATGCCGTGCTCGGTGAGGGCGGCCGCCAGGCGCCGGTTGATCGCGACGCCGTTGCTGAGCAGCACCGCGCTCAGCGTCAACCCGGCCGCGTCGCACCGACCCCGGGCGTACTGGTGCAGATCCAGCAGGACGTCGGCGTTGAGGCTCGCCTCGCCGCCCGCGTATTTGAGGCGCAGTGCGGAAAAACCGTTCCGGACCGCCGAGCGGACGAGCGCGTCCACGGAATCCCGGCCGGTGTCCCGGGTCATGCCTTCGTCGGACTTGCTGACGTAGCAGTAGGGACACTTGAGGTTGCACTTGTTCGTGACGTGCAGCCAGGCGGTCAGCTGCCGGCTTTCGGCGAACCGGGGATCCGGCGGCGCGCCCGCCGGGTGCAGCAGATCGTGCGAGAAAAGGTGACGCGCGGCCGCTTCCGCCGATTCGTCCGCCGCGAGCGCACCGATCTCCCGCGGAGTGGAGAAAAGCTCGAGAAGGGCGTGGGCGGCCCGGTTGACGATCAGCACCCCGCCGTTCCCGTCCGGGTTGAACAATGCGGTGTGCTCGCCGTCGACCGGGCATTCCACGATCTCCCGCGCGCGCACCAGCGGGCCGGCGGGCAATCCGGCCGCCGTCCGGACGGCACTCCCGCCGCTCGGCGGGCAGGCGCAGTCCTCGCAGCTGTGGACGAGCAGCTCGTGCGCTCCCGGAACGTCCGAACCGGACAGTGCCACAGCGCGCTGGTCGCTGGAATGCATCGCGGATCCCTCTCACTGGCCGGACGGCACCGAACACGCGGGTAGCTTTTGTACCGCCGGGAGGCGGCGGAGCTTAGTACAGTTGCTCCAGCCGAGCCAGTAAGGACGTCGAGCGGCTCTTCGTGGACCAGTCCTCCCGCAATCTTGCGTACCACCGCGCCTGCGTTTCGGTGCTCAGCCGGGAGAACAACTGGTGGAATCTTTCGAACTCGCTGGCGATCGCGGCGGCACCGTGCGATCCCACGCGGCGGTCCGCCAGGGTGCGGAAGCCGAGGGAATAGTGCGTCAGCGCGACGTCGAGCGTCTCCGAGGTGTCACCGTCGAGGTTGTCGTGCAGGATCAGGTGGCCCTGCAGCAGATCCCAGCGCGCCTCGAGATCGGTGTAGTCGTATTCCTCGATCGCCCGCTCGATGTCCGCCACGCGCGATTTGATCAGGGCACGGTAGCGCGGCTCCCGGGTGCGGGTCCAGAGCTGGTACACCAGTTCCAGGTATTCGATGAGGCTGGCCGAGACGAACCAGCCGTCGGCGACCTTCGTGGCCTCGGCGATGGACTTGTCCAGGTAGTCGAGGCCCGCTTCGGGGTCGTCGTCGCCGAAGATCCGCCCGGCCCGGTTGAGCGCGGAGGGAAACCACCTGATCGCGTAGTCGCGGCAGATCTCCAGTGAGCGCAGGATGATCTGCTTGGCCTGGGTGACGGCGTCGGGCAGCAGCTCGTAGCCGGATTCGTGGGCCTGGAAGAGGCAGATGGCCTGTTCCTGGAGGATCATCCCGATCCACGGCCAGTTACGCAGCGTCGAAAAGCAGGTCTCCGCCTGGGCGTACGATTCCCACGCCAGGGTGAACTTGCGTTCGTAGCGGTAGATTTCGCCCGAGACGCTGTGGGAGACCGCGAGCTGGTGGTCCGAACCCAGCCGCCGCCGCACGGCGATCGCGCTTTCGATGAGGTTGCGGGCGTCGTCGTACTGGCCGTGCAGCGCCTTGAGGTACGCCCAGTTCGCCTGGATGGAGGCGAGCTCCTCCCGGTCGGCGCTCGGACGGCCCGGCCCGACGACCGCGGCGATGACCTCGTAGGCCCGCTGGTAGTACTCGTCGGCCTGCTTCCACCGGCCGAGGTTCCTGGTGTAGTACCCGAGTTCCTTGTACGCCTGGGCCTGCCGGTGCTCGCGTTCCGGTGAGGGCAGCTCGCCCGCGTGCCGCAGGGCCAGGTCGAAGTGGTGCTTGGCCACCTCGACCTGCCCGGGGATGCCCATCCAGGCGTTGCCGCGCTCGTTGGCCAGCCGGTACCGCAGGTCGGGGTCGGCCTGCCCCTCCGGCAGCCGGTCGAGCAGCGACAGCGCAGCCCTGGACTGCGCGCTGTTGGTGAGGAACTGCGCGATCCTGATCCCGATGTCGAGGTACCGCAGCGGCATCGTGGCCAGCCAGGCGCGGAACCGCTCGATGACGACCCCGACCGCGTCCTCCAGCGGCGCGGTTTCCGACGACGGCGGCAGGAACCTTTCGAGCTCGTGGCACGCCAGCTCCTGGAAGTGCAGGTCGTGCTGGGAGGCGGCGCTGCTGAATGCGCCGAGGAACAGCTCGGTGCCGGACTCGAAGTCGCTCAGCAGCCGGTAGTAGAGCGCGGCGGTGCGCAGCTGGTCGAACTCGCGTTTCCGGATGTCCAGCTCGGCGACCCGGCGGAAGACGGCGTGGTCGGGCTCGTCGCCGGTGTCGAACACGGTGGACAGCTCGCCGACCACGGCCTCGTACTCTTCGCCGACGAGGCTCTCGTAGGCGGCGAAGGCCTTGCGCCACATCAGGTGGCGCCACGTCTCGTCCTGGTCGTGCAGCGGGACCAGCCGCAGGCACAGCTCTTCGGCGAGGGCGTCGTGCAGGGTGACGTACCGGGCGTTGGCCCGGCGGCGGATCCACGGACGCCGGCACAGCTGCTGCCACGCCTGGTCCCAGTCTTCGGCGCCGTCGGGCAGGTCCTGGTCGTCCATCAGGAGCCGCCACACCCGCTGGTCGATGCTGTGGCGGACGACCGCGAGCCGCTTGATGGCCTCCGACCAGAAGTCGGCGCTGCGGTAGGGCGTGACCAGCCGGCGCCGGAAGGCCTCGCGCAGGGGACCGTCGCACGGCCGGCCGTCGGCCATCTCCGGGGGTGGGTCGCGTTTCTGCAGGTAGTCGACGGCGAGCGCGAGCCAGAGCGGGTGGCCCGCGGTCAGGTCGGCCAGCCGTTCCTTCTGCTCGCCGGTGAGAGCGCCCCCGAGCACGCTCGCGTCGAGGAACCCGATGGCGTCGTCGTGGCCGAAGCCGCGAAGCTCCCGCTGGACCACCGGGAGCGGGTTGCCGGGGTCGTCGAGGAGTTCGCGGATGGGGTCACGGCCGTCCCAGCCGGTCGCGGGCCGCCCCGACAGCACGAAGAGGGTGGCCGGGAGCCGGCGCATCCACTGGGTGAGCGTGATCAGCAGGTAGGTGCTGCGGATCGTCTCGACCGTGTCCAAGGTGATCACCACGGTCGCGCCGGTCTGTTCGACGAAGCCGGTGTAGCACTGCACGAACAGCTCGCGCATGCGCCGGTGGTGGCTGGCGATGGTGTCCCGGCCGATCCGGCGGGCCGAGTACTGCGGCAGCTGGGACAGGTAGGTGAGGAAGGGGCCGAAGAAGTCCAGGCCGGGATCCAGCTCCTCGGCGACCACCCGCTGCAGGTTCTCCAGCAGCCAGAACTCCGAGTCGTCGATGTCGATCGGGGTGATCCAGTGCGTGCGGCGGTCCGGTCCGCCGAGGGCGGCCAGCGCCCGGACCATCCGGGTCTTGCCCACCCCGCCGACCCCGTAGACCAGCAGGACGCTGCTGCGGCGGCTGGAGCGGACCAGGTCCACCTGGTCCAGGAGCTCCCGCTCCTCCCGGCGCGGCACGTAGTCGGTGACGGGCGTCGGCTGCATCAGCCACCTCCGGAGACGGTTTCGCCGAGCGTGCGGACAACGTCGTCGAACAGGCCTTCGTACGGGCGCAGGAGCGAGGCGAACTCGAAGTCGGCACCGAGCTTCTGCATGACGTAGCGGCTGAACTCCGCCGGGCTGAACCGCTCCGGCCGACGGAACGCCGTCGCCAGCTCGACCGTGGCGGCCAGCAGCTTCGGCCGCAGGTCCTGGTGCTCCTCCAGGCGGAGCTTCGTGGTTTCGTGCCACAGGCACTCGATCAGCACGACGCCCTGTTCGACACCGGCGGGGGTCACCGCCCACTTCTCGTAGAAGTCCCGTGCCGCCACGTGCGCTCGGAGCCGCGCCGGCGTGTCCGGGTGGTAGTACCGGTACAGCAGCCGCCGGATCGGCGGGTTGAGCACCTGCCACAGCTCTTCGGACGGGCTCGCCAGCAGCGCGGTCCGGCTCATCGCCTCCCACAGCCCGGTTTCGTCCCACCCCGCCGCCCGCAGCGCGTCCGCGAGCTCGGCGTCGTGCTCGATGTGGTGACGCAGGTGGGACTGCGTGAAGATGCGGTAGGGCACGATCGCCCGCAACGTCAGCTCGAGGGCCGTCTTGCGGTCGGAGAGCCGGTCGCCGCCGAAGGGCAGGAGGCTGTCCGCGGCGAGCAGGTCTTCGCTGATGTACGGGCGGGCGACGGTGTCGAAGACGCCCTGGTGGCCGTTCTCGCAGTCGGTGAGCCGCATGAACGCCGTCTCCTCCGCCCACCGCAGGCCCTTGACCAGCAGGGCGGGCAGGCCCTCGCTGAGCTGGTGGAGCCCTTCGGCCCAGCGGTTCAGCCGGTCGGCGCCGAAGCTGCGCTTGAACTCGTGCAGGGCCTGCCGGACGACGCTCACCGTGAACTCGGTCAGCGGGAGGGACTGGAAGAGCACCGACGAACCACCCGAACTGCGGAAACCCTGCCATTCGTCCTGGCGGCGCGTGCCGACCACCACGCTCATCCGCGTGTTCTCGTTGCCGCTATCGCCGACGAGCTCGTAGATCTCCGTCAGCTCCCGGCGCAGCTGGTGCGCGGCCGGCTGTTCCAGCAGCTCGGCGCTGTCGAGCAGGAAGAGCTGACGGCACGAGCGGTTGCTGACGGCCGCCGCGGCCCGGTAGCGGTCCTCCTCGGTGAAGGGACCGGCGGGCTCGGCCACGTCCAGGAGCTGGCATAGCACCTTGGCCCAGTCGGCGCGGTGGCCGGCCGGGAGGTTGCGCAGGTCGATCAGCCGGGCCCGCCAGTCGCCTTCCTTGAGCTCCCACAGCAGCCGGTGGAGGAACCACGACTTCCCCATGCGCGGCGGCGAAACGACGAGCCAGAAGTCGTCCGTTCCGGTGGTGCCCAGCGTGGTGCGGATGCGCGTGAGCTCGTCGGTGCGGTTGCGGAAGACGTTGGGCGGCGTGCCGTTGGTGCCGCTTTCGGCGGGCGCCGGCCGGTCCCGTTCCAGCACGGCCAGCGCCCGGCCCAGCTTGCGGTCGTCGACCGGCTCCTTCAGGTCGGCCCAGGCGTAGGTCCGCAGGAACCCGGTCCCGTCGATCTTCGTCGGGGCGACTTCGAAGACGTAAACGAATTGCCGCTTCAGCTGTTCTTCGCGGTGGAAAGCCACATCGCGTTCCCGGGCACACCACGTCGAAGCGAGACCGGCCGGGGAAATCAGGGCGACGAAGATGTCGGCGATTTCGATTTCGGTCTGGAGCCGCTCGACGAACCGTTCGGCCTGGTTTTCGGGATCCTCCCAGCGGAAGACTTCGAGACCCGAGGCACGCAACCGGTCGGCGACCCGGCCGGCGACCGCGGCGTCCGCCTCGGTGTAGCTGAGGAAGACACGGGTCACCGGCTGCTCCCGGCCCTCTGGTCGCCCGCCCTCGCCGTCGCCACCGTACCTCCCTCTTCGCGGATGACCCACGCCCGCGCCGCCCCACGAAGTCGCGCGCGGGGTGTTCCACGTTACCGAAGGGAACCGTTTCGATACAGTGCGGGAATGCGGCCGAGGTCCGCGAAGATCGATTACGGCCCGGCAATTCCGGGGATCAGCCGCGGCGGCGGGTGTGCCGGGTCGGGACGGCGGCGGCCGGGTCCTCCGGCCAGGGGTGCTTCGGGTAGCGGCCGCGCAGGTCGGCCCGCACGGCCGGGTAGCCGGACGTCCAGAAGGACGCCAGGTCGGCGGTGATCGCGGCCGGGCGGCCGGCGGGCGAGAGCAGGTGCAGCACCACCGGGACGCCGGCGAGCACCGGGGTTTCGGTCCAGCCGAAGGTCTCCTGCAGCTTGACGGCCAGGACGGGCTGGTCACCGCGGTAGTCGACGCGGACGTGCGACCCCGACGGCACTTCGAGGCGGTCCGGGGCGAGGTCGTCGAGTTTCGCCGCTTCCGGCCAGGGGAGAAGGGCCTTCAGGGCGGTGCCCGCGTTGATCGCCGCCAGGTCGGCCCTCCGGCGGGCGGCCCCGAGGTCCAGCCAGCTGTCCACATCGGACAGCAGGGCGGCGTCGTCGACCGGGGGCCACGGCGGGCCGAGGACGCGGTGCAGGAACGCCATCCGTTCGCGCAGGCGGGTCGCGTCCTGGCTCCACTTGAGCAGGCCGAGTCCCTCCGACTTCAGGCCGGCGACGAGGGCGTCGCGGACATCGGCTTCGCGCAGCGGTTTCTCGGACAGCACGATGGCGCCGAGCTTGCGGACCCGCCGGGCGACCACATCGCCGTCCCAGGTGACTTCGTCCACTTCGGACACTGTGCCGGCGCGGACCGCCAGTGCTTCGTCGGCGGCCGCGGCGAGGCGGATGGTGCCGTGGACGCGGCCGGGATCGCGGGTGGCTTCGGCGATGGCCAGCCACTCGGCGTCGAGGCCGCTGCCGGGCGGCAGTTCGGCGGCGGTGCCGCCGGCCATGAGGTAGACGGGCGCGCCGCCGGGCCGCCGCTTGGCGAGCCGCTCGGGGTGGGCCAAGGCGACGACGAGGGCGGGATCGGGCTTTCCCGTACCGGTGACGAGCTTGGCGAGGCGGTCGGCCTCCCGCTTCCAGCGGCGCGCGCCCTCGTCGCCCGCCGAGCGCAGGCGGCGCAGCTCCGCGGCCACGTCCGTCAGCGTTCCGCCGGCATCGAGCAGCGCCACCACTTCGGCGGCGTTCCGCGCGCCCACTTCCGAAGCCCCGTCCAGCAACGCCCGCGCCAGCCGGGGGTGCAGGCCCAGCTCCGCCATCCGGCGCCCGCGCGGGGTCACCGCTCCCGCGGGGTCCGTCGCGCCCAGCGTCACCAGCAGTGCCCGGGCCGCCGCCAGCGCGCCTTCGCCCGGCGGGTCCCACCAGGCCAGCCCGCTGCCGTCCGGCGTCGACCAGCAGGCCAGCTCCAGGGCCAGCCGGGCCAGCTCGGCCGTGCGGATCTCCGGCTCCGGGTACGCCGGGAGCGTCGCCTGCTCGTGCTCGGCCCAGCAGCGGTACGCCCGCCCCGGCGCCTCGCGCCCCGCACGGCCGGATCGCTGCGCGGCCACCGCGGCCGAAACCCGCACCGTCGCCAGGCCCGGCAGGCCGCGCCGGTGGTCGACCCGCGGCACGCGCGCCAGTCCCGAGTCCACCACCGCGCGCACGCCCGGCACCGTCAGGCTCGACTCCGCCACCGCCGTCGCCAGCACCACCCGGCGCCGGTCGCGCGGCCGCAGCGCGTCGTCCTGGTGCGCCGCGGACAAGCGGCCGTGCAGCGGCAGCACGTCCACAGCGTCCAATTCGGACTGCCGCAGCAGTCCCGCAGTGCGGGCGATCTCCGCGGCGCCGGGCAGGAACGCCAGCACATCGCCGTCGCCGTCGGACAACGCCGTCCGCACCGCCCGCGCGACACAGGCCTCGATGCGTTCTCCGCGCGCGGGCGGGACGTACGAGAACTCCACCGGGTAGGTCCGGGCCGTGGCCGTCACCACCGGGGCGTCGCCGAGCAGGGCCGCGAGCCGCCCGGACGCGACCGTCGCCGACGTCGCCAGCAGCCGCAGGTCTTCGCGCAGCCCGGCCCGGACGTCCAGGAGCAGCGCGAGCAGCAGGTCCGCGTCCAGGTGCCGCTCGTGGCACTCGTCGAGCAGCACCGTCGAGACGCCCGGCAGTTCCGGGTCGCCCTGCACGCGCCGCACCAGCAGCCCCGACGTCACGACCTCGATGCGGGTCCGCGCGGACACCTTCCGGTCGCCGCGCACGGCGTACCCGACGGTCTCGCCGACCGGTTCGCCCAGCAGCGCGGCCATCCGCGCCGCCGCCGCGCGGGCCGCCAGCCGCCGCGGCTCGGCCACCACGACCCGGCCGCCGTCCTCCGCCAGCGCGAGCGGGACCAGCGTCGTCTTCCCCGTGCCGGGCGGCGCCACGAGCACCGCGGCACCGCGGGCGTCCAGCGCGGCGACGACGTCGGGCAGCACGGACCGGACCGGCAGGTCGGGCAGCTTCACTTCGACGTGACCTCGGGGGGCGGGGGCAGCGGGTAGCCGGACGGGCCGATGTTCGCGTTGAGCGAGCGTAGCCATTCGCCGGAGGAGATCATCTTCCGGATCGCGTCGTCGACCGCGGACACCCCCTGCGTGTCGTCCTTGCGCAGGCCGATGCCGTAGCTCTCCTTCGAGAACGGCTTCCCGACGATCTTCAGCAGCTCCGGGTCGCGGGCGACGTAACCGGCCAGGATCACCGCGTCGGTGGTCACCGCGTCGATCTGCCCGGCGAGCAGGGCGGTCACGCAGTCGGAGTACCGCGGGTACTCGACCAGCTGGACGGCCTGGGCGTACTTGTCCTTCACCTGCTGCGCCGGTGTCGATCCGGTGACCGAGCACAGCCGGCGGCCGTTGAGCGCCTCCGGCCCGGCGATGTCGGCCGACGTCCGCCGCACCAGCAGGTCCTGGCCGGTGGTGAAGTACGGGCCGGCGAACGACACGACCTGCTTGCGCTTGTCGGTGATCGAATAGCTCGCCACGACCAGGTCGACGGCGCCGGAGGTGAGGTCCGTCTCCCGCGTCGCCGACGTCGTCTCGCGCCAGGTGATGTCCTTCGCGGGGACGCCGAGCTCACTCGCGACGAAAGTCGCGACATCGACGTCGAACCCGACGAACCGGCCGTCGATGGTGTGCTCCGAGAGCCCCGGCGCGTCGAACCGGATGCCGATGGTCAGGTGATCCGTGGCACTCGCCCGGGTGACGAGCGAGTCGCTCGGCGACACGTGCTTCGGGCCGCACGCCGACGCGGTGACCAGCAGCAACGCCGAGCCGAGGAGCGTGCGCCACCGCATCCGGCCGCTCCCTCCGCTGCTGTCCTGCCTCACGTTGTTCTCAGGTCCCCCCGTTAGCCTAAGTGCGTGGTGCGACCGTCCCAACCCGTGCTGAACACCGTCGGCACGCTCGCCCGGCTCGGGCTGGCGGCCGTCTGGCTGGTTTCCGGTGCGCTCAAGCTGGCGGATCCCGGCCAGACGCTGATCGCCGTGCAGGCGTACGAGGTGCTGCCGGACGCACTCGAAAACGTGGTGGCCATCGCGCTGCCGCTCGTCGAACTCGTGCTCGGGCTGCTGCTGCTCGCGGGCCTGGCGACCCGGTGGGCCGCCGCGGCCGCGCTGGGGCTGCTGCTCGTGCTCATCGCCGGGATCGCCCAGTCGTGGGCGCGCGGCCTGAGCATCGACTGCGGGTGCTTCGGCGGGGGCGGGCACGTGGCGGCGGGGCAGACCGAGTACCCGCAGGAGATCCTCCGCGACACGGGGTTCGCGCTGCTGGCCGTCTGGCTGCTGGCGCGCCCGCGCACCTGGCTGTCCCTCGACGGCTGGCTGGCGCGAGGTCGCGGGAACTCGGGCGAACCCGGGCACGACTACTCGGGTATCGCGGAAGGGAACTGATACACAGTGGGTGGAGCTGAGCGGACCGCTCGGAAGCGCCGTCAGGCGGCGCAGGCCGGTTCGAACGTGGTCGCGCAGGCCAGGGGGGCCTCCGGCGACCGGCGGAAGTGGATCATCGGGATCGGGGCCGTGGTCGTCGTGGTCCTGCTCGTGATCGGCGGGGTGATCTGGACGATCTCGGACCGGAACAAGACCGAGGGCCAGACCATCGACGCCGGCAAGTCGTCGAGCGCGCTGGCGGGCGACGTCACGCAGAAGCGCGACGGCGTGGTCGTCACCGTCGGCAAGGCCGGCGCCAAGGCCACGATCGACGTCTACGCGGACTTCCTCTGCCCGATCTGCGGCGAGTTCGAGAAGCAGTACAAGGGCCAGATCGAGCAGGCGATCAACGACGGCAAGCTGCAGGTGCGCTACCACATGGTGCCGCTGCTCAACCAGCGTTCCAGCCCGCCGGGCTACTCGCTCGACTCGGCGAACGCGGCGCTGGCCGCGGCCGACGCCGGCAAGTTCCTCCAGTTCCACGACGCGCTGTTCGCCAACCAGCCCGAGGAGGGCAAGCGCGGCTACGACAAGGCGCAGCTGATCGAGCTCGGCAAGAACGTCGGGATCACCGATCCGGCGTTCGCGCAGACCGTCAACGCCGGCACCTACGACCAGCAGCTGAACACGGCGTTCCAGCAGATCGAGAACGACCCGAAGCTGGCGCAGGACTTCGGCGGCGGGCAGACCGGGTTCGGCACGCCGACGGTCACCGCGAACGGCTCGATCGTGTCCTGGCAGGACCCGTCCTGGCTCGCCAAGGTCACCGGCTGACTCCGGGCAATTCGCCCACCCGGGTGCGGACTCTGGACTAGGCTGATTCCGCACCAGGGGAACCGGGGGTGCCGCGTGCGCGTCGCACCTCCGGTGACAGGGAGGGCCAGTGGACGGTTCGGGTTTTCACGTCGATGACGGCGCGTACACGCGGTACGCGCGCGAAGTCGACCCGCTCGGGGACGACGTCAAGGGCGCGGCCGACAAGCACGTCGGGCCGCACGTGACGCTCGGCGGCCACGGCTTCTCCGAGATGGGCGGCGAGTCCGGCTTCTCCGGCGCCTACAGCGGCCGGATGCGCGCGCTGCAGGAGAAGATGCACCGCGTCGGCGGCGGCTGGCGCCAGGTCGGCGAGGCCGCCCGGCAGACCGACCGCAACTACGCGGCGGTCGAGGGCGAGCACAACGACGTCATGCGACGGCTGGGCGGCGATTCGTGACCGAGCACACCGACCAGCTCGTCCGGCACCACCTGGACACGACGAACCAGTTCGCGCAGAAGCTGCGCCACGACCCGGCCGCCATCAGCGGCGCCCGTGACGCGCAGTACGCCTTGCAGACGTCGGTGGGGCGCACGCGCGATGTCGCCTCGGAGCAGCGCGTCAACCTGGCTTCGGCCACCTCCGGCTCGACGACCGACCGCGCCACGGCGACGTCGCAAAGCCTGGAGAAGGAGGTCCAGGACCTCCTCGACGAGAGCGCCGAGATCGAAAAGGCCGTCGCGGAGGCGGCCGAGACTCTGCACGTCGGCGAGATCAAGAACGACCAGGTCCGCGACCAGATCATCAAGGAGATCGCGGCGTCGATGAAGGCGCTGGAAGCGGTGAAGACCATCCAGCCGCCCGAGAGCCGCGGCGCCGCTTCGCGCGACATCCTGATGAAGCTGCAGACCAAGATCAGCCAGCTCACCGGCCAGGCCGCGACGTTCAGCGAGCAGACGATCAACGACCTGACCGCCATCGGCACCCGGCTCGGCGGCGAAGAGCAGTCGACGTCGGCTTCTTCGGCGTCTTCGACGAAGGTCGGCTCGTCGTTCAACAGCAACAGCGGGTACTCCGGCGGTTCGGACGGCGGAGGCGGCGGTGGTGGGGGCGGCGGCGGTGGTGGAGGCGGCGGCGCCGTCCACAAACCGCGGCTGCCGGTGGCGATCCCGCCGCAGCCCGGCAGCGGCGTCGCGATCAACCTGCCCGGCGGCAAGCAGGTCATGGCGCCGAACGAAACCGCGGCCAAGGCCGTGCGCAACGCGCTTTCGCAGCTCGGCGTGCCGTACGTGTGGGGCGGCACCGCGCGGGGCGTCGGCCTCGACTGCAGCGGGCTGACCATGACGTCGTACCAGGACGCGGGCCTGCAGCTGCCGCGCACGGCGGCGCAGCAGACGGTCGGGGCCGAGGTGCCCTCGATCGACCAGCTGCTGCCCGGCGACCTCGTCGTGTGGTCCGGGCACGTGGCGATGGTGATCGGCGACGGCCAGATGATCGAGGCCGGCGACCCGGTGCAGATCAGCAAGATCCGCACCACGAACGCGGGACAGTCGTTCATCGGCTTCTACCGGCCTACGGGGTGAGCTGTGGCTGAATTCGACGTCGACCTGGCGTCCGCGCGGATCGCCGAGCAGGCGGCGCGGGCGGGCGCCGAGGTGTCCGCCCGCCTCGAGCGCTCGGGTCCGGTGGTGGGCAAGGCTGCGGCCGACGGCATCGAGGTCCAGGTGGCGCCGGGCGGACTGCTGACGGGCCTGTCGATCCACCGCTCGGCGTTGCGGCAGGGGTCGGCGGTGCTCGCCGACCGGATCTTCGAGCTGGCCCAGCGCGCGACCCGGCGGGCGGGCGACCGGATGTACCACGCGCTGTCCGCCGCCGTCGATCGCGAGCAGCTGGAAACCCTGGGCTACGAACCGATCCCGGACGACGACCCGGACGCCGAGACGTATTCGTACGGAGAGGGTTCGCGGTGATCACGACCCGCCAGCTGATCGCCCAGGCCCGGGCCCGCGAAGAGGCGATGGCCCGGGTGGAGGAGCTCCTGGCCTCGGCGTCCGGCACGGCGCACGACCGCGACGGGCAGGTCGAGGTGACGGTGGACGCCCGCGGGAAGCTGCTGCGGTTGTGGCTGGCCCCCTCGGCGGTGGAGCTGGGCGAGCGGCTGGGGCCGTTGGTGGTCGAGATCGCCCAGGCGGCCATGCGCGAGGCGACGCAGGACGGCTACAACAAGGTGGCCTTGCTGCTCGGCGAGGACATGACGTTCATGATCGAGCAGATGACGGGCCTGCCCGCGCCGGCCCGCGCGGAGGACGACGACCCGGGGATGACGGTCGAGGAGTTCCAGCGGCTGCGGGCCGAGCGGCTGGGTTCTTCACCCTCGGCGCAGCCTGCGGTGGCTCCGGCTCCGAGTGCCGAGGACGAGGACGCTTACTGGGAGTCCTTCGACCCGGCTTCGCTGCGCTCGGATCGCTGAGCAGCCCGCGGTCCCGGTGAGCGGTAACCGAGTTCGTTGAGAGGTCTGGACCAGCCGCCTGTCGCTGTGTCTTAATCCAAGGCGTGAATTTTGGTCTCTCGACGAGGAGGACCCGGATGCGCCTCGGACGCAGGCTGGGCATCGGTGCGCTGGCCCTGGGATTGCTGGTGGCGTCGGAAACGCCCGCGCTCGCCGGAAACGGCCCGGCCTACAAGGACTCCTGGCGGCCGGTCAAGGTGCGGGTGGCCGACCTGCTGGGGCGGATGACCCTCGACGACAAGCTCGGCCAGATGATGCAGGCCGAACGGCTGGGGGTGAAGAGCCCCGCCGACGTCACCACCGGACGGCTCGGGTCGCTGCTCTCCGGGGGCAGCTCGCAGCCCACCCCGAACACGCCCGTCACCTGGGCCGACATGTACGACGGCTTCCAGAAGGCCGCGCTGGCCACGCCGCTCGGCATCCCGCTCGTCTACGGTGTCGACGCCGTCCACGGCCACAACGGGCTCTACGGCGCCACCGTTTTCCCGCACAACATCGGCCTCGGCGCGACGCGCGATCCGCGGCTGGTCGAGAAGATCGGCCGCGCCACCGCGGAAGAGGTCTCCGGCACCGGAATCGACTGGGACTTCGCGCCCTGCCTGTGCGTCGCCCGCAACGACCGCTGGGGCCGGACCTACGAGTCCTTCGGCGAGGTGCCCCAGCTCGCCACGCAGATGACGTCGATCATCACCGGGCTGCAGGGCCGCGAGCTCGACCGGCCCGGCTCGGTCATGGCCACCGCCAAGCACTACGTCGGCGACGGCGGCACCACCGGCGGCGTCAACGAGGGCAACACCGAAATCAGCGAGCAGGAGCTGCGCGCGATCCACCTCCCGCCGTTCCAGGCCGCGATCCGGCGCGGGGTCGGCTCGGTGATGATCAGCTACAGCAGCTGGAACAGCGTGAAGCTGCACGCGAACTCCTACCTGATCAACGACGTCCTGAAGAAGGAACTCGGCTTCAAGGGCATCGTCGTCTCGGACTACAACGGCGTCGACAAGATCGACGGCAAGAGCGGGTTCACCCCGGAAGAGGTCGAGGCCGCCATCAACGCCGGCATCGACATGGTGATGGTGCCCTACGAGTGGCAGAAGTTCATCGACACGCTGCGCACGCTCGTCGAGCAGGGCCGCGTGCCGATGGCCCGGATCGACGACGCCAACCGCCGCATCCTCACCAAGAAGTTCGAGCTCGGCCTGTTCGAGCACCCGCTGACCGACCGGCGGTTCCTGAACACGATCGGCAGCAAGCCGCACCGCGACCTCGCCCGCCAGGCCGTGCGGGAGTCCCAGGTGCTGCTGAAGAACGAGAACCACGTCCTGCCGCTTTCGAAGCGGGGCAAGATCTTCGTGGCCGGCAAGAACGCCGACGACCTCGGCAACCAGTCCGGCGGCTGGACGGTCGGCTGGCAGGGCACCAGCGGGCCGGTCATCCCGGGCACCACCATCCTGCAGGGCCTGCGGCAGAAGTCCGTGAACGTCACCTTCGCCAAGGACGGCACGGGGATCGACTCCAGCTACGACGTCGCCGTCGCGGTCGTCGGGGAGACGCCGTACGCCGAAGGCAAGGGCGACCGTCCACAAGGGATGGGACTGGACGCCACCGATCTCGCCACGCTGCAGAAGCTGAAGGATTCCGGCGTGCCGACGGTGGTCGTGCTCGTGTCCGGGCGGCCGCTCGACATCGCCGCGCAGCTGCCGGACTGGGCCGGGCTCGTCGAGTCATGGCTGCCGGGCAGCGAAGGCCAAGGCGTCGCCGACGTCCTCTTCGGCGACTACAACCCGACCGGCAAGCTGCCGGTGACCTGGATGCGCAGCGCCGATCAGCAGCCCATCAACGCCGGCGACGGAAAACCCGCGCTGTTCCCCCTCGGCTACGGCCTGCACTACCTGCGCCACTGGTGATCCCCGTCCCCCACCGGAAAGGTTCACGCATGCCCCGCCGTCTCCTGCTCAGGATTCTCGCCTTCTTCGCCGCCTGCCTAGGACTCTCGCTGGCTGCCCCGCCCGTGCAGGCCGCGACGCCGTTCAAGGTGCTGGCCTTCTACAGCGGCAGCTACGACGCCGCGCACATCAGTTTCGAGAAGGAAGCCAACGTCTGGTTCCCGCAGCAGGCGGCGGCCAACGGGTTCACCTACACCGCCACAACCGACTGGAGCCGGCTCACCAGCCTCACCAAGGGGACCGCCGACGTCGTCCTGTTCCTCGACGACCAGCCGCAGTCGGCCGCGCAGTTCCAGGGCTTCCAGAACTACATGCAGAACGGGGGCGGGTTCTTCGGCTTCCACGTCACCGCCTACAACGACAGCTCGACGCCGTCGTACGCGAACTGGTTCCACAACGACTTCCTCGGCACCGGCCGGTTCACGTCCAACACGTGGGGCCCGACGCCGGAGACGCTGCGGATCGAGAACCGCACGCACCCGTCGACGGCGAACCTGCCCGCGACGATCCGGTCGTCGACGTCGGAGTGGTACGCCTGGCAGAACGACCTGCGGCAGAACCCGAACATTTCGATCCTGGCGTCGATGGATCAGTCCACGTTCCCGATCGGCACCGACCCGAACCAGACCTGGTACAGCGGCTACTACCCGATCGCGTGGACGAACAAGAACTACAAGATGCTCTACGCGAACTTCGGCCACAACGCGATGAACTACGAGACGAACACCGCGCTGTCGTCGACGTTCGAGAGCGCGGACCAGAACCGGTTCGTGCTCGACGGCCTCAAGTGGCTCGGCGGCGGTTCGACCGTCCCGACCGACCCGGGCACGATCGACCCCGCGGCCTGGTACGCCGTGACGAACAAGGCATCCGGCAAGTGCATCGACGCCCGCGCGGCGGGGAGTGCGAACGGCACGGTGATCCAGCAGTACACGTGCAACGGCACCACGGCCCAGCAGTACCAGTTCGCCCCGACCAGCGGCGGCTACGACCGGATCAACAACCGCACGAACGCGGCGGAGGTCATCGACGTCACGGACGTCTCGACGGCGGACAACGCGGGCCTGCAGCTGTGGTCCTACAGCGGCGGCGGCAACCAGCAGTGGCAGCCGGTCTCCGAGGGCGGCGGTTACTACCACTTCGTCGCCCGCCACAGCGGCAAGTGCCTGACCGTGCCGGGATCGTCCACTGCGGACAGTGTCCAGCTGGTCCAGGCGGCCTGCAGCGGCAGCGCCGCTCAGTCGTTCAAGGTCGCCTAGCAGCTCGTGAGTGTTTAGGCGGGTGCCAACCCGCCTAAACACTCACGAGGCGTCAGTCGCGCTCGATGAGGTGGCCCACCACGTCCGGGCCGGGGTGGGCGTGGCCCGAGCCGTCGCGGCGGACGTCGATCTCCGGGAGCTCCACCGGGTCGCCGTTCCTCGCCGCTCCGGCCGGGCGGGGGCCGATCCAGGCCACGCGCAACGCCGTCTCGCCCTTGAGGAACCGCTGGGCCCGGACGCCGCCGGTCGCGCGGCCCTTCGCCGGGTATTCGCTGAACGGCGTCACCTTCACGCTCTGGCCCGTCGCGGTGATCACCAGGGGCTCGCCGTGCTCGTCGTCGTCCGTGCGGACCGCGCCGAAGAACACCACCGACGCTCCCGACGGCAGGTTCATGCCCGCCATACCGCCGCCCTTCAGGCCCTGCGGGCGGACCAGGGACGCCGCGTACTTCAGCAGGGACGCCTCCGACGACACGAACGCCAGGGTCTCCGAGCCGTCCGTCAGCCAGGTCGCGCCGACGACTTCGTCGCCGTCCTTCAGCGAGATCACTTCGAACTCGTCCGAGCGGACCGGCCACTCCGGCGAACAGATCTTCACGACACCGCCCCGGGTGCCGAGCGCGAGGCCCGGCGAGCCCGCCGCCTGCTCGCCCAGCGGGGCGATCCCGACGACCGTCTCGCCCTTCTCCAGCGGCACCAGTTCCTTCGCCGCCATGCCGCCGCGCAGCGACACCGTGCCCGCCTGCTCGGGCAGCACCGGCAGCGGCAGCACGTCCGTCTTGAACGCCCGGCCGCGGCTGGTCACCAGCAGGACCTGGCCGCGCGCGGTGGTGTGCACCAGCGCCGCCACCGCGTCGTGCTTCACGCGGCCGTTGCGGCGACGCGTCTCCGTCGCTTCCTCGGACTCGGCGGCGGTGCGTGCCACGAGGCCGGTCGCCGACAGGATCACCTGGCACGGGTCGTCCGCGACTTCGAGGGGCCCGGACGGCTTCGACGCGGCCAGGACCTCCTTCAGGTCGCCGTCGATCAGCGCGGTGCGGCGCTCGGTCGGGAAGTCCTTCGCGATCTTCGCCAGCTCGGAGGAGACGAGCTTCTTCAGCACCGACTCGTCGTCGAGGATCTTGGTCAGCTCGGCGATCTCCTCGCGCAGCCGCTCCTGCTCGGACTCGAGTTCGAGGCGGTCGTACTTCGTGAGCCGGCGCAGCGGCGTGTCCAGGATGTACGTGGCCTGGATCTCCGACAGCTTGAAGCGCGTCATCAGGCCGTCCTTCGCGGCCTGCGCGTTCTCGCTTTCGCGGATGAGCTTGATCACCTTGTCGATGTTCAGCAGCGCGATCAGCAGGCCGTCGACCAGGTGCAGGCGCTCTTCGCGCTTGCGGCGCCGGTACTTCGTGCGCCGGGTGACGACGTCGTAGCGGTGGCGGAGGAAGACCTCGAGGAGTTCCTTGAGGCCGAGGGTCTGCGGCTGGCCGTCGACCAGCACCAGGTTGTTGATGCCGAACGACTGCTCCAGCGGCGTCAGCCGGTAGAGGTCGGCCAGCAGCGCCTGCGGGTTGACGCCGACCTTGCACTCGATGACCAGCCGGGTGCCGTTCTCGCGGTCGGTGAGGTCCTTGACGTCGGCGATGCCGGTGAGCCGCTTGGACTTGTTGACCTCGTCGGTGATCTTCTCGATCACCTTCTCCGGCCCGACGCCGTACGGCAGCTCGGTGACGGTGATCGCCTGCCGCCCGCGGCTGCCCTCCAGGGGGCCGGTCTCGACGTTCGCGCGCATCCGGACCACGCCGCGGCCGGTCTCGTACGCGCGGCGGACCTCGTCGAGGCCGAGCAGCTTGCCGCCGGTGGGCAGGTCGGGGCCGGGCACGAACTCCATCAGCTTGTCGAGCGTCGCGGACGGGTGCGTGATCAGCCACCGCGCCGCGGCGATGACCTCGCCGAGGTTGTGCGGGATCATGTTGGTCGCCATCCCGACCGCGATCCCGGACGTGCCGTTGACCAGCAGGTTCGGGAACGCCGCGGGCAGCACGGACGGCTCTTCGAGCGAGCCGTCGTAGTTCGGCCGGAAGTCGACGGTGTCCTCGCCGAGCTCGCCGACCAGCTGCATCGCCTCGGGCGACATGCGGGCTTCGGTGTACCGCGAGGCGGCCGGGCCGTCGTCCGGGCTGCCGAAGTTGCCGTGGCCGTCGATCAGCGGGACGTTCAGCGAGAAGTCCTGCGCCAGCCGCACCATCGCGTCGTAGATCGCGACGTCACCGTGCGGGTGGTACTTGCCCATCACGTCGCCGACCACGCGCGACGACTTCACGTACGCGTGCGTCGGGCGGTAGCCGTTCTCGTTCATCGAGTACAGGATCCGGCGGTGCACCGGCTTCAGCCCGTCGCGCGCGTCCGGCAGGGCGCGCGAGTGGATGACCGAGTACGCGTACTCCAGGTAGGAGTCTTCGATCTCGGTCTTGAGCGAGTTGTCGAAGACGTGCGCACCGGGGGAGTCGAACGCGCTGGGATCGACCTTGGTGGTGGTGCCCTTGCGGCGTGCCACGGCAGAACTCCTTGGTAGCTACGAAAAATCAGGCGTCGATGGCTTCGCGGTCGACCCGGTCGGACGAGGCGACCAGCCAGTTCCGCCGGGGCTCGACCTTCTCGCCCATCAGCAGTTCCAGCGCCGCCTCCGCGGCTTCGGCGTCGTCCATGGTGATGCGGCGCACCGAACGCGTCGCCGGGTTCATCGTGGTCTCCCACAGCTCGTCGGCGTCCATCTCGCCGAGACCCTTGAACCGCGGCACCGGGGTGACGATGCTCTTGCCCGCCCGTTCCAGCTCGGCGAACTTCTGCTCCATCTCGCGCTGGGTGAAGGTGAAGTGCGTCTCCGGGTTGCGGCCCTTCGTGACGACCTTGTGCAGCGGCGGCATCGCTGCGTACAGCCGGCCGTCCTCGATCACCGGGCGCATGTACTTCGCGAACAGTGTGATCAACAGCGTGCGGATGTGTGAACCGTCGACGTCGGCGTCGGCCATCAGGATCACGCGGCCGTAGCGCATGGTCGACAGGTCGAACGTGCGCCCGGTGCCCGCGCCGAGCACCTGGACGATCGAGGCGATCTCGGCGTTCTTCAGCGTGTCGCCCAGCGACGCCTTCTGGACGTTCAGGATCTTGCCGCGCAGGGGCAGCAGCGCCTGGTACTCGGACACGCGCGCCATCCGCGCCGACCCGAGCGCGCTGTCGCCCTCGACCAGGAACAGCTCGCTGCGGGAGACGCCGGTGGTGCGGCAGTCGACCAGCTTCGGCGGCATCGCCGCGCCTTCGAGCGCGGTCTTGCGCCGGGCGGCGTCCTTCTGCTGCTTCTGGGTGAGCCGGACGCGGGAGGCGTCGACCACCTTCTGCAGCACGACCTTGGCCTCGGACTTGGTCTTGCGGTCCTCGGTCCAGGCCTTGACGTGCTTGTCGACGATGCCCTGCAGCACGCGGGTGATCCCGGCGGTGGACAGCTCGTCCTTGGTCTGCGACGTGAACTGCGGCTCCGGCAGCCGGACGTGGATCACGGCCGTCATGCCCTCGAGGACGTCCTCGATCGTCGGCATGTCCTCCTTGGGCTTGAGCAGCCCTCGGGTCTTGGAGATCGCCTCCTGCAAGGCCTTCGCCATCGCGCGGTCGAAGCCGCGGCGGTGGGTGCCGCCGTGGACGTTGCGGATCGTGTTGGTGAAGCACTCGACCGTGCGCTCGTAGCCGGTGCCCCAGCGCAGCGCCACCTCGACCTCGGCGTGGCGCTCCACATTGGACTGCATGACGCCCGCGGCATCGGCCGCGTTCTCCTTGTACGTGCCTTCGCCGGTGATCAGCAGCGTGCCGCACACCGGCTTCTCGCCCGAGGGCGTGAGGAAGTCGACCATGTCGACCAGGCCGTTCGGGAAGTGGAAGGTCTCTTCGTTGATCGTGTCTTCGATCGCGGTGCGCAGCACGTACGTGACGCCCGGGACGAGGAAGGCGGTGTTGCGCAGCTTCGTCCGCACGCCTTCGACGTCGAGCGCGGCGCCGGACTCGAAGTAGCGCGCGTCGTACCAGTAGCGGATCGACGTGCCGCTGCGCTCGCCGCGCTTCATCTTGCCGACGACGTTCAGCCCGGACCGGCGGGTGAACTTCGCCTTCGGGCCCGGTCCGTCGAACGTGCCCGGGACGCCGTGCTTGAACGACATCTGGTGGACCTTGCCGTCCTGCTTCACCGTGACGTCGAACCGGTGCGACAGCGCGTTGACCGCCGAAGCGCCGACGCCGTGCAGGCCGCCGGAGGTCTTGTAGCCGGAGCCACCGAACTTGCCGCCGGCGTGCAGCCGCGTCAGCACCAGCTCGACGCCGGACAAACCGGACTTGGCGTGGGTGCCGGTCGGGATGCCGCGGCCGTCGTCGTCGACCTGGACGCTGCCGTCGGCGTGCAGCGTGACGACGATCTTCGTCGCGTGGCCGGCGACACCCTCGTCCGTGGAGTTGTCGACCACCTCCGAGAAGAGGTGGTTGATGCCCCGGCTGTCGGTGGAGCCGATGTACATCCCGGGTCGTTTGCGGACGGCTTCGAGACCCTCGAGATGCGTCAGGTCGTCGGCCCCGTACAAGGTCTCGGCAGTCACAGGGTCGTTCTCCCGGATCGTGGCTCGCGAAAGTGCTGGTGGTGGTGCGGACTCGCCTGCACCGTAGTGCAGGATATCCGCCACCCCCGACAACTTTCGCGCGCGCACCGTCCCCGGAGTGGCGTGCGCCGCCGTCAGCGGGGGTCGTAGCCCAGGTCGGGCCACAGGCCCAGCAGGGCTTCGATCTTCCGCGGGACCTGGAAGCTGTTCCGGAAGTTCGGCTTTTCGCCGATCGCCGCGAGGGCCTTGCGGAGGTCGCCGAAGGCCGGCTTCGCGGCCGACTGCCGGGTCAGCACGTAGCAGTACGTCCGGCGCGGGTAGGCGAATTCGTCGATGTGGGCCTGCAGGACGAGACCGGGCGCCTCGATCCGCGACCCGACGAGGGGGCGCCCCTGCTTCTGGCTGTAGACGGGGATCACGTGCACCCCCGCGCGCAGCGTGCGCGGCGGGTCCTGGCCCTGGCCGTCGTCGGCCCAGAGCAGCTCGACCCGGAACGGCGATTCGCCGTCTTCGCCGGGGTGGTTGTACTCGCGCTGCAGCTCTTCGAGCCGGTACTCGGCTTCGGCGGACGGTTCGCCGCCTTCGACGAGGCTGACCAGGTAGAGCTCGGCCGGCCGCGGCCAGGCCGGGCGGGGCACGTCGGTGGCTTCGGGAGCTTCCGGCTCGGCCGCAACCGGGTTCGCGGCGGCCTCGGCCGGGGCGGCGGTGGTGGCCGGGTCCGTGCCGGCTTGCGCGGCCTCGGCGGGGTGGTCCTGGGCGCCCGGAACGGAGGGCGAAGCCGCACCGGTGCCGGCGGGCGAC
>NZ_BNAW01000044.1 GCF_014654205.1 Amycolatopsis bullii
GGCGGCAACCCGCTCGGCAAGATCGGCATGGGCCTCGGCCTCGGCGGCGTGGCCGGCGGCCTCGGCGCGCTGGCGTCGCGGGCGCTGGGCGCGGGCAGCAAGTCCGGCGCGAAGTCCGAGAACGAAACGTCCCTCGCGTCGGCCGAGGGCCAGGGCCAGAGCGCGGCGTCGGCCCAGGCACCGCAGCAGGGCGTCGTCTCGTCCGCGGGCACCATCGGCGGGCAGACGCCGCCGCCGATGAACCCGGGCATGGGCGGCATGGCCCCGCAGGGCGCCCAGGGGCAGCAGGACGAGGAGCACACGCACGCGTCCTTCCTCATCGAGGCGGACCCGGACGAGGCCTTCGGCGCGAACCAGGCGACCCCGCCGCCGGTCATCGGCGCGTGGTCCGACGACGAAGACCGCTGATCCTTTCGGGCCGGGCGCACCGACGTGTGCCCGGCCCGGTTTCTCCTGGGGGTGGCTCGATGCCGAACGCTGAGCTGCTCACCCCGGTCGAGGTGGACTTCCTGTGGGAGTCGGCCGGGCTGGGCGAGCTGCCGTACCCGCTGCGCATCCGTTCGCACGGCGCGACCGTCGACGAGCGGGCGATGCTGCGCCGCCGCACCCTCGAAGGACTCACCGCGCGTGGCCTCGCCGACGGGCGCGGCCGGCCCGAGCCGCACGTCGAGGACTACTTCGGCGTGCTGGCGGCCCCCGAACTGAGCCTGGACGCCGTCCAGCTGATCGCCCCGGACGCCCAGCCGCTGCTCGCGGTCGCCGGCGTGCTGGGCGGCCAGGGCCTGCTGGCCGTGCAGGACACTCGCGGCCTGCACCTGCAGCCGTGCCCGCCCGACGGGCTCCCCAGTGCGATCGTCTCGCTGCTGCCGGGTGCCCCGCGCGGCAGCGAGAAGTCGATCACCGTGCCGCGGGACGAGCTGACCGGAGACTTCCGGCAGCGCGCCGGCAACGGCGACGAGCGCGCGTCGGCCGACGAGGACCGCAAGGCGCTGGCCCGGCTGACCGCCCAGCCGCGGCTGCGCGGCGGCCAGATCGGCGCCAACTCCCGCAGCCGGCTCGGCGCCCGCACGCGCACGCCGGTGCTGGCCTGGTTCGACACCGCGACCGGCCGCTACTTCACCCAGGCCACCCGCGGCCGCGACGGCCGGGACTGGATCACCATCGCTCCCGCCGACGCGGCCACGCTGCGCCACCGCCTCGGTGAGATGCTCGCCGGAGCGGCGACGACCAGCTCGGTCTGAACCCCGGGTTCTCCGGGCGTGCCCGGCCCGGCACCGGAACGATCCGGTTTTGTCGGGGGTGCGGGCTACGCTGAGCAAGAGTCCGATCCGGGAGAGTGATGATGCAAGAGTTCTTCTCGCCACTGGCGTTCGACTTCCTGTGGGAGTCGGCGCGGGTCGGGGAGCTGCCGTACCCGTTGCGCGTCCGGTCGCACGGCGCGACCGAGGACGAGCGCGTGTCGCTGCGTCACCGCGTCGACGTCGAGCTGAAGGCGCGCGGCATCCGCGAGCCGCGCGGCAGGCTCGCGCCGCCGATCGAGGACGCCCTGCACCTGCTGGCCTTTGCCCCGCTGACCATCGACGCCCTGCACATCCCGCAGTTCCAGGCCCCGACGGTCGGCGTCCTCGCGGCGGCCGACGAGACCAAGGGCGTCCTCGCGGTCCAGGACGCCGACGGGATCTGGCTGCGGGACGTCCCGCCGGACGGCCTGGTCTCCGCCGTCGTCGGAATGCTGCCCGCCGGGCCGCGCGGCAGCGAGGCGTCGGTCACACTCCCGCTGGACGAGGCCCTGCACACCGCGCCGATCCGGGTGCCGGTGTCGCTGCCGTCGGCGGGTGAGGAAGAAGACAGCCGCCGGGGCCGGGGCCGCCGGACCCCGCTGAGCGAACGCGTGACGGTCGACCCCCGCGAGGCCTACGGCCGCATCTCCGGGCAGCCCCGGCAGCGCGGTGGCCAGCTCGCCGCGAACAGCCGTTCGCAGGTCGGAGCCAAGCAACGGTCCCGCGTGCTGGCCTGGTTCGACACCGCGACCGGCCGCTACCTGAGCCTCTCCCGGGCCGGTACGGACGGGCGCGAGTGGGTCACCGTGGCCCCCGCGGACCCGGCGACACTGCGCACCCGGCTGGGCGAGATGGTGAGCAGTGTGTCCGACGGCACGCGCTAGCGTTGACGAGTGGACACCGGCCGGGAACCCCAGCGCGGTATCGCCCGTTGACCTGCGAGAGGCTCACAGGGGATGAACGCGGCAGCGGACGGTACCCTGATGGGCAGGTGTCCAGGCACCACGGGTTGTCAAGATCGTGATGGCGGGTATCACAGGAGCCGCCCAACCAGGGAGGGTCGAGGCCACCAGGGCCGAGTCGTATGAACCGGAAGAGCGTGCTCAGGAACCCACTGCTGTGGATCGTCGCGGGGTTGCTGGCGTTGTTCGCGTACAACACGATCTTCGACAGTGATCGTGGGTACACCCAGGCACCCATCTCGGTGGCGAACTCCCAGATCACCTCGAACAACGTCAAGGAAGCCAGCCTCGAGGACAAGGAGCAGCAGCTCAAGCTGCTGCTGGCCAAGCCCGTCGACGTCGACGGCCAGCAGGTCACCCAGATCATCTCGCAGTACCCGGCGGACGCCACCCGCCCGATCTACGACTCGTTGATCGCGGCGAAGGCGGGCGGCCAGCCGATCAAGTTCACCACCAAGGTGACCCAGCAGGGCGTGCTGACGCAGATCCTCATCTTCGCCATCCCGCTCGCCCTCGTGCTGGGCCTGCTGATGTGGATGATGAACAACGCCCAGGGCGGCGGCAACCGCGTCCTCAACTTCGGCAAGTCCAAGGCCAAGCAGCTGAACAAGGACATGCCCAAGACGACCTTCGGGGACGTCGCGGGTGCCGACGAGGCCGTCGAAGAGCTGTACGAGATCAAGGACTTCCTGCAGAACCCGGCGCGCTACCAGGCGCTCGGCGCGAAGATCCCGAAGGGCGTGCTGCTCTACGGGCCGCCGGGTACCGGCAAGACGCTGCTCGCGCGGGCCGTCGCCGGCGAGGCGGGCGTGCCGTTCTACACGATCTCCGGTTCGGACTTCGTCGAGATGTTCGTCGGTGTCGGTGCCTCGCGTGTCCGTGACCTGTTCGAACAGGCCAAGCAGAACGCGCCGTGCATCATCTTCGTCGACGAAATCGACGCGGTCGGCCGCCAGCGCGGCGCCGGCCTCGGCGGCGGGCACGACGAGCGCGAGCAGACCCTGAACCAGCTGCTCGTCGAGATGGACGGCTTCGACGCCCGCGGCGGCATCATCCTGATCGCGGCCACCAACCGGCCCGACATCCTGGACCCGGCGCTGCTGCGCCCCGGCCGGTTCGACCGGCAGATCCCGGTGTCCGCGCCGGACCTGCGCGGCCGCAAGGCGATCCTCGAGGTGCACGCCAAGGGCAAGCCGATCGCCCAGGGCACCGACCTGACCAGCCTGGCCAAGCGGACCGTCGGCATGTCCGGCGCCGACCTGGCGAACGTGCTCAACGAGGCCGCGCTGCTCACCGCCCGCCAGAACGGGCACGTGATCACCGACGCGGCGCTGGAGGAGTCGGTCGACCGCGTCGTCGGCGGCCCGGCCCGCAAGAGCCGGATCATCTCCGAGAAGGAGAAGAAGATCACCGCCTACCACGAGGGCGGGCACGCGCTCGCCGCGTGGGCGATGCCGGACATCGAACCGGTCTACAAGCTGACCATCCTGCCGCGCGGCCGCACGGGCGGGCACGCATTGCTCGTCCCCGAGGACGACAAGGACCTGATGACCCGCTCCGAGATGATCGGGCGGCTGGTCTTCGCGATGGGTGGCCGCACAGCGGAGGAGCTCGTCTTCCACGAGCCCACCACCGGCGCGTCCTCGGACATCGAGCAGGCGACGAAGATCGCCCGCGCGATGGTCACCGAGTACGGCATGAGCGCCCGGCTCGGCGCGGTCAAGTACGGCCAGGAGCAGGGCGACCCGTTCCTCGGCCGGTCGGCGGGCCGTCAGGCGGACTACTCGCTCGAGGTGGCGCACGAGATCGACGAGGAGGTGCGCAAGCTCATCGAGACGGCGCACACCGAGGCGTGGCACGTGCTCAACACCTACCGAGACGTGCTCGACGAGCTGGTCATCGAGCTCCTGGAGAAGGAGACGCTGACCCGCAAGGACCTGGAGCGGATCTTCGCGACGGTCGAGAAGCGCCCGCACATCACCGTGTTCAACGAGTTCGGTGAGCGGACGCCGTCGGACAAGCCGCCGATCAAGACCCCGGGCGAGCTGGCGATGGAGCGCGGCGAGCCGTGGCCGCCGCCGGAGAAGGAGAAGCCGGTCCTGAAGCCGGAGCCGACCCCGGTCGGCACCGCCCCGGGCGCGGGCGACCTGCCGGGCGGTCCGCCGTACCCGTCGCCGTCGCCGGTCGACCCGAACGCCAACCCGTACGCCCCGCCGCAGCCGGGCGCCTACCCGAACGGTGGCCGTCCTTACGGCGGCCCGAACGGTGGCCCGAACGGCACGGCGCACTGGCCGCAGGCCTACGGCGGCCAGCAGCCGGGCGGTCCGGCCGGCCAGAGTGGCCCGCCGAACTACGGTGCCCCTCCGGGCTGGACGCCCGCGACCTCGCCGGGCGGTCAGCCGGGCCAGTCGTGGCGGCCCGGCGGTGAAGAACGCCCTCGTGAGCACGGCTGGTTCGCCGACCAAGCCGGCAACCAGCAGAGCGAGGGGGAGCGTCGTGACGTGGATGGACCAGAAAAGCCCCAGTGACGCCGACCGCCCGGTCTTCGACCAGGACCGGGCGGAGAAGGCGATCCGGGAGCTCTTGCTGGCCTGCGGTGAAGACCCGGAGCGGGATGGCCTGAAGGACACCCCCGCCCGGGTCGCCCGCGCGTACCGCGAGATGTTCGCGGGCCTGTACACGGAACCGGACGCGGTGCTGGACCGGACGTTCGACGAGGCGCACGAAGAGCTGGTGCTGGTCACGGACATCCCGATGTACAGCAGCTGCGAGCACCACCTGGTCCCGTTCCACGGCGTCGCGCACGTCGGGTACATCCCGAACGCCGCGGGGAAGGTCACCGGGCTGTCGAAGCTCGCCCGCGTCGTCGACCTCTACGCCAAGCGCCCGCAGGTCCAGGAACGCCTGACGTCGCAGGTGGCCGACGCGATCGTGCGGAAGCTCGAGCCGCGCGGCGTGATCGTGGTGATCGAGGCCGAGCACCTCTGCATGGCCATGCGCGGCATCCGCAAGCCGGGTGCGCGCACCACCACGTCGGCCGTGCGGGGGCAGTTCAAGAATTCCGCCACTTCGCGGGCGGAGGCGCTCGATCTCATCAGGGCCCGCCGGTGAGTGCAGGGCTTCCCGCGCCCGGCCGGTGCGTGGTCATGGGCGTGCTGAACGTGACGCCCGATTCCTTTTCGGACGGTGGCCGCTACCTCGGGCTCGACCAGGCGCTGGAGCACGCGCGTGAGATGTGGGCGCGCGGGGCCGACCTGATCGACGTCGGCGGCGAGTCGACGCGGCCGGGGGCGTCCCGGGTGGACGCCGAGACGGAACTGCAGCGCGTCCTGCCGGTGATCAAGACACTGGCCGCCGAAGGAGTGGCGTTGTCGGTCGACACCACGCGTGCCGCCGTCGCCGTCGCCGCGCTCGAGGCCGGCGCGAAGGTGATCAACGACGTTTCCGGCGGCCTGGCCGATCCGGACATGGCGCGCGTCGCCGCCGAGGCCGGGGTGCCGTGGGTGCTGATGCACTGGCGCGGGCACAGCAAGGACATGCAGGCGCTGGCGTCCTACCAGGACGTCGTCGCCGATGTGCGGGCCGAGCTGCTGTCCCGGGTGGACGAAGCGCTCGCCGCGGGGGTCGCCGAAAGCGCGATCGTGCTGGATCCCGGCCTGGGTTTCGCCAAGAACGCCGAGCACGACTGGGCGTTGCTGCGCAGGCTGGACTCGTTGCTCTCGCTGGGTTTCCCGGTGCTCGTCGGCGCTTCCCGCAAGCGGTTCCTCGGCCGGCTGCTGTCCGAAAAGGACGGGACACCGCGCCCGCCGGACGGCCGGGAGGACGCCACCGCCGCCGTCTCCGCGCTCGCCGCGGCGGCCGGAGCGTGGGGCGTGCGCGTGCACGAGGTCGGAGCTTCGCTGGACGCGGTCGCGGTGGCCGCTGCTTGGAGGACGGATGGCTGACCGGATCACGCTGACCGGCTTGCGCGTGTTCGGGCGCCACGGCGTGTTCGAGCACGAAAAGCGCGACGGCCAGGAGTTCGTCGTCGACATCACGGTGTGGCTGGACCTCGGGCCGGCCGCCGCGTCGGACGACCTGACGAAGACCCTGCACTACGGCGAGCTGGCCGAGCTGGCGGCGGGGATCGTCGCGGGCGAGCCGTACGACCTCATCGAGAGCGTCGCGGGCAAGATCGCCGACGAAGTCATGTGCGACGAGCGGCTGAGCGCGGTCGAGGTGACGGTGCACAAGCCGTCGGCCCCGATCCCGCTGACGTTCGACGACGTGGCGGTCACGGTCCGGCGCGACCGGTGAGCCGTGCGGTGCTTTCGCTCGGGTCCAACCTGGGCGACCGGCTGGGCTTCCTCCAGCTGGCGCTCGACGCCGTCCGGCCCGCGCTGGTCGTGGTGTCGAGCGTGTACGAGACGAAGGCCTGGGGCGTCGAGGACCAGCCGGACTTCCTCAACGCGGTCTGCGTGGTCGACGACCCGGCGCGCGACCACTGGGCGTGGCTGCGCACGGGCCAGGCGGCCGAGCAGGCGGCGGGCCGGGTGCGCGAGCTGCGCTGGGGCCCGCGAACCTTGGACGTCGACGTGGTCACGGTCGACGGCGTGACGTCGGCGGACCCCGAGCTGCTGCTACCGCACCCGGGAACGCCGGACCGCGCGAGCGTGCTGGTGCCGTGGGTGGAGATCGAGCCGGCCGCGGTCCTGCCGGGCCACGGCCCGATCGCGGACCTGCTCGCCGCCCGCCCGGCGGACGAGGTGGCCACGGTCCGCCGCACGGACCTCGCGCTGCGCTGAAGCCGAGCCGGCGTGGGGAGTTGTGGACAACCCCTGGCCGTTGTGGATAACCAGGTGGACAACCGGGCCGCGCGGCCCGGGATTGTCGGTGCTCGCGAGTAACGTTGAAACCGGGGGTCCCCCAGCGGGGAGGGGTCGGAAAGGGTGCTCATCGGTGAACCGGTGGTGACCGTTACCGATCACCACCGGCCCGTCGCCGAGCTGTCGATCCCGTGCGCTCAGCCGCGCAGGGCGTCGATCATGAACCGCACCGCCGGCTGGGTCGTCGGCACCGGGGGCCAGCCGTTGATCGTCGCCAGCAGCTGCCAGTAGCGCTCGGCCCGCGGGTCGCCGCTCATCGCGAAGCGGTCGGCCAGCTCCGCCCGGAACTCCGGCGATGCCGGGTCCTGGTCTTCGCGGGCGCAGGCGGCCGCCAGGTCCGCCGCAAGCGTTTGCCCCGTCTGCGACGTGGGTGATTCGCCCGCCGCCACGGCCGCTTCCGCGCGAGCCGACCAACCCTGCCAGTACTGCTGCCAGCCTTCCGACGGCTGCTCGAACTCGCCGTCCTCGATCTGCTTCGCCTGGATTTCGCTCATGCGGCGGATCAAGGCGCGGAAGTCCGGGTCCTGGACCAGCTCGGCGAACTCGATCCAGGCCTCCAGCTGCTCTGGGGTCGGGTCGTCGGGCAGCTCCGGCTTCCCGGCGCGCATCCGGCGGTAGAACTCCTGGTCGATGTCGAGCCCGGCGACCATTTCGTCCCAGAACTCGTCGACCAGCCGCTTGCGCTCCTCGTCGGACATCGACGCGAGACGGTTCATCAGGTTCACTTCCTCCAGTTCGGAATTGCGCTTGGCCACCGCGCGCAGCACCGCCCGGCGCAGCCGCAGCCGCCGGATCTGCTCGTCGAGCGCCTCGACGTGCCGGATCGCCAGCTCGCCGACGGTCGTCGACTGGCTCAGCGCGGCCGAGACGTCGGCGAGGCCGAGACCCAGCTCCCGCAGCGTGCGGACCAGTTCCAGGCGGGCCATCGCCGCCGCGTCGTAGAGCCGGTAGCCGGCGTCCGTCCGCTCGGTCGGCGGCAGGAGGCCTTCGTCCGAGTAGAAGCGGATGGTCTTGACCGGCAGGCCGGTCCGCCGGGACAGCTCGCCGATGGTGAATGTCGCGGTGTTGCCCACAAAACGCATGATGAACTCTCCAGTCGGTGGAGAGTCAACTCTTCCACGGTACGGTTGGGGCATGCACTTCACCCGGCCCCGTGACCTGGTGGTCGCCGGGCTGCTCGGCCTGGGCCTCGGCTACCTGCTCTTCCAGACGGCCTACGCCTCGCTGCCGCAGCTGCCCCTGCTCGCCGGAGTCACCTTCGCCGTGCTGGCCGTGATCGAGGTCGTGCTGGCCTTCTCGATCCGCTCGCGGATCAAGAACGGTCGGGTCGTCGGCACGATCGGGGTAGCCCGATCGGTGGCCCTCGCGAAAGCTTCGTCACTCGCCGGAGCGTTCATGGCGGGCGCCTGGCTCGCGGCGCTCGCCTATCTTTTTCCCCGACGTGACGAACTCGTCGCCGCGGTGCTCGACACGCGCGCGGCGGCGGTCGGCGTCGTGTCCGCCGCGGCCCTGGTAGCTGCGGCTTTGTGGCTCGAACACTGCTGCCGGACCCCGCGCGACCACGATCGGGAGCGCACCCGCGGGACGACCGGTTAGCGCTGGAATCGCACCGCTCGCTGGACCGAGTAGGTCTCGTTCGGATTACGAGCAGGTACGGTGTCAGTCATGACCGGCGTGGGTGACGACTCGCGCGGCCGCCTCTTGGGCAGGCCGTGGCTCGTTGTCGGCTTTGTCCTCGCCATCGGAGCCACCCTCGCACTGGTGCTCAGCGACGATCTCCGCTACCTCCGGCTCGGGATCGTCGCGGCCCTCTGGGCCGCCCTGATCGGCGCATTCCTCGCCGTGAAGTACCGCAAGAGCGCGGCACAGAGCGAGGAAGCGGTCGCCGAGGCGCAGGCTGTGTACGAACTGGAGCTGGAACGCGAGATCGCGGCCCGGCGCGAATACGAGCTGGAGATGGAGGCGGAGAACCGCAGCGCAGCCGACTCCAAGGGCCGCGAGGAGCTGGAGGCGCTGCGCGCCGAGGTGTCCGCGCTGCGCGACAGCCTCCAGTCGCTGTTCGGCGGCGAGGTGCTGCTCGAGCGCGTCGCGCTGACCGCGCAGGCGACCCGGATGCGCAAGCTGTCCGACGAGAACCGGATGATCCCCGACGCCGCCCCGAAGAAGAAGCCCGCCCAGCTGATGGCCGGGAAGAAGCCGGTGGTGGAAGGCGGCGAGCGGCCGACCGAGCTGATCGACCGCGTCCTCGACGAGCGCCGCCGCAAGGCGTCGAACGGCAAGCCCGCGAACGGCAAGGGCCTCGGCGGCAAGGGCAAGGGCTTCGGCGGCAAGCCGGTCCCGAAGACGCCGGCGAACGTCTCCGTGCAGAGCACCCAGCAGATGGCCCGGCCGAAGCCGCTGAGCGAGCGCCGTCCGCCGGTGCCGCCGGTCGACCCGGCGCTGAACGCCGCGCAGCGCGAGCTGAAGGCCGCCGAGCTGCGGGCCGAGGCCGCGCGCCGCCAGGCCGAGTCCCAGCCGATGCGGCTGCCGAAGCCGGACGAAGTCGCGAAGCAGCCCGAGCGCCGTCCGGAGGCCGCGGCCGAGCCGACGCGCCGGGACGTGCCGCGGCCCGACCCCAAGACCGAGATCCGGCGTCCGCAGGCGCCGGAGCCGAAGACCGAGATCCGCCGCCCCCAGCCGCCGGAGCCGAAGACGGAGATCCGCCGCCCCGAGCCGCCGCCCGCCCGCCGGGCCGAGATGTCGAAGTCGGACATCCGGCCCGTGGAGGCGCCGCGGCCGGAGATCCCGCGGGTGGAGATGTCCCGCCCCGATATCCCCCGGGTGGAGATGTCGCGTCCGGACATTCCGCGGGTCGAGATGTCGCGGCCCGATATTCCGCGGGTGGAGATGTCGCGTCCGGACATTCCGCGGGTGGAGGCGCCGCGGCCGAACGTGCCGCGGGCCGACGCACCGCGCCCGGAGATGCCGCGCGTCGAGGCGCCGCGGCCGAACGTTCCTCGTGGCGAGGCGTCGCGTGCGGACATTCCTCGGGTGGAGATGTCGCGGCCGGACATTCCCCGGGCGGAGATGTCGCGGCCCGATATTCCCCGGGTGGAGATGTCGCGTTCGGATATCCCGCGGGTCGAGATGTCGCGGCCCGATATTCCCCGGGTCGAGATGTCGCGGCCGGATATTCCGCGGGTGGAGATGTCGCGGCCGGATATTCCGCGGGTGGAGATGTCGCGGCCGGACATTCCGCGCGTCGGCGGTCAGCCGAACGGCGCGCGTCCCGAGCCGCCCCGCAAGGCGCCCGAGCCGCCGCGGCCGCCGGGCCGTCCGGCGGCGAGCGTGCCGCCGCCGAAGCCGTCCGAGATGTCGCGCTCGGACATCCGGCCGGTCAAGGACCTCAGCGCGGCCTTCCAGAACCGCGACGACTTCGCCGAGCGCCAGCGGCCCCACCGGCCGAAGCCGCCCGAGGCGAAGCCGCCGTTGCCGCGGGACGCCGCGGCCTCCCGCACGGACCTCCCGCCGGTCGTCCCGCCGACGACGCCGGTGCCGAGCAACAGCCCGTCGCCGCGGCAGCCGTCGCGCACGGACCTGCCCCCGGTGGTGCCGCCGACCACGCCGGTCCCGGCCGCCGACAGCCGCCGCCCGTCGCGGCTGGAGCAGTTCTCGCGGGCCGACATGTCGCCGATCCTGGAGGAGCCGCCGTCGCGCCACGGTGGGTCGCACCGCGCGCCGGCGGAGGCGGCCAAGGCCGAGACGCCGATGGCGAACCCGACGCTGCCGGAATCGGTCCGTAACTTCCAAGGCCGCTCGGGCGGCCGCCGCCGCAAGCCGGAGGACTCGCAGCAGCTGCCGGCGGTGCCCGCGGCGCCGGAACCCCCGGGCGGAGGCCGCCGCCGCCGTCCGGACGGCGAGCCCCCGGCCTGGGAGGGCATGGTGGCGGAGCGGGCCTCGATGTCCCGCCGCGGCATGGCCCCGGTGGACCCGGCGGAGGTCGAGCAGCAGCAGAACGGCCACAACGGTTCCCGCAACGGCCGCCGAGCAGCACCCGAGCCCGCCCCGGGCAGCGGATCGCACGCGGCGGGCCGTTCGGTGAGCGAGCTCCTGGCGGCGAACGGCGGCACGGGTTCGACGCCTCGCCGCCGCCGCCGCGCGGAGGACTGAGCCCCGCTCGCCCGAGCCAAGCGCCCCAAAGCGGCCTTGGTTGCGCTGAATCGGCACTGCGGCGCGAGCGCCTCCCGGTGAGGGCGGTGGCAGGGGCATGGGCGGACGCACCGAAGGCCACATTGGGTGCGTGTCACGCACCGAAGGCCACCTTGGGGCGGATCCGGCCACCCAACTTAGGGCGCACCGAAGGCCGCCTTGGGTGCGTGTGACGCACCGAAGGCCGCCTTGGGTGCGTGTGACGCACCGAAGGCCGCCTTGGGTGCGTCTGACGCACCGAAGGCCACATTGGGCGCTTGAGCGCGTGCGCGAGGCTGGCCGGCCCGCGTGCGCCGAAGGGGCGCCTTGGGACGCAACCCGGTGGCGACCGGCGCCCCGCATCCGCCGCCCAGTGGCCCAGGTGGCGTTCCTCCTCCGGACCGGCCTGCGTAGGGTGACCCGCTGTGAGCGGAACCCTCTCGCCCGCGACGGGACTTGATCGCGGACGGCGGCCTCGCCG
The DNA here is from genome assembly GCF_014654205.1 of Amycolatopsis bullii. GTDB lineage: Bacteria > Actinomycetota > Actinomycetes > Mycobacteriales > Pseudonocardiaceae > Amycolatopsis > Amycolatopsis plumensis. Next base: position 11,756 of record NZ_BNAW01000044.1, read on the forward strand.
GGTCACCGTGCTGCTGCCGGTGCTCGGGCTGATCGTGGTGGCCCTGTGCGGCCTGTTCCTCTTCGGCCTGGCCACCGCGCGGGTCGGCCCCCTCGCCGTCACCATCGGCGTGCTCGCCGCGCTCGTGCCCGTGGCCGGCGTCGTCGCCGGGTTCCTCTGGGTCGACCGGTGGGAACCCGAGCCCGCCAAGTTCCTCCTGCTCGCCTTCGCCTGGGGCGCCTGCATCGCGACCATCACCGCGCTGCTCATCAACACCACCGCCGAGGCCGTCGGGGACGAGCTGCTCGGCCAGGGCAGCGGCAACACCGTCGCCGCGCTCATCTCGGCCCCCGTGGTCGAGGAGGCCGCCAAGGCCCTCTTCGTCGTGCTCATCCTGTGGCGGCGGTCAAGCGAGTTCGACGGCGTCGTGGACGGGGTCGTCTACGCCGGGTTCAGCGCCGCCGGGTTCGCCTTCACCGAGAACATCTACTACTTCGGGCGCGCGTTCGCCGACTACGGCTTCGGGGACGGGCACAGCCAGGGTGTCATCACCGCGTTCTTCCTCCGCGGTGTGCTCGCTCCCTTCACGCACCCGCTGTTCGCCGTGCTCACCGGCATCGGGATCGGCATCGCCGCGCGGACGACCACCAAGGCGCTCAAGATCGTCGCGCCGATCGCCGGGTATCTCGCCGCCGTCTGCCTGCACGCCCTGTGGAACAGCGCCGCGCTGCTCGGCGGGTCGAAGTTCCTCACCGTCTACTTCCTGATCATGCTTCCGCTCTTCGTCGGCGTGGTCTATCTGGTCGTCCTGCAGCGGAAACGGGAGCAGCGGATCATCGCCGCCGCGTTGCCGCACATGGCCGCCGCGCGGTGGATCGCGCCGTCGGAGGTCGAGCTGCTGGCCAGCCTGCCCGGCCGCCGCGCCTGGCGCCGCCAGGCGAAACGGCAGTCCGGAAAACGCGCTGCCCGCGCCGTCGCCGTCTACCAGGCGAGCGTGACGGAGCTCGCCTTCCTGGACCGGCACCAGCTCACCAGCGACGCCGACCGGCAGCGCCAGCAGGAGCTGCTGCGCACCCTGAAGGCCGCCCGCGCGGAGGCGACGCGCCTCGCCGACGAGGCCGCCCGCGGGTGAACCGTTCCGGGTGAAGCTGGTCACCCGGGCGCAACCCCGGCTGCTCGCCCGAGTTAGTCTCGCGCCGTCGTCCGGTACCCGGAGCGGGACTGGAACGAGAGCAGAGGGAGTCTGCCAACCATGAGCGTCCACAGGCGCACGCCATGATGAGGCCCGCCCGCCTCGCGGTCGGCGTCGTTTCCGCCGGCCGGGTGGGCAGCGTGCTCGGCGCCGCGCTGGCCCGGGCAGGGCACACCGTGGTCGCCGCCTCGGGCCTGTCCGCTTCGTCGCTGGCCCGTGCCGAACGCCTCCTCCCCGACGTGCCCCTCCTGCCGCCCGACGAGACCGTCCGCCGGGCGGACCTCGTGCTGCTCGCCCTGCCCGACGACGCGCTCGCCGGGATGGTCCGCGGGCTCGTCGCCACCGAGTCGCTGCGGGCCGGCCAGATCGTCGTGCACACCTCCGGCGCCCACGGCATCGACGTCCTGGCCCCCGCGGCCGAAGCCGGGGCCCTGCCGCTCGCCCTGCACCCGGTGATGACGTTCACCGGCCGCGCGGAGGACCTCGAACGGCTGGCGGCGTGCAGCATCGGCGTCACGGCGGCCGAGGGCGACGAAGCGGCGTGGAACGTCGGCGAAGCGCTGACCGTCGAGATGGGCGCCGAGCCGGTGCGGATCCCCGACTCCGCGCGAGCGCTCTACCACGCTGCGTTGGCACACGGGGCAAACCACCTGATGGCGCTGGTCGCCGACTGCGCGGACCTGTTGCGCCAGGCGGGAATCGAGCAGTCCGAACGCCTGGTGGCGCCGCTGCTTTCGGCGGCATTGGATAATGTGCTGCGACACGGCGACCGCGCCCTCACCGGCCCGGTCGCGCGTGGCGACGCCGGCACCGTCCGCAAGCACCTCGAAGTGCTGGCGGACCGGGCGCCGGAGGTGGCGCCGGCCTACCGCGCGCTGGCCAGGCGCACGGTGGCGCGTTCGACGGCTGCCGGGCTGCTGGACACCGCGGCCGCCAAAGACCTCACCGAACTCCTCGACGATCCCGCCGAAGGGCACCAAGACCAGTGACCACACCGAAATTCAGCCGCGGCACCCTGAACGCGTTCGCGTCGCCCGAGCAGGTGAGCCAGGTCAGCCGGGCGCTGCACGGCGTCGGCCGCAAGCTGGCGCTCGTGCCGACCATGGGCGCGCTGCACGCCGGGCACCGCGAGCTGATCCGCCGCGCGAAGCGGCTGCCGAACACCGTCGTGGCCACCTCGATCTTCGTCAACCCGCTGCAGTTCGGCGCGGGCGAGGACTTCGAGGCGTACCCGCGGCCGCTGGAGGCCGACCTCGACATCCTGCGCGAGGACGGCATCGAAATCGCGTTCACGCCCAGCGCGGACGCCCTCTACGCCGAGGGCGCCGTGGTGACCGTGCACCCGGGCCCGCTCGGCGACGAGCTCGAAGGCGCCGCCCGGCCCGGCCACTTCGCCGGCGTGCTCACCGTCGTGGCGAAGCTGTTCAACCTGCTCCGTCCGGACTACGCCTTCTTCGGCGAAAAGGACTACCAGCAGCTGGTGCTGATCAAGCGGATGGTGCGCGACCTGAACATCGACACGCGCGTCATCGGCGTGCCGACCGTGCGGGAGCGCGACGGGCTCGCGTTGTCGTCGCGCAACGTGTACCTGACGCCTGAACAGCGCGAAGACGCCATCGTCCTGTCGGCCGCCCTCACCGCGGGGGCGTTCGTCGGCCGGGACGGTGCGGAGGCGGTCCTCGAGACCGCGTGGAAGACCCTCGCCGCGCGGCCCGCGGTCGAGGTGGATTACCTGGAGTTGCGGGGAACCGATCTCGGGCCCGCGCCCGTCGATGGTGAAGCACGCTTGTTGATCGCGGCCCGGGTGGGGAGTACCCGGCTGATCGACAACGTTCCGGTGCTGCTCGGCCAGGCCGTCGAGCACCCGGAGCGGCTGGACGCAGGGGAATAAGGAGTCCACGATGTACCGCACGATGCTCAAGTCGAAGATCCACCGCGTCACCGTGACCCAGGCCGACCTGCACTACGTCGGTTCGGTGACGGTGGACGAGGACCTGATGGAGGCCGCGGACCTGCTGCCGGGGGAACAGGTGTCCATTGTGGACGTCACCAACGGGGCGCGGCTGGAGACCTACGTCATCAAGGGGGAACGCGGCAGCGGGGTGCTCGGCATCAACGGCGCCGCGGCGCACCTGGTGCACCCGGGTGACCTGGTCATCCTCATCTCGTACGGCCAGATGGACGACGCCGAGGCGGCGACGTACCAGCCGCGCGTGGTGTTCGTCGACGCGGACAACCGGATCGTCCACCGGCACACCGACCCCGGCCACGCGCCGGAGGGCTCCGGGCTGCTGTCCGGCACGGTGACGCTGCCGCCGGAGGAGGAGACGGCGGTCTTCCCGGTCGCCGAGACGGCGGACGCCCGCCGGCTCGACGCGTTGCTGCACGCGGAAAGCTGACCCGCTTGCTGCTCACCGTCGACGTCGGCAACACGAACATCGTGCTGGGCCTGTGGTCCGGTGACGAACTCGTGGGCGACTGGCGCATGCGCACGGACGCACGCATGACGGCCGACGAGCTGGCGTTGACGGTCCGCGGGCTGCTCGGCCCGCACGCGGACGCGGTGACCGGGATCAGCGCGTTGTCGACGGTGCCGGCCGTGCTGCGCGAGCTGCGCGTGATGCTCGGCCGGTACTACGCCCGGATCCCGAAGATCGTGGTCGAGCCGGGCGTGCGCACCGGCGTGGCGCTGCTGGTGGACAACCCGAAGGAGGTGGGCGCGGACCGGCTGGTGAACACGCTGGCCGCGCACCACCTCCACAGCACGGCGTGCGTGGTGGTCGACTTCGGCACGTCGACCAACGTGGACGCGATCTCCGCCCGCGGCGAGTTCCTGGGCGGGGCGTTCGCGCCGGGGATCGAGATTTCGGTGGACGCGCTGGCGTTGCGCGCGGCGGCGCTGCGGAAGGTCGAACTGGTCCCGCCGCGGTCGGTGATCGGCAAGAACACGGTGGAGTGCCTGCAGTCCGGCATCCTGTACGGCTTCGCGGGCCAGGTCGACGGGCTGGTGCGCCGGATCGTCCGCGAGCTTTCCCCGGGCGGGAAGGAGCCGGTGGCGGTGCTGGCCACCGGCGGCCTGGCCCCGCTGGTGCTGGACGAGTCGGAGACGATCACCGACCATGTCCCGGAGCTGACGCTGCTCGGCCTGCGGCTGGCCTACGAGCGCAACATCCGGCCCTGACCCGCGTCCGGCGTGCAGTGAATGACTCATTCCTGGCGTCCGACGCAAGGAATGAGTCATTCACTGCATCCGGCGCGTCAGCCGCGGGCCAGCCGGCGGCGCTCCAGCACGTACCCCACCGCCGTCACCGCCAGCGCCGGGAAGGCGATCTTCGCCTGCGGGAACCGCTCGGTCCCCGGCGGATCCACCGCGCGCGAGCCCGGGTAGGCCAGCGCCGAGATCTGCGTCACCCAGTACAGCGACGCCAGCACGGCCCCCGCGTCGAGGCCGGCCCGGGTCGGCCGGCGCCAGAGCTGCCACAGGCTCGTCGCCCCCAGCGCGAGGCCCAGGCTCATCGTCTGGCCGTTGTGGAACTTCGCGTGCGGTGGCCAAGCCGGGTTGTGCACGTGCGTTTCGTTCCAGTCGGCCTTGTACGGGCCCACCGCGGTCACCAGCGAGGTCAGCGAGATCAAGGCCCGCCCCAGTGATTTGCTGCGCATCCCCGCAGTATCGAACCTCGACCTCGATCGAGGTCAAGGCAGCAGTTTCAGCCCGATGACGCCCGCGGCGATCAGGGCCAGGCAGGTGATCCGGGTCGCCGTCACCGCGTCGCCGAGGGCGAAGATCCCGTACGCCGCCGTGCCGAGCGTGCCGATGCCGACCCACACCGCGTAACCCGTGCCGAGCGGGATGCTGCGCAGTGCGTACGCCAGCCCGCTCATGCTCAGCACCAGCGCGACCACGAACGTCACGATCGGGATCGGCCGGGAGAAGCCCTTCGACGCGCCGAGGGCGGCCGCCCAGACGGTTTCCAGCACTCCGGACAGGACGAGGACGAACCAGGACATGATCGGACCCTTCGCAGTGTTTTCAGGCACTGCGCCGTCTTGTCCTGACCGGGTACGACGCGCTCGTCCGGGACCTCCGGGCGAGGTCGCTTCCGACGCTAGCACGCCGGAAACCGGCTCACCGCCGCCGCGTGCGGAGGGCCGTGGTGATCAGCGGCAGGTCGAATTCGCCGGTCGCGGTGGCCGGGTTCTCCGCGAGGAACTGCCGGAGCCGGCCCAGCAGGGCCGCCGACTCCTCCGGGGCCGCCACGATGACCTTCGAATACGTCGCCATCGTTTCCAGCAGGCTGTCCGCCGTGCGCCGTTGCCCGTGGCGAAACCGGGCGATTTCGAACGGCTCGAACTCCGGGTGGGTCACTTCGCGCAGGTCTTCGACGCTCGCCGGGCGGCGGGCGCCGTCGCGGGCCAGCGCGGTGAACTCGGCGACCCACGGCACCGATTCGTCTTCGTAGTTCCACATCGGCACGCACACGCCGCCCGGGCGCAGCACGCGGCCGATCTCCGTCAGCGCGACGGGTGCGTCGAACCAATGGAACGCCTGTCCGACGAAAACCGCGTCGACACTGTCGCCGGGCAGCGGGATCCGTTCCGCCTGGCCCGCCAGTGCCGGCACCGACGGCACCACCCGCTCCAGTTCCGCGCGCATTTCCGGATCGGGTTCGACCGCGGTGACGTCGAGTCCGAGCGCGGCCAGGCCGAGGGTGAGTTTGCCGGTTCCGGCGCCGAGGTCGAGGACCCGGTGCGGGGTTCCGCTCGCCCCGGAAAGTCCCCACTCGATCGCTTCCCGCGGGTAATCGGGCCGGTGCTGGGCGTACTCCGCGGCGCGGCGGCCGAAGGAAGAGGCACGCTGACCTCGTGTGGGATCACTCACGCGGTCCAGGTTAATGGCGGAAAGGTAAAGGTAATCCGGTTGGCGTAGCGGTCAGCCGGGTTCGTACCCTATGGGCCATGACCGAAAACCCCGCTTCCACCAGCGAGCCCGCCGAAGACGAACTGCCCGAGCAGATGCGGGTGCGCCGGGAGAAGCGCGACCGGATCCTCGCGGAGGGTATCGATCCTTACCCGGTCGAGGTACCTCGGACCCACTCGCTCGCCGAAGTGCGGGCCGCGCATTCCGGGCTGCCCGCCGACACCGCCACGGGTGAGCAGGTCGGCATCACCGGCCGGGTGATGTTCCTGCGCAATACGGGCAAATTGTGCTTTGCCAGCCTGCGTGAGGGCGACTCCGAACTGCAGGCGATGATCAGCCTGGCGAAGGTCGGCGAGGACGCGCTGGCGGCGTGGAAGTCCGACGTCGACCTCGGTGACCACGTGTTCGTGCAGGGTGAGGTCATCACGTCCAAGCGCGGCGAGCTTTCGGTGATGGCCGACGCCTGGCGCATCACGTCGAAGGCGCTGCGCCCGCTGCCGACCGCGCACAAGGAGCTGGCGGAGGAAACCCGGATCCGCCAGCGCTACGTCGATCTCATCATGCGCCCGCGCGCGCGGGACGTCGTGCGCACGCGCGCCGGCGTGGTCCGGTCGCTGCGGGAGTCGTTCCACCGCCGCGGGTTCACCGAAGTCGAGACGCCGATGCTGCAGACGCTGCACGGTGGCGCCGCGGCCCGCCCGTTCGTCACGCACTCCAACGCGTTCGACATGGAGCTGTTCCTGCGGATCGCGCCGGAGCTCTACCTCAAGCGCTGCGTCGTCGGCGGCATCGAGAAGGTCTTCGAGATCAACCGCAACTTCCGCAACGAGGGCAGCGACTCCTCGCACTCACCGGAGTTCGCGATGCTCGAGTACTACGAGGCGTACGCCACGTACGACACGAACGCCGTGATGACCCGGGAGCTGATCCAGGAGGCCGCGCAGACGGTCCTGGACACCCAGGTCGTCACCCTGCCCGACGGTTCGGAGTACGACCTGTCCGGCGAATGGACCACGCTCGGAATGTACGAGTCGCTGTCCGATTCCCTCGGCGAAGAGGTGACGCCGGAGACGCCCGCCGCCAAACTGCTCGGATTCGCGCAGGCCAGGGGCCTGGAAGTGGATCCGAAGCTTGGGCACGGCAAGCTCGTCGAGGAACTGTGGGAACACCTCGTCGGAGATCACCTGCACGCACCGACGTTTGTCCGTGATTTTCCGCTGGAGACGTCGCCATTGACGCGGCAGCACCGCTCCAGGCCCGGGGTGGCCGAGAAGTGGGACCTCTACGTGCGCGGATTCGAACTCGCCACCGGATACTCCGAGCTGGTCGATCCGGTCGTCGAACGGGAACGCCTCACCGAACAGTCGCTGCTGGCCGCGCAGGGCGATAGCGAAGCCATGCGGCTCGACGAGGATTTCCTGCGGGCCCTGGAGTACGGAATGCCGCCGAGCGGTGGTGTCGGAATGGGGATCGACCGGCTCCTGATGGCGCTGACCGGTCTCGGTATCCGGGAGACGATCCTCTTCCCGCTGGTGCGACCCGAATAACCCGGCCGTGTGAGGATAGCGACTGGTTATGGCAAAGAGATTTGCGTTGCTGTGCAGAAGCGGGTACTAATGTTCTGGACAAAGTCTTCTGTCTCGGGGCTTGCCCCGTACCAGATCATTGAGTAAGCCCCGCAGGAGGAATCGGATGGCACAGAAGGTGCTCGTCTCGCTGGTCGACGACCTCGACGGCAGTGAGGCGGAAGAGACCGTCGAGTTCGGTTTGGACGGCGTCAGCTACCAGATCGATCTCTCCTCGGAAAACGCCGAGGAGCTGCGGGATGCGCTCGCTCAGTATGTCGAGCACGCGCGTCGGGCCGGCGGCCGCAAGCGCGCTTCGGTTCGCCCCGTCGCCGGTAAGGGTTCGGCTCGTCCGGCCGCCGTCGACCGCGAGCAGAACCAGGCCATCCGGTCGTGGGCGCGCAAGAACGGTTACGCGGTTTCCGACCGCGGACGCATCCCCTCCGAGGTCGTCGAGGCCTACCACAAGAAGAACTGAAGATTGTTCACGCCATCGCTGTCCGGGCCGAACTCGGGTCGCTGACCAGCAGTTTTCCTTCGGGCCGGTGGTGGCGTGGCAAATCTCGTGGACGCGGGGTTTCGAGAGGCCGCCGGGCGAATATTCGCCCGGCGGCTTTCTTCATGTCCGATCGCTGTCCGGTTCCCGTTCGGCGGCGCGGGCGGTTCGGGCGTACTCGGCAGGCGACTGGCCGGTCACCCTCCGGAAATCGCGGATGAAGTGCGACTGGTCACTATAGCCCAGTCGAACCGCCAGACCGGCGTAATCCGGTTGTCCTTCTGTGACGAGCCGCTGCGCTGCGTCATTGAGACGGTATATCCGGATCGCCCACTTGGGCGGGCATCCGACGTGTTCGGCGAACACGCGCTGGATGGACCGGGTGGTTAGTCCAGTATCCGCGCAGAGTTGCGCCACCCGGGTAATTCCCGGATCCCGCGCGATTGATTCCACGGCCATCGCCGCCTCACGGGCGGCGGGCGACAGCCGTACCGGATTTGCGATCAGCAAGTTGTCGACCGCACGGACCATTTGCGCGTCACCCTCGGCGGTTCGCACCGATTCGGCGGCCGCCGCCGCGGCCGGGCCGAAAACGTCGGTGAGTGGGACGGCCCGGTCGGCGATGTCACGCACGGGGCCGCCGAGGAACGCGCGGAAGGTGCCCGGCCGGAATCGCACGCCCAAGCCCTGGACGCGGCCGGTCAGGCGGTGCGAAAAGACGTCGCGGGCCGGGCCGTGGACTCCCGAGGCGCCGGGGAAGAACGTCACGTGGACCGAGAGGTTCGGCAGCACCCGCTGCTCGTGCGGCGGTTTGCCGCGCAGGTCCCACCGCAGGATCCAGTGGTATTCGACGAATTCGGCGAGCTCCGGGGCCGGCGGGTGCCTGGTCAGCGTGAACATCGTGCGCGCGGTGGCCTCGGCAACGATGCCGCGCGGAATCCGGTGCGTCACGGGTTCACGGTAGCTGTCGCGTTCGTTCAAGACGCCCCGGTCGCCGGCGGGTTCGATCACCGGCATGACTGCTTCGCTGTTGCGCCCGGCCGCGGCCGAATTCCTCCGGATCGCGGCCGCGGTCCCCGACCTGAGCGCGCCGACGCCGTGCGCGGGCTACGACGTCCGCGGCCTGCTCAACCACCTGCTGTACTGGGGTCCGTGGCTGATCGCCGCGGGACGGCGTGCGGCGCCCCCCGCGCCGGGCGGCGGCGAGACGGAGGCGGCGCTGGTGACGGACGACTGGCTCGCGGACCTGTCGAAGCAGACGGAGACGCTGGTTTCGGTGTTCGAGCCGCCTGCCGCGTGGACGGGGACGACGTCCCTGGGCTCGGCTTCGATGCCGTCGGCGGTGGTGGGCGCGATGGTGCTGGGCGAGTTCGTGCTGCACGGGTGGGACCTGGCCCGGGCGAGCGGCCAGTCGTGCGTGTTCGCCCCGGAAGCGGCGACGGCGGTGTACGAGTCCGCGGTGGCGATGGGCGACCAGGCGCGGTCGATGGGGGTTTATGGGCCGGAGGTGGCGGTTTCCGGGGATGCGTCGGCGTTGGAGCGGGCGCTGGGGGCGGCTGGGCGGGATCCGGGGTGGAGCCCTTCGGCGGGTTGAGGTTTTGGGCGGGTCGGGTGTCGTGGTGCCTTCGATGACTCATTCCTGGCATCTGTCTGGTTACGAGGGGGCCTTCAGAAGTGCCTCACCGACGTGGACGGGGACGTTGACGCCCAACCCGCACCCCACCCAGGCCTCTCCCTGCACCCCGATACGAAGCCAGAACACGGCCGGTGGCGCCGGGTCAAGGCACGCTTTCCCGCCTTGACGCGGTGCTGCCGGCCGTCGTCACAATTGCGGCTTCGGGGTGGTGGGCACCCGAGCTACCAGGGCGCACGTCAGCCAGGACCGAGGCCCGACCGGCGGGAACACCGCGACCGACTCTGCCGCCAGGGAGCAGCTGTACCCCCGCTGTCTACCGCGCACAGGTCCGCGGGCACCCATCGCACTCCGCCGACGACGGCAGCAAGTACGAAAAACAGCAGCTCTCGCGCCGCCGGGTCCACTCGCGGCTCTCGGTCAACCGCAGCGTCGATGCCGACGTCAGCGGGGGATACCGCTCGTCGAGCACCAAGGCCGCGTCCGCGACCCCCGCCCCCTCGGCCTCCGGTGTGCCGCCTTGGCGGCCCGCCCACCACAGCGAGTTCTCCAGCGCGTCCGTCGCCGCCGCCCAGAGGGTTCGGCGGCCCAGTCTGCTGATCGGTGCGTACGCCCGGACGAACTGGGCCGCGTGGGCCAGGTAGCGGGCCCGCAGGACCGCCGCCAGTGCTCGCTCGTCGCGGACCACCGTGGCCTCCGGGCGGGCCGAGCCCGGGTCGGTCGGGAGGCAGTGGAACGCGTCACCCAGCACCGCCATGCCGTCCGGGTGGGGACGGTCGTCCGACAACCGGAACGCCAGCTCCGCCGGCTTGAGCGACGGCACGCGGCGCTCGTGGTGCCACAACAGCGCGCCGACGTACGCCGGGACGTGCAGGTACCACGTCAGGACCCAGCTCGCCGTCGTCGGGGCCGGTGCCGATGAATGCTCGCGCAGCAGCCAGTCGCCCAGGAGGCCGCGCCACTCGCCGAAGTGCGAGGGCGTCTCCAGCAGCTCCGAACAGCGGATCCAGCCCGCCGGGACGTCACTGCGCAGCTCGCTGCGTTCCTGCAGGCCGGAGACCCGCCGCAACGACGACGCGAGGCCGTCGCCGACCTCGCGTGCGTCACGGAAGGACCGCTGCTGGTTCAACCGCGGCCCTCCTCGAAGCGCCGTAGTGGATTAGGCGTGCCTAACCTTACAGGTCCGCAGTGGCTGCGCCAATCGGGTGGCGACGTGATCCGGCACTCCCAGCTTGCGGACTGTTCGCGGTGAGCGGACACCGCGCGGATGGCGGAATCCCCGTGGCCGCTCGCACGTTGGGCTTGACGTAAAGGTGCAGGGCAACCTGATGATGGGAGCACCCGGGAGATGCCACGTCCGGGTGCGGAAACGACCGCGAGAAGCCGTAGTGGTAAGCCAGCGCGACCGCTTGGCTACTAGAGTGGTCTCACGGTGCTGAATCCATCGCGGTGAAAGCACGCGATGGAAACGGGCCGCCGGCGCAGCAGTCGAGGGAGTGCACATGTTTGAGAGGTTCACCGACCGCGCGAGGCGGGTGGTCGTCCTGGCTCAAGAAGAGGCCAGGATGCTCAACCACAACTACATCGGCACCGAGCACATCCTCCTGGGTCTGATCCACGAGGGTGAGGGTGTCGCCGCCAAGGCGCTGGAGTCGCTGGGCATCGCCCTGGAGGGCGTGCGCCAGCAGGTCGAGGAGATCATCGGCCAGGGCCAGCAGGCGCCGAGCGGGCACATCCCGTTCACGCCGCGGGCGAAGAAGGTGCTGGAGCTGTCGCTGCGCGAAGCGCTGCAGCTCGGCCACAACTACATCGGTACCGAGCACATCCTGCTGGGCCTGATCCGCGAGGGCGAGGGCGTCGCCGCGCAGGTGCTGGTCAAGCTGGGTGCGGACCTGAACCGCGTCCGCCAGCAGGTGCTCCAGCTGCTCTCGGGCTACCAGGGCAAGGAGTCCACCGAAACCGGTTCCGGCGGCCGCGGTGAGGGCACCCCGTCGTCGTCGCTGGTCCTCGACCAGTTCGGCCGCAACATGACCGTGCTCGCCCGCGAGGGCAAGCTCGACCCGGTCATCGGGCGCGGCAAGGAGATCGAGCGGGTCATGCAGGTGCTGTCCCGCCGGACCAAGAACAACCCGGTGCTCATCGGCGAGCCGGGCGTCGGCAAGACCGCCGTCGTCGAGGGCCTCGCGCAGAGCATCGTCAAGGGCGAGGTGCCCGAGACGCTCAAGGACAAGCAGCTCTACACGCTGGACCTGGGCTCCCTGGTCGCCGGCTCCCGCTACCGCGGCGACTTCGAAGAGCGCCTGAAGAAGGTGCTCAAGGAGATCAAGACCCGCGGCGACATCATCCTGTTCATCGACGAGCTGCACACGCTGGTCGGGGCGGGTGCCGCCGAGGGCGCGATCGACGCGGCTTCGATCCTGAAGCCGATGCTCGCCCGCGGTGAGCTGCAGACGATCGGCGCGACCACGCTCGAGGAGTACCGCAAGTACATCGAGAAGGACGCCGCCCTCGAGCGCCGGTTCCAGCCGATCCAGGTCGGCGAGCCGTCGCTGGAGCACACGATCGAGATCCTCAAGGGCCTGCGCGACCGGTACGAGGCGCACCACCGCGTCTCGATCACCGACTCGGCGCTGGTCGCCGCCGCGACCCTGGCGGACCGGTACATCAACGACCGGTTCCTCCCGGACAAGGCGATCGACCTGATCGACGAGGCCGGCGCCCGGATGCGCATCCGCCGGATGACCGCGCCGCCGGACCTGCGCGAGTTCGACGAGAAGATCGCGAACGTCCGCCGCGACAAGGAGTCCGCGATCGACGCGCAGGACTTCGAGCGGGCCGCCCGCCTGCGTGACGAGGAGAAGACCCTCCTCGGCCAGAAGGGCGAGCGGGAGAAGCAGTGGAAGGACGGCGACCTCGACGTCGTCGCCGAGGTCGACGACGAGCAGATCGCGGAGGTGCTGGCCAACTGGACCGGCATCCCGGTGTTCAAGCTGACCGAGGAGGAGACCACCCGGCTGCTGCGCATGGAGGAGGAGCTCCACAAGCGCATCATCGGCCAGGAGGACGCGGTCAAGGCCGTCTCGCAGGCGATCCGCCGTACGCGTGCCGGTCTGAAGGACCCGAAGCGCCCGTCGGGCTCGTTCATCTTCGCCGGCCCGTCCGGTGTCGGTAAGACCGAGCTGTCGAAGGCGCTGGCCTCGTTCCTGTTCGGCGAGGACGACGCGCTCATCCAGATCGACATGGGTGAGTTCCACGACCGCTACACCGCTTCGCGGCTCTTCGGTGCCCCTCCGGGCTACGTGGGCTACGAAGAGGGTGGCCAGCTGACGGAGAAGGTGCGTCGCAAGCCGTTCTCGGTGGTCCTGTTCGACGAGATCGAGAAGGCGCACCAGGAGATCTACAACACGCTCCTGCAGGTGCTGGAAGACGGCCGCCTGACCGACGGTCAGGGCCGCACGGTCGACTTCAAGAACACGGTCCTCATCTTCACGTCCAACCTGGGCACGTCGGACATCTCGAAGTCCGTCTCGCTCGGGTTCGCCGGGTCCAACGACACCGGCACCCGGTACGAGAAGATGAAGCAGAAGGTCAACGAGGAAATGAAGAAGCATTTCCGCCCGGAGTTCCTGAACCGGATCGATGACATCATCGTGTTCCACCAGCTGACGCAGGAACAGATCATCATGATGGTCGACCTGATGATCGGTCGCGTGGAGACGCAGCTCAAGGCCAAGGACATGGAGCTGGAGCTCACGGCCAAGGCCAAGTCCCTGCTGGCCAAGCGCGGCTTCGACCCGGTGCTGGGCGCGCGGCCGCTGCGCCGCACGATCCAGCGCGAGATCGAGGACCAGCTGTCGGAGAAGATCCTGTTCGGCGAGGTCGAGCCGGGTCAGATCATCCTGGTCGACGTCGAGGGCTGGAGCGGCAACCCGGAGGACAAGGACGACCAGGCGCGGTTCACCTTCCGCGGCGAGCGTCGCCCGTCGTCCATCCCGGACGCCCCGCCGGTCAGCATCGGCGCGGGCCACGAGGAGCAGGGCGGCGAAGCCGAAGGCGAGTGATCGGCTGAAGTAGTACGCCGGAAGGGCGGTTCCCCGAAGTGGGGAGCCGCCCTTCCGGCTGTCCGGTGTGCTCCACCCACCGGAGCAGCGAGGATCCCGTCGCGGAGCAGCGGTTCCGCGACCACCTGCGAGCCGGAGAGGAGGGCTGAGTGATGAGCCGGTCTTGGAAGGAAGTCAAAGCCGAGAAGCTCGCCATCGACCGTGCGGCCGGTCGCGACGTCGATGCCGCGCGCGTCGCTGCGCGGGAGGCGACCGAGGCTTATGTGCTCGGTTTCCGCCTTGCTCAGCTCCGGGAGGACGCCGGTGTCAGCCAGACCGAGCTCGCGCGGCGCATGGGGGTCAGCCAGCCGCGGATCAGCCAGCTCGAACAGGGTGACCCGGGACAGATGGCGCTGGACACCCTTCGCCGCTACATCACGGCCCTCGGCGGCCGGATGCGGGTGGTCGCCGACTTCGAGGGCCACGACGTCACCGTTTCGGCCGTTCAGGGGGATCACACCGACGCCCGCGCCTGAGCGGAGCGGTGCCTCCGGCCCGTGAGACGATGCCCGCGGACCTTGGGAGGGGAATCCGCGTGGACGTGCTCTCGATCGACTTCGGGACTTCCAGCACCGTCGGTGTCCTCTCCGCCTTCGAGCGGGGACCCCGGGCGATCGAGGTCGACGGGTCGGTCACCATGTCCTCCGCCGTCTACGTCAACGATGACGGCCTGCTCGTCGTCGGGCAGGATGCCGAACGGCGGGCGCGGCTCGATCCCAGCCGGTTCGAACCGAACCCGAAACGGCGGATCGACGAAGGCGCGATCAGGCTCGGCGGCGCCGACGTCCCGATCGCCGACGCCTTCGCCGCCGTCCTGCGCAGGATGGGTGAGGAGGCCGAACGGCAGCTCGGGCACCCGCCCGCGCAGACGCGGATCTCGCACCCCGCCGGCTGGGGCGCCGACCGGCAGGACGTCCTGCGGGACGCCGCCGCGAAGGCGCGGCTCGCCGATGTCCGGCTGATCCCCGAACCGGTCGCCGCCGCGGCGCACTACGCCAGTCTCGGGCGGCGGGCCGGTGGGCCCATCGGGGTCTACGACCTCGGGGCCGGCACCTTCGACTGCGCCGTCGTCGGGGTCACCCGGCAGGGCTTCGCCGTGCTCGCCGAGGACGGCCTGCCCGATCTCGGCAGCCTCGACATCGACCAGGCCTTGCTCGTCCACATCGGACGGTCCGTCTCGCACGCGGATCCCGCGCAGTGGCAACGCCTCCTGCGGCCGCAGACCACCGCCGACCGGCGGGCGCGGCGGGCGCTGCTGCAGGACGTCCGCGACGCCAAGGAAAGCCTCTCGCGGCACGCGCAGACCCACGTGCCGATGCCCGAGCCCTTCGGCGACGTCCTGGTCAGCCGGGACGAACTCGAGGCGCTCGTGCGGCCCAGCCTGCTGCGCAGCGCCGAACTGCTCGCCGCCACCATCCGCCGCGCCGGCCTCACCCCGGCGCAGCTCGGCGGGGTGTACCTCGTCGGCGGGCCGAGCCGGATGCCGCTGCTGGCCGGCCTGCTCGAACGGCAGCTCGGCGTCGCCCCGACCACTCAGGACCAGCCCGAGACGGCCGTCGCGTTCGGGCTCCACCACGTTCCGCTCGGCACCACCAGCGACCTCACCGTGCCCGCGTTTGCGCCCGTCCGCCCGCCGGTGACGCCGCCGCGGCCGCAACCGTGGCAGCAAGCCCGGCCGCCGCAGTCCGCACCGCCCCCGCCGGAACCGCGCCCGAAGCGCAAGCCCTGGTTCCTCGCGCTCGCCGTGCTCCTGGTCGCCGCGGTCGTCGCCACCGTCGTCGTGTTCGTCATCCGCGACCAGGCCGCGCGGGCCGCGGCGGACTGCACGCAGACGACCGAGCGCGACCGGGCCGGGTTCACCCCGTGCCTGCGCTTGCTCGCCGGAGCAGTCCCGGACCGGGGCACTTGCAAGGAAAGCGACCACGTCGCCCAGTTACTGGGCGCCCAGCTCTCGGTCATCTGCAACTTCACGGGCGGCAGTGTCCAGTACTTCCAGGGCATGACCACCGAATACATCGAGGTGAACACGAAGCTGACGCCCGCCGGCCGCGGCACCTGGGACGGCGGCGCGCTGCACGGCGAGTACGTCGCCAGCGTCGACAAGAAGTCGTCGATCGTGGTCTTCGGCGTGGCCGAGCGCCGGGTGGCCGCGATCTACCTCACGGAAGAACCCCGCCGCCTCGAGGACCTGATCGCGGGGTTCACCCGCGAGGTCAAGCCGGCCTGACTCACCAGGCTCGGTCGAGCCGCATGCCGCGGCCGTACCAGTCGTCGTCCGCGACCGGCCCGGGCGGCGGCGCCTCGGCCGGGGTGTCCGCCGACCGGTCCTTGAGCACTTTCCCGTCCGGCTCGGCGGGCGGAGCTGCGGGCTCCGGAGCGGCCAAAGGCACCGGTTCCGGCTCGAACTGCACCCGCCAGCGCAGCCGGTCCATCAGGTAGCCGCCGCTGCCCAGCGGCGCCAGCAGCTGCCCCGTCCGCTTCGCCGACTCGCGCTGCGCTTCGACGTACGTGCGCAGGACCGCATCCGCGATTTCGGACGGCGACATCCCCGAGACGGCGTCGGTGAGCCGCAGCCGGGTCAGCACGCCGTCGGTGTTGACCGACAGCGAAACCGCGCCGTCGGCGGACGTCGCCGTCGCCGACAGCGCGGACAGTTCGGCCAGGAGGGCGTCGCGGTCCGGCCCGTCAGCCATCCAGCCTCCCGGCGTGGGTGGCGCCGCTGGACACCTGGCCGTCGGAGGCGATGTCGACGTTCGCGTCGCGGACGTTCTTCTCGGTCTGCCGCGACGTGCGGTCGGTCTCGAAGCTGTCCGGGTCGAAGCTCGAGCCCGGGCTGACGTCCGGCGCGTCCGGGATCTTCGGCAGGTCGACGGCTTCGTCGCCGATGCGGTCCGCCAGCGTCTGCGCCGCGTCGACGGCGCCGTCGCGGATCTTGCCCGCGCTGTCCATGAAGCTCTGGTACAGGTCGAACCCGTTGTCGCCGGTGATCTCCGCCTGGTTGGCCACCACCGCGGTGATTGCGCCGCCGGCGGCGTTGCCGGCGATGATCGCGCCGTTGGCCATGGTGAAGATCGTCGCGCCCGCCGCGGCGCCCGCACCGGCGGTGGCCACGGTGAGCAGCCCGGTGACCGCGCCCGCGAACGTCGCCGCCAGCACCTTCGACGCGGCCGCTTCGCGCTTGCGCTCCTGCGACTTCTGGTAGTCCTCCGCGGTCTTCTTGAACGTGGAGCCGAGGTTGTTGAGGTCCTGGCGGGCCGACGCGATGGCTTCGCGCGCGGCGACGATGTCGCTCTCCAGGATGGTGATCTTGGTTTCCACCTCGGTGAAGGCGTCCGCGAGCTCGTTGAGGTAGGCCTTGACGGCGTTGGCCGCGGAGCCGCGCCAGACGTCGAGGAACTGCCGGGCGTCGTCGAGCTTCGGGCCCGAGTCGCGCTGCAGCGCCTTCCAGACGGCGTCGTGCCGCATGATCAGGCTCTGCAGGCCCTCGGCCGAGTCGTGGTCGATGTCGGCGTCGGAGAACTCGCGGTAGAAGGCGGCGACGTCGTCCTGCATCTTCTCGAAGCCGTCGTCGCCGGGGCCCATGCCGAAGATCCAGTCGGTCATCCGCAGGATTTCCAGCGCGTCCAGGGCGTCGTTGGCGCCGTCCTTCAGGTCCGCGGAGACGCCGTCCAGCAGCTCGGCGCGGCGGTCGTCGCCACTGGACATCGGCTGGGCGTCGAGCCCGGTGTCGAAGTAGCCGTCCACGTCAGTTCCCCTCCAGGCCCGCGGCCGCGCGGTTGACGTGCTGCTTCGAGTCGGCGTCGGCCTTTTCGTACAGCTCCGCGACCCGCATCAGCGCGTGGCTGGTGTCCGCGGTGGTCTGGTGCAGCTGCGCGACCAGCCTCTGGATCTTCGCCAGGTGGTCGTTGTAGGCCGCGGCGACGGCCGGCATGCCGAGCGTGCGCCCGAAGGCGTTGTCGGCCGGGAACATCGCGCCGAGGCCGCCGAAGAGCCCGCCGCCGGCCGCCTTGACGGGAACGTCGGTGCCGCGCAGGCCGTTCGACGCGGCTTCCGCGGCATCGGCCGCTCCTTGGAGGGCTCGGGCCGAGTCCCGCAGGTCCTGCAGGTCGGTCTCGAATCCGATCATCACTCACCTCTTGGTCGGGCTGCGCGTTCCGGACATGTAAACACCGTTCGATCATGGGACAGGCTGGTTTGCCGACGGTGTGCCTCAGATCACGAGGGCCTTGCCGGACCGGGGAGCCGCGGCCGTCAGCGGTGGGTCAGCCGCGCCCCGCCGGCGAACGCGATCCACGCCTGGACGACCCCGAACGCGAGCGCGGTGACCAGCACCGGCGGCGCGTGGGCCGACGCGGCGGCGCCGAACGGCTCGACGAGGACGACCGGCACCAGGAACGCGCCGACAAGCACCCGGCGTCGCGGCTCGATGCCGGCGATCGCCAGCACCGGCCACATCACGAAACCGGCGAACAGCGCCGTGACGACGACGACCGCCGGGCCCCAGAAGATGACACCCAGCCCGCACATGCTTTCGGGGTACTTCGCGGTCTCGGCCGCGCAGGATTGCTTCAGGTAGGTCGTGACCGTGTGCGCGAACAAGCCGATCCCCGCGCCGGTCAGCAGGGCGGTCACGCCGACGGTCAGCACCGCCCCGGGCCTCGCCCGGCGGTCCCGGTCGCGGGTCAATGCTCCGCGCCCGCGCTGACCCGCAGGTCCTCCGTCACCCGCAAGGCCGTGTCCGCCAACGCTTCCAGCGCGTCGGCGATCCGGTCCACGCCCAGTGACGCGTCGGCCTTCCCCGCCGCCGCGACCTGCTCCGGGCTGAACGGGACGTGCACGAACCCGCCGCGCACGTCCGGGAAGTCCGTCGCCAGCAGGTGCATCAGCCCGTAGAACACCTGGTTGCAGACGTACGTCCCGGCGGTGTGGGACACCGACGCCGGGACACCCGCCGCGCGGATCGCGGCCACGCAGGCCTTCACCGGCAACGTCGTGAAGTAGGCGGCCGGGCCGTCCGGGACCACCGGGGTGTCGACCGGCTGGGCGCCCGCATTGTCCGGGATGCGGGCGTCGATCAGGTTGATCGCCACCCGCTCCGGGGTCACCTCGGCGCGGCCGCCCGCCTGGCCGGTGCACACCACGAGCGACGGCCGGTGCGCTTCCAGGGCCCGCCGCAGCGCGGGGAGCGACGCCGCGAACTCGCAGGGCAGCTCGACCGCCGCGACGTCGTCCCGGCGCGCGGCCACCAGCGAAACCGCCTGCCACGACGGGTTGACCGGCTCGCCGCCGAACGGCGCGAACCCCGTCATCAGCACCCTGGCCATGTCCCCTCCCGAAGCGAAAGCGTCGAGGCCACCCTACGTCCGCAGGGTGGCCTCGACGACGAGCGCGATCAGGCGGCGGGCTTGAGCCCACCCGGGTAGAGGTACTGGTCGGCGGGCTTGCCGGTGCCGTACACCCACGCGTCGAAGAAGCCCTGGAGGCTCCGGTGCGCGGCGAACTCGGTGAACCGCTGGAACTCCTGCATGCTCGCGTTCCCGTCGCGGTGCAGCGACGGCCAGGTCTTCAGGACCCAGGAGAACGCCTGCTCGCCGATGTAGTTGCGCAGCGCGTGCAGCATCATCGGGCCCTTCGAGTACACGTACGTGAACTCGTTGCCCTGGCCCATGTCGTAGAGCTTGCCGTTCCAGAGCCGCGCCGGCGCCTTCTTGACGTCGTCGGCGTACTGCTTGTTCAGGTCGACGCCCTCCTTCGCCTCGTCCCACAGCCAGGTGGCGTAGGAGGCGAAGCACTCGTTGAGGCAGACGTCGCGCCAGTGGGCGACCGCCACCGAGTCGCCGTACCACTGGTGGGCGTTCTCGTGGACGATCGTCGGCACCGTGCCCGCCCAGCCCGCGGAGTAGATCGGACGGCTCATCGTCTCGAGCGAGAAGCCGATCTCCTCGTTGAGGAAGATGCCGCCCGCCGCGTCGATCGGGTACTTGCCGAACTTCGACTCGAGGAAGTCGAGGATCTCCGGCAGCCGCGCCTCGGCCTGCTTGGTCGAGTCCGGGGTGCCCGGGGCGAACGCGCTGACGATCGGGGTGCCGTCCTTGCGCTTCTGGCGGTCGAAGGTCCACTTGTCGATCGCGACCGTCGTCATGTACGGCACGATCGGCGTCTCTTCGGCCCAGACGTGCGTGGTGCCGCGGGGCGCCTTGTGCGTGCCGCGCTCGCGGCCGTTGGCGATCACGCCCCACTCGTCGGGCACGGTGATCGCCAGGTGGAAGGTGGCCTTGTCGAGCGGGGTGTCGTTGACCGGGTACCAGGTCGTGGCCGACCTCGGCTCACCGGCGACGAACGCGCCGCCCGCGCGGGCGAACTGCCAGCCGTTGTTGCCGAGCGCCGGGTCGCTGATCGGGGCGGGCACGCCGTGGTAGGCGATCTTGACGTGGAAGCGCTGGCCGCGCCACAGCGCCCGCGACGGCGTGATGACGAGCTCGTGGTCCCCGGTCCGGGTGAACGCCGCGTCGCGGCCGTCGACCTTCACCGAGTCGACGGTCAGGCCCTTGAAGTCCAGGTCGAACGAGCTGAGCGACTGCGTCGCCCGCGCGGCGATGTCCTGGTCGCCGGTGAGCTGGCGGGTCGCCGGGTCGTAGCCGACCTTGAGGTTGTAGTCGGCGACGTCGTAGCCGCCGTTGCCGTCCTGCGGGTAGTAGCTGTCGCCGGCGCCGTCGCTGCCCGGCTTCGCACCCCAGCCGTCGCCCGCCGCGGCGACCCCGGTGCCGAGGCAGAGACTGGCGACCACGGCGGCCGCCACCACAGCCGGTTTTTGTCCCCTCATGAACGCTCCTGTCCGTGTGCGGATGGGCATCGCCCGCAACGTATCGCCACGAACGGGTGAACCGGGGGAGTGCGTCGTATTTGTCCGGATAATCAGCACTTCCGTCGGCCCGCCTCGGCACCGGCCCGGCGTCTGGAAAGCTGGACGCATGCGCGTTGCGCTGCTGGGCCCGCTGCGGGCAGTGGAAGACGACGGCACGCCGATCGACATCGGCGGGGCCCGCCTTCGCACGCTCCTGGCCCGGCTCGCGCTGGACGCCGGGCGCGCGGTCCCGGCCGACGCGCTCGTCGACGGGCTTTGGGGCGGCGAACCGCCGGCCGACGCGGCCAATGCCCTGCAGTCGCTGGTCTCGCGGCTGCGGAAAGCCCTGCCGGTGCCCGTGGAGTCCGGGCCGGGTGGCTACCGGCTCGCCGTCGACCCCGGCGACGTCGACGCCGAGCGGTTCGAACGGCTCGCTGCCGAGGGGCGCCGTGAGCTGGCCGCCGGTCGTGACGCCCGCGCCGCCGACCTGCTCACCGAGGCCCTCGCGCTGTGGCAGGGCGCTGCCCTCGCCGACGTCCTCGACGCGCCCTTCGCGCTCGGGCCCGCGCGGCGGCTCACCGAGCTGCGCACCGAGGCGGCCGAGGATCGCTTCGAAGCCCTGATCCGGCTGGGTGAACACGCCGGCGTGCTGGCCGACCTGGCCGCGGCGGCCGATGCCGACCCGCTGCGCGAACGGCTCGCCGGGCTGCGGATCCGCGCGCTGTGCGCGGCCGGGCGGCAGCCGGAAGCCCTGGCCGTCTACGCCGGGATCCGCCGTACCCTGGCCGACCAGCTCGGCGTCGACCCCTCCGCCGAGCTGCAGGAGATCCACGTCGCCGCGCTGCGGGGCGAGTTCGCGCCGCCGTCGCCGGTGGCCGACCGGCTGCCGACCCGGCTGACCACCTTCGTCGGCCGCGACGACGAGCTCAAGCTGCTGGCCGAACTCCTCGGCGGCGCCCGGCTGGTCACTCTGACCGGGCCGGGCGGCGCGGGCAAAACCCGGCTGGCCACCGAGGCGGCGTCGCGGCACCCCGCGCACCAGCGGGGCCGGGTCTGGTTCGCCGCGCTGGCCGGCGTCCGCGACCCCGACGACGTCGCCGGTGCGCTGCTGGGCGCGCTCGAGGTCCGCGAGATCCGCACCGAGACCGAGGTCCACCGGCGGCCACCGGATCCGGTCGCGCAGGCCGTCGAGGTGCTCGGCGGCGAGGAAGCCCTGCTGGTGCTGGACAACTGCGAGCACGTCGTCGACGCGGCCGCGGGGCTGGCCGACGAACTGCTGCACCGGGCGCCGCGGCTGCGGATCCTGGCCACCAGCCGCGAGCCGCTGGCCATCACCGGGGAGGCGCTCTGCCCGCTCGGCCCGCTGCCGGTGCCCGCGGAACGCGCCGCGCCCGAGGAGGCCGCCGAGCTCGACTCGACGCGGCTGTTCCTCGACCGGGCCGCGGCGGTCCGTCCCGACTTCGTGCTCGACGAGTCCACTGTGGACCAGGTCGGCGAGATCTGCCGACGGCTCGACGGGATGCCCCTCGCCCTGGAGCTGGCCGCGGCGCGGCTGCGGTCGATGACCGTGGCCCAGATCGCCGGCCGCCTCGGCGACCGGTTCCGGCTGCTCACCTCGGGCAGCCGGACGGCGCTGCCGAGGCAGCGGACGCTGCGCGCGGTGGTCGAGTGGAGCTGGGAGCTGCTCGCCGAACCCGAGCTGGTGCTGGCCCGGCGGCTCGCGGTGTTCGCAGGCGGGGCGGAACTGGCGCCGATCGAAGCCGTGTGCGCCGACGGGCTGCTGCCCGCCGCCGACGTGCCGTACGTGCTCGGCAGCCTGGTCGAGAAGTCCATAGTGGACACGGTCGACGCCGGGAACGGCGAGCCGCGCTACCGGATGCTCGAGACACTGCGCGCGTACGCCACCGAGCGGCTGGTGGAGTCGGGCGAGCACGACCGGACGCGCCGGGCGATGGCATCCTACTACGCCGAATTCGCCCAGCGGCTGGAGCCGACGCTGCGCACCGGCGCGCAGCTGGAGGCGATCGACGCGTTCGAGGTCGAGAGCGCGAACCTCATCGCGGCCCTGCGCGGCTCGATCGAGATGTCCGATGTGGACAACGCGGTCGCCCTGCTGGACGGGATGATCTGGTACTTCACCATTCTCGGCCAGGGCGGCCGGGCGGGCAGCCTGATCCACGACACGCTCGAGTTCGGCGACCGGCTTCCCCCCGAGGTCAGGGCCTCCTACCGGGTGCTCGTGCACCTCATGGACGAGGTCCCGGTGCGCTCGGACCGCGCCGGGATCCTGCGGCTGGTCGACGACTGCGTGCGCACCGGTGCCGTCGACCGCTACCCCGGGCTCGCGGTGGCCCTGCCGATGCTGGCCTTCCTCGGCGGCGATCGCGAGGTCGCCGTGCGCGAGGTGCGCCGGGCCGAACAGCACCCCGACCCGTGGACCCGCGCCGGCGGGTACTGGGTGGAGAGCTTCCTGCTCGACGACGACGGCGACATCGAGGGCGCGGACCGGGCGCGCGACCTGGCCCACGCCGGGTTCGCGGAGGTCGGCGACCGCTGGGGCATCGCCATGACGCTCAGCTTCAAGGCCTACGCGCTCTCCCAGAGCGGCGAAAGCGCCAAGGCCATCGAGATCTACCAGGAGGGCCTCGCGCTCTCGATGGAGCTGCGGTCGCACGAGGACGCCGTGCAGCACTGGTGGCGGCTGGCCGTCGAGCGGGCGCGCACCGGGGACTTCGAAGGGGCCTGGCGCGACCAGGAAGCCGCGGAACGGTACGGCGAGGGCATCACGAACCTGCAGCACCGGGCCATCCTGATGTTCGGCAGGCTCGAACTGCTGCTGCGCACGGGTCGGCTGGCCGAAGCGCGGGCGCTGCTCGACCGTGTCGCCGCGATGGGCGGCGACGACTGGTTCCCCGGCGGCATCGGCGACGAGTTCATCCACGCGTTCGAAGCGCGGATCCTGCTGGCGCAGGGCCGCGCGGACGAGGCCGAGCCGCACGCGGCGATCGCGATCCGGGCGACGAGCCGGCGCGGCGACATGCCGGACATGGCCGGGGCGGTGGAGCTGCTGGCGATGATCCGCGAGCGGCAGGGCCGTCCCGAGACCGCAGCTCGGGCGCTCGCCGCGTCCGCCGTCGTCCGCGGGCGGCTGGACCTCGGCAGCCCCGAGGTCCGGGCGCTCATCGCCGACCTCCGCGCGGCGCTCCCCGACTACGACACCCGCTACGAGCAGGGCCGGACGATGTCCAAAAAGGACGCCATCGCCTGGCTCCTCGACGAAATCGGTCGTGAGTGAGAAACAGTGTCAGAACACTGTTTCTCACTCACGACCCTGGCGCGACTCACCCCCGTGTGTGCGCCTTTCAGACCCGCCGGCGGTAGGCCCAGGTGGCCAGCGGGAAGAACACGACCACGGCACCGGCCATCCAGGCCAGCGCCCCGGCCAGCGGACCGGCGACCGGCCCGCCGTTCATCAGGCCGCGCAACGCGTTCGCCATCAGGCTGACCGGGCTGATGTCCGCCCACGCCCGCAGCCAGCCCGGCATGGTGTTCGTCTGCACGAACACGTTGCTGCCGAAGGTCAGCGGCATGATGAAGACGAACATCAGCGCCTGCGCCGAGCCCGGCGTCTTCATCAGCATGCCGACGAACACCGAACCCCAGCAGAAGCTCAGCCCGAACGCCAGCGCGAGCAGGATCGCCACGGCGAACTCGCCGGGGCTGGTCGCGATCCGGTAGCCCATGATCGTCGCCACGACCATCAGCACGGTGAGGCAGACGACGTACCGCACGACGTCGGCGAGCACCGCGCCGATCAGCGGCGCCGAGCGGGCGATCGGCATGCTGCGGAACCG
Source organism: Amycolatopsis bullii (assembly GCF_014654205.1). Taxonomy (GTDB): domain Bacteria; phylum Actinomycetota; class Actinomycetes; order Mycobacteriales; family Pseudonocardiaceae; genus Amycolatopsis; species Amycolatopsis plumensis. The sequence continues at coordinate 36,337 of NZ_BNAW01000044.1, forward strand.
GTCGAACACGCCCTTGGTGACGTCGGTGTTGAGCTGCACGCCGACCGTCAGGCACGCCTGCAGGATGTTCATCACGATGATGCCCGGCACGACCATCTGCAGGTAGGCGTCGGTCGAGCCGGACAGCGCGCCGCCGAACAGGTAGACGAAGATCACCAGGAAGACGATCGGCATCAGGGTGACGTCGGCGAGCTGCTCGGGGTTCTTGCGGATCTTCAGGATGCCGCGCCAGGCCAGCGAAAGCGCGTGCTGGACACCCTTGCCGGGGCTGATGTGCCGCGGCGGGGCCGGGCGGTCGAGGGCCAGCGTCGTCATGCCAGGCTCCCTTCGAGGGTCTTGTCGTCGGCGGGCTGTTCGGCGGTGTGCCCGGTCAGGGCGAGGAACACCTCGTCGAGGCTGGGCAGCCGCAGCGCCAGCTCGTCGGCGGTGATCCCGGCCTCGTCCAGCTTGCGGACCAGGGTGGACAGCAGCACCGGGTCGTTGACCGGCGCGGTGAGCAGGCCGCTCGCGTCGTCGCGGGTCGGCCGGGCGCCGGTGAGGTCGCCGAGGATCCGGTTGACGGCGTCCATGTCGGCGAGCTGCGTGGGCCGGACCTGCAGCGTCTGCCCGCCGACGCGGCGCTTCAGCTCGTCGGCGCGGCCGTCGGCGACGACCCGGCCGTGGTCGAACACGGTGATCTTGTCGGCCAGCTGGTCGGCCTCCTCCAGGTACTGCGTGGTCAGCAGCACCGTCGCGCCCTCGGCGACGAGGCCGCGGACGACGTCCCAGACCTCGTTGCGGGCGTGCGGGTCGAGCCCGGTGGTCGGCTCGTCGAGGTAGAGCACCTCGGGCCGGCCGACCAGGCTGGCGGCCAGGTCGAGCCGCCGCCGCATGCCGCCGGAGTAGGTCCGGATCGGCCGCTTGGCCGCCTTGGTCAGCTCGAACCGCTCGATCAGCTCGGCCGCGCGGGTCTTGGCGTGGGCCCGGGAGTAGCCGTACAACCGGCCGATCAGGACGAGGTTCTCGATGCCGTTGAGGTCCTCGTCGACCGAGGCGTACTGCCCGGTCAGCCCGATCAGGCTGCGGACCCGGACCGGGTCGTCGACCACGTCGTAGCCGCCGACCGTGGCCCGGCCGGCGTCCGGTCTGATCAGCGTCGCCAGGATCCGGACGGCGGTCGTCTTGCCCGCCCCGTTCGGGCCGAGCACGCCGACGACCTGGCCGAACGGGACCTCGAGGTCGACCCCGTCCAGCGCCTTCGTGTCCCCGTAGTGTTTGACCAGGCCCTCGGCCTGGATCGCGTGCGACATGGGCGTCCTCCTTCGCTGTCGCGTTGGTACTGACTGTGGACGGTCGCGCTGGTAACCCGCGCACAGCGCGCTGTCAGCGGCTGGCAGCCGCTGGTGGAGATCTTGTGGAGGAGTTGTCGCAGCCCGGGCCGTCCGGTGCCGGCCTGGGCATACTCGGCAGCATGGTGGTTGCGGAACGGACGCGGTCGCGGCGGAAGAACCGGCTGGTCACCGGCCTGCTGGTGGGGCCGGTGGTGCCGTTGGCGATGCTGGCGGCCCTGCGGCTGGTCGGCTACGACGGCGGCTGGTACACGCTGGTGGCACTCTCTTTGACGCCGTACGCGGCGGCTGCCGGCGTGCTCGTGGGCGTCGCCGCGCTGGTGTTGCGGCGGTGGTGGACCGGCGGGGTCGCGCTGGTGCTGGCCCTCGCGCTGGCCGTCCTCGTCCTCCCGCGGACGTCGGCGAGCGATCAGCGCGAGGTGCACGGCAAGACCCTGCGCGTCCTCTCCTCGAACCTGCTCTACGGCCGGGCGGACGCGCAGGCCGTCGTCGACCTGGTGCGCGAGCAGCGGATCGACGTGCTGAACCTGGTCGAGATGACGCCGTCCGCGGTCGACCGGCTGACCGCGGCCGGGCTGTTCGAGACGCTGCCGCACCGGGTGCTGCACCCGGCGCCCGGCGCGTTCGGCTCGGGGATCGCGTCGCGCTTCCCGCTGAAGGAGGTCAACCTGACCGGTGACTCGGCGGCCAAGCAGCCGGGCGCGGAGGCCGACCTCGGCGACGGCGTGGTGGCCGAGATCGTCGCCGTCCACCCGATCTCCCCGGACGTCGACACGCCGCAGTGGGAACGCGAGATCAAGGACCTTTCCCAGCCGGCGGGCGAGCACGGCCTGCGCATCCTGGCCGGCGACTTCAACGCGACGCTCGACCACGCGGCCTACCGCACGGTGCTGGCCCGGGGCTACCGCGACGCGGCGGAGGAACGCGGCGACGGCCTGGCCCCGACTTGGCCGTCTTCGCTGCCGGTGGTGACGATCGACCACGTGGCGGTGGACAACCGCGCGGCGGTGCTGGACTACCGCGTGTTCGACGTCCCGGGCAGTGATCACCGGGCGGTGTTCGCCGAAGTCCGCCTGCCGTGACCGGATTGCTGGCAGGCTGACCGCATGCGAAGACTCGTGCCGCTGAGCCTGGTCCTGCTCGTCGCTGCCTGTGGGCAGCCCGCCGCCTCCGCGGCGGACGGTCCGAAGAGCGCCCTCGGCTTCGAGGTGCACGCGGGTGCGGTGCAGTTCCCGTCCGACAGCGACTGGGTCCCGTCGAACGTCGGGCTGAAGGCGCTGGTCCCGGTGAACGGCTGCGTGCTCGGCCTCGGCGACTTCGCGAACGGGTACCGCGATGTCAACGCGAACTGGACCGGCGACGCGGGCTGCACGGAGCTGAAGCTCAGCCCGTCGCCGGGCAGCGGCGGTCCCGGTCCGGAAGCCGCGGGCAACGGCTGGCGCGGCGGCGGGCTCCCGGCCGTGGCCGCCGTGCCCGGACCGGACGGCTCGGTGATCGGCGCCCACGCGAAGTTCGCCCGCCGGGACGCCGACGGCACGATCACCGAGCTCGGCGAGCTGCGCGGGCAGCGTGACCCGCGGGCGCTGGCCCGGTCGGGCGGCACCCTCGTCGCCGTCGGCTCGGCATTCCTCGACGGGCAGACGACCCGGCCGGTGGCGTGGGTGTCGGACGACGACGGCAAGACGGAACGCACGGTGGTCATGCCGGTCGTCGAGGGCGGCGACGGGGCCGACGCGCCCTGGTCGGTCGCGGCGGCCGGGCCGGAGCTGCTCGCGGCCGGCTTTTCGAACCCGCAGCTGCAGCTGTGGGCGTCCCACGACGGCGGCGGCAGCTGGACGGTGTCGCAGCTCGCGACGCCGTCGGACCAGACGCTGGTGTACGGGATCCTGCCCGCCGGCGGGCGATGGCTGCTGTACGGGGAGGTTTCGGACGGCCACTCGCGCAAGCCGTTCGTGCGCACCGGCAAACCGGGCGCATGGTCCACCGTGGACGTTCCCGGCCCCGGCGCGGTCGTGGCGGCCACGCTGGACGCGCGGGGCGACCCGGTGCTGGCCGAGCAGACCACCGAGCCGCTGCAGGATGGGCGGAACTGGCGTTACTGTTCGGCCGTGGTGGTGCGCGAGGGCCAGGGCTGGCAACGTGGCGAGCTGGGCTGCGGGGAGTCCCCGGTGCGGGTGGCCACGACCCTGGCCGACGGCCGGGTGCTCATCGCCGGGAACCGCGATCTCTGGCTGCGGCCAGCGCGGTGAGCGTCTCCAGCGCGCCGCCCGCGATCGACACCCCGCGGCCGTGGCGGATCTCGGGTTCCCGCGGGTTGATGCGGATCAACGCGCCGGTCGCCGCGCTGGCCAGTTCGGCGTAGCGGCGGACCGTCGGGACCGCTTGGCCCGCGCCCAGTTCCACCACCACCAGGTCCCGGGCGGTCCGGCGCCACGCCGTCAGCTCGTCGAGCTGGGCCCGGCTGCGGTCCGGAACCCAGGAGTGGTCGCCGAACATCAGGATGTTGGGGCGGGCCAGCCCGCCGCAGCGGGGACACGAGGGCAGCGGGGGCACCGCCCGCATGGTCTCCTCGTCGACCAGGACGTCCATGTCGGCGGGCCAGATCTCGGCCGTGCACCCGGCCAGGCACTGCAGGTGGTGGATCGAGCCGTGCGCCTCGGCCACGAACTCGAAGCCCGCCTTCTGGAACTGGCCGTCCACATTGGACGTGAACACGCGCACGCCGCCGGGCAGGCGTGCGCCCAGCGAGAGCAGCAGCCGGAAGCCGTCGTGTGGCACGGTCCGGCGGTACAGCGAAAGCCGGTGCCCGTAGAAGCCCCAGGCCAGCTCGGGGTCTTCGGCGAAGTGCCGCGGGTCGGCGAGCTCCTCGAACCGCAGCCCGAGCCGGGCGTACGGCGGGTACGCGCGCCAGAACCCTTCGCCGCCGCGGAAGTCCGGCAGCCCGGAGTCGACGCCCATGCCGGCGCCGGCGCAGATCAGCAGCGCGCCGGCGCCGTCCAGGAGCTTCGCGGCTTCATGCACCTGGCTGCGAACCGAGGACGACCTCGAACTCCAGCAGGTTCGCGCCGGTGGACACCGGCTTGGCCCGCTCGCCCGAGTGCGCTGCCGCGGCGGGGCCGCCCTTCGCCCACGCCTGGTAGTGCTCCTCGGTCTCCCACTTCGTGTACACGAAGTAGCGCGTCTCGCCGGAAACCGGCCGCAGCAGCTCGAAGCCGAGGAAGCCGGGCTGCTCGTCGACCGAGTGCATGCGCGCGGCGAACCGCTTCTCCAGCTCGGGGCCGGCGCCCTCGGGGACCTCGATCGCGTTGATCTTCACGACACTCATGGCTTCCACCCTAGTTGTCGGCGGGGTGTGACCCGTGCCACTGTTGAGGGCATGGGGAGTACCGAGCGCGCTCTCGCCGCCGACCTCGCCCGGATCATCCGCGCCACCGCGGACGAGGTCGCGAGCGGCGAGGGCAGCGAACTGATCGGGCGGGTGACCGGCCACCTGGGGGCGTCGCTGCCGGAAGTGGTGGTGGTGACCCGCAACTGGCCGATGTGGGAGCACGCCAACCTCCAGCGCGGGGTCGACGCCTACCTCGCCGAGCACGGCACGGCCGTCGACTGGTTCGGCGTCGCGGGCGGCCAGCGCACGCACGAAGACCTGATCGGGATGCTCGCGGTCGCGCGCAGGCAGGGCATGTACGAGCTCGGTTCGGTGGACTACACGACCACGGCGACCGGGCCGGAAGACGCCACCGAAGCCGTCCAGCTGGGGCTGGTGGGCACGCACGGCCCCCGCGGGGAACCGGTGCTGCTGGCCATCCGCGGGCCGAACCCGCAGTGGGGGATGGAGCAGTGCCGGCTGGAGGTCCTCGCGACCTCGCGGGCGACGGCCACGGAAGTGCGCAACCGCGTCGAGCGGCTGATGGCCGAGCACGACGTCCTGCGGGGGCAGGTGCTGGCCTTCGGCACCAGTGAGCACCGCGGCAACGAGCTGCTCACGTTCCTCCCGCGGCCCACGCTGACCGGCGACGAGGTGGTGCTGCCGGAGGGCGTGCTCGAGGCGATCGAGCGGCACGCGGTGGGCATCGCCGAACACGGCGAGCGGCTGCTGGCCGCGGGCCAGCACCTCAAGCGCGGGCTGCTGCTGCACGGCGCGCCCGGCACCGGCAAGACGCACACGGTCCGCTACCTGATGGGCCGCCTGCCGGGGACCACGGTGCTCATCCTGACCGGCGCGGCGATGAAGTTCGTGGGCAAGGCGGCCGAGCTGGCGCGGCGCCTGCAGCCGAGCGTGGTCGTGCTCGAGGACGTCGACCTGATCGCGCAGGACCGCAGTTACGGGCCGATGGTCCAGCCGCTGCTGTTCACCCTGCTCGACGCGATGGACGGCGTGGGCGGCGACGCCGACGTGACGTTCCTGCTCACCACCAATCGGGCGAGCGAGCTGGAGAAGGCCCTCGCCGACCGGCCGGGCCGCGTCGACCTCGCCGTCGAGATCCCGCTCCCGGACGCGGCCGGCCGCGAAGCGCTGCTGCGGCTGTACGCGCGCGGCCTGACGCTGACGGCGGATCTCGGCCCGGTGGTCGAGGCGACGGCGGGGATGACGGCGTCGTTCGCGAAGGAGCTGCTGCGGCGAGCGTCGCTGCTGGCGCTGGCCGCGCGCCCGGACGAGGACGTCGTCGTCGGCGACGAGGAGTTGACGACGGCGCTGCGGGACATGCAGGACGCCCGCAACGCGCTGACGCGGTCGTTGCTGGGCAGTTCAGCTGCGCAGTGAGCCGGGGAAGAGGTCGGCGTCCGCGGGGAGCTTCGTGCCGCGGAACCAGGTGTCGAAGAACGCCCGCAGGTCCTTGCCGCTGATCCGCGTCGCCATCGCCTCGAAGTCCGGCCAGGTCGCGTTGCCGTGGCGGTAGCGGGACGGCCACTCGCGCAGCAGCTTGCCGAACGCCGGGTCGCCGATTTCGCGGCGGAGAGCGTGCAGCGCCAGGATGCCCTTGTTGTAGACACCTTCGAACTCGTGGCCCTGGCCCATGCCGACCAGCTTCTGCGCCCAGAAGTCCGTGCTGCCGCGGGTGATCTCGATGGCCGCGCGGTAGCGGTCGTCCAGGTTCTGGCCCTCGCGCTCGGCCCACAGCCACTGCGAGTAGGACGCGAAGCACTCGTTCAGGCAGATGTCGGACCAGCTCTTGACCGAGACCGAGTCGCCGAACCACTGGTGGGCGTTCTCGTGCACCAGCGTCGGCAGGTCGGCCCACTTCGCGTACGTCGGCCGGGTCTGCGTCTCGAGCGAGAACGGTACTTCCTCGTTCAGGAAGATCCCGCCCGCCGCCGACTGCGGGTACGGGCCGAACTTGCTGCTCAGGAAGCCGAGCACCTCCGGCAGGCGGTCGCCGATCGCCCGGCGGGCTTCGGCGCCCGGCGCGTACGCCGAGACCACCGGGGTCCCGTCCTTCAGTGTCGACCTGTCGACATCGAACTTGCCGATCGCGATCGTCGTCAGGTAGGTCGCCACCGGGTTGGGCTCGGTCCAGGTGCCCGGCGGTCCCTCGCGGCCGTTCGAGAGCACCGTCCAGCCGGCCGGGACGTGCGCGGTGAGCGTGAAGGTCGCCTTGTCGCGCGGGGTCTCGTTCGCCGGGTACCAGAACGCCGCCGAGTGCGGCTCGCCGACCATGTACGCGCCGCCGTCGGCCGAGTGCTTCCAGCCGTTCTCGCTGCCACCGTCGCGCGGGGTCTTGGCCGGGTCGCCGCCGTAGCGGACCCGCGTGCGGAACGTCGTCCCGGCCCGGATCGGCGCGGGCGGGGTGATGACCAGCTCGAAGGCCTTCTCACGGCTGAACTTCGCCGGCTTGCCGTCGACCTCGACGCCGTGCACGTCCAGCCCGCGCAGGTCGAGGTCGAAGCGGCTCAGGTCTTGGGTGGCCTTCGCGGTCACCGTCGTGTCGCCGTCGAGGTGCCCGCTCGGCGGGTCGTACTTGACGTCGACCTGGTAGCCGAGCGTGTCGTACCCGCCGTTGCCGTCGTCGGGGTAGTAGGGATCGCCGGCGCCGGACGCCCCCGGTACGGGGTGCATGGGCGGCGGCGGAGGTGCCGCCGTGACGGCGTCGCCGCCGCACGCCACGGCGAGGACCGCCGCGGCGCAGACAGCCAGGGCGGTGAGTCGGCGGCGCATGTCCACCACCATAGGAGACACAGCGAAGCGCAGCTTCTCGGTTGAGGTGGTGGTGGGGCGGGGTGGGATGCTTTGCGAGCGGTTGGTCACGTTCTGCACCAGGGGTTTTGTGGTTAGGTGGCCGCGTGCTCTGTTTCGGCGGCAGCGGTGTGCCGATCGTTCTGCTCCACGGTCTGATGGGCCGGGCGCGGACGTGGTGGCGGGTCGCGGAGTGGCTCCGGCCCTACGGCGCGGTGTACGGCTTCGACGCGCGCGGCCACGGCAATGCCCCGCGCGTCGGCCCGTGGACGACCGAGCGCTTCGCCGACGACATCGCCGAAGCGCTGCGGACGCTCGACGCGGGTCCGGCGGTGCTGATCGGGCACTCGATGGGTGGCCTGCACGCCTGGGCGACGGCCGCGCGGCACCCGGAGCTGGTGCGCGCGGTCGTGTCGGAGGACTTCGCGCCGGACCAGCGCGGCCGGACCGTCGAGACCTGGCGCGGGTACTTCGAGAGCTGGCCGGTGCCGTTCTCCTCGCTCGACCACGTCCGCGAGTTCTTCGGCGACGCGGGCAGCTACTTCGCGGACTGCGTCGAGGAGCGTTCCGACGGGTTCCACCTGGTCGCCGACCTGGAGGACCTGTACGTCATCGCCGCGGAGTGGGGGCGCCGGGACTACTGGGACGTCGTCGAGGCGATCCGCTGCCCGCTGCTGCTGGTCGAGGGCGAGCACACCGCGATGCCACCCGGCCAGCAGGCGGAAGTCGCTTCGCGGGTGCCCGGCGCCCGCCACCTGGTGGTCCCGGGCTCGGCCCACCTGCCCCACGACGAGGCCCCGGAGATCTACCGGGGTGCCGTCGAGGCCTTCCTCAGCCAGGTCCTGAACCGGTGACGGCGAGAAGGACGGTGCACCGCGCGCGCCGTTGAGCTCGGCGCACCGACCACCTCGCCGCCACTTCCCCGTGAAAGGGGCACTTTCACGGGAAAGTGCCCCGGCTCAGGTTCGGGTGAGGTCCGCTCGCCAGGCCGCCGCCGAGCGGTCCGCGGGAACGATCAGCGGCCAGACGTCCGCACCGAGGAAGCCCGTCTCGTCGGTCACCTTGGTGGCGGTGCACGTGTGGCGCGGCAAACCGGCCTGATCGGACAAAGCGGCCACGGCGTCCTTTGTGGACTGCCCGAAGACGCCGTCCGTGGGGACGCCGAAGCCGGACGCGCGCAGGAACTGCTGCGCAAGCTGCACCGTCCGGCCCGTGTCGCCCGGCTTGAGCAGCGGCCACTCGGCCTCGGCCCGCGCCACCGGGACGCCGAGGACGCGGCCGACGGCCGTCCGCAGTTCCGGCAGCCGGTTGTAGAGCACCTGGCCGGGGCACTCGGTCGAGTTGAAGTCGCGGTGGCCCTTGATGAATTCCGGCGCGATGCCGTACTGGCTCGCGATGTAGGCGACCAGCGAGACCAGCGAGTTCCACAGCGCCGGCGGCACGTCCACCGTGCTGTAGAGGCCCTCGTTCTCGATGCCGATGACCTCGCTGTTGTGGTTGCCGACGTTCGCGCCCTGCACGTGCCGCGTGCCGCCGCGCAGGATTTCCAGGCTGCGGTGCCGTCCTTCGGTGATGAACCCGCCGCGGCTGTTCGTGAACTGCTGGCCGCTGTCGATCCAGCCGTTCTTGTCCATGTGCAGGTTCTGGATGAACCGCGAGACGTAGTAGGCGCGCGCCAGCGAGAAGTCGTCGTTCATCGGCGGGTCGACCGCGTGGTGCACGACGATGTAGGTCGGCTTGTGGTTCTCCACCACGATGGTGCCGGTGGCGGGCCGGGCGCCCCAGTCGGACGTCGGGTGGATCGCCGGTTCCGGAACGGCCGCGCCGGCCGTTCCCGTGGTCGTCATCCCCAGTGCGCCGGCCGCGGTGGCGGTCACCCCCGCCTTCAGCAGGGTCCGGCGGTCAACAGTGACCATGCGGAAAACGGTAACTCCGCAGCGCGCCATTGACAACTATTGACCAACTTTGGTTGTAGCGCGTCAGTGTTCACCCGGCAGGGCGAAGTGGCCGTCGCGGGTCTGCTCCAGCAGCCCGTCGACGAGCAGGGAGTCCAGGCAGCGGTCGCGCTGGCCGCCGTCGTGCCACACGAGGTCCAGGCGCGCCTTCTCGACCGGGCCTTCGCTGCCGCGCAGCACGTCGAGCAGCCGCCCGCGGACGTACCGGTCGGTGCCCGCGTACCGCTGCACCGGCTTGGCCGGCCCGGTGTACTCCGGCCGTCCGGCGTGCTGCCACGCGCAGGCGTCGTAGATCGGGCAGTCCGCGCACTTGGGGGCCCGCGCGGTGCAGATCAGCGCGCCGAGCTCCATGATCGCCGCGGAAAACTTCGCCGCGGGCGCGTCTTCGGCCGGCAGCAGGGCCTCGACGTCGGCCATGTCCCGGGTGGTGGACGCGGGCCCGGCGTCCCCGGCCCCGTGCACCGCCCGCGCGACGACCCGCCGCACGTTCGTGTCGACGACCGGCGCCCGCCGCCCGTAGGCGAACGCGGCGACGGCCCGCGCGGTGTAGGCGCCGATCCCCGGCAGCGCGAGCAGAGTGTCCACATCGGACGGAACGACGTCGCCGTGCTCGCGGGCGATGACGGCCGCTGTGTCGTGGAGCCGCAGCGCCCGGCGCGGGTAGCCGAGCTTGCCCCAGGCCCGCACGACCTCGCCCTGCGAAGACGCGGCCAGCGCCGAAGGGACCGGCCAGCGCGCCATCCACTCGTGCCAGATCGGCTGCACCCGGACCACGGGGGTCTGCTGGAGCATGATTTCGCTGACCAGGACACCCCAGGCCGAGCAGGTGGGCTCGCGCCACGGGAGATCCCGGCCGTGCGCGGAGAACCAGTCGAGCAGTACGTCAGCGTCCACAGCCACGCCGGGAGGCTACTTCGCGTACTTCGGCAGCTCGCGGGCGACCTCGTCCGGCGACGGCATGGCGGCGATCTCCGCGGCGATCGCGCGAGCCGCGTCGCGGCAGGAGGACGCCTTCCGCGCCTGTTCGGCGACGGCGTCGGCGGTCAGCTCACCGGGCAGGAGGCGCCGGGCGGCGCCGGCGGCGACGAGCGCGTCGGCGTTGGCGAACTGGTCGGCGCCCTGGGGCAGGACGAGCTGCGGGACGCCGGCGGCAAGCGCGCCGAGGGTGGTGCCGCTCCCGCCGTGGTGCACGACCAGCTCCGCCCGCGAGATCGCCGCGGCCTGCGGTACCCAGGCCCGGGTCGTCACGTGGGCCGGCTGCGGCCCGAGGGGCACCCCGCCGGTGGCCACCACGACGTGCGTGCCGAGCGTGGCCAGGCCTTCGATCGCCGTCTCGAGCACCTCCGGGGTGCCGAACGCCGTGCCGAGGGTCAGGTAGACCAGCGGGCCCCGGAAGTCGCCCGGCTCGGCGAACGGCACGGGCCGCACCGGGATGCGCTCGCCGGCGAGGAAGTCCGCGTCCTGCAGCGACGGCGGGCAGATGTCGAGGTGCACGCCGCCGGAGGGGCGCTCGAACCCGATGTCGCGCGGGAACATCCGGCCGAACCCGTGCCAGAGCGCCGGGATCCCGGCGCGCCGGGCGGCCACGGCCACCTCGGGAACGCCCCACCCGTGCACGACCAGGTCCGGGCGCAGCCGCTTCAGGTCCGGCTCGAGGTCTTCGGCGTAGATCTCGTAGAACGAATCCGCGGGCCGGAACGGGTTCAGCCCTCGCAGCGCCTCGTGGACGTGCTCACCGGCGGCGAAGTGCACCTCGTGCCCGATGTCCCGCGCCGCGGCCGCGAGCGGGACCATCGGGAACGTGTGGCCGGCCGACGCCAGCCCGGCGAAGAGAATGCGCATGCCGCCCCCATCCGGATGATTGCAACATCCGAATGCTAGCGGCCGCTACTCGACCTCGGTGAGCTTCCCGGTCTTCACGTCGTAGACGAACCCGCGGACGTTGTCCGTGTGCGGCAGGTATGCGCTCCGCCGGACGCGCTCCACCGACGTCCGGACGCTGTTTTCGACGTTGCGGAACGCTTCGACCGCCCAGGTGGGACGCAGGCCGGTGGCTTCCTCGAGCTCGTCCTTGAAGTCGTCTTCGGTGACCATCGAAAGGCCGCACTCGGTGTGCTGCACGATCAGCACCTCGCGGGTGCCGAGCTTGCGCTGCGAAAGGGCCAGCGAGCGGATCATGTCGTCGGTCACCACGCCGCCCGCGTTGCGGAGGACGTGCGACTCGCCTTGCAGCAGACCGAACAGCTCGAACACGCGGATCCGGGCGTCCATGCAGGTCAGGACGGCTACCTGCAGCGAGGGCTTCGGGGACGACCGGTCACCCGGCGTCACCTCGCCGAGTTCCTGGTTGCGCTTGAGCAATACGTCGATCGAGGTCATCGGTCACCTTCCGGCCAGTGGCCCCGCGGCGCGGGCGTACCACTCCATTTGACCGGGTGACTACCCAGCTGAGCAATGCGTTAAGAGCAATGTCACCAGCTCAGCCGCCGAACCACGGCTCGTCGACGGTCCTCGGCGGGCCCGACGTCCGCCCGACCCGCAGCTCGGTCGGCAGGGTGATCGTCTTGGGCGCGCTCCGCTCGCCCGAACTGAGCAGCAGCCGTCCGGCCGTCTTGCCCTTCTCCAGGACCGGCTGGTGGACCGTGGTGAGCCCGATCCGCTCGGCTTCGGCGATGCCGTCGAAGCCGGTCACGGTCAGGTCCTGCGGCACCCGCAGCCCGCGGCGCTCGGCCTCGGCCATGGCGCCGAGCGCGAGGATGTCCGAGGTGCAGATGACCGCCGTGATCTGCGGGTACGCGTCCAGCAGCTGGCGGGCCGCGGACGCGCCGTCGTCCACCGTGTGGTCGAAGCGCTCGACCACCGGGACGCCCGCCCAGTCGACGCCCGCCGCCGAGAACGCGACGGCCAGCGCCTCCAGCCGGGTGCGCTGGACGTGGAAGTGCGCACCGCTCTGCCGCGTCGCGGAGACGAAGTCGTCGTTGCGCTCGCGGGCCAGGCGCATGCAGATCACGCCGACCTGCCGGTGTCCCAGCGTCACCAGGTGCTCGGCGATCTTGCCGACGGCGGCGGCGTCGTCCGGGCCGACGCGGTCGATGCCTTCGAGGCTCGGCTGGTCGATGATCACCGTCGGCACCGGGCGTTCCAGCACGGCGGCCAGGTGCGGGTCGTCGTCCGGGACGGAGTAGACGACGAACCCGTCTACGCCCGCGCGGTGCACCGCGGCGACGTCCTCGCGGCCGGGGCTGGCGGGCACCAGGTGCAGGCCGACGCCGGCGTCTTCGCAGGCCAGCGCCAGTCCTTCGAGCACGCCGACGGCGGCGGGGTCGCGGAAGGCGTAGGAGAGGTTCTCGGTGAGCAGCAGCCCGACCGCGCCCGCCTTGCGCGTGCGCAGGGAGCGGGCGACCGGGTCGGGGCCGGGGTAGCCGAGGCGTCGCGCGGTCTCGAGGACGCGGCGGCGCAGTTCCGGGGACAGCTGGTCCGGCCGGTTGTAGGCGTTGGACACCGTGGTCCTGGACACACCGAGCTCCGCCGCGAGCGACGCCAGCGTCGCCTGCCTCCGGGTGCGAATAGGACGTCCCATCAGCAAACCGTAACGGTTCAGATCGAATTCATGAAGAGACACCCCGCGTGGTCGATGTCTCGATCCGCATGCACGAAGACGCATACACCAAACCGAGAGCGGATGGCCAGGAAGTCATCCGGATGGGGTAAGGTGAATCTGACAACGGTTTCCATTAGCGTCTGTGTCAGGAGTCTTCCGATGAGTTCCCGCACCAGGAGCGTCCTCGCGGCCGCTTCGGCCCTGTCCGTGTTCGCCTTGGCCGCGTGCTCCGGTGGGACGTCCTCCGACGGCGGCGGCGCGCAGGCGGGCAGTGACGGCAAGGTGAAGGTCGTCGCCTCGACCGACGTCTGGGGCAGCGTCGCCAGTGCCGTCGGCGGCGAGAACGTCGAGGTCAAGGCCATCATCCACGACCCGTCGGCCGACCCGCACTCGTACGAGACGACGGCGGACGACGCCCTCGCGGCGAAGGGCGCGCAGCTGCTGCTCTCCAACGGCGGCGGGTACGACGAGTTCTTCGGCAAGCTCACCGAGCAGGCGGGGAACGCGAAGAAGCTGGTCGCCTACGACATCGCCGCGACCGGCGACGAGAACGAGCACGTCTGGTACGACCTGCCGGGCGTCGACAAGGTCGCCGACCAGCTCGCCGCGCAGCTGGGCGAGCTCAAGCCGGCGGCCAAGCAGCAGTTCGCCGACAACGCGACCGCGTTCAAGGCGAAGGTCGACGCGCTCGAGAAGCGGCTCGAAGAGCTGGGGACCACCCACCCGGGCACGAAGGTCGTCGTCACCGAGCCGGTCGCGCACTACCTGCTCGCGAGCGCGAAGATCGCCGACGCGACGCCCAAGGCGTTCTCGGACGCGGTGGAGAACGACACCGACGTCCCGGCCGACGCCGTCAGCGCCTACAAGCAGCTCATCGCCACCAAGCAGGTCAAGGCGCTGGTGAACAACGAGCAGACGGTGACGCCGCTGACCCAGGACGTCGTCAAGCAGGCGAAGGACGCCGGGATCGGCGTGGTCGGCGTGACCGAAACGCTCCCCGCGGGTGTGACGGACTACATTGGCTGGATGACCGGGGAAGTCGACGAGCTGGCTGGGGCGTTGAAGTAGCCATGCCACCCATCTCCGACGACGTGCGCCCCGCGGTCCGGGTCCGTGGGGCGGGCCTCGCGTTCGGCCCGCGCACCCTCTGGTCCGGGCTGGACCTCGTCGTCGAGCCGGGCGAGTTCGTCGCCGTGCTCGGCCCGAACGGTTCCGGCAAGAGCAGCTTCCTCAAGGCGCTGCTGGGCATGCAGGACCTCTCGGCGGGCACGGTCGAGATCGCGGGTGGCCGCCCGGGCGGCGCGAACCGCAAGATCGGGTACATCCCGCAGCAGCGCGCGATCGACGAGTCGCTGACGCTGCGCGGCGTCGACCTGGTCGGGCTGGGCCTCGACGGGCACCGCTGGGGTTTCGGGTTCCCGGGCATCGCGGCACGACGTCGTCTCGTCGCGTCGGCGATTGCCCACGTGGGAGCGACGCGGTACGCGAAACAGCCGGTCGGCCGGCTGTCCGGCGGCGAGCAGCAGCGGCTGCGGGTGGCGCAGGCCCTGGTCGGCGACCCCGAGGTGCTGCTCTGCGACGAGCCGCTGCTCTCGCTCGACCTCGCGCACCAGCGCGCGATCAGCGAGCTGATCGACTTCCGGCGGCGCGCGGCGGGCACGGCGGTGCTGTTCGTGACCCACGAGATCAACCCGGTGCTGCCGTTCGTCGACCGCGTGCTCTACCTGGTCAACGGCCAGTTCCGGATCGGCAAGCCGGACGAGGTCATGACCACGGCCACGCTGTCGGAGCTGTACGGCACCCGCGTCGAGGTGCTCAAGGTCGGCGGCCAGATCCACATCGCGGGCGCGCAGAGCGCGTTGTGCGAGGCCGAGCCGCACCACCACGAACACGACGTCGAAGAGCAAGTGGGCTGAGTCTTGGATCTGTTCGACTTCGGCAAGACCTGGGAACTGATCACCGAGCTCGACGGCGTGCGGACGGCACTGCTGGCGGCGGCGATCCTCGGCCTGGTGGCGGGGGTGCTGGGCCCCCTGATCGTGATGCGGCGGATGTCGTTCGCGGTGCACGGCACGTCCGAGCTGGCCTTCACCGGCGGCGCGGCGGCCCTGCTCCTCGGCATCGGCGTCGAGTACGGCGCCCTGATCGGCGCGGTGGTGGCGGCGCTGCTGCTGGGCATCCTCGGCGCGCGCGACGCCGACCGCGACTCGGTGATCGGCGTGATCCTGTCGTTCGGGCTCGGCATGGGCGTGCTGTTCCTGTCGTTCTACAAAGGACGGTCCGGGAACAAGTTCGGCATCCTGACCGGCCAGATCATCACGATCGACTCGACGAACCTGACGTTGTTCGTGGTGTCGTCGGTGGTGGTGCTGGCGGTGCTGGCGCTGGTCTACCGGCCGCTGCTGTTCGCTTCGGTGGACCGGAACGTGGCCGTGGCCCGCGGCGTCCCGGTGAAGACGCTGACGGTGGTGTTCGCGCTGCTGGTGGGCGTCTCGACGGCGCTGAGCGTGAAGGTGGTCGGGTCGCTCCTGGTGGTGGCGCTGATGGTGACGCCCGCCGCGGCGGCGGCTCGCGTGACGGCGTCACCCTGGAAGGCGACGGTGCTGTCGGTGGTCTTCGCCGAGGTGTCGGCGATCGGCGGGATCGTCCTGTCCCTGGCGCCGGGGTTGCCGGTGAGCGCGTTCGTGACCGCGATTTCGTTCCTGATCTACGTGGCCTGCCGGGTGCTCGCCTGGCAGCGCGACCGCCGGACCCGGGTCCGCTCGGTGGACCCCGCCCCGGACCTGGTCGCCGCGGCCTGAGGCGGCACTTTCACGTGAAAGTGCCCCTTTAGCCGAGCATCAGCAGGACCTGCAGCTCGCCCACCACGAACCCGATCACCCCGCCGACGGCGATCAGCTTCCACTCGTCCTGCCGGAACGCCGGCCGCAGCAGGCCCTCGAACTCCAGCGGGGTCAGCGCCAGCATCCGCTGCTCGATCACCTTCGCCACGTCCATCGCCTCGGTGAGGTACCCCTCGGCGTACCGGGCCGTGTCCGGCAGCTGCTCCAGCGCCTTCCGGGCGGCCGCGTGCTTCATCTCGCGCAGGCGCGTGCCGCCCACCGTCCAGGCCAGGGGCATCTGCGCGTCGACCGTTTCCGACACCAGGTGCTCCACCCGCGCCGCCAGCCGGTCGGCGCGGGGGCCGCGCAGGATCGCGTCCAGCAGGTTCCGGACGGTCAGGACCTCGGTCGCGATCAGCTCGCCGTACTGCCGCGCCACCTCGGCCCGGCGGCGCTGGAACTTGCCCTGGAAGATCACCCGGCCCATGCGCACCGGCTCGCGCGGGACGAAGATCAGCTTGATGGCCAGCCAGTCCGTGCACAGCCCGATGACCCCGCCGAAGATCGGCAGCACCCACGGTTCGCGCGTGAGCGCCCACACGATCGTCTGCACGAGCCCCAGCCCGAACCCGAAGTAGACGCCCATCCGCGCGATGAACGCCATCTCCGGGCGGGACGTTTCGCGGATCAGCCGGACCAGCAGCTTCTTGTCGCGGGTCAGCTGCTGGACCGTCATGTGCTGGACGTCGAGCACTTCGTCGAGGTGCTCGCGGACGTCGTCGAGGAAGTCCCGCACCAGCCGCGGCGCCGACGCCTGGACCTGCTTGACCAGCATTTCCTGGGCCAGCGTCGGCATGACCTCCCACAGCCGCGGGTGGTGCTCGGCCAGCACCTCGCGCGCGATGTGGCCGACCGCGCGCAGCAGCGGCTGTTCCAGCTCGCTGGTGATGATCACCGGGTCGATCCGCTCGAGGACTTCGCGCAGGTCGAGCAGGTTCGCCGTGAGCAGTTCGGTGGCGACCGCGGCCATCCGGCCGCCGTGCTTCGGGACGACGCCCTGCCAGCCGAGCAGCGGCGGGATCCCGACGAACTCGAGCGGCCGGAACATCATCTCGATGGCGACGCGCTTGGTGACGTACCCGATCAGCGCGGCGACGAACGGCATCGCCGCGTACAGCGGCCAGTGCAGGGCGAGGTCGTGCAGGACAGCGTCCATTCCGGCCTCCCTCCCGGTCCCGAGAGCGAAACCGTACCGGCTACCCGAGCAGGGCGAGCACCTGCAGTTCACCCACCAGCCCACCGATGCGCGGGTAGAAGATCATCTCGAGGGCGAGCCAGTCCGTGACGAAGCCCGTGACGAAACCGAAGACCGGGATCCGACGTGCCAGCGCGCGCCGAGGTCGGCGAGTATGTCCACAATGGCCTCCGCGGTCGGGCCCCGGAACGCCATGCGTCACCGGGGGTTCCCATATCCGTGATGCATCCGTTTGGCGGTACGCATCGAAGGACCCTTGCTCATTAAGGTGGCCCGATGGTCGCGCCTGAGAAGCCCCAGTCCGCCCCGAAGACCGCCCAGTTCGCCGTGGGTGTCCGCGGCTACAACCAGCGCCAGGTCGACGAGCGTCTCGCCGAGCTGACCAAGGAGCTTCGCGAGACGTCCCGCAACCGCGACGACGCCGTCGCGACGTCCGCTGATCTGACGAAGGCGCTCGCCTACGCGCAGAAGGAGCTGGCCGAGACGAAGGCCGCCCTGGCCAGGATGAGTTCGAGCCCGTCCGGCGCGGGCGCGATGGCCGAGCGCGTCCGGATGATGATGCAGCTCGCCGAAGAGGAGATCGCGGACCTCCGCGCGGCGGCCGAGGCGGATGCGGCCTCCACCCGCGACCAGGCGGACAAGTACGCGCACGAGACCCGCCGCACGGCCGACAAGCTGGCGAAGGACGCGGAGGAGGAGCGCGCCCGCCTGCTGTCGGAGGCGAAAGCCGAGATCGAGAAGCTGAACGCGGCGGCCGGGGCGAAGAGGGTCGAGCAGGCCGCGGCGGCCGAGCGAGCCCGCAAGGAAGCGGACGCGGCCGCCGAGGCGGCGGCGGCTTCGCTGCGCGAGGAGGCGGACCGCGTCGCGGCGGAGGAGCTGGCGGCGCGGAAGAAGGCCTTCGAGGAGGAGTTCGCGCGGAAGAAGCAGGAGACGGAGGCGGCGCTGGCTTCGGCGCAGAAGTCGCAGGCCGCGGCGGACGAGAACCGGAAGCTGGCACTGGACCTGCGCGCGAAGATCGCGGAGCGGATCGCGGCGACGGATGTGGCGGTGAAGGAAGCCATGAGGTTGCTGGCGCCTTCGGAGGACGCGCCTGGTGGGGGTGCCCCGGCGAAGGGGGATCGGAAGCCGACTCCGGCTCCGGCTTCTGCTCCTGCGGCGAAGGCCTCGGCTCCGTCCGCTGCTTCGGCGAAGGCTTAGTTATCCACATCGGGTTGGGTTGTCCACAGATTTGCTGGGGACCCGTTTCTGCAGGCCAGGGGCGGTAGACTGGACTTGGGACGCCCCCCGGGGAGGGTGGGGGCCGTCTGGTTAGGGCCGGGGCCCGGCAAAGCCGGGGCGCTCTGGCTGACTGGCAGATCGCGTGCCCACCACCCCGAAGCCGGAATTGTGACTACGGCCGGCAGTACCGCGTCAAGGCGGGAAAGCGTGCCTTGACCCGGCACTGCCGGCCGTGTTGTGGCTTCGGATCGGGGCGGTGGGGAGGTCTGGGTGGGGTGCAGGTCCGGTCGGCAGGGTGCCGGTAATGTCGTGAATGACTCATTCATTGCGTCTGATGTCAGGAATGAGTCATTCACGACGTTCCAACCCGCTGCCGCACCCCCAGACACCGGCAGCCCGGTTCACAGCGCCCCGGGCTCCTGCTCCAAAGCGCATAAATCCCCCGTCCGGGGAGGTGGCCGACACTCGGCGCCGACTGGCAATCTGCAGTTGCCGATCAGCCACGAGACAGGACGGGCCTGCGCATGATCCTCGAGACCGAGCGGGCCGCCGTGTGCGCCTATGCGCGCCGGATGGTCGGTGACGGCCTGGTCGTCGGCACCTCCGGGAACGTCTCGCTGCGGGCCGCGGACCTCGTCGCCGTCACGCCCACCGGGGTGGCCTACTCGAGCCTCACCCCCGGTGACATCGCCGTCGTCGATCTCGGTGGGCAGGTTGTCGATGGTTCGCTCAAGCCGACGAGTGAACTTCCGATGCACCTGTCCGTGTACTGGGACGTTCGTGACCCGGACGGGGAGCCCGTGACCGCCGTCGTGCACACGCACTCGCCGCACGCCACCGCCGTCTCCACGCTCGTTCGCGAAGTTCCTCCCATCCACTACATCATCGCCACCGTCGGTCCCTCGGTGCGCGTCGCCCGCTACGCCACCTATGGCACGCCCGAGCTCGCTGCCGCCGTGCTGGAGGCGCTCGAAGGCCGCCGTGGCTGCCTGATGGCCAACCACGGCACGCTCACCTACGGAGACGGCCTCGAGGCCGCCTACCACCGCGCCCAGCAACTGGAATGGGCCTGCCGCGTGTGGCTGCTCGCCCAGAGCGCCGGCCGGCCCAGCCTGCTGCCGCCGCCCGAAGTCGCCAACGTCGTCGAGCGGCTGCGGGGCTACGGGCAGGGTTAGGACGCCAGCGCGTCGACCGCGTGCACCGCGTCCAGCAGCTCGGCCACCGTCGGGTCGTCGACCGCCTCCTTGATGCACTGCCACAGCTGCAGGTTCGCCGTCGCCCAGCGCGAATATGTGGCCGCCGCCTCCGGGTTGTAGAAGTAGTACCCCTCGTCGTGGACGTCGCACTGCTCGCCGACGATCTTGTGCGCCAGCTCGCGCAGGCTCAGCCCGTTCTCGCGCAGGTACCGGTGCGCCAGCACCACCGGCGTCACCGGCAGCGCCTTGAACAACGTGTCCGCGTCGCTCAGCGCCTGCGCTTCCAGGGAAATGTCGCGGCCGCGGGTGGCCATTTCCGCTTCGTCGACGATCTCGTCGATCCACCCCGCGATCCGCGCGGGGACGCCGCATTCGGCGAGGATTTCCCGCCGCAGGCTCCGGCCCGCCGCGGCCGGCGAGTTCCGGAGCACCAGGTAGTTGACGTCGTGCACCAGCGCGGCCACTTCCACCACCGCGACGTCGGCGCCGTTGTGCCGGGCGAACCCGGCCGCCTTCGCGCGGACGAAGTTCACGTGGTGCCAGCCGTGGAACGGCAGGCGGTCCGCGTACTGGCGGCAGAGCCGGTGAACCCGTTTTTCGACGGCACCGACGATCATGTGGTCGATCGTGCTTTCCTGCGTGCGCATACACCTCTCCCATCCCGGCCGTGGTGTTCAGACGGGTGGAGTAATGGTAAGCGCCGCTGACGCCGGTGTGTAGCTAGATGCGGTCGGCCAATTCCCCCAATCGGACCTCTACCGGAACGTGACGATGACCGATTCCGCTGCTCGGGTCGAAAGACAAGCTGAAACTGCTCACCGGCCGTGATTTCACGAGGAAAGTCATCGTTCCGGCAGCCGCTTCGGGGATCCGGTGGAATTCGTCGGCCAGCATGGTGGCGCACGCGCCGGCCGCGCACCGCGTCCGGCGGCGCAACCGCGCGGACGCGATCAGCCCGGTGCCGGCGTCGATCGTCGTCTCGTACCTTTCGTGCAGGTAGTCACCACGGAGGAGCGTGGTGCAGAAGTGGTACCGGTGGTTGTGCACGGAATCCGCGTACCCCTCCCGCCAGTCCTCCTGCGCCTTGTATTCGTGCAGCCAGAAGGAAAACGGGTCGGACGGCGAATCGAGCAGGCACCAGGCGAAGTGGGTGGTCGTTTCCCGCGACGAGCGCAGGATCTTCGTGGCCTGCGGGGCGGACAGCGCGCGCAGCTGCGTGCGCAGCTCGTCCCGCAGCCCGGGCTGGGCGGCCCACGGCCGGAACCAGCCGTCGACCACGCGCCACTCCGAGGCGAGCGGGAACCTGGCCGTGCGCAGGCGGGTGGCCAGTTCGGAAAGGGGGGACAGGCGGGTGAGCAAGGTCAGCTCCCTAGCTCGGCGACTGCGGAGAACTCCGCGCGGAAGGCGTGGAACTTGCCCTCCAGCTCGCGGAACTGCTCCTCGGACAACGGGGATCCGGTGATCTTCTCGAACAGCGCCAGGAAATCCGTCCGCGTCGTCGCGGACGTGATGCGGAAGTGGCGGCCGGTCCGGGACTGCGAGACGCGCACGAATTCGGCGCGTTCCATGTTGTAGAGGAAGGAACCTTCGGTGAATCGCAGGGACCGCGGGTACAGCTTCGTGGCGCCGCGGACGTCGCTGTAGAGCGACACCCACACGCTGTCGTCGAACATTTCCAGCCGGTCCAGCGGCGGGTCGGCGACCACGGTGATGTCGACCGACGCGCACCGGCTGCGCGCCAGGAAGAGGCCGACGAGCCCTATCTTGATTTCTTCGTCGAGCCGGGTCTGGATCCGTTCGTAGTCGACGTCGGCCGCCTCACGGCGCAGCAGGTACCGGGCGCGCCCGCTGATCGAGTTCGCGTCGCGCGGATCGGCGATGACGGCCCGCAGTTCCCGTTCGGTGCGGGAAAGCAGCAGGCGCGCGGCCGCGTGCCGACCGGAGAACCCGCGGAAGAAGTACTGCCGGGTCGCGTCGAGGTCGGCCATCAGCGCGCGGTTGAACGCGGGGTCGGGATCGGTCGTCGCCTCGAACACGTCGGTGGGGAAGAACTCCTTGTTCAGCGCGCGGTATTCGGCGCTCAGGTCCTCCAGCGCGCGCCGGCTTTCCTCGATCACCGGCGTCACGAGCGCCTTCTGCGAGGCGCTGGCGGTGATCAGGGTCTGGCCGAACCCGACGATCGCGGAGATCAGGGTGCCGGTGCCCAGCGACGTCACCAGGTTCTTCCCGGTGCCGGGGTCCATCAGGCCGGCGATCCACAGGCTCAGGCCGGCGACCACGACGAGCACCGTGAGGAGCAGGCTCGTCCTGGTCCAGAAGATCTCTTGCAGTGGGGTACGGCGGAGGCGTCCGCCAGCCGCGGCCACGTGCTTCACCTCCCTCGAGCCACCCGAACGGACGTATGCGTAAAGTGTCTGTTCGAGCGCGGGGAGTCACTTTACGCGCCTCGGAGGGTGTGCGAAATAAGAAGTTCGGGGGACAGGGCTGACGGACAGACGTCACTCTCGGCAATAATTTACCAGGTCGGCCGGTTTTCCGAAAATGCCGGAAAACCATGATCAAAGCGTGCGCGGCAGGCCCTTTTCGTACCAGCCGGGGCCCGGTTCGGCCGTCATCAGGAAATCCACCACGACCGGCGCGGGCGCCGGGTGGATCTCCGGGTGGTCGCGCTCGCCGCGCTCGGGCTCGACCGGCCAGGCCAGTTTTTCCACGTCGAGCGAAAACTCGCCGCCGGCACCCGTGCGGTTGCCGCGGGCGTCGAGTCTCGACCACCGGCCGTGCAGGTACACGGCATTCAGCCCGTGCAGCGCGGAGAGTTCCTGGTAGCAGAACCCGGCCGGAATCCCTTGTGCCCGCAGCAAAGCAGCGAGCAGGTGGGCTTTGGCGTGGCAGATCCCGACGCGTTCGCGCAGCACGTCCGACGCCCGCCAGGTGACGCGCGGGTCGGCGGCGTCGATGACGTGTTCGACCTCGTCCCGCACGAACAGGAAGGCGGTTTTCGCGGCTTCGACGGGATCGTCGCCGACGGGGCGCAGCGCGTCGGCCAGCGCGCGGATCGACCGGTGCCCGTGATCGATGACGGCGTCGGCGGCGAGGTAGTCGCTCAGCCGATCGGACGTGGGCGTCGGCGCGGGATTCATCCACGCATCCTGACAGGTGCGGCCATTCGGGCGAGGGCGGTTTCCGGGGCGGTCACTTCTTGTGTTGGGCGATTACGGAACGTAGAAATCGGGTGGGAAGCCGGTCCAGCGCAGTTCGGCGGGGAGGTGACTGAGGTCGTTGTAGGTCAGGAGAGCCGCGGGGCGGCCCGGGGAGTACTGGATCACCGTCAGGCCGGCGTTGGCGTGGGTGAAGGTGAGCCACCGCCACGGCGGGGCGTCCTGGGAGGCGCGGACGAGCCAGCCAACGAGGAAGTTGTGCGTGACGAGGACTTCGTACCGCGGCTCGTGACCCGGAACCGGCCCGCTGAACCGCCGTTCGGCTTCGGCGGCGAGTTCTTCGTCGGCGGGTGGGAACTGGCGGGCGAAGGCCAGGAGGAGGTCGCCGGAGGTTTCCGGGAGTTCTTCGCGCTTCGGTGTGTAGGGGACGAAGTCGCCGGCCGCTTCGTCGACGTGGACGGGGACGCCCGGGAGCTGGTCGGCGATGAGGTGCGCGGTCTGGGTGGCCCGGGGAAGGGGACCGTGGTGGATGACCGTCACGGGGACGTCCCGGAGGCGTCTTCCGAGGAGAACGGCTTGGCGCCGGCCGGCTTCGGTGAGTCTTCCGCTCCGGTCCGCCTCCGCGTGGCGGGTGAGGAAGAGGTACCGCGTGGTCAGCACCGGGTCAGGGTGTCATGGTTGGGCCGTTCGGGTGAGCTGGTTGGGCACACTGACGTCAGCCGACGGGGATGAGCGCCCCTTGGGGGCCGTGGCTCGGCACGAACTGGGCGACCAGCCGCAACGGCGCGGGATGCGGCGACAGTACGGCCGAGGCGAACGGCGTGATCGTGTGGTCGTGCCCGCTGTTGGTGTGCAGGTGGACGCTGACGTGCACGTTCCGGTCGGCGGGGATTTCGAAGGAGACGGCCCCCCACGAGACGACGTACCGGCGGCCATCGATGCCGGCGATCGGGGCGTAGGCGCGGACGGTGTGGCCGAGGTGGGGGATTTCGATGGTCAGGAGACGGCGGGGGCCTTCGTGGTGGTCCACGTACGGGATCACGCCCGGGGCGGTGGAGAGGTCGGTCATCGGGCGCTCCTCGTTGTGCTGGTCATGGTTCGAGGCCGAAGACCTCGTCGCGGACGAGCTTCGACTCCTCGTCGCCGAGCCATTCGACCCGGTATTCCTCGTCGCCGACGCCCAGCCGGCCTGCGCTCCAGTCGAGCAGTTCGTCCGCGAGGTCGTCGGCGTTGGTCACCGTGTCCGTGAACCGGCCGTCGGTCAGTGAGTAGTACTCCTGGACCATCTCGAACGGGACCGACCACCGGCGCCACCACAGGGCACCGCCGAGCTGGGCGGCCGCTGAGGTCAGGCGTACGAACACGAAACCGGCTTCGCCGCCGTCGGTGAAGAGGCGGCCCGCCCGTTCGCGGTAGGGGTCGAAACGGTGGTCCGGGTCCGCGTCTCCCGGCGGCGGATGCCATGGCACAACGTCCTCCGAGCGTCGGGCGGCTTGCGTCTCAGAACTGGTAGTACAGGAATGGGCTGAATGTTCCCGTGGCGATCAGGATGGCCGCGTACAGCAGGCCCACCGTCATCACTCCGATGCGCAAGGCCGTCGCCGGACGGCTCCTGGACGACTCCACCAGCGGGCCCGTCACCGGGTGGGCCGGCAACGCGAACACCGCCAGGGCCGCCAGCAGCAGAACCAGGCGCTGGTTCGTGAACGCCTGCTCCACGCCCGCTCCCAAGCCGTCGAAGTCGGGGAGCAGCATGTGGCCGATCATCGAGAGCGCGTGGCCCAGGTCCGACGACCTGAAGAACACCCAGCCGATCACCACCAGGAGCATGGTCAGCGCCCTGCGCAGGTACCGCTTCCACGGGGTCGACGGGTCCAGGTCCAGGCCGAAGCGGCGCTCGATCACCAGGAGCGCCCCGTGGTAGCAGCCCCACACCAGGAACGTCCACTGGGCTCCGTGCCAGAAGCCGGTCAACACGAACACGATGCACAAGTTGCGGTACGTCTTGGCCGCGCCTTGGCGGTTGCCGCCGAGGGGGATGTAGACGTAGTCGCGGAACCAGCGGCTCAAGCTCATGTGCCAGCGGCGCCAGAACTCCGTGATCGTCACCGAGGAATACGGTCTGGCGAAGTTCTCCGGCAGCCGGAAGCCCAGCATGCGGCCCAGGCCGATGGCCATGTCGGAATAACCCGAGAAGTCGAAGAACAGCTGGAGGGTGTAGCCAATCGCGCCCAGCCAGGCCGTCGAGAACGTCATCTGGTCCGGCGGGACCTTGAAACACGCGTCGACCAGGGGGCCCAGCGAATCCGCGATGATCGTCTTCTTGCACAGGCCGAGCGCGAACCGGGGAAAGCCCGCCGCGATGTCGTCCAGGCGGTGGGACCGGAGCTGGGGGAGCTGGTCGGCGATCTCGCGGTACCGCACGATCGGGCCCGCCACCAGCTGCGGGAACATCGCGATGTACGCCGCGAACGACACCGGGTTGCGCAGGGCCTGGCGCTCTCCGCGGTAGATGTCCACCACGTACGAGATGTGGTGGAAGGTGTAGAACGAGATGCCGATCGGCACCACCAGGCTCGCCACCGGCACGCTGCCGCCGAACCAGTGCGCCACCGCCGCGATCTGCTGCGTCGCGAAACCCGCGTACTTCCAGATCAGCAGCACCGCGACGTCGAGCGACACCACCGCGATGAGGATCCTGCGCCGGCGGAGGCCGTGGACGTCCCAGGGGCTCGGGGCCAGCAGCGGGCCGGCCAGGAAGTTGACGACCATGCAGCCGAGCAGCAGGAACACGAACGCGCCGGCGCCGATCGTGTAGAACAGCAGGCTCGCCACCGCGATGATGCCGTTTCGCCAGCTCCGCGGGCACACCAGCACGGCGACGAGCACCGCCGGCATGAAGTACCACAGGAAGAGCGGCGAAACGAACGACATCGGGTCCCCTCGGTTTATCCGCGGCGACTCTAACCCGAATGGGTGGCGGTGTCAGACCCGCCCGGCGGCACGGCGGCGCCGCGCCACCTCCGCGAGCAGCACCCCCGCCGCCACCGAGGCGTTCAACGACTCGACGCCCGCCGCCATCGGGATGGACACCGTGGCGTCACACGTTTCGCGCACCAGGCGGGACAGGCCGCGGCCCTCCGAGCCCAGCACGATGACCAGCGGGTCGGCCGCCAGCTCGAGCTCGTCGATGTCCACCGAACCGTCGGCGTCCAGGCCGACCAGCATCAGGCCGTCGTTCGCCCACGCCTTGAGCTGACGCGTCAGGTTCGTCGCCACCGCGATCGGCAGCTTCGCGGCCGTGCCCGCGCTCGTGCGCCACGCCACCGCCGTCATGCCCGCGCTCCGCCGTTCGGGCAGCAGCACGCCGTGCGCGCCGAACGCGGCCGCCGACCGGATCACCGCGCCCAGGTTGCGGGGGTCGGTGACGCCGTCGAGCGCGACGAACAGCGGGACCTCGCCCGAGTTGCGCGCCACCGCCATCAGGTCGTCCGGGTGGGCGTACTCGAACGGCGGGACCTGCAGGCCGAGGCCCTGGTGCACGGCCCGGTTGGTCTTGCGGTCCAGCTCTTCGCGCGGGATCTCCAGGATCGAGATGCCCTTGTCGCCGGCCAGCCGGACGGCGTCGTTGACGCGGTCGTCGATCTCGATGTTCAGCGCGACGTACAGCGCCGTCGCCGGGACGCCGGCGCGCAGCGCCTCGACCACCGGGTTGCGCCCGGCGATCAGCTCCGGCTTGTCGGCCTTCTTCTGCCGGGCCTGGTCGCGCTTGGTCTGGGCGTTCGCCTGGCGGTAGGCCTTGTGCCCGGGGCGGTCCTCCGCCTTCGGGGTCGGGCCCTTGCCTTCGAGGGCCT
Organism: Amycolatopsis bullii; assembly: GCF_014654205.1. Classification (GTDB taxonomy): domain Bacteria; phylum Actinomycetota; class Actinomycetes; order Mycobacteriales; family Pseudonocardiaceae; genus Amycolatopsis; species Amycolatopsis plumensis. The sequence goes on from NZ_BNAW01000044.1 coordinate 62,899, forward strand.
TGCGGCGCTGACCGCCCGAGCCGACGACGGCACCCTTCTTGGTGCCCGCCTTGCGGATCGCGCCCTGGCGCCGCGAATTGCCTGCCATGGTGAAAGTTCCTTGCTTGGTAACGAGATCAGTCGGACTTCACAGTCCACTGAGGACCGTTAGGGGTGTCCTCCACCACGATGCCCGCCTGCTGGAGGCGGTCACGGGCGGCGTCCGCGCGGGCGAAGTCCTTCTCGGCCCGGGCCTGCTGGCGCTCGGCCAGCAGCCCCTCGACGATCCGGGACAGCGCTTCTTTGGTGGGCGTTTCGGAACCGCCCGCCTCGGACCAGCGCGCGGACAGCGGGTCGAGGCCGAGCACGTCGGTCATCGCGCGGACGGCCGCGGCGAATTCGAGTGCCTTGGTGGTGTCGCCCGCGTCGAGGGCGGCGTTACCGTCCCGCACCGTGGTGTGGACCACGGCGAACGCCTGCGGGGTGGCGAGGTCGTCGTCGAGCGCGTTCGCGAACGCCTCGGGGATCGTGCCGATCGTCACCTCGCCCGACTGGGCGGCGCGGCGCAGGAACGTCTCGATCCGCCGGTAGCCCTGCGCGGCCTCGGAGACCGCGGCGTCGGAGTACTCGACGGTCGACCGGTAGTGCGGCTGGACGAGGTAGTACCGCAGCTCGGGGGCCCGGTAGCGCTCCAGCATCGCGGGGATCGACACGGTGTTGCCGAGCGACTTCGACATCTTCTCGCCCGACATGGTCACCCACGCGTTGTGCAGCCAGAACCGCGCGAACGGGTCGCCCGCCGCGTTGGACTGGGCGCGCTCGTTCTCGTGGTGCGGGAAGACCAGGTCGATGCCGCCGCCGTGGATGTCGAACTCCGCGCCGAGGTACGCCGTCGCCATCGCCGAGCACTCCAGGTGCCAGCCCGGCCGGCCCTGGCCCCAGGGCGTCGGCCACGACGGCTCGCCCGGCTTGGCGCTCTTCCACATGGTGAAGTCGCGCGGGTCGCGCTTGCCGCGGGTCGGCGTCTCGCCCTGCTGGACGTCCTCCAGCACCTGGCCGGAGAGCTTGCCGTAGTCGTCGAACGACTTCACCGAGAAGTAGACGTCGCCGTCCGCGACGTAGCCGTGGCCGCTTTCGATGAGGCGTTCCATCAGCTCGACCATCTGGGTGACGTGCCCGGTCGCGCGCGGGTTGATCGACGGCGGCAGGCAGCCCAGCTGGTCGTACGCGGTTTCGAAGGCGCGCTCGTGCGTCGCGCCCCACTCCCACCACGGCCGCTCGTTCTCGGCGGCCTTGGTCAGGATCTTGTCGTCGATGTCCGTGACGTTGCGGACCAGCAGCACGTCCAGTCCACTGTGGACGAGCCAGCGGCGCAGGACGTCGTAGTTCAGGACGCCGCGGACGTGCCCGATGTGCGGAACGCCCTGCACGGTGGCCCCACACACGTAGATCGACGCCGTTCCGCTACGGACGGGGTGGAACTCCCGCACGCTCCGGGTCGCCGTGTCGAAAAGGTGAAGGGTCACCCTCGAAGGGTACGGGGTCGGGCGTGAGCGATGTCTCTGGCCCTCAAGCCACGCCGAAGCCGCGCAACGCCGTGAGCAGGGCATCCGGCCGTTCGGCCGTCGGCAGCGGGTCGACCAGCGCGAACTCGCAGCCCAGGGCGCGGGCGCCGCCGTCGGCCTCCTCGCTGTCGCCGACCATCAGCGTCTCAGTGGCCGGGACGCCGAGGGCCTCGACGGCCTTGCGGAAGATCTCCAGCTCCGGCTTGACCGCGCCGACCTCGAAGGACAGCACGAACTCGGTGACGTAGGCGTCCCACCCGCGGGCGGCGAAGGCGGGCCGGATGTCGAAGGCGATGTTGCTCAGCACGCCGACCTTCAGCCCGCGTTCGGCGGCGGCCTTCAGCGCGGCTTCGGTGTCCGGGTACGGCGTCCACTGGCTGGGGTCGATGAGCCGGTCGTACAGCGCCTTCGCCTGGTCGGCGTGCGGAACGCCGGACTTCTTGAGCACCTCGAGGTACACCTTCCGGTGCAGCTGCGGGTCGCGGTCGCGGTGGTGCCAGGCGTGCAGGTGCTCGGCGTCCAGGTCGACGACCTGCCCGACCGGTGCGGTCATCCGGCGCATCAGCTCGGCTTGGGCCTCGACGTCGAGCGGATCGCCGTCGTGGCCGGTCAGTTCGCTGAGCCAGGACTCGTCCTGCTCGAGGCGGAACAGCGTGCCGGAGAAGTCGAACAACACCGCCCTGATCGTCATGAATCCCAGCCTAGCGAGGTCGCGGGCGCTCTCGTGGCGCCCGCGACCGGCGTCACGTCACGCGGCGTAGCCGGTGACCTTGTCCGGGACGACCCGCACGACCACGCGGACGACCTCCGGCGGCTCGGTGCGGAAGTCCTTGCCGTCGTACTTGTGCGAGAGCTCGTTGATCAGCTCCCGGCCGCCTTCCTCGGTGATCTCGGCGCGGCCGCGGACCTCGACGTACTTGAGCGGGTCCTCGAGGTCGAAGACGGACAGCGAGACCCGCGGGTCGCGCCGCAGGTTCCGCTCCTTGAGCCGCCCGCGGACGGTGGCGAAGAGGACGTCGTCGCCGTCCCGCTTGGCCCAGACGACGGAGGTCTGCACCGAGCCGTCGGCGTTGATGGTGGCGACCACCGGGAAGTTCTTGCCGTCGAAGAGGGCCTTCGTGGCCTCGTTGAAAGTCACACCCATGGTCGCAGACCCTATTTCACGTTGCCGGCGATCTTGTCGATTTTCAGGCGCACGACCACCCGCTGGACGTCCGCGCCCTCGGGCGGCGGGTCCTGGGCGAGGTATTTGTGGCTGAGCGTCTTGGGGAGCTCCCTGCCCGGATCCGGGGTGATCGTCACCGTGCCGCGCAGCTGCGTGTGCCGGTAGGGGTTCTCCGCGTCGGTGATCGAGACGCTGATGCGGGGGTCGCGCCGCAGGTTGCGGACCTTCCGGCGGTCCTCGGTCGCGCTGAAGACGAGATCGCCGTCGTCGAGGCCGACCCAGACGACGGAGGTCTGCGGGCCGCCGTCGGGGTCGAGGGTGGCGACCGTGGCGAAGTTCTTCCCGTCGATCAGCGCGCGGACGTCGTCCGAGAGAGTGAGGGACATATCACGCCGAACCGGCGTGGGCGGGGGCCTATTCCGCCGCGAGCAGCAGCGCCGTCGCGAAGGCCGCGATGCCCTCGCCGCGCCCGGTCAGCCCGAGGCCGTCCGACGTCGTCCCGGAGACGCTCACCGGGCCGCCCACCGCCTCCGAAAGCACCTTCTGGGCCTCTTCGCGCCGCTTCCCGATGCGCGGTGAGTTGCCCACGACCTGGACCGTGGCGTTCCCCACCCGCCAGCCCGCCGCCTCGAGCAGGCCGCGGACCTCCACCAGCATGTCCGTGCCGTGCGCGCCGTCCATCCGGGGGTCGCCGGTGCCGAACACCGCGCCCAGGTCGCCGAGGCCCGCGGCCGAGAGCAGGGCGTCGCACAGGGCGTGGGCGGCGACGTCGCCGTCCGAGTGGCCCGCGCAGCCGTCCGCGTCCGGCCAGAGGAGGCCCGCCATCCAGCACTCGCGGCCCGGTTCGATCGGGTGGACGTCCACCCCGTTGCCGACCCTCACAGCGTCTCCTCGTTCTTCGGTGCCGCCGCGATCGCCTCGGCCAGGGACAGTTCGAACTCGCTGGTGACGCGCATCGCGTCCGGGTGGCCGTCGACCGTGGCCGCGCCGGCGGGGGCGAGGTCCGGCCGGAAGGCCTCGATCGCGTAGCCCACGGGCGTCTGGAGGGTACGCAGCCGCGTCCGGTCCTCCGTGCCGACGATGAGCGACGCCGCGTCGGTCACCTTGACCGTGTCGGCCATCGGCAGCACCGGGACCACCACCGGAGCGCCGTCACGGACGGCGTTGATGACGTCACGCACTGTTTGCGCAGGAATGAAAGCCCGCAGCGCGTCGTGGAGGAGTACAACTGAGTCGCGGGGAAGTTCGGGCTCGACGACGGCGAAGGCCTGCCGGAGCGAGCCGGGGACGACCCGGCACCCGAGGCCACCGACCGCCTCGGAAAACAACGACGCACACCGCTGGGGGGCCGCCACGAGCACCAGATCGATCTCCGGTACGCCGAGCAGCCCCCGCACGGTGTGCGTGAGTAGCGCCTCACCATGGACCGGCGTGAGAGCGGACTCTCCGTCGGAGGCATGATGTGCGACGGTCACGATCGCGACGACGTTCATCGGTACGCGATCGTAGAGGCACCCACCCGCCCGTCGAGTGGGAAGGCCCCGGGCTCAGACCGTCGCGGTTTCCAGAACTTCGTCGAGGAGGACCTCAGCCTTGTCCTCGTCGGTGCCCTCCGCGAGCGCGAGCTCGCTGACCAGAATTTGCCGCGCCTTCGCCAGCATGCGCTTCTCGCCGGCTGAAAGTCCGCGGTCCTTCTCTCGCCGCCAGAGGTCGCGCACCACTTCGGCCACCTTGTTCACATCGCCGGAGGCGAGCTTCTCGAGGTTGGCCTTGTACCGACGAGACCAGTTCGTGGGCTCTTCGGTGTGCGGAGCACGCAGAACGTCGAAGACCTTGTCCAGTCCTTCTTGCCCGACGACATCGCGGACGCCGACGATTTCGGCGTTGTCTGCGGGCACGCGAACCGTGAGATCCCCTTGCGCGACCTTGAGGACGAGGTACTTCTTTTCCTCGCCCTTGATCACGCGGGTCTCGATGGCTTCGATGAGTGCGGCACCGTGGTGCGGGTAGACGACGGTCTCTCCGACCTTGAAAACCATGTGTCCTCTGCCCCTTTCGCTGACTCCATCCTAGCACGGGCCGCCAGTGCCCACCTAGCGGGCGGACTCGTCCTCGCAGGTCAGCGGCTTGGGCGGGGGTTGACAAACGTCGGACCCCCGTGCTCACGCAGGTAGCGGGGAAGCGTTTCGTCACGGGCCGGGAATTCCTTTGTGGACGGTTGATCTTGGTCGCCGCTCGCCGGCAACGCACACCCGTTCCGCGGCGGAGATCGACCCCGGCTAGTCTTCGGGGCGACGAGGCCGTGAAAAGGGAAGGACTGCGACGTGAGGCTGCAGAATCGTCGCGTGCTCGGCGCGGGCGTGCTGGCGCTCGGTGCCGCGCTCGTGCTCGCCGGGTGCGGGGCCGGCCAGATCACCCAGACCTCGACGCAGCAGGCCGCGGTCAACGGGACGCACGCCCAGGTCAAGAACATCGACCTGCGCAACGCCGCGGTCCAGTACCCGACGTCGGGCCCGGGCTACGCGGCCGGCGCGACCCCGGCGCTGACCCTGACGATCGTGAACCGCGACGCCCAGGACGACTCCCTCGTTTCGGTGACCGTCGAAGGCGGCGGCCAGGCGACCATCGCCGGCTCGAAGACCATCGTCGCCGGGCACTCCCTGGTGATCGGCCCGGACGACGCCGTCGAGTCCACGAACGAGGTGCAGTCCACGACCTCGGGCGCGCCGTCGTCGTCGAGCGCTCCGACGTCCAGCGCCACCCCGCCCGGCAGCAGCTCGGCCACCAACAGCCCGGGCAACAACCTCACCGCCACGGCCACCTCCGAGGTCCCGTCGTCCGGCCCGGCCGCGACGCCGACCGCGCCGGAGAAGGTCGGCCAGGCCACCGTGACGCTGCCCGCGCTGAAGCAGCCGCTGTGGCCGGGTCAGGTCATCAAGGTCACCTTCGTCTTCCAGAACGCCGGACCGGTCACGGTCGACCTGCCGGTCGCGGCGCCGGCGCACGCCAAGGAGTAGGTCCCCGGTTTTGTCGGTGGTCGCCGATAGCCTCGCGGGGTGAAGAAGGGGACCACCTACCGCTGCGGGAGCTGCGGGTACGAAGCGGCCAAGTGGCTGGGCCGGTGTCCGGAGTGCCAGGAATGGGGCTCGTTCGAGGAGCGCGGGGCGCCGGTCAAGCCGGCCATCCAGCGCGTCGCGGCCGGGGCGCCGAGCGCGCCCGCGCGGCCGATCGGCGAGGTCGACGTCGAAGCGGCGCGCGCCCGCCGCACCGGGGTCCCGGAGCTCGACCGGGTGCTCGGCGGGGGCCTGGTGCCGGGCGCGGTGGTGCTGCTCGCGGGTGAACCGGGTGTCGGCAAGTCGACCCTGCTGCTCGAGGTCGCCTACCAGTGGGCGAAGACGGTCGACCGGTCCCTGTACGTCACGGGCGAGGAGTCCGCGGGCCAGGTCCGGTTGCGCGCCGAGCGAACGGGCAACGTCCACGACCGGATGTTCCTGGCCGCCGAAAGCGACCTTTCGGCCATCCTGGGGCACGTCGACGACGTCAAGCCCGGCGTGCTGATCGTCGACTCGGTGCAGACCATGGCGTCGCCGCAGGTCGACGGCTCGCCCGGCGGCGTGACGCAGGTCCGCGCGGTGACGTCCGGGCTGGTCGCGCTGGCCAAGGAACGCGGGCTGCCGGTGGTGCTGGTGGGGCACGTCACGAAGGACGGCTCCGTGGCCGGCCCGCGCGTGCTGGAGCACCTGGTGGACGTGGTGCTGCAGTTCGAGGGCGACAAGCACTCGACGTTGCGCATGGTCCGCGGCATCAAGAACCGGTTCGGCGCAGCCGACGAGATCGGCTGCTTCGAGCTGCAGGAAGAAGGCATCGTCGGGGTGCCGGACCCGTCGGGGCTGTTCATGAGCCGCACGGCCGAGCCGGTGTCCGGCACGGCGATCACGGTCTCGCTGGAGGGCAAGCGGCCGCTGCTGGGCGAGGTGCAGGCCCTGGTATCGGCGACGGCGGCCCCGCAGCCGCGGCGCGCGGTCAGCGGCCTCGACTCCGCGCGGGTGGCGATGGTCCTGGCCGTGCTGGAGAAGCGCGGCGGGCTGAAGCTCGGCGACAAGGACGTCTACGCGGCCACCGTCGGCGGCATGAAGATCACCGAGCCGGGCATCGACCTGGCGCTGGTGCTGGCGCTGACGTCGAGCTTCGAAGACGTCGCCCTGTCGCCCCGGCTCGTGTCGGTCGGCGAGGTCGGGCTGGCCGGGGAGATCCGGCGGGTGCCGAGCGTGGGCCGCCGCCTGGCGGAGGCGGCCCGGCTCGGGTTCACGCACGCGCTGGTCCCGCCGGACTCGGGCAAGCCACCCGCCGGGATCCGGGTCCTCGAGGTGGCGAACGTCGCGGACGCGCTGAACGCCGCCGGGCACGCGCGCTGATCACCCCGAGGTCTGCGTGATGGCGTAGGAGTACTGCACGTCCGGAACGTCGCGGCGGTCCGGGGTGGGGCGGAGCTGGGTCGTCGTGGTGTTCGGCACGGAGCTCGGCGTGACCGGAGTCGTGCTCTTCGGCAGCTCGATCCGGCTGGTGGTGATCGCGGTCGGCGAACTGTCCACGGCCAGCAGCCGCGCGGTCGCCGGGTCGACGTACAGCCGCTGTCCGATGTCCCGGGCGAAGTAGACGGTGGCCGGCCGTCCGTCCGGGGTCGCCGAGTGCGGGGCGACGACGATGTCCGGAACGGCGGCGAGCGCGTCGAGCAGCGCGAACCGGACGTCCGGCCGGAGCAGGCCGGTTCCCAGCGCGCTCCGGGCCATCGCGAGCGACTGGCCGGGCTGGTGGGCGCGGCCTCCGCCGGGATCAGTGGTCTCGACCGTGTCGTACCGCAACCGTTGGCGCAGCTTCTCCCGGTCGGGCACGAGCGAGGCGACGAACGCCGCGTCCGGGCTCAGCCAGTTCACCAGCGGCGTGACCCAGCCCTGCCTGGTCATCCCGGCGAAGTTCGGGTGGCCGGGGAACACGCCGCCCGGGCCGTACTCGTCGACGGGGCCGGGGAGTGGTTCGCCGGTCCGGCCGTCCGCCCAGTGCCCGGCGGCCGTCAACGTCGTGCGCCGGTGCCACACGCCCGTGGGATCGGCCGGGATCCAGAGCTCGATCCGCCGCTGGACCTTGTCCGCGAACCCGGGGCCGGCCTGCGTCGTCCAGTCGCGCATTTCGGTGTAGCGGAACTCACCCGGCGCGAGCGGGCGGTCGAGATCGGTGGACGCGGCGGGCCGGGACAGCTCCGGTTCCGGGTCCGGCGTCCACACCGCGGTGGCGACGCCGAGCCCGCCGACCAGGGTGACGACGGCCGCGGCCACGGCCAGCCACCGCCACGCCCCGGCCCGGCGCGGCTCGGCGGGCGGAGCCTCTTCGACACCGGCCGCGGCGAGCAGGGACGTGCGGGCGAAGGCGAGCCCGTCGTCCTCCTCGACGTCGCTGTTCAGGTCCGCGAGCGCCGCGTCGAGTTCGGCTTCGGACCAGATCTTCCGGACGTTGTCTTCACGCAAGGTCCTGCACCTCCTCTTGGGCCGGGGCGTTCGTCCTGAGCCAGCGTCTGATCCGGTGCAACCGGGACCGGACGGTACCCGGCGGGACACCGAGGGCCTCGGCGACCTCGGCCGGCTCGAGCCCGGCCCAGGACACGAGCAGCAGCGTGTCGCGGTCGGCCGGGCTGAGCCGGGCCAGCGCACCGGCCAGCTGTGCGGCCCGCACCTGGGCGTCGACCTGCTCGGCGACCCGGCCGTCGTGGCCGGCGTGGCTGCCTTCGCCGGTCCGGGCGAGCCGCGCGGTGGCCTGCAGCCCGCGCAGTTCGGACCGCACGTGGTGGCGCAGCAGGTTGGTGGCGATGCCGTAGAGCCACGACCGGGCGGTGCCCAGCTCGGGCCGGTAGGTCTCCCGCCGCCGCAACGCGACGAGGAAGGTCTCGGCGACGAGGTCGTTCGCCGGTTCGGCCCCGACCCGGCGGGCCAGGTACCGCCGCAACTGCGCGGCGTGGGCGTCGAAGAGCCGCCCGAACGCCGGCCCGGGTTCGGGTCCGCTCAAGTCGGGGCGGTCGTGCCCCCAGAGCTCCGAACCCTCGTGGATCACCTGCATGCCCCCAGTTGCCCGCAGGCGTCGTCTGCGTTCACGGGCGAACCTACCTGCCGGTGCCGTCAGGCCAGGGCGTCGAGCAGCTCGCGCTCGCGTCGCGCGCTCAGTCCCGCCCGTCGTTCCCGGTCCAGCCCCTGCTCGCGTTCCCAGCGCAGCGTGTCGGCCAGCAGCTCGGTCCGGGGCCGGTGGCGCAGCCCCGCGGCGCGGGCCGCGGAGCCGTCGCGGGCCGACCAGCCCTCCCAGCCCGGCTCGACCAGCCACATCGCCAGCGATTCGGGTCCCATGTACTCCTTCACCCCGTTCGCCAGCAGCCACGCCGGTTCGGCGGTGACCACCGGGCCGGTGTGCCCGCCGGCGGCGCGGGACAGCTCGATCCACTCCCCGAACGGAACGACCGGGCCGACCGCGTTGTACGTGCCGGTGGTCCCCGCCTCCGCGCAGTCGAGCAGCCAGGACGTCAGGTCCCGGACGTCGACCACCTGGGTGGGCACGGCAGGCGTGCCGGGGACCAGCATCGGCCCCCGCGGATCGCGGGCGGCGCGGGCGACCCAGTAGCCGGAGCGCCCGGTGTGGTCGCCCGGACCGCCGATGAGGCCGGCCCGGGCGACGAGGAGGCGGTCGCCCACCACGGCCGCCGACGCCTGCTCGCAGGCGACCTTCGCCTCGCCGTACAGCTCGCGGCCGACCTCGCTCCGGTCGGTCGGGGCGAGCAGGGGCGCGGACTCGTCCGCCCCGGGCGTGGCGTGGGAGGCGTAGGCGTTGCCGGACGAGACGTACACCCAGTGCCCGGCCTTGCCGCCCAGCGCGTCGAGCGCGCCACGGACGAACCCCGGCTGCCACGACACCTCGACGACCGCGTCCCACACCCGGTCCAGCAGGGGATCGTAGGCCGCGGGATCGCTCCGGTCGGCGGCGACCAGGGTCGCTCCGGCGGCGACTTCCCCGCTCTCGCCCCGCGCGAGGCAGGTCACCCGGTGGCCGCGTCCGAGCGCCTGCCTCGACAACTCACGAGCCACCCACGCCGTTCCGCCCAGCACCAGGATCTCCATCCCGACACCCAAGCACGGGAGCTCCGCCCGGCCCGGCGGATTCGCTGAGAGCAGACGGCTCAGACGCCCAGCAACCCCCAGTAGACCGCCCACGGCACGAACACCACGCCGCCGGCGAGCAGGACGCCGAGCCGGAGACCGCGGTGGCGCCACCACGCCACCGCCGTGCCGATGGTGGCGGCCACCGTGCCCAGCGCGAGCAGCTGCAGCGCCAGCCACGGCAGCGGACGGCCGGCGACGACCGGGCCCAGCCCCTTGCCCATGGACAGCTGGAGCAGGACGTCGACGACCAGGAAACCGAGCACGGTGAGCAGCCCGGTCGCGGTCAGCCAGCGGGCCGGCCGCGCCCCGGCACCGCGCCGGAACAGCGGGTACCAGGCGAACGCCACCAGCAGGAACACCAGCACGGCGAGCTGCAGCCACGTCGGCTCGTACCAGGCGAGCGGCGTGACGGCGGTGCTCGGCCGGTCCTGCGCCGGCGGGGCATCGGCGGTCGACGTGCCGGGCGGGTTGTTCACCCAGCTGCCCACCAGTTCGAGGTAGCCGGGCGCGTACCCGGGCAGCTTGTCGAAGCCGTCCGTCGTCCGGCGCAGCTGGTGCTGCGCGTCCGGGAAGACCCGCAAAGTGTGGTGGGCCACCGAATCCCGGAAGATCCGGACCGCTTCGCCCGGCGGCGTAAGGATGTCTTTCGCGCCCCACAATCCGAGTACCGGCTGCCGCAGGCTCTTCAGCACGGGCACCGGGTCGTAGTGCGCCTCTGGGAAGATCCCGCCGCCGACGAGCTGGCGCATCATCGTCGAGGACGCCATCCGTACCATCGAGCCGGTCATTCCCAGCTGCCGCAGCTGGTTCTCGACCGCCCACGCCTGCTGCCGCGACGGCTCGACGCCGTTCGCGCCCAGCGTCACGACGAAAGCGACGTCCGACGAACGCGAAGCCGCCAGCGGCGCCACCCAGCCGCCCTCGCTCAGCCCCCAGACACCGACCCGGGCCGGATCGACGTCGGACCGCTTGCGCAGCACGGAAACTGCGGCCAGCGCGTCGTCCGCGAGGGTCGAGTACGACCGTTCGAGCTGCGAATAGCCGTCCGTGCGCTTGTCGTAGATGAGTGTGGCAATGCCTTGCCGCGCAAAGGCTTCCGCCTGCTCGCGGTAGTCGTCCCGGCTGTGCGCCCCCGAGCCGTGGACCATCACCAGGCCCGGCAGTTTCGCGCCGCCGGGCGGGGCGACGACGGTGCCGTGCAAGGTCACTCCGCCGTTGGTGAACGTCACCTCGTCGTTGGTCACCTGCGCGGCCGACGCCGGTGGCGCCAGCGCCGTGACCGCCAGGATCGCCCCGGCCAGCAGAACCCCTCTTCGCATGGAAATCCCCTTGGTGTCATGTCATTCCCCTGGATCCGGGAACGCGAGCCAGCGCACGAGCACGCGCCGCGCTTCCGGTGACCGGTCGTCCTCGCTTCGCCAGTACCGGCGGAACAGCTCCATGTAGTCGTCCCAAAACTGCTTGAGCTCCTCCGTGGTGAGCCACGTGCCGCCGCGGGCGTAGAGCAGCGCGTCCGGCCAATCGCCGGGCAGCTCTTCGCGCTTTTCCGCGAACCGGTTGAGCTTTTCGAGGTCGTCCTCGAACCCCTGCCGCTGCATGTCGTCGAACAGCACCTGGGATTCGGCGCTCTGCTCGCTGCGGCGCGGCCAGCGGATGTCCCGCGGCCGCGTCCGCCACCACCGTTCCTTGCCCCGCGCGAGCTCCGGGACGTCCTCGACGAACCCGAAGCGGGCCAGCTCACGCAGGTGGTAGCTGGTCGCGCCGGTGTTCTCGCCCAGGGCCTGGGCGAGCTTCGTGGCCGTCGCCGGACCCGCGGAGAGCACGCCGAGGATCCGGCGGCGCAGGGGGTGCGTGACGGCTTTGAGGGCGTCCGGGTCGAGCTCTTCCGGTGGTGGAGCGCTGGTCATGGCTCCACTGTAGCCGTGCAGAGAAAACTATGCAAAGAAAATTCTGCAACTTGACGCAGACCGGTGCCAAGGTGACGTACTGTCTAAAGAGGACCTACCAGATCGGGTGGTCGCTGTACTTCCTGAGCGTCTCCACCGACGGCCGCACGTAGAAGATCCCCGCCAGGAAACCCATGGTGGCGAAGGCGAGCGTCGAGAACGTCGTCAGCAGGTCGGGCGCCTGCAGCTCCGGGGTGTCACGCCACACCCGGAACACGATCGGCACCGCGAACGACCCGAGGATCAGCGCCAGCGTCAACAGGTACGTGAACAGCAGCGCGCTCCGGGTCGCCTGGGCGCTCGCCACCACCAGGTAGTCGCCGCGGAGGCAGCGGCGGCAGGTCAGCACCAGCACCGCGATCGCCAGCACGCCCAGCGGCGGCAGCACCGCGGCGGCCTTGCCGGGCAGCGTGTCCGGGAAGGCGTGCCCGTGCACGATGCCCTGCAGGTACGTCGTCAGCCCGAACAGCAGCACCATCCCGGCGATCATCGAGCAGCCGACGACCACCGAGCCCCAGCGCACCCGGTCGGCGAACCGCGGGGGCAACGGCACGAACTCGACCTGGCCGAAGGTCCCCTGCACCCGTCTCACCTCCGAAAGCCGTGAAGGCCACAGTAAGGGACTAACCGTCCCTCAACGTGGCCTTCACGGACTTTCGGACCGAAAGGGCTAACTGGCCGCCAGCAAGTTGGCGCACCGGATGAGCCCGATGTGCGAATAGGCCTGCGGGTGGTTGCCGAGCGAGCGTTCCGCGATCGGGTCGTACTGCTCCGGCAGCAGGCCGGTCGGGCCGGCCGCCGCGACGATCTGGTCGAACAGCTCCTGCGCTTCGGTGCGCCGCCCGGTGAGCAGGTACGCCTCGATCAGCCACGCCGCGCAGATGTGGAAGCCACCCTCGCCGCCGGGGAGGCCGTCGTCGCGGCGGTAACGGTACACAGTGGACCCACTGCGCAGCTCCGCCTCGATCGCGGTCACCGTCTGCTGGAAGCGGTCGTCGGCCGGGTCGATCAGCCCGGTGAGCCCGACGAACAGCGAGGCCGCGTCGAGGTCCGTGCCGTCGTAGGCCGTGGTGAAGGCCTGGACCTCGTCGTTCCAGCCGTGCGTGAGGACGTCGTCCTTGATCTCCTCGCGCAGGCCGTGCCAGTTGCCCGGGATCTCGCGGCCGTACTGCTCGCCCAGCTTGATCGCGCGGTCGATGGTCACCCAGCACATGACCCGCGAGTAGACCCGGTGACGCGGCACGTGCCGCTCCTCCCAGATCCCGTGGTCCGGCTCGTTCCAGCGCCGCGTCACGGCTTCCGCCATCGCGCGGACCATCTGCCAGTCCTCGTCGCGCAGCTCGTGGCGCGCCGCGGCCAGGGTCTGCACGAGCTCGACGACCGGGCCGAAGACGTCCAGCTGGACCTGGTGGTTCGCCAGGTTGCCGACGCGGACCGGGCGCGAACCGGCGTAACCGGGCAGCGACTCGATGACCGCTTCGGCGCCGATGACGCTGCCGGCGAGGGTGTACAGCGGGTGCAGCCGCTCCGGGCCGGCCAGCGTGGCGAGCACGCCGTGCAGCCAGCGCAGGTAGCCCTCGGCCTCCTCGATCGAGCCCAGGTGCACCAGCTCCCGCACGGTCATCGCGGCGTCGCGGATCCAGCAGTAGCGGTAGTCCCAGTTGCGGACGCCGCCGATCTCCTCCGGCAGCGACGACGTCGCCGCCGCCAGCACCCCGCCGGTGTCGGTGTTGACCAGGCCGCGCAGCGTCAGCGCCGAGCGCAGCACCAGGTCGGTCTGCACCTTGGGCAGCTGCAGCTTCGACGTCCACTCGCTCCAGTAGCGGCCCGCGCGGTCGCGGCGCTCCACTTCGGACAGTTCGTGCGGGCCGAGGTCGGTGGTGCCGCAGCGCAGCTCCAGCACGACCGGCTGGGTCGGCGTCGGCTGCACCAGCGCGGACGCCGTGTCGTGCAGGCCGTCGGAGGTGATGGTCCACTCGACGCCCGGCGAGTACAGCACGAACGGCTCCGACGTGCCGAGCACCCGCACGCCGCCCTCGGTGACCTCCAGCTTCACCGGCACGCCGCCGAACTCGGGCCGCGGCGCGAACGTGACGCTCGCGGCCGCCTCGCCCGAGATGACGCGGACGAGGTCCGTCCGGTGCGGCGCGCTCTCCGGCTCGAGGTAGTCGGTGACGAGCAGGCGCGACCAGCGCGTCTCGACCGTCATCGTGTTCGGCAGGTAGCGCTGGCCGAGCGGGAGGCCGTTGCGGTGCGGCTTGATCGAGAAGTGGCCGGCGCCTTCGCCGCCGAGCAGGTCGGCGAACACCGCGGGCGCGTCCGGCCCGGGGTGGCACAGCCAGGTCAGCTTCGCGTCCGGCGTCAGCAGCGCGACCGAGCGCTCGTTGGCCAGCATCGACAGCCGCTCGATCGGCGGGGCCGACTCGCCGTACAGCCAGTTCCGGCGTTCCTCGAGGAGGAAGCCGAGCACCAGGGCGACGTCGACGGTGTCGGGCACGCGGAACCCGGCGAGCGTCTCGCCGTCGCCGACCTTGATGCCCAGGTCCGGGCCGGACAGCCGGGCGAAGGCCTTCTCGTCGGTGACGTCGTCGCCGAGGAAGATCGCCGCCGTGGCGCTCACCTGGTGGCGCAGGATGTCCAGTGCGCGGCCTTTGTCCGTTTGGACGACCGCCAGCTCGACCACCTCCTTGCCGTCGGTGGTCGAGACGCCCTCCCACGTCGACGGTCCGGAGTGGACGGCCGCGAGCACGCGGCGCCCGGCCTCGTGCTCGGCGCGGCGGACGTGCACCGCGATGCTCGCCGGCTTGACCTCCAGCGACACGCCCGGGACGTCCAGCACGAGTTGTTCGAGCTCGGACTCCAGCCGCCGGTGCAGCTCCCGCGCCTTCTCGTCGAGGGCGTGGATGAAGCCGATGTCGAACTCCGAGCCGTGGCTGCCGACGAGGTTCACCTCGGCCGGCAGCCGCGAGAGCGTGGCCAGGTCGCGCAGCGCACGGCCGGAGATGACCGCCGTGGTGGTCTCGTGCAGACCGGCGAGCGATCTGAGGGCCCCGACGGACTCGGGCAGCGGGCGTGCCTCGTCGGGATTGAGGGTGATGGGTGCCAGCGTGCCGTCGTAGTCGCAAGCGACCAGCAGGCGCGGCGTGCGGGCGATCTGGACGATCGCACGCCGCAGCTCGGCGGGCAGGGCCTCGGCAGTCAACACTCCTCCTCAGGAGCTCGTGCATGGGTCAGGACTGTGTCAGTCGACCCCTTCGGCACCCAACGCTTGCAGGAACGAGCGCGCCCAACGGTCGACGTCATGGGTGAGGACCTGGCGACGCATGGCGCGCATCCGGCGACGGCCCTCGGCCGGGTCGAGCGTAATGGCAGCCACTAGTGCGTCCTTCACCCCGTCCAGGTCGTGCGGGTTGACGAGGAATGCGCTAGAGAGCTCCGCGGCGGCACCCGCGAACTCGGAAAGCACCAGCGCACCGCCCAGATCGTGCCGCGCGGCGACGTACTCCTTGCACACCAGGTTCATGCCGTCGCGCAGCGGCGTCACCACCATGACATCGGCAGCGGAGAAGAAACCGGCCAGCTCGGTGCGGTCCACGGACTGGTGCAAGTAGTGCACGACCGGGTGGCCGACGCGGGAGAACTCGCCGTTGATCCGGCCGACCATCTGCTCGATCTCGCCGCGCATCCGCTGGTAGTGCTCGACGCGCTCGCGGCTCGGGGTGGCGAGCTGGACGAACGTGACGTCGTCCGGCTGCAGCCTGCCCTCGTGCAGCAGCTCGTGCAGCGCCTGCAGCCGCAGGTCGATGCCCTTGGTGTAGTCGAGCCGGTCGACGCCGAGCAGCACTGTCTTGGGGTTGCCGAGGTCGCGCCGCAGCTGGGCGGCCCGCTCCTGGACGCCCTTGGTGCGGGCGAGGCTGTCGAGCCCCGCGGCGTCGATGGAGATGGGGAAGGCGCCGACCCGCACGGTCCGGTCGCCGACCTGCATGGTGCCCGGTCGCGACCGGACGCCGACCGCGCCGCGCGTCGACTCGAGGCCGATCAGCTGGCGGCACAGCCAGAGGAAGTTCTGCGCGCCGCCGGGGCGGTGGAAGCCGACCAGGTCGGCGCCGGTGAGGCCGCGGATGATCGCCGCGCGCCACGGCATCTGCATGAACAGCTCGACCGGCGGGAACGGGATGTGCAGGAAGAAGCCGATGCGCAGGTCTGGTCTCAGCTCACGCAGCATCGCCGGCACCAGCTGGAGCTGGTAGTCCTGGATCCACACGGTCGCGCCCTTGGCGGCGACCTCGGCGCTGGCCTGCGCGAACCGGCGGTTCACCTTGACGTAGCTGTTCCACCACGCGCGGTCGAACACCGGGCGCTCGACGACGTCGTGGTAGAGCGGCCAGAGCGTCGCGTTGGAGAAACCTTCGTAGTAGTCGCGGACTTCGTCGGCGCTCAACGAAACGGGGTGCAGCACGAGGCCGTCGTCGTCGAATTCATCGACGTCGACGTCGGGCACCCCCGGCCAGCCCACCCAGGCGCCCTTGCGCGACCGCAGGAACGGCTCCAGCGCCGACACCAGCCCGCCCGGGCTGGCTGTCCAGCGGCGTTCGCCCTCGGCGGTGCGTTCCAGGTCCACCGGTAGCCGGTTCGCCACCACGACGAAATCGGCCTGGTTCGAGTTCTCCTTCTGGTCACTCACGTCGCCTGCTCCTCGCGTTCTGGGTCGCGGCCCCAGAGTGAAACCCTATCGCGTGAGCGATGAACATTCGGTGACCGCGGTATTACTCCAAGCTCCGTTCCGTCGGTTCGAGCGGACCGGCCATGCGTGGTCCGGCGAACCGGCGCTCCAGCCTGCCCAGGCCGGTCCGGACCGGCTGGGCGAGCCATTCCCCGAGTACCACGCCCGCTGCCAGCGCAAGCCCGATTGCGACGGCCGTCATGAGCGTCGAGATGTTGCCGCTCGGCTCGACCCCGATTTGGTACAGACCACGGTAGGTCGACAGGCCGGGAAGCAGCGGAGTGATCCCGGACACGGCGACCACCAGTGGAGTAACGCCGAGCCGCCGCGCGAGCACGCCACCGCAGAACCCGACCAGCGTCGCGGCCACCGCGGACGAGCTGACGCCGTCCAGCCTGGCCAGCATCAGCGAGCCGTAGACGGCGGCGCCGATGCCGCCCGCGGCCGCCGCGACCAGCATCGCGCGCATCTTCGAGTAGCTCGCGAGCGCGAAGCAGGCGGCGGCGCCGGCCCCGCCGAGCACGACGAGCGGCAGCTGCTGCGGCGTCGACCCGGTCACCTCGGGCAGCGGGGTGCGCGGCAGCCCGAGCATGACGGCGATCCGCAGGGCGAGCACCACCCCGGCGATGAGGCCCGCCGACATCAGCGCGGTCTCCATGGTGCGCCCGGCGGCGGTGACGTTGTAGCCGGTGATGGCGTCCTGCACGGCCGAGACGGTGGACAGCCCGGACAGCAGCACGGTGACCGCGGCCGCCACGACCAGCGTCGGCTTGTCGGTGGTCAGCACGTTGCTGCTGACGATGACCATGGCCGAGAGCGTCGCGACCAGGCCGCCGACCACCTGCTGGAAGAAGAACGGCAGCCCGTAGCGGTTCACCACCCGGCCGACCCGGTCGATGACACCGCTGATGACGAACGCGACGAGCGCGATGTCGAACCCGCCGCCGAGCAGGATGGTGACGAACGCGGCGACACCGCCCCAGGACAGCGTCGCGACCCACCGCGGGTACGGGTGCGGCGCGGAGGTGATCCGCTCCAGCTCGGTCTGCGCCTGCTCGGCGCCCATGTGCCCGCGGACGATCTTGCGGACGAGCTTTTCGGTCTCGGTCAGCCGCGTGTAGTCGAGGCTCCGGCTCCGGACGACGCGCAGCGCGGTGATCGGCGTCAGGTCGGTGCCGCGGTGGCAGGTCACGGTGATCGACGTGAAGATGACGTCGACCTCGCAGTGCGGCAGCCCGAGCGCCCCGGCGATGGCGATGATCGTCGCGGTGACGTCCGACGCGCCGGCGCCGCTGGCCATCTGGACCTCGCCGATGCGCAGGCTCAGGTCGAGGACGAAGTTGACGGTGGCTTCGTCGGGCAGCTGCGGCCCCATGGCCTCCTCGGCGTCGACGGCGGGAAACTCGCCGGTCGGCGCTTCGAGGACGTGCCACGGCCGCCGCTTGAGCAGGTTGGGGCGGTGGACCAGGGGGCGTTGCGCGGGGGGTTCGAGCAGCGGCCATCTGGTCGCCCGGCCCCCGTTGGTGCGCTCGTTGATCTTCATGATCCATCCACCTCCTCGCTCGTTCCCCGATGACCATCGACGGCCACCCGCCGACCGTTGCACGGATCATGGAGTGGCGTCCACCACGTCGCTCCATAGTGGCCTGGACCTGCTGATCTTGCCTCCCGAACGGATCATGGGAGGCGGCTCGCTACACTGTGTCCGGCGTCCTGGCGCCAGGCCGGTATAGCTCAGCTGGTAGAGCATCTGTCTTGTAAACAGAAGGTCAGGGGTTCGAGCCCCCTTGCCGGCTCTCTTCGCCCGCGGATGCGCGGCGGGAATCCATTCCCGTAAACGCGTTGACCTGCCGCGGGTCTGTGCGTGATAGTGGGGGCACACGAAACAAAACCACGGGATGGGTCATGGCGCACATGGTGACGCGAGAGGGACGGCACGCCGCCGTAGCCGTGCGTGCGTCGGAGGCCGCTCACCTGCGGAGGCGGCGCCTTCGGGGCTCCCGAACCTGACGTAGTCCTCGTCATGGCCACGGGAGCCGCCCCTCGGGAAACCGATTCGGGCGGCTTTCTTTTTTCTGTGTTCGCATTTCCCTTATCGGCGTGCTTCGGAAGCGGCGCGGTCTCCAAAACCGTGACCCGAGGGTTCGACTCCTTCCGCCGGTGCCGTTTTTCCCGGCGCTCGTCTCGGCCGCAACAGTGCGGGCGACGCGGGTGCGCCCCCGTAGCTCAGTGGACGGAGCAGCGGCTTCCGGAGCCGCAGGTCGCAGGTTCGACTCCTGCCGGGGGCTCTTCCGCCGTGGTCGAAGCCGCGGAAACTGTCGGTGCCCCGGTCTACCCTCCGCTGGAGACCTGACGGGGAGTTTCAATGATCGTGTCAAGCACCAGCTGCGGTCGTGGTCGGTGGTGAGTGATGGAATTCGCGGCCGTCGCG
>NZ_BNAW01000045.1 GCF_014654205.1 Amycolatopsis bullii
GCGGCGCGGCTGACGCGGGCGGGGCGGGCGCGATTGACGAGTGGCGTCCGTGGGTACTGGGTTGTCTGCAGGGGTCTGCGCCGACCTCGGGCCACGCGGCTGCGAAGCCGGCGGGACCCGGTGTCCCGGCTGGTCGGAGCGGTCCTGCTGCTCGCGGGGCGGCAACGGACGGGCACCGGTGGTCTTGGCGACGACGTCCGAAACGCTGATCCCGCCCTGGTCCTCCATCGACCGGCGCCGTCCGGGCCGGGGCCGCGCGGGACCGTCGAGGCGGCGACCGGTTCCCGGGCTGTCGAGCTCGTCCGGCACTCGGTCTCCTTTCGCGCGTTCGAAGGGGGTGGCTTCGACTTGGCCGTCTTCCCCCGCAGGAGGTGATCGTTCCCGCCGAGGTTTTCGTTATCGTACGGATACCCCCCGTTCGTGACGACACCCTCCCGGAATTTTCTTCACCTTGAGTCGACGAACGGCCGGTGTGCGTCGACAAACGGGTGATACCCCTTGTCGGCGGACGGAGTAATGCGGGCTTTGCGTTACTCAGAGTGGGTCATTAACTGTGTCGTTTGCGCGTCGCGATAGACGACTTTGTTGCGGCCCGCGCGTTTTGCCGCATAAAGCAGAACGTCCGCGCTGCGCAGCTGGCGCTCCGGCGATGGCGGTGTCCCGGACTCGTGCGCCAGGCCGGCGCTGATGGTCACCCGCAGCCCCGGCTGCAGTTCTGACCAGGGATGACGGGCCACGCGCACCCGGGCGTCCTCGACGACGCGCACCGCGCGCCGGGCGTCGATCCCGGGCAGCCACAGGACGAACTCCTCGCCGCCGTAGCGCGCGCAGAAGCCGCCGGGCGGAAGATTCTGCTGGAGCAGATCGGCGACCCGGCGCAGGACGCGGTCGCCGACGAGGTGACCGTACGTGTCGTTGACGCTCTTGAAGCGGTCGAGATCGATCAGGGCGAGCGCCAGCGGCGGACGATCGGTGAACGGTCCGTACAACCGCTCGTCGAGATAGCGGCGGTTGTAACTCGACGTCAGCGCGTCACGGAGATTGCCGTCGCGGGCGATGTCCAGCGCGGACCGCAGGTGCTGGTAGGCGCGCCGCCAGTCGCCCTGGGTGGCGAAGAGGTCGGCGATGGCCTCGTGCAGGCGGAGCAGGTCCGGCGGCTGCGGGCCGGCTGTCCGGCCCGGCGTGCCCTCGCTCTCGGCGACCATCCCCACCTCCACCACCCCATGGTTGTCGTCGTGGGGGCGGTTGCCCTTGAGGTACCGGTGCGGACGAAGATGAATTTCGCTCAAACGGGACTGCTGCAGTTACGCTCCGGAGTCTTCGGTTCAGAGTCCGGAGAACGGTTCGATGCCCTTGAGCTGGGCATATTGGTCCTTCGCCCAGTAACTCACATTAGCTGTCGCATCGTTCAACAACTCTGTGTAGTCGAGCCAGGGAATCCAGCGCCAGTCGCCGACCTCCTCCGGGTTCGGCGCGGGCTCGACGTCGGCCCACGCGGCGAACACCGGGCAGAACTCGTTCTCGACGATCCCCTGGAACGGCGGCGTCCGGTAGCGGTACTTCGGCAGCACGCAGTGCAACCCGGACAGCGACGGCAAGCCGAGCTCGTAGTCCGCGCGGCGCAGAACGGCGTCCTCGAGGGATTCGCCGGGTGCGGGGTGGCCGCAGACGCTGTTGGTCCAGACCCCCGGCCAGACCTTCTTGTGGAGGGCGCGCTGGGTGATCAGCAGGGCGTTGTCGCTGCGCCGCAGGACGTAGCACGAGAAGGCCAGGTGCAACCGGGTGTGCTCGTGGTGGCTGGCCAGCTTCGGGCCGGTCTCACCGGTGGGCACGCCGTCTTCGGTGACGAAGACGACCTGCTCGGTCTCGGGTTCGGTCGCGGTATCCACGTGCCCAGTGAACACGACGGGCCGTGGCGCGCCGTACCGCGAGGCGGGTGGGTTACCCGCAGTCCGCCCGGCGGGGTGACGGGCCGTCACCGCGCGTGGAGGTGCTCCACGAGCAGCGTGGTGACGGCTTCCGGAGCTTCCTCGGGCGCCCAGTGCGTGACGTCTTCAAGCATCTCGAACCTGTAAGGTCCAGTGACCCAGTTGGCGGTGTCGAGCGCGGCGGTGGAGCCGAAGGAGACGTCCTCGGTGCTCCAGACGTACAGCGTCGGCACGGCGATCTTGCCGATCTTCCCGCCCGGCCGCCCGGCCCGGTACCAGTTGAGGGCGGCGGTGAGCGCGCCCGGCTCGGACAGCCGCTGCACGTAGTCGTCGACCTTCGACGGCGACACGCGCCGCTCGAACATGTCCCGCAGCGCGCGGGCGTCGTTCTCCAGCATCCGCCGCTCGGTGACGCGGGTCTGCCGCCACTCCGTCATGTACCGGGTCCGCAGGTGCTGGTCCTCGTCGGTCTTCATGGCGTCGGCGAGCGCGGCGGGGTGCGGCGTGGAGACGACGGCGAGGCTCCGCAGCCGTTCCGGGTGCGCATCGGCGGTCCACCAGGCCACGGCGCCACCCCAGTCGTGCCCGACGAGGTCGAACTGGGGCCACCCCAGCGCTTCGGTGATGGCGACGACGTCCCCGACGAGGTGATCGATGGAGTAGTCGCTCGCCTGCTCGGGCCGCACGTCCGGCGAGTAACCCCGCTGATCCGGCGCGACGGCCCGGAAGCCGAGCACCCCGAGGGTGGCGACCTGGTGCTCCCACTCGATCGCGGCTTCGGGAAAGCCGTGCAGCAACAGCACGGGCCGCCCGTCCTCGGGCCCGGCGGCGATGGCGTCGAAGGAGCCGGCCTCGGTGGGGATGCTGATGTGGTCGATCACGGAGGCGAATCTACTTCGCGAGCACCTCCTCCGTGGTGGCGACCTGCACCAGCGGGCCGTACAGCCTCATGATGTCCAGCGCCTTCGCGTGGCTCTCGTCGTCCGCGCCCGCGCAGGCGTCCGAGGCCACGGTGACTGCGACGCCCGCGTCGGCTGCTGCCAGGGCTGTGGACAGCACGCAGCAGTCTGTCGAGACGCCCGCCAGCACCAGGCCCGCGCCACCGACGCGGGTCGCCATGCGGGGGTTCCACTTGCCGAACGTGGTCGCGTCCACTGTGGATAATGGCTGGAACGTGCCGACCACCTGGTACAGCGGGGCGTCCGGTGGTTGCAGGGCGAACGGCCACTGTTCGTAGTACCGCTTCCACGCTCCTTCCGGGCGTGCGGGGGCGACGAATCTCGTGAACACCACGTCGTTGCCGAACGCCGTCACCAGGCGGTGGATCGGAGGGACCACCTCGGCGAAGCGTGGGGTGAACCACGGGCTTGCCGGGTCGGCGAACACGTTCTGCAGGTCGATGACCGCCAGGATTCTCCTCACGCCGCCTCCTGTTCGCGGACCCGCCGCCGCGTCAGCAATGTCACCAGGAATCCGAGGGCCAGTGCCAGCAGGACGCCGAGGTTCGCGAAGGCCCAGGCGCCTTCGCGGCCGCCCAGTCCGAACGGTTCCAGGAGGTAGCCCTGCCACTTCAGCCACTCCGCGGAAGTGTTCGTCACCAGGCCCCAGCCGAGCGCCGTCGCCACCAGGACCAGGGCGATCGGGCCGAGCCGGACGTCGCCGTAGCGGCCGGCCGGGTCGAACAGCTCGCGCTCGGCGTAGTTGCCTCGGCGCAGCAGGACGTCCGCGAGCATCACGCCGCACCACGCCGCCACCGGGACGCCCAGCGTCACCAGGAAACCCTGGAACTGGCCGAGGAACTCGCCGCCGAAGAAGACGATGTAGATCGTGCCGAGGATCATGATCACACCGTCGACCAGCGCCGCCGCCGGGCGGGGGATGCGCAGGCCTGCCGAGAGCAGCGCCAGGCCCGATGAATAGATGTCCAGCACCGCGCCGCCGACCAGGCCGAGCACCGCGACGATCGCGAACGGCACCAGGAACCACAGCGGCAGCAACGTCGTCAGCGCGCCGATCGGGTCCGCCGCGATCGCCTTGTTCAGGTCCGGCGACGAGCCGGCCAGCAGCAGCCCGAACACCAGCAGCACCACCGGCGCCACCGACGCGCCGAACGTCGTCCAGCCGACCACGCCCCGGCTCGACGACGACCGCGGCAGGTAGCGCGAGTAGTCCGCGGCCGCGTTGACCCAGCCGAGGCCGAAGCCGGTCATCAGGAACACCAGCGCGCCCACCCACTGCTGCGCCGAGCCGGACGGCAGCGCGCTCACCGCCGCCCAGTGCACGTCACCGGCCACAAGGACCACGTACACGACCGTGAGCACGCCGGTGATCCAGGTGATCCACGTCTGCAGCCGCATGATCGCGTCGAAGCCGAGCACGCCGGCGGCGACGGTCAGCGCCGCCACCACGACGAGCGCGACCACCTTCGTCGGCGTCCCGCCGCCCCAGCCGAGGCGTTCGAACACCGTTGCCGTGGCCAGTGTCGCCAGCGCCGCGAGCACGGTTTCCCAGCCGACCGTCAGCAGCCACGAGATCGCCGACGGCAGCCGGTTGCCGCGCACGCCGAACGCCGCCCGCGAGAGCAGCATGGTCGGCGCCGACCCGCGTTTGCCCGCGATGGCGATGAACCCGCACAGCAGGAACGAGAACAGGATGCCGACGACGCCGGCGACCAGCGCCTGCCCGAACGAGATGCCGAAGCCGAGGGTGAACGAGCCGTAGCTCAGCCCCAGCACCGACACGTTCGCGCCGAACCACGGCCAGAACAGCTGCCGCGGGCGCCCGCGCCGCTCGGCGTCGTCGATCACGTCGAGGCCGTTGGTCTCCACCTCGAGCCTGCGGGTACCGGTCATCGCATGGCCTCCACCAGTCGGTCGATCTCTTCCCGCCCCGGCGCGGTCGCCGGGCCGCGCCGGGTCACCGAAAGCGCGGCCGCCGCGTTCGCGCGCACGGCGGCGTCGAGGACGGTACTGCCGCGCAACAGCTCCGCGGCCAGCACGCCGCAGTGCGTGTCGCCGGCGCCGGTGGTGTCCACGACGTCGACCGGAAACCCGGGCACGTCGGTGATCCGGCCGTTTTCGTGGACACGACAGCCTTTCGCGCCCTCGCGGACGACGGCGACGGGCGGCAGCTCGCCCAGCACCTCGGCTTCGCGGGCGGTGCAACTCAGTATGTCTACTGTGGACAGCAAGTCATGAAGGTCTCCAGGGTTGATGTCACCGATGAGCGGGCCAGGATCGAACAGGATCCTCGAGCCGGGAAGACGGGGCAGCCACTCGACGAGGGCCCCGCGATTGATCTCGTGCAACCAACTGTATCCGCTCACGTACACGACGTCGTCATTCTTTGGGGTGATCCGGTCGAGCAGTTCCGCGCTCAGCCGCCCTTCGGCGCCGGTGCCGGTCGCAAAGGTGCGCTCGCCGGTCGCGTCCACCAACACGACGACGACACCAGTGTCCATTTCGGACGTTGGTTCGTGGGCCAGTGCAATGCCTTCGGCCGCGAGGGCGGCACGCGCGAGATCGCCGAAGCCGCCGATTCCGTGGCTGCCCGCGTAAAGCACGCGCGCCCCGGAACGCGCGGCGGCCGCCATGACGTTGAAACCGCCGCCGGGCAACAGATTCGTCGATGAAGCGAGGACGTCACCGCCGGGTGGTGGCAAGGCCGGTACCGTCATGACGAGATCGACGACGACCTGCCCGGTGTGCACCAGCCGCCCGGTCATCGGCGGCGCAGCTTCAGCAGTTCGTCGACCAGCGGCCCGAATTCGAGCCGGTTGACGGCGAGCACGGTCTCGACGACGTCGGGGCGGAACGCGCCGACACCGTGCGTGGCGCCGAGCATCGCCCCGCAGATCGCGGCGACGGTGTCGGTGTCGCCGCCCAGCCCGGCGGCCAGCCGCAACGCCGACGGCGGGTCGTCGCCCATGGCCTCGGCCAGCGCGAACGCGGCCACCACGGACTCCTGCGAAGCGACCGACGTGCCGATGACCCGCGCGACCGCGTCGGCGACGGCGGCCGGGGCCATGCCCCGCACCCAGCCGCGCGCCCAGCGGATCCGGGCGGCGATCTCGCCGCCGGGTGTCCAGTGCCCGCGTTCCCCGCCGACGACGGCGGCGCGCTCGCCCGCGTCGAGCGCTTCGGCCAGGCTAGCGCCGTCGACCCCGGCGGAGACGGCGGCCGCGACCGCGGCGGCGGACGCGATGCCCAGGCTGGTGTTGTGCGTGACCCGCGCGGTAGCGACGACGGCGTCGACCAGCCGGTGCAGGTCGTCCGACGGCGTCGCGATGCCGACCGGGGTGACCCGCATGGCGGCGCCGTTGGTGGTGCCGGTGCGGCCGGCTTCGTCGGCCGGGACGCCGTCCTGGAGCCGGGCGAGCGCGCGTTTGGTGGACGGCCCGAGCAGGTCCGCGGAGCCGCGGCGGACCATGTCGGCCTCCCAGATCAGCAGCGCGTCGGCGAAGACGTGCGGCTCGACGACGCCGCGGCCGTCGATGAGCAGCCGGGCCAGCAGGACGGCCTGCTCGGTGTCGTCGGTGACCGAGCCGGCGGGCATCGACGGCGCGATCGGCTGTTCGGCGGCGGCGGTGAGCAGGCCGGTGACCGGCCCGTAGGTGGCGGCGATGGCGGCGCGCGACATCGACTGCGTCGGCATGCCGAGCGCGTCGCCGACGGCCAGCCCGGTGAACGCGCCGAGCGCCCGGTCCCGCGCGGTCATCGGTGTCCGAAGGTGAGGTGGAACTGGAACCGGTCCGGGTCCAGCAGGCTGACGACGCGTTCGACGAGCCGTCCTTCGATGTCGACCGAGGTGCGCTCGGCGCGGAGGAAGAGCTCGCCGATCGAACGGCCGAGGACTTCGGCGGCGCAGGCGTCGAGGCGTTCGGTGCTGATCCACTGGTCGCCGCCGACGGAGATCCGCCCGGCGGCTTCGAGGGTCTTGGTCAGGGAGCCGTCCTGCAGGCCGGTCACGGGGAGGTCGGCGAGCGGGCCGGCGGCGGGCACGGTGGCGGTTTCGAGCGAGATCCCGCGGTCGTGCTCCCGCCGCAACCGCCGCACGGCGACGTAGGCCCGCTCGCCGAATTCCTCTTCGAGCGCGACGTCTTCGACGGTCTCGATGCCGAGCACTTCGGTGGTGACCGGCGCA
This sequence comes from Amycolatopsis bullii, assembly GCF_014654205.1. Classification (GTDB taxonomy): domain Bacteria; phylum Actinomycetota; class Actinomycetes; order Mycobacteriales; family Pseudonocardiaceae; genus Amycolatopsis; species Amycolatopsis plumensis. The sequence goes on from NZ_BNAW01000045.1 coordinate 7,071, forward strand.
CCGGCGTCGGCGAGGGCGCGGGCCCAGCCGATCCGCTGGTCGAGCTGGACGCCGTCGAAGGTGACGAACGAACCGACCCCGGCCTGGGTGGAGATGAGCTCGAGCTGCTGGAGCTCGGACAGCGCGCTGCGGACGGTGCCGCGGCTGACCTGGTACTGCAGGGCGAGCTGGTGCTCGCCGGGCAGGCGTTCGCCGTGGGCGAGGCGCCCGGAGCGGATCAGGTCGGTGAGGTCACCGACCAGCTGCTGCCGCTTGCTGTACATGTCCACACCTGTACACCCGGCGTTGTCGCAGGTCAAGCCGCCACGAGTGAGCGAGCCTGAGCCTCGGCGGCGATCATCTTGCCCGCCTTCTCGGCGACCTTGCCGGAGACGACCATGATCACCGCGAAGGCGACCGCGAAGATGGTGGTGCTGAGCCACACCATGGTCGAGACGGGCAGCGTGAACGCGCCGACGATGCGAACCGCGCTCTCCAGCGCGAAGCCGATCCCCCAGATTACGCTGCAGCGCCGCAGGATGGCGTTGAAGGTGTGGTTGCCGCCGAGACGTTCCCACGCCGCTTCGTTTTCGGCCTTGCCGCGGGTCAGGAAGGGCCGCATGGTCTTGGTCATGATCGGGGCCGCGGTGAAGGCCGAGGCGAGGATGACCAGGCCGGTGATGCCGCTGCCGAGCGAGTCCTTGGCGATCATCATCCGGGCGTCGCCGGTGACGAAGGTGAGCAGCATGCCGACGACGTTCGTGACCAGGACGACCAGGGCGAGGCTGTTGATCGTGCGGTCCTTGGCGAACTGGAAGAGCGTCCGGGCCAGCGGGAAGACACCGGAGGCGGCGAGTGCGGCGAAGTCGCTCGCGCCGAGCGAGTGGAGCGCGTAGTAGGCGCCGATCGGGACGGCGATGTCGATCGCGAGGGTCTTGAGGAGGGCGCTTCCCGGCTGGTTCGTCGTCATGGGATGAGCTTGTCGCGGCGAGGACTTCGGGAGGGATGCCGTCCGCCACGACTTCGACCTGACAGATGTCACGACCTCACGATTCGGGCGGCTGCGTCGTCTACAAGGCATGACGACGTTTTTGCGCGGCACGATCGCGCTGCAGACGCTGGTGGTCTTCCTCGCGCCGGTCACCGCCGGGCTGCTGCTGACCACCCCGAATGGCCATGTCCTGCACAGCGCTTCGGCGTACACGGTGTGGGTTGTCGCCGTGGTGCAGGTCGTGGCCGCGGTCCTGGTGTGGCGGCCGGGCGGGGGCTCGCCGGGGATGATCGTCTACGCGGTCGTGTTCCTGGGGCTCGTGACCGCGCAGGTGGTCCTCGGGATCGCGCACGTCAAAACCGTGCACGTCCCGCTGGGGGTCTTGCTGTTCGGCCTGAGCCTGGTGCAGCTCAGCCGCCCGAGTGCATATCTTCCGCTTCGGGGACGCAGTCGTCGTCCGGATCGTCGAGCCAGCCATGTGGCAGCGTGACCTTGCCCGGGGAGCCCTGGCGCCCGCGCGGCCCGGTGGCGGCCTCCGGGAAGGGTGCGTCGTGGTCGAGCTGGGCGATCAGGTCGTCGAGCTGGTCCATCGACGAGAGCATCGCGAAGCCGCGGCGGAGTTCGGAGCCGACCGGGAAGCCCATCAGGTACCAGGCCATGTGCTTGCGGATGTCGCGCATCGCCTTGTCGTGGCCGTCGTGCTCGATGAGCAGCTCGGTGTGGCGGCGGAGCACCGCCGCGACCTCGCCGAGGTTGGGCGGGGTCGGCTGCGGGCGGCCCTGGAACGCCGCTTCGAGCTCGCCGAACAGCCACGGCCGGCCGAGGCAGCCGCGGCCGACGACCACGCCGTCGCAACCGGTCTCGTCGACCATGCGCAGGGCGTCGGCGGCGGAGAAGATGTCGCCGTTGCCGAGCACCGGGATGCTGGTCACGGCCTCCTTCAAGGCGGCGATCTTCGTCCAGTCGGCCTGGCCGGAGTAGCGCTGCGCGGCGGTGCGGGCGTGCAGGCTGACGGCGGCCGCGCCCTCGGCTTCGGCGATGCGGCCGGCGTCGAGGAAGGTGTGGTGGTCGTCGTCGATGCCGATGCGGAACTTCACCGTGAACGGCGTGTCCCCGGCGGCCTTCACGGACTCGCGGACGATGGCTTCGAACAGCTTCCGCTTGAACGGCAGCGCGGCCCCGCCGCCCTTGCGCGTCACCTTCGCGACGGGGCAGCCGAAGTTGGAGTCGACGTGGTCGGCGAGGCCCTCGCCGACGATGATCCGGACGGCCTCGGCCATGGTCTTGGGGTCCACCCCGTAGAGCTGCATGGACCTGGGCTTTTCGTGTTCGCCGAAGGTCATCATGTGCATGGTCCCGGGGTGCCGTTCGACGACGGCGCGGGCGGTGATCATCTCGCACACGTAGATGCCGGCGCCGTACTCCTGGCACAGCTGCCGGAAGGCGACGTTGGTGATGCCGGCCATGGGCGCGAGCACGACCGGCGGATCGACCTCGTAGGGGCCGATCTTCAAGGCGGGCTTGCTCAGGGTGGCGGTCACGCCCTCCATTGTCGCCTGTGGTGTCGATCACGGCGACCAGGGGGCGGCTGGCTCCGCCAGCGCGCCCGCGCGGTGATCGACTCGTACTTCGGCCGGGCATAGGGTTCGGCGTATGACGAACGCGCCTCTCCGCTGGGGGATCATGGGCACCGGCGGGATTGCCGGTGCCTTCGCCGAGGACCTGCAGCTCACCGAGTCCGGCGTGGTCGCCGCGGTCGGATCGCGCTCGGCCGGGAGCGCCGAGCGGTTTGCCGACAAGCTCAGCATCCCTACCCGCCACAGCAGCTACGAAGCCCTCGCGAACGATCCGGACGTCGACGTCGTCTACGTCGCCACGCCGCATCCGATGCACCACGCCAACGCCCGCCTTGCTCTCGAAGCCGGGAAGCCCGTGCTCGTCGAGAAGCCGTTCACGATGAACGCCGATGAGGCGCGCGATCTCGTCGAGCTGGCGCGGGCCAAGCACCTCTTCCTGATGGAAGCCATGTGGACGCGCTTCCTGCCGCACATCCGGCACGTCCGCGAGCTCCTGCCGCGCCTCGGGGACATCGTCACCGTCGCCGCCGATCATGGGCAGTGGTTTGCCGAAGATCCCGCCTTCCGGCTGTTCGCTCCCGAACTCGGCGGAGGTGCCCTGCTCGACCTGGGGATCTACCCCGTGTCCTTCGCTTCGATGGTCCTCGGCGCGCCCGAGCGGGTGGCCGCGATGGCGACGCCCGCTTTCACCGGTGTCGATGCCCAGATGTCGATGTTGTTCGGCTACGCGAGCGGGGCGCAAGCCGTCTTGACCTGCACCTTGAGTGCCGTTTCGCCGACCACCGCGTCGATCGTCGGCACGGAGGCGCGGATCGAGATCGACGGGCCCTTCTACGCTCCCGCCTCCTTCACCTTCATCCCGCGTGAAGGCGAACGGAGCCGCTTCGAATACGTCGATGAGGGCCGTGGCCTGCGGCACCAGGCCGACGACGTGGCGCTCCGGCTGGCCGCCGGGGAGACCGAGAGCCCGCTCATGCCGCTGGCCGAGACCGTCTCGATCATGACGACCATGGACGAGGTGCTGGCCGCGACCAGGACGTGACCCGGGATTGAGTAGTGCTACGGATCCGCAGGTGGACGCCGTGCGTGACCCTGTCCGGTATGACCACCGAAGCAGATGTGCTCCTCCGGCTCGCCGGCGAGATCGACGACCTGGGGCGTCGTCTCGCGCTGGTGGGTTCCGAACTGCGGACCGTCCGGGCCGAAGAGCGCCGGGACGCCGAAGAGTCCGAGCAAGCCGCCCAGCCGGAGCCGGCGCCGCAAGCACAGCCGCAGCCCCAGCCTGAGCCGCAACCCCAGCCGCAACCCCAGCCGCAACCCCAGCCGCAACCCCAGCCTCAGCCTCGGCCGATGCGGCCCGAGTCGGTCCCGTGGCCGCAGTACCAGTGGCAGCCGCCACCCCAGCAGCAGTACGTCCCGCCTCGGCAGCAGTACGTCCCGCCGCAGCAGCACTACACCCCGCCGTCGCCCTACTTGCCCGTTCCGCGGCAGACGCTGGGCGAGAAGCTCGGCAAGGAGGGCGCCGGCAGCCGCGTGCTCGCCTGGGTCGGTGGGGCCGTGACGCTGCTCGGCGTCGTCCTGCTGCTCGTGCTCGCCGTGCAGCGGGGCTGGCTCGGGCCGCTGCCGCGGGTGCTCGTCGGCGCCGGGTTCGGGCTCGCGCTGACCGGCACCGGCGTGTGGCTGCACCGCAAGCCCGCCGGCCGCACCGGGGCCTTCGCGCTGGCCGCCACCGGGATCGCCACGCTCTACCTGGACGTCGTCGCCGCGACGTCGCTGTACGAGTTCCTGCCGGTGCTCGCCGGGCTCGCCGCCGGGCTGGCGGTCGCCGTCGGCGGGCTGCTGGTGGCCGTGCGCTGGGCGTCGCGGCTGCTGGCCTCCGCCGTCGTCGTCGGCTGTGTCGTGTGCGCGCCGATGATCGTCGGCGGGTTCACCCCGGAACTGGTCACCTTCCTGCTGATGGTCCAGCTCGCGACGGCGCCGGTGCAGCTGCGCCGCGACTGGTCGTCGCTCACGCTCGCCGCCGGTATCCCGCCGCTGCTCGCCTCCGTGATCAGCACGGCGTGGCTCGGCGGGGGCGGCAGCTGGGCCAACACCGCCGCGGCCGGCGGCGCCGGGCTCACGGGCGTCGTGCTCGCGCTGATCGTGCTGCGCCGTCGCGAGAACGACCCCGCGGCGCTCGCGCTGCTGGCCACCGCTGTGCTTCCGGCGCTTGTCGCCGCGTTGCTGCTCCCGAAGGCGCAGGCGGTGCCGATCACGGCCGGGGCCGGCGTCCTGCTGCTCGCCGTCTGGGCGGCGCGCCGCTGGTGGCCCGGGTTCGCCGGGCAGGTCGCCGGGCTGGCCGGGCTGGTCGCGATCCTGCAGGCGACGGTCACCCAGTTCGACGGCCCGGCCCGCGCCGGGGTGCTGCTCGCCGAGGCCTTGCTGCTGGTCGTGGCCGCGGTCGGCGGGCGCAACCGGGGCACGCTCGCCGCCGCGCTCGGGTTCGCGGCGATCGGCGGGCTGCTCGGCGTGGTCTTCGACGTCACGCCCGCGCTGCTGATCGTGCCCCGCCCCCACCCGGCCGCCGAGCTGACCGGCGCGCTCGTGGTCGCCGCGCTGATCCTCGCCGTGTCGGTCGCGCTGCCGTGGGCGGCGGCGCGGCTGGCAGTGTTCCGCGGTCCGGCCGACGACCTGCCGATCTGGCTGCTCGCCGGGGTTGCGGCGCTCTACGGCGCCGCCGGGGTGGTGCTCTGCGGGGCGCTGCTGGCCGTCCCCGGCCGGACGGGGTTCCTCCTCGGCCACGCGCTGATCACCGTGTCCTGGACGATCGCGGCGCTCGTGCTGCTCCTGCGCGGCATCGAGGTCGCCGCGCTGCGGGTGACCGGGTTGATCCTGGTCGGCGCGGCCGTGCTCAAGCTGGTGCTGTTCGACCTCGCCGCACTCGACGGCCTGGCCAGGGTCGGCGCGTTCCTCGGTGCGGGCCTGGTGTTGCTGGCGGCCGGGACGCGGTACGCGCGGCGGGTGGCGTCGCGCTAGCGCACCAAGTCCTTTTCGGACGGTCGCACGCCGGGAGTTCGTGGGAAAGTCACGGATTTCCCGGCGTGTGGCCGCTCCGGTGTCCGGTTATTGTGCCTGTGTGCCCGAACACACCGGCGAAACCCGCAACGAGAAGCTGCAGCGCAACCTCGGCGAGCTGCTTCAGGAACTGCGGGTCGCGCAGGCCGGGGTGCAGATCCTCTTCGGCTTCCTGCTGTCGGTCGTGTTCACCGACCGGTTCCACGACGCCAGCGGGTTCGAGAAGTCGCTGCACCTGTCCGCGGTGGCGCTCGCGGTGGCGGCCACGGCCCTGCTGACCGCGCCCGCGGCGTGGCACCGGCTGCTGTTCCGCACCGGCAGCCGGGAGCGGATCCTGACCGTCGGCAACCGGCTCGTCCTGGTGGGACTGGTCTGCCTGGCCCTGGCGATCACGTCGACGGTCGCGCTGATCGCCAAGGTCGTCTACGGCGGGATCGCCATGGTGATCATGGCCGTGCTCTGCCTGCTGATCTTCGGCATCCTCTGGTTCGTCATGCCGTTCCAGGTGCACCGGGACGTTCAGCCGACGGGGCCGCCCAAGTAGAGCGTGTCCTCTTGGACGAAGCAGAGCGGGTTTCCGAACGGGTCGTCGGCGTAGAAGGAACGCTCGCCCCAGAACTGCGTCTCGATCGCGTCGTCGGCCCAGCGCGGCCCGGCCGCGCGCACCCGCTCGAACGTCTCCTCGACGTCCTCGACCGCGAGGTAGACGATCCGCGGGTCGCGCTGCGGGCGCGGCTCGCGGTGCTCGGCCGGGGCCTCGACGCAGGCCAGCACCACACCACCGCAGGTGAAGTAGTGCCGGTTGACCGCGATGCGTTCGCCGGGGTCGCCGAAGACGGCGGCGTAGAACGCGACGGCGACCTCGATGTCGTCGACGGGCTGGATCAACCGGAACACCCGCGGGCCGCTCATGCGGGCACAGTACCGCTGTTCATCCCGTGTTCGGCAGCAGTTGCCGGGGTCGTCGGAAGCCGCCCGTAGCTTCCCGCCCGTGACTGACACTTCTCGCCGGACCTTCCTCCTCGGCGCCCCGGCCGTCGCCGCCGCGGCGACCCTGCCGAACGTCCTCGGCGCGCCCGCCGCCCAAGCCACCGGCCGGCACCGCCCGGACGCCGAAGATCCGCGCTTCACGCTCGTGGTCATGCCGGACACGCAGTACCTGTTCGACGAGGACCGCGGTGACGCGGCCCCGCTGGACGCCTCGCTGCGGTACGTCCTCGAAGAGCAGGACGACAACGTTGTCTTCCTCGCCCACCTCGGCGATCTCACCCAGAACGGCCGGGCGGACGAGTTCGCCCGCATCAGCCGCTCGTTCCAGGCGCTCGACCGCCGCCGGTTCCCGTACAGCACCCTCGCGGGCAACCACGACATCGACGGCTCGAAGGACGACCAGCGCGGCCCGTCGCCGTACCTCGACGCGTTCGGCCCGCAGCGCCAGCGCACCTCGCCGACGTTCAAGGGGGCGTCCAAGGACGGCTACAACACGTTCCACATCTTCCGCGGCGGCGGCCGGGAGTGGCTGCTGCTCGCCCTCGACTGGCGGCCGTCGGCGGGCGGCCTGAACTGGGCGAAGCAGGTCCTCGCCCAGTACCCGACGTTGCCGGCGATCCTGACCATCCACGAGCTGGTCTGGGCCGACGACGACCACCAGGCCCAGTTCTCGACGTTCGGCGAGCACGTCTGGCAGGACCTCGTCCAGGGCAACGACCAGATCTTCCTCACGCTCAACGGCCACTACTGGCCGACCGGGCGAACCGTCCGCAAGAACGCCGCCGGGCACGACGTCCACGTCCACATCGCGAACTACCAGGACCGCTACTACGGCGGCAGCGCGATGGTGCGGCTCTACCAGTTCGACCTCGCGCGCGGCGTGATCGACGTCCGGACGTTCTCGCCGTGGCTCGCCGCGCAGGACCACCTGAGCGAAATGCAGCAGGTAGAGGTCGAGCGCAGCGGCGCGGCCGACTACTTCAGCCTGGAGATCGACTTCGCCGAACGGTTCAAGGGCTTCGCGCCGGTGCCGGTCCCGCCCGGACGCCCGGCGAAGCAGCTGCTGATCCCGGGCACCGTCGCGTACTGGCGCTTCGAAGGCGGCCAGGACGGCAAGGCGGTGCCGGACGACGTCGTCGTGCGCGACCAGACCGGCGGCGGCAACGACCTCACGCGCGTCACCGCACCCGGCAGTGGCCCCGACGCGCTCAAGTATTCGAGCGAGTTCTCGCCGCGGCAGCCGTCGCGGGGGAGCCTGCGGTTCGACGGACAGCGTGATCCCAGCCGCGGCGCCTACCTGCGCACGGTCGACACGGCGCCGATCAACAAGCTCGAGTTCGAGCGCGGCTACACCGTCGAGGCCTTCTTCCGGCTGCCGGCGAACTTCAAGGACGGCCACCACGGCTGGTGCGGCCTGTTCGCGCGGCAGGGCAGCGGCGCGGCCGCGGGCAAGACCGGCGACGACCCGCAGGAGTCGGCGGCCACACTGTCCCTTTCGGACGGTGGCGAGCTGCAGTGGGCGGTGTACCCGCTGAACCAGAACCGGACGTCGACCAACTGGGGCCACGAGCTGCCGGTGGAGAAGTGGTGGCACGTGGCGGTGGTCAACGACGGACGGCGGACGACGATGTACGTCGACGGCTGCCCGGTGGTCCGGAACCCGGCCACGCCCGCGGTCGGGCTCGCCGATCCGGGCGGGCCGTGGCTGGTCGGTGCGTCGTCCTACGGCGGGAAGGTCGACCGCAGTTTCGCGGGGCTGCTGGGTGACGTGCGGGTGGTGGGGCGGCCGCTGAACCCGCGTGAATTCATGCTGGGCTGAGCCCCTTGACAGCGGGTGGACAATAAAAAATCGGCGTGCTCTCCGGAAACACCAGGAGCGATCGCCGAACCTGATATGAGTCTAACCGCTGTGAGGGGAACTTGTCAAACCAGGGGTACGACGAGGAATTGCGGGAAGAACGGGCCTACGTCGCCGCGCTGTACGAGCGGCTCGACCGCGAGCGCGCGGCGGCGCAGGCCCGGTACCACAGCGCACTCGGGCAAACCGAGGCGACGCCGGGAGAACGGGAGGACGACGTCCGCTGCCGGTCGCGGGAGGCGGCCCGGCTGGACGTCGCCGACAACGGTCTGTGCTTCGGCCGGTTGGACGCCCTTTCGGGCGAAACCAGCTACATCGGCCGAATCGGGCTCTTCGACGCGGAAAACGACTACGAACCGTTCCTGCTGGATTGGCGGGCCCCGGCGGCGCGGCCGTTCTACGTCGCCACCGCGGCGCGGCCGGAAAACATGCGCCGCCGCCGTCAGTTCCACACGATGGGCCGTCGCGTCCTCGATTTCACCGACGAAGTCCTGGGTCGCCCCGGGGACGCCGAACGGGGGGACGCGGCCCTGCTCGCAGCCGTCAGCGCGCCCCGCGGCGAGGGCATGCGGGACATCGTCGCGACCATCCAGGCCGAGCAGGACGAGATCATCCGCCTCGGCCACGCGGGCGTGCTGGTGGTCGAGGGCGGCCCCGGCACCGGCAAGACGGCGGTCGCCCTGCACCGGGTGGCGTACCTGCTCTACACGCGGCGCGAGCGGATGTCGCGCAGCGGCGTGCTCGTGGTCGGCCCGAGCCCGTTGTTCCTCGACCACATCGGCCGCGTGCTGCCCTCGCTCGGCGAGTCGGACGTCGTCTTCACGACCACCGGCGGGCTCGTCCCCGGGCTGCGCGTCACGGCCGAGGACCGGCCGGAGGTGGCGCGGCTCAAGGGATCGCTGGAGGTCCTCGACGTGCTGGAAGCGGCGATCGCCGACCGGCAGCAGCTGCCCGCGGAGCCGGTGCCGATCGACCTGGGTGACGTCGTCGTGGCGCTCGACGCCGACCTCGTGGCCGAGGCCCGGCTCAAAGCGCGCGAGACCGGTTTGCCGCACAACGAAGCCCGCGCGGTCTTCCGGCGGCACGCCGTCGAGCTCGTCGCCGATCGGGTCGTGGCCAAGATCGGCGAGGGCTGGCTCACCCCGGCGGACCGCATGCTGTGGGCGGACCTGCGCGCCGACGTCCTCGACGAGCTCGCGGCGCACGAAGCGCTCGGCGCCGCGCTCGACGAGCTGTGGCCGTACCTGACGCCGGAGTCGCTGCTGGCGCCGCTGTACATGTCGCCGCGCCGGCTCGAGGCCGCCGGCGCCGATCCGGTGTTGTTCCGCGCGGACGGCGCCGCCTGGACCGTGTCCGACGTGCCGTTGCTCGACGAGCTGGTCGATCTGCTCGGCCGGGACGACGCCGAGGAACGCGCGGCCGCGCGGCAGCGGGCCGAAGCAGAAGCCGAGTACGCCTCCGGCGTCATGGAGCTGATGAAGCTGGACACCGAAGAGCTCGACGAGGACGTCCAGCTGGTCGCCGAGGACCTGCTGGACGCCGAAGACCTGGCCGAGCGGTTCGTCGAGCGCGACCACCGCGACCTCGCCGAGCGGGCGGCCGCGGACCGGGACTGGACGTACGGGCACGTCGTCGTCGACGAGGCCCAGGAACTGTCCGAAATGGACTGGCGGGTGCTGATGCGGCGGTGCCCGAGCCGGTCGTTCACGGTCGTCGGCGACCTCGCCCAGCGCCGTTCGGCGGCCGGGGCAACGGCGTGGGGCCCGGTGTTCGCGCCGTACGTCGGCGACCGCTGGCTGTACCGCGAGCTGACCGTGAACTACCGGACGCCGGCGGAGATCATGACCGTCGCGGGCGCGCTGCTGGCGCGGTTCGCGCCGGACGCGCGGGCGCCGGAATCGGTGCGCGCGTGCGGGACCCGGCCGTGGTCCAGACGAGTGGCGGACGACGAGCTCGCGGACGCCATCGACGACTTCGTCCGCGACGAGGCCGGGCGAGAAGGCACCAGTGTCGTGCTCGGTCCGCCGGGTGTCCCGGGAACGATCCCGGCCGCGGCGGCCAAAGGACTGGAGTTCGACGCCGTGCTCGTGGTCGAGCCGGAGCGGATCCTGGCCGCGGGCCCGCGCGGCGCGGCCGAGCTCTACGTCGCGCTCACGCGCGCCACGCAGCGCCTCGGGGTGCTGCACCGGGATCCGCTCCCGGCGGCGCTGACCGGCCTCGCCGAGGCCGGGGTGCCCGCGAGGTCCGGGCACCGGCGATTCCTGTAGCGAGCAGGGGGTGGCGGGCGGCGGTACCCGTCATCCCCGCACCGCTAGGCCGTGAGCCGGCCCCAGGAGTAGTTCTGCTTGGCCAGCTTCAGGTACACGAACAGCTCGGTCCCGGAGACGCCCGGGATCTTGCGCACCTCTTCGCCGAGCACTTCCAGCATGTGGTCGTCGTCCCGGCAGACCAGCTCGGCCAGCAGGTCGTACCGCCCGGCGCAGAGCACGACGTAGTGCACGTTCGTCAGCTCGGACAGCTTGTCGGCGACATCGCGGGGATCGACGCCGTCGACGTTGATGCCGACCATGGCCTGGCGCGTCAGGTCCACGTTGGCGGGGTCGGTCACCGCGACGATCTGCATCAGGTCGTCGCGCAGCAGCCGCTGCACGCGCTGGCGGACTGCTCCCTCCGAAAGGCCGACCGCCTTGGCGAGCGCGGTGAACGAGGCCCGGCCGTCCTTCTGGAGCAGGTCGATCAGCGATCTGTCCGTATTGTCCAGCGCGCGCGCACGTGTTTCGTCACCCATGCCGTCCCTCCCTGTGTTTCGGCATGTGATTTGTCAAGTGCGCAGCGTATCGAGACCTGCGGAGAAAGCGAGCCCTCCGCGCCAGCTTCGCGCGATTCGACGTGCACGCCGCGCTCAGCCGAGGAATCGGTGGCCGGAGGCGAAACTGACGAGGCTTTCCGAGGCGGTTTTGTGCGCCCGCGCACAGCCGTACGTCCATCCGGGTTCGCGCCAGGTACCGTCTGGCGGCTCTCTCGTCCGAAGCAACCCCAGGAGGACCAACGCATGTCGGAGGCCGTGGCGCTCGGCGTCGCACCCGCCGTTCCCGCGAAGGGGCTGCGCGGCGGCGCGCTGGGCATGGTGTCGTCGATGGTCATCGGGATGTCGTCGACGGCGCCGGCGTACTCCATCGCGGCCACGCTGGGGCTGATCGTGCTGGCCGGCACCGGGTTCAAGGCGGCCGCGTTCGTGCTGCTGTCGTTCGTGCCGGTGCTGTTCGTCGCCTTCGCCTTCCGCGAGCTGAACACCGCGGAACCCGACTGCGGCACCAACTTCACCTGGGCCTCCCGCGCGTTCGGCCCGCACGCCGGGTGGTTCACCGGCTGGGTCGTCACGGTCGCGCAGCTGCTGGTGATGAGCAGCCAGTCCGCACTGACCGGCCGGTACACGCTTTTGCTGTTCGGCGCGTCCGGAGCCGCGGACAACCGATGGGTGACGACGGCGATCGGGGCCGCCTGGCTGCTGGCGCTGTGCTGGCTCTGCCACCGTGGCATCGAGGTGTCCGCGCGGGCGCAGTGGATCCTGCTCGGCGTGGAACTCGCCGTCCTGGTGCTCTTCTCGGTCGTCGCGCTGGTCCGCGTCTTCGACGGCACGGCCGGGCCGCAGGCGTCGCTGCCGAAGCTCGATTGGCTGTGGCCGGGCGGGGTCTCGGCCGCCACCGCGGTTTCGGCGGTGCTGCTGGCCGTGTTCATCTACTGGGGCTGGGAAAGCTCGCTATCGGTCAACGAGGAGTCGGCCGATCCGCGCCGGGCGCCGGGCCGCGCGGCGGTGCTTTCGACGGTGTTGCTGGTGCTGAACTACCTGCTCGTGACGGTCGCCGCGCTCGCCTTCGCCGGGGTGGGCAGCGAGGGAATCGGCCTGGCCAACGAGGCCAACTCCGAGGACGTCCTGGCCGGCCTGGGCGGCGCGGTGTTCGGCGACGGGACGACCGGCAAGGTCCTCGGCGTGCTGCTGATCGTGTCCGTGCTGACCAGCGGCGCGGCGACCAGCCAGGCGACGATCATGCCGGCCGCGCGCACGACGTTGTCGATGGCCAGCCACGGCGCCCTGCCGCGCGTCTTCGGGCGCGTGCACCCGCGGTTCCGGACGCCGACCGTGGCGACCTGGGCGTTCGGGCTGGTCTCGCTGGCCGTGTACGTGCTCCTGGCGCTGGTCAGCGACAACGTGCTGTCCGACTCGGTGGACGCGGTCGGCTTGACCATCGCGATCGAATACACGATGACGGCGCTGGCGTGCGTCTGGGTGTTCCGCCGGACGCTGTTCGCGAGCGTGCGCAACTTCGTGCTGCGCGGGCTGCTGCCGTTCGCCGGCGGCGTGTTCTTCCTGGCCGTGCTGGTGTTCGCGCTGATCGAGTACGCGCGGCCGGACGCGGGCGAGACGACGGTGTTCGGCATCGGCGGTGTCGCGGTGATCGGCGTGGTGTCGATCGTGCTCGGGGTGCCGCTGATGTTCGCGGTGCACCGGGCCTGCCGGGAGTTCTTCGCCGGCCGCCGCCTGCCGCGCGGGGTCGTGCCGCGCGGCGGCGACAGCATCGTCACCCCAGATCACGCCGGCTGAGGTCCTCCTCAGTCTCGCGGCGCACCAGCAGCGTCGCGACGCCGTCGCGGACGCCGACCAGTGGCGGGCGGCCGACCTGGTTGTAGTTCGACGCCAGCGAGTGGTGGTACGCGCCGGTGCACGGGACGGCCAGGAGGTCGCCGACGTGCAGGTCGGCGGGCAGGTTGATGCCGTCAGCGAGGACGTCCCCGGCTTCGCAGTGCCTGCCGACCACGGTCATCGGCACGCGCTGCGCCTTCGACCGCCGTCCCACCAGGCGTGTGGTGTAGCGGGCGCCGTAGAGGGACGGGCGCGCGTTGTCGCTCATGCCGCCGTCGACCGCGACGAACGTGCGGCTGCCGCGTTTGACCGCGCAGACCCGGTAGACCGTGATCCCGGCCGGCCCGACGAGCGCCCGGCCGGGCTCGATCGTCAGGCGGGGCAGCGGAAAGCCGTGCGCCGCGCATTCGTACGCCAGTGCCACCCGCAGGCGCCGCGAGTAGCCGCCGAGGTCGAACGCGGGCTCGCCGCCGACGTACGGGACCGCGTGCCCGCCGCCGAGATCCAGCTCCCGCGGCGTGACGCCGTGGGTGTCGCGGATCCGGACGAGCACCTCGGCCATCCGCCGCGCGGCCGCCTCGTACCGGTCGACCCTGGTCACCTGGGAGCCGATGTGGCAGTGCAGGCCTTGGAGCCGCAACCCGGGTTGTCGCTTCACGGCTTCGACGGCGGCGTCGACGTTGTCGGGGACGCCGTCGAGGAGCGAGAAGCCGAACTTCTGGCCTTCGGTGCCGGTGCTGATGGCCGCGTGGGCCCCGGCCGCAACACCCGGCGTCACTCGGATCATCACCTGCTGAGCGCCGTGGGCGAGCGCGCCGAGCTGCTCGATCTCGTCGAGCGAGTCGACCACGATCCGCCGGACGCCGTAGCTGAGCGCCGCCTTCAGGTCTTCGGGCGTCTTCGCGTTGCCGTGCAGCAGCATGCGCTCCGCGGGGAAGCCGACCGAGCGTGCGACGGCGATTTCGCCGGCGGAGCAGGTGTCGAGCGACAACCCCGCTTCGGCGATCCAGCGCAGTACGGCCCGCGTACAGAGCGCCTTGCTCGCGTACGCGACTTCGACGTCCGGCAGCGCTTCGCGGTACTCACGGGCGGTGTCGCGGACCTGCTGCTCGTCGATGAGGTACGACGGCGTCCCGAAGCGGGCGGCGAGGTGGCTGACCGGCGCGCCGGCGAAGAGCAGCTCGCCGTCCTCGCCGATTCGGGTGCTTCGCGGCCAGACTCCTGGCTCGAGGTGATCGGCGGCTTCGCAGCCGAGGCTGGGAAGAAGCTCGCTGAGCGTCACGGGTGCCTCCGGGCATCACGGCGGATCGGACCCCGCCAGGACACCCCCGCGACCGGGCCCGGAGATCACCCGTGAATGCCGTCCTGACGGCTGTGGGTTGTCCGCTTACTCCTTATTAACGCCCCAGTAACTTGCGTCACCTAGGAGAGGCCCCACGACGACAGCAGCCCGGAAAGGTGCTCCCGTTCGGCTCCGGTCAGCAGCCGGCTCGGGGGCCGGATGTCCGGACGGCACAGGCCGAGCTGGGCCAGGGCGTCCTTGACCACGCTGACGTTGTTGGCGTTCCCGTTGGCGGCGCGGAGCTCCTCGAACGGCCGGATCCGCTCCCAGACCGCCATCGCCGCCGGATAGTCCGCTGTGGACAGTGCGTGGAACATCTCCAGCGAGATCGCCGGGTCGACGTTCACCAGCCCGGAGGTGAAGCCGGTCGCGCCGACGGCGAAGTAGCCGGGCGCGGAGAGCTCCGCCAGGCCGGCGATCCATACGAACCGGTCGAAGCCCGCGTCCCGGGCGACCGAGCCGAACCGCACCGGGTCCGGGACCGCGTACTTCACGCCGATGACGTTCGGCGCCGCCTCCCCGAGCGCACCCAGCTGCTCGCCGGCGATCGCGGGGTTGCGGACGTAGAGCACGACGCCGAGTTCCGGCACCGCCGCGGCGATCGCCGCGTGGTAGTCGACCCAGCCGTCGCCGGAGATGTACGGGTGCACGGGCTGGTGGATCATGATCATGTCCGCGCCCGCCTCCCGCGCGTGGATCGCGGACCGCGTCGCCGACGCGACGTCGTGCCCGACGCCGGCGAGCACGCTCGCCCGGCCGGCCGCGGCCTCGACGGTGACCTCCAGGCACTGCCGCGCTTCGCCCGCATCGAGCGCGTAGAACTCACCGGTGTTGCCGTTCGGCGTCACGACCTCGATGCCGCCGGTGATCAGCCGGTCCACCAGCTTCGCGTACGTCTGGCCGTCGACGGCGCCCTCGGCGTCGAACGGCGTGACCGGGATGGCCACCACCCCGGAAAGCCGCCGCCTCTGCTCCTCGAACGTCATCGGGCCCCCTTCGGATCGCCGGTCTCGGTGGTGCGTGCGCCGGACAGCCCGAAGGCGATCCGGTCGATGAAATCGGTGATGTGCTTGCGCAGCAGGTGTTCGGTCTGCCGGGTGTTGCCGCTCTCGGCGGCGTTCAGGATCGCCCGGTGCTCGGCCGCTTCGCCCTGCCAGGTGGGGCTGATGCCCCAGCCCGTGACGGTGATCAGCGCGGCTTGGTCGCGCAGCCCGTCGAGGACCTCGACCAGCAGCGGGTTCCCGCACCCGGCGTAGAGCGCGCGGTGGAACAGGCGGTTGGCCAGGCTGGCCTTCGCGCGGTCACCGGCCGCCGCGCCGGTCTCGACCCCGGCCAGCACCTGCCGCGCGTCCGCGAAGTCCGCGCCGCGCTCGACGGCCCGCCGGACGGCTTCGGGCTCCAGCAGTGCGCGCAGGTCGTAGACCGCGCACGCGCTTTCGGCGTCCATGACCCGGACCGCGGCGCCCTTGTACGTGCTCATCGTGACCAAACCGGAACCGGCCAGGCTCCGCAGTGCCTCGCGCACGGGCGTCTTCGACACCCCGAGCAGGGCGCCGACCTCGGCTTCGACGAGCGTTTCGCCCGGCCCGAACTCCCCGCTCAAGATCGCTTCCTTGATCGCGTCACGCACGAAATCCGTCCGCGAGACGGGCGGCGGCGGCCTTCGGGCCGAAGAAGTGCTCGCCACTGGCATGTCCGATCTGATATACGATGCGACATACAACATTATCACGGACCTAGGGAGCAGCCATGCAGCGTTGCACCGGCTTCCGATTCCGACGAGTGTTGCTGGCGGTGGGTCTCGCGGCCGGTCTGGCGGCCTGCGGCGCGCCCGGCGGCGACGGCGGCCAGGCGGCAGATCCCCAGGCCGTGCCGGACAAGCCGAGCAAGCCGGTCGAGCTCAACATCCTCGACGTCGCGGGCAACCTGCAGCTCACCAAGCAGATGATCGAGAACTTCAAGGCCGCGCACCCGGACGTGCTCGCGAAGGTCACCTATTCGACGGCACCCGCGCCGAGCATGGCGGGCAAGCTGAAGGCCGAGCAGGACGGCGGCGTCGCCCAGACCCACCTGGTGCTGAGCGGGACCGACGGTCTCTCCGCCGGCATCGCGAACGGCACCCTGGCGAAGGTCCTCCCGGACTTCTCGGGCCGGTTCCCGAACCTGATGCAGAACTACCTCGAGCCCGCGGCCAAGATGCAGGAGCTGGCCAACGGCTACGGCATCGAGGTCGTCTACTACCCGTCGGGCCCGCTCCTGGAGTTCAACCCCGGCGCGGTGCCCGCCGCCCCGGCGTCGCCGCAGGAGCTGCTCGACTGGGCGAAGGCGCACCCGGAGAAGTTCCAGTACGCCCAGCCGTCGAACTCCGGCCCGGGCCGGACGTTCCTGATGGGCCTGCCGTACCTGCTCGGCGACAAGGACCCGAAGGACCCGGACCAGGGCTGGGACAAGACCTGGGCGTTCCTGCAGGAGCTCGGCAAGTACGTGAAGTACTACCCGTCGGGCACCACGGAGACGATGAAGAACCTCGCCTCCGGCTCGGTAGACATGATCATGTCGACCACCGGCTGGGACATCAACCCGCGCAAGCTCGGCACGGTGCCCAACACGGTCAAGACGGCGATCATGCAGCCGATGCACTGGGTCACCGACGCCCAGTACGCCCTCATCCCCAAGGGCCTTTCGCCCGACCAGGAGTCGGCGATCCTGCAGCTGATCGCGTGGATGCTCAAGCCGGACCAGCAGGCGATCGCCTACGACGACGGGTACTTCTACCCCGGCCCGGCGGTCAAGGACGTCACCCTGCAGATGGCGCCGCAGAAGAGCCAGGACACTCTTCGGCAGTTCGGCCGCCCGGAGTACGAGCAGTGGATCGCGCAGTACCCCAAGGAGACCTCGCTGCCCGCCGAGCAGCAGGTGAAGGCGTTCGACAAGTGGAACCAGCTGGTCGGCGGCTCGAAGGTCGGTAAGAAGTGACGTTCGGGCAGCTGCGGCTGGACGGCGTCTCGCGCAGCTTCGGCACCGCGAACGCCCTGCGTGGCCTCGACCTCGCCATCACGCGCGGCGAGTTCGTGGCCCTGCTCGGCCCGTCCGGCTGCGGCAAGTCGACAGCGCTGAACTGCCTGGCCGGCCTGCTGCCCCTGACGGCGGGCAGCATCTGGCTCGACGACACCCGCATCGACGGGCAGCCGCCGGAGCAGCGCGGGTTCGGGATGGTGTTCCAGAACTACGCGCTGTTCCCGCACCTGTCCGTCCGCGCCAACGTCGGCTTCGGCCTCAAGATGCGCAAGGTCGGCCGCGCCGAGGCCCGCCGGCGCGTCGACGAAGCGCTCCGCCTGGTGCAGCTCACCGAGCACGCGGCGAAGTTCCCCGCGCAGCTCTCCGGTGGGCAGCAGCAGCGCGTCGCCATCGCCCGCGCCGTGGTCCTGGAGCCGCCGGTCGTCCTGATGGACGAGCCGCTGTCCAACCTGGACGCCAAGCTCCGGCTCGAGATGCGGATGGAGATCCGCCGCCTCCACCAGACGCTCGGCCTGACCACGGTGTACGTCACCCACGACCAGGAGGAGGCCCTGTCACTGGCCGACCGCCTGGTGGTGCTGCGCGAGGGCTCGGTGCAGCAAATCGGCACGCCGGAGGAGGTCTACGCCCAGCCGGTGAACAGTTATGTCGCCTCCTTCATGGGCTACCGCAACCTCCTGGACGTGACGGTGACGTCCGCGGCGCCCTCGTCGGTCACCGTGGAGGGCGCGGGTGTCCGCCTCACCGGCCGCGGCACGCTCACGGAGGGCCCGGCGAAGGTGGCGATCCGCCCGGAGGACTTCGTCGTCGGCGACGGCACGGAGAACGCCCTCGACGTCACGGTCGAGATCGTCGAGTACCACGGCCGCGAGCTGTCCGTCTCGGCCCGGCTCGAGAGCGGTGTGCCGGTCTACTTCCGCACCGACAAGCGCCTCGCTCCGGGAGACCCGGTCAGGATCGGCGTCCCCGCCGAGCGGGTCCTGGTGTTCGCGCCATGAGCCCGGCGAGGATCGCTGCCGCCCGCGTCGCGGAGGTCGCGCCATGACCGCCGTCGCAAGCGCCCGCCCCGCGCTGCGGCACCGCCTGGCCGAGCGCGGCATCGACCGCACCCTGCTGCTCCTGGTGCCCGGCCTGCTGGTCACTGCCTGCCTGTTCCTGTACCCCTTCCTCTACGGCCTCCAACTGTCGTTCGCGCCGCGCAAGGGCGGGATCTTCGCCAACTACGCGCGCTTCTTCGGCGACCCCTACCTGCGCAACACCATCTGGACGACGCTCGGCATCGCCCTGCCGGCGACTTTCATCAACGTCCTCGCCAGCATCCCGATCGCGTACGTGATGCGCGGCCGCGTCCGCGGCAAGCGCCTCCTGACGACGATCCTCGTCGTGCCGATCACGCTCGGCACGGTGCTCACCGCGCAGGGCCTGATCATGTACGGCGGGCCGGCGGGCTGGCTGAACAAGGTGCTCACCGTCCTCGGCATCACCGACCAGCCGCTGCCGCTGATCCACAACTACACCGGCGTGCTGCTGTCCCTGGTGATCACCGGCTTCCCGTTCTCCTTCCTGCTCACGTTGTCCTACCTCTCGGGCATCGACCCCTCCCTGGAGAAGGCGGCCGCGACGCTCGGCGCCAACGGCGTCCAGCGCTTCCGGCGGATCACCCTGCCCCTGCTGGCGCCCGGCCTGGCGATCACCTTCTGCCTCTCCTTCGTCATGGCGTTCTCGGTCTTCCCGAGCGCGCAGCTCGTCGGCGACCCCGCCAACGAGACCCGCGTCATCTCGATCGCCGCCTACCACGCCGCGTTCGAGGAGTACGACTACTCGATGGGCTCGGCCGTCGCGATGCTCATGGCGGTGGTCATGCTGATCGTGATCGGCCTGGTCATGGCGTGGCGCGGCACGCTGTACCGCGGAGCGACCGGAGGCAAGGGATGACCGGTTGGGTCGCGCGTCCCGGACGTTGGGTCGTCTGGGCCGTCGTCGTGTTCTTTTTCGTCAACCTCGCGGGCGTGGTCCTCTCGGTGGTCGTCGACTCGTTCGGCACGCAGTGGTTCGGCACCTGGCTCCCGGACGGCTTCACCACCCACTGGTACGCCGACGCCTGGCGCGAGTTCGGCCTCTCGGACGTCCTCCTCACGACGGCGGTCGTCGCGCTCGTGGTGATCGCCGTGTCGGTGGCGGTGGGCGTTCCGGCCGCCTACGCGCTGGCCCGCCGCTCCTTCCCCGGCAAACGCCTGGTGATGCTGCTGTTCGTGCTGCCGATCCTGATCCCTCCCATCACCTACGGCATCCCGCTGGCGACCGTGCTGTACAAGTTCCACCTGGCCGGCACCATCACCGGCGTCATCCTGGCCAACCTCGTGCCCTCGGTGCCGTTCGTGGTGCTGACGATGACGCCGTTCATCGAGCAGATCGACCCGAAGATCGAGGCCGCGGCCCGCATGTCCGGCGCGCGGACCGTCTCGGTGTTCACCCGCATCCTCGGCCCGCTGCTGCTGCCGGGCATCCTGGCCGCGTCGATCCTGGTGCTGGTGCGCACGGTCGGCATGTTCGAGCTGACGTTCCTCACCGCCGGCCCGGACTCGACGACCCTCGTGGTGGCCCTCTACAACTCCGTGTTCGCCGCCGGCATCCGCGCCAACCAGTCCGTCGACGCCATGGCGACCATCTACACCGCTTCCATGCTCGTGCTCCTTCTCATCGCGTTGCGGTTCGTGAACCCGACCCAGCTGGTGACCCGGATCCGGGAGGAGGCCTGACCGGCTCGCTCACGTGTTCGACTCTACCGCGAAAAGTCGAACGCATGATCGACACGATCGAGCGAACCCGCAGGTCTTGCGCCTCCCCCGAGGGGAGCTGACACGCTGGCGGCATGCAGTATTCGATCGGCGAACTCGCCCACCGGACCGGGCTGACGGTCAAGGCCGTCCGGTTCTACTCGGATCGCGGCCTCGTGCCGCCGTCCGGGCGCAACGCCGCGGGCCAGCGCCGTTATGACGACGCCGCGCTCGCCCGGCTCGACGTCATCCGGGTCCTCCGCGACCTCGGCATCGACCTCGCCACCATCCGGCGGGTGATCGACGGCGAGACCACCGTCGCGGAGGTGGCGGCCGAGCACGCCGCGGCGGTCGAGGCGCAGATCGGCGTGCTGCGCCGTCGAAGGGCGGTGCTGAACGCGGTGGCGAACCGCGGCCCGCGTCCCGAGGAGGCGTGTCTCGTGCACCAGCGCGCCGTGCTGTCCGAAGTGGAGCGACAATGCCTGATCGGCGACTTCCTCGCCGATGCCCTGGGTGATCGTCCCGAGCTGGCGGGGATCGCCCGCACCTTGACCCCGGAGCTGCCCGAGGACCCCACCGCCGAGCAGGCCGAGGCGTGGGTCGAGCTGGCCGCGCTGATGCGGGACACCGAGTTCCGCGCGAACCTGCGCCGGCTCGCGGACGGCCACGAAGGCGGGTTGCGTCGCGACCTGGCGGCCGAGGTGCGGGAGGTCGTCACCCCGGCCGTCGTGGCCGCGATCGTGCCGAAGTCCCCGGAGGCGAAGGCGATCGTCGACGGCCTGGGGCGCGATCCCGGCGAGCTCCGGGAATGGCTCGGTGTCGTCAACGATCCGCGCCGCGAGCGTTACGTGGAGCTATTGGGGGTGATCAACGGCTGGGCGGCACCGGAAAGCCTGGCTCCCGCCTTCGACTGGCTGGCCGAGGCTATGGCTGCCTGACCGCCTTCAGGATCGAGGCCAGCGCGTCCTCCGCCGGTTGAGCGTCGAGCCGGCTCCCGTCGCGCAGCCGTACGGAAAGCAGTCCGGCGGCGACCTCCTGGGGACCGATCACGGCTTGGTACGGCACTAGGCGGCCGTCCCGGATCCGTGCGCCGAGGCTGCCGTCCACGGCGATCTCGGCCCGCAGATCGCCGCACCGGTCCAGGACGTCCTGGGCGTACGGCAGGTCGGCGGCGGACACGGGCAGCAGCCGGAGCTGCACGGGCGCCAGCCAGGCCGGGAAGGCGCCGCCGTGCACTTCGATCAGCTGGGCGACCGCGCGCTCGATGCTGCCGATGATGCTCCGGTGCACCATGACCGGCCGGTGCTTGGCCCCGTCCGCGCCGACGTACTCGAGGCCGAACTGCGCGGGCTGGTGGAAGTCGACCTGGACGGTGGACAGGGTCGATTCGCGGCCCGCGCCGTCGGCGATCTGAACGTCGATCTTCGGCCCGTAGAACGCCGCTTCGCCCTCGACGGCGTCGTACGGGAGGCCGCCGAGGACCGACCGCAGGATGGCCACGGCGTCGGCCCAGTTCCCGGGCACGTACTTCCCGCCGGGGCCGGGCAGCGAGAGCCGGTAGCGCGCCGGGCTGATGCCGAGTGCGTCGTAGGCCCGCCGGATCAGGGCGAGCGCGGCGGCGGCCTCGGCTTCGACCTGGTCGAGGGTGCAGAAGACGTGCGCGTCGTTGAGCTGGATCGCGCGCACCCGGTTCAGCCCGCCGAGCGCGCCGGAGAGCTCGGCCCGGTACATCCCGCCGATCTCGGCGAGCCGCAGCGGCAGCTCGCGGTGGCTGCGGCCGCGCGAACGGTAGATCAGCGCGTGGTGCGGGCACAGGCTCGGCCGCAGCACGAGCTGCTCGCCGCCGACGTCCATGGGCGGGTACATGTCGTCGCGGTAGTGGGCCCAGTGCCCGGAGATCTCGTACAGCTCGCGTTTGCCCAGTACCGGCGAGTGGACGTGCCGGTACCCCGCGCGCCGTTCGAGGTCGTGGACGTACTGCTCCAGGCTGTGGCGGACGATCGCGCCGTCGGGCAGCCAGTAGGGCAGGCCGGCGCCGATCAGCGGGTCGGTGCCGAACAGGCCGAGTTCGCGGCCGAGCTTGCGGTGGTCGGGCATGGTGGACTCCCTCGTGGACGGCGAGGCGGGAGACCACAAGACGAAAGCCCGGGGCAACCGCCCCGGGCTTCGTGAGCATGCTTCAGCGCGCCGGGACACTCCTCGGCGTCGTCGTCTGTGCTGCGCGCTTCATGGGATCGACGGTAGCAGCGGCCGCCAACCGTTTTCAGGAGCCGAGGAACAGCTCCAGCTGCTCGACGACGAACGCGTGGTCGTCGGCCTGCGGGAGCCCGGACACACCGACCGTGCCGACCGGCCCGACGCCGCGGACCAGCACCGGGAAGACGCCGCCGTGGGCCGCGTAGCGGTCCGGGTCGAGGCGGGAGTCCTCCTCGAACGAGCCGCCCGTGGCGCGGAACTGCGTCCCGATCAGGAAGGAGCTGTGCCCGTAGCGGTCGACGACGCGGCTCTTGCGGTCGATCCAGGCGTCGTTGTCGGCCGACGTCCCGGGCAGCGCGGCGTGGAAGAGCCGCTGGCCGTTGCGCCGGACCGAGATCGTCACCGGCAGCCGGCGGTCACGGGCGGCCGCCAGCAGGTGCTGGCCGAGGGCGAGGGCGGTCTCGTTGTCGAACCGGGTGAACTGGAGGCGTTCCTCCTGCTCGGCGAGCTGGGCGAGGCGGTCGGCTTCGGTCATGCAGGCATTAAATCAACACTGTTGTGTAATCACCAGTGATGAACTGGACGACCACGGCGTCCGTACAACAGGCGAGGAGGTGAGGCATGGGCCGGATCCGGCGTCGCACGGTGCTGGGCGGCGCGGCCGCGGTCACGGCCGCCGGTGCGCTGTCCGCCGCCTGCGCCCCGGCGCCGCGCAAGGGCACTGTCGACGACGTCCGCCACGTCGTCGTCCTCATGCAGGAGAACCGGTCGTTCGACCACTACTACGGCACCATGGCCGGTGTCCGCGGCTTCGGCGACCGCGCGGCCCTGCGTGACGTCTTCCGCCAGCGCGGCGACAAGGGCGGCCCGGTGCTGCCGTTCCGGATCGACACGTCCGTTGTGGACGGTCAAGATCTCGGCGAGCTGCCGCACGACTGGAACAGCACGCACCGCGCGTGGAACGGCGGCGGCTACGACCGCTGGACGGCGGCGAAGAGCCCGATGACCATGGGGTACTTCACCGGCGACGACATCCCGTTCCAGCACGCGCTGGCCGCCGCCTTCACCCTCTGCGACCACTACTTCTGCTCGATCCAGGGCCCGACGCACCCGAACCGGCTCTACCACTGGACCGGCACCATCGACCCGGACGGCCTCGCCGGCGGCCCCGCGACGCACAACGCGCCGGACTACGAACCCTCCTTCCGCTGGACGACCTACCCCGAACGGCTCGAGGCCGCGGGCATCTCGTGGCGGATCTACGCCAACGACGAGGAGCGCGGCGTCCCCGAGCACTTCGTCGGCGACTACGGCGACAACCCGCTCTGGCTGTTCCAGAGCTTCCACGACGCGCTGTACTCGATGGACCCGGTCAAGCGACGGCTGGCCGAACGCGGGAACCTGCGCAAGCAGCTCAAGCCCGACTCGGGGAAGGGGAAGGACCTCGACCACGTGCTGGCCGAGTTCATCGCCGACTGCGCGGCCGGCACGCTGCCCGCGGTCTCCTGGGTGGTGGCCCCGTACGGCTACTGCGAGCACCCGGCGGCGCGTCCGGTCGACGGCGCCGCGTACGTCCAGCGCATGCTGAAGGCGTTGTGGGACAAGCCGGACCTGTGGGAGTCGACCGTCGTCTTCATCAACTACGACGAGAACGACGGCTTCTTCGACCACGTCGTCCCGCCGACGCCGCCACCCGGCACCCCCGGCGAATACCTGCCCGGGAACCGGCCGGAGAAGGGTGAGCCGTCCGGGCCGCCCCTCCCGATCGGGCTGGGCCCGCGGGTGCCGATGACCGTCGTCTCGCCGTGGAGCCGCGGCGGCTGGGTGAACTCGCAGGTCTTCGACCACACGTCGGTGCTGCGGTTCCTGGAGACCTGGACCGGCGTGCGCGAGCCGAACATCTCGGCTTGGCGCCGGGCCATCTGCGGCGACCTGACCAGCTGTTTCGACTTCCGCACGCCCGACACGACCATCCCGCTGCTGCCCGACGCGAACGCGTTGCGCGCCGAAGCCGACCGCACGCAGCGACGGCTCCCGAAGCCCGGGCTGGGTCCGGCCGCGCTGGTTCAGGACCCCGGCACGGCGAAGGCGCGCCCGCTGCCGTACCAGCCGGTCGCCTGGGTCACGGCCGATCCGCAGGCCTTGCACCTGCACCTGGCCAACCACGGAACGCAGGCGCTGCAGCTGGCCGCGTACGCCTACCACGCGGGCGGGGCGTCACAACGCTTCGACGTCGGCCCGAAGGGCGAGCTCACCGGCGAAGTCGCGCACGGCGGGACGTACGACGTCGCCATCCACGGCCCGAACGGCTTCGTCGTCGAGGCTTCGGGCGGCCTCGACCTCGACGCGGCCGTCACCTACACCGGCACGCCCGCGCTGCGGGTCACGGTGACCAACCGCGGGCCGTCACCGGTCACGCTGAACGACGTCACCCTCCCGCCCGGCGGCGCCCACGACTTCCCGGTGCCGACCAGCAACGGCTGGTACGACGTCACGTTCGAGACGCCGGGATGGCGCCGCCGGTTCGCCGGTCACCTGGAGGACGGCCGCCCGTCGCGGACCGGGCCCTGACGCAGGGCGTCGAGCGCGAAGGCGGCGAGCATCGCGACGCCGTGGGGCATCGCGTTCTCGTCGAAGAGCACGCGGTTGGAGTGGTTCGCCGCCGCTTCGGCGGGGTCGACGCCGGGCGGGCACGCGCCGAGGAACGCGTACGCGCCGGGGACGCGTTGCAGGACGTAGGAAAAGTCCTCGGCGCCCATCAGCGGGTCCGCGAGCAGCTCGACGTTGTCCGGGCCGAGCACCTCCGCGCCGAGCCGCAGCACCTCGGCGGCGATCCGGTCGTCGTTCACCGTCACCGGGTAGCCCGGCTCGACGTCGGCGACCACGCGGCAGCCGTAGGCCGCGCCGACCTGCTCGCACACCTTCGGCAGCTCGGCGCGGACCAGCGCGCGCGTCTGCTCGGACAGCGTCCGGATCGTGCCCTCGAGCTCGGCGGTCTCCGGGATGATGTTCGACGTCGTGCCGGCCTGGATCCGGGTCACCGAGAGCACCGCGGGGTCGAACACGCTGACCCGGCGGCTGATCATCGTGTGCAGCGCCCCGACCATGGCCGCGGCGGCCGGTACCGGGTCGATCGTGTGCTGCGGCGCCGAGCCGTGCCCGCCCTTGCCGGTGACGCGCACGTGGAACGAGTCCGCCGACGCCATCAGCGGACCGGGCCGCAGCTGCAGCAGGCCGCTGGGCGCGTTGGCCAGGATGTGCACGCCGAACGCGCGCTCGACCCGGGTTCCGGCCGCGTCGAGGACGCCCTCGTGGATCATGAACCGGGCGCCGTGGTGACCCTCCTCACCCGGCTGGAACATGAACACGACCGACCCGGCCAGCCGGTCCCGGCGCTCGGCGAGCAGCCGCGCCGCCGAAGCCAGCATCGCGACGTGCGTGTCGTGCCCGCACGCGTGCATCGACTCCGGGTCCTCCGACGCGAAGTCGAGGCCGGTTTCCTCGGTCAGCGGCAGCGCGTCCATGTCGCCGCGCAGCAGCACCGCCGGACCGGGCCGCGCGCCGCGCAGGACGGCCGTCAGCGACGTCGTGGCCTTGCCTTCGGTGATCTCGAGCGGCAGGCCGTCGAGGGCCTCGCGGATCGCCGCCTGCGTCCGCGGCAGGTGGAGGCCCTGCTCCGGGTGGCGGTGCACGGCCCGCCGGAGGGCGACCGTGCGGTCTTGCAGCGCCCGCGCGTCGTCGAGCAGCCCGGCGAACGGCGTGCCGGGCAAGGTGGGCAGGTCAGTGGGGCCGGTCATGGTCCCGATAGTGCCGCATGCGGCGCTTCGGGCGCACCGTGCGTGCGCCGGACCCACCGGCGGAATACGGTGTGCGCATGGCGGTGGAAGAGCCGGTCACGGGCTTCGCGGTGGCTGTGGTCCGGGAAGACGGTCGGTGGCGGTGCAGTGCGCTCGACCCGGGGGCGTTGACCGAGCTGGACGCAGCGATCACTGAACTGGGCAAACTACGGTCCACCGGCGCGAGCTTCGGGCTGCTGGCGGTCGACGACGAGTTCTTCGTGATCGTCCGGCCCAGCCCGCGGGGGCCGTCGTTGCTGCTCTCGGACGCGGCGGCGGCGCTGGACTACGACATCGCGGCGGACGTCCTCGATGTCCTGCGCGTCGACCCGCCGGACGAGGAGGACGACTCCGTCTGGCCCGAGGGCGACCTGGAGATCCTGGCGGATCTCGGGCTGCCCGGGCCGGAGCTGGAGGTCATCGTCGGCGAGGTCGACCTCTATCCGGACGAGCAGCTCCAGATGGTCGCGCAGCGCTGCGGGTTCGGCAACGAGTTCGCCAAGTTCCTGGACGAGCTCTGAGACGCCCGTCCGACACCGAGGCCGTGGAGGCCGCGCTGGAAGCGGCGCGCGCCCCCGGCGCGGACGTGCCGATCGGGGCGGTGGTCTTCGGCCCCGACGGCGCCCCGCTGGCCGCGGCCCGCAACGCCCGCGTCGAGCTGGGCGACCCGACAGCGCACGCGGAGATCCTGGCGTTGCGCGCGGCAGCGGCGGTGGTCGGCGACGGCTGGCGGCTCGAGGGCTGCACGCTGGCGGTGACGCTGGAGCCGTGCACGATGTGCGCGGGCGCGCTGGTGCTGGCGCGCATCGCCCGCCTGGTCTTCGGGGCCTGGGAGCCCAAGACGGGCGCGGTGGGGTCGCTGTGGGACGTCGTCCGCGACCGGCGGCTCAACCACCGCCCGGAAGTCCACGGCGGTGTGCTCGAGTCTCAGTGCGCCGCGGTGCTGGAGACGTACTTCGCGATCCGCCGCTGAGCTCGCCGACGCGGTCAGCCGACCCCTCGTGAGGGGCGCCGTGAGGCTCCGGTATTGTTCTCGGCGGTGGCGTGTCCGAGCGGCCGAAGGAGCACGACTCGAAATCGTGTGACGGCTAATCCCCGTCCGTGGGTTCAAATCCCACCGCCACCGCTCTTGTGGCCAGACGCCCGGTGATCTTCGAGAAGATCGCCGGGCGTTTTGCTGTAATGCGTCCTCCCGCCGCTGCGATCTCACTTCGTGCGGTGACGACGTGGGAGGTGCGGACATGGACGAGCCGCTCTCGGGGGAGGTCGGGCAACCCGGGCCGGTGAGGTCGCGGTGAGCGGGTTCCGGACGTTCTGCCACATCGGCGAGTACGGCGAGGCCGGCTACCGGAACCTGCACCGCATGGTCGTGAGCAGCGACCCGCTGGTGCTCTGGGCGCCGTCGAGCACGCTGCTTTCGGCGTCACAGGTCGAGCCGCGGCAGTTCGTCCGGCTCGTTGACGACCGCCACGTTCGCGTCATCGCGCGGGAACCGTGGTTGCTTTCCCGCACGTTAGGGATCGGCATCCGTCGGGGGAAGGGGCGGCCTGGACGACCTCGGTCGACGGCGAGCTCATGAAGTTCGCGGAAGCCGACCGGGACCTCGATCCGTCCGAGCGGCGGGTGATCGTGGCGCCTCCCGAGGACGGCATCGGTTGGGCTGAACAGTACGTGGCGGACAACGCGACCTTGGTCGGCCGGATCCAGCGGGTGATCGAACGGGGAAAGCCGGAACGGCACATCCCGCAAGCGGTGCTCAACGTCATCCGCCGTGAGGATTTCAGCCCTCGGCAAGCGGTCGCCCACGTCCTGCGTGCTGCGTACAACCACGGGGACGCCTTGACCCGGTCGAACGCGAACGTGCCGTTCTACCTGGGTAGCCAAGATGCTCAGTTCCTTCGCTGGATCAGCCAGATCGACCCCGGGGAGCAACTGAACCCGCCGAGTCCGGTGAGTCACGAGCACGAGAACTACGCCGACCTTGCTTCGCAGCTGTTCGATCTGCTGCGCGTCATGGAGATCGCCGGCCGGGAAACGGATCTGCGCCGTTTCCTCGGTTCGGCGGCGCACCGGGACCTCACCCGGTGGTACGCGGCCATCTGCCGCAGTGTGGCGACCGAACGACCGAAATCCATCGAGGACAAAGTGGCTCGGGAGCTCGACAGGACACTCGAAGCGGGACAGCTGCAACACACCTTCCGGTCGTGGGCGTCTCATCGCGGCGACGCGACGGTTTTCGCACTGGGCCTCACCAGTGCGATCGCCGGCCCGATCGTCGACGGTCCGAGCTTGCTCTCGCTGACCGGCGTGCTGCTCGGAGCGATCCCGGTGGGCAAGGGGCTCCTGCGCCGCCTCGGCTATGTGTCCGCGCAGTACAGCGGCGCGCAGTGGCCTTTCCTCTACAGCTTCGGACGGGAAGCTTCGGCCCGGCGGATCAGGCGGCTGCGCCGCGCGCTGGACCTGGCGGCAGATACCTGACCCGGGCGTTTGCTGATCTTTGGTATGAAGCGCGCCCTGCAGACGCAGGTGTGGCCCGCGATCCTCTCCCTCGCCGGTGTCCTGCTCGGCGGCGACCTGTCCTACCTCGTGCAGGCCAGCGTGCAGCGGCGCAACGAACGCAGCGAACGACGGCGGCTGACCGCCGAGCGCGCCGAGAAGCGGCGTGAGGAGCAGCTGGACCTGCTGCAGCAGTTCATCCGCGTCGCCCAGCAGGCCGAACGGGCGGCCGAAGACCGCAAGAAGCTGAGCCGTCCGCTTGACTTGAAGGGCTCTTGAAGTGTGACCGTGGTCGGCACCAGCTGATCACCAGGAGCGCACCATGACCGTTCTCGTCACCGGGGCCACCGGCCACACCGGACGGCACGTCGTCGCCGGCCTCGAAGCCGCGGGCGTCGACACCAGAGTCCTCGTTCGAGACAAAACCAAAGCCCCCGAAGGCGTCGACGTCGTCCAGGGCGACATCACCGATCCCGCCGAAGCCGCCGAAGGGGTCGACGCCGTCTACCTGCTGTGGCCCTTCTTCTCCGCCGAAGGCATCGAGAAAGCCTTGGAACCCTTCAGGGGCAAGAAAATCGTCTACCTCTCCGCCATGTCCGCCGAAGACGGGGGCGTATGGGGAGACGTCGAAGCCGCGATCGAAAAGGTCACCGACGACTGGACCTTCCTCCGCGTGACCGGCTTGGCCACCAACGCGCTCGCCTGGGCGCAGCAGGCCGTTTCGGGTGTCGTGCGGGCCGCTTACGGGCAGGCGAAACGGTCGGTCGTCCACGAACGCGACGTCGCCGACGTGGCCGTCAAGGCGCTCACCGAAGACCACGCGAAGCGGATCTACCTCGTCACCGGCCCGGAAGCCGTGGCGCAGGCCGAGCAGGTCCGGCTCATCGGCGAAGCGCTCGGGAAGCCCGTCACCTGGGAAGAACAGCCGCCGGAGGAGGCGAAAGCGCAGTTGAGCGTCTACATGGGAGCGGAATTCGCGGCGAGTGCCGTCGATTACTGGGCGTCGCTCGTCGACGACCCCGAGCCCGTCTCGCTGGACGTCGCGCAGGTGACCGGGCATCCCGCGCGGCCCTTCGCCGAGTGGGCCCGCGAGCACTTCAGCTGAGCTGGACGGCCGGTGCCGTCAGCGGCTCCAGCTCGGCCGCCAGCGCGGTCAGCGCCGCGACCTTCTCCTGCACGGCCCGGACCACCGCCGTGCACGTGGCGCCGACCTCGCTGACCACCTCGGCCGAGCGGTCGCCGTCCAGCACCGCCGACACCGCGGCCGAGGCGGCGGCAGCGAGCGCGCACACCTCCTCGGACGCGGCCACGGCCAGCTCGTCCAGCCGGTCGGCGATGCGGACGCCCAACGCCGCCGTCGACGCGGCCGCGCGCGCCGCCGCGCCGTACTGACCGTCCACTGTGTCCGCCCAGGTGCCGAACGTCTCGGCGCTGCCGCCGTTTTCGGCGCGGTCGACGCCGGCGCGGAACTCCGCCTGTGCCGCGGTCACCGCCAGCCCGCCGGTGTCGATCGCGGCGGCGGACGTCCGGATCGACGACGGCGAGCAGTCGAGGTGCCGCAGCGCCGCCACCGGGTCGGCGACGCCGAGGCGCCCGGCCGCCGCGCGCAACGTGGCCAGCTCGGCCGCCGCCGTCGTCAGGGCCGGGTGTTCGAAGACCTCCGCGGTCACGGTGCCACCGCTAACCGCCCCCGGAAGCCGGTGCTCCGGGTGCTTCCCGCCGACATGCGCAGCCGGCCCGCCAGGTCCGACGTCGCATCGCCGAGGACGCGCGCGTCCGCCTCCCGCGCCGCCAGCGCCGTCGCCCAGCGTGCCGCCAGCTCGCGCGCCTGCGGCGAGATGCCGAACGGCGTCGAATCGACGCGGGCTTCGGCGAACCTCCCCGCGGCCTTGTCGTCGGCGGCGGCCGCCTGGTCGAGCAGGTCGGCTCCGGCGCGCAGCCGGTCCGCCTTCTCCTGGGGGTTCCGGGTGGCGCAGCCCCCGGCCCCGGGGCGCAGCCCCGGGTCGTCACTGATCCGCGAGCCTCTGCCTTCCGGCATGGGGACCTCCGTCATCAAGGGTGCTCACCCGATCGGGGAAGATCTTGCCTCATGCTCCCGAGCCGCCCGCATCGCGGTGACCTGCGGCGTTGACAGCGTTCCACCCAGTGGACGTCTTGACCGCGCGCCGGGACGAAAGCGACCATGAACGCATGCCCGCCACCTCGGAAAGCGCACCGATCCGGGCCTTCGCGCGGTCGATCGGGGAGGGCGTCGTGGAGCTCCTGCTGCGCCGCGGCCGCCTGGGTTCGCCGCCCGCCTGACGCGAACCCGGCGTCCGATCTCCCCGAAAACCCTTGGAGCACAACCATGTCCGTAGATCTTCCTGCCCGGATTCAGCTGCGCGGGGCCGTCACGCCCGCGGATGGCATCGTCGAAGGCCCCCGGATCCTCCGGGAATCGCAGCGGAAGCAGTACGAGCTGTTCACCCTCCGCCCGCTGGGCCGGGTGATCGGCGCCGAGGTCGACGGCGTCGACCTCGGCGAGCCGGTGGGTCCTGACCTGCGCGAAGAGCTCAACCAGGCCCTGCTCGAGTGGAAGGTGCTCTTCTTCCGCGACCAGCGGATCACCTCGGCGCAGCAGCGCGCGTTCGCCGCGAACTGGGGCGAGCTGGAGACCAACCCGTTCATCCCGAAGGGCGACGACGACGCCGTCACGCGGTTCGAGCGCACCGCGGCCATGCCCGGGTACGAGAACATCTGGCACACCGACGTCACCTGGCGGCCCGAACCGGCGCTCGGCTCGGTGCTGCGGTTGATCGAGGTGCCGCCCCTCGGCGGCGACACGATGTGGGCCGACATGGCCGCGGCCTACGACAACCTGCCCGAAGACGTCCGCGACCGGATCGACGGGCTCACCGCGGTGCACGACTACCTCCCCGGCTTCGACCGGTTCTCCGATCCCGCGCTGCTCGCGCGGTGGCAGGACCGCTTCCCGCCGGTGGAGCACCCGGTGGTCCGGACGCACCCGGAGACCGGGCGGCGCACCCTGTTCGTCAACCAGGCGTTCACCACGCACATCGTGGGCCTGGACCGGGTCGAGAGCGACCGGCTGCTGCGGTACCTGTTCCTGCAGGCTCACACGCCCGAATTCCAGGTCCGGTTCAGCTGGCGGCCGAACTCGGTGGCGTTCTGGGACAACCGCGCGACGCAGCACTACGCGGTCAACGACTACCACCCGCACGTCCGGATCGCCGAGCGCGTCGCGATCGCGGGCGACCGGCCTTACTGAGCAGTAGCCTGGCGTCATGACCGAAGAACCCCGGGTAGTGGTGACCGGTTTCCTCAAGGCCCTCGAAGACCTCGACGTCGACCGCGCGCTGACGTTCGTGGCGAGCGACATCGTGTACCAGAACGTGCCGTTGCCGCCCGCCCGCGGCATCGCCGCGTTCGAGAAGCAGCTGCGCGTGATGGCCAAGTACGGCTCCGGGTTCGAGGCGCGGACCCACCACATCGCCGCGGACGGCAACGTCGTGCTCACCGAACGCACCGACGTGCTGCGCCGCGGCGCGTGGGAGGCGGAGTTCTGGGTGTGCGGCACGTTCGAGGTCGAGGCGGGCCGGATCGTGCTCTGGCGCGACTACTTCGACTGGACGACGGTGCTGGCCGCGAGCGCGAAGGGTGCCGGGCGGGTTGCGCTGGCCGGCGCGCGTTCGCTCCTCGGCCGGTACAAGGCGAGGCAGGCGGTGCGCTAGACGCGGTGTTCGCCGCGGTCGTGGTCCCGAAGGTCCACGACCGCGGCTATCCCCAGCACCAGCACGAACACGCAGCTGAGAACAATCAGCCCCCACATGATCGTTCTCCCTCCCCCCGTGTCGTGCCGACCGCGAGCTGTCGAGGAGTGGTCTGTGCCACTTTTCCGGCGGCTCACGCAGACCGTACCGCCGCTTCACGCAGGTTGTTCCGGCCCTTGACCTTCATTTAAGGCAGATGCGCCGGATGGGTGACGCGCCCGTGTCCGGCTGTCACAGAGCGGGCGCAATCCGTTACGCACCAACAGGTACCGAGGCGATTCCGCTCTGGACGGACACCGGCGTCGACCGCAGGGCAGAGACCTCCGCGACGTACCGCAGCACCTTGTCCGCTTCGTCCCCGGCGAGCGGCTCGCACTGGTTGCCGACGTTCCGCCGCACCGGGATCAGCTCGAGCCTCGGTTCGGCGCCGAACATGCACCCGGCCAGCAGCCCGTCCGGCCGCGCGGAGAGCAGGTTGCCGAGGCTGTAGAGGATGGGACGGCGGCGGTACACCTCGACGGCCTGGATGGTCTGCGGCCCGTGTCCGGCGACGAGGTCGGCGCCGGCGTCGAGCGCGGCGTGCCCGTAGGCCACCTGGTACTCGGCCAGGTCGGGGCCCGGCAGGCCCCAGTGCATCGCGACGACGACGTGGTCGTTCTCGGCTTTCGCGCGCTTCACGTCGGCGACGAGCCGTGCGAGGTGCTCGGGGACCGGTGCCGTCCGGACGAGCGGTGGCCGGCCCGGAATCTCCCCGACGCGGGGATCGGGCTGGTACGCCGTCGTCGCAAACGCTTGCGCAACGCCCGGGGAGTCCGCCTGCGCGGCTTGGCCGTGGGCGCGGATCGAGGTGTACGCGAGGAAAGCGACCTTCCGGCCGGATCGTTCGAGCACCGCGGGTGCGTGTGCGGCCTCGAGGTTCGCGCCGGCGCCGCAGTACGCGATCCCGGCTTGGTCGAGAACCGCCAGGGCGGGCGGCGAGTGGGGTGCGTCGTTGGCGACCGAGACGACGTCGATGCCGGTCGCCTTCAGCGCTTCGGCCGCGGCCGCGTCGACCGGGCCTTCGAGGTTGACGAACCGGAGATCGGCCCCGTCGAGCAGCGGGTTCAGCCTTTCGAAGGCCGCCGAGGGGGTGGTGCGCGCCGGGAAGCCGACGTCTCCGCCGAGGACAAGCGTGATCACGAAACCTGCTCTGCCGAGTGAGTGACGACGAAAGTAGTTGTTACGAATCGTTGCATCTTTGTCTTCCTCCTCCTCACTTGTTCGGGGGACTATGCCACGACTGTTCAAGCACAAAGGGGACTCAGGGTGACCAAGACCCACAGATCCAAGGCCGCCTTCACGGTGGCCGTCGCGTCGGGCCTGGTGCTCGGCGGCGTGGCGGCACCGGCCGCGCTCGCCACACCGAGCGCCGACGCGGTCATCGCCGAGGTCTACGGCGGCGGTGGCAACTCGGGCGCGACGCTCGTAAGCGACTTCGTCGAGCTCGCCAACCGCGGCGCGGCCGCCGCGAGCCTGGCCGGCTTCAGCGTCCAGTACCTGCCGGGTTCGGCGAGCCCGTCGAGCACCTGGCAGGTGACGCCGCTGGCGGGCAGCGTCGCGCCGGGCGGCCGGTACCTCGTCGCCGAGAGCAAGGGCTCCGGCGGCACCGTCGCGCTGCCGACGCCGGACGCGACCGGCACGATCGCGATGTCGGCCACCGCCGGCACGATCGCCCTCGTCTCCGGTACCACCGCGCTGACCTGCAAGACCGCGGCCGACTGCGCCGCCGACGCGCGGATCAAGGACCTCGTCGGCTTCGGCGCGGCGACCGTGCGCGAGGGCAACCCGGCACCGGCGCCGTCGAACACGACGTCGGTCGCGCGCGGCACGGCCCTGGCCGACACCGACGACAACGCCGCCGACTTCACCGCCGGCGAGCCGACCCCGACCAACACCGCGGGCGAGTCGACCGGCGGGGACCCCGGCCCGGCGCCGACCCCGGCGAAGATCCACGACATTCAGGGCACCACGCGGATTTCGCCCTTCAAGGACAAGAAGGTCTCCGGCGTCACCGGGATCGTCACCGCGACCCGGACGTTCGGTTCGTCGCGCGGTTTCTGGGTCACCGACCCCAGCCCGGACGCCGACCCGCGCACCAGCGAGGGCCTGTTCGTCTTCACCGGCTCGACGAGCCCGGCCGTCGCGGTCGGCGACGCGGTCACCGCGACCGGCACCGTGCGCGAGTTCTACCCGGACGCGCCCGCGACGTCGAACTACCAGTCGCTCACCGAGCTGAGCAGTGCACAGTGGACGGTCGACTCGCACGGGAACGCCCTCCCGGCACCGACGGTGCTGAACCCGGACACCGTGCCGACGACGTACGCGCCGTCGCCCGGCGGGAACATCGAGCCGCTGACCCTGGAGCCGGCGAAGTACGCGCTGGACTTCTGGGAGGCGCACGAAAGCGAGATCGTTTCGATCAGCGACGCCCGTGTCGTCGGCCCGTCGAACTCGTTCAACGAGCTGTACGTGACGTCGAAGCCGGACCAGCACCGGTCGGTCCGCGGCGGCAGCGTCTACCTCGGCTACGACCAGCTCAACAGCGGCGTCATGAAGGTTTCGTCGCTGATCCCGTTCGCCGAGCGGCCGTTCCCGAAGCTCAACGTCGGTGACGTGCTGACCGGCACGACGTCCGGCCCGGTCGAGTACAGCAACTTCGGTGGCTACACGCTGTTCGCCAGCGTGCTCGGGACCGAAAAGGACAACGGGCTGCAGGGCGAGACCACGCGCAAGCAGCGGACCGGCGAGCTCGCCGTCGCCACCTACAACGTCGAGAACCTGGCGCCGGGCGACCCGCAGGCGAAGTACGACCGGCTCGGCGAGGCGATCGTGACGCACCTGGCGACGCCGGACATCGTGAACCTGGAAGAGATCCAGGACAACACGGGCGCGACCGACGACGGCACCGTCGCGGCCGACCAGACGCTGCAGAAGTTCACCGACGCCATCGTGGCCAAGGGCGGCCCGCGCTACCAGTGGCGCGAGATCGACCCGGTCAACGACCAGGACGGCGGGCAGCCGGGTGGCAACATCCGCGTGGCGTTCCTGTTCAACCCGGCGCGCGTATCCTTTGTGGACCGTCCGGGTGGGACGCCGACCACGGCCGTCGGCGTCGTGCGCGAACACGGCAAGGCGCACCTGACGGCGTCGCCGGGCCGCGTCGACCCGGCGAACGAAGCGTGGACGACCAGCCGCAAGCCGCTGGCCGGCGAGTTCGTGTTCAAGGGCCGCACGGTGTTCGTCATCGCCAACCACTTCAACTCCAAGGGCGGCGACCAGCCGACGCACGGCCGGTTCCAGCCGCCGGCGCGCAGTTCCGAAGTGCAGCGGGCGAAGCAGGCGACGGTGCTCCGCGGGTTCGTGGATTCGTTGCTGGCGGCCGATCGCAACGCGAACATCGTGGTGGCGGGTGACCTTAACGACTACCCGTTCTCGCCGGCGGTCCAGACGCTCACCGCGGGTGGCGCGCTGAAGGACCTGATCGCGTCGGTGCCCGAAGCCGAGCGGTACAGCTACGTTTTCGAGGGCCAGTCGCAGGTGCTGGACCACATCCTGGCGTCGCGGGCGCCGCGCGGGGTGGACTACGACGTGGTCCACATCAACGCGGAGTTCGCCGACCAGGCCAGCG
The DNA here is from genome assembly GCF_014654205.1 of Amycolatopsis bullii. GTDB lineage: Bacteria > Actinomycetota > Actinomycetes > Mycobacteriales > Pseudonocardiaceae > Amycolatopsis > Amycolatopsis plumensis. Next base: position 43,264 of record NZ_BNAW01000045.1, read on the forward strand.
ACCACGACCCGCAGGTGGTCCGGTTCCGGCCGGGCGCGGGCAACCCGATCGAGGACGGGCTCTACGACTTCCTCGATTGGCTGGAGCAGGTCTTCGGCAAGTAGTTCTTCTTTTCCGACAAGGCCACCTCCGACTCCGCGCGGAGGTGGCCTTGTTCGTCCCTGACCCTTTTGGGTGACGAGGAAACCGCGGAGCGTTGACGGCCGTCTTACGGTGGACGGGACCACAAGGGGAGGGTGGCGTGGACGGCTATGCGGTGAAGGTCGACGAGCTGGGCAAGCTCATCGACGACCTCGGCACGGCGGCGGACCGGATGGCCGAGGCCAACAAGAAGCTCGGCGGCGGTGGGGCGTTCGGCTCGCTGGGCACGGTCGAGCTGGGCCGGGCCGGGGTCGAGTTCGAGGAGGCCTGGCGGTTCGGAATCGGTCAGCTGGGCGAGGCGGCTTCGGAGGTGACGGAGCGGCTGAAGGTGGCGAAGCAGAAGTACGAGCAGATCGAGGCCGAGTTCGGCGGTGAGCTGGGGAAGCTGGGGCCCGCCGGTGGTGAGTCCGCGGGTGGGGTGAAGGGGAACCACCCGCGGATCGGGCAGCCGGCCGGCGGCCCGGTGGGCGGTGGTTACACCGGCGGGGTGCCTGGGATCGGCGGTCTCGCTTCGAAGCCTGACCTGGGCGAGGGGCCGGTGGACGGCGGCGCGACCGGCGGCATCACCGACCTCCTGAACGGCCTCGGCCGGTGAGCGCCCGCGACTTCCCGGCCCTGGGCTTCGACCCGGCGCCCGGCGACCTCGACGGCATCACCGACCTGGCCGGCAAGTACCGCGCGGTGGGCGGCAACCTGACCGAAGCCGACGATGCGCTCCGCCGGATCGTCCGCAAGCAGGGCATCTGGCAGGGCGAGGCGAGCGAAGCCTTCGCCCGGCGCGTCGGCCCGCTGCCGGAGTACCTCGACGACGCGGCCAAATCGATGACCCGAGCCGCCGACGCGCTCGAAGGCTGGGCTCAGAACCTCGGTGACCTGCAGAAACGCGCGGCCGACCTGGAGGCCCGAGCGGAAGCGGCAGCCCGGGCGGCCGAGCAGGCGCGAGCAAACCCCGACCTGGCGCTGGCCAACCGGACGTTCCCGGACCAGCAGTCCCTGCAGCTCGCCCAGCGTCTCCTGGACAACGCGGGCCAGCAGCTCCAGACCGCCATCGACGGCTGCCAAAATGTCCAAGACGCGGCGAAGCAGCTCCAGCAGGAGCACACGGAGGCCGCGGCCAGGGTCGCCGAACAGCTGCGGAAGGCGAAGGAACTGGCCCCGGACGAGCCGGACCTCCTCGACAAACTGAGCGACGCGGTCGGCGGGGCACTTGTCGACTTGTCGAACACCCTCGCCGACGGCGTGGACGAGGCGTGGAACTTCGTCCAGGACCACGCGGAGCTGGTCTCGAAGCTCTCGGACGTGATCGGCGACATCGGCAACGGCCTCGGCGTCCTGAGTGACGTGCTCCCCTCCCCGGCCGGAGAGGTCACGAGCCTCGTCGCGACCACGTTCGGCTTGGCCGCACTCGGCGGTCACACGGTGGCCAAGGCGGCCGGCGCGGATGTGGCACCCGAGACCTTGATCTTCGACGCGGCGGGTGCGGCGACTTCGCTCGCCGGGATCAACCCGATGATGCCCGACACCGTGATCAAGGTCGCGACCTACGGTGCGCTGGCCACCCAGCTGGGTGCCGAGGCCGTCGCCGGGAAGAACTTCGAAAGCCCGTGGGACGACTTCAAGAACTACTGGGTGCCGAAGGACATGGGCCAGGTGGCGGCCGTCGCCGGGACGCTCGTCGCGGGTCCTGGTCCGTGGGCCGCGGTCGCGGTGGGCAATGCGGCCGATGCGGGAGCGCAGGCCGACAACGCGCCGGACCGCCGGCGCCGCCGGGCGGAAGACGAGGTGTGGAACTGATGCCTCTGGAAATCGACCTGCCGCCCGGGTTCGCGGGCATGCCGGTGGGCAACGACGACAGGCTCAACCGCGGGCACGCCTGGATGGTCGCCGAAAACGTCGCGTCCGGGGCGAGTCCCGAGCAGTTCGGCAGCTACCTGATGGCGCTGGTCCCGACCATGCAGGCCAACGGCATCCGGGTGTTCGGCAAGTTCGCGGTCGGACCTCGAAAGGGTGATGTCGCCACCCTGACCCTCGGCGTGGCCCACTGGCCCACGGAGGCACCCGGCAACCGCGACGCCGTGGTGGCGGCGATGGCCGAGGAGTACCGCGGCCGGCACAAGCGCGCGGTGGTGCAGCCGGTCCGGCTCCCCATCGGCCCGGCGCTCGTCGCGATCAGCGGGGGCGAATTCCACCTGCCCGAGCGGGACGTCCGCACCCAGATCAAGGCGGAGTACCAGATTCCCCTGCCGGACGGCCGGTCCGTGGTGATCCTTTCGGTCATCGCGGAGTCCGAAGACGCCTGGCCCGCGGTCGCCGAGGCGACGGCGAAGGTGGCCTGGAGTCTCCGGAGCGGCGAGGCAGCGCCATGACGGACCTGGCCGCCGGCACGGACAACACCTTCGCACCGCTGATGATCCTGCTGCTCCTGGTGGTACTCGGCGGTCTCCTCGCAGCTTCGGCGACGATGAGCATCATCCGGATCGCCCGGGGCAGGCAACCGCGTGAACAGCAGCTGTACCGCCTGGCCGCAGAGCTTGACGGGCGGGATCGAGTCCGGATCCGGATGGTGGAACTCGGCTTGGCCGAAGCAGACCTCCGCTGGGTCGCGCACAGCCGGGGCTACGGCATGACAGAGCACACTTTCGGCCGGTATTACGAGTTCTTCCGGGCACCACAACAGGCACCTCCGGCGAGTCCGGGACCGTGGCAGGGGAGGCCATGACCAATCCGCAGCTCATCGAGGAAATGCGCTGGCAGCTCAGGCAGATCGAAGAGCGCAAGGCCGAAAACCAGCGCCTCCTGGCCGGCATCGCCGGCGGTGACCACACGACCGTCGTCTCGCCGGATCGGTCCGTCACCGTGCTGGCCGGGCCCGGTGGGGTCGTCAGCGAGGTGCGGCTCGCGCCCGAAGCCATGCGGTTCGACGCCGTCACGTTGAGCCGCACCATCACCGCGGCCATCCGCGAAGCCGTCGCCGCCGGCAACGGGACGGCAGCCCCACCGCACCAAGCAGCCCCACCGCACCAAGCAGCCCCACCGCACCAAGTAGTCCCACCGCGCCAAGCAACCCCACAGCGCCGACCGACCCCGGCGGAGGACGACGACCCCTACGACACCGTGTTCGACATCTAAGCCGGCGGGGGCTGCTCGCCCCGCTTCGCAGCCGCGCGCTTGGCTCGCCACCCCAGCGCCAGCACCGCCTGGACCAGCTCCTGGTAGCTCGGCTTGACCTCCTCGAGGTACCGCTCCAGGTAGGCCGCGCGAGCAGTGGGCACCGGGCGCGGATCGTCGCCCGGGGTGAGCCACGGCAGGCCCTGGATGTTGTGCAGCGCCATCTTCCACCAGCGCGTGGCCCGCTCGGCCGCTCTCGCTTCGCGCTCGGTGGCCACCTCGATCGCCGACGTCGCCGCCTCGATCTCCGCCTCCAGCGCCTCGGCTCGCGCCAGTTCCCATTCGCGCAGGTTGTCCGCCGAGCCGCGGGAAAGGGCGATGATTTCCTTGTACCGCATGGCCGCGGTGGCGTCGTCGGTCATCGGTCATTCTCCGGACGCTGGAACGGGATGATCACTTCGGGCGCGCCGTGGGTGGTGCGGTCGAAGAACAACGCGCGGCCCGGCCGCGGCGACCAGTGCACGACCTGGCCCGCCGCGAACGGCGACAGCTCGTTGCCCTGGACGTCGAGCGCCGCCCACGTGCCGATGTCGTCGGTGCCGCCGAAGCCCAGCGTATCCTTGAGCCGGGCGATGCTGCGCCACCAGCCGATCGTGTGGATGCCGTGCCCCGGTCCTTGCTTCAGGAGCACCCGCAGGTGGTCGAGCCCGCTCTTCAGCTGGCCGACCGCTTTGGCCTCCAGCGCGGGCAAAGCTGCGTCGACGCCGTAGAGCAGCAGCACCTTGGCGCCGCCCGACAGTGAACCGGTCATCGACTCCAGGACGCCGGTCAGGTCGTCCACCAGCGACGCCGCGTGGTTGTCCTGGCGCAGCCGTTCGGTCAGCTCCAGCGCGGCCGGGGCGCACGCGTCGATCGGGCAGCTCAGCACGAACTCGACTTCGCCCGGTTCGTACTGCCGGGACAGCGACCGCGCTGACGAGTCCATGATGGACAGTGCCTCGGCGGTCGCCGAGCCGAGCACCGCGACGTTGCGGCCGGGCGCGCGCGGCAGGTCGACGCCGCACGCCGTCTCGGTGACGTCGATCGACTGGCCGAGGAGGGCCCGCGGTTTCGAGTTCGGCTTGAGGTCCAGGTAGGCCGGGAACTGCTCCAGGACCGGCTGGTGCGCGCCGTCGAACAGGCGCGGCCGCGGGAAACGGCCCGCGTACTCCTCCCACAGCCGGTGCTGCAGCCGGACGAACACGTTCTTGCTGCTCGCGTCCGGGATGTGGGCCAGCTGGTTGCCGTGCGCGACGCCGGAGTCGTGGTTGATCACCGCGTGCCACTTCGGCGCCGACACCGCCGCGTTGTTCGTCTCGGCCAGCACGCGCCGCGCCTTCGGCATCGCGATCCGCAGCGTGCACTGCTCGAACACGGCCGGCTTGCCCCAGAACGCCTCGATGCCGGCGACGTCCTGGCTGGCCAGCACCAGGTGGATGCCCTGCGAACGACCGCGCCGCGCGATGTCCTCCAGCAGCTGCGTGGCCGTCGCCGTCACCTGGTCGCGACCCGCGAACAGGTACTGGAACTCGTCGATCACCGCGACGATCCGCGGCCAGTGCCCGCCCGGGTCGGCTTCGCGCAGGTCGGCGAGGTTCGTGACCTCGTGCTCCTTCGCGGCCGCGGACCGGCGGCGCAGCTCGTCGGCCAGGAACCGGAGCAGCGCCAGGCCGAACTCGCGGTCGGTGTTGACGTTGACGCCGACCAGCCGCGCGTGCGGCAGCCAGCTGGCGTCCTTCCGGCCCGGTGCCAGGCCGGCGAACGAGACGCCTTCCTTGAAGTCCAGCAGGTACAGCGCCAGCTCTTCCGGGGTGTACCGGGCCGCGAGGCTGCCGAGCAGCGCGTACAGGAAGTTCGTCTTGCCCGAACCGGACGGGCCGCCGATCAGGGCGTGCGGGCTCGCGTCGCCGATCACGACCTCGACCGGTTCGCCTTCGAAGAACCCTACGGGGGCCCGCAGTTCGCGCGCCGAGCTCTCCTGGCCCAGCTCGGCGGGCAGCAGGTCGTCGAACGAGCGCGGCCCGCCCTGCTTGGCGATCAGCGCCTTGGAGATCGTGTCGACGGCCCGGATCACCTGCGCGGACGGCATCGCGGCGTCGAGGTCGACGACCAGGTCGGTGCCGGTCATGCTGCTGATCGCGTGCCGGTCGTCGAGCAGGCTCAGCGTCTCGACGGGCGCGCTCACCGCGGTCGGCACGTCGACCATGATCAGGCAGATGCCGGCGGCCAGGGCACCGCTCGCGACGCGCTTGAGGTCGCGGGCGCGCTCGGGCTCGAGGGTCTCGCCGTTGCCGTAGAGCACCACGATGCGGTACGGCTCGCCGCGTTGACCGGTCCTGGCCCGCATTTCCCGCAGCGACGTGAACCCGGCGGACATGCAGCTGGCGTGGATGCGCCGGATGTGCCCGGCCAGCTCGTCGAGGAGGTCCTCGAGCCGCCCCGGGTCGTACAGCGAAAGCGCGCTGGTCTGGCTGAGCGGGTAGAGGTCGGGCAGGATCGCGGTCAGCTGCCCGATGTCCCACAGGTGGACGCGCACCGCGCCGGGCTCGAACGTGGAGAGCACGCGGACCAGCAGGTTCTGCACGATGCCGTCGATCGCGGGCCGCGTCTTCGGTGCCGACGTGATCGCCAGGTGCGACTCGTCGAGCAACGGGACGGCGACGTCGAACGTGCGGGTCGCGTCGCCACCGGCGGCGGTGGCCGAGCCGACGCGCCACAGCCCGGGCGACGTCAGGCCGGGGTTGTGGCCGACCGTGCCGAGCCAGTCGCCCGGCGGCAGCCCGGCCGCGCCGGGTGCGTTCTGGGCGACCAGTTCCCGCAGCGTCGCGGGACCTTGGCTCCAATCGGTGTAGAAAGCGCTTCGCACGCTGCCGAGCGCGCCGAACACTTCGTGCGCGGCGGGGTGGCGGGACCACTCGTTCTGCTGCTCGGCCGTGGCGTGGTTCATGCCGACCTTGACGATGTCCTGCTCCAGCCGGAGCTTGGCGAGGTCGGCTTCCGCGGCTTGGCGCGCGCCGGCCGCCGCGCCCAGCACCAGTCCGATCTGGTGGCGGACCCGGTCGAGCGCGGTCTCGACGCGGTTGCGTTGCTCGGCTGACTTGTTGGCCATCGGCGTCCCCAAGAAAATGGTGTCCCCTGAAAAGGATTACAGGCGCGACCGGTATCCGCTCACCAGATCCTCGGCGGCGTGCAGGCGGACGAGGAGCTGGTCCAGCCCCTCGCCGGCCTGTGCGTACTGCGAAGGAAGCCAAGGATCGGCCTTGGCCTGGGCGTCCACGAGAGCTTGCCGGGCTTCCCCGAGCAGGCTTGTGGCCCGTTCGGAGTGGGCGCGCGCGTCGGCGAGCCCGGTCACGGCAGCGGTGAGCAGCTGGTGGAGTTCGGCGAGCGTCATCCGGCTTACAGACGCGCCGAGTAGGAGTCGGCGGAGGAAATGCTTGCTTGGACGGTGCTCTGCAAGCCGTTGATGCCTTGCAGGGCCTCCGCCAGGAGTCCGTGCGCCTGGCTCACTTCGTGCTGGCTGCTCCCTTGGGTCGCCTGTGCGAGCGACTGCTGGGCTTCTTCGAGAGACTGCGCTGCCTGTTGCAGGGCGGCGATGCTCGCGGACGCCTTCTCGTTGGCGAGCGCGATGCCAGCGCGGATCTCTTCGACTCCGGCCATCGGGCCTCTACTCCTCGAATCTGTGGTGTCGTACGGGGACGGATTCCATTGAAACAGATCCAGCGACTCAGCGTGATCATCAGACTTTGCCGAGTGATCGCGGGCCCGGAATCAGCAAGGCCCCGGACGTGTCACGTCCGGGGCCGGGCCGATCACGGTCTGTGCGGGGATTGTCCCGGCGCCAGTACCGCACACTGAAGTCGCTGGCCAGCGCTACCCCAGGTCAGAGCGGTTTTCGTGCCACTGCTGGCCTTTCTCGACAGGGGCGGGCGAGGTGCTGGTGAGACTAGCGCGACCGGAGTAAGCGCCTTCGGTCAGCCCTGTTCGTAACTCCTCGTACAGGCGGAGAATTCCGCAGCACCGAAGGCATTTCACGTTCGGCTGGGCCGGAAGTGCCGCACAACTATGTCCGGGACATACCGACGGTGGGTCGCGCACGGTGCGGCCGGGACTCGAGTGATAGAGGGCGAGAAAGACGAAACGCCGGGCTGCTCGCGAAGAGCTGCCCGGCGTTCGCCTGATCAACCGGCGGAGGATACAGGATTCGAACCTGCGAGGGCGTGAACCCAACACGCTTTCCAAGCGTGCGCCTTAGGCCGCTCGGCCAATCCTCCGCAGGAGACGATACCGGATGGCCCCCGTCACCCGTGAAGGTGGGTTACGTCGGCGACCACGCACGTGATGTTGTCCGGGCCGCCGCCTTCGTTGGCCAGGCGGATCAGCTCCGGGATGACCTCGGCCGGCTCCGCGCCCGCCGCCAGGACGTCGCGCAGGGTGGGTTCGGAGACCGGGCCGCTCAAGCCGTCCGAACAGAGCAGGTAGCGGTCGCCGGGCTTGGCCTTGAACGTCCAGATGTCCGGGTCGCCGGAACCCGCCGTCTGCAAGGCCTTCATCAGCAGCGATCGGCGCGGGTGGGACTCGGCGTCCTCGGCGGCGACGCGGCCGTCCTCGACCAACGCCTGCACGAGCGTGTGGTCGCGGGTCAGCCGGCGCAGGCCGCCGTCGCGCAGGAGGTAGCCGCGGCTGTCGCCGATGTGGGCGGCCGCGAACTCGACACCGTCGAACAGCAGGGCCGTCAGCGTGGTGCCCATGCCCTCGGTCGTCGGCTCCTGCGACGCCACTTCGTGCAGCCGCTGGTCGATCGACTTGACCACGCCGGCCAGCGTCGCGACCAGGTCCACGTTCGTCAGATCGAGCCGTCGGAGGTCGACTTCGAGCTCGCGCAACACGTCGACCGCCGTCGCGCTGGCGACCTCTCCGTGCGGCTGACCGCCGATGCCGTCGGCGACGGCGAGCAGGCGGGAACTCGCGTAGACCGCGTCCTCGTTGACCCGGCGTCGCCGGCCGACGTCCGACCCGGCGGCGTACCGCAGGACGTACCGATCGTATGTCATGCCTCCCATGAAAGCATTGGTTGACTGAGTTCACAAGCATGACGGCTGAATGGAGCATCCTCCGATAGAGTCCTCGCCATGGACGACGACGCCACGGTCAGCGCGGCCGACATCGCGCGGCTCGCCGGGGTCGGCCGGGCCGCGGTCAGCAACTGGCGCCGCCGCTACCCGGACTTCCCGCAGCCGGTCGGCGGCACGGCGTCGAGCCCGCTGTTCGGCCTCTCCGCCGTCGCCGGCTGGTTCCGCGCCCGCGGCAAGAAGTTCGAGCTGAGCGCCGGCGAACGCGCGTGGCAGCGCCTGCGCGCCCTCGGAGACGACCTCGACCTCGCCGAGCGCGTCAGCCGCGCGGGCGGCTTCTTCGCCTTCCAGGCGGGCGTCTTCGACACCTTCGACAGCGAACTCGACGACCCGGAGCTGCTCACCCTGCTCAGCGAGATGACGCAACAGGCGGGCCCGGTCGAGGCGTTCGAACTGTTGTGCCGCCGGTACTTCGAGGCGCATTCACGCCGGTTGTCGGCCACGCCGGAGCCGGTCGCCGAGCTGATGGCCCGGCTCGCCGGTCCGGTATCGACGATCCTCGACCCCGCGTGCGGGTTCGGCGCGCTCGCGCTGGCGAGCGGCGCGAAAACCGTGCTGGCGCAGGACAGTGACCCGATGACGGCGTCGATCGCGGCCCTGCGCCTCGCCCTGCGTGGCGTCGAGGCCGAGGTCCACGCGGTCGACGCGCTGCGCGAAGACGCCTTCGCCGGCCGCACCGCCGAAGCGGTGTTGTGCGACCCGCCGTTCAACGAACGCGCCTGGGGTCACGACGAACTGGTCGGCGACGAGCGCTGGGAGTACGGCCTGCCCCCGCGCGGCGAACCCGAGCTCGCCTGGGTGCAGCACTGCCTCGCGCACGTCGAACCCGGTGGCACGGTGGCGATCCTGATGCCGGGCGCGGCGGCCGGGCGGCGCAGCGGCAAACGCATCCGCGGCAACCTGCTGCGCGCGGGCGCGGTCCGCGCGGTCGTCACGCTGACGCCGGCCGGGCCCGACCTCTGGCTGCTGCGCCGGCCGTCGCCCGGCGAGCGTGCGCCGTCCACCGTGCTGCTCGCCGAAGCGGGCGACGAGCTGTCCACAGTGGAAGCACTGTGGCGGGAGTTCCGCGCTCACCCGGAATCCGGCGTCCGGATCATCGACCTGCTCGATGACGACGTCGACCTGACGCCGGCCCGCCGCCGCACCCGGGACGAGGATCCGGGCCAGGCCTTCCAGGCCGTGCGCGCCCGGTTCGCCGAGCTGGTCCCGCGGCTGCCACCGCTCGAACCGGCGGCGGCCGAACCGGCGTTCACGACGATCGGCGAGCTGGTCAAGGCCGGTGTCGTCGAGGTCAGGTACGCGCCGGTGCGCGCGGACGCCGAGCACCCGCCGGCCGAGGCGGGTGACGTGGTCGCGTCGGTGACCGGGATCGCGTACGTCCACAGTGGACCGCCGCGGCCGGTCGGTGCCGGGCTCACCGTGTACCGCGTCGACGCGGAGCGGCTGGACGCGGACTTCCTCGCCGGCTGCCTGCGCGCGGCCGACCTGCCGACGGCGTCGGCGTCCACCCGGATCGACGGCAGGCGCGTGCGGATCCCGCGGCTGCCGATCGCCGTTCAGCGGGAGTACGGCGGGATCTTCAAGGACCTCGCCGAGTTCGACACCGTGTTGCGCCAGGCGGCCGAAACGGGCCGCGACCTGGTCCGGCTAGGCTTCGCGGGACTTGTCGAAGGACGGCTCAGGCCGGGCCAATAGGGGAACGGATGCTGATCGCCGACCGCTACGAGCTCGACGAGCTGCCGCTCGGCCGCGGCGGGATGGGTGCGGTGCACGGCGGGTACGACCGCAGGCTGGGCCGCCGCGTCGCGATCAAGCTGCTCAGGCTGCCGGGCCGCGACGAAGAGCTCGAAGCCCGCTTCGCCCGCGAAGCCCGCATCCTGGCGACGCTCGACCACCCCGGCGTCCCGACGCTGTACGACTACGGCACCCACGACGACCGGTTGTTCCAGGTCATGCAGTTCGTCGACGGCGTGACGGTGGCCGACCTGCTCGCCGAGCACGGGCCGCTGCCGGTGCCGTGGGCCGCGGCGATCGCGGCGCAGGCGTGCGCGGTGCTGACCGCCGCCCACGCGCTCGCCGTCTGCCACCGCGACCTCAAGCCGTCCAACCTCATGCTCGGGCCCGACGGCGGCGTGAAGGTGATGGACTTCGGGCTGGCCGTGCTCCGCGAAGCCGACGCGGCGCAGTTCACCCGGGCCGGGCAGCTGCTCGGGACGCCGTCGTACATGGCGCCGGAGCAGATCCAGCGGGGCGGCGCCGAACCGCGCAGCGACCTCTACGCGCTGGGCTGCGTGCTGCACGAGATGCTCACCGGGCGGCGGCTCTTCGACGGGCCGACCGCGTACGCGGTGTTCGAGCGGCAGGTCAAGGAGCTGCCGCCGCCGGTGCCGGGGCTGCCGAAACCGCTGAACCGGCTGCTCGCCGAGGTGCTGGCCAAGGACCCGGAGGCCCGCCCGGCCGGCGCCGCCGTGCTGTACGACCGGCTGGGCGCGTTCGTCGGCGGGCTGCCGCCGCTGCCGGGGTTCCTGGTGCCGCCGTCGGTGCCCAGCCCGGGCCGGATGTACGCGCGGATGCTGGGCCGGGTCAGCGGCTGACCGCCGGGCGCCGGTCGGCGAGCGGCAGGCCCCGGCGCTGGATGCGCCGGTAGGTCGTCGCGTTCTGCACCGCGATGCTCACGCCGAGGGTCAGCGCGATCGACGCCGAGGTCAGCGAACCGTCGACACCGAGGGCAGTACCCAGCGCGGCCACGCCGATCCGGACCGCGACCGTCAGCACCCACAACCCGATCGTGATCGCCGAACCCTTCTGGAACGTCGTCCCGTCGCGCTCGGTGAGGGTGGTCGTGGTGCTGCGCAGCACACCGAGCCCGGCGAGCACCAGCAGGTCGGCGGCGAGCACGCCCAGTTCGGCCGCGGACGCGCCGGGCAGCGCTTTCAGGGCCAGGTACCCGCCCAGCACCGTGAGCAGCAGTGGCATGACGACCAGCGTCCGGAGGCTGAGCAGCGTGCCGCGGACCTGCTGGTAGACGACCCGGTACAGGACGAGGCCGGCGATGGCGGCGTAGAGCAGGACGTCGGGCATTTCGGAGCTCCCCTGGGTTTCGAAGGTCTCCCCAGCTTCGGCGGCCGGCGGCGCGGATTCGTCGGTCTACGGGCCGGATCCGGGTGGATTCCGGCCTCCACCCCCGGGTTGAGCGGCAGCTGCCCAAATCGTGACCTTCGCCGACGAACCTCGACCGGGTGAACGCCGTCTTTACCGGTGTCCAAACGCGATGATCGAAACAGCTGGGGGTAACGGATCGTGAAGAGGCTTCTGGCGGGAGCGGCCGCGCTGGCCACCGCGTTCGTGCTGGCCGCGTGCTCCGGCGGGGGCTCGGCCGGTGGTGCGAACGCGGGCGGCGGGGCCGTCGCCGCGGCGGGGACCGGCGGCGGGACGCCGACGACCTCCAGCACCACCCCGGCGCCCACCTCCACCGTGGCCGCGCCGACGCCGTCGGCCACGCCCACCCCTGCGTCCACGAAACCGGCGCCGACCAGCACCTCGGCCAAGCCGAAGCCCAAGCCGACGCCGACGCCGAAGCCGACCCCGAAGCCCGCGCCGGACCCCGGTGTCCCGTGCGCCGCGGCGGCCGCGTCCGCGGGCACCGCCGCCTGCGTCGACATCTCCGCGCACAAGGCGTGGCTGCTGGAGGGCGGCAAGGTCGTCTACGGTCCGGTGCCGATGCTGCCGGGCCGCAAGGGCTACGAGACCCCGACCGGCGCGTTCCACGTCATCTCCAAGGAGAAGATGCACCTGTCGAAGGAATTCGACAACGCGGAGATGCCGAACTCGGTCTTCTTCTACCCGGGCGACGCCTTCCACACGGGCAGCCTCTCGGTGTACTCGCACGGCTGCATCCACCTGTCGGCAGGCGCGTCCCTGAAGTTCTTCAACACGCTGCACGTCGGCGACGTCGTGCAGGTCGTCCCGTAAGGTCGCTACCCACCGTCACGTGGTGTAGGTCACATTAAGATCAACTTTTCCGGATTGCTGCAACTGGCCCTCCTGATCTTGCGACAAACAGTCGCATGGGAAGGGGGGCCAGATGGCCTTTCGGAAGCTTCGCCTGCTGCTGACGACCGTCCTGACCGGGACGTTGCTGCCTGTGATCGCCCCCGGAGTGGCGGCCGCGGCGACGCTCCCGCCCGGGTTCGTGCTCCGGGACACCGACTCCGGGCTGGGGCCGTATCAGCTCACGGACTTCGCGTACCTTCCCGACACCTCCGTCCTCGCCACCGGCAAGGACGGCCGTGTCCGCTGGCTGCCGGTCACCGGCACCGGCCGGACCATCGCCACGCTGCCGGTCCGCGCCGACGGCGACCTCGGGCTCGTCGGCCTGGCCGTGGCGCCGGACTACGCGACCTCGCGGGCCGTCTACCTCACGCGGTCGATCAACACCGCCGGCGGCTTCGTCATGCGGCTGTCGCGGTTCACCGTGACCGTGGACGCGGCGGGCGCGCCGGCCGGCCTGACCGGTGAGCGGCCGGTGTTCGAGGCGCCGGGCACCTTCGACGTCCACGGCATCGACACCGTCCTCGCCGCCGCGGACGGGACGCTGTGGCTGTCCGTCGGCGACGACAGCGACTACCGGCAGGTCGACCCGGGCGCGCTGCGCGCCCAGGACGTCGACCAGCCGTACGGCAAGCTCCTCCACCTGACCGCCGACGGCCAGGGTGTGCCGGGGAACCCCTACTACGACGCGGCCGCCCCGGGCGCGACCGCGAGCAAGGTGTTCGCGCGCGGGTTCCGGAACCCGTTCCGCTTCAGCCTCGACCCGAGCCTCGGCCTGCCGGTCGGCGGCGACGTCGGCTGGGGCAGCTGGGAAGAGCTCGACGTCGTCCAGCGCGGTGCCAACCAGGGCTGGCCGTGCTGGGAGGGCAACCACCAGACGCCGGGCTACAGCTCCCTCCCGGGGTGCGCCGGCGTGCCGAACCAGCCGCCGCTGTTCGAGCTCCCGCACGGCGACGGGGTGATGACGGGCAACAGCATCACCGGCGGCATTGTCTACAGTGGATCCAGTTATCCGGCGGCCTACCGCGGCGGGTACTTCTTCGGCGACTACGTGTCGAACCGGATCTGGACGCTGCGGTACGACGACCAGGGAAAGCTCGCGCAGGCCCCGGAAAACCCGCCGGCCTTCGACGGCGTCGGCGGTCCGGTGAAGTTCGCGGCGGCACCGAACGGCGACATCGTCTACGCCGACATCGTGTCCGGCACCCTGCGCCGGCTGGCCTACACCGCGGGCAACACCGCGCCGGTGGCGAACGCCACGACGTCGACGGACCCGGACACCCGCACGGTGTCGTTCGACGGCTCGGCTTCGGTCGACTACGACAACGACGTGCTCGGGTACGACTGGGACTTCGGCGATGGCGCCACCGCGGCCGACGCCGGTCCGAAGGTGTCGCACACCTACGCGGCGGGCCCCGCGTCGTTCACCGCGAAGCTGCGCGTCCGGGACCCGCTGGGGCTCACCGGCGAAGCCACCATCGCGGTCGCGCCCGGCAACCGCACCCCGGTGCTCACGCTGACCCCGCCCGCGGCCACGACGTTCGCCGTGAACCAGACGGTCTCCGTGCGCGCCACCGCGACCGACGCCGAGGACGGAGCCCTGCCGATCACCTGGACCACGGCGGTGCGGCACTGCCCGAGCGAAGCGACGTGCCACTCGCACCCGGGCGTCGGCGGGACCGGCGAGAGCTTCTCGCAGGCGTTCACCGGGCACCCGGACTCCCGGATGGAATTCACCGCGACGGTGACCGACAGCGCGGGTGTCTCCACGGCCAAGACGTACACGGCGATGCCGCGGCAGCACCGGATCACGCTGCGCGGCACGCAACCCGCCGCGCTGAGCATCCCGGTGGCGGGCGGGGCCAGCTCGGCCATGGTCACCGAAGGCGCTTCCTTCGACGTCGAGGCCGCGCCGCTGGCCACCGACGGCGCTTCGAAGTTCTCCGGCTGGCAGGGTGGTCCTGCGGACCCGACCTGGGTCATCACGGTCGGCGCAACCGACTTGACGCTGACGGCGAACTACACGACCCCGATCGACCAGCGCTACGACGCCGACGCGGCGGTGCGGGCGACCCTCGGCGCGCCGGCGGCGGCCGAGATCACCGACGGCCCGGTCCACTACCGGGTGTACGCGAACGGCCGGATGTACTGGAGCGCCGAAACCGGCACCCGGTACATCACCGGACCGGTGCTGGAGAAGTACCTCGCCTACGGCGGGCACAGCGTGCTCGGCCCGCCGTTGTCCGACACGCTGACGACCCCGGACGGGGTGGCCCAGTACAACCACACGCTCATCAACGGCACGGTGGGTTCGATCTACTCCACGCCGGCGACGGGCGCGCACCTGATCTTCGGGGAGATCCGGAAGAAGTGGGCGGAGCTGGATTACGAGCGTGGTCTCGGGTATCCGACGACCGACGAGCTGGGGACGCCGGACGGGGTGGCTCGCTACAACCACTTCGTCAAGGACGGCACGGCCGGGTCGATCTACTACACGCCGTGGACGGGTGCGCACGCGATTTTCGGGGAGATCCGGAAGAAGTGGGCGGAGCTGGACTACGAGCGTGGTCTCGGGTATCCGACGACCGACGAGCTCGGCACGCCGGACGGCGTCGCCCGCTACAACCACTTCGTCAAGAACGGCAACGTCGGGTCGATCTACTGCACGCCGTGGACGGGTGCGCACGCCATCTACGGGGAGATCCGGAAGAAGTGGGCGGCGCTCGACTACGAGCGCGGTCTCGGCTACCCGGCGACCGACGAGCTCGGCACGCCGGACGGCCGCGGCCGGTACAACCACTTCACCGCCGGCGGCTCGATCTACTACACGTGGTCCACGGGCGCCCACGTGGTGAAGGGCGAGATCCGCAAGCGCTGGGCGGCGCTCGGCTGGGAGTACTCCTACCTGCACTACCCGAAGTCGGACGAGTACGCGACGAGCAGCGGGTGGCGCAGCGACTTCGAGGGCGGCTACATCACCTACACCTACGCCGGGCCCCGAGATCGTCGCTGGTGACCGCCACGAAGTTCTTCAACACCTCGAAACGGACGACGAAGTCCAGGCCGTCCGATAAGTCCTCTTAGGACTGACGCAGGCCTGCCGGGGTGGTCCCGGCCGTCGTCAGCGGCAGGCCGAGGGCGACGCGCTCGGTGAGCCACGGGCTCGGCCGGTAGCGGGGGTCGCCGGTGGCCGCGCTGAGGCCGCGCAGGATGCGCAGCACCACGTCGCCGCCGACGAGGTCGCCCCAGGCCAGCGGGCCGCGGGGGTAGCCGAGGCCGAGGCGGACCGCCGTGTCGATGTCCGCCGGGGTGGCCAGCTGCTGGCCCGCGATGAAACAAGCCGTGTTGACGATCGACGCCAGCAGGCGCTGCGCGATCGGCGCGGGCCCGTCGCGGACCACGGTCACGGGGTGCCCGGTGGCGGCCAGTGCACCCCACGCGGCGCGGCCCGCCGCCGGGTCGAGTCCCGGGTGGACGGACATCGTCAGGCGGCGTTCGTAGCCGCCCAGCGGATCGACGCCGGCGACGCGGTCCAACGGCAGCCCGGCGCGGGTCGCGGCGTCCACTGTGGATTCCCCGTAGAGCGGCACGAGCAGGATGGCGTCCGGGTAGGCGTCGGACACCACCTGGACGCCCGCGGACGACAGCGCGCGGGCGAGGTGCTCGTCCGCGGTGAACACCGGGCTCGCCGGCTTCGGCGGGGCGGCGGGCTCGTCGGCGACCTGCTGCTTGCCGTCCGGGTAGGAGTAGAAGCCTTCGCCGTTCTTGCGTCCGAACAGGCCGGCCGCGACGCGCGGGCGGGTCAACCAGGACGGCCGCAGCCGCGGGTCGCCGTGGAAGCCGCTCCAGATGCTTTCCAGGACGGCGTGCGAGACGTCGAGGCCGGTGAGGTCGAGCAGTTCGAACGGGCCGAGTTTCAGGCCGAGGACGTCCCGCGCGATGCGGTCGACGTCGGCGGGCTCGGCCAGCGCCTCGGCGAGGATCTGCAGCGCCTCGGTGTTCAGGCCCCGGCCGGCGTGGTTGACCAGGAAGCCGGGGGCGTCCTTCGCCAGCACCGGCTCGTGGCCCCAGCTCTTGACCAGCTCGAGCGCTTCGCCCGGCAGCCAGGCGTGCGTGCGCGCGCCCGGCACCACCTCGACCAGCCGCATCAGCGGCACGGGGTTGAAGAAGTGCAGGCCGAGCAGGCGCCCGGGGTCGGCCAGCGCGGCGGCGATCTCGGTGACCGACAGCGAACTCGTGTTGGTCGCGAAGATCGTCTTCTGTGGACAGACGCGTTCGAGGCTCGCGAACAGGGCGCGTTTCGTCGCGAGGTCCTCCCGGACGGCTTCGACCACGAGGTCGACGCCGTCCGCGGGCGCGTCGGGTGCGTCCACGGCGATCAGCCGGTCCCTCACCGCCTGCGGGTCGCCGGTGAGCTTGCCCTTGGCGGCGAGCTTGTCCACCATCCCGCCGACGTACTCGATCGCGTCGGCGACGGCCTCGCGCCGGACGTCGGCCAGCTCGACGGTCACCCCCGCGGTCGCGGCCAGCTGGACGATCCCGCGGCCCATCACCCCGGTCCCGATCACCCGGATCCTGCCGACCTGCCCGGCCCACCCCGTCACGTCGTGCCGCCTTCCGCCGTTGGACTCCCGCCTCAGCCTAGAGCCCCACGAACTCCGCCATCCGCCTCGCCGAGTGGGCGAAGAACGCGTCGGCCGGATCGACGCTGCCGACGTACTGGCCGAACAGGTCGAAGCTGATCGCGCCGAACAGCTGGGTCCAGGCCATGAGCAGCCGGGCCACGGTTTCGGGGCCGGCGATGATCCCGAGGGCCTTCGTCAGCGTCTCGGCCTGGGCACGCAGCTCGGGCGGGACCTCGCCGTCGACGTCCCGCAGCTCGGTGTGCGTGAGGACCTTGACCAGGGCGAGCGCGACCCGGGAGGCCGGCACGACGGTGTCCTGCGGTGCGGCGTACCCGGGGATCGGCGAGCCGTAGATCAGCGCGTACTCATGGGGGTGCGCGCGGGCCCAGTCGCGGGTGCCCTGCCAGATCGCCAGCCAGCGTTCGCGCAGGTCGCCGGTGCCCGGGTCCGCCTTTTCGGCCGCCTCGCCGATGGCGTTGTAGGCGTCGACGATCAGGTCGGTCAGCAGCCGGTCGCGGCTCGGGAAGTACCGGTAGATCGCGGACGACACCATGCCCAGCTCCCGAGCCACCGAGCGCAGCGAGAGCCCGTGCGCGCCGACCTCGGCGAGCTGGCGGCGGGCTTCGTCCTTGATCTCCTGGGTCAGTTCGGCGCGGGCACGTTCACGCGCGGTGCGGGTGGCGGTCATGTGATCAGTGTGCCATGACGAGAGCGCTGCACAAAATAGAGAGCACTGCTCTTGACAGTGTGCAGCGCTCTGGTGTTCACTGCTCTTAACCGAGAGCACTGCTCTCCCAAACTTCGGAGGACACCATGACCGCCACCCGCTACATCAAGCCGAAGAAGTCCACCAACGTCTTCAACGAGGCTGTCGCGAAGCTGACCAACCTGGGCCTGAGCGTCTGGGGCAGCCGGGTGCTGACCGTCGTCGGCCGGAAGAGCGGCGAGCCGCGCTCGGTGCCGGTCAACCTGCTGACCGTCGACGGTGTCCGCTACCTCGTCGCCCCGCGCGGCGAGACGCAGTGGGTGCGGAACCTGCGTGCGGCCGGCCAGGGCACGCTCCGCGTCGGCCGCCGCGTCGAGGCGTTCACCTTCCGCGAGCTGGCCGACGACGAGAAGCCGGGCATCCTGCGCGCCTACCTCAAGCGCTGGAAGTTCGAGGTCGGCGTGTTCTTCGACGGCGTCGACGCCAAGGCCTCGGACGAGAAGCTGCGCGAGATCGCGCCGGGCTACCCGATCTTCGAGATCTTCACGAAGTAGGTTTGCGCGCTTTCGGGGGTCCGGGTGGCGGAGCCCCCGGCCCGGGGCGAAGCCCCGGTTGTCACCGCCGCGTCAGGTTGGCCGCGACCAGGACCACGCCGACCAGGAACGCGACGAGCCCGATGAGGAACCACAGCTTCTGGCCGGTCATGAAGCTGCCGGTGATGACGCCGATGCCCTGCAGCACCCAGACGGCGCCGACGAGCACGAGCACGACCCCGGCCGCGAGGGTGATCCACCGCCTCATGCGTCCAGCTTAAGCGGGCGGCACCAGTTTGTGGCGGTAGGCGTAGACGACGGCGTGCACCCGGTCGGGCAGCCCGAGCTTGCTCAGCACGCGCGACACGTGCGTCTTCACCGTCTCCTCGCCGACGTGCAGCTTCCGCGCGATCTCGGCGTTGCTGCAGGCGCCGGCGAGCAGCAGCAGCACCTCGCGTTCGCGGGAGGTCAGCCGGGCCAGCTCCGGGGGTTCGGCCGCCGCCGGTTCGAGGACCGACGCGAACTTCGCCACCAGCCGCCGCGTCACCGAGGGGTCGATCAGCGCGTCCCCGCGCGCCGCCACCCGCATCGCCGCGACCAGCTCCTCCGGCGCCAGGCTCTTCAGCAGGAACCCGCTCGCCCCGGCCCGCAGCGCGCGGTAGACGTACTCGTCGGCGTCGTAGGTCGTGAGGACGAGGACGCGGGTGTCGTTGCCGGGCGCGGAAAGGATCGCCTCGGTCGCGGCGAGGCCGTCGAGGCGGGGCATCCGGACGTCGAGGACCGCGACGTCCGGGCGCAGGCGGGCGGTCTCGGCGACGGCTTCGCGGCCGTCGGACGCCTCGCCGACGCAGGTGAAGTCGGGCTGGGTGTCGAGCAGCGCGCGCATCCCGGACCGGAACATCGCGTGGTCGTCGGCCAGCAGGACGCGGATCATGTGCTCTCCACCGGGAAGGTCGTGCGCAGCTGCCAGAGCCCGCCGGTTTCGCCGTAGGAGACCTGGCCGCCGAACAGGGTGACGCGACGGCGGATCCCCGCCAGGCCGCGGTGCGCGTGCTCGTTCTCGGCCGTCCGGTTTTCGCGGAGACCGTTGGTCACCACGAGCACGACCTCGGTGCGGCCGAGGTTCAGCTCGACCTCGACCGGGCCCTCGCCGTGGCGCAGGGCGTTGGTCAGGGCCTCCTGGGCGATCCGGTAGAGCGCGATGTCGAGCGAGCCCGGCAGCTCGCGGGGCTCTCCGCGCAGCGTCAGCCGGGTCGGCAGGCCGGCCGCGCGGACCGTCTCGACCAGCTCGCCGAGGTTGTCCAGGCCGGGCTGTTCGACGTTGGTTTCGGCGTGCAGCAGGTCGAGCAGCCGCCGCAGGTCGGCCATCGCCGAGCGGCTCGCCGATTCGACGGCGCCGAGCGACTTCCGGGCCGGTTCGGCGCCCTCGGGCAGGCCGAGCCGGGCGGCGCCGGCGTGCACGCCGATGGCGCTGACGTGGTGGGAGATCACGTCGTGCAGGTCGCGCGCGATGGTGGTGCGTTCCTCGAGGACGGCCCGTTTGACGGCCTCTTCCTGCTGCTGGCGGCGTTCGTCGGCTTCGCGCTCGAGATCGGCGATGTAGGCGCGCCGGGCGGTCGTGTACCGGCCGACCAGCCACGGCAGCAGCGCGGAGACGCTGACGTTGATGACGATGAGCCGCCAGTCGGCGGCCGTCCGCCCGCCGCCCTCGATGCAGCCGACGGCGACCCCGGCGAGCAGCGCCCCGAGCGCGAGCACGGCAGGCCGGGTCCGCAGCCAGGCGCCGGCCCGGTAGCCGGCGATGAGGATCCCGGCGTTGTTCCCGGTGACGTACCCCTGGCAGGTGCAGAGGAGGACGGGCGCGCTGGCGTAGAGGACGGCGTGGGCGAGCGCGACCCACCCGGAGTACCGGGCGGCCCCGGCGAGCGCGGCGTTGGCGGCGACCCCGGCGAGCAGCACGGCCCAGGCCCGCCAGCCGGCCTCGCCGAGCGGACCGCGGAGGACGAAGAGAGCGGCGTCGCAGACCACGCAGACGAGCGCGACCAGCAGCGACTGCCGTCTCAGCGATCCCCGGATGTCCTGCACACCCGCAACTGTGCCCTAACCGCGGTGCGAAGGAGGTGGGAACGCCCCGATGCGGCGTGAGGGGGGTGCGCGGCACCGGAGCGTTCCCGGCTTGGGGCGCTGGGGTCAGCTCGTGGGGCGGGCCGAGTAGCCGCCTCGGCGCTGGCCCGGCTGGCGCTGGCCCGGCTCGAAGCCCTTGCCCAGCGACGTTGCCGTGGCCGTCTGGCCCTCGACCTTCGCCACCACCGTCACGTTCGTGTCGCCCGTCTTCACGTCGCCCGTCTTCTCGGTCGACGAGTCGAGCGTGTACGTCTGCTTGTAGCCGTCCTTGCTGGTCAACGTCACCGAAGTGGCGCTCAGCTCGGTGACGTCGCCGGTCTGCAGGCGCTCGGTCGTGTAGCCGCCGTTGCCGTTCGACACCACGAAGTCGCCGTGCAGCGCGTCTCGGAGCGCCGCCATCCCGCCGCCGAAGCCGCCGCCCGGGCCCTGGCCGCGGAACTGGCCGCCGCCGGGTCCGCCCGGGCCGCCGAAGCCGCCGGGGCCCTGGGCCGTGTTGTTGTCGGCGCTGCTGGTGCCCGCCCAGATCGCCGCGCCGCCGCCCGCCGCGATCACCACGGCGATGCCGGCCGCGATCGCCGTCTTCTTGCCGGACCAGCCCTTCTTCGGCGCGGCCGGGGCCGGGTCGCCCCAGTTGGCGCCCTCGGGCTGGGTGTTCGGCATCGGCTCGGTCGTCATCGTGTCCTCCGGTGGGGCCCACACTGGTCCTGCTCAGGTTCGCCGCCGCGGCTGTGTTTGAGCTGTGGGGAGCGTCAGCGCTCGCTGTGCCTCGAACGCGCGAACCTTCACAGCAAATGCACAGCGAGCGCACAGCGAACACCGACGCCGGGCCGGGAAGGTGGCACCATGACCGCTATGAACGCCACGTCATCCGGCCCCGGCAAGGCCGACCTCCGCCGCGCCGACGGGAGCCCGGTCCGGGTCCTCGTCGTCGACGACGAGGCGACGCTGGCCGAGCTCGTGTCGATGGCCCTGCGGATGGAGGGCTGGGAGGTGCGCAGCGCGGGCGACGGCACCGAGGCCGTCCGGATCGCGCGCGACTTCCGCCCCGACGCCGTCGTCCTCGACGTCATGCTCCCCGACTTCAGCGGTCTCGAAGTCCTGCGCCGGATGCGGTCCGAGGCGCCGAACCTGCCCGTCCTGTTCCTGACGGCGAAGGACGCGGTCGAGGACCGCATCGCCGGGCTCACCGCGGGCGGCGACGACTACGTCACCAAGCCGTTCAGCCTCGAAGAGGTGGCGCTGCGGCTGCGCGCGCTGCTGCGCCGGGCCGGCGGGGTGACCGGCGCGAGCGGGTCGACGCTGGTCGTCGGCGACCTCACCCTGGACGAGGACAGCCGCGAGGTGCACCGCGGCGGCGACCTGGTGCCGCTCACCGCGACCGAGTTCGAGCTGCTGCGCTACCTCATGCGCAACCCCAAGCGGGTGCTGTCCAAGGCCCAGATCCTGGACCGCGTGTGGAGCTACGACTTCGGCGGCCAGGCCAACATCGTCGAGCTCTACATCTCCTACCTGCGGAAGAAGATCGACGCCGACCGCGAGCCGATGATCCACACCATGCGGGGCGCCGGGTATGTCCTCAAGCCCGCCGGCTGAACCGAAGCGCGTTCGACGGCCCTGGTCGCTGCGGCGGCGGCTGATCGTCCAGCTCGCCGCGCTGCTCGCCCTGGTGTGCCTGGTCGTCGGCGTCGTCACGGAGTTCGCGCTGAGCGAGTTCCTCATCGGCCAGCAGGACCAGCGGCTGGCGGCGGCGAGCGACCGCGCCCGCCACAGCGGGGAGCGGCCGCCGCCGTGGCAGTACGGCGAGACGCCGCCACCGCCGGACGCGCTGCGCGTGCTCGGCCAGGGTGACGGCACGCTCGCCGTCGTCCAGACCGGCTCGAAGGCCTCGGCCGCGGTGATCGACTCCAGCTTGGTCGGGGTGTCGAAGCGCAAGGCGCCGTTCAAGCCCGTTCCCGCGGACCAGGCGCTGCGCCTGCTGGAGCTGCCGTCCGACGGGAAGCAGCGCAGCATCGACCTCGGTGGCAGCCTCGGCGAGTACCGCGTCGTCTCGACGACGTCGGCGCGCGGCGAGAAGACGGTCATCGGCCTGCCGCTGAAGGACGTCAACGAGACGCTCTGGCAGCTCGGGTTCATCCTCGGCGGCGTCGCGCTGGCCGGGATCCTGGTGGCGGGCGCGGTCGGCGCGGCGACGATCCGGCGCACGATGCAGCCGCTCGACCGGCTGGCGGCGACCGCGACGCGCGTCTCCGAACTGCCGTTGGACCGCGGCGAAGTCGCGCTGTCCGAACGCGTCCCGGAGGCCGACACCGACCCGAACACCGAGGTCGGCAAGGTCGGCTCGGCGCTGAACCGGATGCTGCAGCACGTCGCGAACGCGCTGAGCGCGCGGCACGCGAGCGAGAACCGGGTCCGCCAGTTCGTCGCGGACGCCAGCCACGAACTGCGCACCCCGCTGGCGGCGATCCGCGGGTACGCCGAGCTGACCCGGCGCGGCGGCGAGCAGGTGCCGCCGGACGTCGCGTTCGCGATGAGCCGCGTCGAGTCCGAGTCCCGCCGGATGACGACGCTGGTGGAGGACCTGCTGCTGCTCGCCCGGCTGGATTCCGGCCGCCCGGTGGTGCGCGAGTGGGCCGACCTGTGCCGCCTGGTGGCGGACGCGGTCGCGGACGCGCACGTCGCGGGCCCGGACCACAAGTGGCTGATGGACGTGCCCGGCGAGCCGATCGGCGTCCTCGGCGACGCGGGCCAGCTGCACCAGGTGGTGATCAACGTCCTGGCCAACGCGCGCACGCACACCCCACCGGGGACCACGGTGACGACCACGCTGTCCACATCGGACGGAATCGTCCGGCTCCGGGTGGCCGACGACGGCCCGGGCATCCCGCCGGAAATCCTGCCGGACATCTTCGAGCGCTTCGCCCGCGGCGACAATTCCCGGTCGCGCGCGGCCGGGAGCACCGGGCTGGGGCTGGCGATCGTGGCGGCGGTGGTGGGCGCGCACGGCGGCCGCGTCGGGGTGCAGAGCCGGCCGGGGCGCACGGAGTTCGAGATCACCTTCCCGGAGGCGCCCCCGCCTGCCTAGCCGGGGTAGCGGGCGACGACGGTCGCGAGGTCCGGTGTCAGCCGCAGCTCGGTGGCGAGCAGGTCCGGGTGCCGCAGTGCACCCCGCTAAGGGCCGGTTGCTGCAGCTGCTCGCCGGCGGGGTCGCGGGTGGCACGATCGGCGAGGCCGGGACCGGCTTCCGCGCTGGACCGGCCTGGACACCGCCTGGCAGGAGCAGCCGAACCCCGCCCGCGCGGCCGCGTCCACGGCCCGCCGGACGAGCTCGGGCAGGCCGGGTTCGCCCGCGTACTCCGCCGTCCCGTTCTCCGACATGCTCATCCGTCCGGGGTTGATGCACAGCCGGCGCACAGCTTGGCCACAAGTTCACCACATGCACCGCCGACACGGTGAACGCCATGACGACCACGCTGTCGGCGCCCGGACACGCCCAGCCCCAGCCGCCCGTCCCGGTCCGGAAACCCCGGTGGGTCAGGCCTTCCGTGGCCGCGCTGCTGCTCGGCACCGGGCTGCTCTACCTGTGGGACCTGGCGAAGATCGGCTGGGCCAACGACTTCTACGCGATGGCCGTGCAGGCCGGGACGTGGAGCTGGAAGGCGCTGTTCTTCGGTTCGCTCGATCCGGGCAACGTCGTCACCGTCGACAAACCGCCGTTTTCGCTGTGGGTCATGGGGCTGTCCGGACGGCTCTTCGGCTTCTCCAGCTGGAGCCTGCTCGTACCGGACGCGCTCGCCGGCGTCGCGTCCGTCGGCCTGCTCTACCTCGCCGTGCGGCGGCTGTCCGGACCCGGTGCCGGGTTGCTGGCCGGGGCCGGGCTCGCGCTGACGCCGGTCGCCGCGCTGATGTTCCGCTACGACAACCCCGACGCCTTCCTCGTTCTGCTCCTCGTCGCCGGTGCCTACTGCGTGGTGCGGGCGCTGGACCACGCGAGCACGAAATGGCTGGTGCTCGCCGGCGTCGCGATCGGCTTCGGCTTCCTGGACAAGATGCTGCAGGCCTTCCTCGTGCTGCCCGCGTTCGTGCTCGTCTACGCGGTCGCGGCGCCGACGTCCCTCGGCCGCCGAATCGGCCAGCTGCTCGCCGCGGCGGGTGCGGTGGTCGTCTCCGCCGGGTGGTGGATCGCCGCCGTCGCGCTGTGGCCGGTCGCGGACCGGCCCTACATCAGCGGTTCGACCGACAACACCGTGCTGGAACTGGCTTTCGGCTACAACGGCCTCGGCCGGATCTTCGGCGAAGGACGCGGCGGCGGGGGCGGTGGCCGGGTGTTCACCCCGCCCGCCGGGGTGGAACTGCCCGCCGGCGGCCGGGGCGGCTTCGGCGGCTTCGGGGGTCAGACCGGCCTGACGCGGTTGTTCTCCGGCGAGTTCGGCGGCGAGGCGTCGTGGCTGCTGCCGGCCGCGGTCATCGGGCTGGTCGCCGGCCTGTGGTTCACCCGCCGGGCGCCGCGCACCGACCGCACGCGGGCGGCGCTGCTGCTGTGGGGTGGCTGGCTGGTCGTCACCGCGCTGGTGTTCAGCTACATGAGCGGCATCATCCACCCGTACTACACGGTCGCGCTGGCCCCCGGGGTCGCCGCGACGCTGGCGATCGCCGCCCGTGAGCTCTGGCGCGGCCGGGCGAACTTCGCGGCCCGCGCGGTGCTCGCCGTCATGGTCGCGGTGACGGCGGTCTGGGCCTTCGTCCTCCTCGCGCGGACGCCGGACTGGCAGCCGTGGGTGCGCTACGCGCTCCTGGTGTCCGGCGCCGCCGCGGTCGCGGGCCTGCTCTTCGGCGCCGACCGCGTCCGGCGGGCCGGCCCGGTGGTGGCGGTGCTCGGCCTGTGCGGCGCGCTGCTCGGGATGACGTCCTACACGCTGGCGACGGCGGCGAACGCGCACTCCGGCGGGACGCCGTCCTCCGGCCCGGCCGTCGCGAGTGGACGCGGCTTCGGCGGGCAGCGCGGCTTCGGCGCGGGGGAGATCGACTCCGCGGTGATCGACCTGCTGAAGAGCACGACGACGAAGTGGGCCGCGGCGCAGAGCGGCGCGATGCAGTCGGCGGGCCTGGCGCTGGCGAGCGGGCGGCCGGTGCTCGCGATCGGCGGCTTCAGCGGCAGCGACCCGGCGCCCACGCTCGCGCAGTTCCAGGCGTACGTCGCCGACGGCGACATCCACTACTACGTCGCCGGTGGCCGCGGCGGCTTCGGCGGTGGCCGCGGGACCGCCGGCCAGATCCAGACCTGGGTCGAGCAGAACTTCGCGCCGTTCACCGTCGGCGGCACGACCGTTTACGACCTCACCAAATCTGTCGTTTGATAGAAATTCGACAGCCCGCTTGAATTGTTTCAAGCGTGTTAACAGTCGGGGAATCATTCGGCGTATTCCAGACCGGTGCGGTATCGGCGGATGCGGACAGGTGTTCGAATTCCCGGAGCGTGCCCGGCTCATTCCGAACGACCGTTCGGAGTCGTCGATTCGCTCTGGGTGAGGACGTCGGCACCCCCCGCTGTCGTCCTAACGACGAGGGACTTCGGGCCGTGCACTTGCACGCGCTCCGCGCACACGCCTGCCGGAATATTGGCCGGTCGACCGACAGAAACGATCTCCCCGACGATCTCGAACGCGTCGATCTCGCAGGCTGACCCGGGCGACGGTCACTCGTTTGGATGCAAAGAGCGGACGTTGTGGGGATCTTGTGCTAGTCGCTAGGCTCTCCGCCGGGAGAGGGACAGGGGTGGCTGATCCGGTGCGCTGAGTGCTGGGATTTCACTGGTGGTGAGCGCCTCCTGTCCGCGTTCTCTCGCGATGACCGTCCCCACCCGTAGCCCCGAGCGCCGCAATTCCCCCTTTTCGGTACGCACCACTCCACTTCCCCCGCAACCTGGAGTTCGTTGTGATTTCCCGTCCCCGCCCCCGTCTGCTGACGGTGCTCCTGACTTTGCTGACCCTCGCCGGGGTCACCGCGCTCTCGGGGTGCAGTGACAGCTCCGCCTCCGGCGGCGGCACCAAGATCACCATCGGGTTCAGCGCCTGGCCGGGCTGGTTCCCGTGGCAGGTGGCGCAGGAACAGGGCCTGTTCGCGAAGAACGGCGTCAACGTCGACCTCAAGTACTTCGACAACTACACCGACAGCATCAACGCCCTCTCCAGCGGCGCCATCGACGCCAACAGCCAGACCCTCAACGACACGCTGTCGTCGGTCTCCGGCGGCGCCAAGCTGTCGATCGTGCTGGTGAACGACAACTCCACCGGCAACGACAAGGTCATCGCGCGGGACGGGATCACCAGCATCGCCGACCTCAAGGGCAAGAAGGTCGCCGTCGAGCAGGGCGCCGTCGACCACTACCTGCTGCTGCTCGCGCTGCAGTCGGCGAACCTGACCGAAAAGGACATCCAGCTCGTCAACCTCCCGACCGACGCCGCGGCCGCCGCGTTCAAGAGCGGCCAGGTCGACGCGGTCGCCGCGTTCGCGCCGTTCACCTCGACGGCGCTGGAGCGCGCGGGCAGCCGCGCGATCTCGACGTCGGCCGAGTTCCCCGGCGCCATCCCGGACCACCTGGTCACCTCGCAGAAGCTGGTCAAGGACCACCCGAAGGACGTCCAGGCGCTGGTCAACACCTGGTTCGAGACGCTGACCTGGATCAAGGACAACAAGGACGCGGCCGTGAAGATCATGGCCAAGCGCGGTGGCGTGTCCGAAGCGGACTACAAGTCCTACGACGCCGGCACCACGATCTTCACGCGGCAGCAGAACATCGACGCGTTCACCCCGGGCGTCACCGCCCAGCACCTCGACTTCCAGGCGAACAAGATCATCGACTTCATCGTCGGCACCGGGCTCGCCCAGCAGCGGCCCTCGCTCGACGGCCTCTTCGACGACCAGTTCGTGAAGGCCGCGCCCCAGTGACCGGTCCGACCCAGCGCACCACGCCGGCGAGCACGGCCGAGGCGCGGGCCGCCGAGGCGCAGGAAGCGGAACAGCGGCTCGCCGAGCAGCAGGAGGCCGGCCGGGCGGGTGGCGGACGGCCGGCCTGGTCGCCGCTGCCCCGCCGGGCCGGGCTGAAACCGTCCGCTTCGCCGCTGTTCTCCTTGCGCACCCCCATTTCCGCGGCGTCCCGCTGGACGCTCGCGGCGCTGTCCTTCGCCATCCCGTTCCTCGCGTGGGTCGTGCTGAGCATCAGCGGGGCCGTCGATTCGACGTTCCTGCCGTCGCCGGCCGCGGTGCTCGAAGCCGGGGTGGACATGGCGAGCACCGGCGAGCTCTTCGACGACCTGTGGACGACCACCCAGCGGGTGCTCGAAGGCTTCGGCCTCGCCGTGCTCGTCTCGGTCCCGCTCGGCATCCTGATGGGCAGCTTCACCGCCGGGCAGGCGTTCTTCGAGCCGCTGATCGGGCTGCTGCGCTACCTGCCGGCGAGCGCGTTCATCCCGCTGCTGATCATCTGGCTCGGCCTCGGCGAGCCGTCGAAGATCGCCATCCTCTTCATCGGCACAGTCTTCTTCAACACGCTGATGACCGCCGACGTGGTCCGCGGCGTGCCGGACGCGCTCATCGACGTCTCCTACACCTTGGGCGCGCGCCGCGGCGAGGTGCTGCGCAAGATCGTCGTGCCGCACTCGCTGCCGGGCATGATCGACGCGATCCGCGTCAACGCCGCCGCGGCGTGGAACTTCGTGGTCGTCGCCGAGCTGATCAACTCCTCGGCGGGCCTGGGCTACCGGATCGTCCGCGCGCAGCGGTTCCTGCAGACCGACAAGATCTTCGCGGTGCTCGTGGTCATCGGGCTCGCCGGGCTCGCCATCGACGTCCTGCTGCGCCTGCTGCGCACGCGGGTCGGGAAGTGGGCAGCATGACGCTGGAACTGCGGAACGTCGCCAAGGACTACACCGTCCGCGGCAAGGTCACCCGCGCCCTCGACGACGTCGACCTCGAAGTGCTGCGCGGCGAGTTCGTCTGCGTCGTCGGCGCGAGCGGCTCGGGCAAGTCGACGCTGCTGTCGCTGGTGGCCGGGCTCAGCCGGCCGACCGAGGGCGAGATCGTGCTCGACGGCGTGCCGGTGACCGGGCCCGGGCCCGACCGCGGGCTCGTCTTCCAGGCCGGGGCGCTCTACCCGTGGCGCAGCGTCGAGAAGAACGTCGCGTTCGGACTCGAGCTGCTCTCCCTCGACCCGGTCGAGCGGGCCGAGCGGGTGAACTGGTACCTCGCCGAAACCGGCCTCGACGGCGTGCGCAAGTCGCTGCCGAAACAGCTCTCCGGCGGCCAGAAGCAACGCGTCGCGATCGCGCGGGCCCTGGCGTGCGAACCGGAAGTTCTGCTGCTGGACGAACCCTTCGGCGCCCTGGACGTCCAGACCAAAGAGGACATGCAGGTGCTGATCCGCCAGGTGTGGGCCGACACCGGCACCACGGTGCTGATGGTCACCCACGACGTCGAGGAAGCGGTCTTCCTCGGCGGCCGGGTGGTGGTGCTCGCCTCCGACCCGGGCCGGATCGCCGCCGACGTCGAGGTGGCGCTGCCCGCCGAGCGCGACCTGGCGGTGAAGCGCGAGCCGCGGTTCCTCGCGCTGCGCGCCCGGATCGAGGACCTGGTCCGGGAGCAGCACCGGGGCCACGTGAGCCGGGTGGCCGCGGTCGAGTGAGAACGGAAGACGGGAAGGTCGCGGGATGAGACACGGCAGGCCGACCGCGGAACGGGCCGGCGGCGGTTTTCTCGCCCGGCTCGGGATTCGCGGCAAGCTGAACCTGCTGCTCCTGCCCCCGCTGGTCGCGGTGGTGCTGGTGTCGGTGCCGTTCGTGCTGACCCAGGCGAACAGCGCCGGTGCGGCGGCGCAGTCGGCCGCCGTCGCGCGGCACGCCCAGCAGCTGGGCGGGCTGATGTGGCAGCTGCAGCGCGAACGGCTGCTGACGGCCGCTTTCGTGGCGACGCCGTCGGCCAGTCCCGAGCAGATGGTCCAGCAGCAGAAGGTGGTCGACCAGACGGTCGCCGACGTCCGCGGTGCCCTCGGCGACGACGCCCCCGACGAGCTCTCCGCGGCGCTGACCCGGATCGGCTCGCTCGCCGAGCTGCGGCAGAACGCCGCCCGCCGCGGTGTCGCGCTCGACAGCGTCGCCCGGACCTACAACGCCGTGGTCGACGCGGTGATCGACGCCCTGCGCCTGGTCCCGCAGCTCAGCAGTGACGCCGAGGGCGCGCGCGAGCTGACCGCGCTGGACGCGCTGCTGCGCGCGAACGAGGAGAACTCGCTGCGCGCGATGGCCCTCATCGTGACCGCGGTCTCGCCGGCGGCCGGCCGGCCGATCCTCGACAACGCGACCCAGCAGGCGCCGATCTTCGTCGACCGGTTCGTCAAGCAGGGCGACGACGGCGACGACAGCGAGCGGTCCGCGCTCGTCGTCCGGGTCGAGCAGAGCGACGCCGGTCGCCGCGTCGACGAGCTCGCCGCCCAGGTCGAGAAGCCCCGTGACGCGGCCGCCACCACGAAGTACGTCGCCGACGTGCTCTCCGCGGCGGACACCCACGCGGGACAGCGGAAGCTCGTCCAGGAGAGGGCGATCAGCGAGATCACCGACTCCGCGACCGAGCGCGCCGACAGCGCGACGAACCTGGCCTGGACGGTCGGTTTGGGCGCCGGCGGGCTGTTCCTGCTGGTCGCCTTCCTGGCGGTCGCGGTGTCCCGCTCGATCGCCGGCCCGCTGCGCCAGCTGACCACCGCGGCGACGTCGGTCGCCGACCTGGCCGGCACCGAACTCGTCCGCGTGACCGACACCGAAGAGGCCGAGGAGCAGATCCCGCGCCTGGCCACCATCGACGTCGTCTCCTCCGACGAGCTCGGGAAGCTGGCCGCCGCGTTCAACCGGGTCCAGACCACCGCGGCCGAGCTGGTCGAACGCCAGGCGCTCACCCGGCGCAACACGAGCCTGATGTTCGCGAACGTCGCGAAGCGCACGCAGAACCTCGTCGGCCGCCAGCTCGCCCTGATCGACGAGG
This sequence comes from Amycolatopsis bullii, assembly GCF_014654205.1. Classification (GTDB taxonomy): domain Bacteria; phylum Actinomycetota; class Actinomycetes; order Mycobacteriales; family Pseudonocardiaceae; genus Amycolatopsis; species Amycolatopsis plumensis. Next base: position 73,745 of record NZ_BNAW01000045.1, read on the forward strand.
TCGAGCGCAACGAGCAGGACACCCGGCTGCTGGCCAGCCTCTACCGGCTCGACCACCTCTCCACCCGCCTGCGCCGGAACGCCGACAACCTGCTCGTGGTGTCCGGCACCCGCGACGAAACCCGGATCGCCGGCCCGATCGAGCTGTCCACGGCCCTGCGCTCGGCGCTCGCGGAGATCGAGGACTACCAGCGCGTCAAGCTGGGGGTCGTCGCCGAAATCCTGCTGTCGTCGGCCCTCGGCGCCGACCTGGTGCTCGTCTTCGCCGAGCTGCTGGAGAACGCGACGTCGTTCTCGCCGCCGGGTTCGATGGTCGAGGTGGACACCATGCTGCTGGCCGACGGCGCCTGCCTGGTGAGCATCGTCGACCACGGCATCGGCATGACCGCGGAGAAAATGGGCGAGGAGAACCGGCGGCTCGTCGAGCGCGAACGCCTGGAGCTCGCGCCGACCAGTGTGCTCGGCCTGTTCGTGGTCGGCCGCCTGGCCCGGCGCCACGAGCTGGGGGTCGAGCTGCTCGCGACGCCGACCACGGGCGGCGTGACCGCCCGGCTGACCATCCCGCCGTCGCTGTTCACCCACCGCACCGGGCGGCGGCCGAAACCAGCGCAGGCGCCCGTGATCCCGGCGCAGGCGCCCGCGCCGGTCCACGCCCGCCCCGCGGAGGCCGTCGCCGTGTCCACCTCGGACGACGTGCGGCCGGTCGAGCCGTTGCCGGCACCGGCGATCCCGGCCCTGCTGGCCCCCGCGCACGACAACGGCTTCCGCTGGTTCAACCAGCTCGAACCGGTGTGGCCGGACACCGAACCCGCCGATCCGCCGCCGCCCCCGGCCACGGACACGGCCACGCCCGCGCCGGACGCCGAGACCCGCAGTGGGCTGCGGCGCCGCGTCCGCGGGGCGCAGCTGCCGGCTCCCGGCACGACCGCGCCGGTCTCCGACGGCAAGCCGCGGCACGACCCGGAAGCCACCAAGACCGCGATGGACGGGTTCGAGAGCGCCTTCGCGAAGGCCGTGTCGCTTTCCCGTGAAAGTGCCGCGGTGCCGTCGCCGGGTGACGGCGCGTCGCTGCCGGTGCGCATCCCCGGGGACTCGGCGATGCCCGCCGGCCGCACGCCCGCCGCGGCCGTCCCACCGTCGCGGGACGGCCTGATCCGCCGCGTCCCCGGTGCCCAGCTCGCCCCCGGCCTGCGTCAGCAGCCCGCCGGGCGGCCGCTCGCCCGCGCCGTCGTCAACCGCACCAAGCGGGACCCGGCGGCCGAACGAGCGGCGTTCGACGCGTTCGCCGCCGGCCTCGCGAAGGCGGAAGACGTGACGGCAGACAGCCCGCCCCAAGGCGTGGTCGCCGGTCGTGTGATGGAACGAGGAGAAGAGAGCAGGAAATGAGCATCCCCGCACCTGGCGTCAGTGTCGAAGCCCAGAACTTCAACTGGCTGGTGAGCCGCTTCGCGCAGCACACCGCGGGCGCGATAGCCGCCATCGCGGTCTCGGCCGACGGCCTGCTGATCGCGATGTCGACGGAGCTCGAGCGCGCAGGAGCCGACCGCCTCGCCGCGATCTCTTCGGCCATGCTCGGCCTCGCCCACGGCGTCTCCGAAAGCCACCCGCTCGGCTCGCCGGACAAGGTGATCATCGAGCTCGAGCACGGGTACCTGCTCGTCTGCACGATCAGCATCGGCTGCTCGCTGGGGGTGCTGGCCAACAAGCAGGCCAGCCTCGGCACGATCGCCTACGAGATGGCGATGTTCGCCAACCGCGCCACCGAGGTCCTCACGCCCGGCCTGATCGAGGAGCTCAAGAACACCGTGGGGTCGTGATGACCGAGGAGCCTTCGCTGCTGCGGCCGTACCTGATGACCTCGGGGCGCGCCCAGCCGGTCGACCAGAGCCTCGAGATCGAGGCGCAGGTCATGACGTCCCGCCTCGGCGCGGCGTCGCACCCGAAGCTCACGTTCGAACGCCAGGAAATCGTTTCCCTCTGCCGGAACACGATGTCGGTCGCCGAGGTGGCCGCCATGCTCGGCCTGCACATCGGCGTGGCCAGGGTGCTGGTGGCCGACCTCGCCGAGCTGGGCTACGTCGTCGTCCGGCGGCCGGGCAACCACAACTCGCACGACCTCGGCATGATCGAAAGGGTCATTCGTGGACTCGAAGCCATTCACTGAACCGGGCACCCGGCCGCCGGCCCCGGTCAAGATCGTCATCGCGGGCGGCTTCGGCGTCGGCAAGACGACGGCGGTGTCGTCCATCTCGGAGATCAAGCCCCTCACGACCGAGGCGGCGATCACCTCGATGTCCGCGGACAGCACCGGCCACGTCCCCTCCAAGACCACGACGACGGTGGCACTGGACTTCGGCTGCATCACGATCGACGAAGAGGTCAAGCTGTACCTGTTCGGCACGCCGGGCCAGGACCGCTTCGGCTTCATGTGGCAGGACCTGGTCCACGGCGCGCTCGGAGCCCTGGTCATCGTCGACACCCGCCGCATGGACGACTGCTACCCGGCGGTCGACTACTTCGAGAACGCGGGCCTGCCGTTCGTGGTGGCGGTGAACATGTTCGACGGATCGCTCGGCCACAACCTGGAGGACGTGAGGTGGGCCTTGGCGGTCAGCGACGACGTCCCGCTGATCACGTTCGACGCCCGGCAGAAGCTGTCGGTGCGGGACGCGCTGCTGGCGGTGCTGCACAACACGTTCAAGCGGGCCCGAGCCCAGGCTGGTGCGGGGGCCTGATCGGGGCCCGCTACACTTGGCGGCGGACCCCGCGCGGCGTCCACCCTGTGAACCTCCCCAGGGCCGGAAGGCAGCAAGGATAAGCAGGCTCTGGCGGGTGCGCGGGGTCCCCTTCTTTTCGGCTCCGGCTCTCGGGGCTTCGCCCCTTCGCCGGGCCTTCACTTCGTTCTTTCACCCGGGGGCCGAGCCCCCGGACCCCCACGGTGCCTCGGGCTCGGGCTGGGAGCTCTGCCGCAGCCCTCTGCTGCCGCGGCCTGGGAAGTCTGCGCCGCTCCGCGCCGCCGCGGGTTGGGCGGTCTGCCGCCGCTCCGCGACCGGGGTCTGCCGCGGCCGGGCGGGGCTGGTGGGCTTGGGGCGGGGTCAGAACAGGCCCAGGACGTCGTCCGGGGGGCTCGGGGGTGGCGGGGCGTCGGCGTCCGTGATCGGGGCCGCCTTCCCGGCCAGTTTCCGCAGCTCCGCGCCGTACAAGCACCGCGCCGGGAACGCCGCCGAGGCCGTCCGGCGGGCTATCTCCGCCGTCGGGAGCTCGCTCGCCGACGCCGCCAGCACCAGGTTGCCGAACCGGCGGCCGCGCAGCACCCCCGGGTCCGCCAGCAGCAGCACCTCCGGGAACACCGAGAGCAGCGTCGCCAGGAACCGGCGGGCGAACGGCAGGCCCGAACCGTCCGTGATGTTCGCCAGGTAGACGCCCGGGGCGCGCAGGATGCCCGCGCAGGCCCGCGTCGCCTCCAGGGTCGCCAAGCCCCCGGCCAGCGTGGCGCGCCGGAACGCGTCGACCACCACCAGGTCCGCCGAATCGTCCCGGCGCGTCGCGAGGCCTTCGCGGCCGTCCGTCACCCGGACGCGCAGGCCCGGCACCCGCAGCCCCAGCTGCGTGCGGACCAGCTCCACCAGCTCGCCGTCGGCGTCGAACACCAGCTGCCGCGAGCCCGGCCGCGACGCCGCGACGTACCGGGGCAGCGTGCACGCCGCGCCGCCGACGTGGAGCGCGTCCAGCGGGCCGGGCGGCAGCCGGTCCACCACGTCCCCGAACCGGCGGACGTAGTCGAACTCCAGGTGAGCGGGGTCGTCGAGGTCGACGTACGACTGCGCGACGCCGTCCACCGACACCAGCCAGGCGTTGCCGCGGTCGGCGTCGCGGACCAGCTCCGCCGTGCCGAACCGCACGGGGTAGCGCCCGGGCTGCGGAGCGGTCTTCCGCGTTCGGCTCACGGAATCCGAGGTTATCGGAAACATTCCGACCACTCCGGCGATAAGGGAACGGACGATCATCGATCGAGGGGGTTTCACTTGCGTGCAAACGCAGTAATCGTGGCCGCCGCACTCGCCGCCGGGGTCTTCGCGACGCCCGCGGCCGCGGACGAACTGCCCGACCGGGCGCAGGCCGTTTCGCTGCTGGAGACCGGCGGTCCCGGCGTCGCGCGGGCCGCCGAAGCGGCCTTGCTCGGCTCGCCAGCCGACCTGGCGGCCTTCCTGGCCACCGGCCGCCAGCAGGCGCAGCGCGACGACGAGCGGGTCCTCGTCAACCAGGCGCTCACCACCGGCGGCCCGATCACCAAGCGCACCGCCCAGCGGGCGCTCAACGGCACCCCGGACGACATCCGCGAGTACCTGGCGAACGGCCTGCCGCTGGCCAGGAGCGCGGACGACCGGATCGCCGTCAGCCAGGCCATGGACGTCGGCGGCCCGACCGTCAACGAACGCGGCGCGGACGTGCTCGACAACGGCACCCCCGAGGACGTGCGGGCCTTCCTGGAAACCGGCCTGCAGCGGGCGAAGGACGTCGACGACCGCGTCACGGCCACCCAGGCCATGGCCGCCGGCGGCCCGGAGGTCAAGGCCGCCGCGCAGACGGCGCTCGACGGCACGCCGGAGGACATCCGGTACTTCCTGTCGCTGTGGCGGCAGGTCGCCGCGAACTACGACACCGAAGTCACCGCGGTCCAGGAGCAGGTCGACGCGGCCAAGGCGGCCGCGTCCGCCAACCGATCCGCGGACGTGAAGGCCGCCGCCGACCGGGCCGCGCAGCTCGCCGCGGACGCGCGGAAGGCGAACGCCGACCGGCTCGTCGTCCAGCGGGGCCAGAACCAGCAGGCCGGCCGGGACGCCTCGGCCGCCGAAGCGGCCGCGCAGCAGCGGGCCGACGAGGCCGCTGCTCGCGCCGCGAAGGCCAAGACCGACAACGACAAGCTGCTCGCCGACGCGGCCGACCCGGCGCTGACCGTGCCGAACGGCCGCAAGGCGTCGGTCTACCTGCTGCGCAACGGCGGTGCCGCCGTCAAGACCGCCGCCCGTGCCGCGCTGAGCGGCTCGGACGACGACGTCGTCACGTTCGTGCGCAGCGGTCTCGCCGTCGCGCAGGAGTCCGACGACCGCGCCGCCGTCTCGGCGATCGCGGCGGACCCGAACGCCCGCCCGGGCCTGCGCCAGGCGGCTCGTGACGCGCTGGCCGGCCCGTACGCCGGGGTCGTCGCGCTGTTGCGCACCGGTGACTACCCGGGCCGCGACACCGACGACCGCGTCGAGGTCAACCAGATCATGGCGGCCGGCGGCCCGGCGACGAAGTCGTGGGCGCAGCACGCACTGGACGGGACCGTGGCCGACATCCGCGAGTTCCTGGCCAAGGGCCGGTACACCGCGCACCTGATCGACCTGGACATCTACGTCACCCGGACCCTGGGCGAGGGCCCGGAGGTGCAGGCGGTCGCGCAGGGCGTGCTCGACGGGCCGGACTCGGGCGCGCAGCACTACCTGGACGTCGAGCTGCCCAAGGCGCGGGCGCGTGACGCGTTCACGGCGGCGCACGTCACCAAGGTGAACGGTCTGGTCGCGGAAGCGGCGGCCCTGGTCTCCTGACCGCACGGCGAAGGTTGTCGGTGGTGCCCGGTAGTCTCGCGGCGTGGCTCTCGCGCTGTACCGCAAGTACCGTCCGGCGACCTTCGCCGAGGTCGTCGGTCAGGAGCATGTGACCGAACCCCTCCGCACGGCGCTGTCCGCCGGGCGGATCAACCACGCCTACCTCTTCTCCGGCCCACGCGGCTGCGGGAAGACGTCGAGCGCGCGCATCATGGCGCGTTCGCTGAACTGCGCCCAGGGCCCGACACCGGACCCGTGCGGCGAGTGCAACTCGTGCAAGGCGCTCGCGCCCGAGGGGCCGGGCAGCGTCGACGTCACCGAACTCGACGCGGCCAGCCACGGTGGTGTCGACGACGCCCGCGAGCTGCGCGACAAGGCGTTCTACGCGCCGGCCGAGTCGCGCTACCGGGTGTTCATCATCGACGAGGCGCACATGGTCACCACGCAGGGCTTCAACGCCCTGCTGAAGATCGTGGAAGAGCCGCCTGAGCACGTCATCTTCATCTTCGCGACGACCGAGCCGGACAAGGTGCTCACCACCATCCGCTCGCGCACGCACCACTACCCGTTCCGGCTGATCCCGCCGAGCGCGATGCGCAACCTGCTGGAGCGCAACATCGCGGCCGAAGGCGTCGAGGTCGAGCCGGCGGTGTACCCGCTGGTCATCCGCGCGGGCGGCGGTTCGGCGCGCGACACGCAATCGGTGCTCGACCAGCTGCTCGCCGGTGCCGGGCCGGAAGGCGTTTCGTACTCGCGGGCGGTCGCGCTGCTGGGCGTCACCGACGTCGCGCTGATCGACGACATGGTCGACGCGCTCTCGACCGAGGACGCGGCGACGGTGTTCGGCACGGTCGAGAAGCTCACGGAGGCCGGCCACGAACCGCGCCGGTTCGCCACCGACCTGCTCGACCGGCTGCGCGACCTGGTGCTGCTGCGCGCGGTGCCGGAGTCCGCGGGCGGGCTGGTGTCCGCGCCGGAGGAGGAGCTGTCGCGGATGGTCGCGCAGGCCGAGCGGATCGGCCTCGCCACCCTCTCCCGCTACGCCGACATCGTCCACAATGGACTATTGGAGATGCGCGGCGCGACCTCGCCCCGGCTCGTGCTCGAGCTGCTGTGCGCGCGAATGCTGCTGCCGTCGGTGACCGACGCGGAAAAGGCGCTGCTGGCGCGGATCGAGCGCTTGGAGCGCCGCGCGACCGTCGCGGGCGGAGGCGGCGCGTCGGCCGAGGGTGGCGTGGAGCCGCCACTGCGCGCGGCGCCGGAGCGCGAGTTTTCGAGGCCTTCGCAGCGAGCGGCCTCGGCGGGCCCGGCACCGGTGCCGGAGCCGGTCAAGCCGCCCGGCCGCCCGGCGGTCGAGCCCGCCGCTGTCCCGGCCGCACCTCCTGCGGCCGCACCGGCTGCACCTGCTGCGGCCCAGCCGGCCGCCGGTGGCGGTGCAGCAGCTGCTCGGCCCCAGCCGGGCGATGGCGGGGTTGCTGCCCGGGCTGCGGCCCATCCCGGCGGGGGTGCGCCTGCGGGCGCTGCTGCTGCTTCGCCTCAGCCCCGCGATGGGCGTACTGCTGCCCCGGCAGCCCAAGCTCCCGGTGGCGGCGTCGCGGCGGCCGAGCCCCAGT
>NZ_BNAW01000046.1 GCF_014654205.1 Amycolatopsis bullii
GCGCGGTGAGCAGGGCGGCGCCGGCGAGCAGACCGGCCGCCGGCTTCGGCCGGGAGCGCGTGGCGAGCGCGGCCGCGCCGACGACGACCACGGCGGCGGTCAGCAGGCCCCAGGACGGGGTGTCGAGATGGGACCAGAGGCCGGCGGCGACGTAGCCGGGGACGGCGAAGACCGGCAGCCCGAACGCGGCGACGGCCAGGACGGCGCCGGCCACGACGAGGGTGAGGTTCTTGCCGTCCGGCTCGGTGCCGTCCCCGGCGTCCTCGCGTTCGACGACACCGGTGCCGGCGGCGGCGAGCGCGGCCAGCGCGGCGAGCACGAGCGCGGCGAACGTCCAGGCGGCACCGGCGCCGAGGTCGTAGGTGAAGACGGGCGCGGCCGCGCCCCCGAAGCCGGCGAGGTTGCCGGCCTGGGTGGCGGTCAGTGCGGTGTTGAGGACGGCCGTGCCGGCCAGCACGATCCCGGCCCAGGCCACCCCGAGCACCGGCCGCGCGACGGCGGCGGTCTTCGGGACGAGCACCCCGGCGGCGGGAACGGCGAGCACGAGCGCGGCGGCGAGCAGGAACCAGCGCGCGGGACTGTCGGCGGCGGCACTCACCGGCGCGGTGGCCCCCGGGTTCAGCGCGGTGACGGCGACCTGCGGCGCGAAGGCGCCGATGAGCGCGGCGATCGCGGTCGCGAGGCCGAGCAGGCCGGTGGTGAGCCGCCACCAGAAGAGGCCGGGGAGGTTCGCGGCGCCGGTCTCGGCCTTTTGGGTGCCTTCGGTGAGCCGCGTGCCCGCGAGGCCGCCGACGATCGCCGTCGCGACGAGTGCGAGGGCAGGTCCCCAGGTGACGTGCAGGTCGGCCCGGAAGAGACCGGCGAGAACGGGCGGCGCGGCGACGGCGAAGGCACCGGCGGCCAGCCCGGCAAGCGCGCCCCGGGCAACGTGCTCGGCCGGAGCGGCCAGGGCGACCGCGGCGGCGAGCGGCAGGGCGGCGGCGAGCAGGAGGTAACCGCCGAGGGCGGGCCACGGCCCTTCGAAGGCGGCGCGGGCGAGCAGGAAGCCGTTGTCGGAGTGGACGGGCGCGGTGAGCAGCCCGGCCCCGGCGACGACGGCGAGCAGCGGGACGAGCAGCCGCCAGCGCCGTCGTTCGGGCTCGTCGTGGCTGCGGAGGGCCCGCCAGGCGACAACTCCGGCAGCCCCGGTCAGGACGTCCCCGGCGACGAGCAGCCAGAACCCGCCGCCGACGGCCGAGCTGCCGAGGAACCGGTCGGGCAGGTAGAGCTCGGGCCGGATGGTGAGCGGGCCGTTGACGGCGAACTGGAGGTCGAGGACCAAGCGCCCGGGCGCGAGGGCGGCCAGGCCGAGGACCAGGCCGCCGCCGAGGCCGGGTTTTCCGGTGAAAGCAAGCCAAACGGCGGCGACGGCGGGCGCGAGGGCGAGAAGGGCGAGCCAGGGCCAGCTGGTGAACCCGGGAGCGGCGGCGGGCGAGACGGGAACGATCGCGGCGGCGCTGAGGGCGACGGCACCGAGGGCGGCCAGGGCGAGGGCGGTTTTGAGGGTGCCGGAGGGGCGGGTGTCGGTGTCGTCGGCCCAGGGTTCGGTGGGCTCGACGGCGGTGGTTCGGGGTTTTTGCTGGGGGGTGGGTTGCGGTTTGCCGGGCTTGGCTGAGGCGCGCGGGGAGGTGGTGGCGTTTTCGGGCACGTCGGGTACACGTGCCGCGGCCGGGACCGGGCTTGTCGGTGGCTCGGATTCGGCGGAGTTTTCGGGAGAGGGGTCGGGCCGACGGGCGCTCGAGACACGGCTTGCCGAGGTGGCGGAGTTTCCGGAGGCGGGCTGCCCGGCGCTCGAGGCACCGCCCGCGGAGGTGGTGGAGCTTCCGGACGCGGGCTCGGGCCGCCGAGCGCTCGAGACACCACCCCCGGAGGTGGCGAAGTTTTCCGGCACCCCGCCGGCGGCGGGCACCGGTCGCGTGGGCGGATCCGGCTCGGCGGCGGCAGCGGCATCACCGGTGGAGGCGGAGTTTTCGGGCGTGGCCTGCCCGCCGTCGGCGGCAGCCACAGGCCGCGTTGGCGGGTCGGACTCGGCAGCGCCCGTCGCGGCGGCCCCGGAGGTAGTGGAGCTTTCGAGCCCGCTCCGCCCGCCCGCCGGCGCAGGCCTGGGCCGCGAGGGACCGCCGGACTGGCTAGCTGCCGCAGACCCGGCCGGGCTTGCGGCCTCTGCCTGCCGGCCGCCCGCGGCGGGGACCGGCTGGGTCGGTTCGCTCCCACCCGGGCCGGTGGATTCCCGCCTGGGGTCGCCCTGGCTTGCCGTGGGCGGGGTCGGGGCTGCCTTGGCCGGACCTCGGGCCTCGGGTTCTTCGCGGGGGCCGGGGGTGCTTCCGGTGGGGGGTTCTGCGCGTGGGGGCATATTGCCCGCGACGCTAGCAAGTTCGGGTCGCGCGGGAGCTCTCGGCGGGGCGCGAGTCGTCGGATGCGCTTGAACCCTCTTCGGCAATTCGTTATTCCGGCTCGTGACCCCTGCGGAGGCCCCGCTGGGCCTTTTGGCGGCCCTTCACCACCCCTTCGGCCTGTAAGGCAAGTCACACCGAACGCCGTAAACCCCCTCTAACTTTGGGTGATTTACACAGGTGAGCGCGCCGCCGGTTCCACTCGAACGGCCCACAGCGGGGGCACGTCTTGCCGACAGCGGTACCCCTTCGTTACTGTCCCGGGGTCCCCATTACAGTCAGGTCACGAAGTAGGACGCCGAGCAAACCACCCCCGAGGTTGGCTCACCGGGTTCCCCCGCCCGCAGTCCTCGACCCGGCTCCCCGACGATGGAAGGCCCTGTCTTGGCTTCACACCGCTCCCCCGGCGGCCAAGCTCCTTCCCCGGCACTGAAGGACGCGCTCGAAGGCGCGGTCGTCCGTGTCCGGGGTGCGCACCGCATCGCCCCGCCCTCTTCGGCCCTTCGCGGCCGTGTCGTGGTTGCCGCTGTTGCGGCTGGTGCGTTCGCCGCCGCTGCTGCGGGCTCGACCCTCAAGACGGTCACCGACTCGAACACCGCCGTCACCCCCCTGGCCAACAGCCAGGACGCCAGCGCTTCGCTGACCGCGGGAGGTGCGGGCTCCGGGGGCGCCCCCGAGCTCCTGCCGACCGGCCACGCCGTCGACGCCTCCGCCGAAGCCGCGAAGCTCGCCGACAGCGCCTCCGTCACGCAGGCCCGCGAGCAGCGCGAAGCCGACGCCGCCAAGAGGGCCGCCGAAGAAGCCTCTCGCCCCAAGACCTGCCTGCCCGCGCACGGCACCTTCACCTCGGGCTTCGGTGCCCGGTGGGGCACCAGTCACCTCGGCATCGACATCGCCAACTCCATCGGCACCCCGATCTACGCCGCCTCCGACGGCACCGTGATCGAGGCCGGCCCGGCCAGCGGTTTCGGCCTCTGGGTACGGATCCAGCTCGACGACGGCACGATCCAGGTCTACGGCCACATGAACAGCTTCTCCGTCAAGGAGGGGCAGAAGGTCAAGTGCGGCCAGCAGATCGCCGAGATCGGCAACCGCGGCCAGAGCACCGGCCCGCACCTGCACTTCGAGGTGTGGCAGAACGGCACCAAGAAGATCGACCCCCGGCCCTGGCTGGCCGCGCGCGGCATCGTTCTCTGATCCGTTCGCTCCCCGCACGGGAGCAGGCACCGCCAGCACGCCCGACAGCGGAAGCCCGGCCGTAGAGCGTTCTCCTGCTCCGGCCGGGACAGCGCGGGCAGCCGCCACCGGCGAAGGGCGCTGAAGGCACGCGCTCCGCCGAGCCGCTCGGGTGCTGGAACCGGTCACAAGATCAAGGTTCACCGCCAGAGGCCAAACACAAACAACCGGATCGGGTACGTCTTCCCCGGCACCCGACGAAACGGGCCGGACGGCAGCACGCAGCTCCGGCGAGTTCGCCGCTCCGCAGTGGAAGCACGTGCCGGGCTCGCGGCCTTCCGGACGCGAGACGCTCCCGGCATCCCGGCGAGATGAGGCACCGTGACTCGGCAACGACGCGAGGAGCGCTTCAGACCGAGCCGAGACCCACCGGAGGACAGAGAACCACTCCGGAGCCGGGAAAAAGCGCCCACAGGCGGCTCAGCGGCCGCAACCGCCTATCGCTGTCCGCCCGGTAACCGCCGGATGAAGTACGCCACCGCGACCTGCCACACCGTGCACAGCTCCGCCGGCCGCCGGACCGGCAGCCAGCCCCACGGCACCGCTCCCCCTGCGCCCCCCGCGGAGCGGACACGCGCGGCACTCCGGGCTCTGGTCGTCCAGCGGCGTCCCCGGCCGCAGGTGACACAACGCCCGTCCGCACCGAGCTCGTGCTGCCTGAGCAACGCTCGCCAGGCGGCGGCCAGCCGGCACGCCTCCGCTCCCGCACGCGAAGAGCTTCCCGAAGCCCCCGAAGGCTCCCGACCCCGATCCGGAACCCTCGTCCCCAGGACTCCTCGCAGGTATTTCTGTACCCCTTCGGCCAACAGGCCAAACAGCACCGCGTCCACACCACACTACCCCCTCCGTCGAACCTTTGTTCGATCGCAGGGTCAGTTTTACCGGGTGGGTACGACGATTCCGGCGGCGATCGGGAAGATCGCCGCCGGATTCACTCGGACGAGTGGCTAGAGCTTCACCATCGGCACGCTGCCGATCAGCATCAGGCGGACCTTGCCCGCCTGGCCGAAGTCGATCGTGGCCGTCGCGCGCGGGCCGACGCCGTCGCACGAAATCACCGTGCCCAGGCCGTACTTGTCGTGACTGACGCGGTCGCCGACGTCCAGCTTCAGCGCCACCGTGTCCTTCCAGCCCTTGCCGAACGACGGCGTGCCCGACGAAGACGGCGCGGAAGACCGCCGGCCGCCCCAGGTGGTCGCCGCCCGCGGGGTGCCGCGGGAACCGGAACCGAACGAGCCGAAACCGCTGCTGGACGGCTCCAGCCGCCGCCAGTCGACCAGGTCCGGCGGCAGCTCGTCGAGGAACCGCGAAGCCGGGTTCATCGACGGCTGGCCCCACGCCGAGCGCGTGATCGCGCGCGAGACGTACAACCGCTTCCGCGCGCGTGTGATCGCGACGTACGCGAGCCGCCGTTCTTCCGCCAGCTCCGTCGGGTCGCCGAGCGCCCGCATGTGCGGGAAGACGCCGTCCTCCCAGCCGGTGCAGAAGACCACCGGGTACTCCAGGCCCTTCGCGGTGTGCACGGTCATCAGCGTGACCACGCCCGCGCCGCCGTCGCCTTCCTCGCCGCCGTCGGGCGATGGCACCGAGTCGGCGTCCGCGACCAGCGAAACGCGCTCGAGGAAGGCCGGCAGCGAGCCCGGCGCCGGAACACCCTCCTCGACGACCAGCTCGGCGTTCTCGTCCGCGACGACCTCGGCGGTGATCTCGGTGAACTCCCGCGCGACCGTGACGAGCTCGTCCAGGTTCTCCACGCGCGTGTGGTCCTGCGGGTCCTCCGACTCCTCGAGCTCGACGCGGTAGCCGGTCTTGTCCAGCACCGCTTCCAGCACGTCGTGCACTTCGGCGCCGTCCGAGACCAGCGCGCCCAGCTCGTCGAGCAGCGCCACGAACCCGCCGATCGCCTTGACCGACCGCGGGTTCAGCAGCGGCACCTTGCCTTCGACGGCGTCCCGCAGCGCCTGCGCGAAGGAGATGCGCTCGCGCTCGGCGTGCGTCGCCACGACGGCCTCCGCGCGGTCGCCGATGCCGCGCTTGGGCACGTTCAGCACGCGCCGCAGGCTGACCGTGTCCTCCGGGTTCGCCAGCACGCGCAGGTAAGCGATCATGTCGCGGACTTCGCGGCGCTCGTAGAACCGCACGCCGCCGACGACCTTGTACGGCAGGCCGAGCCGGATGAAGATCTCTTCGAAGACGCGGGACTGGTTGTTGGTGCGGTAGAAGACGGCGACGTCGGAGTAGTCGGCTTCGCCCTTCTCCGCCAGCGCGTCGATCTCGCCCGCGACGAACGCGGCTTCGTCGTGGTCGTTGTCCGCCACGTAGCCGACGATCTTCTCGCCGTCGCCCGAATCCGTCCACAGCCGCTTCGCCCGGCGGTTCGGGTTCCGCTCGATGACGGCGTTGGCCGCGGACAGGATCGTCTGCGTGGAGCGGTAGTTCTGCTCCAGCAGGATGGTGTGCGCGTTCGGGAAGTCCCGCTCGAACTCCTCGATGTTGCGGATCGTCGCGCCGCGGAAGGCGTAGATCGACTGGTCCGCGTCACCGACGACGACCAGCTCGGCCGGCTCGACACCCGCCTCGTTCGGCGCCGTCCCGGCCAGCTCGCGGACCAGGGTGTACTGCGCGTGGTTCGTGTCCTGGTACTCGTCGACCAGCACGTGGCGGAAGCGCCGCCGGTAGTACTCGGCGACGTCCGGGAACGCCTGCAGCAGCGAGACCGTGCGCATGATGAGGTCGTCGAAGTCGAAGGCGTTGGCCTGGTTGAGCCGCCGCTGGTACTCGCCGTAGACCTCGGCGACGCGACGCTCGAGGTCGTTGCCCGCGTTCGCCGCCGCGGTCTCCGGGTCGGTGAGCTCGTTCTTCAGGTTCGAGATGTGCACGGCGAGCGTGCGGGCGGCGTAGCGCTTCGGGTCGATGTCGAGATCGCGCGCCACCAAGGTGATCAGCCGCTTGGTGTCGTCGGAGTCGTAGATCGAGAAGCTCGACGACATGTCCAGCGTCTTGGCTTCACGGCGCAGGATCCGCACGCACATCGAGTGGAACGTCGACACCCACATCGCGTTCGCGCGGCGCCCGACGAGCGCGGCGACGCGCTCGCGCATTTCGGCGGCGGCCTTGTTGGTGAACGTGATGGCCATGATTTCGCCGGGGTGCACGCGGCGTTGCCCGAGCAGGTAGGCGATCCGGCGGGTCAGCACCCGGGTCTTGCCCGATCCCGCGCCCGCCACCACCAGCAGCGGGCCACCGGCGTGGGTGACGGCTTCGCGCTGGGCGGGGTTGAGGTCGTCGAGCAGCTCGGCCTGCCCGCCGGCGGCGGGCTTGCGCACAGGGGTCGCGGCGGGGAGATCGAAGAGGGTGTCCATCGTGGCGTCCACGCTACCCCGGGCGGGCCGGGGCCCGGCAAACCGCGCCGGGTCCGCGGGGCGGTGCTTCGGCGGGGAGCGCCGGGAATGCCTCGTTACTGGCGTGGGACGCAGTGAATGACTCGTTCCTGACGTCCGCCCGGCGCCGGGTACCGCGGAGGGCGTAGCCGGAGGTGTCGCCCGGCACCCGACGCGCGGCGGGCCCGGCGCGCGGAACATCGGCGGACATGGAAGACACCAGTTCGGCCCCCATCCGGGCCGCCGACGCCGATCGTGACCGCGTCGCCACCGCCGTCCAGACCGCCGGTTCCGAAGGCCGGCTCACCCTCGACGAGGTCGAAGAACGCCTCGGCCGCGTCTACGCCGCGCGGTTCACCGACGAACTCGCCGCGCTCACCGCCGACCTGCCGCGGCCCGCGCCGCCCTCGCCCGGCTTCCCGCTCGGCCGGGAGGCGCTGCGGCGCCATCCCGCCCTGCGCGTCCACCTCGCCGTGGTGGTCGCGATCGCCGTGCTGGTGATCGCCCGCTGGGCCGTGCTGGGCGCCGGGTTCTTCTGGCCGGTGTTCCCGGTGTTCTGGCTCGGCGTGAGCCTCTTGGTTCATGCTCGGGTGCGCTCGGTCCGGGAGCGCGTCCGCACCGCTGTGCCATACTGACCGCATGCGGCACCACGCGAAGCGATTTTTTTACGGGACCCGGACTCCGGCTCCCGTGATCGCGTAGTGCCGCCAACCGCCATCACGCCAGCCCCGGAGTCCACGGACCCGGGGCTGTCGCCGTCCCTGGGGCCGGATCCGGGTCTCGAGGAAGAGGTCCCGATGAACGCACACGCCACGAACGCCGACGGACAGCCCGCCGAGCACACCCCCGCGGGCGACGACATCGCTGCGCTCCGCGAGGAGATCGACCACCTGGACAAGGAGATCCTGCGGCTCGTCAAACGCCGGGTCGAGGTGTCCAAGACGATCGGGGCGGCGCGGATGGCCGCCGGCGGCACGCGCATCGTCTACAACCGCGAGATGGACGTGCTCGCGCGCTACCGCGAACTCGGCCCGGACGGCCGGCAGCTGGCCATGGCGCTGCTGAACCTGGGCCGCGGGCGGCTCGGCCGGTAACGGTTGCGGCGAATTCGGGGTCTTCCCCGAGGCACCGGCGGCCGGGATACGGGCAGACTGGGGTCATGGACTGGCTCGTGAACCTCATCGCCGTCATCGTCGCGCTCGCGAGCGTGCTGGCCGCGCTGGGCCATGTGGGGTATCTGGCGCTGCTCAACAACGCGGCGGGTAAGCGGGCCGGCGGCGCTCCGGTCGCGCAGTACGTCAAGAGCAGGTGGGCCGTTGCCGGCGGTACCACCGCGGCTTCCCTGTTCGCCTGGTTGCTCACGGCCGGGGGACCGACGCTGGACGTCTTCGCGATCATCGTCGCCGCCGGTAGCGGCGTGGTGGCGACGAAGGCGCTGCAATCCACGCGCGACCGTTACCGCACGGGAGGCTGAAACCCCTGATCAGGGGCGATGGCACTGCGTGAAACTTCGCAGCGTCACCATCGCCCGTTCGGTCGCGCCCGACCGAGTGAAACCTCTGCAACTTGCAGGTTTGGGGGCGACTTTCTCCGCCGGATGCTCCTAGGGTTGAGGTTGTGAGGACCCTTGCGTCTGGGTCGGGCGATGCCCGGGGGACGCGCGGGGGCACTGGCCCCGCGCGCCTGCCGTCGCGTGCGCGTGCATTTGCGCAGTCCTTTGCGCAGTATTTCGAACGGGATTCCGCGCGTGAGGATGCTCCGATCGGGTCGTCCAGCCGCCGGACGGCGTCAGCAGCGCACGGCCGGGTGGTCGAGCCCACATGAGCCAAGGCACAGAGTTCCACGGACACGCCGCGATGCCCGCGCACCCCGGGCGGCACCGGCGTGGCGGCGCGGAAAGCTGGACGCCACCGCTGCCCGAGCACCGCCCCGTGCGGCACCACGCGGCGGGCGTCGCGCGCGAGCCCGGTTCGCCGCCCTTGCTGAGGTACGAGCCGCCCGAGCCCGGGTTTCCGGTGCGGTACCGCGGGACGGCCGAGGTCGGCTCACCCCCGTTGCGGCGGCAGGCGCGGGGCCAGGAACCCGGCTATCCGGCACGGTTCCGCGGAACAGCCGAGCCGCCGGAGGGTGGCGATCGCCCTTTCCGGCTCCGGGCCTCCGATTCCCGTCCGGGCGAACCTCCGGTGCCCGGTTCGCTTCCGTGGGCGCACCACCCTTCGGAGGCGGCTGACCGCCCTTTCCGGCCCTGCTCCGCCGTTCCCGAGCCGGCCGATCCGCCGGTTCGCGGACTGCTGCCGCTCGATCCGCCGTTGCTGCCGCAGCCGCGGAACCGGCGGCCCTCCGCTCCCCTGTTCCCCGCCGCGCACGGCAGCCTCCCCCTCGACGGCTTCGACCAGGACGAAGACGGCCAGGACGAGGCGCCCGTCACCGAAAGCCACGCCGAGCAGGCCGCCCGGCGCACCCGCGTCTCGCTGGCCGCTCCCGCGCCACGGAACGTCGACCTCGACGAAGAAGACGTCCGCATCTACTCCGCGCCACCGCTCGACGAGCTCGATGAGCTCGGCGGGCTCGGCGGGTTCGCCATCGGGTCCGTCCCCGCGTCGGTGACGCCGCCGAAGACCTGGAAGAAGGCCGCCTGGTTCGCCACCGGGGCCTCCGGAGCCGTCGTCGTCGGGCTGCTCTGCGCCGGCTCCTTCCTCGTCGGGAAGCCGCCGGTGGACCAGGCCGTTCAAGGCGCCTGGCCGGGCTACCAGGGCGCGCCCACCATCGCCGACCCCACCGGGGAGCACCGGCCGCCCACGCAGGGCGGCTCCGCGCCCGGGCCGGAGAGCCCGTCCCGGCCGGAAGACGATGCCGCCGCCGGCAAGCCTGGCGGGGGTACCGGGCCGGTCGACGGCGTGGCTCCCCCTCCCCACGCCGGCACCCCCAACGCGCCCGACACGACGACGACGACCGGCCCCGCCCGGCCGAGCGCGACCCCGCGGAAGCCACCGGTCACGCCCGCCCAGCGCGAAACCCCCGTCAAGCCACCGTGGTGGTACTCCTTCCCGCCCGACGCCCAGACCATGGGGGACAACTCGGAGAAGTTCTTCAACACCGTCACCACCGACCCGTCCGCGGCGTCGGCGGTGACCACCGGCCGGCTGCACGACGAGGGGCCGCAGGCGCTCGCCGACCGCTACGCCGGCATCGCCTACTTCGAAGTCAAGAAGGTCAGCATCGACCAGCAGCGCGGCGTCACAGTCAACACCGTCGAAGTGACCCACACCGACGGAACCAAGACCGTCGAAGAGCGCACCCTGACCTTCGGCGACGGCGACAAGATCACCGCTGACGGCCAGTAGCCGCACCTGCACGTGCGGTTCGCCCGTTCTGATGCACGTGCGGTGCGCCGAGCGGTTATGCCTGGTCCGGGTGGGTGACATAAGCTGCCGCTCGTCGTGTGGCGACGGCATTCCGGCGACAGAGCCTGGTGGTCGTCGTCCCCACAGGGTTACCTGACGACAACGAATCCGACAGTGAATCCCAAGACCGGCCACGAGCCGGCCGACCGGACCAACGGGAGCCCGGCCGAACGGCCGGGCGACCGTCCCCGGAACCCAGAGCGAGGACTTTCGTGCTTGATCGGCAGCGCACACGGCGTGAGTCACCCCACGCCGTCCGCGTCGAGGACGTCATCCCGGCCGAGATCCTGGACGGCGTCGCCGACGCCGACCGCGACCACCTCGAGCAGGTCTTTCGCGACCCACAGCGGTTCCTGCCGGCGCGGCCCGAGCCGGTCCGCGAGCCGGAGCAGGCCGAAGACGACGGCGAGCCGGAAAGCCGGTTCGCGCGCCGCGCGAAGCTGACCGGGCTGGTCGCCGCGGGCGCGCTCGTCGCCGGCGCCGTGGTCGCCGCGCCGATGCTGACCAGCTCGCACCGCGCCGCCACCTCCTCCGGCGGCCAGTCCACGCCCGCCGGGTTCACCGGCGCGGCGGAGCTCGGCGGCCTCGCCGTCCCGCAGCACCAGGCCGGTGGCAGCGCGCCGGAGCGGCACAGCCCGGCGACGCCGGGCACGCGCGCCGAGGACCCGCCGTCCACCCAGCCGGTGAACGGCACCCCGCGGTCCCAGCCGGCCCCGGTCGCCACCACCCCCGTCCCGGACAAGGCCGCCGACGCCCGCAGCGCGAGCCGCAAGATCCAGGCCGTCAAGGAGTTCTACGCCAAGATCGCCCGCGACTCGGCGGGCGCGCTGGCGCTGCTGAGCCCGGCGCTGGTCGACGG
This sequence comes from Amycolatopsis bullii, assembly GCF_014654205.1. GTDB lineage: Bacteria > Actinomycetota > Actinomycetes > Mycobacteriales > Pseudonocardiaceae > Amycolatopsis > Amycolatopsis plumensis. Next base: position 11,312 of record NZ_BNAW01000046.1, read on the forward strand.
CACGGCCGGCGAGCTGGTCCGCACCTGGAGCTCGATGGACGCCATCGACGTCCAGGAGGGCGACACGCAGATCAACCCGGACGGCTCGATCCTCGCGGTCGCGACGCTGCACCGGCCGGACGGCGCACTGGTGCGCGTCACCCAGTTGTTCCGGGTCGCCGACGCCGGTGGGCTGATCACCGAAGCCCAGCTCGTCTCCGCCCAATACATGTAGCCCACGGCGACCACCCCTTCACCCCAGGTTCAAGTGCCCGTGCCGGATTCGTGTGCGCAGAGTGAGCGCCTAGCCTTGTCACGGGCCGGTCTCGGAAAAACCGGCTCAGAGCCCACGACATGTGCATACGCTCCAGCGAAGCGGCGTGTTCGCGGCCGCGTCACCAGGCATCGAACCGCACGCCCTGGTGAAGCCGGAGCCCAAAGGGAGGTCGCGTGAGCGACGAGGGTCGTCTGGTCGCCGATCGGTACCGCATCGTCGGCCGGATCGGCACGGGCGCGATGGGGGCCGTCTGGCAGGCGCACGACGAGGTCCTGGGCCGCACCGTGGCCATCAAGCAGCTCCTGCTCCAGCCGCACCTGGACCAGCACGACGCCGAGGACGCCCGCCAGCGGACGATGCGCGAGGGCCGGATCGCGGCCCGGCTGCACCACCCCAACGCGATCTCCGTCTTCGACGTCGTCACCGACGACAACGGCCAGCCGTGCCTGATCATGGAGTACCTCAACTCCACCAGCCTGGCCGCCGTGCTGCAGGAGCGCCGCACGCTGCCGCCGACCGAGGTGGCGCGCATCGGCGCCCAGGTCGCCGCGGCGCTGCGCGAGGCGCACGCGGTCGGCATCGTGCACCGGGACATCAAGCCGGGCAACATCCTGCTCGGCGGCAACGGCGTCGTGAAGATCACCGACTTCGGCATCTCCCGCGCCAAGGACGACGTCACGGTCACCAAGACCGGGATGATCGCCGGCACCCCCGCCTACCTGGCCCCCGAGGTCGCCATCGGCGGCGAGCCCGGCCCGGAGTCCGACGTCTTCTCCCTCGGCTCCACGCTCTACGCGGCGTGCGAGGGCCAGCCGCCGTTCGGGCTGTCCGAGAACACGCTGAGCCTGCTGCACGCGGTCGCGGCCGGGCAGATCAACCCGCCGCGCCAGTCCGGGCCGCTGGCCAGCGTGCTGGCCGTGCTGCTGCACCCGGAAGTCGAACACCGGCCGACCGCCGAGGAGTGCGAAGAGCTGCTCGCGGCCGTCGCCCGCGGCGAGACCCCGCTGGGTGGCCCGGCCGACGAGACCATGATGGCGCCGTCCGCCGGCGTCCTCGGCGCGGCCGCCGTCGCCGACCCGAACGCGACGCAGATGTTCGACGAGATCCCCGCGGGTCACTCGGGCACGCTGCTCAACGGCGGCGGCGCCCCGACGCAGGCCGTGCCGTTCTACGACGAGGACGACTACCCCGAGGCCACCGGCTACCCGGAGAACGACTACGACGGGTACGACCACTACCGCGACGACGACCAGCACGCGGCCGGGGGCGTGCCGCCGGGGCTGGCCGCGACCCGCGCCGTGCCGGTGCCGCCGCACGAGCACGACGGGTACGAGGACGACTACGACGATTACGACGACGACCCGGAGCCGCCCCCGGCGCGGTCGCGGCCCCAATTGAGCCCGGTCGACGAAGACGACAAGCCCGGCGCGTGGAAGCGCCCGGCGATCATCGGCGGCGTCGTGGTCGTGGGCCTGGTCGCGCTGGTCGTCTGGCTGCTGAGCCCGAACAACCCGGAGGCACCGGCCGCGCCGGTGCCCAGCACCAAGCCGTCGCCCGTCGCCACGTCGGAGTCGGAGCCGTCGACGTCGGAGACGCCGTTCAGCACGGCGGAGGTGCCGCCTCCGGTGAGCGAGACGACGTCGTCGTCGAAGCGCGCGACCACGTCGAGGGCCAGCGAGACGCCGACGACCACGCCGTCGAAGACGTCAACAAAGACGACGCCGCCGGAAACCAGCAGCGAAGCTCCGCCGTCGAGCTCGCAGGCGACGCCACCACCCACTTCCACCACGCCGTGACCCGAGGTATGTGTTGAGTTCCGAAGGCACCATCGTCGGCGGCCGGTTCCGGCTGGACCAGCCGATCGGCCGCGGCCGCGCGGGCATCGTGTGGCTGGCGTTCGACACGCGGCTGTTCCGCACCGTCGCGATGAAGCGGATGTACCTGCCGGTCGGCGCGGGTGAGCGTGCCGAGCAGGCGCGCGCCGCCGCCATGCAGGAAGGCAAGGACGCGGCCCGGATCGAGCACCCGTGCGCGATCAAGGTGTTCGACGTGCTGCCGGACGGCCAGGACGTCTGGCTGGTGATGGAGTACATCCCGTCGCGCAGCATGGCGACGTTCCTCGCCGAGCACGGCCGGCTCACCCCCGACCAGGCGGCGCAGCTGGGCATCCAGCTCGGCAACGCGCTGGCGGCCATCCACGCGGCCGGGTTCGTGCACCGCACCCTCGAGCCGGGCACGGTGCTGCTGGCCGACGACGGCGGCGTCAAGCTCACCGACATCGGGATCAGCGGCGGCGGGCCGAGCCCGGCGTACGTGGCCCCCGAGGTCGCGCGCGGCCTGCCGGGCACGCCGGCGGCGGACGTCTTCTCCCTCGGCGCGACGCTCTACACCTCCGTGGAGGGCGTGCCGCCGTTCGGGGACGACGGCCAGTCGTCCGAGCGCCCGCCGCAGAACTCGGGCGTGCTGACCGAGGCGCTGCGCAAGATGCTGCGTCCGGACCCGAACACGCGGCCGACGATGGCGGACACCGTCCACTCGCTGAAGGCGATCACCGAAGGCCGGGAAACGGCGTTCATCCCGCCGACCGCGCCGGCGATGCCGACCATGCCGGTCGGATGGCCGGCGGGGCCGGGCGGCCCCCCGATGCCGCCCCCGGGCGCGCCGATGCCCTCGGGCCCGCAGTTCCAGCCGCAGTACCCGATGACGCCGCCGCCGGGCTACGCGCAGGGGGCGACGCAGCAGATCCCGCCGGTTCCGCCCGCCCCCCAGGCAACGCAGTACGCGCCGCCGCCCGCCGCCGCGTCGCAGCCCGCCGAGCAGTGGAACCTGCCGGTGTCGAAGAAGACGCTGGTCACCGTGGCCGCGATCCTCGCCGCGGTGCTGGTCGGCATCCTCGTCACGGAGCTGTTCTTCGTCTAGGCCACCTTGGCGGTCGCCGCGCGCATGGCGGCCAGCAGCGTGCGGACGGCCGGGTGGCCCGAGGCCCGCGACGCGACCGCCGCGTGGATCGCGCGGACCGGCTCCGGGTGGCGGATGCGGCGGACGACCACTCCCGGATGCTGTGCGCCGAGCCCGAGCTCGGGGATCAGGCCGACGCCGATGCCGGCGGCGACGAACCCCTGCGCCGTCTGGTAGTCCTCGGACTCGACCACGATGTTCGGCGCGAAGCCGGCCGACGCGCAGGCGCCCTGCAGGATGTCGCGGCAGATACCGGGCAGGCCGTCGACGCCGACCCAGGGCTCCTCGGCGAACTCCGTGAGGTCCAGCACGCGCTTGCGGGCCAGCGGGTGGGCCTTCGGCAGCACGGCCCGGTACGGGTCGTCGAGCAGGTGCACCAGCTCGATGCCCTTGGCGGGCGGGGTCTGGCGCGGGAAGACGGTGATCGCCACGTCCGCGTCACCCGATTCGACGTCCAGGATCGGGTCGTCGAGCTCGACCAGCTTGAGGTCCAGGCGCACCCCGGGGTGCTCGCGGCGGACGGCGGCGATGGCGGGCGGGACGAGCGACGCCCCGGCCGTCGCGAAGTAGCGGATCGCCACGCGGCCGGTGCGGCCCTCCTTGAGCTCGGTCAGCGCCGCTTCGGCCTTGGCGAGCTCGGTGCTGAGCGTCTCCGCGTGTTCGGACAGCAGCGCCCCCGCCGCCGTCGGTCGGACGCCGCGGCCGACGCGTTCGAGCAGTTCGGTGCCGGCCTCGCGTTCCAGCGCGGACAGCTGCTGGCTGATCGCGGACGGCGTGTAGCCGAGGTTGCGGGCCGCGGCGGTGATCGACCCGCTGGTGATGACGGCGCGGAGGACCTGCATGCGGCGGACGTCGAGCATGGCCCTGATCGTACAGCTCAGCTTAAGTGTTCGTGCAGTTAATTTCGCTTGTCCTTACGTCTGGTCCGGGCGAAGCTGACCTCGGCTGTCGAAGGAGGACTGGGGTGGGCGAGACGAAGACCCTGCTCAGGATCGGTGCGCTGGCGCTGATGTGGGGCTCGAGCTTCTTCTGGATCAAGCTGGGGCTGGGGATGTTCTCGCCGGTCCAGCTGGTCCTGGCGCGACTGGTGCTGGGCGCGGCGATGCTGCTCGTGCTGTGCCGGCTGCAGCGGGCGCGGCTGCCGCGCGACCGCCGGATGTGGGGCCACCTCGCGGTCGCGGCGTTCTTCCACAACGCGCTGCCGTTCCTGCTGTTCGCGATCGGCGAGACGACGGTCGATTCCGGCATCACCGGCGTGCTGAACTCGACGACGCCGCTGTGGGTGCTGCTCGCGGCGCCGCTGATGGGGACGTCGTCGCGGATGACCGCGGCGAGGCTGACCGGGCTGGTCGTCGGGCTCGGCGGGATCCTGCTGATCTTCGCGCCGTGGCAGGCGTCGGGCCTGCTGAGCTGGGGCGCCCTGGCGTGCCTCGCGGCCGCGGCGAGCTACGGCTTCGCGTTCGTCTACGAGGGCAAGTACCTGTCCTCCTCGACGTCTTCGCCGTACGCGATTTCGGCCGGGCAGATGCTGCTGGCCAGCGGGATGCTCGTCCTGGCCCTGCCGGTCGGCGGGTTCACGCCGGTGCACGTGTCGACGGGGCCGCTGCTGGCGGTGCTGGTGCTGGGCATCGGCTCGACGGGAATCGCGTTCGCGCTCAACTACCAGCTGCTGGCCAGCGAGGGCGCGGTGGCGGCGTCGGTGGTCGGGTACCTGCTGCCGGTCGTGTCGGTGCTGCTCGGGGCGGGGTTCCTGGGCGAGCAGCTGCACCTGCGGGTGATCGCGGGGATGGTGGTCGTGCTCGGCGGGGTGGCGCTGACGCGGATTCCCCAGCGGGTGCCGTCCGCGGAGCCGGCGATGGAACGCGTCTAGGGAAACCCAGCTGGGAGCGCCGAGGAAGAACGTCACTCCATCGTGTGTTGACGCGGAACCCGGGCCGCCCAGACCATGGGTCGGGCCGGACGTCGTGGACCCGGGGGGAACCGTGCGCCATTCGAGAAGCAAGGTGGACACCTCGGGACGGAACCCCCAGGGAACGCCGGCGCGCGGCGCACGGCCGAGCCCGACGGTTCCTCCCGCGGCCGCCGACGCGTTGCGGCTCCAGCGGACCGCGGGCAACCAGGCCGTATCGAGGCTCCTTGCGGGCACCCGGCAGACTGCCGCGGGCGGGGGCGGCAACCTCCCGATCCAGCGCACACTGTCATGGCGCGGAAGGACGGTGGCGGCCTACGAAGATCTCCCGGAAATCGACCGGGACCGGCTCGAGGAAAAGACCGATCACGGGTACGGCATATTCGTGCGGCCGGTCATCGAGGCGATGATCGACGACGATGTCCCCACAAGGTGTCCGTCGAACTGATCGCCAAGGAGATCCCCGAGATCGCCAAGCTCTACTTCGCGAGCGACCTGTCCAAGCTCAAGCCGGACAGTCCCAGGAACCGAATCGTCCGTCGGCTCCTGGAAAAAGACGAGCAGGTCGGCAAGCTGAAATCGAAATTCGGCAAAACATCCGATGCCGAGAAGGTCCCCGCACGCAACCTCCGCGGGTTCAATGAGTTTCTGGACGCGAATCCGGCATTCGTCAATCATCTGGCCAAAGCCGGCATCACCATCCGGTTTGGTTCCGGGCACGCCAGTGGCCTCGGCGGCCTTTACACGCACGCAGACAGAACGGTGCATCTCGAAAGAGGGGTGGAACGGACGAGTCCGGGTATCTTCCTCCGTTTGCTGCTACACGAGATGGGGCACGCTTCATTCGAGCAGATGCTGATGACCACCAACCCGAGCACCCTGAACCAGGACGAGCAGGCGTTCCGCGACGCCTGGACGGTGCTACGCCGGAATGATGGGCAGTATCTGCTCGGACTCGATCTGGGTGAAGGCAGAGAACCTGCCGAGAGGAAGAAGTACCAGGCGGGGAACTTCTCGGAGTTCTGCGCCGAGAACTTCATGCACAGGGTGACCGCGCCGGACCTGTTGAACAAGCACTTGACCGAGATCAACAAGCCAGGCAGTCACATCCCGCAGGACATCAGGGACGCCTGGCGTGACGCGATCGTGGTTTTGGACAAGTACGAGCGTCTGCTGCTGCGCCACTCCTAGACGAGGCGGCGGTCGGAGGCCCAGCGGGAGAGCTCGTAGCGGTTCGACAGCTGGGTCTTCCGCAGGACGCTCGACACGTGCGTCTCCACCGTCTTCACCGAGATGAACAGCTCCGACGCGATCTCCTTGTACGCGTACCCGCGGGCCAGCAGCCGCAGGACGTCGCGCTCGCGCGGCGTCAGCAGGTCCAGCTCCGGGTCGTTGATCGGGGCCGAACCCGGGCGGTCGGCGAACGCGTCCAGGACGAAGCCCGCCAGCCGCGGGGAGAACACCGCGTCGCCGTCCGACACGCGGACCACCGCGCGGACCAGTTCCTTCGACGAGATCGTCTTCGTCACGTAGCCGCGGGCACCCGCGCGGATGACCGCGATGACGTCCTCCGCCGCGTCGGACACCGAGAGGGCCAGGAACACCACGTCCGGCAGCTCCGGGCGGACCCGGCGCAGCACCTCGGCGCCGCCGCCGTCGGGCATGTGGACGTCGAGGAGCACCACCTGCGGCTTCGTGCGGGCGATGCCGGCCACGGCTTCGGCGACCGAGCCGGCCTCGCCGACCACCCGGACCTCGTCGGTGATCGAGTCGAGCTCGGTGCGCACCCCGGCGCGGAACAGCGCGTGGTCGTCGACGAGGAACACCTTGACCGGTTCACGCTGGTTGTCCGTCACGTCGTCGAGCATAGCCGCCTCACGCCGCTCCCTTGCCCGCTTTCACCGGCATGGCGAGCTGCACTTCGGTGCCCTCGCCCGGCGCCGTGCGGACCTTGCAGGTGCCGCCGTGGCGGGTCATCCGGCCGCGGATCGAGTCGGCGAGGCCGTGGCGGTCGTCCGGGACGAGGTCGGGGTCGAAGCCCTTGCCGCGGTCGCGCACGAACACCGTCACCGACGTCGGCTCGACCTCGGCGTAGACGCTGACCTCGTCGACGCCGGCGTGCTTCGCGGCGTTGACGATGGCCTCGCGGGCGGCCTGGACGAGCGCGACCAGCGATTCGTCCAGCTCGGCGTCACCGACGACGACCTGGCCGACCGAGATCGCGAAGGTGTCCTCGACCTCGCCGCACGCCGTCGCGAGCGCTTCGGACAGCTGGCCGGTCGCTTCCTCGACCTTCTCGGCGGGCTTGCCGTAGCCGTTCGGGCCGTAGAGCCAGCCGCGCAGCTCGCGCTCCTGGCTGCGGGCCAGCCGCGCGACCTCGCGCGGCGACTCGCTCTGCTTCTGGATCAACGCGAGCGTCTGCAGCACGGAGTCGTGCAGGTGGGCGGCGATCTCGGCGCGCTCGTCGGTGCGGATGCGGGCCTTGCGCTCGTCGGAGAGGTCCCGGACCAGCCGCAGCCAGAACGGCACGGTCAGCACGGCGACCCCGATCAGAGTGGCGATGACGGCGATGAGCGCGAACTGGACCTGGTCCAGGGTGCCGCTGCGCAGCACGACGACGGTGATGCCGGTGATCACCAGCGCGACGCCGGCGACGATCCGGATCGCGGCCGACCAGCCGCCCCCGCCGAGGAACGCCCCCGCGAAGCCGTCCTTGGCGCCGACCCGCCAGCGACGGCGCTGCGACTCGTCGGCCTCCCGCCAGACGACCGCGAGACCGATCATGGCGACGGCGAGCGGCACCGCGACCCAGCCGCTGATGAACCCGGTGAGCGTCCCGCTGGCGACGGCGAGGCCGACACCCAGCGCGATCAGGCCGAACGCCTGCTGGCGTTCCTTGGGCTTCGGCGCTTCCGCGGTTTCCTCGGACTGCTGCTGGACGAACACCCAGAGCAGGCCGTAGGCGAGCAGCCCGGCGCCGTTGAGCGCGGCGAGCAGCGCGAACGCCGTCCGCACCCACAGGACCGGCACGCCGAGGTGGTCGGCGAGCCCCCCGGCGACCCCGGCGATGGCCCGCCCGGAGCGGCGCCGGAACATCTTGGGCGCAGATGACTCCGTCGTGGTGGGCGTGATCGCCTGCTCGGCGGTGACGTGGTCGAGGGACTCCTGCACGCCGTCCATGGTCACACGCACCGGCAGGCGGTTCCATCGGGGAAACCCCTGATCCATCGGCCCAGGGGAAACCTCAGGGACCATCCCGGATGTTCGGCGGCGACGGGTGCCGCATGCTTCTCGGTATGAGTGGTGCGAGCGAAACCCGGTCACCGAAGCCGGGTGCCCTGAACGGCTTCGAGGAGACCGTCAAGGACTTCTGGGTCAGCCGGCCCCGGCGGCCGCACTCCGGGCGGAAGCTGGCCGGGGTGGCCGCCGCCATCGGGCGGCGGTACGGGATCGATCCCGTCGTCGTGCGGATCGCGCTGGTGGTCGCGACGATCTTCGGCGGCTTCGGCGTTCCCTTCTACCTGCTGGGGTGGCTGTACCTGCCCGGCGAGAGCGACGAGGTCTCCGGCTTCGAAAGCCTCATCGGGCGCGGCCGGTCGTCGGTGTCGCCCGCGTTCGCCGTCGTGCTCATGGTCCTCACCGTCCTCAGCGCCGGGGGCTCGATCAGCGGCTCCTGGTTCGACGGCGGCGGGCTGATCAGCTGCGCCCTCATCGCCACCGCGCTCTACCTGCTGCACCGCAGCCGCGGCCACGAGAACCGCCCCGCGCCGGTTGCCGCGCGGTCGTCGTACCCGGCCTTCACCGGAAACGGAGCCTTCACCATGACCGACACCGCCGAGGCGCCGTCGCCGGCGCGCGGCTGGGACCCGCTCGCCGCCGACCCGGCCGGCTGGGACCTCCCCGACGCCCCGTCCGCGCCGGAGCCGCGGCCCACGCCGCCGGTCTCGGTCGAGGCGCCGCAGCGGCGGCCCCGGTCGAAGGTCGGGTCCGCGACGTTCGCGCTGGCCGTGCTGACCGCCGGCGGCGGCGTGCTGGCCGGTCTCAACGGCGCCACCTGGTTCGACGCGCAGCACATCGTCGGCCTGGTGCTCGGCGTGGTCGGGATCGGCCTGGTCGCCGGCGCGTTCGCCCGCGGCGGCCGCGGCCTGATCGGGCTGGCCATCCCGCTCGCCATCGCCGGGCTGGTGCTGACGTCGTCCCCGTTCAAGAACTTCGACGTCCGCGGCGGCGTCGGCGACCTCGACCCGACGCCGCAGTCGGCGGCCGAGCTCCAGTCGCTCTACCAGCACGCGGCCGGCGACATCCGGCTCGACCTGACCCAGCTGCCGGCCGGGGCGCCGTACGCGACGGCCGTGTCCAACGGCGCCGGCGACACCACGGTGATCGTGCCCGCCGACGCCGACGTCACCTTCGACTGCCACACCGGCGCGGGCGAGGCGTCGTGCTTCGGCCGCTCCGCCGACGGCATCGGCCAGCCCGCGGTGACCGGCACGGACAACGGCCCCGACGGTGTCGGCGGCCAGAAGATCACCCTGAAGGTTTCGAACAACGTGGGCAACGTGGAGGTGCGGCGTGGCTGACCAGAACCCTTACGCCTACGACGAACCGGCGGACACCCAGCCCGCCAAGCGCGGCGGCCTGGACGTCTTCACCCTGATCTGCGGCATCGCGACGCTGCTGGTGTCGGCCTACGTCCTCTCGGACGGCGCGAGCTGGCTGCCCTCGTTCGACTTCCGCTGGGTGATCGCCGGCGGCGCGGTGTTCGTGGGGCTGATGCTGCTCACCGCGTCCTTCGGCGGCAAACGGCGCCGCTGACCCTCACCGAAAAGACCCTCGAGGCCCCGGATCCCACGCCGGGGCCTCGAGCCTTGTCGTCTACAACGGACTCATTCCCACTCGATGGTGCCCGGCGGCTTGGACGTCACGTCCAGCACCACCCGGTTGACCTCCGCCACCTCGTTGGTGATCCGCGTGGAAATCCGCTCCAGGACTTCGTAGGGCAGGCGCGTCCAGTCCGCGGTCATCGCGTCCTCCGACGACACCGGCCGCAGCACCACCGGGTGCCCGTACGTCCGGCCGTCGCCCTGGACGCCGACGCTGCGGACGTCGGCCAGCAGCACCACCGGGCACTGCCAGATGCTGCGGTCCAGCCCGGCCGCCGTCAGCTCTTCGCGGGCGATGAGGTCCGCCGCGCGGAGGGTGTCGAGACGCTCCTGGTCGACCGCGCCGATGATGCGGATGCCCAGGCCGGGGCCGGGGAACGGCTGGCGCTGCACGATCGTCTCGGGCAGGCCCAGCTCCAGGCCGACCCGGCGGACCTCGTCCTTGAACAGCAGCCGCAGCGGCTCGACCAGCTCGAACTGCAGGTCGTCCGGCAGGCCGCCGACGTTGTGGTGGCTCTTGATGTTGGCCGTGCCCTCGCCGCCGCCGGACTCGACGACGTCCGGGTACAGCGTGCCCTGGACCAGGAACTTGTAGTCGCCCTGGGCCTTGAGGTCGCGCTCGGCCTGCTCGAAGACGCGGATGAACTCGCGGCCGATGATCTTGCGCTTCTGCTCCGGGTCGGTGACGCCGGCGAGCGCGTCGAGGAACCGCTCGCGTGCGTCGATGGTGACCAGGTTGACCCCGGTGGCGGAGACGAAGTCCTGCTCGACCTGGGTGCGCTCGCCCGCGCGCAGCAGCCCGTGATCGACGAACACGCAGGTCAGCCGGTCGCCGATGGCGCGCTGGACCAGCGCGGCCGCCACGGCGGAGTCGACGCCGCCGGACAGGCCGCAGATCGCCCGGCCGTCGCCGATCTGGTCGCTGATCCGCTTGACCTGTTCTTCGACGATCGACGACGTCGTCCACTGCGGCTCGATGCCGGCGATGTCACGCAGGAACCGGCGCAGCACCTCCTGGCCGTGCGGCGAGTGCGCGACCTCCGGGTGGTACTGGACGCCGGCGAAGCGACGCTGGACGTCCTCGAAGCCGGCCACCGCGGCGCCGTCCGAAGAGGCCGTGACGACCGAGCCTTCGGGGGCCTTGGTGACGCTGTCGTTGTGGCTCATCCACGCGGGCTGGTGCGCGGGCAGGCCGGCGTGCAGGACACCGCCGTCACCGGTCACGCGGACCTCGGTGCGGCCGAACTCGCGGACGCCGGTCGGCTCGACGACCCCGCCGAGCGTGCTGGCCAGCAGCTGGTGGCCGTAGCAGATGCCGAACATCGGCACGCCGGCTTCGGTGAGCTTCGGGTCCATGCCCGGCGCCCCTTCGGCGTACACGCTCGAAGGACCACCGGAAAGGATGATGGCCGAGGGGTTCTTCGCGAGGATCTCTTCGGTGGACGCGCTGTGCGGCACGACCTCCGAATAGATCTGTGCCTCGCGAACGCGCCGGGCGATCAGCTGCGCGTACTGCGCCCCGAAGTCCACGACGAGAACCGGACCGGTGGGGTTGGGCACCTGGCGACCTCCTGGCGAGAAGCGGGATTCCCCACCATCGTCCCAGGTGGGCCCGGTCACCCGGGATTCAGGGCCGTCCCTGTCCTCGATCGGGCTTACGGTGCCCGGTATGGCGGTGAACTGGACGAAGGAACTGACCGATCAGCTCGGCTTCCACTGGGAGGTGCACACGCGCCCGAAACTCGAAGGGCTCACCGACGACGAGTACTTCTGGGAGCCGGTCACGGGCTGCTGGACCGTGCGGCCGCGCAAGTCCGACGACGAACCGGGCACGGGCCCGTTCACCATCGACTGGGCCTACCCCGAGCCGACGCCCCCGCCGGTCACGACGATCGCCTGGCGGCTCGGCCACATCCTCGTCGGAGTGCTGGGCGCGCGGATCGGGTCCCACTTCGGCGGCGAGCCGATCGGCTACGACACCTACCCGTACCCCGGAACGGCCGCCGAAGCGCTGTCGGAGCTCGACAAGCTCTACGCGCAGTGGGTCGCCGGGGTGCAGTCACTCGACGAAGAAGCCCTCGCGCGGCCGTGCGGCCCGGCGGAGGGCCCGTACGCGAAGTACCCGATGGCCACGCTCGTGCTGCACATCCACCGCGAGATGATCCACCACTGCGCCGAGGTCCTACTGCTGCGCGACCTGTACCGGAGCCGGTAGCAGCAGGAAACCCAGCACCAGTCCGAGCAGGGCGGGGAGGCCGTGGTTGTCGTGCAGGACCGTGTCGGCCACGGCCAGCACCGGCACCGCGAAGGCCATGATCCGGAACTGGACCGGCAGCACCACGCCGTAACGGCGCGACGCCACCATGGCCACGGCCGCGAGGCCGCCGATCAGGCCGGCGGTGCACATCGAGTTGCCCGCGCCCACCGGGTTGAGCCAGACGTAGCTCATGAACTGGCCGAACAGGCCGCAGGTGAAGTACAGGACGAGCCAGCGGACGCGGCCGAAGACGCGCTCGGCGAGGATGCCGAACACCGCCAGCCACGCCAGGTTGAAGACCAGGCCGAACGCCCACGCGTCCTGGAAGAACATGCCGGTGAGCAGGCGGTACCACTCCCCCGCGTCGATGCGGGCCGCGTCGCGGTGCATCGCGTCGTACAACGGCGGGTGCACCAGCTGCGCGATTCCGCAGGCCAAGGTGACCACGAAGACCGCGGCGGTCAGGTACGGACGGCGGCGCACCGGAGCGAGCGCCACGAACGGGTTGCGGGATGCGGTGCGCGTGGTCATGGACGAAAATCTAGGCGCGCCACCGCCGTCGCACCCCCGACGTTTGTCACGAACCTCCACGGGAAGGCCCCAGTATGCGAGCGACAGTCATCTACGGCGCCGGTGACGTGCGGGTGGAAACCGTCCCCGACCCGAAGCTGGTGGAACCGACCGACGTCATCCTGCGGGTCGTGCGGTCCTGCATCTGCGGTAGCGACCTCTGGCCGTACGCCGACATGGCGCCGAGCGAGCACGGCCGCCGCATCGGGCACGAGTTCCTCGGGATCGTCGAGGAGACCGGCGCGGACGTCACCACCGTCACCAAGGGCGACCTCGTCATCGCGCCCTTCGTCTACTCGGACAACACCTGCCAGTTCTGCCGCGAAGGCCTGCAGACGTCGTGCGTCCACGGCGGGTTCTGGGGCGCGAAGGGCGTCGACGGCGGTCAGGGCGAAGCCGTGCGGGTGCCGCAGGCCGACGGCACGCTCGTCAAGGTTCCGCACACCGAGGACGACGACCTGCTGGCCTCGCTGCTCACGCTGTCCGACGTCTTCCCGACCGGCCACCACGCCGCGACGAAGGCACGCGTGAGCGCGGGCCAGAACGTCACCGTGATCGGCGACGGCGCGGTCGGCCTCTCCGCGGTCCTGGCCGCGAAGCGCCTCGGTGCCGAGCGGATCGTCCTCATGGGACGCCACCGCGCGCGGACCGACCTCGGCCGCGAGTTCGGGGCGACCGACGTCGTCGCCGAGCGCGGCGAGGAGGGCATCGCGAAGGTGCGCGAGCTGACGAACGGCGAGGGCACGCACGCCGTTCTCGAATGCGTCGGCACCAAGCCCGCCTTCGAGATGGCCGTCGGTGCCGTGCGCGCGGGCGGTGCGGTCAGCCGCGTCGGCGTCCCCCAGTACGAAGAGGGCCCGATCGGCCCGGCGCTGTTCCGGCGGAACGTCACCGTCACCGGCGGTGTCGCCCCGGCCCGGCACTACATCCCCGAGCTGCTGCCGGACGTCCTCGACGGCAAGTACCAGCCGGGTCGCGTCTTCGACCGGACCATCGACGTCGAAGGCGTGCCGGACGGCTACCGCGCGATGGCGGACCGCGAAGCGCTGAAGGTGCTCATCAAGCCGTGACCCGTCCGGGTGGGGGTCACTCGGACGCGCCCCCACCCGCATTACGTTGGTACGCATGGACATGATCACCCCCGAGCCGCGCCCCGCCTGGATCGCCGGCCGCCCGGAGCCGGGCGCCACCACCCTCGTCGTGCACCACCCGTACGACTGCAGCGAGGTCGCCACGGTCGCCGTGCCCGGGCCGGACCAGGTCGAACGCGCGGTGGCCGCCGCGGCCTCGGTCGCCAAGGAGTTCCGGCGCAGCCCCGCGCACCTGCGCGCGGGCGCGCTCGACCACGTCTCCCGCGTGCTCGCCGCGCGTGCCGAGGAGATCGCCGAGGTGATCACCGCCGAAAACGGCAAACCGCTCAAGTGGGCCGAAGCCGAGGTCAAGCGCGCGGTGTCGGTGTTCCGCATCGCCGCCGAGGAGGCCCGCCGCTTCACCGGTGACGTCCAGCGCCTCGACACCGACCCCGCCGGCGAGGCGCGGCTGGCGCTGACCCGCCGCGTCCCGCGCGGGCCGGTGCTCGGCATCGCGCCGTTCAACTTCCCGCTCAACCTGGTGGCGCACAAGGTCGCGCCGTCACTGGCGATCGGCGCGCCGATCATCGTCAAGCCCGCGCCGCGGACGCCGTTGTCGGCCCTGATCCTCGGTGAGATCCTGGCCGAAACGGACCTGCCGGAAGGCGCGTTCTCCGTGCTGCCGCTGGGAAACGAGGAAACCCAGGCGCTCGTCGCCGACCCGCGGCTGCCGGTCGTGTCGTTCACCGGCTCGGGCCCGGTCGGCTGGTCGCTCAAGGACGCCGCGCCGCGCAAGCACGTCGTGCTCGAGCTCGGCGGCAACGCGGCGGCCGTCGTGCTGCGCGACTGGCCCGACCCCGAAGGCGCGGCCCACCGGATCGCCACCTTCGGCAACTACCAGGCCGGCCAGTCCTGCATCGCGGTGCAGCGGGTGATCGTGGACGCCGCCGTGGCCGAGGAGTTCGTGCCCGCCCTGGTGGAAGCCGTCGAGGCGCAGCGGACCGGCGACCCGTACGACCGCAACACCGACGTCGGCCCGGTGGTCGACGAAGCCGCCGCCGAGCGGATCGTCGCGTGGATCGACGAAGCCGTCGAGGCCGGCGCGAAGGTGCTCACCGGCGGCACCCGCGACGGCGCGACCGTCGCCCCGACGCTGCTCACCGACGTCCCGCCGGACACGAAGGCCTGGAACGAGGAGATCTTCGGCCCGGTTCTCGCAGTGTCCATTGTGGACGGCGTGGACGCCGCGTTCCGCTCGGTCAACGCCTCCGCCTACGGCCTGCAGGCGGGGGTCTTCACCACCGACGTCCAGCTGGCGTTCCACGCGTCGGCCGAGCTGGAGGTCGGCGGCGTGATCATCGGGGACGTCCCGTCCTACCGCGCCGACCAGATGCCCTACGGCGGCGTGAAGGGCTCCGGCTTCGGCCGCGAAGGCGTCCTGGCCGCGATGCACGACCTGACCGAGGAACGCGTCACCGTCTTCACCGACATCGACCTCTAGCTGACGACGCCCTGCCCGAACCGGAAGACGTTGTAGGGGTCGTACTTCTTCGCGACGTCCTGAAGCCGCTTGGCGTTGTCGCCGTAGTAGGCGGTCTTCCAGTCGGGCAGGGCGGGGTCGATGTAGTTGACGTACCCGCCGCCCGCGCCGGCCGCGGCGAGGCCCGCGACGACGTCGCCGACCGCCTGCGTGACCTTCGTCCGGGTCTTCGCCGTCGCGGGCGCGTAGACCTGGACGCTGGCCAGCGCGTCGCGGTGCCAGAACGCGGTGGCGTCCTTGGCCGGCCCGGCGACCGCGCCGCCGAGGCCGTCGATGAGCAGGTCCATGCCCTGCCTGCCGTCGGCGACCGCGACGACCTTCGCGGCGTCGACCGGGGCGGTGATCATCCGCGAGGACGCGACGAACGACTGGCGGTTCGAGCTGCCCTCGAAGTACTTCATGGCGCCCAGGTAGTCCAGGGTCTTCACGACTCGCTGGGTCGGCCGGGCGCCGGCGTTGGTGGTCAGATTGTTCAGCAGCGTGGTGAGCCCGGCGGCACCTCCGACGTAGCAGCCGCCGACCCGGCACTGCACCGGCGACCCGCCCGAGAGCACCAGGTTCGCCCAGAGCTCCGGCGGCATCGCGGCGATCCACTGCTGCCACGCCGCGAGCACGCCGGCGCCCGACCCGGCCGGGAAGTGCAGCGAGAACACCGTCAGCTCCTGCGGCGCCGGATCGGTGTCGAAGGTGAACTCGGTGACGACGCCGAAGTTGCCGCCGCCCCCGCCGCGCAGTGCCCAGAACAGGTCCGGTTCGGAGTTCGCGGACGCGGTGAGCGCCCGGCCGTCGGCGGTGACGACCTGCGCGGAGCTCAGGTGGTCGCAGGTCAGGCCGTACTTGCGGGCGAGCACGCCGATGCCGCCGCCGAGGGTCAGCCCGGCGATCCCGACCGTCGGGCAGGACCCGGCGGGCAGCGCGCGCCCGGCCCGCGCGAGCCCGGCGTAGACGTCCTTCAGCTTCGCGCCGGCGCCGATCACCGCCTTGCCGCCCTGGACGTCGACCTTGTTCAGCGCGGCCACGTCGATGACCAGCCCGCCCACCGGCACCGAGTACCCGGCGTAGCTGTGGCCACCGCTGCGCGCGGCGATGGTGACGCGCCCGGCGGTCGCCCGGACGCAGGCCTGGACGTCCGCGACGCTGGACACGGTCGCGACGGCGACCGGGTTGTTGCCGTCGAACAGCTGGTTGAAGCCGTGCCTGGCGGTGTCGTAGCCGTCGGTGCCCGGGCGCAGCAGGCTGCCGGTCAGCTTGCTGCGCAGGTCGTCCCAGTTCGGGGGCCCGGTGGGCAGCCCGGTGCCGGACGGCGCGGACGTGGGTGGCGCCGGGGCGGTCGAGGCGACCGGGGCCGCGGGCTTCTCCGGCCCGCACGCGGCGGCGACCGCACCGGCGGCCGAGACGCCCGCGATCCGCAGGAACGTCCGGCGGCGGACGCCGGGCCGCCCCTGGTCGTGCTCACTGTCCACAGCGGACTCCTCGGTGCCGGGACGCCCAGTGTAGAGCGGGCGCAAGCCGTTCACCGGGTGGCACGGGCCGGTCACGCCCAGGCGGGGAGCGCGGGCACGGCACCGTCGAGTGCGGCACCGTCGGAGCGCCCGCTGAGCCAGGCCAGCAGCGCCCCGGCCGACCCGCGGACGGTCGTCTTCGGAGCGGTCCCCATCGTCCACTCGAACCCGTCGGCGGCCAGGCGCAGCGCCGGGAGGTGGGCCGCGCGCGAGGTGATGGCGTGCTCGACGACGTCCTCGGTGAGCGGGCCGAGCAGCGCGAGCACGCGGTCGAGGTCGTAGCCGCGGTCGAGGTCGGCGAGGTGGATGGTCAGTTCGGACAGCCGCATCCGCGCCACGACGGCCCCGGTGACCGGCGCACCCTGCCGGTTGCGGGCTTCGCGCGCCCAGGCGTCGTCCGGCATCGCGGCGGCGTACTGCTCGAACCGCCCGGCCGACGCGACGAAGTCCGCGAGCAGGTCGGCGGCCCCCTGCTGCGAGCCGGTCTCGATGTCGCGCTCACGGGCCTCGGCGCTGGGGTACATCGGGGTTTCGACACCGGTGTTCGCCCAGACCAGCAGGTTCTGCAGGCCGTCGGCGTTGCGGGCGACGTGCGCGAGGACGTGGGCGCGCGACCAGCCGGGCAACGCGCTGGGGGCGCGCAGCTCAAGCTCGCCGAGGCCACCGATGGCCCGCGCCCATTCGTCGTCGAGCTTCCGGATGCCGTCGAGCAGTGCGTGTGCCTTTTCGGATGCCGTCACGGCCCCGAGTCTAGGAGGATCGCCCCCAAGAGGATCGGCGCAGCGCGGCGGGGGCTTCGGCGGGGACGGCCGGGTTCTTCGGCGCGATCGGCTCCAGCCGCACGTACGGCGCCTCCTGGGCCGGTCGCAGGTCCTGCTCGCCCTTGTTCGGCCAGAGGGAGAACGCGCGCTCGGCCTGCGCGGTGATCGTCAGGGACGGGTTCACGCCCAGGTTGGCGGTGATCGCCGCGCCGTCCACCACCGACAGGCCCGGGTAGCCGAACACGCGGTGGTACGGGTCGATGACGCCCTCGTCGGCCGTGGCACCGATCGGGACGCCGCCGATGAAGTGCGCGGTCAGCGGGATGTCGAAGATCTCGCCCCAGGTGCCGCCCGCGATGCCGCCGATGCGCTCGGCCGTGCGCTCGTTGGCCTCGTGGCCGGCCGGGATGAAGCTCGGGTTCGGCTCGCCGTGGCCCTGCTTGGACGTGTACTTGCGGCGGCCGAACAGCCCGCGCTTCGTGTACGTCGTGATCGAGTTGTCCAGGCTCTGCATCACCAGCAGGATCACCGTGCGCTCGCTCCAGCGGTAGCCGTTGAGCAGCTTCGCCGCCTGGACGGGGTGCTTGAGCATGAACGTGACGGCCTGCCGCCAGCGCGGCACCGGCGAGGCGCCGTCCGTCGCGATCGTCTGCAGCAGGCTCATCGCGTTGCTGCCCTTGCCGTAGCGGACCGGCTCGATGTGGGTGTTCTCGTCCGGGTGGATGGACGAGGTGATCGCGACGCCGCGGCTGAAGTTGCGGCTCTCGTCGACGTCGGTTCGGGCCGCGCCGATGATGGCCTCGGAGTTCGTCCGGGTCAGCTCGCCCAGCCGGCGCGACAGCTTCGGCAGCGTGCCGGTGTCCTTCATCCGGTGCAGCAGGTTCTGCGTGCCCCAGGTGCCGGCGGCGAAGACGACCTTCTCGGCGGTGATCGTGGTCCGGAACTTCTTCGAGGTCGTCCCGGTCTTCTTGAGGCTGACTGCGTAGCCGCCGTCGATCGGTTTCACGGACGTCACGGTCGTCAGCGGGATGACCTGCGCGCCGTCCTGCTCGGCGAGGTAGAGGTAGTTCTTGACCAGCGTGTTCTTCGCTCCCACGCGGCAGCCGGTCATGCACGAGCCGCACTCGGTGCAGCCGGTGCGCTCGGGGCCCGCGCCGCCGAAGTAGGGGTCCTTCGCCCGCTCCCCCGGCTTGCCGAAGTAGACGCCGACCGGCGTCGGGTGGAACGAATCCGCGACACCCATGTCCTTCGCGACGTCCCGCATCACGACGTCCGACGGGGTCATGGTCGGGTTCGTGACGACGCCGAGCATGCGGCTCGCCTGGTCGTAGTGCGGGGCGAGCTCGGCCTCCCAGTCGGTGATGTGCGCCCACTGCCGGTCGCGGTAGAACGGCTTGAGCGGCCGGTACAGCGTGTTCGCGTAGACGAGCGAACCGCCACCGACACCGGCGCCCGCCAGCACCATGACGTCGTTGAGCATGTGGATGCGCTGGATGCCGTAGCAGCCGACCTGCGGCGCCCACAGGTAGCGCTTGAGGTCCCACGACGTCTTCGCGAATTCGTCGTCGGCGAACCGGCGGCCCGCTTCGACGACGGCTACCCGGTAGCCCTTTTCGGTGAGCCGCAGCGCCGCGACGCTGCCTCCGAACCCCGACCCCACCACGACGACGTCGTAGTCGGGGCCACCCGCGCTGGTGGTGGTGTTACTGGCAGTCACACCTGGAGCGTAACTCCGGCTCCGCGTTCTGACCAGAGGTAAGTTACTCGCCGGTTATGGTTGTCCGACGACAACAGTGGGTAACCTCAACAGTGGTCGATGTCCACGTCGGCGAATCACCGCCGGTCGGGACACAAGGGCGGGAGACACCACGATGAGCCCACGAACGCTCACCGGTTGGCGCAAGTCGAGCCACAGCCACTTCGAAGAGAACGCCTGCGTCGAGATCGGCACCGGCCCCGGCGTGGTCGGGGTCCGGGACACCAAGCAAGCGGTGCCCCGGCCGGTCCTCCTCTACTCGGCGACCGCCTTCGCCGCGTTCCTCGAGCACCTCACCGCCGGACGGTGAGGCCCACCCGCTGGAACTCCTTGAGGTCCGAGTAACCCGTCTTCGCCATCGCGCGGCGGAGCGCCCCGAAGAGATTCACCACGCCTTCCGCGTCGGACGACGGCCCGAACAGCAGGGTCTTGAGGTCCACGGCGTAGTCGGGGCCGGCCGCCACGCGTGAGCGCGGCAGCGACGGGTGCGCCGCGGCCGCCGTCCAGTACAGGCCCTGACCGGGCGCGTCCGAGGCGGCGGCCAGCGGAGAGCCGAGCATGACGGCGTCCGCGCCGCACGCGATGGCCTTGGCGATGTCGCCCGACACCGTCATGCCGCCGTCCGCGAGCACGTGCACGTACCGGCCGCCGGTCTCGTCGAGGTAGTCGCGGCGGGCGGCCGCGGCGTCGATGATCGCGGTGGCCATCGGGACACCGATGCCGAGCACGCGGTCGGTGCTCGTGACGCCCGGCGTGTAGCCGTGCCCGACGATGACCCCGGCCGCGCCGGTGCGCATGAGGTGCATCGCGGTGCGGTAGTCGCTGACGCCGCCGGCGATGACGGGCACGTCGAGCCGGCCGATGAACTCCTTGAGGTTCAGCGGTTCGGCGTCGCGCTGGACGTGCTCGGCGGAGATGATCGTGCCCTGGACGACGAGGATCTCGACGCCGGCCGCGATCAGGTCCGGGGTCAGTTCGGCGGCGTGCTGCGGGCTGACGCGCGCGGCCACCGTGACGCCGGATTCGCGGACGGTCTTGATCGCCTCGGTCAGCAGGTCGAGCCGGATCGGCGCGCTGTGCAGCTCCTGGAGGACGCGGCCGACCGCGGTCGGGTCCTCGAGGTCTTCGGCCGCGCGGACCAGCTGGAAGATGGCGTCCTCGACGTTGGCGTGCCGCGCCCAGAGCCCTTCGGCGTTGAGCACGCCCAGCCCGCCGAGCTCGCCGACGGCGACGGCGGTGCCGGGCGAGACGATCGCGTCGGTCGGGTGCGTGACGAGCGGCAGGTCGAAGCGGTAGGCGTCGATCTGCCACGAGGTGGACACCACCGAGGACGAGCGCGTCCGCCGCGACGGCACGATCTCGACGTCGTCGAGGTCATACGCCCGCCGCGCGGTGCGGCCCATCCCGATCTCGACCAGGTCCCGCACGTGAAGCCTCCTCCGCCGACGACAATCTGCCGTGCCCCATTGTCGCTAGGCCGCGTGGGTGACCTGCGCACGGGGGTCTACACCCGCACGAAGACCGCGACCGGCGCCAGCAGTGCCCCCAGCGCCAGGGCCAGCCAGGTCGCCACCGGCGGGTACAGGGTGAGCCGGACCGCGCCGATGTACACCGCGCCCAGGGCCAGGAGCGCCGCGAAGATCAGCAGCACCGGCCGCACCACTCCGGGACGCAGGTCGACCACGCCGCCGCCGGCACCGAGGTACGCCACACTGCCGTCCGCCTTGGAGATGTCGAGCACAACCGGCTGGCCCGCCGGGAGGTCGAGGCCCGGGTCGACCGCCGTGATGTCGTAGCGGCGGCCGCTCGCGTCGATCGAGACAGACTGGCTCTCCACGCCCTCGTCACCGGCGACCGGGAGCGCGCCGCGCGTGTGGGACACCACCTGGCCCTCGACGCGGTACGTCGGCGCGTCGCGGCCGGCCAGGACCTGGCACATCAGGCACACCACGCCGCCGAGGAACAGGGACACCAGGGCGACGGCGGTGAAGAACACCCTGCGCAGCAGGACCGTCATGTGTCCTAGTGCACACCACAGCGGCCACGCAAGGCGATAGGCCGATTACGGTAAGCACGCTAGGTCACGGTGACACAGCGAGAAGCCCGCACTTCGGATCGGTTCCGAGTGCGGGCCGCGCCGCCGGCGGTGACTCAGCGGGTCGTGTAGTTCGGGGCTTCCACCGTCATCGTGATGTCGTGCGGGTGGCTCTCCTTGAGCCCGGCCGCGGTGATCCGCACCAGCTGCGCCTCCTGCAGCTGCGCGATCGTCTCGGCACCGGCGTAGCCCATCCCGGCGCGCAGGCCGCCGACGAGCTGGTGCACGACGTTCGCGAGCGGGCCGCGGAACGGGATCCGGCCCTCGATGCCCTCGGGGACCAGCTTGTCCTCGTTGAGCACGTCGTCCTGGGCGTAGCGGTCCTTCGAGTAGGACTTGCCCTGGCCACGGGACTGCATCGCGCCCAGCGAGCCCATGCCGCGGTAGACCTTGAACTGCTTGCCGTTGACGAGGATCAGGTCGCCCGGGGACTCGGCGGTGCCGGCGAGCAGGCTGCCCAGCATCACCGTGGACGCGCCGGCCGCGATGGCCTTCGCGATGTCGCCGGAGTACTGGATGCCGCCGTCGCCGATGACCGGGATGCCCGCCGGCCGCGCCGCCTGGTCGGCCTCGTAGATCGCCGAGATCTGCGGCACGCCGACCCCGGCCACGATCCGGGTGGTGCAGATGGAGCCCGGGCCGACGCCGACCTTGATGCCGTCCGCGCCCGCGTCGACCAGCGCCTGCGCGCCCGCCCGGGTCGCGACGTTGCCGCCGACGATGTCGACCGACTCGCCCAGCTCCTTCTTCAGCAGCGAGACCGTGTCGACGACCGCGCGGGAGTGCCCGTGCGCGGTGTCGACCATCAGCACGTCGACGCCGGCCTCGGCCAGCGTCATCGCGCGCTTGTGCCCGTCGACGCCCACGCCGACCGCGGCCCCGACGATGAGCCGGCCGTCCGGGTCCTTCGTCGCCTTCGGGTACTGCTCGGTCTTCACGAAGTCCTTGACCGTGATCAGGCCGCGGAGCTTGCCCGCGCCGTCGACGATCGGCAGCTTCTCGATCTTGTGACGGCGCAGCAGGCCGAGCGCGGCGTCCGCGGACACCCCGACCTGGGCGGTGACCAGCGGCGCCTTCGTCATCACCTCGGACACCGGGCGGCTGTGGTCGACCTCGAACCGCATGTCGCGGTTGGTGATGATGCCCACCAGCGTCCCCGCCGCGTCGGTCACCGGCACGCCGGAGATGCGGAACTTCGCGCACAGGGCGTCGACCTCGGCCAGCGTCGCGTCGGGCGCACAGGTGACCGGGTCGGTGACCATGCCGGCCTCGGACCGTTTGACGACCTCGACCGCGGCGGCCTGCTCGTCGATCGGCAGGTTGCGCTGGAGCACGCCGATGCCGCCCTGGCGGGCCATGGCGATGGCCATCCGCGCCTCGGTGACGGTGTCCATCGCCGCGGACACCAGCGGGACGCCGAGGGTGATGTTCCGGGTCAGCCGGGTGCTCGTGTCGACGGTGCTCGGCACGACGTCCGATTCGGCCGGCAGCAGCAGCACGTCGTCGAAGGTCAGGCCGAGCATCGCGAACTTGGCCGGAACGGGGGCGGTGATGCCGTCGCTGGTCATGCGGGTGAAGGGCCTTCCTGGCGCGGGATGAGCAGGTCGCTGTGGTCAATCAAGATCAACTGGCGACTCGGAGCCTTCTCCTCATGATATCCGCCGCCCACCGCCCGCCCCGGGCGGTGGGCGCGCCGCCGAGGCGGCCCGGTACCGTGCAGGCCGTGGCGCACGATGTCCTGCCTCCAGACCCGTTCGCGGACGACCCGGACGACCCGGCCCGCGCTTTCGGAGACCCCGAGGACCGGCTGGACGAGCCGATCAGCGACTCCGAACGCACCGAACTGCTGGCCGATCTCTCGGATCTGGCCGTCTACCAGGCCCTCCTCGAACCCCGCGGGGTGCGCGGGATCGTCGTCGACTGCGGTGAGTGCGACGAACCCCACTACCACGACTGGCACCTGCTGCGAGCCAGCCTCGAACAGCTGCTGGCCGACGGGCGGATGCGCCCGCACGAGCCGGCCTACGATCCGAACCCCGGCGACTACGTGAGCTGGGACTACTGCCGCGGCTTCGCCGACGGCGTCACGGCCAACGAGAGCGCCTACTGAGCGCGCTTCCCCCGGACATGAAAAAGCCCTGGTGAGCTTCCTCACCAGGGCTTTTCCATGTCCGTTCTACGGCGTTTCGCTGACGCCCTGCGACTGACCGCCGGCGGACTCGCTGCGCGGCGTGCCCGGGTCGTTGCCGGTGGCGCCGGTGGTGGTCGGCGGCGGCGGCGTGGTGGTCGGCGGCGGGGTCGTGGTCGGCGGCGGGGGCGTCGGCGTCGGGGTCGCGCTGCCCGGCAGGCTCGTGGTGCCGCTGCCGCTGCCCGGGAGGGACGACGCCGACCCGGCCGGCGCCGCCTGGCTCGTCGGCGCGCCGGGCGAAACCGGCGGGACCGAGGTCTGGATCGGGCCCTGGACCGGGGCTTCGGGGTTCTGGAGCTGGGCGGCGAGCTGCCGGTGCTGCTCCATCAGCTGGTCGCGGTTCTCCTCGTCGGTGACCTGCGACAGGGCGGCTTGGGCGTCCTGGAGGGCCTGGCGGGCGGCGTCGAGGTTGCCGCCGGCGATGGCGAGGTTGGCCTTCTCGAGGTCCAGCTTCGCGGTCGCAGCCGCCTCGACCGAACGGGTGTGGTCGGAGTAGAGGACCTTGGCGAGGCCCCACAGCGTGTCTCCGGGCTGCGCGGAGCGCGCGGCCAGCCCGGTGCCGGTGAACGCGATCGCCAGTACGGCGGCGGCGACGGCGACCGGGACGAGCAGCCTGCGGCGGCGTCCGCTCGAAGCGTGCCGCTTCGCGAGGGCGGCGGTACTGACGGTGCGCACGGCGGTGTCGACGTCGACGAGCTCGGCCAGCGGCTCGCTGTCGATGTCTCTTCGCCACGCCACCAGCAACGCGTTGAGCTCCTGGTCGCCGAGACCGTCGGCCAGCGCCGGGTCGGACCCGCCGAGCGCGTCGAGCAGGGCGTCGTCGGCTTGGACCGCCGACAGGTCGGCGGCGAACTCCGCCTCCGACGCCGTGAGGCCACTGCCCCAGACGTCATCCGGCTCGAATCTCTTCTCGTGACCGGTCACTCAGATCACCTCCTCCGCGGCCAGGACCTTTCTCAGCCGCGCGAGGGCGCGGTGCTGGGCGACGCGGACGGCGCCGGGGGTGGAACCGACCGCATCCGCGGTCTCCTCCGCCGACAGGCCGACGACCACGCGCAGCACCACGATCTCCCGCTGCTTGTCCGGCAGCACCTGCAACAACTGGGACATCCGCTCGTTCAGCTCACCTTGCAGCGCCCGCTGCTCGGGGCCGACCCCACCCTCGACCTCGTCGGGGATCTCGGCCACCGGTTCGGCCCGGTTGCGCGCCGCCGCGCGGTGCGCGTCGGCCACCTTGTGCTGGGCGATCCCGTAGACGAAGGCCAGAAACGGGCGGCCTTGATCGCGGTACGAGGGCAATGCCGTTAGCACCGCGAGACACACCTCCTGCGCAACGTCGTCCGCCGAAGCGAACGATCGCTCCTGCCTGCCAACCCGGGCGCGGCAATACCGCACTACCAGTGGACGGATAGCAGCCAGCAGCCGCTCCACTGCCTGGGGATCTCCCTCGACAGCAGCGGCGACCGGCTCATCCAGTCCATCCCCCACATTGGCCATCGCAGACAACAGTCCCAGTGTTACGTGTAGGTGTGCAAAGAACCCGGCCCGTGGTCGCCTCCACCGCGCACCGGTGACCGCTACCGTACCGTCGGCTTGCTCCGGACCGGCGCGCGCGGTGTGCCCGGGCGTGCCGCAGGAGCTGGAGCCGCGAAAACACGGTTCGTCGTGCTGAACTCGCGGTCGAGGTCGCCGATTCAACGAGCGAGCCCGGTTGCGGGTACGAGATCCGCCGGGGCGGCGGGGTGGCGGGTGGGAATCCGCCGCGTCGAACGCCGGTGCGTGATGGGGACCACACAGGTGCGGGCCAGGGCGATGCGCCCTGGCCCGTCGTCACCTGGGAACCGGCCGTGTCAGGAACGGGGAGAGCGGCAGGTCAGCTGACCAGGCCGCGGCGGAAGCCGTGGGCGACGGCCTGCGCGCGGTCGCGCACGCCGAGCTTGCGGAACAGCCGCCGGGCGTGGGTCTTGACCGTGTCCTCGGACAGGTAGAGCTCGCGGCCGATCTGGCCGTTGCTCTTGCCCTGGCTCATCCCGCGGAGCACCTGAAGCTCGCGCTCGGTCAGCTGGACGCCCGGGTCGGACGGCTGACGGGGCGCGGGCACCGAGGTGCTCGCCAGGGTGTGGGCCAGCGCGGCGACCAGCTCCGGCCGGGACGCGTCCCAGCGGAGGTAGCCGCGGGCACCGCCGGCGATCGCGGCGGCGATGCTGCCCGCGTCGTCCGGGGCGCCGAAGACGATGACGTTCGCCTGGGGGTTGGCCGAGACGAGCCGCCGGGTGGCTTCGACACCCGTCGGGACCGCGCGTTGCGTCCCGACCAGCACGACGTCGACGGGCTGACGGGAGTACCGGGCCAGCAGCTCGTCACCGTGCGCTACGCAGTCGATGCGACTGACCCCAGGGACCGCGGACATCACTCGGGTGAGCCCTTCACGGACACTGCGTCGGTCGTCGCAGATCAAGACCGTCGTCACGGGGTTTCCTTCCTGCAGCCGGGTGACATTCCTCTTCCCCTATCGGACGCTTTAGCCCGAACCTTGACACGATCCGGTGGCTTTTTTTGAACTTTCTTAGCCCGGATGCCGGAACACCCCATTCCGACGGCTCAACCACCCGGGACGGGCACCCATGGTGATTCCCCCGCAACCCTCCTCCCGCAAGGATCTGCGCTTCGTAACACTGCGTGCAACACCTGCGCCACTCTGAATCGATACTCCTCGGCGTGTCCTGGGCGCAGGTCGGCCGCGACGAGCGCCGCCGGCCACAAAAGTGAAAGGAGTTCGCATTCCTCCGCCGTCGCCATTGCGTTTCCGACAAGGTCGTCCGAAATCTTCCGGTGATCGGGATCCCCGGCGGCGAGGAGGGACACGGCCAGCACTATCTCGGATTTCACGGAGTGCCGCCGCGCGCCCCGCGCTCGCGCGGTTTCCCGAGCCCGCTCGGCATGCGGGACGGCATCGGCGCCCTGACCTGCGGCGAGTTCGATTTCGGCGCCCACCCACCCGCCGCGGACCTCGGCTCGCCACCCGGCATCCTCGGCTCGCGCCCGCTCGGCGAGCCGGCGGGCGGCGGTGAGGCGGCCCAGCGCGAGGTTGTCGGCGGCCAGGCCGAGCAGGGCGTCGGCTCTGGCGCCGGCCGCGTCGAGGCCATCGGGGTCACGCTCGGTTTCCAGGGAGGCGGCTTTGGCGTAGGCCTCACCGTCGAGCGAGCGGGCCTGGCGGTGGCCCCCCAGCTGCCGCCGGTGCGAGGCGAGGGTGCTGGCGGCGAGCGAGGCGACGACCAGGTCATGGTCGTGCCGGAGGGCGCCGAGGAGGGCGGCGGCGGAGGCGTACCGCCCCTGCGCACCGAGCACGACGGCGGCGAGCAGCCGCGCCCGCGGGCTGCCGGAGCCGCGCATGACGGCGGGATCGGGTAGCGAGTCACTCCCGAACGCGGCGGCCCTGAGGGCGGGTTCGTGCACGGGTCCTTTCTAGCGGGTGGGTCCGACAAAAACATGATCGAAGTACCGCCAGTGGGCAGTGACGCCCTGCCCGTCGCCGGCAGGTTCCGGCCAGTCGGTCGGTTGTTGCGGGGCGGAAGCCGGGATCTGCCGGCCGGGCTCGGCGCGGAGGTGCGGCTGATTGAGCGGGGCCGGGGCGCCCTTGGCCGACCGGCAGCTTGGTGCCCACCACCCCGAAGCCGCAATTGTGACGATGGCCGGCAGCACCGCGTCAAGGCGGGAAAGCGTGCCTTGACCCGGCGCCACCGGCCGTGTTCTGGCTTCGTATCGGGGTGCAGGGAGGGGTCTAGGTGGGGTGCGGGTTGGGCGTCAACGTCCCGTTCGGGCCGGTAAAGCCCTTGCGAAGGCGCCCCCCTCGCGACCAGACAAGCCCCACCCGATCCCTGGGGGCTGACCCCGGTCCAGTCTATCGGCGCCCACCGACGAACCGGCCGGATCCGGGGCCGGGCGGCCGAGTTGTCCCCAGCCTTCGCCGGTTGTGGACAACCGCTACCGCCACCCCCTCAGCCAAGGACGGGAATGACTCCTTGCGGACCTCGCCCCCTCATCCGAGGTCGCGAACGACTGATTGCTGACCTCCCCTCACCCGAGGTCGCGAACGACTCATTGCGGCCCCCTCGCCGGAGGTCGCGAATGACTCATGCGGCGCCCCTCGCCGGAGGTCGCGGCGCTACCGGCGCGCGCCGACCAGGACGTGCTCGATGCGGTCCGCCGCGCTCGGCAGGTCCGTCAGGAGCTCCACCTTGTCCGGCAGCCCCGCCGGGTCCCAGCCCGGGCCGCACGCGAACAACCGGCTCCGCTGCCGCCCGCGGGAGACCCGAGCGAACAGCCGGGCGTCCGCCACCCCGCGGCCGTGGGCCCACAGCACCACCGCCGCCGGTGCGCTGCGGCGGACCGCCACCGCCAGCACCTCCGCCGGCAGCGGCACCCCGAACAGCTGCGCGCCGATCCGGCGGCCGGCCAGGGATGCCGCCAGTGCGTACATCGGCATCGAGTCGCGCTCGTCCGGGACGCAGCCCAAGAGGACCGGGCGCGTGTTGCGGGGCTCGTCGAGCACCGGGGTCGCCCGGACCAGCGCCGCGAACACGCACTCCGCCAGCAGGTACTCGACCTCGGCCCCCGCGCTCGCGCCGCGCCACCGGGCGCCGAGCGCCGACAGCACCGGCTCGATCACCCCCGTCCACGCCGGGAGCACGCCGAGCTCGGCGATGGTGTCCGCGAGCATGCGCTGAACCGCGCCGACGTCCATGGCCAGGGCCGCCGTGCTCAGACGGCGGGCCAGGCGGGAGCGGACCTCGAGGGCGTCGTCGGCCGCCGACACGTCGGCCGGTTCGGAAGGCTCCTCCGGCTGCGGTGGCCCGGACCGCGGGATCTGTTCGAGGGCGTAGCGCGCCGCCTCGGCCGTCGACGCGCCGCTCAGCAGCGCGCGCTGCATCAGTTCGAGGCGGCCGATGTCGGAAGTTCCGTAGCGGCGGTGACGGCCGTCGGTGTGCCGGCTGGGACCCAGTCCGTAGCGGCGGTCCCAGGTTCGGAGGGTGGACGGCGCGACCCCGAGCCGGCGGGCGACCGAGGCCACCGGCAGGGTGGGTTCTTCGGTGCCCGACCCAGCTCCCACGAGGCTCAATATCCAGGCACCCAGCGCGGTCGGCAACCGGAGGCGAACGCCCTGCTCACACCTACGGGGGATGCCTAACGGCTGAATCGGGCCGGATCGCTTGAACAACTATTGGCGCGCTTCTAACGTTACCGCCGTTGCACCGAATGGAGTATCGACACCACAGCAGAGCAGCTAGCGGCATCGACCGAATGACGGAGGCGGTCAGGATGGCAGACACGCGCAGGCTCCCGGGACCCAACGCCGACATGTGGGACTGGCAGCTCGAAGGGTCGTGCCGGGGGATGGACAGCGCGTCCTTCTTTCACCCGGACGGCGAGCGCGGCCCGGCGCGGGCACGGCGGGAGGCCAGAGCGAAAGCCGTCTGCCTGAGCTGCCCGGTCTTGGAGATGTGCCGCAGCCACGCGCTGGCGGTGCACGAGCCGTACGGCATCTGGGGCGGGCTCTCGGAGTCCGAGCGGGAACACATCATCAAGTCGGACAAACGCGCGCTCAGCATGTCCGGCGGCTGAGCGCACCACCGGCTGGAGACACAGACATCGGAGGGCGGCACCGGGTGGGGTGCCGCCCTCCGTGCCCTCCAAGGGCACTTTCACGTGAAAGTGCCCGCGGGCGAGACGGGAACGGGGCGGCACCTCGCGAGAGGTACCGCCCCGTCTTCGTGGAACTGCGTCAGTGCGAGTGGCCGTGGCCCGCCGCGGCGGGCTCCTCCGCGGCCGGCTTCTCGACGACGGAGCTCTCCGTCGTCAGCACCAGCCGGGCGATGGAGGCGGCGTTCGCCACCGCGGACCGGGTCACCTTGACCGGGTCGACGATGCCGGCGGCCAGCAGGTCGGTGAGCTCGCCGGTGGCGGCGTTGAAGCCCTGGCCCCAGCCCTGCTCCTGCACCTTGTTGACGATGACCGCGCCCTCGTGGCCCGCGTTGGTCGCGATCCAGAACAGCGGGGCCGTCAGCGCGTCCTTGACGATGCGGACGCCGGTGGCTTCGTCACCGGAGAGGCCGAGGCCGCCCTCGAGCTCCTTGACCGCGTGGACCAGCGCCGAACCGCCGCCGGGCAGGATGCCCTCCTCGACGGCCGCCTTGGTCGAAGCCACGGCGTCCTCGATGCGGTGCTTGCGCTCGTTCAGCTCGGTCTCGGTGGCCGCGCCGACCTTGATGACCGCGACGCCGCCGCCGAGCTTCGCGAGCCGCTCCTGCAGCTTCTCGCGGTCCCAGTCGGAGTCGGTCGTCTCGATCTCCTTGCGGATCTGCGCGACCCGCCCGGCGATGGCGTCCTTGGAGCCGGCACCGTCGACGATCGTGGTGTCGTCCTTGGTGACGACGATCCGGCGGGCCTTGCCCAGCGCGCCGAGGTCGACGTCGGACAGCTTGCGGCCGATCTCCGCGGAGATGACCTCGCCGCCGGTGACGACCGCGAGGTCGTCCAGGAACGCCTTGCGGCGGTCGCCGAAGAACGGCGCCTTGACCGCGACGGCGGTGATCGTCTTGCGCAGCGAGTTCACCACGAGGGTGGACAGCGCCTCGCCGTCGACGTCCTCGGCGATGATCAGCAGCGGCTTCTTGGCCTCGACGACCTTCTCCAGCACCGGCAGCAGGTCGGCCAGCGCCGAGATCTTCTCGCGGTGCAGCAGGACGTAGGCGTCCTCGAGGATCGCCTTCTGCTCCTCCGGGTTGGTCGCGAAGTGCGCCGAGAGGAAGCCCTTGTCGAACTGGACGCCCTCGGTGATCACCAGCTCGGTCGCCAGGGTCGACGACTCCTCGATGGTGATGACGCCGTCCTCGCCGACCTTCTCGACGGCTTCGCCGAGCAGGGCGCCGATGTTGGCGTCGCGGGAGGTCACGGTGCCGACCTGGGCGATGTTCTCGCGGCCCTTGACCGGGGTGGCCTTGGCCTTGAGGACCTCGATGACCTTCTCCGCGGCGGCCTCGATGCCGCGGCCGATCGAGGTCGGGTTGGCGCCGGCCGCGACGTTGCGCAGGCCGACCTTCACCAGCGACTGCGCGAGCACGGTCGCGGTGGTGGTGCCGTCACCGGCGACGTCGTTGGTCTTGGTGGCGACGCTCTTGGCGAGCTGCGCGCCGAGGTTCTCGAACGGGTCGTCGAGCTCGACCTCACGGGCGACGGTCACGCCGTCGAGGGTGATGGTCGGGCCGCCGAACTTCTTGTCGAGCACGACGTGGCGACCGCGCGGGCCGAGGGTGACCTTGACCGCGTCGGCGAGCTTGTTCACCCCGCGCTCCAGCGCGCGACGAGCGTCCTCGTCGAAGTTGATCTGCTTGGGCATAGCGTGTTCCGCTTACCTTTCTCTGAACGCAAGAACGCCCCGCTCCCCGGCTTGCTGCGGGGCCCGGGGCGTCATTGCGCTGCGAGCGGACGTCAGTTGATGACGGCCAGCACGTCGCGGGCGGACAGGATGAGGTAGTCCTCGCCGTTGTACTTGACCTCGGTGCCGCCGTACTTCGAGTAGATGACGACGTCGCCGACGTTGACGTCCAGCGGGACGCGGTTGCCCTTGTCGTCGATCCGGCCCGGGCCCACGGCCAGAACCTTGCCCTCCTGGGGCTTCTCCTTGGCGGTGTCGGGGATGACGAGGCCGGAAGCGGTCGTCTCCTCGGCCTCGCTCGTCTGGACGACGATCTTGTCCTCGAGCGGCTTGATGTTCACGCTCACCGGGTTGACCTCCACGGTCGTCGAAAGCGTTGGCAGGATGTGGTTACGGCTCTACCACCCCCGCCGTCGCGGGTGCCGGGGCTGTTCGGGCCGTGCATTTAGCACTCTAGCCAGGTGAGTGCCAGTCGTGCAAGGAGGGTCCACCCGACGTGGGACAGCGCCGCCGGACGGGCCCTGACCGGCTCCTTTGCCGCGGGCGGGCATCCGCGGGGAACGGGCGGACGACTGCGGACCCCGGCGGAGAGCGGCCCCCATCAGCGGGTCGGCCCTTACCCCGGGGGTGAGTTTCTGGTTAGGTTCTCACCTCTGGCACCTGCACCCTGGGGGTTCATGCCCATGCCCGTCCCGAGAACAGCAGCCGTAGCAGCCACCGTCGCCCTCCTCACCGGCCTGGCCGCCGCGCCGGCCCGAGCCCAGGCCGACCCCGCCTCCCAGCGCCAACGCGACTTCGCCGCCGCCGCGAAGGAGTTCAACGTCCCGGAGAACGTCCTCCTCGGCGTCTCCTACCTGGAGTCCCGCTGGGACGCCAACGCCGGCACGCCCAGCACGTCGGCGGGCTACGGCCCGATGCACCTCACCGACCTGCGCGAAGCCGGTGTCGCGGGCACCCACCACGACGAAGGCACCGAAGACCCTCGCGGCGACGACGCCCGTCCGGCCGTCCACCCGCAGGCCGGCCCCGCCGCGCCGCCGCCCACCCTGCAGACCGTCGACGAGGCCGCCCAGCTCCTCCGAACCGACGCGAAAACGCTGCGCACCGACCCCGCCCAGAACATCCGCGGCGGCGCGGCCCTGCTCGCGAAGTACAACACCGACGGCAACTGGTACGACGCCGTCGCGAAGTACAGCGGGTCCACCGGAGACGCCGCGCAGACCTTCGCCGACGAAGTCTTCGACACCATCAAGACCGGCACCGCCCGGACGACCGACGACGGCCAGCAGGTCACGCTGGCCCCGACGCCGGACCTGGCCGTCCCGCAGCACGCCGACCGGACACCGGCCGGCGTCGAATGCCCGCGCCGGGTCACCTGCGAGTCCGTCCCCGCGCCGTACCAGGAGCTGCCGAAGGACGACTACGGCAACCACGACCTCGCGAACCGGCCCGAGAGCCAGAAGATCGACCACATCGTCATCCACGACACCGAGGGCTACTGGGCCAACGTCCTCGACCTCGTCCAGGACCCGACGTACGTGAGCTGGCACTACACCATCCGCTCGGCCGACGGCCTGATCGCCCAGCACGTGCCGACCAAGGACGTCGCCTGGCACGCCGGCAACTGGTACGTCAACGCGAAGTCCATCGGCATCGAGCACGAAGGCTTCGCCGCGAAGGGCACCTGGTACACCGAGGCCATGTACCGCTCGAGCGCGAAGCTCGTCGGCTACCTCTCGCGCAAGTACGGCATCCCGCTCGACCGCGCGCACATCATCGGCCACGACAACGTGCCGGGCACGACGCCGACCACCATCCCCGGCATGCACTGGGACCCGGGCCCGTACTGGGACTGGTCGCACTACTTCGACCTGCTGGGCGCCCCGCTCGGCGGGTTCGGCCTGCCCGGCTCGTCGCTGGTCACCATCGACCCGGACTTCGCGAAGAATCAGCCCGCGTTCACCGGCTGCGACAAGTCCGGCAGCGGCACGCCCTGCGCGCTGCGGGGCTCGGAGGCGGTCGTGCTGCACTCGGAGCCGAGTGAGTCCTCGCCGCTGCTGGTCGACATCGGCCTGCACCCGAACGGGACGCCGTCGACCATGGACGTCGCCGACGTCGGCAGCCGCGTCGCGACCGGGCAGCGGTACGCCGTCGCCGAAGTCCGCGGCGACTGGACGGCGATCTGGTACCTCGGCCAGAAGGGCTGGTTCCACAACCCGCGCAACGGCCGGGTCGCGAAGCCCGCGATCGGCTGGGTCGTGACGCCGAAGCCCGGCCTCGCCACGGTGCCGGTGTACGGCCGCGCCTACCCCGAGCCGGAGGCCTACCCGGCCGGCGTGACCGTGCAGGCCATCACGCCGCTGCCGTACACGCTTTCCGCCGGCCAGAAGTACTCCTCGGGCGGGACCGTCGGCTCCGAGTACTACTGGGCGACCACCTTCGACCCGGCGAACCACGTGGTGGTGAAGGGCAAGCTCAAGTACGTCCAGATCCAGTTCGGGCACCGGATCGCCTTCGTCAAGGCCGACGACGTCCGGATCGTCCCGGCGTTCTGACCCGGCGCGGTGGAGGTCGCGCTCACGCGTCGAGCGCGACCTTCACCCCCGCCGCCTGCTCGGTGTTGCGGCGCGTCTTCGCCCAGCCGTTGCGCCCGCGGACGAGCCGGAACAGCGCGCGCCACGACGTCACGTAGAACGTGTAGATGTACGCGGCGTACGCGAACCCCATCCCGATGCCGCGCAGGACGTTCCTGCTGCGCAGGCACTTCAGCTGGTAGATCGGGCCCCAGACGAGGAACGGCAGCAGCCCGAACGAGCCGTAGATGGCGAACAGGATCCAGGCGCCGCCGGTGAACCACGTCCACATCTGCGCCGGGTCGCCCGCCGTGCCGATGACCAGCAGCACGAACGGGATCGGGTACAGCAGCGAGCCCAGCAGCTGCAGCCACGGCTGGGCCAGGTAGTACATCATCTCCGCCGCGCCGAGCGTGCTGACGTGCGGGGAATCCCAGATCCGCCGCAGGTACCGGGCGCACTGCATGGTGCCCTGGCCCCAGCGCGTGCGCTGCACGAGGAACCGCCGCAGGCTGTACAGGCCTTCCTGCGAGACGTGGGAATCCGGGGTGAACCCGGTGCGCCAGCCCGCGGTCAGCAGGTGGACGCCGAGTTCGAAGTCCTCCAGCAGCGAGCCGCGCCACGGCTCCCTGGCGTCGCCCGCGATCGAGTCGAGCGCGGTGAGCCGGGTGAACTGGCCGTTGCCGCCCATGGAGATCGTGCCGGTGAACCCGCGGGACGTCTGGATCGCCGCGATCGCCGTGCGGAACTCCAGGTCCTGCAGCTGGGCCAGCTTGAGGCCGAACCAGCGGCCGACCGGGTTGCGGCTCGGCGGCGGCGTGTCGGTGTTGCCCATCCACACGTCGAGCTGGACCGCGCCGACCTCCGGATCGCCGAAGAGGTGGTCCGCGGCGCAGACCTCCAGGCAGTTCGGCGCCGGGCGGCCGTCGGCGTCGACGACCACCACGACGACGTCGTCGCGGCTCGCGTCCGGGCCCATCCAGTCGTTCAGGGCGCGGTAGGCCGCGTTCAGCGCGTCGCCCTTGCCGGTCCGGGCTTCGGGCCGCACGCGCGGCACGAGGTGCAGGTACGGGTCGTAGCCGCCGTGGCGCCGCCACAGCATCCGGACGACGCGGGCGGTGCGGTCCTCCGAATCGTCGTCGACGACCCAGACGTGCGCCCTGCGGAACGTGGTGCGCAGGTAGCGGATCGTCTCGCGGATGACCGTCTGCTCGTCGCGGCACGGCACGAAGAAGTGCCACGTGAAGTCCGCCGGGTCGCCCACCGGGCCGGGCTTGCGGCGCAGGTACGGCACCACGATCACCACGACGTAGACGAGGAACGCCACGCTCATGGTCAGCGCGAACGCCTGGGTGATCGCCAGCAGGACCTTGACGCTCATGCCTTCTTCTTCCGGGTGGCCAGCCAGACGAACAGGACGATCGAGACGGCGCCGCCGAACACGCTCACCATCGAGCCGAGCAGTGTGTGGCCCCAGTAGTAGCCCTCGTCGGTGCCGAACCCGTGCACGAGCCCGACGATGGTCAGAATGCGCAGCTGGTTCACCAGCACGACGACGACCGCGGAAATGCCGAGCGAAAAGAAGAGCCGCCGCGCATTCGACGGCCGGAAGTAGAGCATGGCCATCGTGACAACGAGCAGCGGAAGCAAAAGGAACGCCGAAGAACATTCCGGCGTCATTCTCAACCCGAACGGAGTAGTACTGGTCAACCCAAAGTAAACGGACTCCCGATCGGGTGCCACATAAACACCCGATGTAGTGAACAAGTTGAGGATCGCGCCGGCGAGCCGCACCTCCAGCTCGCGGTAGAACCGCTCGGCCAGCACCACCACGACCCCCGCCGCGGCCAGCGCACCCAGCGCGGCGACCAGCGGAAACCGTGTCATTCCTGAGTTCGGAGCGCTCGCTACCGCCACGACGTTCCTCTCGGTGTCGGAATTCCCGATCAAGTTGCGGGCACGGGCGAGCGTAGGACATGTGTGCACCCCGTTTCCACTCGGAGGGGTGGAAAAGCCGCCCCAATCGGTTGGTCTTCAGTCGAACTTGTTACGCCATTCGAGTGACATCGAGAGCGACCAGCGGAAACGGCATCCAGCCTTACCCGATCCGGTGATTCGGGAAATTTTGTGTGCTATTCGGGCCGGTCTTCGCGATAGTCGATCCGCGTGCCGAGTTCGAGGCAAGCCGGTTCGATCCGCGCCGCCGTCACGCACCCCCGATAAATCCAGCGAATTCGGAGGACCACTTGATGAAGAGCTCCCTCGTGCGCCGCGGCGGACTGCTCGCCGCGGTCGTGGCGAGCGTCGTGCTCGCCGGCGCGGCCCCCGCTTCGGCGGCCCCCGGCGACGGGTCCGCGTACGGCGTCAAGGTCGACGTCAAGCTGCTCGGCCAGAACGCGGTGAAGGCGGGCCCGTTCGCGGCCGCGACCACCGCGGGCCCGACGAGCAGCAGCCTGGCGAAGGCCGACGTCCCCGGCATCCTCACCGCCGGCGTGATCAACGCCGAAGCGAAGCGTGACGAGAATTCCGGTGCGGTGACGGCGAAGGCGAGCACCGCCGACGTCACGCTGCCGCTGCTGAAGGCGGCTCTCGGCGACGTCGGCATCAAGCTCGTCGAGGCCGTCTGCACCGCGACGCAGAAGGGCGTCGAAGGCAGCACGAAACTGGTCGGCGCGAACCTCGGCAGCGTCGGCGCGGTCGACGCCGCCCCGGCCGCGAACACGCAGATCAAGGTCGGCCTCGGCGCGCTCAACGTCGCGACGATCATCCTGAACGAGCAGGTCAAGAACCCCGACGGCAGCCTCACGGTGAACGCCGTCCACGTGAAGCTGCTCGGCGGAGGGCTCAAGGCGCTCGGTGACGGTGACGTGATCGTGTCGTCGGCGACCTGCGGCCCGGCCGCGCCGCCGATGCCGCTGGCGTCCGGCGCCGGGCTCTGGATCGGGCTCGGCCTGCTCGGCGCCGTCGCGGTGCCGGTCGGCACCCGCATCCTCCGCCGCCGTTCCGCGCAGGCCTGAGCGAGGTCGGACATGTACAAGATGCCGGGCGCCGGAGTCGGCGTGGCCGGGGGCGGGGTGGGCACCCTCGCCGCCACCGGAGCCGACATCGGGTGGTGGCTGGCCGTCGGCGTGCTGCTGGTCCTGCTCGGGACCGTCGCGCTGATCGCCGTCCACCGCCGCAACCGCCGTCTCTCCCGGGCGCGGGAGTGAGAAAGGGGCCGCCGGCGTGTGCCCCTCGCACGCCGGCGGCCCCGCCGGGCGGCACCCATAGCCGGAAATTTGCTGGACACTCGATGATGTGGAGAAGGGGCGGCACGGGGTGGACGTGATGTTGCTGGCCGGAACGCGGCCGGAAGCCGTCAAGCTCGCGCCGCTGGCGCTGGCGCTGGCGGAGCACCCGGTGCTGCGCCCGGTGGTGGTGCACAGCGGCCAGCACCCGGGCATGGTCGAGCAGGCTCTGGAGCCCTTCGGCCTGGCCGTCGACGCCTGGCTCGACGTGCCACCGCGGGTGACCGGCGGCCAGGCCGAGCTGGTGGCGGGCCTGCTGCCGGCCCTCGACGACGCCCTGCGCCGCCACGCCCCGGCGGCCCTGGTCGTCCAGGGCGACACGACGACGACGCTCGCCGGCGCGCTGGCGGCGTTCTGGCTGGGCATCCCGGTGGTGCACCTGGAGGCCGGGCTGCGCACCCACGACCTCGCGGCACCGTTCCCGGAGGAGGGCGCGCGGCAGATGGTGTCCCGCATCGCGGCCTTGCACCTGGCCCCGACCCTCGGCGCGGCGGCGGCGTTGCGCTCCGAAGGCGTTGCGCGGCAACAGATCGCGGTCACGGGCAACACGGTGGTCGACGCGGTGCTGGAGATCGCGGCCCGCGACCTCCCGGCTCGCGACACGGCACTGGCGCTGCTGGAGATGGAGCTCGCGGAGGCCGGCGAGCGGCTGGTGCTGGTCACGTCCCACCGCCGCGAGTCCTGGGGCGAGCCGCTGGAGCGCACGCTGGCGGCGGTGCAGCTGATCGTGGCCGAGCACCCGGACGTCCAGGTGCTGTTCCCGGCCCACCCCAACCCGCAGGTCCGCGCCCAGGTGGAGACGGCACTGGCCGGCCTCCCCCGGGTGACGGTGACGGACCCGCTGGAGTACCCGGACCTGGTCCGCGCGTTGCGCCTGGCATCCCTGGTGCTGACGGATTCGGGCGGCATCCAGGAGGAGGCCCCGACATTCGGCACCCCGGTGGTGGTCCTGCGAGACGTGACCGAGCGCGCGGAGGTGGTGGAGGCGGGCTGCGCCTGGCTGGCGGGCACCGACACGGCGCGAATAGTGGACCTGGCAGCGCGGCTGCTGAGCGGCGAATTGCGCCCGGCCCAGGTGGGCAACCCGTACGGCGAAGGGAACGCGGCGGCCCGGGCAATCGCGGCGATCGAGGAACTACTGGCCGTACGAACCGCAACCCCGGCGACGGCTTCGTAATTCGGTCGCGGGCGGGTGCCGAGGTCCATGACACTGGCGCGGGTGGACGTCGAACTCGCCGCCGTGGCCGAGGCGGACAAACCGGTGCTGGCGAACGTGCTCCAGCTCTACCAGTACGACTTCTCCGAGATCCGCGAACTCGACCTCACCCCGCACGGCACGTTCACCTACCGCTACCTGGATCCGTACTTCACCGAGCCCGGCCGCGAGGCGTACTTCATCACGGTCGACCGCACGCTCGGCGGCTTCGCTCTGCTGCGCGGCGATGTCGACGACGACGGGTCGTGGAACGTCGCCGAGTTCTTCGTCGTTCGCCGGCACCGCCGCCGTGGAGTGGGCCGCCGCGCGGCGAGACTGCTGTTCGCCCGCCACCCCGGCGAGTGGACGCTGTCGTTCGACCGCAACAACGCGCCCGCGGAGTCGCTGTGGCGATCGGTCGTCGCCGAGGCGGCGACGGGCGCGATCACCGAGACCGAGCGCCCGCCGCCGATCGCGGGGACCCGGCTCCGGTTCACCGTTTCGGCTTCCTGAGTCCCAGACCCCTCGTGAGTGGCAAAGAGGGTTAGAACCCGCCTTACCACTCACGACCGGCGGCTAAAGCGACACCACATTCACCGGCAGAGCCGGGTTCGCGCTGAAGTCCAGCGGGGTCGTCGGGAGCTTCGCCGCCACGACGTGCGCACCCAAAGCAGCAATCATCGCGCCATTGTCCGTACACAGCCGAGGCCGAGGAACCCGCAACTCGATCCCCGCAGCCGCACAACGCTCCGCCGCCAGCTCCTTCAACCGCGAATTCGCCGCCACCCCACCGGAAATCACCATGGTGTCGATCCCCTGCTCCTTCGCAGCACGGACCGCCTTGGCCGTCAGCACATCGGCCACAGCCTCCTGGAACGAAGCCGCGACGTCGTCCACGGGAATCTCTTCCCCCCGCCGCGCGGCCCCCTCGACCCAGCGCGCCACCGCAGTCTTCAAACCGGAGAACGAAAAGTCGAACGCAGCATCGCGCGGACCAGCCATCCCCCGCGGAAACGCGATCGCCGTCGGATTCCCGTTCTTGGCCGCCTTGTCGATCGGCGGCCCACCCGGGTACGGCAACCCGAGCACCCGCGCCACCTTGTCGTAAGCCTCACCGGCCGCGTCATCCACAGTGGACCCCAGCTCGGTGAACGACGAAGCGATGTCGTCCACCCGCAGCAACTGCGTGTGCCCACCGGAAACCAGCAGCGCCAGGCACGGCGTCGGCAACGGCCCGTGCTGCAGCGTGTCCACCGCGATGTGCCCGGCCAGGTGGTTGACCCCGTACAGCGGCACGTCCAGCGCCGTCGCGTACGCCTTCGCCGCCGAGACGCCCACCAGCAGCGCACCGGCCAGCCCCGGGCCGGCCGTCACGGCGATCGCGTCCACATCGGACATCGACAGTCCGGCAGCAGAAAAAGCCCGCGACGTCGTCGGGACCATCGCCTCCAGGTGGGCGCGGCTGGCGACCTCGGGCACCACGCCGCCGAAGCGGGCGTGCTGCTCCACGCTCGAAGCCACCTCGTCCGCCAGCAGCTCGACCGTGCCGTCGTCGTGCAGCCGGACCAGGCCGACGCCGGTCTCGTCGCACGAGCTCTCGATACCCATGATGATGCGTGCCATCAGCCCGCCACCCCGTCTCGCGTCCGCGCCGGGCGGACCATCGTGTACGCGTCGGCGCCGGAAGGCTGGTAGTAGCGCTTCCGGATGCCGAGCCGTTCGAAGCCGTGGCGCTCGTACAGGGCGAGCGCGGTCGTGTTGTCCGTGCGGACCTCGAGGAACACCGGCGCCTCGAACTCGTCGGCCCGCGCCAGCAGCGCCTGCAGCAGCGCCTTGCCGATGCCCCGGCCCTGGTGTTCGGGCGCGACGCCGATCGTGTGCACGGTCGCCTCGTACTCGCCGCGGCGGCGCCCGACGACGGCCAGCCCGGCGTAGCCGAGCAGCTCGTTGCCCTCGTCCGGGCGCGCGGCGAGGTAGAAGTTGCCCGCGTCCAGCTCCGAGTGGAAGGCACGGGCGCTCCACGGGTCGT
This sequence comes from Amycolatopsis bullii, assembly GCF_014654205.1. Taxonomy (GTDB): domain Bacteria; phylum Actinomycetota; class Actinomycetes; order Mycobacteriales; family Pseudonocardiaceae; genus Amycolatopsis; species Amycolatopsis plumensis. Next base: position 51,576 of record NZ_BNAW01000046.1, read on the forward strand.
CGCCGGGGAACAGGATCTTCTCGATCTCCACGCACCGGGCGATGTCCATGCGGCGCAGCGGCTCGAGTCTCACGGAGCGGTCACCCGTTTCGGCGCCGCGGGCTCGGCGGCGTCCGGACGTCGCAGGTACAGCGGCGTCAGCGGGGCCGGCGGTTCCTTCCCCAGAAGAGCGCTCCGAGCGACCTTCACCAGGCCCGCGGGCGACGGGAAGCGCGGCTCGACCGGCCGGACGCCCAGCGCGTCCGCGTACAGCAGGGCGCCGTCGCCGGCCGCCACCTTGACCTCGGTCTCGAGGTCGGCGGGGCGCTGGACGTGCGGGCCGTCGGTGCGCTGCCCCGCGGCATCGTAGGCGGCCCAGTAGACCTCGCGGCGACGCGCGTCGGTGAGCACGAGGAAAGCGTTGTCCCCCGGCGGGACGTCGGCGGCCAGTGCGTCGAGGCTGCAGACGGGGTACACCGGGATGCCCAGGGCGTGGCCGAGGGCGGCGGCGGTGGCCATCCCGGCGCGCAGGCCGGTGAACGGCCCGGGGCCGACGCCGGCGACGATCGCGTCGAGGTCCTTGAGGGTCACGCCCGCGGCTTCGGCGGCGGCCAGCGCGTGCGGCGTGATCAGCTCTCCGTGGGCGCGGGGGTCGACGGTGACGCGCTCACCGCGCGTCTCGACCAAGCCGCCTTCCAGCGCGACGACGCCCGCGGTCACCGCCGGGGTCGAGGTATCGATCGCCAGTACCAACACGGTGTCCCAGCCTACGACCAGCGTCTTCGCCTGGTTGCTGCAGGGGACCGATCCGCGCGGTAACGTGCTGATCGAGTCCGACACTGGGAGGTCCCCGCGGTGCCCGACCCGTTGTTCCCCACGCTCGTCGCCGGTGCCGCGAAGGAAGCCTTGCGCTTCGGCGACCACGCCCTGACCTACGACGACCTCGCCGCCGTCGCCGGCGGTCTCGCCCGCGAGCTGCCGCCCGGCCGGGTCGCGGTCTGGGCGACACCGACCCTGCACACGAGCGTCGCGGTCGTCGCCGCGCTGGTCGCCGGGGTGCCGGCGGTGCCGCTCAACCCGAAGATCGGCGAACGCGAGCTCGCCCACATCCTCGCCGACAGCGAACCAGCGCTGGTCCTGGCGGAACCCGGCGCCGAGCTGCCCGCCGGCCTCGCCGCCCTGCCCCGCCGGGACATCCCCCTGACCGGCGGGAAAGCGCCACTCGCGGACGAACCCGACCCCGAGTCCCCCGCGCTGATCGTCTACACCTCGGGCACCACCGGCCCGCCGAAGGGTGTCGTGCTCCCCCGGCGCGCCCTCGCGACCACGCTCGACGCCCTGGAGGACGCCTGGGGCTGGACGGCCGACGACGTCCTCGTGCACGCGCTTCCGCTGTTCCACGTGCACGGGCTGATCCTCGGCATCCTCGGCCCGCTGCGCCGCGGCGGTTCGGTGCGCCACCTCGGCCGGTTCTCGACCGAAGGCGTCGCCCGGGAACTCGCGAACGGCGCCACGATGCTGTTCGGCGTCCCGACGATGTACCACCGCATCGCCGGTGAAGTCGGCACCGACAAGGCGCTGGCGGACGCGCTTCGCCACGCCCGGCTGCTGGTTTCCGGGTCCGCGGCGCTGCCGGTGCACGACCACCAGCGGATCACCGCGGCGACCGGCCAGCAGGTCGTCGAGCGCTACGGGATGACCGAGACGCTGATGAACACCAGCGTCCGCGCCGACGGCGAGCGCAAGCCCGGCACGGTCGGCGTCCCGCTGCGGGGCGTCGAGCTGCGGCTGGTCGGCGACGCCGGCGAGGTGGTCGACGACGTCGAGAGCGTCGGCGAGATCCAGGTCCGCGGCCTGAACCTGTTCACCGAGTACCTCAACCGGCCGGACGCGACCGCGGCCGCGTTCGACGGCGGCTGGTTCCGCACCGGCGACATGGCGACGCGCGACGCCGACGGGTACGTCAAGATCGTCGGGCGCAAGGCGACCGACCTGATCAAGAGTGGTGGCTACAAGATCGGCGCGGGCGAGATCGAGAACGCGCTGCTCGAGCACCCCGGCGTCGCCGAAGCGGCCGTCACCGGCGAGCCGGACGACGACCTCGGCGAGCGGATCGTCGCGTGGATCGTGCCGTCCGGGGAGCCACCGGCCGCGGACGAGCTCGCCGACCACGTCGCGAAACTGCTCGCACCGCACAAGCGCCCCCGGGTCGTCCGGTACCTGGATGCGTTGCCCCGCAACGACATGGGCAAGGTCATGAAGCGGGCGCTCGGTGCCTAGGCTGCCCGCGCGCGAGGTCGTCGGCGCGATCGCGAGCGGGTTCACGGAGTTCCCGACCCCGCTGCGCGAGGAGCCCGCCGACGGCCCGATCGGCTGGCCGGACTACCGGGAAGCGCGTTCCGCCGCGGAAGAACGCACCGGCGAGAAGGAGTCGGTCGTCTGCGGGACGGCGAAGATCGGTGACGCCGAAGCCGTGCTGATCGCCTTCGAGTTCGGGTTCCTCGGCGGCTCGCTCGGGCAGCGCACCGGCGACCGGATCGAGGCGGCGTTCGCGCACGCCCGCGACGCGCGGCTGCCGGTCGTGTCGCTGATCGCGACCGGCGGCAGCCGCATGCAGCAGGGCATGCGCGCGTTGATGCAGCTGCAGCGGGTGGCCCGGGCGTCGGCGCTGACGCGGTCGATGGGCATCCCCCGGATCTCGGTGCTGCGCGACCCGACGACCGGCGGCGGCTGGGCCACGCTCGGCGCGGGCGCCGACATCGTCCTCGCGCTGCCGGAGGCGCAGGTCGGGTTCGCCGGCTCGCGGGTGCGCCCGCCGGATTCGCCCGAGGCGTACACCGCGGAAGCGCACCACGAGTGGGGTCAGGTCGACGCCGTCGTGGCGCCGGAGGACCTCGGCGGGGCGCTGGAACGGTGGCTGCGGCTGCTGACCGCGCGTTCCTCGGCGGCCGCACCGCCGCCTTCCGCGCTGCGGGCCACTTCGCTGCCGGCGACGGGCTGGGAAGCGGTTCAGGCGGCGCGTTCACCGGAGCGGGCCCGGGCGGCGGAGTACCTCGACGCGTACTTCGACTGGCGGGAGGACATCAGCGGCGACCGCGTGGGCGGCGCGGATCCCGGCGTCGCGTGCGGCTTCGGCTGGCGTGACGGGCGGACGATCGCGTACGCGGCGCAGTGCGGCACACCGACGCTGCCGTCGGGCTTCCGGACGGCGGCCCGGCTGGTGCGGCTGGCGTCCCGCCTGGGCATCCCGGTGCTGACCCTGGTGGACACCCCGGGCGCGGCGAACGACGCGGCGGCGGAGCAGGCGGGTGTGGGCGGCGCGATCGCGGAGATGTTCGCGGCGGTGGCGACGGCGTCGGTCCCGGTGACGACCCTGGTGATCGGCGAAGGCGGCTCGGGCGGAGCGCTGGCCTTCGCCGCGGCCGGGTCGACGTGGGTGGCGCCGGACGCGTACTTCTCGGTGACGTCCCCGGAAGCCGCGGCGGCGATCCTCAAGCGCCCGGCGTCGGAGGTGCCGGACATCGCCAACCAGCTCCACCTGCGCCCGCAGGACCTGGTGGACCTGGGCGTCGCCCGCGCGGTCGTGAGTGAGAAACAGGGTTAGAACACTGTTTCTCACTCACGAGGTCTGGTTGGATCCTGCGATGGGGTATCGACTCAACAGGCGCGCGGCGTTCGGTTTGGGGACCGCCGTCGCCGCCGGAAGCATTCTGGCCGGCTCTCCCGCGTCCGCGCAGGAAGCAGACATCGAGGCCAGCCCGGCCACCCCGGACCGGGCCAGGCAGAAAGTGAAGAGCGTCTACGACGCCGCGGCCGCTGAGGCGGGCGGCACCTGGAACTCCTGCATCAGCGTGGCCGACCAGGTGGCCGTCGACGTGGCGTCCGACGAGGTCGTCGAGGCCTACAGCGTCAACAAGGTGGCCGTCGCGGTCACCTTGATGGACAAGATCGACCGCGGCCTGCTCACCCTGGACCAGCAGGTCCAGGTGCCGGCGAGCATCGTCGTGCCGGGTGGTGACGGCATCGTCATCCTGGACAGGGCGTACCCGAGCGCGTTCACGCTGGGTCACGTCCTGTCGCTGTTCCTCACGGTTTCGGACGACACGTGCGTCCGGCTGGTGGGGCTCGTGGTGCCGGCGGCCGAGATCAATCAGATCCTGGTGGCCAAGGGCTTCCCCAAGACCCAGGTCACGCCGGTGGCCAACCCGAACCGCTACTTCCTCGGCCAGACCACTCCGCGCGAGACCCACGACCTGTTGAAGGCGCTGGTCGCGGGCACCCTGCTGAGCCCGGCGTCGACGGAGTACCTGCTGTCCATCCTGCGGTCGCCGGTGGCGTTCACCGACGGCATCCGCCGGGAGATGTCGTCCGCCGACCGGGCGAGGATCGCCACTAAGGCGGGCTGGCTGAACGACGGCCGCAACGAGGCCGGAATCATGTTCGACACGGCGGGCAAGCCGGTGCTGATCTACTCGATGTTCGCGCACGGCCAGGCGAACCCGGAGGACTTCGGGGCCACGCACCCGGTCCGGCAGGCCACCGCGAAGATGGGGCCGAAGTTCCTGTGCGCGGTCGACAGGATCGCGGGCGCCGGCACCAGGACGTTCCGGGCACCGGCCTACCAGCAGTACAACGGCGGCTGAGAGCGGCGTCCAACCGCAGTGAATGACTCATTCCTGGCTTCGGACGCCAGGAATGAGTCATTCACTGCGCCGGCGTGAGCTCCGGGACGCGGTCGGCCCAGGTGCCGTGCGGCTCCAGGGTGACCTCGCGGACGTCGTCCTCGCGGCGGTCCAGGCGGACCACCAGGTAGTCCTCCGACAGCCGCTCGGCCGAACCCTCGCCCCACTCGACCACGATGGCCGAGCGCTCCAGGTCCGTGTCGAGGTCGAGATCGTCCAATTCGGACAGGTCGCCGCCCAGGCGGTACGCGTCCACGTGCACCAGCGGCACGCCCGCGGCACCGGCCGGGTGGACGCGGGCCAACACGAACGTCGGGGAGCTCACGCGGCCGCCGACGCCGAGGCCGTCCGCGATGCCGCGGGTCAGCGTCGTCTTGCCCGCGCCGAGCGGCCCGGCCAGCAGGACCAGGTCACCCGCCCGCAGGACGCGGCCGAGGGCCCGCCCGAAGTCCATGGTCTCTTCGGGGGTCGGGAACACGAAACTCAACGCTGCCACCACCAGGTTCGCCGGGACGAGGTCACGCCGTCCACACCGGAACAGCGTTGCAGGAGATCGATCAGATGGCTGTTCACCAGCTCGGGCTGCTCGAGCTGGACCATGTGGCCGGCGCCGCGGACGCGCACCAGCTCCGCGTCGGGCAGCTCGGCCGCGATCCGCTCGGCGTGCGCGAACGGCGTGAACCGGTCCGAATCGCCGCCGATGACCAGCACTTCCGCGTGCTTCAACCCGGCGAGCGCCGCGTAGCGGTTGTGGCTGCCGAGCGTGTCGACGAAGTTGACGAGCCCGCGCACCGGCGTCACTTCCAGCATCTCGAGCATGAAGTCGACGAGCCGCGGTGCGACGTCCCGGCTGCCGAAGGCCAGCCGGCGCACGGCTTGGCGGGTCAGCTGCCCACCGGCCGCGCGGACGAACTCGACCAGCCCGGGCTGCCACCCGGCCAGACCACCGGCCGCGCGCGTCAGCGGGTTGTACTTCGAGAGCAGCGAACGCGGCAACCCGCGTGCGCCGACTTCGCCCGCCGCGGTCGCGATGAACGCAACCCCGCAGACGCGGTCTTCGAACAGCTCAGGGAATTCGGCGGCCAGCTCCATGATGACCATGCCGCCCATCGAGTGCCCCATGAGCACGATGGGCCCGTCCGGCACCACGGACCGCAGCACGCAGTCCAGGTCCCGCGCCAGCTGTTCGATGGTCGACGTCTCGGCCGAAGCCGCGCCGGACAGGCCGTGGCTGCGGTGGTCGTAGTAGACCTGACGCACGCGCGGCAGCCGCAGCGACGCGAGGTCGCGACGCTGGAAATGCCAGCAGCGGCGCGAAAGCGCGAAGCCGTGCACCCCCACGACGGTCAGTTCCGGTTCGCCACCGTCTTCCGGGTCGATTTCCTCGACGGACAGCGGCGTGCCGTCCTCGGCCGCGACCGTCGAAGTGCGGTCGGGCTTCAGCTCCCCCAGCGGCTCGTCCACGTACGGATCCTCACTGTACCGCCGCTGCTGCGCGGCGACGGCGATGACGGCGGCGGTCCCGGTGGCCAAGGCCCCGACCCCGCCGGCGATGGCCAGCAGTCGTCGTGAAGGTGTCACTCGCTCGTCCCCAGATACCGTCGCCGCACCCGGGGCCGGTACATCGAGGTCACGATCTCGTAGTCGATGGTGCCCAGCTTGTCGGCCCATTCCCGGGCGGTCGGCTCCCCGTGCGTCCCGGCACCGAACAGGACGACCTCGTCGCCGACGGCCGGTTCGAAGTCACCGCAGTCGACCACGACCTGGTCCATGCAGACCCGCCCGGCGACCGGGCGCCGCTGTCCGCCGAGCCAGACGTCCATCCGGCCGGACAGCGACCGCGGGACTCCGTCGGCGTACCCGGCCGGGACGAGCGCCAGGTTCGTGTCGCGCTGCGCGGTCCAGGTGTGCCCGTAGGACACCGATTCCCCGGCTGCGATGCGCTTGACCAGCGCGACCGCGGACCGGAACGTCATGGCCGGGCGCAGGTCTTCCGGCTGCGGCACCGGGTTCAGCCCGTACATCGCGATACCGGGCCGGACGACGTCGAAGTGCAGGTCGGGCCGGGTGAGCAGGGCCGCGGAGTTGGCCAGGTGCCGCATCGGGTCGAGCCCGGCGGCGCGGGCGACGTCGTAGGCCTCGGCGAAGCGCTTGGCCTGCAGGTCGGTGGCCGGGTGCTCCGGCTCGTCGGCGCACGCGAGGTGGGACCAGATCGCGACGACCTCGACCCGCGGTTCGGCGGCCGCCGCTTCGACCAGTTCGGCCCACGCGGCGGGCGGGCAGCCGTTGCGCGAAAGCCCGGTGTCGATTTTGAGGTGCACACGCGCCCGGGTACCCGGTTGTGCCGCGGCCGCGATGCGGCGAAGCTCACCCAGCGAGCTGGCGGCGAGGTCGATGTCCGCTTCGATGCCGGCGGCGAAGTCGACGTCCGGGGTGTCCAGCCAGCTGAACAGCCGGGTCTCGATGCCGGCTTCCCGGAGGGCGAGGGCTTCGCCGAGCGAGCAGGTGCCCAGCCAGGACGCCCCGGCCTCGACCGCGGCGCGCGCCACCGGCAGCGCGCCGTGGCTGTAAGCGTCGGCCTTCACCACGGCCATCACCTGGGCGCCGGGCGCGCGGGCGCCCAGCAGGGTGAGGTTGTGGCGGATCGCGTCGAGGTCGATGTCGACCTGGGCGCGGGGGAAACTGGAGGTCATGGCGCCCTCCAGTTTCCCATGACCCGAGGTCAGGGCAGGCGCGCCCCGGACGTGGCGGAGAACACGTGCAGCTCGTCCGGCCGGATCCGCAGGTGGACCGTGTCGCCCATGGCCGGCGGCGTGCGCGGGTCGACGCGGGCGACGATGTTGGACTTCGTGCCCTCGGCGTCGGTCTCGGCGAGCTTGCCGTAGACGTACGCGTCCGAGCCGAGCTCCTCGACCAGGTCGACCTTGATCGGCACCGAGTCGGGGCCCTCGGTGGTCACTTCCAGGGACTCCGGCCGGAAGCCGAGGGTCACCGTGTCGCCGTCGGCGGCCTGGATGACCTCGCGGGTCAGCCGCACGCTGCCGCCGCCCAGCTCGGCGCCGTCCGCGGTCAGCTTCGCGGTCACCAGGTTCATCGCCGGCGAGCCGATGAAGCCCGCGACGAAAGCGTTTGCGGGCCGGTCGTACAGCGCGCGCGGGGTGTCGCACTGCTGCAGCAGGCCGTCCGACAGCACGGCGACGCGGTCACCCATCGTCATGGCCTCGACCTGGTCGTGCGTGACGTACACGGTCGTGACGCCGAGGCGGCGCTGGAGCGCGGCGATCTGCGTACGCGTCGAGACCCGCAGCTTGGCGTCCAGGTTCGACAGCGGCTCGTCCATCAGGAAGACCTGCGGCTCGCGGACGATCGCGCGGCCCATCGCGACGCGCTGGCGCTGACCACCGGAGAGCGCCTTCGGCTTGCGGTCGAGGTACTGCTCGATGTCGAGCAGCTTCGCCGCCTCGAGCACCTTCTGCTTGATCTCGGACGCGGGGCGGCCGGCGATCTTCAGCGCGAAGCCCATGTTCTGGGCGACCGTCATGTGCGGGTACAGCGCGTAGTTCTGGAACACCATCGCGATGTCACGCGAGCGCGGCGGCAGCTGGGTGACGTCGCGGTCGCCGATCCAGACGGCGCCGTCGTCGATGTCCTCGAGGCCGGCGAGCATGCGCAGGCTGGTCGACTTGCCGCAGCCGGACGGGCCGACGAGCACGAGGAACTCGCCGTCGGCGATCTCCAGGTCCAGCGCGTCGACCGCGGGGCGCTCCGAACCGGCGTAGCGCCGGGTCGCCTTGTCGTAGGTGATGGAAGCCATCGGTCAGTCCTCTCCGAGATTCCGCCGGACCCCGTAAGCCGCTTCGCGGGCTTCGAGGTGGCGCTGCTGGATCCGGTGGCCCTCGGCGCGCTGCGCCTCGGTCGGCTCGTCCAGCTCGAGCCGGAGCTTCTGGTTCTCCTGCCAGAACGGGGGTTCCGCACTGGACGCAAGGGCCCACGCCGCCTGCCGCGCCGCGCCCAGCGCGACGTACTCGGCGACTTCGGGCAGCTGCACCGGCACGCCGAAGACCAGCGGAGCGACCGCGCGGACGGCCCGCGACTGCGCGCCCCCGCCGATCAGCAGCACGCGCTGGACGTCGAGGCCGTGCGCGCGCACCGCGTCGAGACCGGCGGCCAGGCCGCAGAGCATGCCTTCGACGGCACTGCGCGCGAGGTTCTCCGGGGTCATGTTGTCCCTGGTCAGCCCGGACAGGGAGCCGGTGGCGCCGGGCAGGTTCGGGGTGCGCTCGCCGTCCAGGTACGGCAGGAAGGTCAGGCCGCCGGCGCCGGGCGCGGCGGCCAGGGCGAGGCGGTCGAACTCGCTCAGCGTCGCGCCGAGCATCGCGGCCGTCGCGGTGAGGACACGGGCGGCGTTGAGGGTGCAGGCGAGCGGGAGGAAGCGGCCGGTGGCGTCGGCGAACCCGGCGACCTCACCGCTGACGTCGGCCGCGCCGGTCTCGGCGACGCCGAACACGGTGCCGCTGGTGCCGAGCGAGACGACGGCGTCACCGGGCTTGAGCTCCAGTCCGAGCGCGGCCGCCATGTTGTCGCCGGTGCCGGCGGAGACGAGCACGCCGTCGGGGGTGTGGCCGGCGGCGTCGGCCGGGCCGAGCACGGTGGGCAGCTCCGGTGTCCGGCCGCCGAAGGCGTGGCTGAGGACGTCGAGGCGGTAGGCGTTGTCGGTCGGCGAGAAGTAGCCGGTGCCGGAGGCGTCACCGCGGTCGGTGACCGGGTCGCCGCCGGTGAGCTTCCAGGTCAGCCAGTCGTGTGGGAGCAGCACGCGCGTGACGCGGTCGGCGAGCTTGGGCTCGTTCTCGGCCAGCCAGCGCAGCTTCGTCACGGTGAAGCTGGCGACCGGCACCGAGCCGACGGACTTCGCCCAGGCCGACGGGCCGCCGAGCTCTTCGACGAGGTCGAGCGCCGCCTGCGCGGAGCGGGTGTCGTTCCAGAGCAGCGCCGGCCGGACGACGTCGTTGTTTTCGTCCAGCGTGACCATGCCGTGCTGCTGCCCGCCGACGCCGATGGCCCGGACGCCGTCGAGCAGGCCCCCGGTGGCCTCCTGGAAGGCGTCCCACCAGGCGGCGGGGGCGACCTCGGTGCCGTCGGGGTGCGGCGCGCGGCCGGTGCGGACGATCTCGCCGGTCCTCGCGTCACACACGACGACCTTGGTCGACTGCGTGGACGAGTCGATGCCGGCGACCAGTTCAGCTGTCATAGGGCTGCCCCTCTGCGACGTGTTCGACGATCTCGATCGCGGTGCCGGCGTTGAGCGCGGCCTCGATCTCCTCGGTGGGCGTGGCCTGGCCCGTGATCAGCAGGTCGTAGTCGCCGACGTCGCCGTGCGCGTAGGTGGCGGTGCGGCCGAACTTCGAGTGGTCGACGACGAGGACGGTGTGGTTCGCGACCTTCAGCGCGGCCTTCTTGAGCTCGGCGTAGTCGCGATCCGGGTGGAACAGGCGGCCGACGGCGACCGCGGTGACCGAGACGAACGAGACGTCGGCGCGGATCGAGTCGAGCAGGTTGAGGACTTCCGGTCCGGCGCAGGAGTCGTACTCGTGGCTGTAGCGGCCGCCGGCGAGGACGACCTCGACCTTGGGCCCGAGGAGACGGGCGGCGTGCAGCGAGTTGGTGACGACGGTGAGCGCGTCGATCTCGGCGAGCCGCTTGACCAGCGGGAGGAGCGTCGTGGAGTCGTCGACGAAGACGGTCTGGCCGGGCTGCACGTGGTTCGCGGCGGCCTGGCCGAGGGCTTCCTTCTCGCCGTGGTGGAGCGTGTCGCGGAAGCGGGCGGCGGACTCGATGGTGAGCGCCGGGTAGGCCTCGACCTTGCCGCGCAGCTTGCGCAGGAGCCGGCGTTCGGCCAGGTCGTCGAGGTCGCGGTGCATGGTCATCAAGCTGACCTTGAAGCGCGCGGTCAGGTCGTCGATCCGGACCTCGCCCTGCTCGATGACGTGGTCGAGGATGTCCTGCCGGCGCTGCTCGACGACAGCATCGGACGGCCGGGTCTTCCGGTCCCCCGAGGATGATGCAGGTGCTGTGCCGCCGCTCACACGCACTTCTTACCAGATTTGGCGCGCGAAGTTAACAGAGAACTCGATAAGTCTTCTCAGGACGTTAGCGAGCGGATCGCCAGGATGGCCTCCGGGATGGCGTGGACCAGACCGGACGCCGAGGTCGGCGCGTTCTGGGCGGCGATCGCCCCGGCCAGCGAGTGGACGTCGGCGGCGGCCGCCGCGGCCAGCCAAGGGTCCAGGCCCGCGGCGAGGAGGGCGCCCACCAGGCCCGACAGCACGTCACCCGAACCGGCCGTCGCCAGCCAGGCGCCTCGGGGCTTGTTCACGGCGACCCGGCCGTCCGGAGCCGCGATCACCGTGCAGTGGCCCTTCAGCAGCACCACCGCGTCGTACTTCTTCGCCGCTTCGCGCGCCGCCGTCACGCGGTCCGCGCCCGGCTTGCGGCCCATCAGGCGCTCGTACTCGCCCGCGTGCGGGGTCAGGACCAGCGGGGTGTCCGGGTCGCGCGCGTCGAGGACGTCCGGGGACTTCGCGATGATCGTCGTGGCGTCGGCGTCCGCGCAGACCGGGACGCCCTGGCCCAGGACGTACCGCAGCACGTCCCGCCCTTCGGCGCCGGTGCCGATGCCCGGCCCGACCACCCACGCCTGGACGCGGCCGGCGTCCGCGACCGTGCCCGTCGCGATGATCTCCGGCCACTGCGCGCGGACGACGTCGGCCGCGTGGCCCGCGTAGCGCACGAGGCCCGAGGTCGCCCGGACCGCCGAGCCCGACGCGAGCACCGCCGCGCCCGGGTACGTCGCCGAGCCCGCCGCGATGCCGACGACGCCCTGGCTGTACTTGTCGTCGTCCGGGCCGGGCACCGGCCAGGCCGCGGCGACGTCGACGACGTCGAGGCGCCGGAGATCGGGGTCGGCCAGCTCGAGGCCGATGTCGACCAGCACGACCTCGCCGCAGTGGGCGGGCGCGAGCACGTGGACCGGCTTGAGCGCGCCGAACGTCACCGTGCGGACGGCTGTGACGGCCGGGCCGTCGACCGCGCCGGTGTCCGGGTCGACACCGCTGGGCAGGTCGACCGCGACGATCGGGGCCTCGACCAGCTCGACCAGCCGGGCCGCGTCCGGCCGCAGGGAGCCGCGGCCGGAGATGCCGACGATCCCGTCGACCACGACGTCGGCCTGCGCGATCCACTGTGGACCGTCCGCGACGGACACCGCGCGTCCCCCGGCCCGCTTCAGCGCCGCGAGTCCTTTGGCGTGGGCTTTCTCCGGCTTGAGCAGGATCGCCGTGACGGCGGCTCCGCGACGGCGCAGGAACGCCCCGGCCCAGAGCGCGTCGCCGCCGTTGTCGCCCGAACCGGCCAGGAGCACGACCCGGCGGCCGGACACGCCGCCGGTGTGGTCCTCCAGGAGGTCCGCGATCTGCACCGCGAGCCCGAAGGACGCCCGCCGCATCAGCTCGCCTTCGGGCGTGACGGCGAACGCCCGCCCCTCCGCCTCGCGAATCCGTTCCGTGGTCCAGATTCCTTGCACGGCGGGGCCTCCGCTTACTCGACGGTGACGGACTTCGCCAGGTTACGCGGCTTGTCGACGTCGTACCCGCGGGCGCGGGCGATCTCCGCGGCCAGCACCTGCAGCGGCACGGTGGACACGAGCGGCTGCAGCAGCGTCGGCACCGCGGGGACCTCGATGAGCTCGTCGGCGAACGGCCGGACCGTCTCGTCACCCTCCTCGGCGATCACGATCGTGCGCGCGCCGCGGGCCTGGATCTCGCTGATGTTCGACACGAGCTTCGAGTGCAGCACCGCGCGGCCCTTGGGCGACGGCATCACGACGACGACCGGCAGGCCGTCCTCGATAAGCGCGATCGGGCCGTGCTTGAGCTCGCCGGCGGCGAAGCCCTCGGCGTGCATGTACGCGAGTTCCTTGAGCTTCAGCGCGCCCTCGAGGGCGACCGGGAAGCCGACGTGCCGGCCGAGGAAGAGCACGGCCTTGGAGTCCGCGATCCGGCGACCGAGGTCGCGGACCTGATCCACAGTGGACAGTACCTTTTGGACGGCCGCGGGCATGGCCTCCAGCTCGGCGAACTCGCGGGCGACCTCGTCCGGGTACTTCGTGCCACGAGCCTGCGCCAGCGCCAGGCCGACGAGGTAGTTGGCCGCGATCTGGGCGAGGAACGCCTTGGTCGAGGCGACGCCGATCTCGGGGCCGGCGTGGGTGTAGAGGACGGCGTCGGACTCGCGCGGGATCTGCGCGCCGTTGGTGTTGCAGACGGCGAGGACGCGCGCCTTCTGCTCGCGCGCGTGCCGGACGGCTTCGAGCGTGTCCGCCGTCTCGCCGGACTGGCTCACGGCGACGACCAGCGTGTCGCGGTCGAGGACCGGGTCGCGGTAGCGGAACTCGCTGGCCAGTTCGACCTCGACCGGCAGCCGCGTCCAGTGCTCGATGGCGTACTTGGCGACCAGGCCGGAGTGGTAGGCCGACCCGCACGCGACGACGAAGACCTTGTCGACGTCGCGGAGGTCCTGGTCGGAGATGCGCTGCTCGTCGAGGATGATCCGGCCGGACTCGAAGTGGCCGCGCAGCGTGTTGGCCAGCGCTTCGGGCTGCTCCTCGATCTCCTTGAGCATGAAGTACTCGTGGCCGCCCTTTTCGGCGGCGGAGAGGTCCCAGTCGACGGTGAACGGCTTCGCTTGGGCGGCGTCGCCGTGGAAGTCCAGGACCTCGTAGCCCTCGCGGGTGATGACGACGAGCTGGTCCTGCCCGAGCTCGACGGCCTCGCGGGTGTGCTCGATGAAGGCGGCGACATCGGAGGCGACGAAGTGCTCGCCGTCCCCGACCCCGACGACCAGCGGCGACGACCGGCGGGCGGCCACGATCGTGTCCGGGTGGTCGGCGTGCGTCACGACCAGGGTGAACGCGCCTTCGAGCCGGCGGCAGACGGCGGCGACGCTGGCCGTGAGGTCGCCCTTGGTGTCGCCTTCGGTGTACGCGCGGGCCACCAGGTGGGCGGCGGTTTCGGTGTCGGTGTCGCTGGCCATCTCGACGCCGTCGGCCTCCAGCTCGGCGCGGAGGGCGGCGAAGTTCTCGATGATCCCGTTGTGCACGACGGCGACGCGCTGCGAGGCGTCCCGGTGCGGGTGGGAGTTGCGGTCGACCGGGGCGCCGTGGGTGGCCCAGCGGGTGTGCCCCATGCCGGCGGTGCCGCCGAAGTGCTCGCGGCCGACCTCGTCGAGCCGGGCTTCCAGGTTCGCCAGCCGGCCCGCCTTGCGCTCGACGGTCAGCGCACCGCCGCCGTCGAGGACCGCGACACCGGCGGAGTCGTAACCGCGGTACTCCATGCGCCGGAGCCCGCCGAGGACGACGTCCAGAGCCGGGCGGTGCCCGACATATCCCACGATTCCACACACGCTCACCAGCCTAACGAGGGACATTCAGCGGGCTGACGGGGTCCGAGATCCTCCGCCGACCTGCGGGAATCCCTCCGACATGGTTCGAACCAATAGACCCCGGCAGGTCGCCCCGGGTCGCTCGGACGACCGGAACCGTCGGTGCCGGCCGGTAAAGTGGAAAACGGGGGGCGCCCCCGCGGGCCGACTGTGCAGCTGGGCAAACCGACCGCCCAGGTACGCAGGCCGACCGCCCCGGTACGCACGCCGACCGCCCGGGTGCGCAGGCCGACCGCCCAGGTACGCAAGCCGACCGTTGCGGCGCGCCGGGGCGGCGGGCGAGCCGTGGGTGGGCTCGCACAGTAGGGTTCCGACCATGGCCAGCAAGCCCAAGCAGCTGCTCGCGGAGTTGACGCACCCGGGTCCGCACGAGGTCCTGCGGGGCAACCTCGCCCTGGTCGGGCTGCCCGGCGTGGTGTTCACGCCGCGCGCCGGGCTCGGGTTGCCGGCCGTGGCCTTCGGGCACGGGTGGCTGCAGCCGCCCGATCGCTACCGGGAGCTGCTGCGCCACCTCGCCAGCTGGGGCATCGTCGCCGCCGCGCCGGCCACCCAGCGGGGGCCGCTGCCGTCGCACCGGCTGCTCGCCGCCGATCTGCTGACCACCCTCGACGTCGTCACCACCGTGCGGCTCGGTCCGGACGGCATCAGCGTCGACCCGGCCAAGCTCGGTCTCGCCGGCCACTCGAGCGGCGGCGGCTCCGCCGTCCTGGCCGCGGCGCAGGACGCCCAAGCCGACAACCCGCGGATCAAGGCCGTCGCCACGATCACCGCGGCCCAGACGCTCCCGTCGGCCACCGAGTCGGCGAAGGCGATCACCGTTCCCGGCCTGCACCTCGCCGCCGAGGACGACCTGGTCGCCCCCGCCGTCGCGCACGCCGAAGCGATCGCCGGCGCCTGGGGCGGTGACGACGTCCAGCTGCGGTTCCTCGGCAAGGCGTCCCACCTGGGCGTCACCGAGGGCAGGCACTGGTCCCAGCTGTTCCTGCACGGCAAGCCGCACCGCAAGACCCAGCAGCTCACCCGCGCGCTGTTCACGGCGTTCTTCTTGACCCACCTCACCGGCACCGACAAGTACCGGCCGCTGCTCGAGGCGGACGTCAAGCGCGCCCCCATCGAGCGCGAAGAGGAGCCCGCCCACTGACGCAGGCGGGCCCCCGGATCAGACCAGCCAGCTCGTGCTGGAGAAGTCGTCCTCGTCGTCAGGCTGACGCGCGTGCCGCCCACGCCGCTGCGGCTCGGGCGCCGGCGGCGGTTCCGGGGCCGGTTCCGGACGCGGCGGGACCGTCGCGGCCGGGGTTCCGTAGCTCGGCGTCGGGTAGTTCGTGTAGCCGGTGTCCGCCTCTTCGTCGTGGACGCCGAACTCCATCAGCGACTCGCGGGACTTGTCGGCCAGCGTCTTCTCCGTCGCCCAGCCGCCCGCGCTCTGCTTGCGCTTGGTGAGCTCGTCCATGTGCTCGGCGTACTTCTGCGCGGCGGCCAGCTCCTGCCGCATGCCCTCGCGGACCTGCTGCTGGGCCTCGGCGAGCCGGCGTTCGCGCAGCCCGCGCTGCTCGTCCTGCTCCCGCGCCGCCGCTTCCATCGTCGAAATCGCCGCGCGATACCGGTCTTCGGCGCTGCTCATGCGCCGGCCTCGCTGACGCTCGGCTCGGCCTGAGCGGCGAGCGCTGTGTTGAATGATTCGTTCGCAAGCTCACTCATGCGCCGGCCTCGCTGACGCTCGGCTCGGCCTGAGCGGCGAGCGCTGTGTTGAATGATTCGTTCGCTAGCTCACTCATCGGCCCTCCTCGGCCCTCGTCACCGGTCGTACCGGATCGAACGGTCACCCTCGTCGTCGAGCGAGCCGCTGATGCGGCCCTTCGCGCCGCTCGTCTCGAACACGCCGCCCTCGATGCGGTACTGGCTGGCCCCGCGCTGCTGGTCGCCGCCGCCACCGCCGGGCGCCCCGCCCATGCCGCCCATCATGCCCATGCCGCCCATCCCGGACATGCCGCTCATGCTCGACGAACTCGCCGCGGCCTGGTGCGCGCCCGGGTCGACCGGGGTCGCGCCGAGCCCGCCGCCGCCGTCGGACATCGGCAGCGAAGCGTCGCTGCCGGTCTGGGCACCCGGGTCCAGCGAGACGGCGCCGGCGAAGTCCGGCGTCGCGCCGCCGGTGATGGCCGAACCGAAGTCGCTCGCGCCGGCCGTCGTGGTCGCGTCCCCAGCCGAACCGGCACCGGCGTCGGCCGTCGCCACCGCGGGCTCGGCCCCGACGCTGCTGCCGCCGCCGAGGTCACCCTCGAAACCGCCGGGTGTGGTGAACCCGCCGCCGCCCGAGGCCGCTTCGCTGCGCGTGAAGCCCGGATCCGGGTTGGCCGGCGCGGGGTCCCTCGTCAGCGGGGACTCGGCGTTCGCGTCGTGCGGGATGTCCGCGCCCACCGGCTTGACGTCCGCCTTGAGGTCGTCCGCCTTGAGGTCCCCGGCCTTGGGCCCGTCCTTCTCGTCCAGGGTGTAGGTGGTCGGCTCGCCCTTGCCGTCGTCGACCGTCACGATCGTCGGGCCGTCCGGGCCCTCCGGCCGCTCCGCGGTGATCTTGAGGTTGCCGTCCTGGATGTGGATCTTGCCGTCCGGGCCCGGCTTGTAGGAGCCGTCGGCCGAGGGCTGGCCCTCCTTGACCGCCTGCTGGCTGCCCTGCGGCCCGAAGGACGCCTTGTCCGCGGCGGCGCCGTCCTTGCCCGCGGCGTCCTTGCCGGCCTCGGCCTTGTCGTCGTCGCCCCAGTCGAGGTGGTAGTCCTTCTTGTTGCCGTGGCCGTCGTCCACGGAGATGTCCTGCTTGCCCTCCTTGTCGGGCTCGGACATCGAGATCGTGTTGTCGCCCTTCTTGACCGACACCGTGTCCGTGTCGTCGGTGTCCTTGATGGCTTCGCCGGTCTTCGGGTCGATCGGGTACGGCTCGCCGGTCGACGGGTCGACCTCCAGGGGCTTGCCGGTGATCGGGTTCTTGCCCTCTTCGGGCTTCGGGGGCTCTTCGGCCTTCGGGGGCTCGACCGCCGACGGCGTCGTGGACCCGCTGCCTGTGCTGCCCGTGCTCCCGGTGCTGCCGGTACCGGTGCTCCCGGTGTTGCCCGTGTTCCCGGTATTGCCGGTGTTCCCCGTGTTGCCGGTGGTCCCGGTCTTGTCCCCGCCGCCTTCGTTCTTGGCCTCGGTCAGCTGGTTGCGGTAGCCGTCCATGTACCGGGCCAGCGCGCCGAACTGCTGGTCGATGGTCTGCTTGGCCGCCTTGCAGGACCCGTCGAACGCCGCGATCAGGCTCTTGTACTCGGTCGAGAACGCGCCGTCGCGCCAGTACCGGCAGACGTTGCGGCCGTATTCCTTGTTCTCGTCGTTGAAGCCGCAGTCGTCGTTCTGCAGCCGCTCGGCCAGGTTCGAGTTGTTGCCGTGCTTGGCGTTGACCGCGTCGACCCAGCCGGCGACCTTCATGAAGTCGTCGAACTCGTCGGTCTCGCCGTTGGCGACCTTGAGGACGTCCTTGGCCATCGGGATGTCGGCCTCGGCGATCACCGGGCGGTGCAGCTGCAGGACCTCGTCGACCTTCTTCTTGACCGCGGTGAAAACCTGCGTCACGGTCTGCGGGATCAGCTTGGCCGCGCCGTCGATCTGCTGCGACAGCTCCTTGGCGTGCGGCTTGATCGTCTCGTCGTACTTGATCTCCGCCGCGTTGGCGCCCTTGCCCTTCCACGCGTCGAAAAGGATCTGGAGCTCGGTGTCGCTCTTCGTCAGCGCGTCCTCGACGACCTTGTGGGCCTTGCTCAGGTCGTCGGCGTCGGCCAGGAACTTCTGGTACTGGATCCCGCGGTTCTCGTGGAACTTGTCCTTGAGCTCCGTCTGGGAGTTCTTCTTCTCGCCCTCGCCGCCCTTGATCTGGTTCCAGACCTCGTCGGTCCACTTCGCGAGCAGGTCGACCGCGACGTTGCCCTGGTCGAGCTGTTCGTCGGAACTCTTCGCGCCGGCCCCCAGCGACGGCGCGCCGATTCCGTCGAGGTTCTTCTTCGCCTGGTCGCGCTCGGCGGTCTGGCGCTGGTGCTCCTGGTTCTTGGCCGCGGCTTCCTGCTGCGCTTCCTTCAGCGCCTCGTCGACGTCCGCGGACGAGCCCGGCAGCCAGTCGTTGCCCCAGAAGTCGTCGGAGTACCCCTCGATGTACTTCTTCGCATACTCTTCTTCTTCATCGCTGAAGTTGAAGGTGTCCTCGCTGTACTCCTCCATGAGCTTGGTTTTTGCTTCCATGGAGACGTTCGGGTCGTCGAGGACCTTCTTGATCTCAGCCCATTCGGCCATCAGCGGTTACCCCCGGCCTGGTTCGCCGTCGCGCCGGCGTTCGCTTCCTGCGTGGTGTACTTGGCACCCGCGGAGCCGATTCCGCTGCCCAGGTTCAGCAGGGCGTTCGACAGACCGGTCATGCCCGCGCCGATTTCGTCCATCCCGGCCTTGTACTTGCCGAAGCTCTCCTGGTGCACGCGGCCGAAGTCGCCCGCGATGATTTCGGTCGGCGCGACCTTCTTCGCTTCGTTCGCCGGGTCGTCGGCGACGTCCGCCAGGCGGATCTGCGCCCGCGTCATCGCCTCCGAACTCGCTTCGTAGCCGTTCGGCATGGTCGCTGCCCCCTTCGATCCCACAGGTCCCCAGTCGTTCCGGGACTGTGACGCGCCCGGACACCGATCGGTGCCGTCGCAGATGCACACGAAGTCTAGCGTCCGGCCGGGCGGCTCACCTGGGCTTCCGCGAAGTGCACCCGCGCGGGACCTACCCGCCGGAGCGCTGCGCCGCGACCGCCTCGGAGATCACCTCGGCGACGCCGCGGATGTCCACCAGCCGGTCGAGCTCGTCGATGTCGACCGAGACGCCGTAGGTCACCTCGACCCGCGACAGCAGCTGGATCCGCTGCCGGGACGTCATGCCGAGGTCGTCGAACGGCGTCGTGTCGGCGAGCCGCTCCGGCGGGATCTCCAGCGCGAAGCTGATGATCCGCCGGATTTCGTCGACGTAGGTGCCCGGGTCAGCCATGTCGCTCATTCTCGCCCCACCAGCGCTCGCGGGCGGCGGCGCGGGACACCTTGCCACTGGACGTACGCGGCACCTCGCCCGGCCGCACCAGCCACAGGGCGCGCAGCGGGAGGTCGTGGGCCGCCGAGACGGCCCGCCGCACGGCCGTCTCGACCGACTCGTCCCGCGTGACGCACCCGGCCACGACCGCGACGCCTTCGCCGTGGCCGTCCCGGACGGCGAACGCGGCGACCCGCCGGATGCCCGGGTGCGCGGCTTCCACAGTGGCCTCGATGTCCTGCGGGTGGTGGTTGCGGCCGTCGACGATGATCAGGTCCTTGAGCCGCCCGGTGACGTAGAGCTCGCCGTCGTGGACGAAGCCGAGGTCGCCGGTCCGCAGCCAGCCGCCGGGGGCGAGCACGTCGTCCCGGCCCCAGTACCCGTCGGCGACGTTGGGCCCGGACACCTGGATCTCTTTGTCGACAATGCGGACCCGCTGCCCATACGGCCGCCCCACCGAAACCCGCGGCTCGCCGTCGAACGCCGTGATCGTGGGCCCCTCATCGCCCGCGCTCGTGACGAACACCGTGGCCTCGGCCAGGCCGTAACACGGCTTGTGCGCGGCGCGGGGCAGCCCGAAGGGGGCGAAGGCCCGCTCGAAGGCCTCGACGGTGGCCGCGCGGACCGGCTCACTGCCGTTGAGCAGCGAGTTCACCTGCGAGAGGTCGACGGCTTCGAGGTCCCCCGCCGCCTCGGCGGCCAGGTCGAAGGCGAAGTTGGGCGCCGCGGTGACGACGCCCGGGAGCTCGGCCAGCAGCCGGATCCAGCGCAGCGGGTCGCGCACGAACTCCATCGGCGTGAAGAAGACCGACCGCGAGCCGAGGAAGACGGGTGTGCCGATCAGCAGGACCAGGCCCATGTCGTGGAAGAACGGCACCCAGCCGGCCAGCGGGGTCGACGCGCCGGCGTGGTAGCACCGCGTGGTCTGCCAGCACGCGGCCACCAGCGCGCGGTGCGAAATCACCGCGCCGGCCGGGCGGCGCGTCGAGCCGGACGTGTACTGCAGGTACGCGGGATCGGTCATCGCCACCGGGGCGGGCGGTTCGGCGTCGCCGGGCTCGATGTCCTCGACGGCGAGCGCGGTGACCGGCGGGACCTTGTCGAGCAGGTCCTTCGAGGTCAGGCAGGCCGCCGGAGCGGCGTCCGCGAAGGCCGACTCGACCCGGGCGCGGCCGGTGCGGCCGGTCGGGACGGACAACGGCACCGCGACGCGCCCCGCGTAGAGCGTCCCGAGGAAGCCGGTGACGTATCCGAGGTCCTGCCGGGCGACGATCGCCACCCGGTCACCCGGCCGGGTCACGCGCCGCAGCTCGCGGGCGACCCCGCGGACGCGGGCGAGCACCTGCGGCCAGGTCAGCGTGTGGTCGGCAGGCCCGGGGAAGGTGCGGCAGGTGAACGCGGGGCGGTCTTCGCGCGCGTTGCGGAGCAGGTGGTCCGTGAACGGCGTGGCCAGGACGTCGTCCGGGACTTCTGCGGGCGGCACGGCCCCATCCTGCCCTACCGTGTCGAAGCGATGGACGAGTTCGAACGGCACGGCATCGGCGTCGTCTCCGGCCGCGACGCGTGCGCCCGTGCCCTGCGGTCACCCGCGCTGACGTCGGATCCGGGCGGCGGCTCGCCCAGCGTGCTGCTGCGGGACGGCGACGAGCACACCCGCGTGCGCGCGGTGCTGCGGGAGATCATCGCCGGGCTGGAGCCGGTCCCGGCTTCCGTGCGCACATCGATCGAGGACGTGGTGGCGGGGCTGGGGACGTCGTTCGACCTCGTGCACGACTTCGCGCGGCCGGTGGCCGGGGTGGTGACGTCGGCGGTGCTCGGGGTCGACCTGGACGACGGCTTCCTGGACCGCCTGGAGGCGGCGACGGCGAACCTCGACGTCCTCGGCGGTGGGGACCGGGCCGGCCAGGCGGCGGCGTTCCGGCTCGCCGTGCAGCTGAGCCGGACCCCGGCCGGGCCGGGCGGGCTGACGGCGCTGCGGGAGGCCCACGCGGCCGGGCGGCTCGACGAGGACGAGCTGATGATCAACGCCGTGGTGCTGGCGCACGCCGCCTACGAGAACTCGCTGAACTTCCTGGCGTGCGCGGGTCTCGAGCTCGCGACTTCGGGGCCGCGGACCGTGCGGGAACTGGTGACGGCGATCTGCCCGGCCCGGTACGTCCTGCGCTTCGGCCCGCACGGCCCGGTGGCGATCTCGCTGACCGACGGCCTGCCGTTCGGCCTCGGCCGGCACGCGTGCCCGGGCTCCGGGGTGGCGGTGGCCGAGGGCGAGATCGCCCTCACCGCCCTCGCCGAGGTCCTCGGCGGCGGCTGCCGGGTGGGCGAAGTCCGCTGGAAGAACCACCCGATCTTCCACGGCTTGGCCTCGGCGCACGTGGTCGTGAGTGAGAAACAGGGTTAGAACACTGTTTCCCACTCACGAGGGGGTCAGGAGACGGCTGAGACGACGCCGGCCAGGCGGTCGGCCGCGGCCTGGGCCGTGGACTGGGCCGTGGCCTCGACCATCACGCGGACCAGCTGCTCGGTGCCGGACGGGCGCAGCAGCACCCGGCCCTCCTCGCCCAGCTCGGCCTCGACCGCACCGACCGCGTCGCGGACCTCGGCGGACCGGGCGACCGCCGTCTTGTCCGCGACCGGGACGTTCACCAGGACCTGCGGCAGCCGGTTCATCACGGCCGCCAGGTCGGCGAGGGACTTGCCCGTCTCGGCCATGCGGCTCATCAGGCGGAGCGCGGTCAGCAGGCCGTCACCGGTGGTGGCGTGGGCCGGCAGCACGACGTGGCCGGACTGCTCGCCGCCGAGGGCGAAGCCGCTCGCGCGCAGCTCCTCGAGGACGTACCGGTCGCCGACCGCGGTCGTCACGACGGTGATGTTGTGGGCCTTCATGGCCAGGTGCAGGCCGAGGTTGCTCATCACGGTCGCGACCAGCGTGTCCTTGGTCAGCTCGCCGTTCTCGGCCAGCGCCAGCGCCAGGACCGCCATGATCTGGTCGCCGTCCACCAGCTCGCCCGCGGAGTCGACGGCCACGCAGCGGTCGGCGTCGCCGTCGTGGGCGATGCCGAGGTCCGCGCCGTGCTCGACGACGGCCTCGCGCAGCTTCTCCGGGTGGTTCGAGCCGCAGTGCTCGTTGATGTTGACGCCGTCCGGCTCGGCGAACAGCGCGACGACCTCGGCGCCCGCCCGGCGGTAGATCTCGGGCGCGGCGGCCGACGACGCCCCGTTCGCGCAGTCGACGACGACCTTCAGCCCGGCCAGCGGGTGCGGCGTCGCGTCGACCAGGTGGGTGGCGTAGCGGTCGAGGGCGTCCTCGACGTCGGTGACACGGCCCACACCGGCCCCGGTCGGGCGGACCTTGCCGTCCGCGAGGCCGGCTTCGATCTCGTCCTCGATGCCGTCGGGGAGCTTGTGCCCGCCCGCGGCGAAGAGCTTGATGCCGTTGTCGGGCATCGGGTTGTGCGACGCGGAGATCATCACGCCCAGGTCGGCTTCGAGCGAGCCGACCAGGTAGGCGACGGCCGGCGTCGGCAGGACGCCGACGCGCAGGACGTCGGCTCCTGCGGAGGTGAGGCCGGCGACGACCGCGGCTTCGAGCATCTCGCCGCTGGCGCGCGGGTCACGGCCGACGACCGCGACCGGCCGGTGCGAGCGGTCGTGCGCGGCGAGCACGCGGGCGGCGCTGGCCGCCAGCGCCAGTGCCAGCTCCGGCGTCAGCTCGGCGTTGGCCAGGCCACGTACCCCGTCGGTACCGAACAGGCGAGCCATCGATCGACCTCCTTGTGGAATGACCACGACAACCTAGCGACCCTGACGGAGCGCTCTCCCCCACCCCGAGTGTCGCTCCGGACCGCGGAGACGAAACGCCGGATCCCGAAAACGCCCGATCCTGAAAACAACGGAGCGCCCATCCGATGGACGGATGGGCGCTCCGGTGGTTCGCGCCTGGGCGCGATCAGCGCTTGCTGTACTGCGGGGCCTTGCGGGCCTTCTTGAGGCCGTACTTCTTCCGCTCCGTGGCGCGCGCGTCACGGGTCAGGAAGCCGGCCTTCTTGAGGGCCGGGCGGTCGTCGGCGTCGACCTCGACGAGCGCACGGGCGATCGCCAGGCGCAGCGCACCGGCCTGGCCGGAGACGCCGCCGCCGTGGAGGTTGGCGAAGATGTCGAAGGAGTCCGGCTTCTCGACCGTGACCAGCGGCTCGCGGATGAGCTGCTGGTGCACCTTGTTCGGGAAGTAGTCCTCGAGGGTGCGGCCGTTGAGCTTGAACACACCGGTGCCCGGGACGACCCGCACGCGGACGACGGCTTCCTTGCGGCGGCCGACGGTCTGCGCGTTGCCGCCGGCGGCACGCGACGGACGCGGCGCGGCGGGGCTCTCGCTGGTCGCGACGGCGCCGGTCTCGGTCGCCTCGGACACTTCAGCGGCCTCGACGACCTCGGGGGTCTCGGTCTCGGTGCTGGTCACAGACTGTTCCTCACTCACTGCGCGACCTGCGCGATCTTGGTGATCTCGCGCGCCTGCGGCTGCTGCGCGGCGTGCGGGTGCTGCGGGCCGGCGTACACCTTCAGCTTCTTCGCCTGGGCGCGGCCGAGCTTGTTCTTCGGCAGCATGCCCTTGACGACCTTCTCGACAAGGTGCTCGGGCTTGGTGTCCAGCAGCTCGCCGAACGAGCGCTTCCGCAGACCGCCCGGGTAACCGCTGTGCCGGTAGGCGAACTTCTGCTCGCGCTTGTTACCGGTGAGCGCGACCTTCTCGGCGTTGACGATGATGACGAAGTCACCGGTGTCCACGTGCGGGGCGTAGGTCGGCTTGTGCTTGCCGCGCAGCAGCGTGGCGACCTCGGTCGCCAGCCGTCCGAGCACGACATCCTCGGCGTCGATCACGTGCCAGGCACGAGTGACGTCGCCGGGCTTGGGGCTGTACGTGGGCAAGGGTCTACCTCGTCGTCAACATTGCGTGTGGGTTCTGTGCGGGCCTAGCGCTTACGCGCCGCAGCGCACAACGACATATGAAGATACCCCCACGGTCACCGCACCCGCGCATCGGGGGTGGTGGAAGCGCCCATACTAGGCTCCGAACGGCCCGGGCGCAGCGGGGACTCTACCGGATTTTTCCCGCCGAAGCGCCTGCACGCGCCACCGCGACACGCGAGGATGGGGCCATCCGGGCGACACGGCTGAGCAGGGGACGGCATGAGCAAACGACCGACGGCGATCTTCGTCCTGGGCGCCGTACTGGCCCTGGTCAGCGCCTGCGGCACGGCGAAGGCGGGCACCGCGCTGCCGAAGGGCGACGACGCGGCGGACTACGTCGGCGCCAAGTTCGAGCAGGTGATCGGCAAGCTCTCGGACGCCATCACCGACTCGCGCGACGTCACCAACTCGCTGGACGCCTACTTCAAGTTCGACGACAAGTGGATCCACAGCACCGTGACGTCGGCGCGGGCCGGCAACCCGGAGAGCCGGGCGGTGCGGCACCGGTCGCAGAAGAACCCGGATGAGATCATCGACACGTACACGCCCGCGGACGGCCCGGTCGAGTACACCTACCTCGGCCCGGTCTACGTGCAGAAGGGCGTCTCGCCGACGGCGTGGGTTTCGATGCCGAAGCCGGAGGGTGGCCTGGTCCTCCCGTGCGTCTGGGGCGGGGTGCTCACGCCGTGCCGGATGGCAGACTCGACCGTGGCGGCGTACGAGGCCGACAAGCGCGCGGTCCGCGGCGCGAAGAGCCTCGGCGACGGCAAGACCGCGCTGACGGTGAACGTGCCGTTCGGGATCTTCGTCGACAAGAAGGTCGAGATCCTGCCGCCGAGCCTGACGAGCAAGATCGGGCCCGAGCTGAAGAAGGCCGCGGTCCCGGCCACGATCACGCTGAACCCCGACGGCAGCCTGGTCTCCTTCGTGATGGAGGCCAAGTTCGCCGGCGACGGCCACCAGCTCGAGCTCAAGTACGAGTTCCGGTTCACCGGCAAGGCGAGCCAGCAGGACATGCCGAAGCTGCCGGACGCGAGCCAGATCACGGTGCTGCCCGACCGGGCGGCGATGGACGACTTCTACCGCCGGCTCGGCGAAGCGCAGGGCAGCTGAGGCGTGACCACGACCCGAGGTGATCTCCGATGACCCCACCGTCCCAGCCACCCGATCCGCAGCGGCCGCAGCAGTGGTGGCAGCCGCCCGCGTCCGGTGCCGCACCGCAGCCCGGCGCGTGGCAGCCCGAGCAGCAGGCGACCGGCCCGCACTCCGGGCAGTGGCAGCAGCACGCCGACCCGGGCGCGGTGTCGGGGTCCTACACCGGCCAGTGGCAGCCGGGGCAGCCGTCGGGCTCGTTCTCCGGGCCGTGGCAGCCGGGGCAGCAGAGCGGGCCGTGGCAGCCGCCGTCCCAGCCGGCGCAGCAGCCGACGCCGACGCCGGGCCACGGGCAGCCGCAGTACGGCGGCGGGTTCCAGCCGGCGCAGTACGGCGGTCTGGGCGCGTTCCCGGCTGAGCCGGCGAAGAAGCCGAAGTCGAAGAAGCCGGTGCTGATCGGCCTCGCCGCGGTCCTGGTGCTCGCGGTCGGCGGCGGTGCCGCGTGGCTGCTGGGGGCGTTCCGCGGGGACGTCCTGGAGCAACAGTCCCTTCAGGACGGTGTGGTCAAGGTCCTCAACGAGAGCTACGGCGAGCCGGACGTGAAGAACGCGCAGTGCCCGGCGAACGAAGCCGCGCAGAACGGCACGACGTTCGACTGCACGGTGACCATCGGCGGGCAGCAGAAGAAGGTGACCGTGCGGGTGCTCAACGACCGGCCCGAGTACGAGGTCGGCGCCCCGCACTGACCGCTGTTCGGGGGTCCGGGTGGCGAAGCCCCCGGCCCGAGGCGAAGCCTCGGTTGGCACTGAGTTTTTTCTGCTGCCCGGCAACAGAAAACGGCGGGCCCCGCACCGGAGTGCGGGCCCGCCGTGGTTTCCGGGGCTACCGGCTCAGAACAGGCCTTCGACGGCGTTGTCCGTGGACTGGTAACCGTCGGCGATCTGCGGCAGGGCGGCGGCGATCTGCGCCAGAACCTGCTTCAGGTCCTCGAACTTCTGGTCCCAGGTGCGCTGGGCGGCGTCGTACTGCTCCTTCGCCGAACCGGTCCAGGTGGTGGTCAGCGGACGCAGGTCGTCCTTGAGGCGGTCGAAGGCGGACTGCAGCTCGCCGCCCGTCTGCGTGCAGTCGTCCGCGGCCTGGCGGATGGTGGCGTAATTGACGACAATGCCGGCGCCATCAGGCATGGCTTACTCCTTTTGAGCTGAAGATGCTGGGTGGTGGGAAGAAAGGATTCGGAAGGTGCTCAGCCGAGGGCGTCGAAGCCGCGGTTCACGGCGCCGAGGATCTCCTGCTGCTGCTGCTCGGAACGCTCGTACTTGGAGCCGGCTTCCTTGAGCAGCTCACCGATGCGCTGCAGGGCCTGCGCCATGCCGCGGGCGTCGTCGTCGAAGCGGAGCATCACGTGGTCGAAGGCCTTCTGCGCTTCACCCTGCCAGCCGGCGCGGGTGGCCTCGATGCGGTCGCGCAGCGTCGAAAGGTTCTGGTCCATCTGGGCCCGAACCTCGGTCACGCGGCCTTCGGCCTCGGTGAACTGGGCGACTGTCCCTTGGAATCCCTGTCCGGCGCTCATACCGGTACCCCCTTCATAAGAGTGGTGGTGTGTTGTCCGTACCAAGCTTGTTCGTTCGTACGGCCCTACGACGCAGACACTGCCACGTCCGGTTCCCCCTTGTCGTGCTTTGCCCCGAAGTAGTTGCTTGCGTTAACGCCCGCCGCGGGAACCGATCGCCGCGGGGGTCCGGAGAACTCCCCGAACCGGTGGCGCATCGCCCGAAAATGTGTTCCCCACCAGCGAAATTAGCACGCGCACAGCACCTGCCGCGCCGGTTTCACCGATCGCGCTGCATGATTCGCATCTGGGAAAAGTCTTCTTCGTCGTCACCCGATCGAGGGGCTTGGGCCGGAGATTGCGAACGCGAAGGAACCGGATCGGGAACCGCGAGCCCGCGGGCGCGGCGGAACCGTTCGGCGGCCGCGCGCAGCGTTCCCGGGGTCGGGTCGCCGGACTTCGCGCCGCGTCCGCTGCGCTTCAGGAGGTCGGCGTTTTCGCTGTGGTGCCGCTGATTGCGCGCCTTCGCGTTCCCGGCGACGCGACGCGCGTGCGTCACCGCGTCCTGGCCGATGCGCCTGAAGGACGCCGCGGCGCTCTCGAATTCTTCGGACGGCACCGCGTGCCCTCCTCTCAGTTGAGGATTTCGACCGTGCGCACGGCTTGCGCGCACGCCGCGGCGACCCGGTCGCGCAGCGGGGCCGTGGCGTACTGGCAGCCGACGTGGACGCGGATCCGGCCCTTCGCCACGACGTACCAGTCGACCTGGAGATCGGGCCGGTCCTTCTTGCTCTCGTGGTACCCGATCACCGTCTTGCCCGCGTACGACAGGCTCGGGTTGAACGCGCTGTAGCGGTGGTAGGGATCGGTGTCCGCGCGCTGCTTGATCTCGTCGACGAGCTTCTGCGGGTCCGCGGTCGCGTCGTAGTCCATGACGTACTCCTGCGCGACCACGAGGTCGTTGCCGTCCCGGGACTCCTGCGGGTGGATCACGACCTGCTTGTCGGCGACCCGGTCGTCGGTCTGGACCCAGTCCTCCGGGGCGACGAACTTGAAGTCGTACTGCGAAAGTGTCCGGCCGCTCTCCGCCTGCTCCCCGGAGCTGGTGAACACGAGGAACCCGGCGACGAGCGCGGCCACGACGACCACCGCCGCCGCGATCAGGCCCCACAGCCGGCGCCGGCTCTTCCCGGCCGCGGGCGACGGCTGGGCCGGACCCGGCGGGTTCGGCCGTGCGGGCGCCCCGGCGGGCGGGGTCCACGGCCGGGCCGCCGGC
>NZ_BNAW01000047.1 GCF_014654205.1 Amycolatopsis bullii
CCCCCCCCCCCCCCCCCCCCCCCCCCCCCCCCCCCCCCCCCCCCCTTTTTGTCCGCGGGCCGGCCGTGCGCCCGCCCGGCGAGCCGGGCCGGCGCGACTTCCGGCTGCCGCTGCCCGTCGTCGACGACCCGGCCGCGGCCGGCACCCGGGTCTCCGTGCTGGCGGCGGCGATCGGGTCGCTGTCGCGAGGCGCCCTCTCGGCCGTGCCGGTGACCGGGGAGTGGACCACCGAGGCCTTGTTCGACCTCCTCGTCGGCTTGTGGGACGTCCCGCGCGTCGCGGTGCTGGCCCGGATCGACGCCGCCGAGCTCGGCGCGCACGACACCCCGGAACGCGCGCTGCTCGACTACCTCGACACCGGCGTCCCGCCACTGTGGACATCCCGCTGGCGCCCGCCCGGCGGCCACTTCGTGCTCCTGGCGGGCATCCGCATCGGCGCCGAGGGCACCCTGCTGTCCATTGTGGACACTTATCCGTCGCTCGGCGACCACGGCCGCCACGACCAGCCGGTCGAATGGGTGACGGCGGCGCTGGCCGGGCTCGGTGTTCTCGTGGTCGTCGACGCCGACCAGGCGGCCGGGGTGCGGAGAGCGGCCGGGGACGCCGGGCTCACTCCGTCCTATTGGGACTGAAGCGCGAGTGGCGGCGGCCATAGGCGAAGTAGATCACCAGGCCGATCACCAGCCACGCGGCGAACCGGATCCACGTCAGCACGTTGAGGTTGAGCATCAGGTACAGGCACGCCAGCGCGGCCACGACCGGGACCGCCGGGGAGAACGGCACCTTGAACGGCCGGTCGAGGTCGGGACGGCGGCGGCGCAGCACCGGGACCGCCACGGCCACGATGATCATCGCCGACAGCGCGCCGATGCTCACCATGTCGGCCAGCTCGGAAATCGGGATGAACGCGGCCAGCACGGCGATGAGCGCCGCGCCGCCGACGGTCATCCGGTGCGGGGTGTCCCAGCGCGGGTGCGCGGTGCCGAGCGCCTTCGGCAGCAGGCCGTCACGGCCCATCGCGAACCCGATCCGCCCGATCGTGACCAGCTCGACCATCATCACCGACGTCAGCCCGGTCACCGCGCCGAGCGAGATCAGCGCGCCCACCCAGTGCTGGCCGACCCGGTCGAACGCGTCCGCCAGCGGCGCGCCCGTGTCGATGTCGGTGAACGGGATCATGCCGGTCAGCACGATCGAGACGCCGATGTAGAGCAGCGCGCACACGCCCAGCGCGCCGAGGATGCCGACGCGCAGGTCCTTGCGCGGGTTCAGCGTCTCCTCGCCGAGGTTCGCGAGCGCTTCGAACCCGGTGTAGGCGAAGAAGACCACGGCCGCCGCGGTGATCATCCCGGCGATGCCGTAGACCGACTGCTCCAGCCCCAGCACCGCCTGGACCGCCGGCTGTTCCAGCACCGTCGTGCCGGCTTCGGGCGCCTTGGCCGGCGGGATGAACGGCGTCAGGTTGGCGCCCTTGACGTAGAACAGCCCGACCCCGAGCACCAGCACGCAGACCGCGACCTTCACGCACACCAGCAGGTTGGTCAGCCAGGCCGATTCCTTGATGCCCAGCACGGCGACCACGGTCAGCACGGCGATGATGAGCACCGCGCCGATGTTGACCTTCGCGTCTTCGCCGAACCACTCCGGCGACAGCCCGAGCAGGTTCGCCAGGTACCCCGACCAGCCCCGCGACACCACCGCGGCGCCGAGCGCGAACTCCAGCAGCAGGTCCCAGCCGATGATCCAGGCGAACACCTCGCCGAGGGTGGCGAAGGCGTAGGTGTAAGCGCTTCCGGCCGTCGGGACGCTGGAGGCGAGTTCGGCGTAGCACAGTGCCGCGAGCCCGGCGACGACCGCGCCGAGCACGAACGACAGCGTCACCGCGGGTCCCGCGTGGGTCTTCGCCTCGACCCCCGCCAAGGTGAAGATGCCGGTGCCGATGATGATCCCGACGCCGAACCCGACCAGGTCGCGTCCGCGCAGCCGCCGTTTGAGCTCCCCGGAGTCCTGCCGTTCCAGGACCTCGTCCACGTTCAGCGTTCGCCGCTCACCCATGAGGAGAAGTTAGAAGGTCACGGGTCGTTCCGCAGATCGACGCCGGAGTCGTGCGAGGCGAGGCCGGCCTCCTGGGCGAGGATCGCGGCCTGCACCCGCGAGCGCAGGCCGAGCTTGGCGAGCACGCGCGAGACGTGCGTCTTCACCGTCGCTTCGCCGATGTACAGCCGGGCACCGATCTGGGCGTTGGACAGGCCCTCGCCGAGGCAGCCGAGCACCTCGCGCTCGCGGTCGGTGAGGTCGCCGAGGCCGGGCGGAAGGGTGGACCGGTCCGGGGCCGACGCGGCGAACGCGGTGATCAGCCGCCGTGTGACCTGCGGGGCGAGCACGCCGTCGCCGGCCGCGACGAGCTTCACCGCTTCGATCAGCCGGGGCGCTTCGACCGATTTGAGCAGGAAGCCGGCGGCCCCGGCCCGCAGCGCGCCGTGCACGTACTCGTCGAGGTCGAAGGTGGTCAGCACGAGCACCTGGGTCAGGCCCGCGGACACCAGTTCCCGGGTGGCGGCGATGCCGTCGGTGCCGGGCATCCGGACGTCCATGAGGGTGACGTCCGGCCGCAGGGCCCGCGCCTGGCGGACGGCGGCGGCGCCGTCGGCGGCCTCGCCGACGACCTCGATGCCGTCGGCGTGGCCGAGGATGGTGGTGAGGCCGAACCGGACGGCGCTGTGGTCGTCGGCGACCAGGACGCGGACGGTCACAACGGCTTCCGGGGGTTCCGGGTGGCGGAGCCCCCGGCCCGGGTCGAAGCCCCGGTTGTCACGGGTGTGCCCACCGGGAGTTCCGCGCGGACCAGCCAGCCGCCGCCCGCCGGGCCCGCGGTGAGCTCGCCGCCCACCGCGTCCGCGCGTTCGCGCATGTTCAGCAGGCCCGTCCCGCCGCCGGGAGCGGGGAGCGGACCGTGGACGTCGTTGCGGACCTCGACCGCGAGGACGCCGTCGAGGCAGTGGACGGCGACGTCGACGCGTGCGCCCGGGGCGTGCTTGACGGCGTTGGTCAGCGCCTCCTGCGCGATCCGGTACGCCGTCAGGTCGACCGCCGCCGGCAGCGGCACGTCTGCGTCCACAGTGGACTCGACGTGCACCTCCAGCCCGCTGGCCCTGGCCGACTCCGCCAGCTTGGCCAGGTCCGCCAGCCGGGCGGGCGCGGTCGTCTCCGCGTCCCCGCCGTCGGCCTTGAGCAGCCCGATCATCGCGCGCATCTCCTCCAGGGCGCTGACACTGTTCTCCCGCACCGACTCCAGCACCGCCTTCGCCAGTTTCGGGTCGGGCAGCGACAGTGCCGCCTCCGACTGGATGGCGATGGCCGAGAGGTGCCCGGCGATCACGTCGTGCAGGTCGCGGGCCATCCGCCCGCGTTCGGCGGCGACCGCGGCCCGCCGGTCCAGCTCCGCGATCTTCGCCAGCTGCCCGGCGTTGGCGCGCTCGGCTTCGGCGACGTCGCGTTGCTGGCGGATGTTGGCCGCCCACCACACCGGCGTGATGACGAACGGCAGCACGCCGACCGCGGCCAGCACCGCCGCCCGCCACTGCTGGGCGAAGACCAGCACCGCGGCGAGCACGCCCACCACGGTGAACGCGGCGAGGCCGATCATCACCCGGCTGGTGCGCCGGGAGCCGTAGAGCGTCGCCGCGTACAGGAAGTCGGTGTAGATGATCAGCACCGGAAGCGACGGGCCGAGCCCGACGTCCACCGCGAGCACCGCCGTGGCCAGGACGAGGGCGAGGGGCACCCGCCGGCGCAGCAGCTCGAGCCCGCACAACGCGGACAGCTCCAGCAGCCGCACCGCCAGCGGCCCGTGGTCGTACGCCGCCACGAGCCGGTGGATCCCGGTCGCGTAGACGAGGAACCCGAGCAGCCAGGTGGCCAGCGCGATCAGGCCGTCCTGCTGCCACACCGGGAGCGAGCGCAGGCGGGGCAGGGGCACCCGGTCATCCCAGCACACCGCGCGCCGGCCCGCGTCCGACGAAGTGATGACACCGGGTCCGCCGCTTCGCCGACGCGGCCGGCCGCGACGGCGCGCGAGCGTGGCGGGGTGGACGAGATGGGGAAGTTCTTCGCGGAGAACCCGATGGCCGCCGTCATCGCGGCGGGCGAGATCGGGTTCTGGGTGTTCATCGCGGCGGGGCTGGCGGTGCGGTACCTGCTGCGCGCGCGGCGCGTGTCGGCGGTGCTGCTGGCCATGGTGCCGCTGGTCGACGTCGTGGTGCTGGTGGCGACCGTGCTCGACCTGTCCGGCGGGGGCCGGCCGGGGTTCACGCACGGCCTCGCGGCGGTCTACCTCGGCTTCAGCGTGGTGTTCGGGCCCAGCATGGTCCGGTGGGCCGACGAGCGGTTCGCCCACCGTTTTGCCGGCGGCTTTCGGGGGGGTCCGGGTGGCGAAGCCCCCGGCCCGGGGCGAAGCCCCGGTTGTCACAGCGGGCCGCCGCCACCGCCGAAGCGGCAGGGGCGGGAGCGGGCGCGGTACGAGTGGCGTGAGTGGGGCAAGTGCCTGCTGGCCTGTGGGCTCTCCGCGGTCGCGCTGCTGGCGGCGATCTTCGCGATCGGCGAGCCCGACCGGGTGGCGCCGCTGTGGGAGTGGTTCCCGCGGCTGGGGACCGTCTCGGCGGTCTGGCTGTTCGCCGGGCCGGTGTGGCAGGAGCTGTTCGGCAGGGAGGAGGTGCGGCCGTGAGGGAGCTGCTCGGGATCCTGCTGGTCGTGCAGGGCGGCGGCGGGCTGCTCAACCGCCTGCTCGGGGCGCGCTCGCCGAGCTGGTTCGTCCAGTTGCACCTGCTGCCGGCGTCGTGGCAGGTCGGGGCCAGCGTGGTGATGGTGCTCGCGGGGGTGGCGGTGCTGGCCGGCGGCAGGAGGCGCCGGGGGTGACGGGTGGGGACGCAGTGAATGACTCATTCCTGGCGTCGGAGGCCAGGAATGAGTCATTCAAGACGCCGGAGCCGGGGTGACGTAGGCCGCGCAGATGGCGGGAACGGCCGGGCACCGGAATGCTGGTCCCGTGCCCGAACAGATCCCCGCCCTGCACGAGCTCGCCGACTCCTACGGTGTCGCGACCCGGTACGAGAACGCCGACCGGGTCTGGGTCGACGTCGACGACGACGTCGTCGTCGCCGTCCTCGGCCAGTTCGGCGTCGATGCCACCAGTGACGAGGCCATCGCCGCGGCGCTGGCCGCCGTGCGCGAAGCCCCGGCCGCCCTGCCGCCGACCATCGTCGTCCGGGAAGGCACCGGCAAGACGCTGGGTGTCGACGCCGAAGTCGTCCTCGAAGACGGGACGCGGCGGCGGGCCGACGGGGAACTGCCCGCGGACCTGCCGCTCGGGTGGCACCGGGTGGTCACCGCCGACCAGGACGTCGTGCTGGCCGTGGTGCCGGCGAAGCTGCCGCGGGTGCGGCCCGCCTGGGGCTGGATGCTGCAACTCTACGCCCTGCACTCACCCGGGTCCTGGGGCATCGGCGACTACGCCGACCTCGCCACCTTCGCCGCCCGGTCGGCCGCCGAACTCGACGCCGGCGTTCTGCTGGTGAACCCGGTGCAGGCGATCAGCCCGGCCCACCCGATCGAACGCTCGCCGTACTCGCCGGCGAGCCGCCGGTTCGCCAACCCGGTCTACCTGCGCGTCACCGCCACCGAGACCTTCCGGCAGGCCGACGCCGCGACGCAGGAGGCCGTCGAGTCCCTGGCCCCGGACCGCGAAGGCGAGCTGGTCGACTACGACGCCGTCTGGACGGCCAAGCGCGCCGCCCTCGAACTGCTGTGGCCACACCGGGTCGAGGAGGTGCCCGAGGACGCCGACCTGCTGGACTTCGCCCTCTTCTGCGCCCTCGCCGAGCGGCACGGCGGTGACTGGCGCGACTGGCCGGAAGACCTGCGCGACCCGGCCGGACCGGCGGTGGCGAAGGCGCGCGACGAGCTCGAGGACCGCGTCGCCTTCCACGCGTGGCTGCAGCACCTCTGCCGGGTTCAGCTGGAAGCGGCGCGCACCGCCGCGCGCGAGGCGGGGATGACCGTCGGGATCGTGCACGACCTGCCGGTCGGGGTGCACCCCGGTGGGGCCGACACGTGGGCGCTCGAAGACGTCTTCGCCGCCGACGTGCGGGTCGGCGCGCCGCCGGACGCCTTCAACCAGCAGGGGCAGGACTGGAACCTGCCGCCGTGGCGGCCGGACAAGCTGGCGGAGGCCGGGTACGCGCCGTTCCGGGACGTCATCCGGGGCGTCCTGCGCTTCGCCGACGGCATCCGGGTCGACCACATCGCCGGCCTGTGGCGGCTGTGGTGGATCCCGCCGGGCGAGCCCGCGCACCGCGGCACGTACGTCCACTACAACGCCGAGGCCATGGTCGGCGTGCTCGCGCTCGAGGCGCACCGGGCCGGCGCCGTCGTCGTGGGGGAGGACCTCGGCACCGTCGAGGAGGTCGTCACCGACACGATGCACGATCGGGGGATGCTCAGCTCGGCCGTGCTGTGGTTCGAGCGCGACTGGGACGCGCCGGGCCAGCCGTTCACCCGACCGGAAAGCTGGGACCCGGACGCGATGGCCAGCATCTCCACGCACGACCTGCCGACGGTGCCGGGCTGGCTGAAGAGCGAGCACGTCCGGGTCCGGGCCGAGCTGGGCCTGCTGGACCGCGGGGTCGAGGCCGAAGAGGAAGCCGCCGCCGGTGAACGCAGGGCGTTGCTGGAACTCGTTGCGCGGGAAGGAATCCCGGACGACGACCCGGTCGTCGCGCTGCACACCCTGCTCGCGAAGGCCGCGTCACGGCTCGTGCTGACCTCGCCGGCCGACGTCGCGGGCCAGGTGCGGCAGCCGAATCTGCCCGGAACCGTCGACCAGTACCCTAACTGGCGGATTCGCCTGCCCGTCAGCGTGGACGGCTTCTTCACCGCGCAGGGGGTCCGCGCCGCGGTCGCACCGCTGGCGGCGGCCCGGCCGCTGCCCCGGTAACGACCACCCCGGTGCGCGCGACCCCCGGTGATACGGCACCGGTACGACCCAAGCTCGAGGAGACACCCAGTGCGGCCCTGGCCCGGAACGCCCTACCCGCTCGGCGCCACCTACGACGGAGTCGGGACGAACTTCGCCCTGTTCTCCGAGGTGGCCGAGCGCGTCGAACTGTGCCTGTTCGACGCCGAGGGCAAGGAGACGCGCTACGCGCTCGAAGAGGTCGACGGCTTCGTCCACCACGGCTACCTGCTCAACGTCGGCCCCGGGCAGCGCTACGGGTTCCGCGTGCACGGCCCGTACGACCCGAAGCGCGGCCTGCGCTGCAACCCGAACAAGCTGCTTATCGACCCGTACGCGAAGGCCGTCTCGCACGGCGTGAAGTGGGACGAGTCGCTGTTCGGCTACCAGTTCGACAACCCGGCCGAGCGCAATGACGACGACTCCGCCGGCCGCGTGCCGTATTCGCTGGTGGCGAACCCGTTCTTCGACTGGGGCAACGACCGGCAGCCGAATCGGCCGTACAACGAGACGGTCATCTACGAGGCCCACGTCAAGGGCATGACCGTGAACCACCCGTTCGTGCCGGAGCAGCTGCGGGGCACGTACGCCGGCCTCGCGCACCCCGCCGTCGTCGAGCACCTGCAGAAACTCGGCGTCACCGCGGTGGAACTGCTGCCTGTGCACCAGTTCGTCACCGACCACGGTCTCGCCCAGAAGGGGCTGACGAACTACTGGGGCTACAACACGATCGGGTACTTCGCGCCCCACGACTCCTACGCGGCGATGCCCGGCGAGGGCGGCCAGGTCCAGGAGTTCAAGGGCATGGTCAAGGCGTTCCACGAAGCCGGGATCGAAGTGATCCTCGACGTGGTTTACAACCACACGGCCGAGGGAAACCACCTCGGGCCGACGCTGTCGATGCGGGGCATCGACAACGAGGCCTACTACCGGCTGGTGGAGGGGGAGCCCGAGTACTACATGGACTACACCGGCACCGGCAACTCCCTCAACGTCCGCAACCCGCACACCCTGCAGCTGATCATGGACTCGCTGCGCTACTGGGTGACGGAGATGCACGTCGACGGCTTCCGGTTCGACCTCGCCTCGGCGCTGGCGCGCGAGTTCTACGACGTCGACCGGCTGTCGACGTTCTTCGACCTGGTCCAGCAGGACCCGATCGTCAGCCAGGTGAAGCTGATCGCCGAGCCGTGGGACGTCGGGCCCGGTGGCTACCAGGTCGGCAACTTCCCGCCGCTGTGGACGGAGTGGAACGGGCAGTTCCGCGACACCGTCCGCGACTTCTGGCGCGGCGAGCCGTCCACGCTGGGCGAGTTCGCGAGCCGGATCACCGGCTCGTCGGACCTCTACCAGGACGACGGCCGCCGCCCGTTCGCCTCGATCAACTTCGTCACCGCGCACGACGGCTTCACACTGCGGGACCTGGTGTCCTACAACGACAAGCACAACGAGGCCAACGGCGAAGACGGCCGCGACGGCGCCGACGACAACCGCTCGTGGAACTGCGGGGTCGAGGGCGAGACCGACGATCCCGAGGTGCTCGCCCTGCGGGCGCGGCAGCAGCGGAACATGCTCGCCACGCTGATGCTGTCCCAGGGCGTGCCGATGATCCTGCACGGCGACGAGTTCGGCCGCACCCAGCAAGGCAACAACAACGTCTACTGCCAGGACTCCGAACTGTCCTGGGTGGACTGGGAACTGGCCAAGGAGAACGCCGACCTGGTCAAGTTCACCGCCGGGCTGGGCGCGTTCCGGCACCGGCACCCGGTGTTCCGCCGCCGCCGCTTCTTCCAGGGCGGCCCGGTCGGCAAGGGCGCGAAGCTCGGCGACATCGCCTGGTTCACCCCGGCCGGCGAGGAGATGACCGAGCAGAACTGGGACGACGGCTTCGGCAAGGCGGTCGTCGTCTTCCTCAACGGCAAGGCGATCCCCGACCTCGACCCGCGCGGGATGCACGTCGAGGACAACTCGTTCCTGCTCGCCTTCAACGCCCACTACGAGGACATCGACACCACGCTCCCGGGCAACGGCTACGGGGAGAGCTGGACCGTCGTGGTCGACACCGCGACCGGGGAGGTCGAGCCCGCCGACACCAAGCCCATCGAAGGCGGCGGACGGCTCACCCTCCCCGCCCGGTCCCTGATCGTGCTGCAACGGACGGAAACGGAAGCCGAATGACGGTGCCGGAGTCGACCTACCGGGTGCAGCTGCGCCCGGAGTTCACCTTCGCCGACGCGGCCGGCATCGCCGGCTACCTGCGCGACCTCGGCATCGGGGCGCTGTACGCGTCGCCGGTGCTGGACGCGGCCCCCGGGTCGACGCACGGCTACGACGTCGTCGACCCGACGCAGGCGCGGCCCGCGCTCGGCGGCGAGGCGGCGCGGCAGGAGCTGTCCGCGCTGCTGAAGGAGCTCGGCCTGGGCCTGGTGGTCGACATCGTGCCCAACCACATGTCGGTCGAGGTGCCGAAGGTCAACCGCTGGTGGTGGGACGTCCTGAAGCACGGCCGCGACTCCGAGTACGCGGCCTTCTTCGACGTCGACTGGGAGCGCGGCCCGCTCCTGCTGCCCGTCCTCGGCGACGATGACGCCGTCGGGGAGCTGACGGTCGAAGGCGACGAACTGGTCTACTACGACCACCGGTTCCCGATCGCCCCCGGCACGGGAACCGGGACGCCGCAGGAGGTCCACGAGCGCCAGCACTACCGCCTGATCGGGTGGCGCCGCGGCAACGCGGAACTGACCTACCGCCGGTTCTTCGACATCACGAACCTGGCCGGGGTCCGCGTCGAGGACCCGAAGGTGTTCGCCGAGACGCACGGCGAGGTGCTGCGCTGGGTCGCCGACGGGGACGTCACCGGCCTGCGCGTCGACCACCCGGACGGCTTGGCCGACCCGGGCGGCTACTTCCGGCGGCTGCGCGAGAACGCGCCGGACGCGTGGATCGTGGCCGAGAAGATCCTGCACCCGGGCGAGCCGCTGCCGCAGAGCTGGCCGGTCGACGGCACCACCGGCTACGACGCCCTGCGCGAGATCGCCGGCGTCTTCGTCGACCCGGACGGCGAGCCGGGCTTCACCGAGCTGGCGAACGAGCTGGGCGTGCAGACCGGCTACCACCGCGTCGAGGCCGAGGCCCGGCGCCTGGTCACCGACCGCATCCTGGTCGCCGAGGTGCGGCGGATCGCCGCGCTGCTGCCGGACGTCGACCCGGAGCAGGCCCGGCAGGCGGTGGCCGAGACCATGATCGCCTTCCCCGTCTACCGCTCCTACCTGCCCGAGGGCGCTTCGCACTGGGCGGCCGCGATCGCCGGGGCCCGTGAAGCCCGGCCCGACCTCGCCGACGCGCTGGCGCGCCTCGACACCGCGGTCCGCGAGAACCCGGAGAGCGAGCTGGCCACCCGGCTCCAGCAGACGTCCGGCATGGTCGTCGCCAAGGGCACCGAGGACACGACGTTCTACCGCTACACGCGCTTCGCCGCGCTCAACGAGGTCGGCGGCAACCCGGACCGGTTCGGGCTCGGCGTCGAGGAGTTCCACCGGCTGGCCGCCGAGCGCGAGGCCGGCTACCCCGCGGCGATGACCACGCTCACCACGCACGACACCAAGCGCTCGGAGGACACCCGCGCGCGGATGGCGGTGCTGGCCGAGGTGCCCGGCGAGTTCGCCGAGGCCCTCCGGCGGTGGACCGCGCGGCGGGGGATCGACGAGCCGTCGCTGAACCTGCTGGCCTGGCAGACGCTCGTGTCGACCTGGCCGATCGAGCCGTCCCGGCTGCGGGACTACCTCGACAAGGCGGCCAAGGAGGCCAAGCTCCGGACCAGCTGGACCGACCACGACGAGGCCTTCGAGGCCGACGTCGCCGCGTGGCCCGAAGACGTCGTGAACAACGCCGAACTGGCCGCGGACGTCGAGGCGTTCGTCCAGCGCATCGAGGGGCCCGGGTACGCGAACTCGCTCGGCCAGAAGCTCGTCCAGCTGACCGCGCCCGGTGTCCCGGACGTCTACCAGGGCACCGAGCTGTGGGACTTCTCCCTGGTCGACCCGGACAACCGCCGCCCGGTCGACTACGTGGCCCGCCGGGAGATCCTCGCCCGGATCACCGACGGCGAGCTGCCGGAGATCGACGCGTCGGGCGCGGCGAAGCTGCTGGTCGTGCACAAGGCGCTGCGGCTGCGGCGCGAGCACCCGGCACTATTCCGCGGCTACCGGCCGCTGCGGGCCGAGGGCCCGGCCGCGGCCCACTGCCTGGCCTACACGCGCAGCCCGGACCTCGCCGTGGCGGTGACCCGGCTCCCGGTCGGCCTCGAGGCCGGTGGCGGGTGGCGCGACACCGTCCTGCCGCTGCCCGCCGGCGTGTGGACCGACGTCCTGACCGGCCGCGAGGTCACCGGCGACCTGGCCACCCTGTTCGACCGTTACCCCGTCGCGTTGCTGGTGCGAGGAGACGTATGAGGTTCAGCGTGTGGGCCCCTTCGGCCCGCCGGGTCCGGGTGAGCGTCGACGAAGGCGTGCACGAGATGACCGAAGGCGACGGCGGCTGGTGGCACGCCGACGCCGACGGCGTCAACTACGCCTTCCTCCTGGACGACGACGAGAAGCCGCTGCCCGACCCGCGATCGCGGTGGCAGCCGCACGGCGTCCACGCGGAGTCGCGCGTCTACGACCACGGTGAGTTCGCCTGGACCGACGACGCGTGGCACGGCCGCCAGTTGCCCGGCGCCGTCCTCTACGAGCTGCACATCGGCACCTTCACCGAGGGCGGCACCTTCGACGCGGCGATCGACCGGCTCGACCACCTCGTCGAGCTCGGCATCACGCACCTCGAGCTGCTGCCGGTCAACGCCTTCGACGGCACCGCGGGCTGGGGCTACGACGGCGTCCTCTGGGGCGCGGTCCACGAGCCCTACGGCGGGCCGGACGGGCTCAAGCGGTTCGTCGACGCGGCCCACGCGCGGGGCTTGGCCGTCGTGCTCGACGTCGTCTACAACCACCTCGGGCCGTCGGGCGCCTACCTCGACAAGTTCGGGCCGTACTTCGCCGGGCAGAACGAGTGGGGACCCGGCCTCAACCTCGACGGCGCCGGCTCCGACGAAGTCCGCCGGTACGTGGTCGACAACGCGCTGAGCTGGCTGCGCGACTTCCACATCGACGCCCTGCGCCTGGACGCCGTGCACGCGCTGCTCGACCGGCGGGCCGTGCACCTGCTCGAACAGCTCGCCGCCGAGGTCGACAGCCTGTCGGCGGCGCTGAACCGGCCGCTGACGCTGATCGCCGAGTCCGACCTCAACGACCCGCGGCTGGTCACACCCCGTGAGCGCGGCGGCTTCGGCCTGCACGCCCAGTGGTCGGACGACTTCCACCACGCCCTGCACGTCAAGCTGACCGGCGAGACGACCGGGTACTACACCGACTTCGCCGCGCCGGACGCCGTCGAGCGGGTCCTGCGCGAGGTGTTCTTCCACGCGGACACCTGGTCGTCCTTCCGGGAGCGGACCCACGGCCGCCCGGTCGACACGCGGACCGTGCCCGGCCACCGCTTCCTCGGCTACCTGCAGAACCACGACCAGATCGGCAACCGCGCGACCGGCGACCGGCTTTCGGCGACGGTCCCTCGCGACCGGCTGGCGTGCGGCGCGGCGATCCTCTTCTGCTCGCCGTACACCCCGATGGTGTTCATGGGGGAGGAGTGGGCGGCGAGCACGCCGTGGCAGTTCTTCGCATCCTTCCCGGACCCGGAGCTGGCCGAGGCCGTCCGCACGGGCCGCCGTCGCGAGTTTTCCCGGCACGGCTGGGGCGAGTCCGACGTACCGGATCCGATGGACGCGGCCACGGTCGAGCGCTCGCGGCTCGACTGGGCCGAGCCGGAGCGTCCCGGTCACCGGGACGTGCTGGAGCTCTACCGCGCGTTGATCCGGCTGCGCCGCGAGCGGCCCGAGCTGGCCGACCCGTGGGTTGCCGCCCTGCGCGTCGACGCCGCGCCCGACGGTTCCTGGCTGGTGCTGCACCGCGGCGGGCTGCGGCTGGCCGTCAACTTCGGCGCCGGCCCGGTCACGCTGCCCCTCGGGGCCACCGGGTCGCTGCTGGCCTGGGGGGAGGCCACCGTGGACGGTGGGGCCGCCCACCTGCCGCCGGACACCTTCGTCATCGCCGAAACGACCACCCCGACCGCGGTTGCCTCCGGGTAACTCATCGGTAATGGCGCGCACGGACCACCTCCGATCTGGGACGATTCAGGAATGGCCACACGACCCTCCGCCGACCACGTCCTCGCCGGCCGCCCCTTCCCCCTCGGAGCCCACCCCGAGGCCGGGGGAGTGCGGTTCGCGATCACGTCCGCCGTCGCGGACGCCGTCGAACTGTGCCTGATCGACGCCGACGGCTCGGAACGCCGGATCGCGCTGACCGAGCGCACCTTCGGCGTCTGGCACGGCCTGGTCCCCGGGGTCACGCCGGGGCAGCGGTACGGCTACCGGATCCACGGCCCGTACGACCCGGCCCGCGGCCTGCGGTGCAACCCGCACAAGCTGCTCGTCGACCCGTACGCCCGGCAGATCACCGGCGGGCTCACCGACCTGGCCGCGGCCCAGGGCTTCACCGGCGACCCCGAGCGCGGCCCGATGTCCACTGTGGACTCCCTGGGCAGCGTGCCGCTGTCGGTGGTCAGCTCGCCCGGCGGCCCGGACACCGGGATCAAGCCGGAGGTGCCGTTCGAGGAGGCGGTGGTCTACGAACTGCACGTCAAGGGCTTCACACAGCAGCACCCGTTCATCCCGGAGGCGCTGCGGGGCACCTACCTCGGCCTGGCCCACCCGGTGGCGATCGAGTACCTGACCCGGCTCGGCGTCACCTCGGTCGAGCTGCTGCCGGTGCACGCGTTCCTCGACGAGCCGTCGCTCATCCGGGCCGGGCGGCACAACTACTGGGGCTACTCGCCGCTGGGCTTCTTCGCCCCGCACGCCGCCTACGCCAGCGAACCCGGCCACGAGGTCGAGGAGTTCCGGCTGATGGTGGCCGCCCTGCACGCGGCCGGCATCGAGGTGATCCTCGACGTCGTGTTCAACCACACCTGCGAGGGCGGGCCGGACGGGCCGACGCTGAGCTTCCGCGGGCTGAACGCGCCGGTGTACTACCTGCACACCGACCGCGGGCACATGGCCGACATCACCGGCTGCGGCAACACCCTGGAGGCGGGCTCGCCGACCGTGGTCCGGCTGGTCACCGACTCGCTGCGGTACTGGACGCAGGAGATGGGGGTCGACGGGTTCCGGTTCGACCTCGCCAGCACGCTCGGGCGGCCCCGCGGTGGCGCGTTCGACCCGGCGTCGACGCTGCTCACCGCGATCACCACCGACCCGGTGCTCTCCCGCTGCAAGCTGATCGCCGAGCCGTGGGACGCGACCGGCGAGGGCTACCGCGTCGGCGGCTTCGGCGCCCAGTGGGCGGAGTGGAACGGCCGCTACCGCGACACCGTGCGTGACTTCTGGCGCGGCGCCACCGGCGTCCGCGACCTCGCGTACCGGCTGTCCGGGTCGTCGGACCTGTACGACCACAACCTGCGGCGGCCGTGGCAGTCGATCAACTTCGTCACCGCGCACGACGGCTTCACGCTGCGGGATCTGGTGTCCTACAACGAAAAGCACAACGAGGGCAACGGCGAGGACAACCGCGACGGCACCAACGACAACCGGTCGTGGAACCACGGCGCCGAGGGCGACACGGCCGACCCGGCGATCCGGGAGCTGCGCGCCCGGCAGGCCCGCAACCTGTTCGCGACGCTGCTGCTGTCCACCGGCACCCCGATGCTGACCGCGGGTGACGAGTTCTGGCGGACCCAGGGCGGCAACAACAACGCGTACTGCCTCGACGACGAGACGTCGTGGTTCGAC
Source organism: Amycolatopsis bullii (assembly GCF_014654205.1). Lineage (GTDB taxonomy): Bacteria > Actinomycetota > Actinomycetes > Mycobacteriales > Pseudonocardiaceae > Amycolatopsis > Amycolatopsis plumensis. The sequence continues at coordinate 14,895 of NZ_BNAW01000047.1, forward strand.
TGGACCCCGGACGACCCCGCGGCCGAGGCCATGCTCGCGTTCGCCCGCCGGGTCGTCCGGCTGCGCGCGAACAGCCCGGCGCTGCGGCAGCCGGAGTTCTTCGAAGGCCGGACCACCCCGACCGGTAAGCCGGACCTGGTCTGGTTCCGCCCGGACGGCGAGGAGTTCGGCGAGAGCGACTGGTTCGAGGACCGCCACACGCTCGGCATGTGGATCGACGGCTCGAACAGCCAGGCCCGCAACCGCGAGGGCGAACTGGTGCCCGACCACTCGTGGCTGCTGTGGCTGCACGCCGGCGACGCCCCGGCCGAGGTGATCCTGCCGGGTCGCGAGTACGGCGAGACGTTCAAGCCGACCCTCGACACGAGCACCGCCGACGGCAGCCCGGCCAACCCGGGCACGCTCGAAGCCAAGAGCCGCGTGACCCTCCAGTCCCGCTCCCTGCTCCTGCTCCGCGCCCCGCGGCTGGCCGCAGAGCCGCACCCCGAACCCTACTGACCCGTATCTCGCCGGAGGGGCACTTTCACGTGAAAGTGCCCGGAGTGCGCGAGGCGTGCGCCGGAGCGGTGGGGCCGGGGGAGCGGGCGTGCGTAACCTGCGGGACACGCGCCCGGAACTCGTTGCCCCGAAAGTGTTTCGGTTGATCCGTTTTGGGTACAGGGATAGAGAACCCTGCCTCGTGGGCGCTTGATCGAGTCAGGCAGACTGTCGCCGTCTGCGTCCAACCGACACATCGAAGGGCGTTGCCCATGACCGGCCGGCTCGGCATCGACGACGTCTCCCCCAGTGTGAGCTGCGGCCGGTATCCGGCCAAAGCCGTTGTGGGGGAACACATCCCGGTCTTCGCGACCGTCTGGCGCGAGGGCCACGACGCCGTCGCGGCGACCGTCGCGTGGCGCGGTCCGGAAGACCGGCTGACCCGCCAGACGCGGATGGTGCCGCGCGGCCCCGACCACCCCGACGAGTTCGCCGCGGTGATCGCCCCGGACACCACCGGCCTGTGGACGTTCCGGGTCGACGCGTGGGGCGACCCCTGGGCGACGTGGGAGCACGCCGTCGAGGTGAAGGTCGCCGCCGGGCAAGGCCCCGAGGACCTCGCCAACGACCTGGAGAACGGCGCCCGCCTGATCGAGCGCGTCTCCCGCCGCCCCGACCGGCGGGGCGAGAAAGCGCTCCTCACCGGCGCGGTGAAGGCCCTGCGCGACGAAGAGCGCAGCCTCGCCGAGCGGGTCGGGCCCGCGCTCTCGCCCGAGGTCCGCCAGGTCATGCACGAGTTCCCGGTGCGGGAACTGATCACCAAGGGCAAGCCGCAGAAGATCTGGGTCGACCGCCGCCGCGCCGCGTACGGCTCCTGGTACGAGCTGTTCCCCCGCTCGACCGGCGGTCTCGACGCCGAGGGCCGGCCGGTGCACGGCACCTTCGCCACCGCCGCGACCGCCCTGGACCGCGTCGCGAAAATGGGCTTCGACGTCGTCTACCTGCCGCCCATTCACCCGATCGGGCGGGTGAACCGCAAGGGCCCGAACAACACCCTCGACGCCAAGCCGGAGGACGTCGGCTCGCCGTGGGCGATCGGCGCCGACGAGGGCGGCCACGACTCGATCCACCCCGAGCTGGGCACCTTCGACGACTTCGACGCCTTCGTGGCCCGCGCCGAAGAGCTCGGCATGGAGGTCGCGCTCGACTTCGCGCTGCAGGCCGCGCCCGACCACCCGTGGGTGCTCAAGCACCCGGAGTTCTTCACGACCCGCCCGGACGGCTCGATCGCGTACGCGGAGAACCCGCCGAAGAAGTACCAGGACATCTACCCGATCAACTTCGACAACGACCCCAAGGCCGTCTACGAAGAGATGCTGCGGGTGATCACCGTCTGGATCGACCACGGGGTGAAGATCTTCCGGGTCGACAACCCGCACACCAAGCCGCCGGACTTCTGGGCCTGGCTGATCCAGTCGGTCAAGGACGCCCACCCGGACGTGCTGTTCCTGGCCGAGGCGTTCACCCGCCCGGCGCGCCTGTGGGGCCTGGCCCGGCTCGGCTTCACCCAGAGCTACACCTACTTCACCTGGCGCACCGGCAAGCAGGAACTGATCGACTTCGCCATCGACCTGCGGGAACACTGGAACGAAGGCCGCCCGAACCTGTTCGTCAACACCCCGGACATCCTCCACGAGTCGCTGCAGCGCGGCGGCCCGGGCATGTTCGCGCTGCGGGCCGCGCTGGCGGCGACGATCTCGCCGACGTGGGGCGTCTACTCCGGCTACGAGCTGTTCGAGCACGTCCCGGTCCGCGAAGGCAGCGAGGAGTACCTCGACTCCGAGAAGTACCAGCTGCGCCCGCGCGACTTCGAACGCGCGCTCGCCGAAGGGCGTTCGCTGGAGCCGTGGCTGGCGAAGCTCAACGCCGTCCGCAAAGCGCACCCCGCGTTGCAGCAGATGCGCACCCTGCACTTCCACCACATCGACAACGACGCGCTGCTGGCCTACTCCAAACAGGACCCGGCCACCGGCGACACCGTGGTCACGGTCGTCACCCTCGACCCGTACGGGCCCCAAGAGGGCACGCTCTGGCTCGACACCGGCGCACTCGGTTTCGAAGCGCACGAACGGCTGATCGCCCACGACGAGGTCACCGGCGACACCTGGGAGTGGGGTCCGGCGAACTACGTCCGGCTCGAGCCCTGGCGGGCGGTCGCGCACGTCGTGTCGGTGAGACGACGGCTGGCCGGCTGAGAACGGAAGGACAGGAATCCGAGGGACTGAGGTGGAACACATGGCGGATGAATCCCGGCCCGACGCGGCGTTGGGGCTGGAGGGCGTGCCGCACACCGGCGAGGCGATGACCGCCGACGGCATGCTCGTGGAACCGCAAGCCGGGGACTTCCGGTCGGCGCAGCAGGCGCCGAGCAACCCGGAGTGGTTCAAGGGCGCGGTGTTCTACGAAGTGCTGGTGCGCGCGTTCGCCGACTCCAACGGCGACGGCACCGGCGACCTGCGCGGCCTGGCCGGGCGACTCGACTACCTGGCCTGGCTGGGTATCGACTGCCTGTGGCTGCCGCCGTTCTACGCCTCGCCGCTGCGCGACGGCGGGTACGACATCAGCGACTTCCGCGCGGTGCTCCCGGAGTTCGGCAGCGTCGAGGACTTCGTCTTCCTGCTCAACGAGGCGCACCGGCGTGGCATCCGGGTGATCACCGACCTGGTGCTCAACCACACCTCGGACGCGCACCCGTGGTTCCAGCAGTCCCGCAGCGAGCCCGACGGCCCGTACGGCGACTACTACGTCTGGAGCGACGACGACTCCCGCTACGCCGACGCGCGGATCATCTTCGTCGACACCGAGACCTCGAACTGGACCTACGACCCGGTCCGCGGCCAGTTCTACTGGCACCGGTTCTTCTCCCACCAGCCCGACCTGAACTACGAGAACGTCGACGTCCAGAACGCGATGATCGACGTCCTGCGGTTCTGGCTCGACCTGGGCATCGACGGGTTCCGCCTGGACGCCGTGCCGTACCTGTTCGAGCAGGAGGGCACCAACTGCGAGAACCTGCCGCGCACGCACGAGTTCCTCAAGCGCTGCCGCAAGGTCGTCGACGACGAGTACCCGGGCCGGATCCTGCTCGCCGAGGCCAACCAGTGGCCCTCGGACGTCGTCGAGTACTTCGGTGACCCGGCCGTCGGCGGCGACGAGTGCCACATGGCCTTCCACTTCCCGCTGATGCCGCGGATCTTCATGGCCGTCCGGCGCGAGTCCCGGTTCCCGATCTCGGAGATCCTCACCCAGACCCCGGAGATCCCCAGCGGCACGCAGTGGGGCATCTTCCTGCGCAACCACGACGAGCTGACCCTCGAGATGGTCACCGACGAAGAGCGCGACTACATGTACGCGGAGTACGCCAAGGACCCGCGCATGAAGGCCAACATCGGCATCCGCCGGAGGCTGGCCCCGCTGCTGGACAACGACCGCAACCAGCAGGAGCTGTTCACCGCGATGCTGCTGTCCCTCCCCGGTTCGCCCGTTCTGTACTACGGTGACGAGATCGGCATGGGAGACAACATCTGGCTCGGCGACCGCGACGCGGTGCGCACACCCATGCAATGGACCCCGGACCGCAACGCCGGGTTCTCCTCCTGCGACCCGGGCCGCATCTACCTGCCGGTGATCATGGACCCGGTGTACGGGTACCAGGGCCTGAACGTCGAGGCGCAGTCGAACAACGCGTCCTCGCTGCTCAACTGGACCCGGCGGATGATCGAGGTGCGCAAGCAGCACCACGCGTTCGCCGAGGGCGAGTTCGTCGACCTCGGCGGGTCCAACCCGAGCGTGCTGGCCTACAAGCGCCAGTGGCGGCGCCCGGACGGCGGCGAAGACGTCGTGCTCTGCGTGAACAACCTCTCCCGGTTCCCGCAGCCGGTGGAGCTGGACCTGTCGGCGCACCGCGGGTGCACGCCGGTGGAGCTCACCGGCGGCGTGCGGTTCCCCAGCATCGGGGACCTGTCGTACCTGCTGACGCTGCCCGGGCACGGCTTCTACTGGTTCCAGCTGACGAGTCCGGGAGACGAAGGCGAAGCGAGGTGAGTCCCTTGTCCGACCCGCGTGAGCTGGTCGACGACCTGACCGAGGACCTGAAGCGCTGGCTGCCGGAGCAGCGCTGGTTCGCCGGCAAGGACCGGCCGGTGACCGGCGTCCGGCCGCTCGGCGTGACCGAGCTGGTGTCCGGCGATCCGCAGCTGCTGCACGTGGTCGTCGAGGTCGCCCAGGACGACCGGCGCGAGCCCTACCAGCTGCTGGTGGGCCGGCGGACGCATCCGCCGGAGATCGCCTCGAGCAGCTGGATCGGCGCCGTCGGCGACCTCAACGCCTACGAGGCGTCCGGCGACCTGGACGTCACCGGCGTGCTGCTGGACCTGATGGCCCGCGAAGAGACAGTGGGCTCGCTGGTCTTCGAGCACGAGCCCGGGGTGGAGCTGGAAACCGGCCTGCGGGCCCGGCCGATCACCTCGGAGCAGAGCAACACGTCCCTGGTCTACGGCGGGCAGTACATCCTCAAGCTGTTCCGCAAGCTGACGCCGGGCAAGAACAAGGACCTGCTGCTGCACCGCGCGCTGCAGGGCGTGGGCAGCAAGCACATCGCGGTCCCGCTCGGCTCGATCACCGGCGACCTGGACGGCGAGCCGACCACGGTCGGCATGCTCCAGCAGTTCGTCTCGGACGCGGTCGACGGCTGGGCGATGGCCACCACCAGCGTCCGCGACCTGATGGCGGCGCCGGAACTGCACGCCGGGGAGGTCGGCGGCGACTTCGCCGGCGAGGCCGAGCGGCTCGGGCGCGCGGTCGCCGAGGTGCACGCCGACCTGGCCGAGGCCCTCGGCACCGAGCCGGTCGACGCCGAAGAGCTGGAACGCTCGGCGAAGGCGATGCTCGACCGGCTCGACACGATCGCCGCGCGGGTACCGGAGCTGGCCGAGCACGCCCCGAAGCTGCGGGCGGCGTTCGAGAAGCTGCGTGCGCTGCCGCTGGACTCGGTGACCATGCAGTACATCCACGGTGACCTGCACCTCGGCCAGGTGCTGCGGACGGTCGGCGGGTGGCTGCTGATCGACTTCGAGGGCGAGCCCGCGGCCCCGGTCGAGGAGCGCCACGCGCTGCGGTCGCCGTTGCGCGACGTGGCGGGCATGCTGAGGTCGTTCGACTACGCGGCCCAGCAGATGCTGGTCGGCCAGCCGGACGAGCCGGCGCTGGCCGACCGCGCCCACGAATGGTCGGAGCGCAACCGGGCGGCGTTCTGCGAGGGCTACGCCGCGGTGGCGGCCGACCCGCGCGAGCAGGGCGAGCTGCTGCGCGCCTTCGAACTGGACAAGGCGGTCTACGAAGTGGGTTACGAGCACGCGAACCGGCCGGACTGGCTGGGCGTGCCGCTCGCCTCGATCGCCCGGATCACTAGCGGAGGGACGACACCGTGAACGCGGCTCCCGAAGGCCTCCCGGCCGCGGCCCCGCCGGCCGCGGACATCGACCGGCTGCTCGCCGGCTCCCACCACGACCCGCACTCGGTGCTGGGCGTGCACGCGGTGGGCAAGGGCTTCGCGGCCCGGGCCCTGCTGCCCGGCGCGAAAGCCGTCACGCTGTGCGCGGGCGGCGAGAAGTACCCCATGGAACCGGTGATCGACGCGCTGTTCGCCGTCGCCGTCCCCGAGCACCCGGGGGACTACCGGCTGGAAGTCGAGTACGACGGGCACACCGCGACGGCCGACGACCCGTACCGCTGGCTGCCCACGGTCGGCGAGCTGGACCTGCACCTGATTGGCGAGGGACGGCACGAACGGCTCTGGGAGGCCCTCGGCGCGCACGTCCGGTCCTACGAGACGCCGAACGGCGTCGTCGAGGGGACGTCGTTCGCGGTCTGGGCGCCGAACGCGCGCGGCATCCGCGTGATCGGCGACTTCAACGGTTGGGACGGGCGCGGGCACCCGATGCGCTCGCTCGGCGGGTCCGGGGTCTGGGAGCTGTTCGTGCCCGGCGTCGGCGCCGGCACCTGCTACAAGTTCCGGATCCTCGGCGCCGACGGCAACTGGCACGAGAAGGCCGACCCGATGGCGTTCGCCACCGAGCAGCCGCCCGCGACGGCGTCGGTCGTCACGCAGTCGGCCCACCTGTGGGAAGACGACGAGTGGGTCGCCCAGCGCGAGGCGACCCAGTGGGCCGCGGCGCCGATGAGCGTCTACGAGGTCCACCTCGGTTCGTGGCGGCCCGGGCTCGACTACCGCGAGCTGGCCGACCAGCTGGGCGACTACCTGGTCGAAACCGGTTTCACGCATGTGGAGCTGCTGCCGGTGTCGGAGCACCCGTTCGGCGGCTCGTGGGGCTACCAGGTGACGTCGTACTACGCGCCGACGTCCCGCTTCGGCTCACCGGACGACTTCCGCTACTTCGTCGACCGCCTGCACCAGCGGGGGATCGGCGTGCTGGTGGACTGGGTGCCGGCGCACTTCCCGCGTGACAGCTGGGCGCTGGCCCGCTTCGACGGCACGCCGCTGTACGAGCACGCGGACCCGCGCCGCGGCGAGCAGCCCGACTGGGGCACGCTCGTGTTCGACTTCGGCCGCAACGAGGTCCGCAACTTCCTGGTCGCCAACGCGTTGTTCTGGCTCGACGAGTTCCACCTCGACGGCCTGCGCGTGGACGCCGTCGCGTCGATGCTGTACCTCGACTACTCCCGCAAGGACGGGGAGTGGCTGCCGAACCAGTACGGCGGGCGGGAAAACCTCGACGCGGTGCGGTTCCTGCAGGAGCTGAACGCGACCGTCTACAAGCGACACCCGGGTGTCGTGATGGTCGCCGAGGAATCCACGGCCTGGCCGGGCGTCACCCGTCCGACCCATCTCGGCGGGCTCGGGTTCGGCTTCAAGTGGAACATGGGCTGGATGCACGACACGCTCCGGTACCTTTCGCACGAGCCGATCCACCGCGCGTACCACCACAACGAGATGACGTTCTCGCTCGTGTACGCGTGGAGCGAGAACTTCGTCCTGCCGCTGTCGCACGACGAAGTGGTGCACGGCAAGGGATCCCTGTGGGGCCGGATGCCGGGAGACGCCTGGAACAAGGCGGCCGGGCTGCGGTCGCTGCTGGCGTTCATGTGGGCGCACCCGGGCAAGCAGCTGCTGTTCATGGGCGGCGAGTTCGGCCAGCCGGGGGAGTGGTCGGAGTCGAAGTCGCTCGACTGGCACCTCATGGACGAGCCGCTGCACCTCGGGGTGTGGGAGCTGCTGCGGTCGCTGAACACGGTGTACCGGTCGTCGCCGGCGTTGTACAGCCAGGACACTTCGCCGGACGGCTTCCGCTGGATCGACGCGAACGACTCGAGCGGCAACGTGCTGAGCTTCCTGCGCATCGGCGCCGACGGCTCGCGGCTGGCCTGCGTGGCCAACTTCGCCGGGGTCCCGCACCACGACTACCGGGTCGGCCTCCCGGCGGCGGGCCGCTGGCTGGAGGTCGTCAACACCGACGCGGAGGCGTACGGCGGCTCCGGCGTCGGCAACATGGGCGCGGTGGAGGCAACGGAGGAGCCGTGGCACGGCCAGCCGGCCTCCGCGGTCCTCCAGCTCCCGCCCGCCGGCGTTCTCTGGCTCGTCGAAGAAACCCCGGAGACCCCCGAACTCCCGTAACGCAAGAGGCATCACGCGTGTCCCGAGGGGCATCACGCGTGACTGGGCGGGCATCACGCGTGATGCCCCTCCAGTCACGGGTGATGCCCCGTCAATCACGCGAAAAGAGCTCCGCGGGGTGGGCCTGGCGGGCTTACCATCGGGGGATGGGCGGCAGTGGTGGCGTCCTTGCGAACCTGATCCTCTTCGCCGTGGTGTGTCTCGCTCCCACGGTGCTGTTCTGGTGCGCGCTGCGCGTGCCCAAGCTGGTCGGCTGGGTGCGGGAGAAGCGCGCGCAGCCGCAGCCCGAAGGCCCGCCGATCGAACGCGTCGCCGCGGACCTGCGGCGGGTGCACCGGCTGCTGGCCGGCTACCCGTCCGGGACACCGGCCGCGCGCCGGCTCGGCACCCGGCAGGCGTACGACGAACTCCTCACCGTGGCCTGCCGCCAGGTCGGCGTCCCGCACCGGCTCGGGGAGCTGCCCGAGGGGATGGACCGCGAGATCGAACGGCTGCGGGTCGAGCAGTCGCTGCGGGAGCGCGGCCTGGCCGTGCCCTGAACGCGGAAAACCCCGCCACCGAAGTGACGGGGTTTTCCGTTGTGCCGTAACGGACTCAGTCCAGGTAGTCGCGCAGGACCTGGGACCGCGACGGGTGACGCAGCTTCGACATCGTCTTCGACTCGATCTGCCGGATGCGTTCCCGGGTGACCCCGTACACCTGGCCGATCTCGTCGAGCGTGCGCGGCTGGCCGTCCGTGAGGCCGAAGCGCAGCCGGACCACGCCGGCCTCGCGCTCGGACAGCGTCTGCAGCACCGACTGGAGCTGGTCCTGCAGCAGCGTGAACGACACGGCGTCGACCGCGACGACCGCTTCGGAGTCCTCGATGAAGTCGCCGAGCTGGCTGTCGCCCTCGTCGCCGATCGTCTGGTCGAGCGAGATCGGCTCCCGCGCGTACTGCTGGATCTCCAGGACCTTCTCCGGGGAGATGTCCATTTCCTTCGCGAGCTCTTCCGGGGTCGGCTCGCGGCCGAGGTCCTGGAGCAGTTCGCGCTGGATGCGGCCCAGCTTGTTGATGACCTCGACCATGTGCACCGGGATGCGGATGGTGCGCGCCTGGTCGGCCATCGCGCGGGTGATCGCCTGGCGGATCCACCACGTGGCGTACGTCGAGAACTTGTAGCCCTTGGTGTAGTCGAACTTCTCCACCGCGCGGATCAGGCCGAGGTTGCCCTCCTGGATCAGGTCCAGGAACGCCATGCCGCGGCCGGTGTAGCGCTTGGCCAGCGAGACGACCAGGCGGAGGTTCGCCTCCAGCAGGTGGTTCTTGGCACGCTCGCCGTCACGCACGATCCACTTGAGATCGCGGCGCATCTGGGTGACGAGCTTCTCGCCCTCCTCCTCGGCGGTGCGCACGCGCTCGGCGGCGTAGAGCCCGGCCTCGATCCGCTTGGCCAGCTCCACCTCCTCCTCGGCGTTCAGCAGCGCGACCTTGCCGATCTGCTTGAGGTAGGCGCGCACGGAGTCGGCGGACGCGGTGAGCTCGGCGTCCTTGCGCGCCTGGCGCAGCGCCTCGGACTCCTCCTCGTCCCAGACGAAGTCCGGGTTGTCGGAGCTGCCCTTCGACTTGTCGGCCGCGGCGCCGCGGCGGCGGGCCGCCGGGGTCTCCTCGTCGGCTTCCTCGTCGTCATCGTCGTCTTCGGCCGAGTCGGTGTCCGGCTCGTCGTTGACCGTTTCGTCGACGACGTCGACCTCGACCTCTTCCAGGTCCGACAGGTCGGGTGCACCCAGTTCGTCGTCCTCGAGCTCGCCGGGACCGTCCGGCTCGCCGTCTTCGGTCTTGACGCCCTTGGTCACGGCCTTCTTCGCCGGTGCCTTCTTGGCCGGCGCCTTCTTGGCGGTGGTGGTCTTGCGGGCCGCCGGCTTCGCCGTCCCGGTGGCTGCCTCTTCGGCCGGCTCGCCGGCTGCGGTCGCGGTCTTCGTCCCGCCTCGGGTTGCGGTTCTTGCGGCTGCCACTTACGCCCTTTCGCAGCGGTCGATCACGACGAGCAACGGCACGGGTGCCACTGCTGCCTCACATTCGGGGATCACGCCTCGGCCTGCGGTTTTGCCCTCCGCAGCCGTGGGCCGTGTTCCATTGTAACGACGGTACGCGCATGCGGTGCGAAGCGATCACCCTCAGAGCCGAATCAGTGCTGGATGCCCTCCGCCGCGGCGGCCGCGGCGCCGACGATCCCGGCGTTGTTCTGCAGGCTCGCCACCAGCACCGGAGTGCGGATGTCCAGCAGCGGCACCCATTTCTCCGACTTCTTGCTGACCCCGCCGCCGACGATGAACAGGTCGGGCCAGATCAGGTTCTCGAGCACGGTCAGATAACGGTGCACGCGCTTGGCCCATTCGGGGTAGGAGAGCCCCTCGTTGTCCTTGACCGAGGCGGCCGCGCGCTTCTCGGCGTCGTGGCCGTCGATCTCGAGGTGGCCGAATTCGGTGTTGGGGACGAGCTTGCCGTCCTGGAACACCGCGCTGCCGATGCCGGTGCCGAAGGTGAGCAGCGCGGTCACGCCCTTGCGGGCGACTGGGTCGCCGAAGCGGATCTCGGCCATGCCCGCCGCGTCGGCGTCGTTGAGCATCGCGATCTGGTCGACGCTGCGGCCGAGCCGCTTGGCGAACAGCGCGTCGGCGTCGGTGCCGATCCACTGCTTGTCGATGTTCGCCGCGGTGTGCGCGACGCCCTTCTTCACGACCGCCGGGAGCGTCACGCCGACCGGGCCGTCCCAGCCCGCCTGCGTGACGATGTCGTGGACGACGTCCGCCACCGCCGACGGCGTGGACGGCTTCGGCGTCTCGATCCGGATGCGGTCGCCGATGAGCTGCCCTTTGTCCAGGTCGACCAAGGCGCCCTTGATCCCGCTGCCGCCGATGTCGATGCCGAAACCTCGGCGGGTCGCCTCCACCACGGACGTGGTCCCTTCTCGCACGATTCAGAAGCCTGCCTCGGAGACTTTAACCGGATGTGGTGACATGTCGGACGTGGGAGTTGACGAGTCGTTGCTGAAGAGCGTCGCGGTGCAGGTCGCGACGGAAGCCTCCGCCCTGGTCCGCGAGGCCTGGGAGGGCATGGCGGCCGGCCGTTCGGTGGCCGTGGGCACCAAGTCCGGCGCCACCGACGTGGTCACCGCGGTGGACCACGAGTCGGAGCGGCTCGTGCGGTCGCGGCTGGCTTCGCTGCGGCCGGGGGAGCCGGTGCTGGGCGAGGAAGGCGGCGGCGCCGCGGGCGACGGCGTGACCTGGGTGGTCGACCCGATCGACGGGACGGTCAACTTCCTGTACGGGCTGCCGTGGTTCGCGGTGTCGGTGGCCGCGCAGGTCGGCGGGGTCTCGGTAGCCGGCGCGGTGGTCGAGCCGGCGAGCGGCCGCGTGTGGTCGGCGGCCCGCGGGCAGGGCGCGTACCTCGACGGACGGCGGCTGGCGGTGTCGGCGCCTTCGAGTCTGGAGGTGACGCTGGTCGGAACCGGTTTCGCGTACTCGCCTTCGCGGCGGACGCGCCAGTCGAAGTTCGCGGCCGGGCTCTTGGGGCGGGTGCGGGACATCCGCCGCAACGGGGCGGCGTCGCTGGACCTGTGCGCGGTGGCGGCGGGCTGGCTGGACGCGTACGTGGAGCACGGCCTCAACCGCTGGGACTGGGCGGCGGGGGCGCTGATCGCGGCGGAGGCGGGCGCGGAGGTGTCGCTGCCGGGATCGGCCCCGGAGCTGGGCGCGGACGCGACGTACGCGGCGGCGCCGTCGATCGCGGACCCGCTCCGGAAGGTCTTGGCGGAGTGCGGCGCGGCAGAGGTCTGAGCAAGTCCCGATGACCGGGCCGGTTCACGTACCCGCAGCGCCGCCCCACGTACCCGAAGGGTCGGCCTGCGTACCCACGGGGTCGGCCTGCGTACCTAGGGATTCGGCCTGCGTGCCTGAGGGGTCGGCTCGCGTGGTTGATGGTCGACTCGTAAGCCGACTCTTCCGGTACGCAAGCCGACTGTCCGAGTACGCGGGCTGACCGGGCCGGTACGTGGGCCGGCTTTCGCGGGAGCGGCTCCACCTGCGGAGCGACCGGAATTGTCGGTGCCGTCCGGTAGTGTGGAAAACGGGGGGCGCCCCCGCGGGCGGGGTGATCGGCGCAGGTCAGCAGGCCACGTCGCGGGCCGAGGCCAGCAGGGTCTGGTCGACCACGGGGGCCTTCGCGCCCGCGGACTGCTCGTCGCCGCCGCCACCCTGGTGGGCCTTCGACCAGTCGGCGAGCTGGGTGATGATCTGGCGGGCTTCGGCGCGGGGCCGGAGGTCGCCGAACAACGTGCCCGTGACCACGTCGACGCTCGCGTCCTTGCGGTTGTCCTGGACCAGCTCGGCGCACGGCACCACAAGGCTGAGCGTCCGGGCCGCGGTGACCCCGTTCTCGCCGAAGCGGATCTGGCCGCGGCACTTGGCCTCGCGGTTTTCGTACGCCGGGTCGTTGGCCGGCTCGGCGCCGCTGGTGAACCCGAGCTCCTTGAGCGCGGTCGTGGTGATGCCGCCCTGGCCGCGGCTGCCCGAGGCGTTGAGGACCCGGTAGGCGACCTTGTCCGGCGGGATGGGCGCGCGGTCGTCGAGCGCGTTGTGGGGCAGGCTGCTGAAGGTCACGCCCGGCGGCGGGCTCGCGGGCGGGTCGCACTTGACGGCTTCGTCGACGTCGCCCTTGCCGATGGCGGCGTTCACCCAGACGACGATCGCGCCCACGGCGAGCACGCCGATCACGATCAGCGCGGGCAGCGGCTTGTGCTTGCGATACGGCCGCGTCCCACGGTCCCCGATGCCGTTCCCCGACGCCACCTGCCCGTCCCTTCCCCAACACGAAACCGACCGTGCGTTCCGGCCACCGCCGAGTCCGATCAGCCTAGGCGCTGCGCCCGGCGCGCGTGGTCCCGGGTCGCCCCGGAGCACACGGGCCCGGAGGCCCCGCCACCCGGACCCCGGAAGACCTGGTCGTTCCCGTGCCGGTCCTGCGGTACCGGGCCCCGACCGGACCGATCCCCGTGGCAGCGATCGCACCACGCCGGGGCGGCGCGGGGCAAGCGGACACCGGCCGCGCGTGAAGTTCTCCACCTCCGCGCAACCCGAACGGACGACAACGCGTCTTACCTGCGGGTTCCCCCTGTCGGGTGACGATTCCCCGGCAATGTCTGACTCGTTGCAGAACCCGGACAGCGGTGAGCTACCCTTCCCGGGCTCCGGCCGCAGGAAGAGGCCCGAAAAGAAGAGACCTCGGTCACTTCGGCCGTCGGGCACAAACGAGGGCCCTGGGACGTTGACCAGCGGCACGGCGGACTCACGGGCGCATCCCGGGGTCCGGGAAAACGACTACACAAGCTGATCGCAGGGGTGAGGGACACATGGCTACCGACTACGACGCTCCGCGCCGCAGCGAAGCCGACGAGCTGGCCGAAGACTCGTTGGAGGAGCTCAAGGCCCGGCGGAACGAGAACCAGTCCGGCGTCGTCGACGTCGACGAGGACGCGACCGCCGAGAACTTCGAGCTGCCGGGTGCCGACCTCTCCGGGCTTTCCGGTGAGGACATGACCGTGAAGGTGGTGCCGAAGCAGGCGGACGAGTTCACCTGCTCCGTGTGCTTCCTGGTGCACCACCGCAGCCGGCTGGCCGAGGACAACGGCGGACGCCTGATCTGCCGCGACTGCGCCTGAGCCGCGCAGAGGGGTTCTCGGACACAGGGGACGAACAGACGCGGCGGAGAGCCTCGAGGGAACGGGGGAGGCTCGAAGCGCGCTGGGGACAAGGGGGCCGGCCGGCAGGCCGGCCCCCTTCCATGTCCGGAGGGTGTTCAGGCGCCTTTGAGCAGCTCGGCGACCTTTTCCGGGTGCCGGGTGCTGAACAGCCAGTACGGCGTCGGGTCGTTCGCGTCGGTCAGGTGGACCTTCACGACCGGGCCGACCCAGCCGCGGTGCAGCACGTAGGCGGCCGGGTCGCCGTCGCGGCCGAGGGCCTTGCGCTTGGCTTCCTTGTCGAAGATCTCCACCTCGCCGGCGTACCGCAGCGGCAGGTGGGCGTCGCCGACCCACAGCTCCGGCTCGTCACCGCCGATGATCCGGATCTTCGACCGGCCCAGTGACAGCAGCAGCGCCACGACGACCGGCAGCGCGATCACGTACGGCAGCCACGCCCGGATCCCCGGGTAGCCGAGGTCGATCTCGGCCGCGAGCAGGACCGCCCCCAGCACCGGCAGCGGCCAGCCCCACCACGGGACGTACAGCCGTTCGGAATGCCGGACCGCGGCGTTCGCGGCCGTCTTCGCTGATTCACCCACGGGTAGAGAGTAATCTCGCCGCCCGTGTCCAGCGTTCAGGTACTCCTCTCCCGGCTCGATCCGGAAGTCCCGCTGCCCGCCTACGCCCGACCGGGCGACGCGGGCGCCGATCTCGTCACCACCTCGGATATCGTGCTCGGACCCGGGGAACGCGGCGTCGTCGGCACCGGCGTCGCGATCGCGCTCCCGCCCGGGTACGCGGGGTTCGTGCACCCGCGGTCCGGACTGGCCGCCCGGGCGGGCCTTTCGGTGGTGAACACCCCCGGCACGATCGACTCGGGCTACCGCGGCGAGATCAAGGTCTGCCTGATCAACCACGACCCGGTGCACCCGCTGGAGCTGACCCGCGGCGACCGCATCGCCCAGCTGGTCGTGCAGCGGGTCGAGCACGCCGAGTTCGTCGAGGTCGACGCGCTCGACGCGACCGAGCGGGGCGACGGAGGCTACGGATCGACGGGCGGACACGCCACACTGGGAGCACCGGCGCTCGCCGCGAGCGCCGCCACGGGGGAAGGAACGGAGAAGTAGTGGGGATTTTCGGACGCAAGCGGCGGACCGAGGGCGGGTCCGCCGGACGGCACGCCGCGCCCGAGGCCGACGACACGATCGAGGACGAGGCGTACGACGAGGAATCGGAGCTTTCGGACGTCTCCGACGGCCCGTACGACGTCGCCGACTTCGAAGACGACGGCATCCCGCGGATCGACCTCGGCTCGGTGAAGGTGCCGGTGCCCGACGGTTCCCAGGTCCAGGTCGAGATGGACCCGGAGGCCGGGGGCGTGCGCGCCGTGCACGTCGTCACCGAGCAGGGCCAGATCACGGTCAGCGCGTACGCCGCGCCGCGCTCGGGCGGGCTGTGGCGGGAGGTCAGCTCGGAGCTGGCCGACCAGCTGCGGTCCGACGGCGCCAAGGTCAGCATCGGCCGCGGCGTCTGGGGCCTGGAGATCTCGGCCATCATCGGCGACGTCGCCCTGCGCTTCGTCGGTGTCGACCGGCCCCGGTGGATGCTGCGCGGCGTCATCGCCGGCCCCCAGTCGGAGGCCGCGGCGGCGGTCGAGGTGCTGCGCGAGATCGTCCGGCGGACGATCGTCGACCGCGGCGACGCGCCCATGCCGGTCCGGACCCCGCTGACCATCACGCTGCCCGAAGCGGTGGCCGAGCACATCGCGGCCCAGCAGCAGCAGGGCTGACCCGCTCCCGAAGGGCGTCCTCGCCGTCGAGGGCGCCCTTCAGCGCGTCTTCAGGGCCTTCAGGAAGGCGAGGACGGTCGCCCGGCCGAGGGACTCGCGGTCCGTGCCCAGCGCCGTGAGCGTCGTCTCGCCGAGGGCCGCGCGGGGGAGTGCGTCCGCCCACTCCGCTGCGACTTTCGTCGGGTGCACCGGGTCGTCGGTGCACGTGCCGATCCCGGCCGGGACGGCCAGCGCCGCCAGCTCGGCGAGCGTGGGGGAGGGACGGCCGGCCGCGGCGCGCAGGCTGCCCGCCAGCCCGTCGCCGTGCCGCCGCCACGCCCGGTCCAGCTCCGCCCGCAGCCAGTCCGGACTGCCCTCGGTCTGCGCCAGGGCCGCGTCGACGCCCTGACCGGCCACCAGATCGGCCGTGAGCGTCGCGGCCAGCGAGGCGGGTGCCGGGCCCGGCGCGCCGTTCCAGGCCGGGAGCGCGGCCAGCAGGCCCCCGCAACGGCCCGGGTTGCGCACCGCCCACTCCGCCGCCAGGTGGGCGCCGAACGAAATGCCGCCTACGAGCAGTTCGCCGTGTTCGTCCGCCAGCGCGTCCAGCGTGGCCAGGTAGCCGTCGGCGAGCGCCGCGCCCGGGGGCGGGGGTGGCGCGATGAGCGGGACACCGAGGGCGCGCAGGGGCCGCTCGAAGACGGCCCGGACGAACACCTCGTCCGAGCCGGTGCCGGGCAGCAGCACCACCGGGGGAACTCTGATTGCGGACGTCACGTTGCAATCCTTGCGCAAAGGCGTTTCCCTGGCGGGGACCGCAGCTACGCTGGAAATCGCACGGGCCGCATGCACACGTCGGGGGCCCCGGAGCACAGGAGTACCTATGTCCGCCAAAGACGGCGGCTACTTCAGCCGGTTGGTTCGCAAGCTGACCAGCGACGTCGAGGATCTCGACGCCGACGAGATGTCGATGAGGTCCGGCGCCGAAGGGGCGCAGCGGGCGTGTGACTGCCGCTCCGGCGAAGAGGTCACCGTGATGGGCCGGCTCCGCAGCGTCGAGCTCTGCCCGACCAACGAGGCCGCCACGCTGGAGGCCGAGCTGTTCGACGGAACACAGGGCGTGACGCTAATCTGGCTCGGCCGCCGCCGGATCCCGGGCATCGAGCCTGGCCGGACGATCAAGGTGCGCGGCCGGATGGCCGAGCGTGATGGCCAGAAGGTGCTGTACAACCCCTATTACGAGCTCCAGAGCCCAGTGAGTTGATCACCCATCGTGACTGAACCCGCCCAGAGCGAGAAGAAGACCGACGCGGAAGAGCCGCAGCCGACCCTGCTCGAGCAGATGGGCGGCGTGTCCGGCCTCATCTACTCGTCGGTGCCGGTGATCGTCTTCGTGCTGGCGAACTCGTTCTTCGGCCTGACCGCGGGCATCTGGACGTCGATCGGCAGCGCGGTGGCCATCACCGTGCTGCGGGTGGTCCGGAAGGAGCCCCTGCAGCCGGCGATCTCCGGCTTCTTCGGCGTCGCGATCGCGGCGTTCATCGCCTACCGCACGGGGTCGGCGAAGGGCTTCTTCCTGTTCGGGATCTACGCGAGCTTGATCTACTGCGGCATCTTCGTGCTGTCGGTGGTCGTGCGCTGGCCGATCGCGGGCGTGGTCTGGAACATGCTCAACGGCACGGGCCAGGCGTGGCGGCGCGACAAGCCGTCCCGCTACGGCTACGACGTCGCGACGCTGGCGATGGCGGCGATCTTCGCGGCCCGGTTCGTGGTGCAGCGCTGGCTCTACCAGGAGGACTACACCGGCTGGCTGGCCTTCGCGAAGATCGCGATGGGCTACCCGCTGTACGCGCTGGGCCTGCTGGTGGTCGTGTGGGCGGTCCGGCGGTCGGACAAGCGCCTGAAGGCCCTGGCTGAGTCCGAGCCGGTCCCGGAGACGGACGCCGAGGTCGAGGCCCGGCTCCGCGAGAAGTGCGCAACCCCGGAAGCCTGAGCCCCACAACCCGCGCGCGAGGGGGACCCCCCGGTTCCAACGTTACCGGCAGGCACCGACAGTTTTGGCGCGCGGACCGCCTGATCAGGCGAGATGCCCCACCAATCACACGTGATGCCCCTCGAATCGCGGATGATGCCCCGCTGATCACGCGAGATGCCCCTCCCGGCACGCGAGATCCGGCTCCGATCACGCGAGACGCCCGGCGCGGGACGACTGCGGCACCCGGCGAAAACCCCGGCAGCAAACAAACCGGACGACATCCAGACCCCCCGCAACCCCGATCCGAAGCCCCAACACGGCCGGCAGCGCCGGGTCAAGGCACGCTTTCCCGCCTTGACCCGGCGCTGTCGACCGTAGTCACAATCAGGCTTCGGGGTGGCGGAGAAAGCTGGGTCCAGCGCCCGCGAAAAGACCCCCGGCGAACTTGCCGGGGGCCCCACGCACAGCCTCAATACCCCAAAGCCGTCCGAATCTCCGGCTCAACATCCGCGGTCGCGACGAACAACAGCTCGTCCCCGGGCTCCAGCGGGTCCTCCGGCTGCGGCACGATCACCCGGTCCCCCCGCAGGATCGTCACCAGCGCCGCATCCCGTGGCAGCGTCAGCTCGCTCACCGGCTTCCCGGCCAGCGGCGTCTCCGCCGGCAGCGTCAGCTCGACGAGGTTCGCGTTGCTCTGCCGGAACGTCATCAGCCGCACCAGGTCGCCGACGCTGACCGCCTCCTCGACCATCGCCGCCAGCATGCGCGGGGTCGAGACCGCCACGTCGACGCCCCAGGCGTCGGTGAACAGCCACTCGTTGGCCGGGTTGTTCACCCGGGCCACCACGCGCCGCACCGCGAACTCCGTCTTGGCCAGCAGGGACACCACCAGGTTGGCCTTGTCGTCGCCCGTCGCGGCGATGACGACGTCGCACTGCTCGATCCCGGACTCCTCCAGGATCGACACCTCGCACGCGTCGCCCAGCACCCAGTCGGCCTGCTCGACGGCGTGCGGCTCGAACTGGTCGGCCTCGCGCTCGATGAGCATCACCTGGTGCCTGCCGTCGATCAGCTCGGCGGCGATGGAACGGCCGACCGCCCCGGCGCCCGCAATCGCGACCCTCATGCCTCGTCCTCCGGTTCGCGGTGGGCCACACTGGTCACGTCGGTGACGGTGCCGGACCGCGCCGCCACCCACACGACGTCGTCGGCCTGCAGCACCGTCTTCGTGTCGGGCAGCACCCCGGTGCCGAAGCGCATGATGAACGCCACCCGCGCGCCGGTCGCCTCCTGCAGCGACTTCACCGAGTGCCCGACCCAGCCCTCGTGCAGCGGCAGCTGCAGCAGCGCCACGTTGCCCGAGGGGTCCCGCCACGCCGACGCGACGCCGTCCGGCAGGAGGGTGCGCAGGAACCGGTCGGTCGTCCACGGCACGGTCGCGACCGTCGGGATGCCCAGCCGCTCGTACACGGCCGCGCGCTTGTGGTCGTAGATCCGCGCGACCACGTGCTCGACGCCGAAGTTCTCGCGCGCGACCCGGGCCGAGATGATGTTCGAGTTGTCGCCGCTGGACACCGCCGCGAACGCGCCGGCCCGCTCGATGCCGGCCTCGATCAGCACCCGGCGGTCGAAGCCGACGCCGACGACCTGCTGGCCGTGGAAGTCGCTGCCGAGCCGGCGGAACGCCTGCTGGTTCTTGTCGATGACGGCCACCTCGTGGCCGAGCCGCTCCAGCGCAGCGGCCAGGGACGCGCCGACCCGGCCGCATCCCATGATCACCACGTGCACGCCCTGCCTCCTCCTCGGCGGTTTACCCGTCCGTCGTACCCCCGACACACCAGCGCCGAACCTACCGTGCGCACAGGCGGCTACGCTTTCGTGGTGTCGAAGTTCCCGACCGTGCTGAAACGCCTGGTCCTCGGACGTCCGTTCCGCAGTGACCGGCTGTCCCACACGCTGCTGCCCAAGCGCATCGCGCTGCCGATTTTCGCCTCGGACGCGCTCTCGAGCGTCGCCTACGCCCCCGAGGAAATCTTCCTGACGCTGAGCGTGGCGGGCCTGTCGGCGTACGCGCTCGCGCCCTGGATCGGCGTCATGGTCGCCCTGGTCATGCTGGTCGTCGTCGCCTCCTACCGGCAGAACGTGCACGCCTACCCGAGCGGTGGCGGCGACTACGAGGTCGCCAACACGAACCTGGGCGGCAAGTTCGGGCTCACGGTGGCCAGCGCCCTGCTGGTCGACTACGTGCTGACGGTCGCGGTGTCCACTTCGTCCGGTGTGGCCAACATCGGCTCGGCGGTCCCGTGGGTCGCGCAGCACAAGGTGCTCGCGTCGATCGTCATCGTGGTCGTGCTGACGTCGCTGAACCTGCGCGGCATCCGCGAGTCGGGCAAGGCCTTCGCCATCCCGACCTACGGGTTCATCATCGGCATCCTCGCCATGGTCGTCTGGGGACTGGCGCAGGCCGCCACCGGCACCGAGATGAAGGCCGAAAGCGCCGGCTTCACGCTGAACGCCGAAGGCACTTTCGCCGGCGTCGCGTACGCCTTCCTGGTGCTGCGGGCGTTCTCCTCCGGCGCGGCGGCGCTGACCGGGGTCGAGGCGATCAGCAACGGCGTCCCGGCGTTCCAGAAGCCGAAGTCGAAGAACGCGGCCACCACGCTGCTGCTGATGGGCGTGCTCGCGGTCACCATGCTGGTCGGCATCATCACGCTGGCCACGATCACCGACGTCAAGTTCGCCGAGGACCCGGCGACGCAGCTCGCCGGCGCGCCCGCGGGCTACGAGCAGAAAACGATCGTCGCGCAGATCGCGCACGCGGTGTTCGCCGACTTCCCGCCGGCGTTCTACTACATCTCCTTCTCCACCGGCATCATCCTGCTGCTGGCCGCGAACACCGCGTTCAACGGCTTCCCGGTGCTGGGTTCGATCCTGGCGCAGGACCGCTACCTGCCCCGGCAGCTGCACACCCGCGGCGACCGGCTGGCCTTCTCCAACGGCATCCTGTTCCTCGCCGCCTTCGCGCTGGTCCTGATCATCGCCTTCGACGCCGAGGTGACCCGGCTCATCCAGCTCTACATCGTGGGCGTGTTCGTGTCGTTCACGGTGAGCCAGGCGGGCATGATCCGGCACTGGAACCGGTTGCTGGCCAGGGAAACCGACCCGGGCGCGCGGCGGCGGATGCGGCGCTCGCAGACGGTCAACGCGATCGGCCTGACCATGACCGCGACCGTGCTGGTGATCGTCCTGATCACGAAGTTCCTGCTCGGCGCGTGGATCGCGATCGCCGCGATGGTCGCGATCTTCGTGCTCATGACCGCGATCCGGCGGCACTACGACCGGGTGGCCGACGAGCTGAAGGACCTCGGCGACACCCCGACCGTGCTGCCTTCGCGCAACCACGCCATCGTCCTGGTGTCCAAACTGCACCGGCCGACGCTGCGCGCGCTGGCCTACGCCAAGGCGATGCGCCCGGACGTCCTCGAGGCCGTGACGGTCAATGTGGACGATGCGGACACCCGCCGGTTGACCGCCGAGTGGGACGCGCACAACTTCAAGGTGCCGCTGAAGGTCGTCGAATCGCCCTACCGGGAGATCACGAAGCCGGTCCTCGACTACGTGAAGCGCGTGCGCGGTGACAATCCGCGCAACGTGGTCACCGTGTTCATCCCGGAGTACGTGGTCGGGCACTGGTGGGAGCAGGTGCTGCACAACCAGAGCGCGCTGCGGCTCAAGGGCCGCCTGCTGTTCCAGTCCGGGGTGATCGTGGCGAGCGTGCCGTGGCAGCTCGAGTCGTCGGCGAAGGCGGCCGCGCGCGTCCGGAACGAGTGGCCGGCGGCCGGCGACGTCCGCCGTGGGTTCTCGCCCGACGCCAAGCCCGCCGTCGCGCCGAAGCCCAAGGAGCCTGCCGAATGACGAGCTGGCTGGGCCGCGTCCTCGAGGTCGAGGTCGGCGCGGTGGCGCACGGCGGCCACTGCGTCGCCCGCGCGGACGGGCGGGTCGTGTTCGTCCGGCACGCGCTGCCGGGCGAACGGGTCCGCGTCGAGGTCACCGAGGACAACGGCGGTTCGTTCTGCCGCGGCGACGCGATCGAGGTGCTGTCGGCGTCCCCGCACCGGGTTCCGCCGCCGTGCCCGCTGGCCGTGCCGGGCGGCTGCGGCGGCTGCGACTGGCAGCACGCTTCGCCGGACTACCAGCGTTCGCTCAAGGCGTCGGTCGTGGCGGAGCAGCTGCAGCGGCTGGCGGGGATCGAGCGCGAAGTCGTCGTGGAGGCCCTCGACGGCGGGCCGCTGGACTGGCGCAGCCGGGTCCGGCTGGTCGCCGGGCGCGACGGGCGCGCCGGGCTGCGCGCGCACCACAGCCACCGCGTGGTGGCCCTGGACGACTGCCCGATCGCCGTCCCCGGCGAGCTCGACGACGTCCTGGCGCGGCGCTGGCGGCCGGGCAGCGAGCTGGAGGTCACGACCGACGGCGACGGTGAAGTGCACGTCCGGGAGCTGTCGACGGTCCGCGGCAAGGTCCGGGCCCGGCAGCTGACCGGCGGGGTCGCGGTCCAGCACGCGGCGGGCCGCGACTGGCGTCTCGACGCGCACGGGTTCTGGCAGGTCCACCCGGCGGCGGCGTCGACGCTGGCCGCCGTCGTGGGGGAGTGGGCGGAGGCCCCGTCCGGCGGCACGGCCTGGGACCTCTACGCGGGGGTCGGGCTGTTCGCATCGGTGCTGGCCACGCAGGTCGGTGCTGCGGGGCACGTGCTGGCGGTCGAGTCGGGACGGCGAGCGGTGGCCGACGGGGAGAAGAACCTGGCGGACCTGCCCCAGGTGTCCTGGCAGGCCGGGCGCGTCGAACACGTGCTGGCGTCGGCGGCCAAGCCGGTCGACGTGGTCGTGCTGGACCCGCCGCGCAAGGGCGCGGGCAAGGCGGTCGTGGAGTCGATCGTCGCGGGTTCACCCGATCGGATTGTCTACGTGGCGTGCGACCCGGCGGCCCTGGCTCGTGACCTGGCGTTCTTCGGGACGCACGGGTACTCGCTCACCGACCTGCGGGCGTTCGACGCGTTCCCGATGACCCACCACGTGGAGTGCGTGGCGCTGCTGTCGTGAGGTTTTGTCGGTGGTGGTCGCCACACTGTCCGCATGACTGCTCTCGACGACTTCGACCTCGCAGCTTCGACGGTGACCGGCCTGGTCACCGCGGTCCGTGCCGACCAGTGGGCGCTGCCCACGGCGTGCGTGGACTGGGACGTGCGGGCGGTGGTGAACCACCTGGCCCACGGCAACGCCAAGGTGGCGTTCTGGGCGGGCACGGGCCCACCGGCGCCGGACGGTGATCACCTGGGTGCTTCGCCGGTCTCGGCCTTCGCCGCGTCGGTGGCGGCGGCCCGGGCGGTGCTGGCCGAGCCCGGGCTGTTCTCGCGGCAGGTGACGACGCCGCTCGGTGAGGTGCCCGGGGTGTTCCTGGTGCACATGCGGGTCAACGAGTACCTGGCCCACGGCTGGGACATCGCGGACGCGACGGGGCAGCCGACAGACTGGGCGCCCGAGCTGGCGGCGCGGGCGCTGGAGCAGTGGCGGTCCCGGTTCGGAGCGGCGCCACGGCAGCCGGGCGGGCCGTTCGGCCCGGAGCTTCCCGCGCCACCGGAAGCCACGGCGGCCGACCGGCTGGCGGCCTTCCTGGGACGGAAGGCGGTGAACGGCTAGGTCGAGCCGGCGGAAAGGGTTACGAGGGGAGGGCTTCGCTCGGCGGCAACGGATGAGCGCGGTGGGCTTCAGGTGCTCCGGCGGGGTGCGGTACGCCGAGCATGGCGCCGCGTTGGGCGTGCTGGCGGGTCGGGTGTGTTGCCGGGCTGGGCGTGCTTGCCGCGCCGGTGTGCTGCCGGGCCGGACGTGCCGTCGCGCTGGGTGGGCCGGGCGGCCGGGCTGCGGAGCCGGGCGTGCTGGCGGGTCGGGTGTGCCGGGCGGGCGCCGCCGCCGCGCGGCGGTGCTTTCCTGGTGCACCGGCCGCGACCCTCGCCGGGAACGCCGGGCACGGCCCGCGGGCCTCGGAGACGCTTGCGCCGCTCGTCCACTCCGGCCTCCCCTGCGTCGCCGTGGACGCAGCATAAGGCGGCCGTCAGCCGGAGAACCAGCGTTGCGGCGCCGGCCGCAGGTTCTGGTACACGTGCTTGACCTCGGTGTACTCGGCCAGCCCCGTCGGGCCCAGCTCGCGGCCGAAGCCGGACTGCTTGTAACCGCCCCACTCGGCCTGGGGCAGGTACGGGTGGAAGTCGTTGATCCACACCGTTCCGTGGCGCAGCCGCCCGGCCACACGCTGCGCCCGCGAAGCGTCGTTCGTGAACACCGCGCCGGCGAGGCCGTAGTGCGTGTCGTTGGCGATGCGGACCGCGTCGTCCTCGTCGGTGAACGTCTCGACCGTCAGCACCGGGCCGAACGACTCGTCGACCACCGCCGACGAGCCCTGCTTCACCTCGTCGAGGATGGTCGGCAGGTAGTAGAAGCCGTCGGCCAGGGCCGGGTCGTCCGGACGGCGGCCGCCCGTGCGCAGCACCGCGCCCTCGGCCAGCGCGGAGGCCACGTACGCCTCGACCTTCTCGCGGTGCGCCGCCGAGATCAGCGGGCCGGTCTCCGCCTGTTCGTCGAACGGGCCGCCCAGGCGGATCCGCTCGGCGCGGCGCACCAGCTCGCCGACGAACTCGTCGTGCCACTCGCGCTGCACGATCAGCCGCGCGCCCGCCGAGCACACCTGGCCGGAGTGCAGGAACACCGCCGTCAGCGCGTAGTCGACCGCGGTCTCGAAGTCGGCGTCGGCGAACACCACGTTCGGGTTCTTCCCGCCCAGCTCCAGTGCCACCTTCTTGACCGTGGCCGCGGCCGCCGCCGCGATCACCTTGCCGGTCGCCAGGCCGCCGGTGAACGACACGAGGTCGACGTCCGGGTGCGACGCCAGCGGCGCGCCCGCCTCGGCGCCCGCGCCCAGCACCAGGTTGCCCACGCCCGGCGGCAGGCCCGCCTCGGTGAGCAGCTCGAGGAACCGGATCGCGGTGTGCGGGGTGAGCTCGCTGGGCTTGAGCACGAACGTGTTGCCCGCCGCCAGCGCCGGCGCGATCTTCCACACGGTCTGCAGCAGCGGGTAGTTCCACGGCGTGATCAGCCCGCAGACGCCGACCGGTTCGTGCACGATCCGGCTGATCGCGTCCGGGTTGCCGGTGTCCACGACGCGCCCGGCGTCCTGGCCCGCGAGCTTGCCGAAGTAGCGCAGGCAGGCGGCGATGTCGGCCAGGTCGTACCGGCTCTCGACCAGGCGTTTGCCGGTGTCGAGCGACTCGGCGCGGGCGAACGCCTCCGCGTCGCGGTCCAGCAGCTCCGCCGCCCGCAGCAGCAGGTCGCCGCGCAGCTGGGCGGGGGTGCCGGGCCACGGGCCGGTGTCGAACGCCCGGCGCGCCGCCGCGATGGCGGCCTCGGTGTCCTTGGCGGTGCCCTCGGCGACCGTCGCGACCAGGGAGCCGTCGGCGGGGCAGCGGATCTCCCGCCGGCCGCCGTCCACCGCGTCCACCCATTCGCCGCCGATGAAGAAGTCCGCCATGCGGTCCATTCTCGTGGCCACGCCGCGTGACCGCCACAGCGACGCCGGGAGACGAGGTTCACCCCGGGTGCTGACCCGCGGTCGCGCTCCGGTTGTGATGCCGGACGCGGCCTGCGGTGCCGCTCTGGCGGGTCTCCGTAGACTGGCCGGAACCGAGCGAGTGAGGTGGAGACGAGTGACGATGCTGGAGTCCGTGAGCGGACCGGCGGACCTGAAGCGCATGAGTGTCGAGGACCTCGGCGAACTGGCCGCCGAGATCCGGGACTTCCTCGTCGACAAGGTCCGGCGGGCGGGCGGTCACCTGGGGCCGAACCTCGGCGTCGTCGAGCTGACCCTGGCGCTGCACCGCGTGTTCGACTCGCCGCGCGACGCGATCGTGTGGGACGTCGGTCACCAGGCGTACGTCCACAAGCTCGTCACCGGCCGCGCGGCCGGGTTCGACCTGCTGCGCCAGACCGGCGGGGTCACCGGGTACCCGTCGCGCGCGGAGAGTGAGCACGACTGGGTGGAGAGCAGCCACGCGTCGTCCGGACTGTCCTATGTGGACGGCCTGGCGAAGGCGTTCGAGCTGGCCGGCGGCGGCCGCCACGCGATCGCCGTCGTCGGCGACGGCGCGCTCACCGGCGGCATGTGCTGGGAGGCGCTCAACAACATCGCCGCGCACAAGGACCGTCCGGTCGTCATCGTGATCAACGACAACGGCCGGTCGTACTCGCCGACCATCGGCGGCCTGGCCGACCACCTCGCGGCGCTGCGCCTGCAGCCGGGTTACGAGCGGCTCCTCGACGGCGGCCGCGAGATCCTCAAGCACACCCCGGTCGTCGGCAAGCCCATCTACGCCGCGCTGCACGCCGCCAAAGCCGGCCTGAAGGACGCGCTGAGCCCGCAGGCGATGTTCTCCGACCTCGGCCTGAAGTACCTCGGCCCGGTCGACGGCCACGACCAGGTGGCGCTGGAGAAGGCCCTGCACAGCGCGCGCTCCTTCGGCGGCGCCGTCATCGTGCACGTGGTCACCGAGAAGGGCCACGGCTACGCGCCGGCGGTCAACAACCAGCACGACCAGATGCACCAGACCGACCCGATCGACCCGGAGACCGGCCTGCCGCCGGTGAAGGGCCCGAGCTGGACCGGCGTGTTCGGCGACGAGCTGGCGGCGATCGGCGCCGAGCGTGAAGACGTCGTCGCGATCACGGCGGCGATGCTGCGCTCCACCGGGCTGGACAAGTTCGCCGAGGCGTTCCCGGACCGCTGGTACGACGTCGGGATCGCCGAGCAGCACGCGGTCACCTCGGCCGCGGGGCTGGCCATGGGCGGACTGCACCCGGTGGTGGCGATCTACTCGACGTTCCTGAACCGGGCGTTCGACCAGGTGCTGATGGACGTCGCGCTGCACCGCCTGCCGGTGACGCTGGTGCTCGACCGGGCCGGGATCACCGGGCCGGACGGGCCGTCGCACCACGGTATGTGGGACTTGTCGCTGCTCGGGATGGTGCCGGGGATGCGGGTGGCCGCTCCGCGTGACCCGGGGACCCTGCGTGAAGAGCTGCGGGAAGCCGTCGCGGTGTCCGACGGGCCGACGGCGCTGCGGTTCTCGAAGGGCAAGGTCGGGACCGATGTGGCCGCCGTCGAGCGGATCGGCACGGTCGACGTGCTGCGGCGCCCGGCCGAGGGCGCCGACGTGCTGCTGGTGACGGTCGGCTCGTTTGCCACGCTGGGGCTGGCGGCGGCGGATCGCCTGGCTGACCAGGGGATCGGCGTGACCGTCGTGGATCCTCGGTGGGTGCTGCCGGTTCCTGCCGAGCTGGTTGCGCTGGCTTCGCAGCACAAGCTGGTGGTGACGGTGGAGGACAGCGGCCGCCACGGTGGCTTCGGCTCGGCGCTGGCGGCCCTGTTCCGCGACGCGGAGTGCGACGTCCCGCTGCGTGACCTGGCGGTCCCGCAGTCGTTCCACGACCACGGCAGCCGCGACGAGGTGCTGGGGCGGATCGGCCTGACGGCCCAGGACGTGGCCCGGCGGGTGACGGAGTGGGCCTCGGGACGGCTCGGCACTTCGGAAGAGGAACCGGCTAAGAAGAACGCCGACCGCAGCTGAGCGAACGCCCCCGCTCGGGGGGCGTTCGCGGCCGAAACTGTCGGTGGTCGCCGGTAGAGTGGAAAACGGGGGGCGCCCCCGCGCGGGGGGTCGGGTCAGGCTTCGGCGGGGAGGGCGTCCGCCACCGGCAGGGGCGCCGAAGCGAAGACCTCCGGCGGTTCCGGGAACAGCTTCACCAGCACCGGGTACGCCACCGCAGCGGTCGCCAACGTCACCAGCAGGCTCACGTCCACGCCGCCGGCCACGTCCCGCCACGGCCCCGCGATCATCGGGGTGTTCGCGCACAGCAGCCCCAACGTCGTCGCCGGGATCCAGGCCGCCATGGCTCGCCAGTTCACGCCCCGGGCGAACCAGTAGCGCCCGCCCTGGCGGCCCTCGTTGAACACCTGCAGGTCCGCCACGTCGTAGTATCCCCGCCGCTGGACGAAGCCGATCATCATGATCACCATCCAGGGTGAGGTGCACAGGACGATCAGCGTGGCGAAGGCGTTGATGCTCGACACCATGTCGAGCACGAAATTGCCGATGAAGATGAACGCCACGCTCAACGTCCCGATCAGCAGCGTCGCCTGGACCCGGGACAGCTTCGGGAAGATCGAACTGAAGTCCAGGCCCGTTCCGTACAGCGACGTCGTTCCGGTCGACAGGCCGCCGATCAACGCCACCACGATCAGCGGGATGGCGTACCACAGCGGGGAAATCGCCGTCAGGCCGGTGATGTAGTCGGCCGGGTTCGCCACCAGCGTCGCCGTCGCGATGCCGAAGCCGAACGGCAGCAGCGTCGCCACCTGGGCCAGGAACGGCGCGGCCAGCAGGGAACGTTTGCGGTGCGACGCGGGAATGTAACGAGCCCAGTCGCCGAGAAAGGCGCCGAAGGAGATCGGGTTGGCCAGGGCCGTCAGTGCCGCCAGCGTGAACGTCGGCCAGAACGTGCCCAGCGCGTACGTTCCCGTGCCCGCGTAGCCCGGGTCGAACGTTCCGCCGTAGGCGAACACGCCCAGCAGCATGATCGCCGTGCCGAGGACCACCGCGATCCGGTTGACCAGCAGCATGAACCGGTAGCCGTAGATGCACACCACCAGCGTGGCGATCGCGATCACACCGTACGCGAAACCGCGCAGCACGGGGCCGCCGTCGAAGCCGAACAGCCGTTGAGCCGCCCCGGCCACCGCGTCGCCGCTCACCCACACCGAGATCGCGAAGAACGTGATCGCCGTCAGCAGCGACAGGAACGAGCCCACGCAGCGGCCGACCACGCCGAAGTGCGCGCCCGACGACACCGCGTTGTTGGTGCGCGTGCGCGGGCCGAACAACGCCATCGGGGCCAGCACCGAGCCGCCCACCACGACGCCGAGGGCCGTGGCCAGGACCGCGTCGCGGAAGCTCAGGCCGTACGCGATCGGCAACGTGCCCAGGATGATCGTGGCAAAGGTGTTCGCGCCGCCGAACGCCATGCGGAACAGGTCGCGCGGGCGCGAGGTCTGCTCCTCCGGCGGGATCGGGGCGATGCCGTGCTGCTCGACCTCGGTGATCTTCTCGCTCATGCGAACCTCGTCATCACGTGCTTGACGCGGGTGTACTCGGCGAAGGCGTACGCCGAGAGGTCCTTGCCGTGGCCGGAGTGGCCGAAGCCGCCGTGGGGCATCTCGGCCACCAAGGGGCCGTGCGTGTTCACCCACACGCAGCCGAAGTCCAGCTCGGCCGACACCCGGGCGGCGACGGCGAGGTCGCGGGTCCAGACCGAGGAGGCCAGCCCGTACGGGACACCGTTGGCCAGGGACACCGCCGTAGCTTCGTCCGAAAAGGACTGGACGGTGAGCACCGGGCCGAAGATCTCCTCCTGGACGATCTCGTCGTCCTGGCGCACTCCCGAGATCACCGTGGGGGAGAAGTAGAACCCGCGCGTTCCGAACCGTGTCCCGCCGGTTTCGAGGTGGGCGTGCGCGGGCAGCCGCGCGATGAGGCCCTCGACGCGCGAGAACTGCGCTGCGCTGTTCAACGGCCCGTAGTCGACGCCCGGGGTCTGCTCCGCAGCGGCCTTCGCCAGCGAAGCGACGAAGTCGTCGTGGATCGACTCGTGGACCAGGACCCGGCTGCCCGCCGTGCAGTCCTGGCCCGCGTTGTAGCACGCCGCGCCCACGATGCCCTCGGCCGTCGACGCGAGGTCCGCGTCCGGGAAGACCAGCAGCGGTGCGTTGCCGCCCAGTTCCAGGTGGGTGCGCTTGAGGTCCGCGGCCGCCACGGTGGCGACGTCGATGCCCGCGCGCGTCGAGCCGGTGATCGAGACGAGTGCGGTGATCGGGTGCCTGACCAGGGCGCGGCCGGTGTCGCGGTCGCCGGTCAGGACCGTGAACGCCCCCGCCGGCAGGTACTCCGCCGCGACGCGGGCCAGCAGCACCGCCGTCGACGGGGTCGTCTCCGCCGGCTTGAGGACCACCGTGTTGCCCGCCGCCAGCGCCGGGGCGATCTTCCAGACCGCCATCATCAACGGGTAGTTCCACGGCGCGATCTGCGCGCAGACGCCGACCGGCTCGCGGCGGATCACCGACGTGTGACCCGGGGCGTACTCCCCGGCCGCGGTGCCCTCCAGGTGCCGCGCGGCGCCGGCGAAGAACCGCAGCGCGCTCACGCACTCCGGGATCTCCTCTTCGAGCACCACCGACCGGATCTTGCCGGTTTCACGCACCTCGAGGTCGGCGAACTCGGCCGCCCGCGCCTCGAGGGCGTCGGCGATCTTCAGCAGGGCCAGCTGCCGCTGCGCCGGGGTACTGCGGCGCCAGGTCGCAAACGCTCGCGCGGCCGATTCGAGCGCCGCGTCCACCTCGGACTCGGAGGAGACGGGGCTGGTGCCGAAGACCTCGCCGGTCGCCGGGTCGGTCAGGTCGAGGGTGCGGGTCATGCCTTCTCCAGGTGGGTCGGCGCGAACAGCTTCAGCAGGGCGGGGAGGACGACGACGGACGGCCCGGGCGTGCGCAGCGCTTCGGCGAGGTCCGCGCCCACCGCGTCCAAAGAGGACATCCGGGCGGGCACGCCGAACGAAGACGCCAGTGCGGCGAAGTCGGGCCGGGCCAGCTCGGTGGCCGTCGTCCGGCCGAAGGCGCCGATGAGGTATTCGCGCAGGACGCCGTAGCCGCCGTCGTCGACGATCAGCCACGTGACGTCGAGGCCGTGCTGCACCGCCGTGGCCAGCTCGGCGACGCCGTACATCGCGCCGCCGTCCCCGGAGACCGCGAGCGTGGGACCACCACCGGCCGCGGCGCCGCCGAGCGCGCCCGGCAGGCCGTAGCCCAGCCCGCCCGCACCCTGTGCCGTGTGGATCGGCGCGCCCTCGGGGTTCCACGCCGACCAGGCCCAGTACGCCGCGATCGTCATGTCCCAGAACGTCTGGGTGCCGGCGGGCAGCGCCGCGCGGATGTCGTCGATCAGCTTGCGCTCGACGGCGAGGTCTTGAGCGTCCAACCGCGATTCGACCCGCGCGAGCAGCCCCGACACCGCCTTCTCGGCCCGACCGTCGGACGCCCGCATCGGCACCCACTCCAGCAGGGCCTGCAGCGTCGGCCGCACGTCGGCGTGGATGCCCAGGCCCGGGTAGTTCGACTCCAGCTTCCCGAGGTCGGCCTCGACCTGGATCACCCGGCCGCGCGGCGCGAACTCGCGGTAGTTGCTGGACAGCTCGCCGAGGCCGGAGCCGAGCACGAGCAGCACGTCGGCGTCGGCGAGGAACTCCGTGGTGTGCCAGTCCTCCAGCCACGACCGCCCGGACAGCTCGTGGTCCCAGCCGAAGATGCCCTTGCCGCCGAACGTCGAGATCACCGGCGCGCGCAACGCCTCGGCCAGCGCCGTCAGCTCGGCGAAAGCACCCGACCGCAGCGCGCCGCCGCCGGCGAGGATCACCGGGTTGGCCGCCGCGCCCAGCAGCTCCGCCGCCGCGGTGACCAGCTCCGGCAAGGGTTCCAGGGCCGCGGGGGCGGCCGACACCGACGTGATCGGCGGGAGCCCGGCCGGGCCGAGCAGCACGTCCTGGGGGATCTCGACCCACACCGGGCCGTAGGGCGCGGTCGCCGCCGACGTCCACGCCTCGCGCAACGCCGTCGGGAGCTGGCTCGCCCGGCGCACGACGTGCACCGACTTGACGACGTCCCGGAAGCTCGCCTGCTGGTCGGGCAGTTCGTGCAGGTAGCCGTGCCGCCCGCCGCCGAGCCCGGCGACCGGGACCTGGCTGGAGATCCCGAGCACCGGCACCGAGGCCGCGCGGGATTCCTGCAGCGAAGCCAGCGTCAGCAACGCACCCGGGCCCGTCGACACGACCAGCGGCGTCACCGGCACCGGCCCGTCCGGGGCCGCCGCGAGCCGCGCGCGGGCGAACCCGTCGGCGGCGAAGGCGAGGTTGTTCTCGACGCGCCCGCTGATCACGCGCACGTCGCCGGCGCGCCGCAGCGCCTCGAACAGGCCGAGCGCGTGCTGGCCCGGCAGGCCGAACACCGTGTCGGCACCCAGCGCCCGCAGGGTTTCGACGACGACGTCGCCGCCGATGCGGGTCATGCGCCCTTCCCCAGGGCCAGCAGGCTCACCAGGTCGTAGGCGACGTGGGAGGCCGCGATGGCGGTGATCTCGGCGTGGTCGTAGGCCGGGGCCAGCTCGACGACGTCCGCGCCGACGAGGTTGAGGTCGCGCAGCCCGCGCAGGATCTCCAGGAGCTCGCGGCTGGTCATGCCGCCCGCTTCCGGCGTGCCGGTGCCGGGCGCGTGGGCCGGGTCGAGGACGTCGATGTCGACCGAGACGTACAGCGGCCGGTCGCCGATGCGCTGTCGCAGCGCGTCCACGGTTTCGGCGACGCCGCGGCGCAGGACGTCGCCGGAGGTGACGATGCCGAAGCCGAGCCGCCGGTCCTCTTCGAGGTCCCGCTTGCCGTACAGGGGCCCGCGCGTGCCGACGTGCGACAGCGCGCTCGTGTCGAGGATCCCTTCCTCCGACGCCCGCCGGAACGGGGTGCCGTGGGTGTACGGCTCGCCGAAGTAGGTGTCCCACGTGTCGAGGTGCGCGTCGAAGTGCAGCAGCGCAACGGGTCCGTGCTTCTTCGCCGCGGCGCGCAGCAGCGGCAGCGCGATCGTGTGGTCGCCGCCGACGGTCACCAGCCGCGTTCCGTCCGCCTGCAGTGCTTCGGCTTCCTGCTGCAGCGTCTCGATCGCCTCGCCGATGTTGAACGGGTTGACCGCGATGTCCCCGGCGTCGACGACCTGCTTCTCCTCGAACGGCGAGACGTCCAGCTCCGGGTGGTACGGCCGCAGCAGCCGGCTCGCCTCGCGGACGGCCGCCGGGCCGAACCGCGCGCCGGGCCGGTAGGACACCCCGGAGTCGAAGGGCACCCCGACGACGGCGACGTCGGCGCGCTCGACCTGGTCGATCCGCGGCAGCCGCGCGAAGGTCGCGAAGCCGGCGAACCGGGGGACGCGCGACGAGTCGAGGGGTCCGATGTTAGGCACTGGTGGGCTCCTGTTCCCGGTTTTCGATCGGTGTTTCTTCGGCGCCGCTCAGGCGGCGGGTCCAGACGGAGAGGATGGTGTCGGAAGTGCGGGGTGTGGCGAGGCTGACGGCCAGGTAGACCACCAGGCTCACGCCGAGGCCCCAGTAGATCGGCGTGTTGGCGTCGACGCCGTCGATGATCATGAAGGCGATCACCGAGATCGTGCCGGCCACCATCGACGCGTACGCGCCCTGCCGGGTGCCGCGCTTCCAGAACAGCGCGCCGACGATCGCGACCAGCAGGCCGCCGACCAGGAGGTCGTAGGCGATGGTGAGCGCGTTGACGACGTCGTCGACGACCATCGCGATGCCGATCGCCAGCAGGCCGAGCAGCAGCGTGGCGAGCCGGTTGCGGCTGACCTCGCCGCCCTTCTTCAGGCCCAGCTTGGTGAGCAGGTCGGACGTCGTCGTGGTGGAGCAGGCGATCAGCGCGCCGCTGGCCGTCGACATCATCGCCGACAGCGCGGCGGCCAGGACCAGGCCGCGGACGCCGGTCGGCAGCAGCCGCTCGACGATGGTCGCGAAGGCGTCCTGCGCGCTGGCGATGTCCGGGTACAGCGCGTGGGCCGCGGTGCCGATCAGGGCGCCGGCCAGGCCGTAGACCAGGCAGTAGACGCCGGACGTGATGCCCCCGGACGTCGCGATCGCCGGCGTGCGGGCGGTGAACACGCGCTGCCAGATGTCCTGGCCGATCAGCAGGCCGAAGGTGTAGATCACGAAGTAGGTGATGATCGTGTCGGTGCCGATCGAGGTGAAGCTGAAGAAGCTCGCGTCGAGTTTGGCGCTCATGCCGTCGAAGCCGCCGGCCGAGCTGATCGCCACCGGCAGCAGGATGGCCAGGATGCCGATGGTCTTGATGACGAACTGGGCGATGTCGGTGAGCGTGATCGACCACATGCCGCCGAGCACCGAGTAGAGGACGACGATCGAGCCGCCGATCGCGATCCCGGCCCAGTTCGGCAGGTCGAACAGCACCTTGAAGATGGTCGCGAAGGCCAGCGTCGAGGTCACCGTGAGCATCAGGGTGTAGCCCCACATGACGACGCCGGACACCGCGCTGGTGCGGCCGCCGTAGCGCAGGTCGAGCATCTCGCCGACGGTGTAGACCTTCAGCCGCACCAGCCGCCGCGCGAACAGGGCGTGCAGCACCAGGATGCCGACGCCGATGCTCACCACCAGCCACATGCCGGAGATGCCGTAGGTGTAGCCGAGCTTCACGCCGCCGACGGTCGACGCGCCGCCGAGGACGACGGCCGACATCGTGCCGGAGTACATGAACCAGCCCAGCCGCCGTCCGGCCACCAGGTAGTCGGACTTCGTCTTCGCGAGCTTCAGGCCGTACCAGCCGACCCCGAGCATGCCCGCGATGTACAGCGCGATCACCGCGTAGTCGCCGGTCACGGTGTCCTCCTCACGTCGTTTCGGGTCACCGTAGGTTCGCCCGCCACCTCCCCGGCATGGGATGATTCGTCCCCACTCGACCTCGGTAGGGATGAAATGACCCCGAACACGGATCCGCTGTCCACGGAGGTGAATGTCCCGTTACGGGACGTGGTCGGCAACCGGGAGCTCGCGCTCGAGGTCGTCCCGGAAACCCTGCGGCCGGGTGCGCTGGACACCCCGGTGCGCTGGGCGCACGTGAGCGAGCTGCAGGATCCCGCGCCCTACCTGTTGGGCGGCGAGCTGATCCTCACCGCCGGGGTCGACCTGCCCGAGCGGATCGACCGGTACGTGCGCGGGCTGCGGGACGCCGGCGTGACGGCGCTGGGCTTCGGGCTCACCCCGAACGTGCACGAAACCCTGCCGGAGTCCTTGCGCCGGGCCTGCGCGCGCTGCGGGCTGCCGCTGCTGGTGGTGCCGCCGCGGACGCCGTTCCTGGCGATCAACCGGGCCGTTTCGGTCGCACTGACCGAGGCCGGACAGCGGGAGCAGCGGCGGATCACGGCGGCGCGCGAGGCGCTGACCCGCGCCGCGGGCGGCGGGCTCGGCGAGCTGACGTCGGCGCTCGCGGCGGTGCTGCGGTGCTGGGTCGCCCTGGTCGGCGCCGGGGACGTGCTGGCCGCGGCGCACGACGCGCCCGTGCCGCTGCCGCCGTCGGTGCGGGAGCTGATGGCGACCGTGCGCGCGGGCAGCGGGATCCGGAGCGCGACGACCGAGACCGGCGGCGGCTTCGTCGTCGTCCAGCCGGTGTACCCGCAGGCCACGGCGTCGCACCTGGTGGTGGTCGGCCGGTCCCGGCGGCTCGACGGCGCCGAGCGGGCGATCCTCGCCGTCGGCGCGGCCCTGCTCGGCCTGGTCGGCCGCGCGGGCTCGGACGCGGCCGAGCTGGGTGCGGCGGCCACCGGCCTGCTGCTCGGCCGGACGTCGCCCGGGGAGGTCGCCCGGGCGCTGCTGGGCTCGGAGGTCGTCCGGCTGGTCGCCGGGACGGCGTACCGGCGCGGCCCGGACGAGGTGGCCCAGCGCCCGGACTGGCTGCGGGCCCGGCTGGACACGCCCCTGGTTTCGGTGTCGCCCGGGCGGTTCGTCGCGATCGCCGGGTCCGCGCCGCCCGTCCCCGTGCTGGAGGACCTGCGTGCGCACGGCTGGCTGGCGGCCGTGGGCACGCCGTCGCCCGCTTCCCGGGCGGCTTCGGCCGGGGCGGAGCTGGAGGTGCTGCTTTCGCGGGCTTCCGCGCTCGGCCGTCCGGTCGTGGCGGGAGATGCGCCGCTGGACTTCGACGCGCTGCTGGACCCGGGCGCGTCCCGCGGATTCGCGTCGAAGGCGTTGGAGCCGCTGGTGGTGCTGGACCGCGCGGGCGACCGGGCGCTGGTGCCGACGCTGCGGACGTGGCTGGCCCACCACGGCGGCTGGGAGCCGACGGCCGCGGAACTGGGCGTGCACCGCAACAGCGTCCGGCACCGGATCGCGCAGGTGGAGAAGGCGCTGGGAGTGGATCTGGCGGACCCGGAGACCCGGATGCGGCTGTGGTTCGCGCTCCGCTGGATCGCCCCTGATCCTTAAAGGGCACTCTCAGGAAAATATGGGATTGTAGGTTCGTGCGAGTTTTGGTAGTCGAGGACGAAGAACCCCTGGCCGACGCGATCGCCCGCGGGCTGCGCCGGGAGGGCATGGCGGTGGACGTCGCGCTCACCGGGGACGACGGGCACGAGAAGGCCGCCGTCACGCGGTACGACGTCGTGCTGCTAGACCGGGACCTGCCCGGGATGTCCGGCGACGAGCTGTGCCGGGAGATCGTCGCGTCCGGTGAGCTGACCCGGGTGCTGATGCTCACCGCGAGCAGCTCGGTGTCCGACCGCGTGGACGGGCTGTCGCTGGGCGCCGACGACTACCTCGCCAAGCCGTTCGCCTTCCCCGAGCTGGTCGCGCGGGTGCGGGCGCTGGGCCGCCGGGCCACACCGGCCGCGCCGCCGCTGCTCACCGCCGGGGACGTCGAGCTGGACCCGGCCAAGCGGACGGTCCGGCGCTCGAGCGGGCCGGTCGAGCTGACGCGCAAGGAGTTCGGCGTCCTCGAGGTCCTGCTGCAGGCCGCCGGTTCCGTGGTCAGCAGCGAGGAGCTGCTGGAGCGCGTCTGGGACGAGAACGCCGACCCGTTCACCACGACCGTCCGGGTCACCGTGATGACGCTGCGCAAGAAGCTCGGCGAGCCGGGGATCATCGAGACCGTCGTCGGTTCCGGGTACCGGGTGCCGGAGCCCGGCACACCGCAGCGCGCGTGAACCTGCCGGGCACCCGCACCCTCCGCGCCCGGATCACCCTGCTGGCGACCGTGCTGGTCGCCGCCGTCAGCCTGCTGCTGCTCTGGCTGGCCTGGACGCTGGTGCGGGACTCGCTCGACACCGTCCCGCAGATGCCGCCGGGCAGCGTGGTGGTCGTCGACGGCGTGCAGGTCGACGCGTCGGCGCTGGCGGAGCACCTGCGGGTGCACGCCCGCGACCGGATGCTGCTGTTCGGCTCGATCGCGTTCCTGCTGGTGGTGGCGGCCGCGGCGATCCTCGCCTGGACGTTCACCTCGCGGGTGCTCCTGCCGCTGCGCGAAATCACCGGCACCGCGCGGCGGCTGTCGGTCGAGTCGCTGGGGGAGCGGATCGGCGAGATCCGCTCCCGCGACGAGCTGGCCGAGCTGGCGAGCACGTTCGACGACATGCTCGACCGGCTCCAGGCCGCGTTCGACGCACAACGCCACTTCGTCGCCAACGCGAGCCACGAGCTGCGGACGCCGTTGTCGGTGATCCGCACGGAACTGGACGTCACCCTCGCCGACGACGACGCCGACGAAGCCGAGCTGCGCCGGATGGGCGGAGTGGTCCGGGACGCCACCGAGCGGGCCGGGCAGCTGGTCAACTCGCTGCTGCTGCTGGCCCGCACCGACGGCGCCGGGCTCGGCGTGCACGAGCCGGTCGACCTCGCGGTGGTCGTCGACCGGGCGTGGCGCGCGGTTCAGCGCGAAGCCTCGCAACGCGGCATCCGGGCGACGTTCTCCGTCGTGTCGGCGTCCGCGTTCGGCGACCCGGCGCTGCTGGAGCGGATCGCGGGGAACCTGCTGGAGAACGCGGTCCGCCACAACGTCGACGGCGGCTGGCTGGAGGTGGTGACGCAGCCGGGTCCGCGGTGGTCGATGCTGCGCGTCCGGTCCTCGGGCGGCCTGGTCGACCCGGCGGCGGTGCCGGAGCTGTTCGAGCCGTTCCGCCGGGCCGGCGTGGCCCGCACGGCCCGCTCGGGCGCGGGCCTGGGGTTGTCGATCGTCCGCGCCGCGGTGGCCGCCCACGGCGGAACGGTCACGGCGGAACCCATCGTGGGCGGCGGCCTGGGCGTGACGGTCCACCTCCCGGTCCACTGACCGCGCGCCAAGAGGACTCTCGCGTGATTGCCGGGGCATCTCACGTGATTGGAGGGGCATCACGTGTGATTGGCGGGGCATCAGCCCGATGCCCCGCCAATCACGGGTGATGCCTGCTCAATCACGTGTGATGCCTCGTGAATCACGGGGCAGGGCGAGGGCGGCGCGGGAGGACTCCGGCTGCGTCCGAAGCCGCCGCCGGGAACGGGTGTTCCGGGGCGAGCCGGTAGCCGATCGACACCACCCGCACCCCGGCTTCCTCGGCGAGCGGCCGGCACGCGCCTTCGTGCGTGTCGATGCTGCCGAGCACGAAGCCGCCGCCGTGGAAGTACACGATCGCCGGGCCGGGTGCCGGGACGCCGGCCGGTTCGCGTCCCGCCACAAGTCCTCGAACGGGTTCGCCTGCCCGATGCGCTGTGGTCACCGGGGGACGCTGGGCCGCCGGGGTGAACGGGCGGTGTTCCGGCGGCCGGCTGTGCTGTGATCGTCGGTGTGGAGGAGAACCGCCTGACCCGGGTGCTGCCGCCGGTGATCGCGCTGGCCCTGGCCGCAGGCGCCGGGCTCGCGTTCTTCGTCACCGCGCTCGTCCGGCCGCCCGAGCTGCCGGTCGACACGAACCCCGCCCCGCTGGCCGGCCACACGCTGTGCGCGGCGGTCGTCGTGACCTT
This sequence comes from Amycolatopsis bullii, assembly GCF_014654205.1. Classification (GTDB taxonomy): domain Bacteria; phylum Actinomycetota; class Actinomycetes; order Mycobacteriales; family Pseudonocardiaceae; genus Amycolatopsis; species Amycolatopsis plumensis. The sequence continues at coordinate 53,223 of NZ_BNAW01000047.1, forward strand.
TTCGTCCGAAGACGACATGACGGCCGCGGTGCCGTCCTTCCGTGCCGACCCGAAGGCCCGGCGGGTGTTCGTGGACCCGCCCTCGGTCGACCTGCTCGCCGTCCCGGGCACCGACCTCAAGGCGTGGGCGCTCCAGCTGCACGCCCGCTACCGGACCGCCGAGCGGGTCACGGTGATCGACTCCGACGCGACGGCGGCGCAGCTGAAACTCACTGCGCCGCCGCCGAAGTGCCCTCGCGAGGGCGAGTACTAGGCCGTCGGGACCGAGGCCACACCCGGGGCGAGGAACGGCTTGCCGTTCACGCGCTCGGACACGCCCGAGCGGTCCAGGTACGGCGTGATGCCGCCGTTCCAGAACGGCCAGCCCGCGCCGAGGATCAGGCACAGGTCGATGTCCTGCGCCTCGGCGACCACGCCCTCGTCGAGCATGATCCGGATCTCCTCGGCGATGGCCGACAGCGCCCGGTCGCGCACCTGCTCCGAGGTGGACGGCTTGTCACCCTGCGTCCAGAGCTCGACGACCTCGGGGTCGGCCGACTGGTTGCCCTGCGCGTCCCAGATCCAGACGCCCTTCTTGCCCGCCTTGACGAACTTCGCGAGATTCTCGGACACGGTGAACCGGTCCGGGAAGGCCTCGTGCAGCGTCTCGCCGACGTGCAGGGCAATGGCCGGGCCGACGAGCTGCATCAGCGTCAGCGGCGTCATCGGCAGGCCCAGCGGCTCCAGGGCCTTGTCGGCGACCTCGAACGGCGTGCCCTCGTCCACGGTGACCAGCACCTCGCCGAGGAAGCGCAGCAGGAGCCGGTTGACGACGAACGCCGACGCGTCCTTCACCAGCACGCTGGACTTCTTCAGCTGCTTGCCGACCGAGAACGCGGTCGCCAGCGCGGCGTCGTCGGTCTTCTCGCCGCGGACGATCTCCAGCAGCGGCAGCACGGCGACCGGGTTGAAGAAGTGGAAGCCGACGACCCGCTCGGGGTGCTGCAGCTTCGACGCCATCGCGGTGATCGACAGCGACGAGGTGTTCGTCGCCAGGATCGCCTCGGGCTTGACGTGCTGCTCCAGCTCGGCGAACACCTGCTGCTTGACGCCGAGCTCCTCGAAGACCGCTTCGATGACGAAGTCGGCGTCGGCGAACGCGGCCTTGTCGAGCGAGCCGGTGACGAGCGCCTTGAGCCGGTTCGCGCCGTCCGGGGACAGGCGCTTCTTGCCCAGCAGCTTGTCGATCTCGGCGTGGACGTAGCCGACGCCCTTGTCGACGCGTTCCTGGTCGACGTCGGTCAGCACGACCGGCACCTTCAGGCGGCGCACGAACAGCAGCGCGAGCTGGCTGGCCATCAGGCCGGCGCCCACGATGCCGACCTTGTTCACCTTGCGCGCCAGGGACTTGTCCGGCGCGCCGGCCGGGCGCTTGGCGCGCTTGTTGACCAGGTTGAACGAGTACAGCCCGGCGCGCAGGACGTCGGACATGAGCAGCTCGGCGAGGCCGTCGGTCTCGGCTGCGTACCCGCGGTCGAGATCGTTCTCGCGAGCCAGCTCCAGCAGCTCCACGGCCTTGGTGGCGCCCGGCGACGCACCGTGCGTCCGACCGTCCACGATGGACTTGGCCCGCGCGATGGCCGCGTCCCAGGCCGAACCCCGGTCGATCTCGCGGCGCTCCGGCTTGATCTCGCCGTTGACCACCCGGGCCAGCCACAGCAGCGACTGCTCGAGGTAGTCGGCCGAGCCGAAGACCGCGTCGACGATGCCGAGCTCGGCCGCCTGCTTGACGCTGAGCATCTTGTTCTGCGCCAAGGCGTTCTCGATGATCACCGTGACGGCCGCGTCCGCGCCGATGAGGTTCGGCAGCAGCTGCGTGCCGCCCCAGCCCGGGAACAGGCCGAGGAAGACCTCGGGGAACGCGATCGCGGCGGTGTTCTCCGACAGCGTCCGGTAGTGGCAGGAGAGCGCCAGCTCCAGGCCGCCGCCCATGACCGCGCCGTTGACGAACCCGAACGTCGGGATCTTCGACTCGGTGAGGCGGCGGAACACGTCGTGCCCGGTCTGGGCGATTTCGCGCGCCAGCTTCGGGTCGCTCACGGCCTCGACCCCGGAGAGGTCGGCGCCGACGGCGAAGATGAACGGCTTGCCGGTGACGGCGATCGCGGCCGGCTCGGCCTCGAACGCCTTGTCGATGGCCGCGTTCAGGGACACCAGGCCCTGCGGGCCGAAGGTGTTCGGCCGGGTGTGGTCGTGGCCGTTGTCGAGCGTGATCAGCGCGACCGGCTTTTCGAGCCCGGGCACCTTCACCAGCCGCGTCACGGCGTGCGTGACGACCTCGTCCGGGAAGGCGGCCTTCGCTTCTTCAGCGGTGAACGTCATTACTTGGCCCCCTCGAACGCCGGGTTTTCCCAGATCACGGTGCCGCCCATGCCGATGCCGATGCACATCGTGGTCATGCCGTACCGGACGTCGGGCCGCTCGGCGAACTGGCGGGCCAGCTGCGTCATGAGCCGGACGCCGGACGAGGCCAGCGGGTGGCCGCACGCGATCGCGCCGCCCCACTGGTTGACGCGCGGGTCTTCGTCGTCGATGCCGAAGTGGTCGAGGAAGGCCAGCACCTGGACGGCGAAGGCCTCGTTGATCTCGAACAGGCCGATGTCGTCGATGGACAGGCCGGTGCGCTTGAACAGCTTTTCGGTGGCCGGCACCGGGCCGATGCCCATGACCTCGGGCTCGACGCCGGCGAAGGAGTAGCCGACCAGCCGCATGGCGACCGGCAGGCCCAGCTCGCGGGCGGTCTCCTCGTCGGCGAGGATCGAGGCGGTGGCGCCGTCGTTGAGGCCGGCCGCGTTGCCCGCGGTGACCCGGCCGAACGGGCGGAACGGCGTCTTGAGGTTCGCCAGCTGTTCGACCGTGGTGCCCGGCCGCGGCGGCTCGTCGTCGGTGGCCAGGCCCCAGCCGAGTTCCTTCGACCGGGTGGCGACGGGGACCAGCTCGGGGCCGATCTTGCCGGTCTTGACGGCCTCGGCGTACTTCTCCTGGCTGCGCGCGGCGTAGGCGTCGGTGCGCTGCTTGGTGATGGCCGGGAAGCGGTCGTGCAGGTTCTCGGCGGTCTGGCCCATGACCAGGGCGGTCGGGTCGACGAGCTTGTCGGCGATGATCCGCGGGTTCGGGTCGACGCCTTCGCCCATCGGGTGGCGGCCCATGTGCTCGACGCCGCCGGCGATGGCGATGTCGTAGGCGCCGAAGCCGATGCCGGACGCGGCGGTCGTCACGGCCGTCATGGCGCCGGCGCACATGCGGTCGATGGCGAAGCCGGGGACGGACTTGGGCAGCCCGGCCAGCAGCGCGGCGGTGCGGCCGATGGTCAGGCCCTGGTCACCGGTCTGGGTGGTGGCGGCGATGGCCACCTCGTCGACGCGCTCGGGCGGCAGCTCGGGGTGCCGCCGCAGCAGCTCGCGGATGGCGTTGACGACCAGGTCGTCGGCCCGGGTCCCGGCGTACATGCCCTTGTCGCCGGCCTTGCCGAAGGGGGTGCGGACCCCCTCGACGAAGGCGACGGTGCGCACGCCTCGCGCGGTCGGCGCGAGCGGCGTTGCTGGTGCGGCCACGAATGCTCCATGAAGTAGACAGGTCTTCTTGCGGGGGTCCGAGTGGCGGAGCCCCGGTTGTCACTGTCCGCACGATAGCCCTTGTTACCCACCGGTAACCAGTGGTGTGGCCCGGTCGAGTGGGCTACGGCACACTCCGGGGCTCCATCGTCCGTCCTTTCACGAGCCACGCGACGCCGAACGCCTCGACGGCGATCGCCTCCAGCCACAGCGCCGGGTGCAGCGACGGCGCGATGGCGAGGTACTTGGCCAGGGCGATCAGCACGAGGCAGGCGAGGATCACGGCCCCGCAGACCCGGTAGAGCGCGCCGAACCGCTCCGGCTGCTCGCCGTCGTGGGGGAACAACCTGAGGCAGAAGTAGGCGAGGGAGAGGAAGAACACGGCCGCGAACACGAGGTGCAGCACGCCCGCGGTCCGATCCCACCCCGTCACGTCGTGGTCGGGGGTGGTCGGGAACAGCGCGAGCCCGATCGCGCCCAGCCCGGCGACCGTGCTCACGACGTTGTCGACGTAGTCGTGGCCGTAGTAGGCGAGGAGGAACACCCCGACCGCGCACATCGCGCCGACGAGGACGTCGCGCAGGTCGGTGTAGTAGTAGCCGCTCAGCGACCCGAGGAGGTCACCGCCCTGGACGAGCTGCTTGCCGAGGATCAGCACGACCGGCAGGGCCAGGCCGACGAGGCCGATGGCGCGCCGGAGGAACAGGTACGAGTGGACGAGGGTGTTCTGCGGGGATGTGGTCGCCGTGGTCATGGCCGCCTCCGGGGGTTCACTGAGGTGGATCGGCGTCCAAGTGCCCAGGGATGAGGCTTGTTACCCCGGAGTTGTCCAAGTCCTCGGCTGATCGTTACTGGGGAAAGTCCCACACAAGCCCGGCATCCGGCCGGGATCGGCGCCGCGCCGCCCTATGTTGGGGGACACCTTCAGCCGAGACAGCATCAGCGTGCCGCCGGCGATGAGAAGCATTCCCGGGAGACAAGTTGAAACGTTCGGTAAGCGATCTCGCCGTGTTCGGCGGACGCCCGGAGTTCCTGAATCCGATCCTCGTCGGTCAGCCGAACACCATCGATCGCCGTCGGTTTTTCGACCGGATGAACTGGGCGCTGGACAACCAATGGCTGTCCAACGGCGGTCCGCTCGTCCAGGAGTTCGAAGAGCGCGTCGCCGATCTCGCAGGGGTGCGCAACTGCGTGGCGACCTGCAACGCCACCGCCGCCCTGCAGCTCTACGCGCGCGCGGCGCGGCTCACCGGTGAGATCGTCATGCCGTCGATGACCTTCGTGGCCACCGCGCACGCCATGCGGTGGCTCGGCCTGAAACCGGTGTTCTGCGACGTCGACCCGGACACCGGCTGCATCGGCGTCCCGCAGGTCGAAGCGGTGCTGACCGAACGCACCGCGGCGATCCTCGGGGTCCACCTCTGGGGGCGCGCGTGTCCGGTCGACGAGCTGGAAAAGGTGGCGGCCGACCGGGGGATCCCGCTGTTCTTCGATGCCGCCCACGCCATCGGGTGCAGCACGTCCGGCCGCCCGGTGGGCGGGTTCGGCGCCGTCGAGGTGTTCTCCTTCCACGCCACGAAGGTCGTCAGCGCCTTCGAGGGCGGCGCCGTCGTCACCGACGACGACGAGCTCGCCGGACAGATCCGGGCCTTGCACAACTTCGGCATCGGGCCGTACGGGCACGAGGCGGGCGGGACGAACGCGAAGCTCAGCGAGGCGGGAGCCGCCATGGGACTGACGTCCCTGGACGCCCTTCCCGAGGCCACGCGGCGGAACGAGGAGAACTACGACCTCTACCGCGCGGAGCTGGACGAGCTGCCCGGGGTGAGCCTGGTGGAGTTCGATCGCCGCGAGCGCAACAACTACCAGTACGTCATCGTGAAGATCGACGAGAGCGTGACCGGCATCGGGCGGGATCTCCTGCAGGAGCTGCTCGCGGCCGAGAAGATCGTGACCAAGCGGTACTTCTCGCCCGCGTGCCACGAGCTGGCGCCCTACGGCACCGAGAACCCGGTCGAGCTGCCCCACACCGAGAACCTGGCCAGGAGCGTGCTGGCCGTTCCCACCGGCACGAGGACCACCGCCGAAGACATCCGGCGCGTCTGCGGCGTGATCCGCCTGGCCGTCACCGAGGGCCGGACCGTCCGCGAGCGCTGGCGGCGCCGGGAGAACGCCGAGCACGCTTTGGCGGACCCCGGCCGGGTGGTGTGACGAGGCGTTCACCGGACGCCGAGGTGCGCCAGCCAGCCGCCCTTCGCCGAGATGTCCTCCGCTCCCTCCGTGGCCACCGGTTCGCAGAGGAAGCCGGACACCGAGCGGCCGTCGGCCAGTTCGAGCTTGCCGATGGCCAGGGGGGCCGGGATGCCGGCCACGAACTCGCCGAACCCCTTCGGGGGCAGCTCCCAGACCTCCGCGGCCACCGGCACCCCGCCGGAGGCGACCCGCACCAGGCCGGGTTTCGGCGGCACCGTGTCCAACGCGTACAGCCGGTACGCGGCCGCCGTCGAAACCGCGGACACGAACCGGCCGCCGCGGGAGGTCAGCTCGTGGTTCAGCGGCTGGCCGCGCAGGTGCGCGCCGACCACCACGATCGGGATGCCGGACGGGCGCAACCCCGCCAGTGCCGCCAGCTTCAGGTCGTCGTGCGGGGCGCCGAGGAACATCACGCCGAACGGGCGCCCGGCCACCGAACCCGCGGGGACGGCCAGCGCCGACAGCCCGAACAGGTTGGTGGAGTTGGTGAACCGGCCCAGGCGGGCGTTGACCGCCACCGGGTCCGCCGCCACCTCCGCCAGGGTCGGGTGCTCGGTCGTCGTCGGGACCAGCAGCGCGTCGACACCGGCCAGCGCGGCCAGTGCCTCCGCCCGCAGGCCCGCCAGGGTCACCTGGTCGGCGAACAGCCGGTGCGCGGGGATGTCCCGCGCCGGGCCGATGATCGACCGCACGACCGGGTCGACGGCGCCGGGGTGGGTGTCGATGAACTCGCCGACCGCGGTGTACCGCTCGGCGACGAACGCGCCGCCGTACAGCAGCTGCGCCGCCTCCAGGAACGCCGAGATGTCCACAGTGGTCACTTCGGCCCCCGCCGCGGCGTAGTCCGCCACCGCCGCGTCGAAGGCCTCGGCCCAGCCGGGCGCCAGCGGGCCCAGCTGGTCCGGGGACGGCACGCCGAGCCGGAACCGTCCCGTGTGGACCTGCGCGGGCTCGGCCAGGCAGGTCAGCGCGAACGACGCTTCCTCGACCGTCCGCGCGAACAGCGACACGCAGTCGATGCTCGCGCAGGCCGGGACGACCCCTTCGGTGGGCAGCAGGCCCGGGGTCGGCTTGAGCCCGACGATCCCGTTGAAGGCCGCGGGCACCCGGCCGGACCCGGCCGTGTCCGTGCCCAGGGCCAGGTCGGCGATGCCCAGCGCGACCGCCACCGCCGAACCCGAGCTCGAACCGCCCGAGACGTACCCCGGGTCGACCGCGTTGCGCACCGCGCCGTACGGGCTGCGCGTCCCGACCAGCCCGGTCGCGAACTGGTCCAGGTTCGTCGTGCCGAGCACCAGCGCCCCGGCCGCCCGCAGCCGCGCGACGACCGGGGCGTCGGCCTCCGGCTGGTACGCGTAGTCCGGGCAGCCCGCGGTCGTCGGCAGCCCGGCGACGTCGATGTTGCCCTTGACCGCGACGAGCTTGCCGCGCAGCGGAAGGCCGGATCGCGCCAGCGCCGCGGCCTCGGCGAGGACGTCGGCTTCCGGCCGGAGGTCGATCCAGATCTCCGGCCGGTCGACCTGCTCGATCCGCCGGTAGGCCGCCCGCACCCGCTCCACCGGGCTCATCCGAGCACCACCAGCGGCGTGCCGGGGGCTACCTGATCGCCGGGGGACACGAGCACCTCGATCACCTCTCCGTTCGCCGGGGCGGGGATCCGCGCCTCGGTCTTCATCGCTTCGAGCGTCACCAGCGACTGCGTGTTCTCGACGCGCTCGCCCGCGGTGACGTCGACCCGCCACACCGTCGCCGCGAACGGCGCCTCCACGACGTGCCCGCCCGGCGGGGCCTCGACCCGCGCGGGCGGCCGGGTGACCGGCTCCGGTTTCGGGTCGAACTCGCCCGCCGCGGCCCACGCCCGGCGCTCCGCCTCGAACGCCGCCGCCTGCGTCGCCCGGAACCCGGCGATGCTCTCGGCGTTGTCCGCCAGGAACTTCTGGTAATCCGCGAGGGCGAAGGTGCCTTCGGTGGTGTCGAGCTCCAACGTTCCGGACGCGCTCTGCGCCCGCAGTTCGAGGAGCTCCCCGGCGGACACCGGGTACCAGGAGATCCGGTCGAAGAACCGCAGGTTCCACGGCTGCTCGCCGCCGCGCCAGCTGTTCCACACCTGGACCGTGCGCCCGACGAACTGGTAGCCGCCCGGGCCCTCCATGCCGTAGATGCAGAGGTAGGCGCCGCCGATGCCGACGGAGTTCTCCGCCGTCCACGTCCGCGCCGGGTTGTACTTCGTCGTCACCAGGCGGTGGCGGGGGTCCAGCGGCGTCGCCACCGGCGCGCCGAGGTAGACGTCGCCGAGGCCGAGCACGAGGTATTCCGCGTCGAACACCGTCCGGTAGACGTCGTCCACACTGGACAGCCCGTTGACGCGCCGGATGAACTCGATGTTCCACGGGCACCACGGGGCGTCGTCGCGGACGCCGGTCATGTACCGCTCGATCGCCTCGCGGGTGGCCGGGTCGTCCCACGACAGCGGCAGCCGGACACTGCGGCTCGGCACCACGAGGTCGTGCGTCGGCGGCAGGTCCCGTTCCAGCTCGCGCACCAGCCCGAGTGCCTTGCCGACCGGCAGCGCGTCCGGGTCGACGTGCACCTGCAGCGACCGGATGCCCGGCGTCAGGTCCACGATCCCCGGAACGCCTTCGGCTTCCAGGCGCTCGGCGAGGGCGTGCACCCGCATCCGCAGGGCGAGGTCGAGCTTCATCTCGCCGTACTCGACGAGCAGGTTGTCGTCGCCGCTGCGGCGGTAGGTGACCGACGGTTCGTCGTCCGAAGAGGACAGTCGCGTGAGGACACCGCCGTCGTCGCGCGCGGGACGGCTCGGCTCGACCGCCGACGCCGGCCGCGTCCGCAGCGCCGCCGCGTGATCGGCGTCGATCGGCACGAACCGCACGGTGTCACCGGGCCGCAGCTGCCCGAGCTTCCAGCGCTCGCCGGTGGCGACCGTGGCCGGGCAGACGAACCCGCCCAGGCTGGGCCCGTCCGGCCCGAGCAGGATCGGCAGGTCGCCGGTGTAGTCGACGGCGCCGATCGCGTACGGCGTGTCGTGGATGTTCGACGGGTGCAGGCCCGCCTCGCCGCCGTCCGGCCGCGCCCACTCCGGCCGCGGCCCGACGAGCCGGACGCCGGTGCGCGCCGAGTTGAAGTGCACCTGCCAGTCCGTGGCGTAGAACGTGTCGACGTCCTCGGGCGTGAAGAACTCCGGGGCCACGTGCGGGCCTTCGAGCGCGCCGATCGTCCACTGCGCGGCGATGGCCGGCCGATCCGGTTCGGCGACCGGCCCGAGAACCGGGTCCGCCGGAGCCGGCCCCGGCCGCAGCACGTCCCCGGCGGCCAGGGCGCGGCCGCCGTGCCCGCCGAACTTGCCCAGCGTGAACGTCGCCGCGCTGCCGAGGAACGCCGGCACGTCGACGCCGCCGCGCACCAGGACGTAGCTGCGCAGCCCGGCCGTGCACGCCCGCACGTCCAGCGTCGCGCCCGCGGGCACCTCGACGGGTGTCCACAAGGGAACCTCGGTGCCGTCGACGAGCACGGTCGTCGGCGCGCCGGTGACGCACACCTCGGTGGCGTGGGAGAACCGCAGCGCGACGCCGTCCACCGTGCACTCCAGGCCGGGTGCCCCCTCCGGGTTGCCGAGCGCGAGGTTGCCCAGGCGCAGCGAGAGGTCGTCCATCGGCCCGCTCGGCGGCACCCCGACGGCCCAGTACCCGGTGCGGCCCGGCCAGTCCTGCACGGTCGTCATGGTCCCGCCGCGGACCACGTCGATCCGCGGTTCGGCGTCGCCGATCCCGTCCAAGGTGGACGTGTCGTGCCCGGCGGTGCCGAAGGCCGGGTCGGCGGCCGCCGCCCGCAGCTGCCCGAGGTTGGTCTGGACGCCGTCGAAGCGGGTCGCGGCGAGCGACTCCCGGAGGTGCGCCAGCGCCTCGGCGCGGTCGGCGCCGGTGCAGACGACCTTGGCCAGCAACGGGTCGTAGTGCGTGGTGACCGCCGTGCCCGGCTCGACCCACGTGTCCACGCGGGTGCCCTCGGGCAGCGTGACGCGGGTGACGAGGCCCGCGCTCGGCCGGTGGCCGGCGGCCGGGTCCTCGGCGTACACCCGGGCTTCGACGGCGTGCCCGCGCGGGACCGGCGTCGCGCGGAACATCGCGCGGTCGCCTTGGGCGAGCCGCAGCATCCAGGCGACCAGGTCGACGCCGTAGACCGCCTCGGTGACCGGGTGCTCGACCTGCAGCCGCGTGTTGACCTCGAGGAACGCCGCTTCGCCGCGCTCAGCGTCGTAGACGTATTCGACCGTACCGGCGGACCGGTACCGCACGGATGAGCACAGTGCGACGGCCGACTCGACCAGGTGCTTGCGGACGGCCTCGGGCAGATCCGGCGCCGGGCACTCCTCGACGACCTTCTGGTTGCGGCGCTGCAGCGAGCAGTCGCGCGTGCCCAGAGCCAGGACCTCGCCGAAGCCGTCACCGAACACCTGGACCTCGACGTGCCGGGCGCGGGTCACCAGGCGTTCGAGGAAGACGCCGGAACTGGCGAAGCTCTTGGCCGCGACACTGCGCACGGTGTCCCAGGCGGCGCGCAGCTCGTCCGGCGACGCGCACGCGCGCATCCCGATCCCGCCTCCGCCGCCGGTCGCCTTGAGCATCACCGGGTAGCCGATGTCCTCCGCGCACGCCAGCGCTTCGTCCACATCGGGCAGAAGGCCGGTGCCGGCGAGCAGGGGGACGCCCGCCGCGATCGCCGCCTCGCGCGCGGTGTGCTTGCTGCCGAACACCTCCAGGTGTTCCGGGGACGGCCCGGCGAACGCGATCCCGGCTTCCTCGCAGGCGCGCGCGAACGCCGCGTCCTCGGAGAGGAAGCCGTAGCCGGGGTGGATCGCGTCGCAGCTGGTGTCGAGCGCGGCCTGGATGATCGCGCCGGCCCGCAGGTAGCTTTCCGCCGCGGGCGCCGGGCCGAGCCGGACGGCCCGGTCGGCGAGCCGGACGTGCGGGGCGAGGCGGTCGGCGTCGGAGTGCACCGCGACGGTCTCGAGGCCCAGTTCCTTCGCGCTGCGCAGGATCCGGACGGCGATCTCGCCGCGGTTGGCGACGAGCAGCCTCACGCGGCGACTCCCGGGGAGATGACGACCATCCGCACCGGCGTCGGGTCGAAGCCGTTGCAGGGGTTGTTGATCTGCGGGCAGTTCGAGACGAGCACCAGCACGTCGGTCTCCGCGCGCAGCCGGACTTCCAGGCCGGGCGCGGAGATGCCGTCGACGATGCCGAGCGTGCCGTCCGCCTCGACCGGCACGTTCATGTACCAGTTGACGTTGCTGACCAGGTCGCGCTTGCCCAGGCCCCACTTGGCGCCCTCGGCGAGGAAGTTCTCCACGCACGCGTGCTGGTACCGGGTGTGCTGGCCGTAGCGGAGGCTGTTCGACTCCTTGCTGCACGCGCCGCCGAGCGTGTCGTGGCGGCCGCAGGTGTCGGCGACGACGGTCAGCAGCGGCGCGCCTTCCTGGGTGCGCAGGACGCTGCCGGTGGTGAGGAAGATGTTGCCCTGCGCGGCGATGGTCGCGGCCGCGCTGTAGCGCTTCGACGTGTCGTTCGCGTCGTAGCAGAGGAAGTCGACGGCCTGGTTGCCGCCGAGGTCGATGATCGCCAGCTCCTGGCCCTGCTGCAGCACCGTCGAATACGGCGCCCGCGCGGGAACGTCGACGCTGACTTCCAGCTGGGATTCGTAGGCCGTGCTCATGCGATCCCCCGGGCGGTGAGGTAGTCGGCGGTGTTCTCGAACGCGCGCTGCGCTTCCGGCGTGTGTGTCCACTCCGGACTGTCCGGGGTGGTCGGCCGGTCCCGCCAGGCGAGGACTTCGAGCTTGCTCACCGTGTACTCCGGGCGCGGGTCGACCGGGTGGGCGACGTTGGCGATCAGCACGGTCGACGGGATTTCGATCCGCAGGTCGACGGTCTTGCCCGCGCCCGCGGAGCCGGTGAACTCGAGCCCGCCCTCCGGCTGGACCCGTACGCCCTGGAAGAAGGACAGGCTGGGCGGCAGGTCCCGCGGGCCGAGGCCGTTCTTCGCCGCGGCGAGGGTGAACAGGCCCAACCCGGCGGGGGAGGGGCCCTGCGGGGAGCCGTCGCCGTACCGCTCGGTGTTTCCGTCCACAGTGGACGTCCCGCACAGCGCGTCATGGCGGCCGCTGGAGTCCGCGACGATCGTGGCCAGCACCCGCCCCTGGTCCGAAAGCAGGGCCACGGATTCACCCAGATAGGCGTTCCACTGCACCTTGACCGTGTCGGCGACGTTCAGCCGCTCCCACGGCTGGTCGACGTTGTACAGCAGCACGTGCGCGCAGGCGTCGCCGTCGACGTCGGTCAGCCGCAGCCGCGTTCCCCGGGCCAGCACCTTGTGCGTGTACCCGCCGCCGGCCACGGTTTCGGCCCAGGTCAGCGCCTCGGGGGCGACCTCGGCCGGTGGGGAGGGCCAGGTGCTCGCCGGGATCGACGGCATCGTGTCGACCACGGTGCCGGCCTGGGCGCGGGCGTGGTCGCGCGCTCCGTAGGTCGTCGCGGTGGTGCTCATGGTCGTCCTCTCTCAGGTCGCGGGTTCGAGGGCGGGAGCGGGGCGCAGCCGCAGCCAGCAGAGCCAGCCGATCACCAGTGCGCCGCCGACGAACTCTATCGGGAACAAGAGCATCAAGGGGGAGCCCGAACCGGCGAGATCGTAAATCTCCGCGCGCGGCCAGCCGATGTTCACGATCATGGCAATTCCGTACAAGACGGCTGCGCCATTCAGCGGTACGCCCCAGCGCCCGAGGGAAAACCGGCCCGGCTCGGCGGGGAATTGCCCGCGTAGCCGTTTCACCAGCAGCGGTCCGGTCACCAGCAGGTAGGCCAGATAAACGACCACCACCGACGTCCCGGTGATCGTGCTGAACAGGGTCGGGTTGCCGACGTTGAGCAGCAGCAGGCCGATGGCGAGCGCGCCGGACAGCAGCGCGGGCGCGACCGGCGTCCCGGTGCGCGGGCTGACCCCGGCGAGCCGGGTGGACGCGGGGAGCGCGCCGTCGCGGGCCATCGCGTAGATCAGCCGCACGGTGCCGGTCTGGATGGTCAGGGTGCAGACGACGACGGCGACGGCGACGTCGGCGAGGAAGACCCGGCCGAGGGTGTCGCCGAAGACGGCGGTGATCACGTACGGCAGGCCCTTGCCGGCGAGCTGCCCGTCGGTGAGGCTCGGCGCGGCCATCAGCGCGGTGACGACCACCGCGAGCCCGCCGATCCCGGAAACCAGCACGGCTCGCAGCACCGCCCGCGGCGCCGTCCTGCGCGCGTCCTTCGTTTCTTCGGCGACCGAAGCGGCGGTGTCGAAGCCGTAGAGGACGTACGCGGCCATGAGCGCCGAAGCGAGCACGCCGCCGATTCCGGCACTGGTGCCGGGTGCGTCGTGCAGCACGACCTGCGGGCCGCGGACGGCGAACAGGAGCAGCCCCGTGACGAGGACGACGACGCCGAGGAGTTCGGCCGCGACGCCGACGTCGTTGATCCGCGCCATCAGCCGGACCCCGCCGGCGTTGACCGCGGTGGTGAAGACGAGCAGCACGGTGCCGAGCAGGACGGCGTTGGCCGCGCCGGTCGGCGACGTCACGGACGGGTCGCCGCCGACGAACTGGAAGCCGTCCCACACCGACGGGAGCACGACCTGCAGCGCGATCGCCGCGGCGGCCAGGGCGACGATGCAGCCGATCAGCATCATCCAGCCGGCGAGCCACCCGAGAAAGCCCTTGCTGAGCTGTTTCGCCCACTGGTACACGGATCCGGCCAGCGGATAGCGCGCGGCGAGCTCGGCGAAGTTGAGGGCGACGAGCAATTGGCCGGCGAGCACGACCGGCCACGTCCAGAAGAAGAGCGGGCCGCCGAAGGTGTAGCCGAAACCGAAGAGCTGGAAAACGGTGGTGAGGATGGAAACGAAGGAAAAGCCGGCGGCGAAGGCGGAGAACCCGCCCAGCGACCGGCGGAGCTCTTGGCGGTAACCGAAGGAGGCGAGTTCGTCGGGTGGCGTCATGCGGGGTCTCCTTGTTTCGATCGCATGACAGAAATTAGATTTCCGCCGCGACGCGATGATCTCCGCTGTGTTAGTAATCCGTTAACGCCGGGATCGACACGGCGTCAATGACGACATCCGGGCGTAACCGCACCTCCGTGCGCGTATTGCGGCCGGAGACCTGGCAAGATCACGTCCGTGGTCAAAGGGTCGGGAGTGGGCAGGCCGAGGGCGAGCGGAGCGGCGGCGAACCGCCCGGACGCGCGCCAGGCGGTGCTGGAGGCGGCGGGCGAGCTGTTCACCGGAGCCGGGTACGCGGCCACGACGACGAGGGCGATCGCCGAACGCGCGGGCTTGCGCCAGGCGTCGCTCTACTACCACTTCCCGGCGAAGGAAGACATCCTCGCGGCGCTGCTGGCCGAGACGGTCCGCCCGTCACTGGCCCTGGCGGCCCGGCTGGTGGCCGGCGACGCCCCGGCGGCGGTCCGGTTGTGGGCACTGGCGTACGCGGACATCGGCCTGCTGGGCGGCGCCCGGCACAACCTGGGCGCGTTGTACCTGCTGCCCGAGGTCGGGTCGCCCAACCTGGCCCGCTTCCGCATCGAGCGAGCCGAGCTGAAGGCGGCGTACGGCCGGCTGGTGGCGGCTTCGGGCGTGGAGCCCCCGGCGGTCGGGATCCGGACGGACCTGGTGTTCGGGTTGGTGGAGAGCATCGCGGTGATCCGCCGCGACGACCCGGCGCTGGACGTCGAGGCCCACGTGCGCGAGGGCGCCGACGGCGTGGTCCGGCTGGTGGGGACCGAGCCGGTGGACTCCTTCCGCGCGGAGGCGCACGGGCTCCTGGCGACCCTTACCGACTGACCGGCCCAAGCGCCCCAAGGCGGCCTTGGTTGCGTCTAGCGCACCGAGGGCCGCCTTGGGTGCGTCACACGCACCGAGGGCGGCCTTGGGTGCGTCACACGCACCGAGGGCGGCCTTGGGTGCGTCACACGCACCGAGGGCCGCCTTGGGTGCGTCTAGCGCACCGAAGGCCACCTTGGGTGCGTGACACGCACCCAAGGCCACATTGGGGCGCTTGGGGCCGGGCGGTCAGGAAGAAGCCGTGGCCTGCAGGGCCTTGCTCAGCGCCGCCACGGTCAGCTCGATCTGCCAGGGCCGGGCTCCGCCCGCGCGCAGGACCTCAGCCACCGCGTCCTCGTCCGTCTCCGCCGGCGGGCGCCAGCACGTGCGGCGGACCAGGTCCGGCAGCAGCAGGTTCTCCACCGGGAGCCGCCGGTCCTCCGCGATCGCCGTCAGCGCCGCGCGCGCGGCCGACAAGCGGGCCGCCGCGTCCGGGTCCTTGTCCGCCCAGCGGTTCACCGGGGGTGGACCGTCCGTCGGCTGGGACGGCGACGGGAGCTCCGAAGCCGGCAGCGCCTTCGCCGCCTGCAGGTGACGCAGCCAGTTCGCCGTGTACTTGCGCTGGACGCGGCCGCTGAACACCGGCAGCGCCTGCAGCTCCTCGACCGTCTTCGGGTCGGCCGTGACGGCGTTGACGATGGCGCTGTCCGGCAGGATCCGGCTCGGGGCGCGGTCGCGCTTGCGGGCCAGCTCGTCGCGCGCCTGCCACAGCTCGCGGACCGCCGCCAACCCCCGCGGGCTGCGGATCTTGTGCACCCCGGACGTCCGGCGCCACGGCTCGGCGCGCGGGGGCGGCGGCGGGGCCGTCCGCACGTTCTCGAACTCCTGCCGCGCCCACTCCAGCTTGCCCTGGGCGCCCAGCTCCGCTTCCAGCTTTTCGCGCAGCTGGACGAGCAGCTCGACGTCGAGGGCGGCGTAGTTCAGCCAGTCGACCGGCAGGGGTCGCTTCGACCAGTCGGCCGCGCTGTGGCCCTTCTCGAGGGTGTACCCCAGCAGGAGCTCGACGAGCGTTCCCAGCGCGACGCGTTCGTAGCCCGCCAGCCGGCCGGCCAGCTCGGTGTCGAACAGCGCCGCCGGGCGCAGGCCCAGCTCGGCGAGGCAGGGGAGGTCCTGGGAGGCGGCGTGCAGCACCCACTCCAGGTCGTTGAGGACGTCGCGCAGCGGCTGGAGGTCGTCGGCCAGTGCGATCGGGTCGATCAGCACCGTGCCGGAACCCTCGCGGCGCAGCTGCACGAGGTAGGCCTTGGGCCAGTAGCGGTAGCCGGACGCGCGTTCGGTGTCGACGGCGACCGCGCCGGTGCCCGCCGCGAGCTTCGCGCAGGCGTCGGCCAGCGCGGCGGGGTCGGTGATCACCGGGGGCGTGCCCTCGGCGGGTTCGCGTAGCAGCACGGGGCCGCCCGTGGACTCGATCTCCATCCCGGTGTCCTCGGCCTCTGTGCTTCCCATGGTTGACGACCCTACGGGACGGGCATACCGCGCCTGGTCTGCCCGCCCCGCAGAGCTGTTCGCTTGCGTCAGCGGATCACGCCGGCTCGCATGGCCAGCGCCACCATCTGGGCCCGGTCGCCCGTGCCGAGCTTGCGCCCGATCCGGGACAGGTGGGACTTGACGGTGAGGGCGGAGAGCGAAAGCTCCTCGCCGATCTCCTTGTTGGACTGCCCGTCGGCGACCAGCTGGAGCACCTCCACCTCACGAGCGGACAGCTCGCGCGGGGTGTTGTCGGTGCCCGCGACGCGGGTCCCGGTGGCCAGCACCGGAGCCACGCTCGGGTCGGCGTAGACGCCGCCCTCGAGCACGCGCCGCACGCCGTCGGTCACCACGACCGGCGACGCGGACTTCAGCAGGTACGCCTGGGCCCCGGCCTGGAAGGCCGAGCGGACCGCGTACGGGTCGTCCGAGGATGCGAGGACCACCACGCGCGGCCAGCCGTGGCTACGGAGTTCCGTAACCAGCTCGATGCCGCTGCCGTCCGGCAGTCCGAGATCGAGGATCGCCAGGTCACAAGGCCCGGTGGCCTGTGCTCGCGCCCTCGCCTCGGCCACCGTGGCGGCTTCGTGGACGGTACCCGCACCCATCTGTGCGAGTCTTGCTGCGATTGCCTCCCTCAACAGCGGGTGGTCATCGACCACCAGTACCGAAAAGAGCTCTTCCCGCGGGTGCGGAACCATGCTCGCCGGCAACGCGCCGGCTGGCGTGGATCGGACGGCCTGAGAAATGCCGACGGTAGCCACGTCACTACCTCCCTGGAGTCGGTCGTGCCCCCCGACCGGCACCGGGACCTTCGGCCGTTCAGCCGCGCCAGCTTTAGACCGAAAGTGGTGTCGTCGAAGGCACTGTAGCCGTCCTGAGGCCGTTGCGGGGGGATCGAATGGGTATCTATCTCAAACGAACAGTCACTCAGTGGGTTCGTAGTAACACGATCGGGCTAGTACACGGCCGGTTGCTAACGGATAGCCCAGCGAACACGATGCAAAGGAGTTACCGGCGCCCAAATGGCCGTGCAGATGAGGCGTGCAGCTTCCGGTGCGCCTAGTGACGAGGGGCCGGATGGGCTCCCCCGAGCCGTGGAATGTGGCTCCGGCCGGGGCGTGATCAACTCCGGCGCGAGGCGCCGGAAGCGCCCGCCGGAGCCGGGAACTGTGACTGTCCGTGTCCGTTCGGGAGTGATCGCGGCAGCCGGACCAGTGTTTTGATCTTGTCGCGGTGCGTGACCGCGCGGCGTCACGAACGAGGAGACGTGAAACGGCCTCACAGACCTGGAGGGCCTTCCGTCGGTCCCCGGAGGTCATCCGGCCTGTTCCGGGCGGCTGGCGGCCACTCAGGGCCCGATAACGAGGTGAACGGCGTTCAGTGGACGTGAATTTTGCTCACATCCGTACAGGCGGAGGGTCCGGGACGCCCGCGCGCGGGCCGTCGTTGCCGATTCGTTGCCGAAGATCGCCCGGACAGCCGCTCGCCCTCGTGAGTGGGTCAGGAGCCCTGGCGCTGCTCGAAGAGGGTCACGCCGACCGGCGGCAGGCCGACGACGCTCGCCATCACCTGGCAGAAGGCCTGCCCGTGGGGCAGCAGGCCCGCGTCCGTCGGCGTCCACGACGCCCGCAGCTCCAGGTCGTCGGTCCGGGCCGGCCCGGAGATGTCGCCGAAGCGGGCCGACGACGTCTCCGTCACCGTGCCGCCGAGGGCCGTCCAGCTCGCGCCGGACACCTCCAGCGCGTCGGTGAGCCACGACCAGCCGACCGCCGGCAGGAACGGGTCGGTCGCCAGTTCCCGGTCGAGCTCCGCGCGCACGTACATGACGAGGCGCAGCACGCCGTCCCAGCCGTCCTGGCCGTCCGGGTCGTGCAGCAGGACCAGCCGTCCCGAGGCGAGCACGTCGGCGGGCCCGGACACTTCACAGCTGACCGCGTACGACCACGGCGCGAGCCGCTGCGGGGCGCGCATCGGCTCCAGCAGCACCTCCCGGCGGGGCCGGACGGACTGCAGCGCCGCGACTGCTTCGCGGAAGAGTTCGGGCACTGGCGTCATCGCGGTCACGCTTCGACTTTAGGGCGGGCACGGCCCGTTGCGGGCGCAGGCGCGCCGAGGGAACGGCCTGCTCGGGCTCGTGGCACGATTGACGGCGATGTCTCAGACCACGCCCCTGCCGCGCCAGGCCGCCCCGTCCGGCCGCCGCGAACTGCCCGAAGCCCCGTTCCTGGCCGCCGCGCGCGGCGAACGCCCGGCCCGCACGCCCGTCTGGTTCATGCGCCAGGCCGGCCGCTCGCTGCCCGAGTACCGCGCGCTGCGCGAGGGCGTGCCGATGCTCGACGCCTGCTTCGACCCGGAAATGCTCGCCGAGATCACGCTGCAGCCGGTCCGCCGCCACGGCGTCGACGCGGCGATCCTCTTCAGCGACATCGTGGTGCCGCTCAAGGCGGCCGGGGTGGACATCGACATCGTGCCCGGCACCGGCCCGGTGGCCGCCGCGCCGGTGCGCGACCTCGCCGCCGTGAAGGCGCTGCCGGAGCTCGAGCCCGAGCAGGTCTCGAAGGTCGCCGACGGCATCCGGCTGCTGGTCGAGCGGCTCGGCGAGACCCCGCTGATCGGCTTCGCGGGTGCGCCGTTCACGCTGGCCAGCTACCTCATCGAGGGCGGCCCGAGCCGCAACCACGAGCACACCAAGGCGCTCATGCACTCCGAGCCCGAGCTGTGGCACCAGCTGGCCGGGCGGCTGGCCGACGTCGCCCTGACGTTCCTGCGCGCCCAGCTCGACGCCGGCGTCGACGCGGTCCAGCTGTTCGACTCCTGGGCCGGCGCGCTGTCCGAGCGGGACTACCGCGAGTTCGTCCTGCCGCACTCGGCGAAGGTCCTCGCCGGTGTCGCGGACCACGGCGTGCCGCGGATCCACTTCGGCGTCGGCACCGGCGAGCTGCTGGCCGCGATGCGCGACGCGGGCGCCGACGTCGTCGGCGTCGACTGGCGGATCCCCCTCGACGAAGCCGTGCGGCGCCTGGGCCACAGTGGGCGCGCACCCGAGAAAATCGCTGTGCAGGGCAACCTGGACCCGGCGCTGCTGCACGCCTCCTGGCCGGTGCTCGAGGCCGAGGTCCGCCGGATCGTCGAAGAGGGCAAGGCGGCCGACGGCCACGTCTTCAACCTCGGCCACGGCGTGCTGCCCGGTGTCGACCCCGACGTGCTGACCCGGGTGGTCGGGCTGGTGCACGAGCTGTGAAGCGCGTCGCGGTCGTCGGCGGCGGTGTCTCCGGGCTGACCGCGGCGTACCGGCTGCGGCGGCTGCTCGGGGCGGACGCCGAGATCACCGTCTTCGAGAAGACGACGGCGCCGGGCGGGAAGCTGCGCACCGCCGAGCTCGCCGGGGTGCCCTACGACGTCGGCGCCGAGGCGTTCCTCGTCCGCCGCCCCGAGATGCTCGCGCTGGTTCGCGAACTCGGGCTCGACGTCGTCCATCCCACGAAAGCCCGCGCGAAGATCCACGCGGGTGGCGCCGTCACCGGCCTGCCGCCCGGCACGGTGATGGGTGTTCCGGCGTCCGCGGAGTCGGTGGCCGGGGTGCTTTCCGAGGCGGGGCGGCAGGCCGTCGAGGCCGAGCCGTCGCTGCCCGAGCTGCGGCTGCCCGGCGGGGACGTGCCGCTGGGGCCGCTGCTGCGCGAGCGCTTCGGCGACGAGCTGGTGGATCGGCTGGTCGACCCGCTGCTCGGCGGCGTCTACGCGGGCGGGGCCGACGGTCTCGGCCTGCGCGCGACCATGCCCGGCCTGGCCGCCGCGCTGGCGTCCGGCGCGGGCTCGCTGACCGCGGCGGCCGCCGCCCAGCTGCCGGCGAACCCGTCGGCGGCGCCGGTGTTCGGCACCGTCCCGGGTGGTCTCGGCGCGGTGATCGACCGGCTCACCACGGCGTCCGGCGCCGAGCTGCGGACCGGCCTGCCGGTGTGCGAGATCGGACGGCACGGCACCGGCTGGCGGCTGCGCATCGGCGCGGCGCCGACCGCGCACGCGCCGGCGGACAACACCTTCGAAGCCGACGCGGTGGTGCTCGCCGTGCCCGCGCCCTCGGCCCGCCGGCTCCTGGCCGACCTCGTCCCGGCCGCTTCGGCGGCCTTCGGCGAGGTCGAACTGGCGTCGATGGCCGTGGTCGCGCTGGCGCTGCCGCCCGGTACCGCGCTGCCCGAGGCGTCGGGGATCCTGATCGGCGCCGGCGAAAGCGACGCTTCGGGCAAGCCGTACGCGTCGAAGGCGTTCACGTTCTCTTCGCGCAAGTGGGCGCACTACGGCACCGGCCCGGTCCTGGTCCGCGGCTCGGTCGGCCGGTTCGGCGAGCCGGGTGCGCTGCAGTTCGACGACGTCGAGCTGGTCCGCGTGGTCCGCGACGACCTCGCCCGGCTGACGGGGGTGACGGCGGCGCCGGTGGAGACGCTGGTGACGCGGTGGGGTGGCGGGCTGCCGCAGTACGGCACCGGGCACCTGGAGCGGGTCGAGCGGATCGAGAAGGCCGTGGCGGCGGTGCCGGGCCTGGCGATCGCCGGGGCGACCCTGCACGGCGTCGGGCTGCCGGCCTGTGTCGCGACGGGGGAAGCGGCGGCCCAGCGGATCGCGGCCCACCTCACCGCGTGAGTGCTCTCACCTGACCCGTGGCGGCAGCGCGTCCGCCGCGGTGACAGGATGGACCCATGGCGCGGGTCAACTACAACGAGCTCAACGACACCATCCGCTACACCACCTGGTCGGTCTTCCGGATCGAGCCGGGCAGGCTGGGCGAGGACCGCGGGACCGCCGGCCGCGAGACCGCGGAGTACCTGGACGGCCTGGAGGCCAAGGGCGTCACCGTCCGCGGTGTCTACGACCTCTCCGCGCTGCGCGCCGACGCCGACTTCATGATCTGGTGGCACGCCGAGGAGATCGAGCAGGTCCAGGCCGCCTACGCCGGGTTCCGCCGGACGCCGCTCGGCCGCGCGTCGACGCCGGTCTGGAGCCAGACCGCGCTGCACCGGCCCGCCGAGTTCAACAAGAGCCACATCCCGGCCTTCCTGGCCGGCGAAGAGGCGCGCAAGTACATCTGCGTCTACCCGTTCGTGCGGTCCTACGAGTGGTACCTGCTGCCGGACGCCGACCGCCGCAAGATGCTCGCCGACCACGGCAAGGAAGCCCGCGACTACCCGGACGTCCGCGCGAACACCGTCGCGTCGTTCGCACTGGGCGACTACGAGTGGATCCTCGCCTTCGAGGCCGACGAGCTGCACCGGATCGTCGACCTCATGCGGCACCTGCGCGGCACCGAAGCGCGGCTGCACGTGCGCGAAGAGATCCCGTTCTACACCGGCACCCGCGTGCCGCCCGCCGAGCTCGTCGCGGCGCTTCCCTAGTGCGCGACATCGTTTCGGGTGTCTGGGACGCCCTCACGGAGTCTTCGCCGGGACCCTTCGAACTGACCGGCACCGAGGACGTCCTGCCGGGCCCGTACCGGGTGGCGGCGGCCGCCACCGCGTCGATCGCGGCGGCGACCCTGGCGGCCGCGGAGATGCTCCGGGTGCGGGACATCGAGCCGGGCGTGGTCACGGCGGACACGCGGCACGCGGCGGCGGCGTTCCGGAGCGAGCAGCTGTTGCGCGTGGACGGCGTCGGCGCGGAGTCCGTCTGGGCACCGCTGTCGGGCGACTACCGGGCGGCCGACGGCTGGGTGCGCCTGCACTGCAACTACCCGCGTCACGAAGCGGCGGTGTGCTGGGGCCTGGGTGTGCCGGGGGCGCGCGAGGCTGTCGAGAAGGCGGTCGCCGGGCGTTCGGCGCGCGAGGTGGAGCACGCCGTGGTCACCGCCGGGGGAGCGGCCGCCGAGCTGCGGTCGCCGTCGGACTGGGCGGAGCATCCGCAGGGCGCGGCGGTGGCGTCGTTGCCGCTGGTCTCGCTTTCTCCGATCGCGGACGCGCCGAAGCGGACGTTGTTCTACTCGGACCGGCCGCTGGGCGGCATCCGGGTCCTGGAGCTGACCCACGTGCTGGCGGGCCCGGTGGCCGGCCGGGTCCTGGCGGCGCACGGAGCGGACGTCCTGCACATCGGGGCGGCGCACCTGCCGCGGGTCGAGGCGCTGGTGCGCGACACGAACCAGGGCAAGCGTTCGGCGTTCGTGGCCCTGGACACCGAGGGCGGCCGGGCGCGGCTGAAGAAGCTGATCAGCCGGGCCGACGTGCTGGTCCAGTCGTTCCGGCCGGGGGCGCTGGAGCGCATCGGTTTCGGTCCCGAGGAGCTGGCTTCGCTGCGGCCGGGGCTGGTGATCGCGGACCTGAGCGCGTACGGCTGGGAGGGCCCGTGGGCTCGGCGGCGCGGGTTCGACAGCCTGGTCCAGATGTCGAGCGGCCTGGCTTTCGGCTCGGACGAGCCGTCGCCGCTGCCGGTCCAGGCCCTGGACCATGCGACCGGCTGGCTCACGGCGGCGGCGGTGATGACGGCCCTGCGGCGCCAGGTGACCGATGGCGGCACGTGGCGGGCGCGGCTGTCGCTGGCGGGGACCGGCCACTGGCTGGATTCCTTGGGACGCAAGGATCCTGCGGCCATCGACGTCGACTTCGGGGATTTGCTGGAGGAAGTGGACAGCGGGTATGGCCGGTTGACTCGGGTCCGGATGGCGGGCGGGTTGCCGGGTGCGGAGCCTTATTGGGAGTTCGGGACGCGGCTCCCGGGTGTCGACAAACCGACCTGGACGCCCTGACGCGGGACTCGGTTGTCGAGACTTGGGGTTCGTCTTGACGCAGGGCCCGGTTGTCGAGACTTGGGGTTCGCCCTGACGCAGGGCCCGGTGCCGGGATTTGGGGTCCGTCCTGACGCAGGACCGCCCTCCCTTGGGGCCGGTCCGGTGGTCGTCTGCTGGAGGCGCCCGATGAAAAGCCTGGGCAGAGCTCGGTTGTCCACACCCCGCCGCCCCGACACAGGACCCGCCCTCCCCAAGGGGGCCGGTCCCAGTTCCAGTCTACCGGTCGTGGCCGACGAAATTGCTGGTCAGAGCCTGGTTGTCCACACCCCGGCGAGCTTGTGGATGATCGGCAGTTGCGGCCGTGGGGACCAGCCGCTGTCAACTCGCCTTGGCCTGCCGGTGGCTCGGGTGCCCACCACCCCGAAGCCGCGATTGTGACTACGGCCGGCAGTACCGCGTCAAGGCGGGAAAGCGTGCCTTGACCCGGCACTGCCGGCCGTGTTCTGGCTTCGGATCGGGGTGGCGAGGGAGGTCTGGGTGGGGTGCAGGTCCGGCCGTCGGCTTCCCGTTCGGGTCGGGTGAGGCACCTGAGTGGGGTGCCGCCCTCCGACACAGAACCCACCCACCCCAGGGGGCCGGTCCCAGTTCCGGTCTACCGGCGACCGCCGACAAAACCGCTGATCAGACCCTGGTTGTCCACACCCCGCCAAGCTTGTGGACGACCAGCAGCCACAGCCACGATCACCCAGCCGCTACCCGACCCAAAACCCCCGGATCACCGGCGCCGCAAGCGGTCGACCAGCCGGCGCTTCGGCTTCGGCAAATGCCCACCCTCGATCAGCCAAGCCACGAACTCGTCCGCGTACGCCCCCGAGCGCTCCGCCGCCTTCTTCGGCCGCCCAGCGCTGAACTCCGCGAACAGCGGCCCGTACCGCTCGCCCAGTGCCTCCGCCAGCTCGGGCCGCTGGTAAGCGAGCACCCGGCCGTGCTTCCGCCGCAGCACGGTCGCCTCCACCCGCAACCGGGCCGGGTCGAAGCCCGCCGGTGCCGGGCCGTCGGCCAGCAATGCGTGCAACAGCTGTGCCTGGCGCGCGGCCAGGTCCTCCCGGCTCACGTCGTCACCGCCGCCCGCAGCGCCGAAAGCTCCGCCGCCAGCTCGGCGTCCGTCGGGTAGTCGTCGTCGCGCTCCAGCAGCACGCCCGGTGGGTCCGTGCGGCGGCGCAACTCCGTCAACAACGCCAGCACCTCCGGCAGCACCGGGTGCGCGTGCGTGTCGTGGTAGACGCCGTCGCGCTCGATGCCGCCCGCCATGTGGACGTACGCCAACCTCTCCCAGGGGATGCCGTCCAGGAACGACACCGGGTCCGTGCCGATGTTGCGCGCGTTGGCGTACAGGTTCGCCACGTCGATGATCAGCCGGCAGTCCGTCCGCTCGGTCAGCTCGGTGAGGAACTGCTCCTCGGTCAGCTCGGCGTCCGGCCAGTCGAGCACCGCGGCGATGTTCTCCAGCGCCAGTGGCACGTCCACGATGGACTGGGCCAGCCGGACGTTCGCCACCAGCACGTCCAGGGCCTCCCGGGTGCGGGGGAGCGGCATCAGGTGGCCCGAGTCGAGCCCGCCCGCGCGCACGAAGCACACGTGGTCGCTGACCAGCGGCGCGTCCAGGGCCCGCGCGATCTCCGCGAGGTGCTGGACGCGGCCGGTGTCCAGGGGCTCGGCGCCGCCGAGGGAGAGCGAAACCGCGTGCGGCAGCACCGGCAGGCCCCGCTTGCGCAGCGCCACCAGCGTATCCGGCAGGTGGTCGGCGTGCAGGTTCTCGGCGACGACCTCGACCCAGTCCACGCCCGGCAGCCGCGCGATGGACAGGTCGAGCTCGTGCCGCCAGCCGATCCCGATCCCGAGCTCACCCACCGCAACCCCCGCCGCCGCACGACGAACCGCACGAAGAGCCGCTGCTGCACGACGAACTCGAGCACGACGAGCCGCTGCTGCACGACGATCCGGACGAGCCCCCGCCCCCGTAGGACGTCACCGGCGGCGTCAGCGCCGCGCTGATCTCCTCGTCCGGGTACATCGCCCAGCCGCCCAGCGCGACCGCGGCCGCCGCCCCGCCGAGCAGGACGCCGCCCGCCAGCATCCCGGCCGGGACCGGTCCGCTCGCCGCGGCCCGGGCCTGCCCGAGCACGCGG
>NZ_BNAW01000048.1 GCF_014654205.1 Amycolatopsis bullii
GGCATCACCCTCGTCGTCTACGCCGCGCTGGCGGTGCTGCTGCTCGTCCGGCTCGGCCCGGCCGCGCTCGCCGCGAGCCCGGACCCGATCGCCGCGGCCGTCCCGGCGTGGCTCGCCCCGGTGGTCCGGGCCGGCGCGGCGGTCGCCGCGCTCGGCTCGCTGCTCGCGCTCATCCTCGGCGTCTCGCGCACGACGCTGGCGATGAGCCGCGACGGCCACCTGCCTCGCTTCCTCGCCGCCGTGCACCCGCGCTACCGGGTGCCGCACCGGGCCGAGCTCGCCGTCGGGCTCGTCGTCGCCGTGCTCGCCGCGACGATCGACCTGCGCGCGGCCATCGGCTTCTCGTCTTTCGCCGTTCTGACCTACTACGCGATCGCCAACGCGGCCGCGCTCACGCTGAAGGGGAAGATGCGAGCCGTCCTGGGGCTGACCGGGTGCGTGGTGCTGGCGTTCAGCCTGCCGCTGCCGTCGGTGCTCGCCGGGTGCGCGGTGGTGTCACTGGGCGGTCTGGCCTACGGCGTTCGCCGGGTCCGCCGGTGAGAAATCACCCAACCGCCCGAAAGATCCGAAGAAAGTCGGTTGTCCCGGTCTGCGCGCACCTGGTGTAGTCGTGGGGCCGCTCACGGCAATCGCTTCCACTGTGGACACTGGAAGGACTGATCCCCTTGGCCCCCAAGCGCTGGTTCACCCTGCTCAGAAACGCCACCACCGCACTCGCCGCGGTCGCCGCCGCGGCCTCGTTCGCCACCCCCGCGATCGCCTCCACCGCCCAGCCGCCGTCCACCGACGTCGTCGGCGGCACCCGGGCCGCCCAGGGCGAATTCCCGTTCATGGTCCGGCTTTCCATGGGCTGCGGCGGCGCGCTGTACACCAAGCAGATCGTCCTGACCGCGGCGCACTGCGTCAGCCGGACCGGGGCCAACACCTCGATCACGGCGACCGTCGGCGTCGTCGACCTCCAGAGCTCCAGCGCGCAGAAGATCCGCTCGACCTACGTCTACCAGTCCCCCACCTACGGCACCTCGACCGGCGGCGACTGGGCGCTGATCAAGCTCGCCAGCCCGGTGAGCGGCCTGGCCACCATGCCGATCGCGACGACCAGCGCGTACAACACCGGCACCTTCACCGTGGCCGGGTGGGGCGCGGCCCGCGAAGGCGGCGCGCAGCAGCGGTACCTGCTCAAGGCGACGGTCCCGTTCGTCGACGACGCCACCTGCGCTGCCCAGGGCGGCAGCTACCCCGACCTGATCCCGAGCGCCGAGATCTGCGCGGGCAACCTCGCCTCCGGCGGCGTCGACACCTGCCAGGGCGACTCCGGCGGCCCGATGTTCCGCCGCGACAACGCAGGCGCCTGGATCCAGGTCGGCATCGTCAGCTGGGGTGACGGCTGCGCCCGGGCGCACGCTCCCGGCGTCTACACCGAGGTGAGCACGTTCGCGTCGAAGATCGCCGCGGCCGCCGCCACGCTGTAACCGCTTCCACACGCAGAAGGGCCCCCGCCGCGGCGGGGGCCCTTCTCGCGGCTTCAGCGCGTCTTGTCCAGGCGGGACAACGCTTCTTCGTAGCCGGACACCAGTTCCGCGACGACGTCGGCGACCGGCCGCACCCGGTTCATCCGGCCGACGATCTGCCCGACCGGCATCGACACCACGCTCGGGTCGTTCGCCGCGTGGATCCGGTTGTGGGCCGGGGAAACCAGCAGGTTCTGCAGCGGCATCGGCAGCGGCTCGGGCGCGTCCGGCGCGGCCCACGCCTCGGTCCAGCGGGTCTTGAGCAGCCGGGCCGGTTTGCCGGTGTAGATCCGCGTCCGCACGGTGTCCGACGACGAAGCCGCGACGAGCGCCTGCTGCATCGCGACCGATTCGCCCATCGTCTGCAGGTACTCCTCGGTGGCCAGCCACATCGAGCCCATCCAGACGCCGGACGCGCCGAGCGCGAGCGCCGCGGCCATCTGGCGGCCGGAACCGATTCCGCCCGCGGCGAGCACCGGCACGTCGACCGCGTCGACGATCTCCGGCACCAGCACCATGGACGCGATCTCGCCGGTGTGCCCGCCGGCTTCGTAGCCCTGCGCCACCACGAAGTCGACGCCGTTTTCGACGTGCCGCACCGCGTGCTCGGCCTTCCCGGCGAGCGCGGCCACGGGCACACCGCGATCGTGGCACTGCCCGATCACATCGACCGGCGGCGAGCCGAGCGCGTTGGCGATCAGCTTGATCGGGTGGTTGAGCGCGACCTCGACGTGCGACCGGGCGACCGAGTGCAGCCAGCCGAGCACCCCCGCGCGCTCGTCGGTGTCGTCCGGCAGCGGCGGGACCGAAAGCTCCTTCAGGACGCGGTCGACGAACGCGCGGTGCCCGTCCGGGATGAGCTTCGCCAGATCGACCTGCGTGCCCTCGGCGGGCACCTTCGCCGGCATGACGATGTCGACGCCGTACGGTTTCCCGCCGGTGTTCTCGTCCATCCAGGTGAGCACCCGGTCGAGCTCGGCGGCGTCGTTGAACCGCACGCAGCCGAGCACGCCGAGCCCGCCGGCGCGGCTGAGCGCCGCGGCGACGTGCTCCGACGGGGTGAACCCGATGATCGGCAGGTCGATGCCGAGCCGGTCGCACAGGGGTGTCCGCACTCTTGTCCTCCTCCCGGAAGGGCACTTTCACGTGAAAGTGCCCCTCCGGATCAGTAGTCAGCAGGCTCAGGCGGGCTGGGCCGTGGCCGGTTCGTGCTCGGCGGCGTAGCGCTGGGCCCACGGGTAGTCCGGCTTGCCGCTGGGCGACCGGCCGATCTCGCCGGCCAGCCAGATCGTGCGCGGCACCTTGTACCCGGCGATCTCGCCGCGGACGTGCTCTTCGAGCGCCTCCAGGTCCGGCGAAGCGCCCTCGCGGAGCTGGACGACGGCGGCCACGCGCTGGCCGAGCCGCTCGTCCGGAACCCCGATGACGAGCGCGTCGAAGACGTCGGGGTGCGACTTGAGCGCCCCTTCGACCTCTTCGGGGTAGACCTTCTCGCCGCCGGTGTTGACGCACTGCGAGCCGCGGCCGAGCAGCGTGACGGTGCCGTCCTCTTCGTAGCGGGCGTAGTCGCCCGGGACGACGTACCGGACGCCGTCGACCTCGACGAAGATCTTCTTGCTCTTCTCGGGATCGTTGTAGTAGCCGAGCGGGACGTGCCCGCGGCGGCCGATCAGCCCGGTCGCGCCGGGCTTCTTCTCGACGATGGTGCCGTCTTCGTCCAGCAGGACGGCGTCCTGGCCGAAGTTCACCCGCGGTCCGGCGCTGTGGTCGGACCCCTTGGCCACCGCGCCGATGCCGGTGAAGCCGCTCTCCGACGCGCCGATCGCGTCGGTGACCAGCGCGTGGGGCGGCACGAGCTCGACGAACTGCTGCTTCACCGACTGCGAGAACAGCGCGGCGTGGCTCGACACCGCAACGATGGACGAAGCGTCGTAGCCACCCTCGTAGTAGGCCTCGATGAGCGGCCGCGCCATCGCGTCGCCGACGATCGTGAGGACCTGGACCTTGTGCTTCTGCACGGCCTTCCAGATCTCGTGGGGGTCGAAGCGGGGCACGAAGATCACCGGGCTGCCGGTGAACAGCGCGCCGAACGCGGCCCACTGCGCGGCGCCGTGGATCAGCGGCGCGGCGGGCAGCCGGCTCAGGCTGCCCAGCTTGCCCTGCTCGGCGAGCGTCCATTCGTCCGGGACGTACTCGCCGGTGACGAAGTTGATCCCGCCGCCGAGCGCGCGCCAGACGTCCTCCTGCCGCCAGAGGACGCCCTTCGGGTAGCCCGTGGTGCCGCCGGTGTAGAGGATGTAGAGGTCGTCGCCGCTTCGCTCCCCGAAGTCCCGCTCGGGGCTCTGCGCTGCGAGGGCGGCTTCGTACTCGACGCCGCCGTAGCTCTCGTAGTCGCCGTCGCTGCCGTCGTCGATCACGACAACGTGTTTCAGTTTCGGCGCCTCCGGCAGCACCGCGGCGACCCGGTCGGCGTAGCTGCGTTCGTGCACGAGGGCGACGATCTCGGCGTCGTTGAAGAGGTAGACGAGTTCGCCGTGCACGTAGCGGTAGTTGACGTTGACGGCGATCGCGCGCAGCTTGTACGCCGCGATCATCGCCTCCAAGGCCTCGATCGAGTTGCGGGAGTAGACCCCGATGTGGGATCCGCGTCCCACGCCGTGCGCGGCGAGGTGGTGGGCGAGCCGGTTGGCCCGCGCCTCCAGTTCGGCGAAGGTGACCTGCCGGTCGCCGCACACGACCGCGACGCGCTCCGGCACGGCGTCGACGGCGTGCTCCAGAAGATCCGCGATGTTGAGTGCCACGCCCTCAAAGTAGAACATGTTATCGTTCCGGGCAATGGCACTGCTCCTTCAGGAGGTCTTCCGTGGGTGAACCGCACGCGCTGGTGACGCAGGAGGGGCAGACCCTCGTCGTCACGATGAACCGGCCCGAGGCGCGCAACGCGATCACCGGCGAGATGATGTCGATCATGGTCGACGCCTGGGACCGCGTCGATTCCGACGACTCGATCCGCAGCTGCGTCCTCACCGGCGCGGGCGGCGCGTTCTGCGCGGGCGCGGACCTGAAATCGATGTCCCGCAACTCGCCGTCGGAGTCGTTCGCGTCGGGCAAGTTCGACCCTTCGCGCATCCCGGGCCTCTTGAAGGGGCGCCGGCTGACGAAGCCCCTGATCGCGGCGGTCGAGGGGCCGGCGATCGCGGGCGGGACCGAGATCCTGCAGGGCACGGACATCCGGGTGGCCGGCGAGTCGGCCCGCTTCGGGGTGTCGGAGGCGCGGTGGGGCCTGTTCCCGATGGGCGGGTCGGCGGTGCGGCTGCCCCGCCAGATCCCGTACACGGTGGCCGCGGACATCCTGCTGACCGGCCGCCACCTGACCGCGGCGGAAGCGCTGGCCATCGGCTTGATCGGGCACGTCGTCCCGGACGGCTCCGCGTTGACGAAGGCCCTCGAGCTGGCCGCGTTGGTCAACGCGAACGGCCCGCTGGCCGTGCGGGCCATCCTGCGGACGATCCGGGACACCGAGGGGCTTCACGAGGAAGAGGCCTTCAAGCTGGACTCGCAGTACGGCATCGAGGTGTTCGCGTCCGAGGACGCCAAGGAGGGGCCGCGGGCGTTCTCGGAGAAGCGGAAGCCGGACTTCACAGGCCGCTGAACGAGAACGCGTTCTTTTCCCACCGGACCAGCCCGCGGAGGAACCTTGTCGGCAGAACGAGAACGTGTTTCACTCAAGGACGTGACCGAGACACCGCTTGCGGCACCGCTGAACGTCGGCTTCGACTACACCCGCTCGACCGGGCCCGTCCTGGGCCGGTTCGTCACCGCGCTGCGCGACCACCGCATCGAAGGCATCCGCGGCAGCGACGGCCGGGTGCACGTCCCGCCGGTCGAATACGACCCGGTGACCGCCGAACAGCTCAGCGAATTCGTTCCCGTGCGCGAAGAGGGCACGGTCGTCTCCTGGTCGTGGTGCCCGGAGCCGCTGGACGGGCAGCCGCTGAGCCGGCCGTTCGCCTGGGCGCTGGTGCAGCTCGACGGCGCCGACACCCCGATGCTGCACGCCGTGGACGCCGGGTCGCCGTCGAACATCCACAGTGGACAGCGGGTGCGCGTGCGGTGGGCCGACGAGGTCGTCGGGCACATCCGCGACATCGCCTACTTCCTGCCCGTGGACGCCGAGGACACCACGCCCACCGAGCCCGCTCCCCCCGTCGCCGAGCGCTCCGACGGCGCGCCGATCAGCGTCGTCATCACGCCGGTGCACCTGAAGTACATGCACTCCGCCTCCCCCGAGGAAAGCACGTACCTGCGCGGGCTCGCCGAGGGGAAGATGATCGGCCAGCGGTGTCCCGCCTGCGGCAAGGTCTACATCCCGCCGCGCGGCGCCTGCCCGACCGACGGCGTGCCGACCACCGAAGAGGTCGAGCTGCCCGACACCGGCATCGTCACCACGTTCTGCATCGTCAACGTCCCGTTCCTCGGGCAGCGGATCAAGCCGCCGTACGTCGCCGCGTACATCCTGCTCGACGGTGCCGACATCGCCTTCCTGCACCTCGTCCTCGGCTGCGCCGCCGAAGACGTCAAGATGGGCATGCGGGTGCGCGCCGCGTGGAAGCCGCGCGAAGAGTGGTGGACGTCGCTGGAGAACATCAGCCACTTCGAGCCGACCGGCGAGCCGGACGCGGCTTACGAAACCTTCGCCCACCACCTGTGAGGTCCTGATGCCAGACGTCGCGATCGCGGGCTTCGCGAAGGCCCCCAACGTCCGCGAAACACCGGGTACCACCAACGGCGTGGAGATGCTCGTCCCGATCTTCGCCGAGGTCTTCGCGCAGACCGGATTGTCCAAACAGGACATCGGGTTCTGGTGCTCCGGCTCCTCGGACTACCTGGCCGGCCGCGCGTTCTCCTTCATCGCCGCCGTCGACGCGATCGGCGCGTTCCCGCCGATCCACGAGTCGCACGTCGAGATGGACGCCGCCTGGGCGCTCTACGAGGCGTGGCTGAAGATCAAGATGGGCGAGGTCGAGACCGCGCTCGTCTACGGCTTCGGCAAGTCCAGCGCCGGGCAGCTGCGCCGGGTGCTCGCCCTGCAGCTCGACCCGTACGTCGTCACGCCGCTGTGGCCGGACTCGGTCTCGATCGCCGGGATCCAGGCGCGGCTGGGCCTGGAGGCCGGGCTCTGGTCCGAAAAGGACCTCGCCGAGGTCGCCGCCCGCGGCACCGGCAAGGACGTCGCGGAACTGCTCGACACGCCGTACTACGCCGACCCGTTGCGCAAGCACGACATCGCTCCGATCACCGACGGCGCCGCCGTGATCATCCTGTCCACTGTGGAACGGGCACGGGAGATCGTCGAGCGCCCGGCGGTGATCACCGGGATCGAGCACCGCGTCGACTCCCCCGTGCTCGGCGCCCGCGACCTGACGCGCTCGCCGTCCACCGAGGCGGCGGCGAAGGCGCTCGACCTCGACGGCGTCGACCTCGCCGAGCTGCACGCGCCCTTCACGCACCAGGAGCTCATCCTGCGCACCGCGCTGGGTCTCGGCGACGGCGTGCAGGTCAACCCCTCCGGTGGGGCGCTGGCCGCGAACCCGATGTTCTCCGCCGGGCTCGCCCGGATCGGCGAAGCGGCGGTCCGGATCCACCGCGGCGAATCCCGCAAGGCCGTGGCGCACGCGACGAGCGGCCCGGCCCTGCAACAGAACCTGGTGACCGTGCTGGAGGCCCGATGACCAAGCAGCTCACCGCCGTGCTCGGCACCGGCCAGACGCACCACCGCGCCAAGCGGCAGGACGTCTCGATGCCGGGCCTGCTGCGCGAGGCGATCGACCGCGCCATGCTCGACGCCCAGGTGGAGTGGGCCGACATCGACGCCGTCGTGCTCGGCAAGGCCCCGGACCTGTTCGAGGGCGTGATGATGCCCGAGCTGTTCCTCGCCGACTCGCTCGGCGCGACCGGGAAACCGCTGCTGCGCGTGCACACGGCCGGGTCGGTGGGCGGCTCGACCGCGCTGGTGGCGGCGTCGCTCATCCAGGCGGGCGTGCACCGGCGGGTGCTCACGGTGGCCTACGAAAAGCAGTCCGAGTCGAACGCGATGTGGGGCCTGTCGATCCTGCCGCCGTTCCAGATGCCGGTCGGGGCCGGCGCGGGCGGCTACTTCGCGCCGCACGTGCGCTCCTACATCCGCCGCTCGGGCGCGCCCGAGCACGTCGGGGCCATCGTCGCGGCGAAGGACCGGCGGAACGGGGCGTTGAACCCCTATGCGCACCTGCGGCAGCCGGACATCACCGTGGAGTCGGTGCGGGCGTCGCAGATGCTGTGGGACCCGATCCGCTACGACGAGACGTGCCCGTCGTCGGACGGCGCGTGCGCGATGGTGCTCGGCGACGAGGCCGCCGGGGACGCGGTCGAGGGCGGCGCGGCGTGGATCCACGCGACGGCGATGCGCACCGAGCCGACCACGTTCGCCGGCCGGGACCAGGTGAACCCGCGGGCCGGGCGCGAGGCCGCGGCCGCGTTGTGGGCCGAGGCGGGCATCACCGATCCGATGTCCGAAGTGGACGTCGCGGAGATCTACGTGCCGTTCTCGTGGTTCGAGCCGATGTGGCTGGAGAACCTGGGTTTCGCGCCGGAAGGCGAGGGCTGGAAGGTCACCGAGAAGGGCGAGACGGCGATCGGCGGACGGCTGCCGTGCAATCCGTCGGGCGGGGTGCTGTCCTCCAACCCGATCGGCGCGTCCGGCATGCTGCGGTTCTCCGAGGCGGCGAAGCAGGTCATGGGCCGGGCCGGGGACTACCAGGTGGACGGCGCCCGCCGCGCGCTCGGCCACGCCTACGGCGGCGGCTCCCAGTACTTCTCGATGTGGCTGGTCGGCTCCGAGAAGCCGAGCTGATCACCGCCGGGAGCGGCGCCACCGCAGTGCGAGCAGCGTCCCGAGGACGCCGGTGACCACGCCGACCGTGGCGGGCACCGCGATCGGCGGGTCCACCACGACCACCGGCTCCAGCACCACCGGCGCCGGCGGCTGGACCGGCTTCGGGGGCGCGTCGGAGCCGGTCGCCGTCCACGCCGTGACGTAGACGAGCAGCCGCGCCACCAGCGAGATGAAGAAGATGAGACCGATGATCGAGCCGAAGGCGATCCCGGTCGGCGAGTCGCCGATCAGCCTGAGGTAGAACCCGCCGGCCAGCTTGAGCACCTCGAACCCGACGGCCAGGGCGACGGCGCCGCGGACCGCGCTGCGCACCCCGACCTTCTGGCGCGGCAGCCGCGTGAGCACCCAGAGGAACACCAGCCAGTCCGCGGCCAGGGAGAGCGGCACCGAGGACGCCGAGACGAGCTGGTGCCCCCAGCTCGTGTCGTCGAGGCCGGCCAGCCGGAGCAGGTAGCTGCCGAGCGCGGTGCCGGAGATGGTGAGCGTGAACGACACGAGCAACGCCGCGGTCAGGCCGAGCAGGGCGAGCAGGTCGACCAGGATGAGCCGCAGCAGCGACTGGTCCGACCGGTTCTGCCCCCACAGCGCCGTCAGCGAGTCCCGCAGGGCGTTCATCCAGTTCCAGCCGGAGTAGAGGCCGATGGCCAGGCCGAGCACGCCGACGCTGGTCCGCTGCTCGACGAAGCCGGTGAGCAGTTCCGTGGCCTTGTCGCCGAGCCCGCCGGGCAGCGTGGACACGATCGCGTGCACCAGCGTGTCGAGCAGGTGCGGCTGGGTGGCCAGCACGAACCCGGCGACCGACGAGGCGACCATCAGCAGCGGCACCAGCGACAGCAGGCTGAAGTAGGTGATCGAAGCGACGTAGTGGTAGCCGCCGGAGTCGATGTAGCGGTTGGTCGCGCGGGCGAGGTGGTCCAGCCACCGGTACCGGGCGCGCGCCCGGGCCCAGGGGCTCGGCGCCTTGGGGGAACTCTTCACGAAGACTGTCTACCCAGCCGGGGCGCTCTTTGCGCAGGCAACACGCGGGTCACCCCAGAACGACCAATCCCGTGCCGTCGTCGACGGGCAGGGCGGCGTCCGTCGTGGCGAAGACGGTGCTGCCCAGGAAGTCGAGTTCGCCGCCGAGCGTGGCGAGGAACGCGGTGTCGGCGGCGTCGCGGCCGGTGGAGATCCGCAGCATGGTCTGGCGTGGCGCGAGCCGGGTGGCGTCGAAGACGTACCAGTGGCCCTCGACCGCGGCCTCGAAGACGGCGTGGAAGTCCATCGGCGCGAGCCCGGGCGCGTACACGCCGACGTACCGCGCGGGGATGTCGAGGAACCGGCACAGGGTGATGCAGACGTGCGCGAAGTCCCGGCAGACGCCTTCGCCGGCCAGGAGGGTGTCGACCGCGTCGTCGGTGGGACGGCTGGCACCGACCACATAGGACAGTCGATCGTGGACGTGCCGCACGATCGCTTCGATTTGCCTGCGCGGGTTCTTGAGCTCGACGAGCTCCGGCGGCACGAGCCCGGCGACGCGGTCGGACGGGCAGTACCGGCTCGGCCGGGTGAAGACGGCGACGTCGGCGAGCGTGACGGGCTCGGGTTCCGCTTCGCCCAGGACGCGTTCGGCGTGGTAGGTCACGCGGTGTTCGCCGGCCGGGAGGTCGAACACTTCGGCCCGGGTGCCGTGCTCGAACTCGACGGGCCGGCTGTCCCCGTGCCAGGACACGCGGAGTTCTTCGGTGTCGGCGTGCGCCGCGGCGATCGAGATCGCCGCGGGCCCGGTTTCGGTGACGCGGATGGCGAACTCGACGTCCACGGTCGCTCGCGGGGCCATCGCCCCATGATGCCACCCCCTGGCAGAATCGCCGGGTGACCGACCTCGTGGTGTTCCACTCCGTCCTGGGACTGCGGCCCGTCGAACTCGGCTTCGCCGATCGGCTGCGAGCGGCGGGGTACCGAGTCACCACCCCCGACCTGTACGCCGGCCGGACGGTGTCGACCCTGGACGAAGGCTTCGCGCTGAAGGACGCCGTCGGCTGGGAGACCATCACCCGGCGAGCCCTCGCTGCCGTGCGCGACCTCCCGGCGGACACCGTGCTGGTGGGCGTGTCGATGGGGGCCGGTGTGGTCGAGACCGTGCTCCCGCACCGGCCCGGCACCACCGGCGTCCTGCTGCTGCACGCACTGGGGGCGCTCCCGGCCGGGGTCCGCGCGGGCCTGCCGGTGCAGGTCCACGTCGCCGACCCCGATCCGATCGCACCCCCGGCGCAGGTCGCGGCCTGGCGCGAGGCCACGGCGCGGTCGGGCGCCGACGCCCGGGTGTACACCTACCCGGGCGTCGGCCACTTCTACACCGACGCGGACGGCCCCGAATACGACGCCGCGGCGGCCGGACTCACCTGGCAACGCGTCGAGGAGTTCCTCAGCCGTAGTGCACCGGGTAGTGCTTGATGCCGTTGATCCAGCTCGACCGCAGCCGCACCGGCGGCGCGGCTTCGGTGATGTTCGGCATCACGTCGGCGATGGCGTTGAAGATCAGGTCGATCTCCAGCCGGGCCAGGTTCGCGCCGATGCAATAGTGCGACCCCGTCCCGCCGAATCCGACGTGCGGGTTGTCCTCGCGGAGGATGTCGAACTTCTCCGGGTCCTCGAAGACTTCGTGGTCGAAGTTGGCCGAGCTGTAGAACATGCCGACGCGGTCGCCCTTTTTGATCTGTGCGCCGCCGAGCTCGGTGTCGCGGGTGGCGGTGCGTTGGAACGCGACGATCGGGGTGGCCCAGCGGACGATCTCGTCCGGCGCGGTCTTGGGCCGCTGTTCCTTGAACAGCGCCCATTCGTCCGGGTGGTCCAGGAACGCCTTCATGCCGTGGGTGATGGCGTTGCGCGTCGTCTCGTTGCCGGCGACGGCGAGCAGGATGACGAAGAACCCGAACTCGTCGGAGCCGAGCGACTCGCCGTCGACGTCGGCCTGGATGAGCTTGGTGGCGATGTCGTCCATCGGGCACTTGCGCCGGTCCTCGGCCATGTTCCAGGCGTACCCGACGAGCTGGGCGGACGCCTCCAGCGGCGCGACCTCGTACTCGGGGTCGTCGTAGGCGACCATCTGGTTGGACCAGTCGAAGATCTTGAGCCGGTCGTCCTGCGGGATGCCGATGAGCTCGGCGATCGCCTGCAGCGGCAGTTCGCAGGCGACGTCGGTGACGAAGTCGCCGGACCCCTTCTTCCGCGCCTCGTGCACGATCCGCTCGGCGCGGTCGCGCAGCGTGTCCTCCAGCTTGGCGATGGACCGCGGGGTGAAGCCCTTCGACACGATCCGCCGCAGCTTCGTGTGCTGCGGGGCGTCCATGTTGAGCAGCACCAGGCGGTTCGCCTCGAGGTTGTCCTCGGTCATGTTCTCGTCGAAGCGGATGATGGCGGTCTTTTCCCGGGACGAATACAGCGTGCTGTCGCGGGAGACCTCCTTGACGTCCGCGTGGCGCGAGACGACCCAGTAGCCGTCGTCGCGGTAGCCGGCGGTGTTGTGCTTCTGGGGGTTCCACCACACCGGGGCGGTCCGCCGCAGTTCGGCGAACTCGGCGACGGGAAGTCGCTCTGCCAAGAGATCGGGATCGGTGAAGTCGAACCCGGCGGGGATGAGCGGAGCGGCCACGTTGCCTCCCACGGTTCGGCTTGGAACACGTTCTAAGTTGGATTGAAGCATACGGTGTTAACCAAGGGAAGACCGTAAGTGAAACCCGTTTACTTAACCGATGATGCCAGGTGAGCGTGCGCTCACCCCAGGAAGATCAAGAAGTGGTGGAGCCTGCGCAGACTTGCACAAAATAATAACCTGTTCTAGTTTCTGAGTCAGTGAACAGTATTTCCCGACGAAAGGGACGACATGGGCGTGCCGGTCATCGTCGAAGCCGTGCGAACCCCGATCGGCAAGCGGAACGGGCTGCTGGCCGGCCTGCACGCGGCCGAGCTGCTGGGTGCCGCGCAGCTCGCCCTGCTCGACCGCGCCGGGATCGACCCGGCCCTCGTCGAACAGCTCATCGGCGGCTGCGTCACGCAGGCCGGTGAGCAGTCGAACAACGTCGCGCGCACGGCGTGGCTGCACGCGGGCCTCCCGGAAACGGCGGGCGCGACGACGATCGACGCCCAGTGCGGCTCGGCGCAGCAGGCCACCCACCTCATCGCCGGTTTGATCGCGGCGGACGCCATCGACGTCGGCGTCTCCTGCGGGGTCGAGGCGATGAGCCGGGTGCCGCTGGGCACGAATCGGGCCGGCACGTCACCGCGGCCGTCGTCGTGGTCGATCGACCTGCCCAACCAGTACGGCGCGGCCGAGCGGATCGCGGTTCGCCGCGGGCTGACCCGCGAGGACGTCGACCGGTTCGGCGCGGCGTCCCAGCAGAAGGCGGCGGCCGCGTGGGAGGCGGGCCACTTCGACCGCGAGGTGGTGCCGGTGAAGGCCCCCGTCCTCGCGGCTGACGGGGCTTTGACCGGCGAAACGCGCTTGGTCACCCGAGACCAGGGCCTGCGCGAGACAACGGTCGAAGGCCTGGCCCGGCTCAAGCCGGTGGTCGAGGACGGCGTCCACACGGCGGGCACGTCGTCGCAGATTTCCGACGGCGCGGCGGCATTGCTCCTGATGGACGCGGACCGGGCGGCGGCGCTGGGCCTGCGCCCGCGCGCGCGGATCCTCGCGCAGGCGCTGGTCGGCGCGGAGCCGTACTACCACCTGGACGGCCCGATCCGCGCGACCGAACGCGTGCTCGCCCGGACCGGGATGACCGTGGGTGACGTGGACCTGTTCGAGGTCAACGAGGCGTTCGCTTCGGTGGCGCTGTCGTGGCAGCAGGTGGTCTCGCCGGACCCGTCCCGGGTCAACGTCAACGGCGGCGCGATCGCCCTCGGTCACCCGGTGGGCAGCACGGGCGCGCGGCTGCTGACGACGGCGTTGCACGAGCTGGAACGGCGGGACGCGTCGACGGCACTGGTGACGATGTGCGCGGGCGGCGCGCTGGCCACGGCGTCGATCATCGAACGGCTCTAGCCGGGGATCGACCACCACGCCGTCGGGTCAACGGGTTGTGCTTCACTTCGAGGCATGATCTCGGAAAGCCGTTGCCCGGTGGAGGACGGCGAGCTCCTCGTCCGCCGCGGCGGTGAGGGCCCGGCACTGCTGCTGATCTCGGGCGGCACCGGATCGGGCGACGCCTACCGCGCGCTGGCGAAGCAGCTGTACGCGGACTACACCGTGATCACCTACGACCGCCGTGGCCACTTCGGCAGCACGGACACCACCACCGGCCCGGTCCCGGTTGCCCTGCAGGCGGACGACGCACTGGCGGTCCTCGACCACGCGGCCGACGGCCCGGCGCAGGTGTTCGGCTCGAGCGCGGGCGCGCTGATCGGCCTCGACCTCGTCGCCCGGTACCCGGACCGCGTCACGACGCTGGTCGCGCACGAACCCCCGGCGGTCCACCTGATGCCGGACGCGGGCGGCTGGCTCGAAGCGGCGGCCGAACAGGTCCGGCTGGCCCGTTCGGGTGAGCTGATGACCGCGGTGACGCGCTTCGCGGACGCGATCGCCGGCGCGGCGCTGCCGGACCTGCCGAACCTCCGCCTCCCCCACGAAGCCGACTGGCTCCGGCTGTTCGACCGCGAGCTGACGGAGTTCTTCGACTACCTGCCCGACCTGCGGGCGCTGCGGAAGGCGAGCACGGAGATCTTCCCGGTGGCGGGCGAGGGCAGCCGGGGCCGCTACCACTACCAGCCGGCGAAGATCCTGGCGCTGGAGCTGGGGTTGCCGTTCACGGAGCTGCCGGGGGCGCACCTGGCACCGCAGCGGAACCCGGCGAAGTTCGCGGCGGCGCTGAAGGACCTGCTGAACCCGGAGTCCTGACGCACGACAGGCGTCAGACGACCCGGATGCCGTCCTTCCAGACCTCCCGGACGTTCGACGCCAGCGCCGGGAAGTCGTACGGATCCCCCGCCACCACCACGACGTCCGCGCGCAGGCCCGGCTCCAGCCGGCCGAGCTCGCCGTCCAGGCCCATCAGGCGGGCCGCCGAGGAGGTCGTCGCCTCCAGGACGTCTCCCGGTGTCATCCCGCACGCCGCCATCAGGGCCAGTTCCTCGAGGTTCGTCCCGTGCGGCCCGACTCCGCTGTCCGTGCCCATCGCGATCCGGACCCCCGCCGCATACGCGCGGCGGACGGAATCCCGGTGCGCCTCCACCACTTCGCGCGCCTTCGCCACCACCGCCGCCGGGAGGTCGACGCCCGCGTCGGCCGCGCGGACCACGTTGACCGGGGCGATCAGGGTCGGGACCAGCCAGGTTCCGTGACCGAGCATCAGCTCGATCGCTTCGTCATCCAGGTAGATGCCGTGCTCGATCGACCGCGCGCCGGCGCGGACCGCGTTCTTGATGCCCGCCGCGCCCTGGGCGTGCGCCATCACCGGGCGGCCCTGCATCGCCGCCTCCGTCACCAGGACGTCCAGTTCCTCCGGGGTGAACTGGGAGTGCCGCGGGTCGTCGCGCGGGGACAGCACGCCGCCGGTCGTGCACACCTTGAGCACGTCGGCGCCCGCGCGCAGCAGCGTCCGGGCCACCCGGCGCATCTCGTCGGGGCCGTCGACCGTGGTCTCCGGACGGCCCGGGTGCGGCACCATCAGCGGGACGCACAACCCGGACGGGTGCCAGGCGTCGCCGTGGCCGCCGGTGGGACTGATCAGGCCGATGGAGATCTGCAGCCGCGGGCCCGGGATCAGGCCGTCGTCCACCGCCTGCTTGATGCCGAGATCCGCGCCCGCCGCGTCGCGGACCGTCGTGATGCCCAGGCCCAGCGTGGCCCACAGGTTCCGCGCGGCCTCGTAGAACTGGTAGGAGAACGGCTTCTGCACCCGGGACAGCAGCCCGATGTCCGAGACCGTGACGTGCACGTGGCAGTCGAAGAGCCCCGGCAGCAGCACCGTGCCGGTGCAGTCGACACCCTCGTCGCCGTCGAGGCCGGTCCCGACGTCGACGATCCGGCCGTGCTCGACGACGACGTCGGCCGGCGCCGGGTCCGCGCCGGTGCCGTCGAAGACCGAGCCGCCGGTGAACACCGTGCGCGTCACGCCGCCTCCACGAGAGCCGTCCGGCGCGGCGCCACCACCGCGGCCAGTGCGAGCACGACGACGTTGACGCCGAGCCCGACCAGGCCGACGTTGACCGTGCCCGCCAGCTGAGTGTCCACAAAGGTCAGCCAGATCACCACGAGCTCGCCGGCGACCAGCCCGGCCAGCACCGGGCCCTTGCCGACCGGCACCCGCCGCAGGAACCCCAGCAGGTTGGCCGGGGCCAGCTGGACCGACCCCGAATAGGTCAGCAGCAG
Source organism: Amycolatopsis bullii (assembly GCF_014654205.1). Taxonomy (GTDB): domain Bacteria; phylum Actinomycetota; class Actinomycetes; order Mycobacteriales; family Pseudonocardiaceae; genus Amycolatopsis; species Amycolatopsis plumensis. The sequence continues at coordinate 15,794 of NZ_BNAW01000048.1, forward strand.
CAGGTTGGCCAGCAGGTCCGGCCGGAAGATCCCGAGCACGAGGGCCAGCGTACACGCGAGGACAACCGTGCCGTGGTTGATCCAGAACTGCCGCCGTCCGCTGCGGACGCGGACGATGTTCCGCGCCACCAGCGACGAAATGCCGATCAGGATCCCGGCCGCCGGGACCATCGCGGTGGCGGTCGCGGCGACCACGACGATCCCGGTCACCCACCCGGGCAAGGCGTCCTTCGACAGCGTCAGTAATACGCCGTTCGGGTCACTCCCCTTGGGCACCACCAGGATCGCCGCGAAGCCGATCACCATCGGCAGCAGCAGGCTCAGCTCGTACACCGGCATCCAGGCGTAGTTGCGGCGCAGCACCTTCGGGTCGCGCGCCGACATCAGCGCCGGCCACGAGTGCGGCAGCGTCATCAGCCCGACGCCGATCGCGCTGACCAGCATGCTCGTCACGAACCAGACGTGATCGTTCGCTCCACTGTGGACGACGAGCTTCTCGGGGTGCAGCTGTTCGATCCGGTGGAACACCGCCGGGATGCCGCCGGCGAAGTGCGTCGGCACCGCGATGATCAGCACCACCAGCGCGACCAGCATGATGCCGTCCTTGAAGTACGACGTCGCCGCGACGCCGCGCAACCCGGCCCACAGCACGAACGCGACCACCAGCACGCTGCCGGTCACCATGCTCAGCGTCCCGGACGCGGTGTCGCCGGTGACCAGCCGGACGATCAGCCCGAGCCCGGTGATCTGCAGCTGCAGGTAGGGCAGCACGAACACGACGCCGAGCACCGCGGACAGCGTCCCGAGCGCCCGGCTGCGGTAGCGGTCCTCGAGGAAGTCGCCCTGGGTGAGGTAGCCGCGCTCCTTCCCCATCGTCCACAGGCGTTTCGCGAGGAAGAACAGCACGACGTAGGCGATCGGGACGTACGGCAGCGCGTACATCGCGGCGACGCCGCCGGAGAACGCCAAGCCGGCCATGCCGAGGAAGGTGAAGGTGGTGAACACCTCCCCGGCCTGCAGGAACCACATCGTCACGGCGCCGAAGCGGCGGCCGCCGACGGTCCACTCGGCGAGGTCCGCGACGGGCTTGCGCCGCCCGATGAACCCGAGGACGCCGATCAGCACGATGCCGGCGAGGGTGAAGGCGAGGATCATCCGTCGTCCTCCCCCGCGCGCATGAGGTGTTCGGACAGCAGCAGCGCCGGGGTGAACATGAGGCACCAGAACGCGCCCCACACGATCATCCGCGGCAGGCCGAGCCACAGCCCGGTGGTGTTGACGAACGGCAGGAACGGCATCAGGACCAGCGCGACGACGGGCAGCAGCGGGGGCCAGTGGTAGCTGCGCACGGACTCACCGGGCCAGGAGCGCGAGCCGGCGGACGGCGAGCTCGGCCAGCAGCGCGGCGCCGTCGCCGAGCACGCTGTCGTCGAAGCGGGCGCGGGGCGAATGGTTGTCCGGGGCGGTCGCCGGGTCCGTCGGGCACGCGCCGAGGAAGAGGTACGCGCCCGGAACCCGTTCCAGGACGCGGGAAAAGTCCTCCGAACCGGTGATCGGATCGGCCATCTCGGTGAAGCGTTCCTCGCCGAAGACGTCGCGGATCGTGTCGGCCACGAAGTCGTAGGCACCGGCGTCGTTGATCGTCGCGGGGTATTCGGGTTCGTAGGTGACGTCGATGTCGAGGCCGTGCGCCTGGGCGATGCCGCGGCAGACCTGCACCGCGCGCTCGCCGACCCGGGCCGCGACCTCCGGGGAGAACGACCGCAGCGTGGCCTCGAAGACGGCGTCGTCCGGGATGATGTTGCGCCGGGTGCCGGCGTGGAACGAGCCGACGGTGATGACGACCGGGTCGAAGACGTCGAAGGTGCGCGTGACCATCGTCTGCAGGGCGGTCACCATCTCGCAGGCCGCCGGGATGGGGTCGCGGGCGTCGTGCGGGGAGGAGCCGTGGCCGCCGTCGCCCATCACCCGGACTTCGAGCGCGCCCGAGGCCGCCATCAGCGTGCCCGGCCGGGCGGTGAACTGGCCCTTGGCGTAGCTGGCGGCCGAAACGTGCAGGCCGTAGGCGGCGTCGACGGGCCTGCCGGAGGCGGTCAGCACGCCTTCGTCGATCATGCGGCCGGCGCCGTCCCAGCCTTCTTCGCCGGGCTGGAACATGAAGACGACGTCGCCGGGGAGGTCGTCTTTCCGGGCGGCGAGCAGCCGGGCCGCGCCGACCAGGCCCGCGGTGTGCAGGTCGTGGCCGCAGGCGTGCATGGCGCCGTCGAGGGTCGAGGTGAACTCCTCGCCGCTGGCCTCGGTGACCGGCAGCGCGTCCATGTCGCCGCGGAGCAGGACGGTGCCGCCGTTGCCGCCACCGCGGAGGACGGCGGTGATCGACGACAGGTTCTTGCCGAGGGTGATTTCGAGGGGCAGGCCGTCCAGGGCGGCGAGGACCCGTTCCTGGGTGCGCGGCAGGTGCAGGCCGATCTCGGGGATGCGGTGCAGGTCGCGGCGGAGGGTGACCAGGTCGTCGAGCAGGGCGGCGGCATCGGAACGCAGGGTCATCCGCCGATCATGCGAGAGTCGAGCACAATGGCCGGAGAAAATCGACGAAACCACCGATCCGAGGGCTGATGAGCGAAGAATCCGCCATGTTGTCCGAGCAGGACCTCAAACTGGCCGACGCGCTCCAGGCGGCGCCGCGGGCGTCGTGGTCGACGCTCGGGGACGCGCTCGGCCTCGGCGCGGTGACCGTGTCCCGCCGCTGGGACGCGCTCGTGGAGCGTGGGGAGGCTTGGCTCACCGCCTACGCCGGCGGGGAGCTGATCGAGCAGCTGGTGCTGGCGTTCGTCTCGATCGACTGTGAGCCGGGCGCGGCGGTGTCGGTCGCCTACGAGCTGGCCTCGGACGTGCACGTGGCGACGGTCGAGCAGGTGGCGGGGCCGTGCGACCTGCTCGCGCATGTGGTGGCGCCGTCGTTGCGAGAGCTGGGGGCGCACGTGGCGGCCCTGGCGGTCCCCGGCGTGACGCGGCTGCGGACGACGTTGTCCCCGCGGATGTTCACCGAGGGCAGCCGCTGGCGGGTGCGGGCGATCTCGCCGGGCCAGCGGGAGGCCTTGTCGGCGAAGCCGGCCCGCCACCGCGCCCCGCTGCGGTTCGACGCGGCGGACCGGGCCCTGATCCTGGCGCTGGGCACGGACCCCCGTGCGTCGGCGGCGGCGCTGGCGGAGTCACTCGGCATCGGGGCGACGACGGTCCGCCGCCGGCTGGACGGACTGCTGGGCCGCGGCGCGATCCGCGTCCGCTGCGAGATCGCGCGGTCGGTGTCGCCGGCGCCGGTCACGGTGACGCTGTGGCTGCGCGTGCCCCCGGACAAGCTGGAGACGACGGCCCGCTCGCTGGCGATGGTGCCGGAGGTCCGCATGTGCGCGGCCCTGACCGGCGCGGCGAACCTGATGCTGGTGCTGTGGCTGGCTTCGTCGCACGAGGTGGTTCCCGTGGAGGCCCAGCTGGCGGCGAAGCTGCCGTGGCTGGAGATCACCGGCCGGGCGGTGACGCTGCGGAGCGTCAAGCTGATGGGCCGGGTGCTCGACGCCGCGGGCCGCGGGACGGGGCGGGTGCCGCTGGACTTCTGGGCCGCGGTCCCCGTGCCGGAGCACGGGGACCGCAGCGTTCACCGGCCCGGGGGATGAGGGGGTGAGGTGGAGGGAAGCATCCCCCGGGACCGGGGTTCGTGGGCAACGCCTCCGCCGAGAGTCCGGCCCGGTGACCGAGGGGCGGCCACCGGCCGGGGCTTCGGGGCGGGGTTCGCGGTCTTCGCGGGGCTTTCGGGCGGGACTCGCGTGGCTCGGGACGGAAGTCGCGTGATCAGGGGCGGATCTCGCGGGCTTGGGGACGGAAGTCGCGTGATTGGGGGCGGAATCTCGCGTGCTTGGCGACGGAAGTCGCGTGGTTGGGGGCGGATCTCGCGGGCCGGGAGGGGCATCTCGCGTGATTGGAGGGGCATCTCGCGTGATCGGAAGGGCATCACGCGTGATTGGGCGGGCATCTCGCGCGCTGGCGCGTCGGCTGGCGTACCTGGAGGGTCGGGTTGCGTGGCTGGAGGGTCGGGTGGGTGGGGGAAGGGTTCCGGCGCGGTGGACGGGGGTGAGGTGGAGGGAAGCGTCCACCGGGCCGGAACTCGCGGGCGGGAGCGACTCCCGCCTTCTCCTCCTTCGCTGATCCGGCAGAGCCGGATCGGTGGGGTGAAGAATCCCGGCCCGGCGGACTCAAGGGGGGTGAGGTGGAGGGAAGCGTCCACCGGACCGGGGCTCGGGGTGCGAGACAAACGTCCCGCGATCTTCGGGGTGAAACAACCCGCCCGGCGGACTAGGGGGGTGAGGTGGAGGGAAGCGTCCACCGGACCGGGGCTCGGGGTGCGGGAGAAACCTCCCGCGACTTACGGGGTGAAGCAACCGGCCCGGCGGACTCAAGGGGGGTGAGGTGGAGGGAAGTGTCCGCCGGGCCGGGGATCGAGGGGCGGGTCAGTACCCGCCGGGGGATGTCGCCACTGCCTGCCGGACCGCGGGCCGTCGGGCCGGGTCCGCCTTGCAGCCGTTGGGTTCCAGTGCGTACCAGGTGCCGCCCGCGCCGTGGCCGCTCGCCTCTCCGGGCGCGCCGTCCTGGGCGTAGGTGTACACCGGCCAGCCGCCGACCGTCACCTGGCTGGTGCCGTCCGCTCGGCGGATGCGGCCGACCAGTCCGGCGTCGATCCCGTCGGCGACGGTGATGCGGCCGTCGGCCGGCAGCGGCGGCCACTTCCGCGCGCAGGCTGCGTCGCAAGTGGACTTTCCGGATCCCTTGCCGTCCTGGGTGAAGAGGTAGAGCGTGCGGCCGCCGGAGTCGGTGAGGACCGGGCCGAGGCCGTCGACCTCCGTGGTACCGAGGGTGGCCGGCTCGCTGCCCGCCTTCTCCCCCGTCGGGGTGATCGCCGCCCAGTCCGCGCCGGCTTCCCGGCCGAGCGCGACGCCCGGGCCGGTGTCCTTCGCGTACCGGTAGACCGGCCAGCCGCCGACCGTCACCTGCTTGCGGCCGTCGGGCCGGGTGACCAGGCCGACCCCGGCGCCGGGCACCGGGACGTCGGAGACCAGCGGCGGCCACGTCATCGCGCACGGACCGGCACAAGTCGCCTTCGACGGCTTGGCCGCGTCCTTCGCGTAGCGGTAGAGCGTGTGCCCTTCGGCATCGGCCAGCACCGTGCCCAGACCGTCCACCGTGGACGAGATCAGCTGGACGCCGGAGCCGGCCGGAACCGCGCTCGCCGGCTGCTGCTGCGCCCCGAGCACCACCGGACGGCCGGCACCGGACGTGGCGTACGGGTTGGTCCCGCAGGCCGCGACCAGCGCGAGTCCGGCGAAGGCGATCGGTGCGGCGGCAGCCGGGCGAGCACGGTTCATCGGAAGTTCTCCTTCCCGCTTGCGAAGGGCGCTATTCGGCGCAGACCTTGCCGGAGTTGATGCAGTTGACCAGGCGGCCCATGATCTGCTTGTTCATCACGTTCGCGAAGTCGTCGTGGTCGGACTTCGGGTTGTGCTCTTCCTGGGCGAAGGCGTCCACCTTGTACTCCTTGTTCTGCTGGACGTCCTGCGGAACGTTGTACACCAGGGTGACCTCGAGCTGGGGCACGTTCTTGAACCCCTGCGGGCACTTGCCCTGCTTGTCGGCGAACACGATGTGGGTGCGGTGGTTCGCGCTGTCGGTGTTCTTGCCGTCCCAGCAGTTGGGGAACGCGTGGATGCGCTCGACCTTGCTGCCCTGCGGGCAGATCGGGTACTTGTCGGTCAGCCGGTCCTCGAACCCGGTGCAGGTCCAGCTCGGCCGCGCGTTGGCCGGGCCGTTGGTGCTCTGCTTGGCGTCACCGTAGAGGATCTTCAGGCCGAGCGGCATCGCGACGACGTTCTGCGCGCCGCCGCCGATGAACTTCAGCGTCGCGGACTCGGGCTCGATGATCTCGCCGTCGTTGTCGCCGACCTCTTCGTTCGCGCCCTGCGGGCCGCCGAGCTCTTCCTGCTGCCCCTGGTCCTTGTTCTGGTCCTGGTTCTTGCCCTGCTGGTTCTGCTGGTCCTTGTTCTGGCCCTGCTGCTGGTTCTTGTTCTGCTGGTTCTGCTGGTTCTTGTTCTGGTCCTGCTGCTGGCCGTTCTGGTCCTGCTGCTGGTTGCGCTGGCGGCGCTGGCCGTCCTGCTGCTGACCGTCGTTCTGGTCGCCCTGCTGCTGCCGCGCGCTCCTGCCCGACTGACCGCCGCCCTGGCCGGCGCGCTGATCCTGCGCGTCCTTGGCGTCCTGGGCGCTCTTGTCCTCTTGGACGTCGCCCGTCTTGCCCTGCTGCTCCTGCTTGGCCTTCTGGTTCTTCTGCTGGTCCTGGGCCTTGTCTTCGCGGTCGATCCGGATGACGGGCCAGAAGTAGGCGGACTTGTCACCGTTCTTGCAGGTGGTGCCGCCGGCGAGCAGGCTCTTGAGGCTCGAGTCGGCGTCCGTCGTCACGTTGCCGACGTAGTCGTGCAGGTGCTGGGCGCCGTTCTTGATCCCGGGCTGGGCGATGAAGTTGTCCGGGTTGTGGTGCGCACCGTCCGCGTTCGTTCCACAGTCGACGGTGAAGGAACCCTTGGCGCCCTTCTTCTTCAAGGCCGCGTTGACGTTGCTGCCCGCGGGAACCTTGGTGATGTCGATGAAGAACGACGGGTCCGCGGGGTCCGCGCTGGCCTCGCCCGTGCGCCCCGCGGTGACCGCGACGGCGAGGCCGCCGACGGCGATCGCCAGGCCGATCGCGCCCATCGCGATCTTGGTTCGGCGGGCGACGCGGTGTTTGCCGGTCACGGGGGGCCGAGAATTCCGGGCCATAGACTAGTTCACCTCGTTCGTTTTTCCGGGCGCGCGCCAGCAGCGCGGCGGCCCGGGCAAGAACTACCGTTGATGGAGCTCGAGATCTCACGGAACCCGTCGGGGATGCTTGCGGTTCCGGCTGTCGGGATGCATCGGGGGATGCATTGGGGGATACGGACCCGAGTGCCCCGAGGTTCAAAAGCGACCGGCCCGTTATCTGTTCGTTATCTGCGAGAACGCAACCGGACAGCATCGACCCAGGTCACGAGGGTTCACGAAGAGAAAGAGATTCAGCGCTGGACGACGACGAGAACGGTGCCGTCTTCGCCGCGGACCTCGAACCGGTTGATCTGGTCCATCGCCAGGGAGACCGAACCCTGCAGCCGCAACGGTTCTGGCGAGCCGGGGATGCCGAACCCCTTGGGCGGCACCGACCAGCTGGAGACGACCCGCTCGGCGCCGGTCGTCGGCACGGCGACCAGCTGGCACTTCACCGGTCCGACGATCCCGCGCAGCTCGAGCTCGACGCGGCTGCCCCACTCCACCGGCGAAACGGTGACCAGGGCGCTGACGGCCGACCCGCCGCTGCCGCGGCCGTAGGTCTGCCCGCCGCCGGGCTGCCCCTGGGCACCCCCGGGCGGCGCGGTGGACGTCGCCGGGACACTCGTGGCCGGCGGTGGCTGCTTGGTGCTCGGAGCGGCGAGCGAGGCGGGCGGGACGGCATCGGCCGGCCGGACCGCGAGGGTCACCAGCGGACCGGCGATCACGGCCGCCGCGGCCGCGGCCCCGGCGAGGATGCCGATCCGGCGACGGCGGCGGCGCTTGACGGCGGCCTCTTCCATGAGGCCGCGCAGCACCCGCGGGCCGGGCGACAGGGTGCGCGGGCTGGGCGCCGGCATCGGCGGCTCCGGCCAGCTGCGCTTCACCAGGTCGAGCACGTCCGGCAGCTGGTAGAGCTCGATCAGGTCGAGCTGGCAGTGCGGGCAGTTCATCAGGTGGGCTTCGAACTGGGAGTTCTCGGCCTCGCTGAGGACGCCGAGGACGTAGGCGGCGACGTCGGTGTGCGGTGATCCGGCCACGCTCAGTTCACCCCCGCTCGCGCAAAGCCCGGCGCAGCGCGCGCACGGCGTGGTGGATGCGGGACTTGACGGTGCCCGGGGGGACGCCGAGGGTGGCCGCGACCTCGTTCACCGTGCGATCGCGCAGGTAGGTCTGCTGGATGGCCTCCCGCTGCTCGGGCGAAAGACCCTGCAGCGCCTCGTAAACGATCATCGCGGCGAGCGTCCGGTCCGATTCGTCGGACACCGCGATCGCGTCGGACTCGATCTCCTCGAGCTCCTGGGGCCGGACGCTGCGGCTGCGCCAGCCGTCGATGACGGTCCGCCGGGCCACCGTGAACAACCAGGCACGCAGCATCTCGGGCTGGCGGTCGAGCTTGTCGGCGTTCCGCCACGCCTTGATCAGGGTCTCCTGCACGACGTCTTCGGCCCACTGCCGGTCGTGGCCGGTCAGCCGCAGGGCGAACGCCATGAGGGACCCGCCGAACTCCTGGTAGAGCGCCTTCGCCAGATCGTCGTGGCCGTCGCCGGGCTCGACGACGACCTCCTGATCTCCGATGGATCTGAGCGCTCGGGTGTGCCGTCCCACGCGGGACATCCTGGTGGGCCGGACGGCCTACGTCCAGTACTTCCGGGCCGCAAACCGGCCCAAAACTTTTTTGAACCGTTTCCGGACCGTGTCCGTATCCCCTACCGAAGACCCCGACCAGGCGTTGTCCCCCGCAACGCTCCGCATCCACTCCGGACCGAATGTCCACTGTGGATCTTTCGCGCCCTTTTCCGTTGCACTACCGGCAACAGCGCGTAGTCATGCCCCACGGAGGAGCAGTGATCCGCATTCCCCGCCCGGTGGTCCCCGCCGCCGTGTGCCTCACCGCACTCGCCTTGCTCACTGCCTGTACCGCCGGTGCCGCCACCACCTCGGGTGGCGGGTACGCCGCCGGCGGTGCCGCCGGGATGCAGATGCCCGGCATGCAACAGCAGGGGCAGGTCGTCCTGCCGATGCCGCAGGGCATCACCGCCGACCCGAACAACCCGGCGAAGAGCCAGCTCAGGGCGGCGAAGACGTTCGACCTCGGTCTCCTGCTCGTCGACGGCACCGGGTACACGATCTACCGGTACGACCGGGACACCCCCAATCCCTCGCGGTCGAACTGCACCGGTGCCTGCGCGACCAAGTGGATCCCGGTCAAGGCCGGCGGCAACCTGCCCCCGATCGACGTCGACCAGTCGCTGATCGGCGAGATCACCCGCGACGACGGTTCCCAGCAGCTCACCCTCGCCGGGTGGCCCCTCTACCACTTCACCGGCGACGAGGAACCGGCCGACACCTCCGGCCAGGGCCTCGACCAGGCGTGGTACCCGATCGCGCCGGACGGCAAGAAGATCACGCTGACCCAGGACGAGTGGAGGCAAAATGCGTTCGGCGTCTGAGCTCGCCGGGTTCGACTGCGAACCCGCGTCGGTTCTCGAGCGTTCCCGCCCGCTGGTCCGGATCCTCTTCGTCGTGGCACTGGTGCTGGCGCTGCTCGCGCCGGGCTCGGCTTCGCTCGCCCAGACCGGCGCCGTGAACTCGGTCTCCGACACCGACGCAGTGCTGTTGACCAAGGTCCGCCAGGCCGGTCTGTGGGAGATGCCGTCGGGCATGATGGCGATGGAGAAGGGCAGCCCGATCGTCCAGAAGGTCGGCTTCGCGATCATGATGGACCACGGCCGCCTCGACGTCGCGACCCGCGCGCTTTCGCAGAAGCTGAACTCGCCGGTCCCCGACCAGCCCTCCGAGGAACAGCGCGGCTGGCTCGCCGAAGAGATGGCCGCCTCCCCCGGCCCGGAGTTCGACCGCGTCTTCGCCAACCGGCTGCGCGCCGCGCACGGCCAGGTGTTCGCCGTCCTCGCGCAGCTGCGGGCCGGTACCCGCAACGACGACGTGCGGGCCTTCGCGACCGTCGGCAACCAGGCCGTGATGCGGCACATGACGATGCTCGAGAGCACGGGGATGGTCGACTACACGGCGCTGCCGGCCCCGGTCGTCTCCACGACCGCCGCGCCCACCGGCATCCAGCTCGGCCTCGACACGTCCCAGATGGCCGTGGTGGGAGCGCTGTTCCTGCTGGTCGGCGGCGGTCTGTTCTACGTGCTGCGCCAGATCAAGAGCAACCGTGGCCGCGCCAGGACGTCCCGGCCGGCCGCCGCGAGAACCGGGGGTAGCCATGGTTGAGACCTGGCACGACGCGACGATCTTCCTCACCCAGCAGTTCCAGCCGAAGACCGACCCGGCGGCCCGCGGCCTCGCCGCCTTCGCCGCCCGGACGTCCTACGCGGCGACGATGCTGACGCTCACCTGGGGCGTGCTCACCGCGACGGGCTGGATCCGCTCGGTCACCGGCCGGAAGGGCCTGCGCAGCACGCACATGGTGCTGGCCACCGCGACGATCATCTTCGGCTTGGTCCACGCGCTGGGCTTCACCTACCTGACCGTCCAGCCGTACAGCTTCGGCTACATGTTCATCCCGTTCGGCTCCGGCCAGGAGACGCGCCACATCGCCGGCATCGTCGGCTTCGAGGTCATGTTCGCCATCTTCCTGACCGCGGGCCTGCAGCGCTTCACCTCCTACCGGCGGTGGCTGTGGCTGCACCGCTGCGCGTACCCGGCGGTGGGCCTGATCGCGATCCACTCCTGGTTCGGCGCCATCGCCAACGGCCACCTCTCGGTCACCTGGCTGGGCGGCATCACGCTGCTCGTCCCGGCCGTGACGGTGTCGATGCTGCGGTTCATGCCGGCCCGCACGCTCGAGCGCATCGGCCTCGTGGAAGAGCAGGTGGCCTGACATGCCCTTCCGTTTGCCCGGCGGCGGGCCCCGGATCAGCGTCGACAACGACCGGTGCGAGCTCTACGGCATCTGCGCCATGGAGGCCCCGGACGTGTTCGACCTCGGCCAGGACGGCCGCCTGCGCTTCCACACGCGACTGCTGGACGAAACCACTATCGAACAGGCGAAGATGGCCGCCCGCTGCTGCCCGATGCAGGCGGTCGTGATGAGAGGGGACCTCGATGGCTGACGGCGACCGGATCGTCATCGTCGGTGCGGGCGTCGCCGGGCTGCGCGCCGCGGAACGCCTGCGGGAACAGAAGTTCGACGGCGAGATCGTCCTGATCGGCGACGAGGCGCGGCGGCCCTACCACCGGCCGATGGTCTCCAAGGCGCTGGTGATGGGGACCGAGCGGCCCAGCGACGTCGGCCTTTCGCACTACCTGCCCGATCTCGACGTGCACTGGCGGCTCGGCGCGCGGGTCACCCACCTGGACACCACCGAGCGGGTCGTGCACCTGCCCGGCGGCGAATCCCTCTGGTACGACGGCCTGATCGCCGCGACCGGCGTCTACCCGCGGCACCTGCCCGGGGCGCCGCGGCACGACCCGCGGGTGCGGATCCTGCGCACGGTCGAGGACTCGATGGCCGTGCGGCGCTGCCTCAACGCCAGCAAGAAGCCGGCCGTCGTGATCGGCGCCGGCCTGATCGGCAACGAGTTCGCCGCGAGCATGCGGCACATCGGCCGGGACGTCACCCTGATCGGGCACGCGAAGGCGCCGCTGCACCGCTTCGGCGACCGCGTCTCCAGCGGCATCGTCGAGGCACACCACGAGCACCGCGCGAACCTGGCCATGCGCAGCGAAGTCCGGCACTGGATCAGCACGAAGGACACCGTCGGGCTGCACCTGACGAACAACCAGCTGCTGGTGGCCAGCGTCGTCGTGCTCGCCATCGGCAGTGTCCCGTCGGTGGACTGGATGCGCGGCTCCGGCCTCGACATCAGCGACGGCGTCCTCTGCGACTCGAAGCTGTTCGCCGAGGGTGCCTCCGACGTCGTCATCGCCGGCGACATCGCGCGCTGGCCGAACCTGCGCTTCGACGAGACCCCGCGGCGGGTCGAGCACTGGATCAACGCCGTCGAGTCGGCCCGGCACGCGGCGGACAACCTGCTGATGGGCCACTCCAGCGCCATCCCGTTCACCCCGCTCCCCCGCGCGTGGTCGACGCTGTACGACACGCGCCTGCAGATGTGCGGGATGCCGTCGCTGGCCGAGGACACCGTGTCGCTGGCCGACGGCATCACCGGCTTCATCCGCGACGGGCGGCTCGTCGGCATCTCCGCGTGGGACAAGCCGCGGGCGATGCTCGACTGGATGGCCGAGCTCGACCGCCGGCTGCCCGCGCCCGACTACGTGCCCGAGCCGGAGCCCGCGCCCGTCGCGGAGGTCCCCGAGGTCCCGACCGTCGAACCGTCGCTCGCCGCGCTGGCGGCCGACGTGCCGCCGGAGTTCGACAGCGGCTTCGACCACCAGGCCTTCGAGCGCGAGTTCGAAAGCGAGTTCGCCAACGACATCCCCACGACGGCGTTCCCCGCGCAGTCGCTGCCGGCCCCGCCGACCACGGCGTTCGCCGCGCAGCCGGGGGCGGCGCTGCCGACCATGGCCATCCCGATGGGGAGGTAGAGAAAAGCCGGGACGGGACTGCGCGCGGCGGTCTCCGTCCCTTGCCGGCCACCACACTCCCTCCGCGGCTGGGTGGTGTGGTGGCCGGCCCCAGCGTCCCCGTGCCTGCCTCGCGCTGGTTGCCGAGCGAAGCGCCCGGCGGGCCAGGAGAGGGCCATCCCGAGGGAACCCGACGCCCCCGGGGTGGCCTTCTTCCGGCGCACCGGGCGGGGGCCCGGGGTCGAGGCGCCGCGGCGGGTCACTCCGCCGGGGCGCACGGGCCGTGGCGGTCGTTCCGGCGGAAGGGTATGCCGCCGGAAGGAACGCCACGGTCAGGCAGCACCGGTGCACGGCCGTCCCGGGAGCACGGGAACTCCCGGGACGGCCCCACCACCCGACCCCCCAGGCACGCAACCCGACCGTCCAGGCACGCAAGCCGACCCTCCAGGTACGCAAGCCGACCCTCCGGGTACGCAAGTCGACCTTCTGATCACGCGAGATGCCCCTCCAATCACGCGTGATGCCCCTCCAATCACGCGTGATGCCTTCCCCGTCACGCGCGGCGTGACCACCACGACTCCCCCACGACGAGCGCGCCGAGGACGAGCACCGCCACCCCGGTGAAGCGCAGCCCGGCGTCCGCCCCCGAAACGAACGCCGTGACGACGTCGGCCGGGCGGGACGTCCGGGTCAGGGCTTCGGCCACGGTGTGCGCCCCGCGGGCGTCCGGCGGCAGCGCCGCGGCGAACCGCGCGGTGGACACCGTGCCGATCACGGCGACGCCGAGCGCGCTGCCGAACTCCCGGGTCGTGGCCTGCAGCCCGGTGCCGACGCCCGCCTGGGCCGGCGGCAGGGCACCCGCGATCACGCCCGACAGGGTCGGCAACGCCAGCGTCACCCCGATCCCGGCGACCACGAGCCAAGCGGCATAGACGCCGTACGGCGTGTGGGCGTCGCTTGTGGACAATCCGAGCAGGCCACCGCCGACGAACGCTAACGCGCACGCGACGGTCGCGTCGAGCCCGATCCGCGAGGTCAGCCGGCCCACGTGCGGCCCGCCGAGGATGACCGGCACGGTCAGCGGGACGATCCCGAGCCCGGTCGCCAGCACGCCGAATCCCTTGGCGTACTGCAGGAACGACGCGTTGACGTAGAACAGCGCGAACATGCCGAAGAAGATCGCGGTCAGCCCGAGGCACGCGCTGCGCAGGCGCGGGTCCCGGAACAGCCGGGGGTCCAGCAGCGGGTGCACGGACCGCAGCCCGGCGAACACCCAGGCCGTGAACAGCACGGCGGCCGTGGCGAAGCCGCCCACGACGACCACGCTGCCCCAGCCCGCCTCCGGGCCCTGGACGATCGCGAGCAGCAGCGCGACCGACGCGCCGGTCAGCAGCGTCGCGGACCCGGCGCCGAGCCGCCGGTCGTGGCGCGACGACACCGGCGCGTACCGGGCGGCCAGCGCGGCCAGCCCCAGCGAGACCCCCGCGGCGGCAGCGAACAGCCAGCGCCACGAGCCGGCCGTCAGGACCAGGCCGCCGCCGACGTTGCCGGCGACACCGCCGATGCCGGTCATCGACGCCCAGGTGGCGATCGTGCCCGCCCGGCGGCCGGCGGGCACGGCGTGCAGCAGGACGGCGAGCGAGTTGGGCAGCACCGCGGCCGCGCCGACCCCGGTGAGCGCGCGGCCCGCGAGCAGCACGGCGACGTCCGGTGCGAGGGCCGACAGCAGCGTGCCCGCGGCGAACAGCCCGAGGCCGGTCAGCAGGACGCCCTTGCGGCCGAACCGGTCGCCGGCGGCACCGGCGGGGATCACCAGGCAGGCGAACACGATCACGTAGGTGTCGACGATCCAGACCAGCGCCGGCGCGGACGGGTGCAGCCCGCTCGCGGCGAGCGGCGGGACGGCGAGGTTGATCGCGGCGACCATCCCGACGACGAGCACCACGGCGGCGCACATGAGCGTGAGCAGCCCGCGGTGGGAAACCGGGGCGCGCAGGGAAAGGGAAGTGGACATGAACCCGACGCTAGGGACGATCGACCACTGCGCGCGACGCAACTTCGTCAAGAGTGCTTTGCGTATGCTGCAACTGTGTCCGAGCAGCTCGACCTGAACCTCCTGCGCGTGTTCGACGCGCTCCTGCGGGACGGGAGCGTGACGGCGGCGGCCGAGCGCCTCCACCTGTCCATCCCGGCGACCAGCCGGGCGCTGGGCCGGCTGCGGCGGGCGATGGGCGATCCGATCCTGGTCCGCGCCGGCCGCGGGCTGGCGCCGACGCCGTTCGCGCTGCGCGCCGCGCCCCGGGTGCGCTCGCTGCTGGAGGAAGCGGCGTCGCTGGTCAACACGGAGTTTTCGCTCGCCGCCCTCGACCGGACGTTCACGATCCGCATCAACGACGGCGTGGCCGCGACGCTGGCGACGGCGGCGGCCGAAGCCACGGCGGCCGCCGCCCCGGGCGTCACCCTGCGGTTCGTGGCCGAAGGCAGCGAGAGCGCCGAGGCCCTCCGCGACGGTTCGATCGACCTGGACATCGGCGTGGGCACGCACCCGGCGCCCGACATCCGCAGCACGGTGCTGTACCGCGAACGCCTGGTGGCCGCGGTGCGCGCGGACAGCCCGCTGGGCCGGCACCGACGGCCGACCCTGGCGCAGCTGTGCCACCACCCGCACGTCTCGGCCTCCCGCCGCGGCCTCGCCCGCGGGCCGCTGGACGACGTGCTTTCCGCGGCCGGCCTGCACCGGCACGTCGCCGCGGTCGTGCCGACGGCCGCGGTGGCCGCCCTCGTGATCGCGTCGAGCCCGTACGTGGGACTGCTGCCGCAGCGCCTCGCCGAGCAGTACGCCGGCGCGCTCGGCCTGCGCTGGTTCCGGGTCCCGGCGGACCTGCCGGAGCTCGACGTGCGCTTGTCCTGGCACGCCCGCCTGGACGCGGACCCGGCCCAGCAATGGCTCCGCACCACCCTGCGCGACGCCCTCCCCTGACCCGTCCGGCGACTCGCGTACCTGGACGGTCGGCTTGCGTACCTGGACGGTCGGCTTGCGTACCCGGACGGTCGGCTTGCGTACCCGGAGGGTCGGCACGAAACGTCTCCGCCCGGCTCGTCTCATATGGCAGGATTCAGGGGTGACCAGCTCGGCCGCCACGGCGCAGTACCTGCGTGACCTCGCGTTGCTGCGGCGCGTGCGGGACCGGATCGACCGGGAGTACGCGCAGCCGCTGGACGTCGAGGCGCTGGCCCGTGGCGTGAACATGTCCGCCGGGCACCTCAGCCGGCAGTTCCGGCGAGCCTACGGAGAGTCACCGTATTCGTACCTGATGACGCGGCGGATCGAACGGGCGATGGCCCTGCTGCGGAAGGGCGAGCTGAGCGTCACCGAGGTCTGCTTCACCGTCGGCTTCTCGTCGCTGGGCACCTTCAGCACCCGGTTCGCCGAGCTGGTCGGGATGCCTCCGAGCGTGTACCGCGAGCAGCAGGCCGAGGCCACCGTCGGGATGCCGCCGTGCGTCGCCAAACAGGTCACCAGACCGATCAGGAATCGAGAAGCGCGGCCCTCGGCGGCCACCTAGGGTGACCACCATGGACGTCACCATTCACTCGAGCTTCCTCCCCCACACCGATCCGGAAGCCTCGCTCGCCTTCTACCGCGACCTCCTCGGCTTCGAGGTCCGCCAGAACGTCAAGTACGGCGACATGCAGTGGATCACCGTCGGCCCGCCGAACCAGCCGGACACCGCGATCGTGCTGACGCCGGTGGCCGCGACGCCCGGCCTGACCGACGACGAGCGCCGCATGATCAACGAGATGATGGCCAAGGGCACCTACGCCGGGGTCAACCTCGCCACCAAGGACCTCGACGCCCTGTTCGCGAAGCTCGAGGCCGGCAACGCCGAAGTCGTCCAGGAGCCGGTCGAGCAGCCCTACGGCATCCGCGACTGCTCGTTCCGCGACCCGGCCGGCAACCTGCTGCGCATCCAGGAGCTGCGCTGACCACGACCGCCCCCGCGCACGGCTACCGCGAGGTGCTGCGCGACCGGCGGATCGCCGGGCTCCTGCTGGGGGACCTCCTGGCCAACGTCGGCACCGGCATGCTTCTGGTCGCCATGCCCGTGCAGACGCTCTCCCTGCACGGCAGCGTCCCGAAGGCCATCGCCATCGGGCTCGTCGAGGCCGCGCCGTTCGTCCTGTCCACCGTGCTGGCCCTGGCTGTCGGCCTCGGCCGGGTGCGGGTGCCGCCGCGCACGCTGCTCGTCGCCGACTGCGTGCTGCGGTCGGCCACCTTCGCCGCCCTCGGCGTCCTGGCCGTCACCGGCCTGCTCACCCTGCCGGTGCTGGTCGCCGGGCTCCTCTTCGGCGCGACGTTCCGGCTGGCCGGCTCGAGCAGCCGCCGCCTGCTGGCGACGTCCGCCGCCGGAGAGGCCGGCCGGTTCTCGGTCAACGGCCTGCTGGGCCTCAACACGACGTTCGCCCTCTACATCGCCGGGCCGGTGCTGGGCGGGGTCGTCGTGGCGACCGCCGGTGCGGGTTTCGCGCTCTTCGTCGACGCCGCCGGAGCGCTGATCCTGCTGGCCTGCGTTCCCCGCGAGGCCGGGGACCGGGACGCGCTGCGCGAGGAAGGCACCCCCGAATCGGGCTGGCGGATCCTGCGCCGCCGTCCGGTCGCCGCGCGGCTGCTGGTGGTCGAGTTCTTCTTCAACTTCCTGTACATGCCGGTCGAAGTCGCGCTCCCGCTGTACGTGAGCGGGACGCTGCACGCCGGCGCGTCCGGGCTGGGGGTGCTGTGGGGTGCGCTCGGGGTCGGCGCGTTCCTCGGCGCCGCGCTCGTCAGCCGGCTGCGGAACCTGCCGCAGCGACCGCTGCTGGTCGCGATCATCGGCCTGTGGGCGCTATGCCCGATCGCGCTCGCCGTCACCGGCGACCTCACCGTGGCCCTGCTCGTCTTCGGCCTGGGCGGCCTGGTGTACGCGCCGTTCACCCCGGTCGCGTACAGCTTCCTGCAGTCCGGGCTCGCGCCCGGGGAGCAGCAGCAGGTCGTCACGCTGTGGACGACCGGCGCCACGGTGGCCGCGCCGCTCGGGCTCGCCCTCGGCGGCCCCCTGATCGAACTGACCGGCAGCACCGGCGGGCTGGTGCTGTCCGGCGTGCTGACCCTCCTGCTGCTCCCGATCGCGGCCCGGGCGGTGCTCGGCCGCAAAACCGAAGGGAACCCGGCATGTGCCTCAGCCTGAAAGCCGCCGCGCACAATCACTTGCGTGAATTGGTGGTGTTGCGCCGGGTCCGCGACCGCATCGACCGTGAATGCGCGGCTCCCCTCGACATCGAAACACTCGCGGGAACAGCGGGCCTGCCCGTCGCGCAATTCGTCCGCCGTTTCCGCGACGCCTACGGCCTTTCCCCGCAGGAATACCGGCAAGCCGCCGAAGCCCGGATCGAAAACTGGAGTACTCGATGAGCAAGCACGCCGCCGACAGCCACGACCTCATCCGCGTCCACGGCGCGCGCGTGAACAACCTCAAGGACATCAGCGTCGAGCTGCCGAAGCGGCGGCTGACGGTGTTCACCGGGGTCTCCGGCTCGGGCAAGAGCTCGCTGGTGTTCAGCACGATCGCCGCCGAGTCGCAGCGGCTGATCAACGAGACCTACAGCACCTTCGTGCAGGGGTTCATGCCGACGCTGGCCCGCCCCGACGTCGACGTGCTCGACGGCATCACCACCGCGATCATCGTCGACCAGGAGCGGATGGGCGCCAACCCGCACTCCACCGTCGGCACCGCCACCGACGCGAACGCGATGCTGCGCATCCTGTTCAGCAGGCTCGGGACGCCGCACATCGGCTCCCCGCAGGCGTTTTCGTTCAACGTCGCCTCGATCAGCGGCGCCGGCGCGGTCACCATCGAAAAGGGCGGCCGGCAGATCAAGGAGCGGCGCAGCTTCAGCATCACCGGCGGCATGTGCCCGCGCTGCGAGGGCCGCGGCAAGGTCAACGACATCGACCTCACCGCGCTGTTCGACGAGAACAAGTCCCTCAACGAAGGCGCGATCACCATCCCGGGCTACAGCATGGAGGGCTGGTACGGCCGCATCTTCCGCGGCTCCGGCTTCTTCGACCCGGACAAGCCGATCAAGAAGTACACCAAGAAGCAGTTCAACGACCTGGTCTACAAGGAACCGACGAAGATCAAGGTCGAGGGCATCAACCTGACCTACTCGGGGCTGGTCCCGGCGATCCAGAAGTCCTTCCTGTCCAAGGACGTCGACGCGATGCAGCCGCACATCCGCGCGTTCGTCGAGCGGGCGGTGACGTTCCAGACCTGCCCGGACTGCGACGGCACGCGACTGTCGGAGGAGGCGCGGTCGTCGAAGATCGACGGGATCAGCATCGCCGACGCGTGCGCGATGCAGATCAGCGACCTCGCCGCGTGGGTGGGGAAGCTGTCCGAGCCGTCGGTCGCGCCGCTGCTGGACGCGCTGAAGCACACGCTCGACTCGTTCGTCGAGATCGGGCTCGGCTACCTCTCGCTGGACCGTCCATCAGGGACGCTCTCCGGCGGGGAAGCCCAGCGCACCAAGATGATCCGCCACCTCGGGTCGTCGCTGACCGACGTCACCTACGTCTTCGACGAGCCGACGATCGGCCTGCACCCGCACGACATCCGGCGCATGAACGACCTGCTGCTGCAGCTGCGCGACAAGGGCAACACGGTGCTGGTCGTCGAGCACAAGCCGGAGGCGATCGCGATCGCCGACCACGTCGTCGACCTCGGCCCGCGCGCCGGCACCGAAGGCGGCGAGATCGTCTTCGAGGGCACTGTGGACGGTCTGCGGAAGAGCAAGACGCTGACCGGGCGGCACCTGGACGACCGGGCGTCGCTGAAGCCGTCGGTGCGTGAGCCGTCGGGCTTCCTGGAGGTGCGCGGGGCCTCGACGCACAACCTGCAGGACGTCGACGTCGACATCCCGCTCGGCGTGCTGGTCGTGGTGACCGGGGTGGCGGGCTCGGGCAAGAGCTCGCTGATCCACGGCTCGGTGTCCGGCGGCGAAGGGGTGGTGACGGTCGACCAGACCGGGATCCGCGGCTCGCGCCGCAGCAACCCGGCGACCTACACGGGCCTGCTGGAGCCGATCCGCAAGGCGTTCGCCAAGGCCAACGGCGTCAAGCCGGCGTTGTTCAGCGCGAACTCCGAAGGCGCCTGCCCGAACTGCAACGGCGCCGGCGTGGTCTACATGGACCTGGGGATCATGGCGGGCACCGCGACGCCGTGCGAGGTGTGCGAGGGCAAGCGGTTCAACGCCGACGTCCTGGAGTACACCTTCGGCGGCCGCGACATCAGCGAGGTGCTCGGGATGCCGGTGTCCGAGGCGCTCGAGTTCTTCGCTTCCGGTGACGCCGCACTCCCGGCGGCGCACAAGATCCTCACGCACCTGTCCGACGTCGGCCTCGGCTACCTGACGCTGGGGCAGCCCCTGACCACGCTCTCGGGCGGTGAGCGGCAGCGGATCAAGCTGGCGACGCACATGGCGGAGCAGGGCGGGGTGTACGTCCTCGACGAGCCGACGGCCGGCCTGCACCTGGCGGACGTCGAGCAGCTGCTGGGCCTGCTGGACCGCCTGGTGGACGCGGGCAAGTCGGTGATCGTCATCGAGCACCACCAGGCGGTGATGGCCCACGCGGACTGGATCATCGACCTCGGCCCGGGCGCGGGTCACGACGGCGGCCGGATCGTGTTCGAGGGAACCCCGGCACAGCTGGTGAAGGCGCGGAAGAAGACACTGACCGGGAAACACCTCGCGGAGTACGTGGGCTGACTCCCGAACCGCAGTGAATGACTCATTCCTGGCGCCGGACGCCAGGAATGAGTCATTCACTGCATCGGGCGGGCCCCCATACCAGCGTGGGCGGTAGGGCTGGCCCCCGGAAACTCCTTCGAGCACACCGCATTCCGACGCGGTCCCGGAACGCGAAGACTTCGGTGGGTGACCACCACCGAGAACAGCGTCGGAAGCGACTTCGCCCGGCTGAGCCACCGCATCTCCGCCGCCGGCCTGATGAACCGCCGTCCCGGCTACTACACCGCACGGATCGCCGTCGTCACCGGGTTGTTCGCCGCCGGGTGGGTGGCCTTCGCGCTGCTGGGGAACTCCTGGTGGCAGCTCGCCGTCGCGGCCTTCATGGCCGTGATGTTCGGGCAGATCGCCCTGCTCTCCCACGATCTCGCGCACAAGCAGGTGTTCCGGCGACGGCGGGCGACCGAGGTCGCCGGGATGGTCGCCGGGAACCTCGGCATCGGGATGAGCTACGGCTGGTGGATGGACAAGCACACCCGCCACCACGCCAACCCGAACCACGAGGAGCTCGACCCCGACGTCGACCCGGACATCCTCGTCTGGTCGAAGGACCAGGCCCGCGCCAGCCGTGGTGTCCCCCGGTTCATCGGGCGGTACCAGGCCTTCCTGTTCTTCCCGCTGCTCACCCTCGAAGGCCTGAACCTGCACTGGTCCGGCATCCGCGCGGTCCGCAAGCCGGGGCTGCGCCACCGGAAGGCCGAAGCCGCGTTGCTCGCCGGGCACTTCGTCCTCTACTTCAGCGCGCTGTTCACGGTGCTCAGCCCCGGCATGGCGCTGCTGTTCTTCGCCGTCCACCAGGGACTGTGGGGTGTCTACATGGGATCGATCTTCGCGCCCAACCACAAGGGCATGCCGACCCTCACCGGGCGCACCGAGCTCGACTTCCTCCGCAAGCAGGTCCTCACCTCCCGCAACGTCCGCGGCGGCGTCGTCACCGACGTCGCTCTCGGCGGCCTCAACTACCAGATCGAGCACCACCTGTTCCCGAGCATGCCGTCGCCGCACCTGCGGCGGGCGCAGCCGATCGTCCAGGCCTACTGCGCCGAGCTGGGCCTTCCCTACCTGCAGACGAGCCTGGTCGAGTCCTACCGGCAGGCCCTCACCCACCTGCATGAAGCTGGGGCCCCTCTCAGGAAGCGTTCGTAGACTCGGGGCATGAGGAAGACGATCGCGGCCATCCGGGACCTGCCCGCGGCGTTCGGCGCGAAGGCCACCGGCGCCCGGGCCGAGCGGGTCCGCTCGTCGCCGCAGTTCGACGGCAAGGTGTTCCGCAACGCGGCGCCGCGGCACCCGATGACCGCGGCCTCGATGCGCACGATCTTCCGTGAGATGTTCTTCGGCGAGCACCGTGAGCTGCGCAAACCGGCCGGCGCGGTGCCGCTGGTCGCGGCGGCGCCGGTCGAATCGGCGGACGGCCTGCACCTGACCTGGTACGGCCACGCCTCGGCGCTGGTCGAACTCGACGGCGCCCGCGTGCTGCTCGACCCGGTGTGGAGCGACCGGGTCTCCCCCGCGACGTTCGCCGGCCCGCGGCGGCTGCACGAGCCGCCGGTGCCGCTGTCCGGGCTCGGCCGGATCGACGCCGTGGTGATCTCGCACGACCACTACGACCACCTGGACCTGGCGACGGTCCGTGCGCTGGTCGGCGCCTCCGACGCACCCTTCCTCGTGCCCCTCGGCGTCGGCGCGCACCTGGAACGCTGGCACGTCCCGGCCGCCCGGATCATCGAGCTCGACTGGCACGAAGAGGCGACGGTGGCGGGCGTCCGCTTCGTGGCGACGCCGGCCCAGCACTTCTCCGGCCGCGGCATCACGAACGACGACACGCTGTGGACGTCGTGGGCGCTGCTGGGCCCGCGGCACCGGGTGTTCTACAGCGGCGACACGGGCTATTTCGACGGTTTCGCGGCCATCGGCGCCGAGCACGGCCCGTTCGACGCGGCCCTGATCCAGATCGGCGCGTACGCCCCGCAGTGGCCGGACATCCACATGACCCCGGAGGAAGGCGTGGCGGCGGGTCTCGACGTCCGGGCGAAGCTGCTGGTCCCGGTGCACTGGGCGACGTTCCAGCTGGCGATGCACCCGTGGGGCGAGCCGGCCGACCGCGTGTGGAGCGAGGCGAAGGAAGCCGACCTCCCGCTGGCGATCCCCCGCCCGGGCGAGCGCATCGACGTGGCCGAGCCGCCACCGGTGGACGGCTGGTGACAAGCACTGTGAAGCTCAAGCTGGACCTGCACGACGTCTACAACCGGGGCGGGGAGATCGACCGCGCGCTCAAGGCGATCATCGACGAGGCCGTCGCCAAGAAGGCGCCGCTGGTCGAGATCATCCCCGGCAAGGGGTCAGGGCAGCTGAAGAAGCACGTCCTGCGCTTCCTCGAGCGCAAGGACGTCAAGGCGCTCTACCACCGGGTCGAGAAGGACAAGGACAACTTCGGCAGGGTGTTCGTGCACTTCCGCTGGAAGTGACTCAGAACCGGCTGTCGTGGCGGGCCTGGGCCCACGCCCGGTCCCAGGCCGCCGCGTGGAAGCGGGTCAGGACGAACCGCGCGATGCCGTACAACGCCGCCAGGGCGCCGGTGATCGCGACCCACAGCAGGATCGCCGCGAACACGCCGTCCGCCGCCGAGGTCGCGGCCGACAGCGGCTCGCCGGCCAGCTCGCCGCGCTGGTCCAGCCAGACCGGCACGCGGGTGCCCGCCGGGCTGCCCGGATCGGTGAGGACGTCGCCGGTGTGGCGGGTGCCGCGGGCGTCGAACCAGGCCGCCGGGACCGTCGTCTGGGCGGCCGGGGCGCCGGCGCCGTCGGTGCTGTACGGCTGGCCGGACGCCGCCGCGAGGGAAACCGCCGTTGCCGGGTGGCGCGTGGTGCGCTCCTGGGCCGCGCGGGCGTTCTGCGCCGCGTACGTCTCCGAACCGAACGCCGCCGCGAACGGGATCGCGAGGAACGCGCCGACAACGGCCAAGAGCAGGAGGAAGGCTTCGACGCGGTCGCCCACCCGGGCCACGGGGTTGCGGCCGGGACGCAGCCGCCGCCCGAACCGGGCGATTCGTCCGCTGGGCCCACGCATGCGCGACTCACTCCTCCCGGGAAGGTGTCTTCTCGGTAACAGTGTGCGCGCCGGGCTCGGCTTTCTCTTGTGAATGGGATGCGGCCCACCTGTGAAACCGTGCACAACCACCCGGTGGAGCGATCGCGGTTACAGCCAGTCGTCCGGACGCGGCCAGGGCAGCATGGCCGCGAGCGCGTCGCGGGCCGGCTCGGTGACCGCGTACCGGCCGCGGTGGAACAGCAGCGGGCGGGCGTCCGACGGCGCCCCCAGCGCCGTCACCCGGCCGATCACGACGTAGTGGTCACCCGCTTCGTGCACGGCTTCGAGCGCACAGTCGATCCAGGTCAGCGCGCCGTCGAGCAGGGGTGCGCCGGACGGCGCGGGGGTCCAGCCGAACCGGGCGAACTTGTCCTCGCCGCGGGCGCCGAACACCGCGCTGACCTCCTGCTGGTCCTCGGCCAGCACGTTGACCGCGAACCGGCCCGCCGCCGCCAGCACCGGCCAGGTGCGTGACGTGCGAGCCGGGCAGAACAGCACCAGCGGCGGGTCGAGCGACAGCGCCGCGAACGACTGGCAGGCGAACCCGGCGAGGGTGTCGCCGTCGCGGCCGGTGACGACCGTGACGCCCGTGCAGAAGTGCCCGAGCACGCTGCGGAACTCGGTCTGGTCGACCGCCACGGAGGTCATGCGCCCGGGGGCCGCGCGCCGACCGAGAAGTCGTGGCCCCACAGCGACACCGCGGTGCTCTCGCGGGCGATCCAGCTGTCGTCGTCGACCTGACGGCCTTCGCAGCCGAACTCGACGTCGAAGCCGCCCGGGGTCTTCATGTAGAACGACAGCATCAGGTCGTTGACGTGCCGGCCGAGCGTGGCCGACATCGGCACCTTCCGCCGGATCGCGCGGTCGAGGCAGAGGCCGACGTCGTCGGTGTTCTCCACCTCGACCATCAGGTGCACGATCCCGGACGGCGTCGGCATCGGCAGGAACGCCAGGCTGTGGTGGCGCGGGTTGCAGCCGAAGAACCGCAGCCACGCGGGCGGGCCGTCGGCGGCCCTGCCGACCAGCTGCGGCGGCAGGCGCATCGAGTCGCGCAGCCGGAAGCCGAGGACGTCCCGGTAGAACCGCAGCGACGCCTCATCGTCCTTGGTGGACAAGACGACGTGGCCGAGGCCCTGCTCGCCGGTGACGAACTTGTGGCCGTACGGGCTCACCACCCGCCGGTGCTGCAGCGCGACGCCGTGGAACACCTCCTGGGTGTTGCCGGACGGGTCGTCGAAGCTGATCAGCTCGTCGACGCGCCGGTCGGCCAGCTCGTCGGGCGTGCCTTCCTTGTACGGCACCGACGCCGCGTCCAGCCGCGACCGCAGCTCGGCCAGTTCCGCCGCGTGCGCGACCTCCCAGCCGGTGACCGCGAGGCGATCCGCGGAGCCCGGCGAGATCACCAGCCGCGCCGGGAAGTCGTCCATGCGCAGGTAAAGCGCGTCCGGGTTGGTACCGCTGCCTTCCACCATGCCGAGCACCTTGAGGCCGTACTCGCGCCAGGCCGCCATGTCGGTGGCTTCGATGCGGAGGTAGCCCAGTGACCGGATGCCCATCAGGAACTCCCGAGGAAATCGAGGGCCAGCCGGTTGAACTCGTCGAACTTCTCCAGCTGGGCCCAGTGCCCGCAGCCGCCGAACACGTGCAGCTGCGCGCGCGGAATCGTCTTGAGTGCCACCAGCGCGCCGTCGAGGGGGTTGACGCGGTCCTCGCGGCCCCAGATGAGGAGCACGCGCTGGCGCAGCCGGTGGGCTTCGCGCCAGAGCATGCCTTCTTCGTACGTGTCGGGCTTTGCGAACGACATCCCCATCGCCCGCATCGCGGCGAGCGACTCCGGGGTGTTCGCGGCGGCGAAGCGTTCGTCGATCAGCTCGTCGGTGATCAGCGCCTGGTCGTGGACCATGATGCGCAGGAAGGCTTCCATGCGCTCACGAGAAGGCTTCGCAGCGAACCGCCCGAGGTTCTTGACGCCTTCGGTCGGGTCGGGCGCGAACAGGTTGACGCTCAGCCCACCCGGTCCCATCAGCACCAGCCGCCCGGCGCGCTTGCCGTGGTTCAGCGCGAACCGAACGGCCGCACCTCCGCCGAGCGAGTTGCCGACGAAGTGGGCGCGCTCGATGCCGAGCGCGTCCATCAGCCCGGCGACGGCATCCGCGCTGTGCCGGAAGTACTGCGGGTGCTCGGTCGGCTTGTCCGACCGCCCGAAACCGGGCTGGTCGACGGCGATCGTCCGGTAGTGCTTGGCGAACTCCGGCAGGTTGCGCCCGAAGTTGCTCCACGCCGACGCGCCCGGCCCGCCGCCGTGCAGCAGGATCACCGTCTCGGCGTGCTCCGCACCGGCTTCGTGGTAGTGCAGCTTGAGCGACCCGGCCTGGACGTACTTTCCTTCAGGAGCCATCAGTACATCGCGTTCTCGACGGGGAGCCCGAAGGCGCCGGTGCCGTACATGACGTACGCGCGCTCGGCGTCGTTGGCCGCGTGGACGCGGCCCGCGTGCGCGTCGCGCCAGAAGCGCTGGATCGGCGTGCCGCGCTGGATCGCGCGGCCGCCGGAGTTTTCGAAGAGCCGGTCGATCGCCGCGATCGCGCGTTCGGTGCCGCGCACCTGGTCGCGCCGGACGCGCAGCCGCAGGTCGCTCGGCAGCCGCTCCTCGCGCTTGGCCAGTTCGTACAGCTCCTCGATGTTGCGGGTCAGCTGCAGCCAGGCGGCGTCGATTTCGCTGGCCGCCTCGGCGATCCGCACCTTGGCGAACGGGTCCTCTTTGGACTGCTCACCGGCGTACGCGGCCCGGACGCGCTTGCGCTGGTGCTCGACGTGCGCGTCGTAGGCACCCTGCGCCATGCCGATGATCGGCGCGGTGATCGTGGTCGGGTGCACCGAGCCGTACGGGAGCCGGTACAGCGGCCCGGGGTTGACGGCCTGGCCCGGCACCTTGCACTTCGACGTCGCGATGAAGCTCAGCGCCCGGTGCTGCGGCACGAAAACGTCCTCGACGACGATGTCGTTCGAGCCGGTGCCGCGCAGGCCGATCGTGTCCCAGACGTCCACGACCGTGTAGTCGGCGATCGGCAGCAGATAAGTGCAGAAGTCGACCGGCTTGCCATCCTTGAACGCGGGCCCCCCGAGCAGCACCCACGTGCAGTGGTCGCTGCCGGAGGAGAAGCTCCACCGGCCCGAGAGGCGGTAGCCGCCCTCGACGACCTCGGCCTTGCCCATCGGCGCGTACGACGAGGAGATCCGCACGTCCTGGTCTTCGCCCCAGACCTCCTGCTGCGCCTGGGCGTCGAACAGGGCCACGTGCCACGGGTGGACACCGAGGATGGAGGCGACCCAGCCGGTGGACCCGCACGCGCTCGCGATCAGCTTGACCGCGGTGTAGAAGCTCACCGGGTCGGCTTCGAGGCCCCCGTGGAGCTTCGGCTGCAGCAGCTTGAAGAACCCGGTCTCCTGCAGGGCCTTGACGGACTCCTCGGGGACGCGGCGCGCGTCCTCGGCGTCCTGGGCCCGTTCCCGCAGGACCGGCAGGAGGTCCCGGACCCCGGCGATCACCTGCTCGCTCATGCGCAGTTCCTCTCTAGTCTCACTGAGCCAAGACTAGAACACGTTCTCGTTTTTGTCGAGAACGCCCTGCGCCAGGGCACTGTTGATCCCTGCTCTGCGGCCGGAAAACACGCAGTCGGCCAGGGACAGGCCACTCACGTAGGACCTGGAACAGATTCCCACGGCGGTGCGGCCGGCGGCGTACAGCCCCGGGATCGGCTGCCCGGTCGTGCTCCGCACCGCGCCGGTGTCCTCGTCGACGACCAGCCCGCCGAGGGTCAGCATCGGCGTGGGGTACCCGAGGTTGGGCCGCACCGAGATGTCGATCAGCGAGTACGGCGGGTTGTCCAGCCGCCGCACGAACTCGGTCGGCTTGCCCACCGGATCCCGGTCGCCGTGGTAGGCCTCGACGCTCGCGCGCAGCCCCTGCGGGTCGACGCCGGCCTTGCGCGCCACCTCTTCGACCGTCTGGCCCACGACCCGGCCCCGGCGCAGCAGGTACCGCAGCTGGAGCCACTGGAACCACTGGCTCTGCTTGCGGCCGTCCCGGCGCGCCTCGGCCACGATCGGCGCGTCGACCAGCAGCCAGCCCTTGCTCCCGTGGTCCTCGATGAGCTTTTCGCCGACCGCGGCGCCGTAGCGGGATTCGTCGATGACCCGCCGGCCCGCGGCGTCGACGATGATCCCGCCGAGGAACGCGCTCGGCGGGGTGACGAACCGCCACGCGGAGATCCGGCCCAGTTCCCCGGTCGCCCCGCCGGCCTCGACCCCCATCCGGATGCCCGACCCGTTGTCGGCGGACGTGCCGAGCGCGAGCCCGCCGCGGTAGGCCGGGGCGTGCTCGCGCACCATCTCGCGGTCGGCGATGAAGCCGCCGGCGGCGAGCACCACCCCGCGCCGGGCGGAAATCCGCAGCTCACGACCGTGGGACCGCTCGAAGCGCTCGACCCGGCGGTGCAGCGACTTGCGCAGCGACGGCACGTAGATCCCGGGTTTCGCCGCGTACTGCGCGAGGCGCTGGTGCCGCGCCCGCACCGACGCGGGCGCGTCGCTCAGGGTGTCGGCGACGAGCCCGGTGACGCGGCCCGCGCCGTCGCGGATCAGCGTCCGGGCGGTCGTCTGGGTCAGCACCCGGATGCCGCGGGCGCGCACGGCCGCCTTGAGCCGCGCCATCAGCATCTTCCCCGAGGTTCCGGGCCCTTTGACACGGTGGCCGCGGGGCGCCGGTTTCG
Source organism: Amycolatopsis bullii (assembly GCF_014654205.1). Classification (GTDB taxonomy): domain Bacteria; phylum Actinomycetota; class Actinomycetes; order Mycobacteriales; family Pseudonocardiaceae; genus Amycolatopsis; species Amycolatopsis plumensis. The sequence continues at coordinate 43,870 of NZ_BNAW01000048.1, forward strand.
CCGCGTCACGGAACCCGCCGGCGGCCTCGCTGCCGGAGTAGTAGAGGTAGTGCCGGTCGCTCGGGTACGACGTCTTGTAGGGGCAGAGGCTGCCTTCGAACGGCACGCCGTTGCCCTCCAGCCAGGTGATCATCTCGCGGCTGCCCTCGCAGAACCGCCGCAGCGTCCGCTCCGAGACGACGTCCCCGGTTTCCAGCCGCAGGTAGGCGTACATCGCGTCGACGGAATCGTCGACACCCGCGTCGAGCTGCTGGCCGGTGCCGCCACCGGCGTAGACGACGCCACCGCTGACCGCGCTGGCCCCTCCGCCGGCGAAGCGCTCGACGATCACGACGTCGGCGCCCGCGTCGGCCGCCTCGAGGGCGGCACAGGCGCCGGCCGCCCCGAATCCCACGATGACCACGTCCGCGACGAGTGCGTCCATGGTGGCTACCCTAGAACTGAAACACGTTCTCGCCTATCGTGGCCGAAAGGCGCTCCCAACTGGATACTTCTGTCATGGAACACGTTACAGGTGAGGTGGTATGAGCGAGCAGTTCGACGTCGTCGTGGTCGGCAGCGGCGCCGCCGGGATGACCGCCGCGCTGGCTGCGGCCCACCACGGCTTGAGCGTCGTCGTCCTGGAGAAGGCGGCCTGCTTCGGCGGCTCGACGGCGCGGTCCGGCGGCGGCGTCTGGATTCCGGGCAACCACGCGCTGCGGGCCGCCGGGATCGACGAACCCCCCGAACGGGCGCGCGAGTACCTCGCCTCGATCGTCGGCGACGTCGTCCCGGCCGTCCGGCGCGACACGTTCCTCGCGCACGGCCCCGAGGTGCTGAAGTTCGTCTGCGACCACACGCCACTGAAGTTCCGGTGGGTCCGCGACTACAGCGACTACCACCCCGAAGCGCCCGGCGGGCGGCCCGGCGGCCGGTCGGTCGAGCCCGTCGCCCTCGACGGCAAGCTGCTCGGCGCCGAGCTGGCCCACCTCGAACCGCCGTACAGCGCTCCCCCGCTCGGCGTGCCGATCACCCAGGCCGACTACCGCTGGCTGAGCCTGCTCGCGAGGCACCCGCGCGGGGCCGTCCGCCTGCTGTCGCTGGGCAGGCAGTGGCTCGTCGGCAGACTCCGCGGGCAGCGGCTGCTGAGCATGGGGCAAGCGCTTGCGGCCGGCCTTCGGGTCGGGCTCGCCCAGGCCGGTGTCGAGGTCCGGCTGAACACGCCCCTGGTCGACCTCCAGGTCGACGACGACCGGGTGACCGGCGTCGTCACTTCGCAGGGGGTCATCGGTGCCCGGCGGGGCGTGATCCTCGGCAGCGGCGGCTTCGAGCGGAACCTGGAGATGCGCGAGAAGTACCAGCGCGCGCCGATCGGCGTCGACTGGACCGTCGGCGCGGAGGCCAACACCGGCGACGGCATCACCGCCGGCCTCAAGCTCGGCGCGGCCCTCGACCTGATGGACGACGCCTGGTGGGGGCCGTCGCTGCCGCTCACCGGCGGGCCGTGGTTCGCGCTGGCCGAGCGGTCGCGGCCGCGCAGCATCATGGTCGACGCGCGCGGCGAGCGGTTCGTCAACGAGTCGGCGCCGTACGTCGAGGCCGTGCACGCGATGTACGGCCCCGGCGACGGGCCGGGACAGCACATCCCGACCTGGCTCGTGTTCGACCAGCGCTACAAGGACCGGTACATGTTCACCGGCATCGGGCCGCGCCAGCCGCTGCCCGGCCGCTGGTTCAAGGCCGGGATCGCGGCGAAGTCGTCGACCCTGGCCGGGCTGGCGGCGAAGATCGACGTCCCGGCGTCCGCGCTGGAAACCACGGTGGAGCGCTTCAACGGCTTCGCGCGGCGAGGCGTCGACGAGGACTTCCACCGCGGAGTCAGCAAGTACGACCACTACTACGGCGACCCGCGCAACAAACCGAACCCGAGCCTCGGCCCGCTCGACAAGGCGCCGTTCTACGCGGTGAAGATCGTGCCGGGCGACCTGGGTACCAAGGGCGGGCTGCGCACCGACGAGCACGCGCAAGTCCTGCGCGAGGACGGCTCGGCCGTGCCGGGGCTGTTCGCCGCGGGCAACACCAGCGCGGCCGTCATGGGCCGGACGTACGCCGGGCCCGGCGCGACCATCGGACCCGCCATGGTGTTCGGCTACCTTGCGGCGACGCGGCTGGCGAACGAAGATCAGGGGACCACGGGAGGGCAGCGATGACGCAGGAATCGGTACGCACCATCTACGCCGGTGAGCCGCCGACCCGGTTCGCCCGCGGCTGGCACTGCCTCGGCCTGGCGGAGAACTTCCGCGACGGGAAACCGCACGCGATCACCGCGTTCGGCACGAAGCTCGTGGTGTGGGCGGACTCGGCGGGCGAGCTGCACGTGCTCGACGGCTACTGCCGGCACATGGGCGGCGACCTCACCCAGGGCACGGTGAAGGGCGACGAGGTCGCCTGCCCGTTCCACGACTGGCGCTGGAACGGCAAGGGCAAGTGCGTGTCGATCCCCTACGCCAAGCGGGTTCCGCTGCGCGCGCGGACGCGGTCGTGGACGTCGGAGGTGCAGAACGGGCAGCTGCTCGTCTGGCACGACCCGGAAGGCAACCCGCCCCCCGCGGAGCTGGCGATCCCGCGGATCGAGGCCGCCTACAGCGACGAGTGGAGCAACTGGACCTGGGACGAGATCTTCATCGACGGCTCCAACTGCCGCGAGATCATCGACAACGTCGTGGACATGGCCCACTTCTTCTACATCCACTACGCCTACCCGACTTACTTCAAGAACGTGTTCGAAGGCCACATCGCCACGCAGTACCTCAACACCAAGGGCCGCCCGGACATGGGCATGGCGTCGAACTACGGCGGCGAGGAGAACCTGCTGCGGTCGGAGGCGTCGTACTTCGGGCCGTCGTACATGATCAACAAGCTGGTGAACTCGTTCCAGGGCTACGAAATCGAGAGCGTGCTCATCAACTGCCACTACCCCGTCACGCCGACGTCGTTCGTGCTGCAGTACGGCATGAAGGTGCGGAAGCCGCCGGGCATCTCCGACGAGCACGCGGACAAGATCGCCGCGAAGCTGGCCCGCGGGATCGGCGCGGGGTTCCTGCAGGACGTCGAGATCTGGAAGCACAAGACCCAGATCGACAACCCGCTGCTGTGCGAAGAGGACGGTCCGGTCTACCAGCTGCGCCGGTGGTACCAGCAGTTCTACGTCGACGCCGCCGACGTCACCGAGGACATGACCCGGCGCTTCGAGTTCGAAGTGGACACTTCGAAGGCGAACGAGGCGTGGGCGGCGGAGGTCGCGGAGAACCTGGCGCGGCAGAAGACCGAGGCGGAAGTGTGACCACCGCCGAGCAGACCGAGTTCCTCTCGGGCGGCCTGCGGCCGCACGAGTGCCGCAGCTGCGGGACGTGCGTGCTGGTGAAGAAGAACAGCATCCAGCACACGAGCATCCAGTGGACCAGCCGGCCCGCCGACTCCTGCCCGGTGTTCGCGGACGCCGACGGCCCGTCGGCGTTGCTCGACACGTGCCCGAAGCTGTCCGACAGCATCGCCGACGCCGTGCGCGAAGGCACGCTGGCGGTGGCCGATGGCTGAGCGGGTCTACACGCTGACCGTCGCCGACGTCGTCGTCGAAACGCCGGACGCGCGCTCGGTGGTCTTCGAGATCCCGCCCGAGCACGCCTCTGCTTTTGCTTATTCGGCGGGACAGTTCCTGACCTTGAAGATCCCCAGCGAGCAGACCGGCTCGGTGGCACGGTGCTACTCGCTGTCGAGCGCGCCGCACGAGAACCGCGTGCAGGTGACGGTCAAGCGGACCGACGGCGGGTACGGGTCGAGCTGGATCTGCTCGTCGTTGCGGCCGGGGATGCAGGTCGACGTGCTGGCGCCGGCCGGGGTGTTCTGCCCGGCTTCGGTGGACGAGGACTTCCTACTCTTCGCCGGCGGCAGTGGCATCACGCCGGTGATGGCGATCCTCAAGACGGCACTGGAGACCGGTTCCGGCCGGGTCGTGCTGGTCTACGCCAACCGCGACGAACGCTCGGTGATCTTCGCGGGCGAGCTGTCGGCGCTGGCCAAGCGGTACGGCGACCGGCTGGTGGTCGTGCACTGGCTGGAGAGCGTGCAGGGGCTGCCGGACGTCTCGCAGCTGCGCGGGCTGGCTTCGGCGTACACCTCGCACGAGGCTTTCCTGTGCGGGCCGGCGCCGTTCATGGCGGCCGTGCGGGAGGCGCTCGGGCAGCTCGGGGTGCCGCGGGAGCGGGTGCACATCGAGAAGTTCACGTCGCTGACCGGGAACCCGTTCGAAGAGACCGTCGAGGTCGTCGAGGAGCCTTCGGACGAAGCACCGGCGTCGCTGACGGTGACCCTCGACGGGGAGACGCGGTCGATGGGGTGGCCGCGCCAGCGGAAGCTCCTCGACCACCTGCTGGGCGCGGGCATGGACGCGCCCTATTCGTGCCGGGAGGGGCAGTGCAGCGCGTGCGCTTGCCGGGTGGTGTCCGGCGAGGTGAAGATGCTGCACAACGAGGTCCTCGACGCCGAGGACATGGCGGACGGCATCGTGCTGGCCTGCCAGTCGCTGCCGGTCACCGACGAGGTCTCGATCAGCTACGAATAGGGAGCTTCCGTGCCCATCGACCCCGCGGTCGCCATCGGTGCCGAGATCGGCGAAGTGACCTTCGCCTGGACGTCGTCGGACGTGCTGCTGTACCACCTCGCGCTCGGCGCGGGCCCGGACGAGCTGCGGTACACCTACGAGCAGGACCTCGTGGTGCTGCCGACGTTCGCGACGGTCGCGGCGAACCTGCGTGTCTTCGACCCGCCCGCGGTGTCGTTCCCCGGGGTGGAGATCGACCTGGCGAAGGTGCTGCACGGCAAGCAGGAGATCACGCTGCACCAGCCGATCCCGACGTCCGGCAAGGCGGTGGCGCGGTCGCGGGTCGCGGACGTGTACGACAAGGGCAAGGCGGCGGTGGTCGTCCAGGAGGTCTCGGTCACGTCCTCGTCGGGTGATCCACTGTGGACGGCCCGGTCGAGCATCTTCGCCCGTGGCGAGGGCGGGTTCGGTGGCTCGCGCGGGCCTTCGGATCGGGTTTCCTGTCCTCCGCGGGAGCCGGACTTCGTCTTCGAGACGCCGACGTTGCCGCAGCAGGCGCTGCTGTACCGGCTGTGCGGCGACCGGAACCCGCTGCACGCGGACCCGGCGTTCGCCCGGGCGGCGGGGTTCGACCGGCCGATCCTGCACGGGCTGTGCACGTACGGGATCGTCGCGCGGGTGCTGGTGAACGAGTTACTGGACGGCGACCCGGCCCGGGTGGCGTCGTTCGCGACGAAGTTCGCCGGCGTGGTGTTCCCGGGCGAGACGCTGCGGATCCGGGTGTGGCGGTCCGGCAGCGAGCTCCTGGTGACCACGTCGGCGGTCGAGCGGGACGACGCGCCGGTGCTGGCGGACACGGTGCTGGTGTCCACTCCCTGAACGCCGGTCTTCCGCCCGCTACCGTGGAGGGGTGACTTCGGAATACTTCGTGGTGCGGGGAACGGTCGAGCCAGGCGACAAGCGCGGCCGTGAGCTGGGCTTTCCCACGGCGAACATCGCCTTGAGCGACCAGGCCGGCTCGCTGGGCGACGGGGTGTGGGCGGGCTGGATCGGCCGGGCGGACGGTTCCCGCCTGCCGGCGGCGATTTCGGTCGGCCGCCGCCCGACGTACTACGGCGCGGACGGCTACCGGCTGCTGGAGGCCCATGTCCTGGACTTCTCGGGTGACCTGTACGGCGAGACGCTGGTGGTGTGGCTGGGGTCCCACCTGCGCAACCAGGAGAAGTACGCCTCGGCGGAGGATCTGATCACGGCGCTCAAGAAGGACATCGCGGCGGCGGCCCAGTGGACGGCGGAGAACCCGGCGGCTTCGCTGCCTGAGCCCGGGGAAAGCGGGCTGGGCGAGGTGCGGCGGGTCACGGGCTGAGGTCTGCGTGCTCACAAAGCCGAGGCCAGCAGCATGTACCCCATCCCGGCCCCCATCGCCGCCCGGCACACCGCCCGCGACGCGTGGCCCGAGTCCGCCCCCACTCCCGCCGAGCCGCGCACCACCAGCACCCCCGACCAAGCCGCGTCGGCCACGAAATAGCCCGCCGCCAGCACTGCGATCAGCGGCAACGCCAGCCGGGCGTCCATTCCCGGCATCGTCAGCCATGGCCCGTGGTCCATCCCTCCGTGCGGCATCGCCGTCACCATGTACAGCATCGCCGCCGCCGAGAGGGCGTGGTGCGCGCACGTCCGGCGGCGCCACCAGGCCACCGCGAACCAGCCCGTCGTCAGGACCAGCACCGCCTGCCAGCCCGCCGCCGGGATCGGGCCGCCGACCGGCGACACCATCGCCACCATGGCCACCACCAGCAGCAGCTCCGCCAGGTCGCCGTGGCGCACCCCAGCACCCAGCCGCCCGTAGTCGAGTCGGACCAGGCGCAGCACGCAGGGCAGCACCAGCGCCGCGAACAGCGCCGTCAAAGCCCAGTCGACCGCCATCGGCCTCACTCTCCGTCGTGGGTGGTGTCTCCACCGTGACACCCACGCCGGCCGGGCACCAGCCGTCATTGAGGTGACACTCAGTCACCCGTCAGGATGAGTCCGCTGGTCGGCACGCCCGTCCCCGCCGTGACCAGCACCCGCGACGCGCTCGCGACCTGGTTGGCCGCCGTGCCACGGATCTGGCGGACGCCCTCCGCGATGCCGTTCATGCCGTGGATGTAGGCCTCGCCGAGCTGGCCGCCGTGCGGGTTGAGCGGCAGCGCGCCGTCGAGCTCCAGCGCCCCGTCGGCGATGAAGTCCTTCGCCTCGCCGCGCCCGCAGAAACCCAGTTCCTCCAGCTGCATCAGCACATACGGCGTGAAGTGGTCGTACAGCACGGCAACGTCCACATCGGACGGACCGAGCCCGGACTGCGCCCACAGCTGCCTGCCCACGACGCCCATCTCCGGCAGCGCGGCCAGGTCGTCGCGGTAGTAGCTGGTCATCACGTACTGGTCCGGCCCGCTCCCCTGCGCCGCCGCGGCGATCACCGCCGGCGGCCGCGCCAGGTCGCGCGCCCGCGCCGCGCTGGTGACGACCAGCGCCACTCCGCCGTCGCTCTCCTGGCAGCAGTCGAGCAGGTGCAGCGGTTCGGCCACCCAGCGCGACGCCTGGTGCTCCGCCAGGGTGATGGGCCGCCCGTGGAACCACGCGTTCGGGTTGGTCGCCGCGTGCTTGCGGTCGACCACCGCGACGCGCCCGAAGTCCTCGCTCGTCGCCCCGTAGTCGTGCAGGTAACGCTGCGCCACCATGGCCACCGTCGCCGCCGGGGTCGCGATGCCCATCGGGTAGTGGAACGCGTTGTCCACGCCCGAGGAGTTGACCTGACCGGCCGCCGCGGAGGACACCTGGCCGAAGCGGTGGCCGGAGCGCTCGTTGAACGCCCGGTACGCGACGACGACGTCCGCGACGCCGGTCGCCACCGCCATCGCCGCCTGCTGCACGGTCGCCGCCGCGGCCCCGCCGCCGTAGTGGATCCGGCTGAAGAACTTCAGCTCGGGGATGCCCAGTTCGCGCGCGACCGCGATCTCCGCGTTGCCGTCCATGGTGAACGACACGAGCCCGTCCACATCGGACGGGCGAAGCCCGGCATCGGCGAGTGCGTGGGAGATGCATTCGGCCGCCAGCCGCAGTTCACTGCGCCCGGAGTCCTTCGAGAACTCCGTCGCGCCGATCCCGGCGATCGCCGCCTTGCCCGAGAGCGTCACGGCAGGGTCACCTCCACGGTCCCGGCGACGTGCTCGCCGAGACTGTCCACACCGGACACCGAAACCACGACGTCCCGCCCGGAACAGGAAACCACGCGGCCGGTGAACGTCAGCGTGTCGTAGGCGTAGCACGGCACGCCGAGCCGGATCTTGATCGACCGGATCAGCGCCTCGGGCCCGGCCCACTCGGAGACGAACCGCTGGACCAGGCCGGTGTCGGTGAGGATGTTGAGGAAGATGTCCTTCGAGCCGCGGGCCACCGCCGAGTCGCGGTCGTGGTGGACGTCCTGGAAGTCCCGGGTGGCCAGCGCCGTGCTGACCACGAACGTCGGCGTCGCCTCGATCGTCAGCGGCGGCAGTTCGGTCCCTTCGGCGACGGTCATCGGGCCACCTTCCACGCGGGCAGGGTCAGCTCGGCGTCCACCTCGACGAACGCCGCGACCACCGGCAGTCCGATGTGGACTTCCTCCGGCGAGGCGTCCAGGAGCTCGGCCATCACGCGGACCCCTTCTTCGAGTTCCACCAGGGCCACCACGAACGGCAGCTGCTTGCCCGGCACCGCCGGGTGGTGGTGCACGACGTAGGAGTACACGGTCCCGCGGCCACTGGCGACGACGTAGTCGGGTTTGGTGTCCAGCGAGCCGTCGGGCGGCATCGGCCCGGGCGGGTGCCGCAGCGTCTCGCCCCAGCGCTGGATCCTCAGCTCGCCTTCGCGCAGGCCGTCCCAGAAGAATTCCGTGTCCCGGCTGATCACCGGCCGCAGCACCGGCGCGGGCGGCGGCTTCGGGGCGGGCGGGCGGAACTTGAGCACCCGGAACATCATTTCGGCGACGGCCTCGTCGCCGACGTACCAGGTCATCCGCGTGGTGACGAACCAGCCTTCGCCCAAGGCGGTTTTCTTGGGCCCGACGACGTTCTCCAGCCGCGTCCGCGCCTCGACCTGTTCTCCCGGCCGCAGGTAGCGGTGGTAGGTCTGCTCGGAGTTCGTCGCGACGACGGACGTGAACCCGGCTTCGTCCAGGAGCTCCATCATCAGGCCCAGGGGGTCGTCGGAGCCGCGCGGGACGTTCAGGCCGCCCATCGTCCACACCTGCGCCATCGCGGGCGGCGCGACAAGTCCCTTGTGGACGCTGGTGGCGGCGTACTCGGGGTCGGTGTAGACGGGGTTGCGGTCCCCGATCGCCTCGACCCAGTTGTTGACCATGGCCTGGTTGACCGGATCGCGCGCCAGGCGCGGCGCGCACTCCCCGCGTGCCGCGATCGCCGCGGCGGCCTCTTCGATGTTCATCGTGGCACCCTCGGCAGGCCCAGGCCGATCGAGGCGATCAGCTCCCGTTGGATTTCGCTGACGCCGCCGCCGAACGTCAGCACGATGTTGCGTTTCGCGGTGAGGTCGAGCCATTCGGCGAGCTCGGCGGTGTCCGGATCGGACAGGTCACCGTGCCGCCCGACAACTTCTTCGAGGTTCCGGCCGATCCGCTGGATGGCCTCGGAGCTGAACACCTTGGTCGCCGACGCGTCGGCCACGCCCACCGGCGCGCTCGCCGACGACACCGCGACCTGCCAGTTCAGCAGTTCGTTCACCCGCGTCACGGCCAGTGCCTCGGCAAGCACGGCGCGCACGTCGGCCAGGTCCAGCAGGCCGTGCGCGCTCGCCCAGGCGCGAACGCGGTCGTACAGGCCGCCGATCCGGCCGGCGGGCCCGAGCATGACGCGCTCGTGGTTGAGCTGGGTCGTGATCAGCCGCCAGCCCGCGTTTTCCTGCCCCACCAAGCGGTTCGCCGGCACGCGGACGTCCGAATAGTACGTCGCGTTGACGTGATGGGCGCCGTCGCAGGTGATGATCGGTGTCCAGGAGTAGCCGGGGTCGCTCGTGTCGACGATGAGGATCGAGATGCCTTTGTGCTTCGGCGCGTCCGGCGCGGTCCGCACGGCCAGCCAGACGTAGTCGGCGTCGTGGCCGCCGGTGGTGAAGATCTTCTGGCCGTTGACGACGTAGGAGTCGCCGTCGCGCACCGCCGTCGTCCGCAGCGACGCGAGGTCGGTGCCCGCTTCCGGTTCGCTGTACCCGATCGCGAAGTGGATCTCCCCCGCCAGGATCTTCGGCAGGAAGAAGGACTTCTGCTCGTCCGTGCCGAACTCCTGCAGCGTCGGCCCGACCGTCTGCAGCGTGACCGAGGGCAACTGGACGTCGGCCCGCGCGGCCTCGTCGACGAACAGGTGCTGTTCGATCCCGCCGAAGCCCTGGCCGCCGTATTCGACCGGCCAGCCGACGCCGAGCCGGCCGTCGCGGCCCATCCGGCGGACGATCTCGCGGAACACCGGCCCGTGCCGCTCGCGCCGCATCGCCCGGCGTTCCCCGGGGCTGATCAGCCCGGCGAAGTATTCGCGCAGTTCGGCGCGCAGCTGCCGTTGCGCCGCGGTCAGTTCGACGTGCATCCCGCTCACCCCGCCACTCGTTCGCCGAGCCTGCCGAGCCGGTGCGCGGCCCCGCCGAGCGCCCGGCCGAGATCCTTGACCGCCGACGAATACCGGTGCAGCGGGTAGGTTTCGTCGACGCCGATCCCGCCGTGCAGGTGGTGGCAGGTCGCCAGCGCGACCGGTGCCTGCGCGGCGAACCAGTAGGCGGCGACGTCCAGTTCGGCGTCCGCGTCGAGGCCCGAAGCCAGCCGCCACACCGCGGAGGTCGCGGCGAGGTGCACGGTCCGCGCGGCCACGTAGACGTCGGCGATCTGGCCCGCCACGGCCTGGAAGGCGGAGAGAGGCCGGCCGAACTGGGTCCGCTCGCCGACGTGCTTGACGGTCAGCGCCAGCGCGCCGGCCAGGAGGCCGTCGCCGAACGCGAGGGCGCCGGCCAGCGCGAACCGGTGCAGCGCCGCGACCGCGCCGCGGTCGAACAGGAGGTCCGTTTCCGCGACGGCGACGTCGTCGAGCCGGACGGTGTACTCGGGGGTCCCGGCCGAGGTGGGCGTCGGGACGAGCGTGACGCCGTCGGCCCGCGGGTCGACGAGGTAGACGGCGCTGCCGTGGGCGGTGGTCACCGGCGTGAGGATCCGGGTGGCTTCGGCGGCGTACGGGACAGCGGTCTTCACGCCGCTGATCAGCCACTTCCCGTCTCCGGCCCGCGCGGTCACGGCGGGCTCGGCGACCAGCGGCGCGGACGGCTCGTGCAGGGCCGCGGTGAGCAGCGCGTCCCCGGCCGCGACCGCCGGCAGCAGCTCCGCGCGCTGGGCGGGGGTGCCGAGCGACTCGATCGGCAGGACGCCCAGTGCGAGCGCGGCGTACGCAGGCGCCGGGGCGGCGGCCCGGCCGACCTCGGTCAGGATTTGCGCGACCTCCGCGACGCCCAGGCCGTCGCCTTCCAGCTCCGGGGGCAGCGCCAGGGCGAGCAAGCCCGACGAGGCGAGCGCGCGCCAGGGATCGTCTTGCGACCCCAGTACTTTCGCGGCGAGGGCGGCGATTTCGGTCTGCGTATCGTCAAGGGCGAAGTCCACGCCTGTCCTCCGGATCGGGCGCAATATTGAAACCTGTTCTAGTCTTAACCGGAAAGGGCGGGCACGGCAACCCCCGGGGGTGGCGCAATGGCGGGGACACGGCGGCGGATCACCGTGCCGCCGACCGCGGGCGTGCCCGAGCCGGTCCCGGTGGAGCTGCCCGGCCGCGGCCGCACCGTGGTCACCGACGTCGGACCGCGGGACGCACCCGCCCTCTTCCTGCTGCATTCGGTGGCCTGCACGGGCCTGCTGACCTGGTATCCCGCCCTTCCCCGGCTGGCGCGGCACCACCGCGTCGTCGTGTTCGACCAGCGCTGGCACGGCCGGGGCATCCGCTCGCCGGAGTTCCGGCTCGCCGACTGCGCGGAAGACGTCACCGCCGTCGCGGACGCGCTCGGCGTCGGCCGGTTCGCGATCGCCGGGTACTCGATGGGCGGGCTCGTCGCGCAGCTCGTGGCGCGCGCCGAATCAGAACGTGTTACCGGGCTGGTGCTGTGCTCGACCGCGGGGCACTTCGGCCGCGGGCTGCGGCAGCGCGCCGCCCTCGAGGTCTTCGGCCGGACGCTGCGGCGGCTGCGCGAGCGCGTGCCGCCGCCGGTCGTGCCCGCCGCGCTCCCCCGCGAACGCCTCGCCGACCACCGGTGGGGACTGCGGGAGTTCCGGTCGACCCGGCCGTGGGAGATCGCGGTCGCCGTCGACGAGATCGGCCGGTTCGACTCGCGGCCGTGGCTGCACACGCTGCGGCTGCCGGCCGCGGTCGTGGTGACCGCCCGGGACCGGTTCATCGCCCCCGCCCACCAGCGGTCGCTGGCCCGCCGGATCCCCGGCGCGGCCACCTACGAGGTCGCGGCCGGGCACGCCGCCTGCGTGCTGGCCGCCGACCGCTGGGTGCCCGCCCTGCTCGCCGCGGTCCACTCCCTCCGAGGAAGGAACCCCTGATGGGACGCTTCAGCCTGCCCGACTCCAAGCCCGGCGGCCTCGACTCGCCGGTGACCGCCAAGGTCATGAAATACGCGGCGAAGGCGCAGGTGGCGGTCTTCCGGCTGACCGGTGGCCGCGTCGGCGGCAAGTGGCGCGTCGGGGCGGGGTTCCGCAAGCCGGTGCCGACGCTGCTGCTGGAGCACCGCGGCCGCAAGTCCGGGCGGTTGTTCACCACCCCGCTGCTCTACCTGCGCTCCGGCGACGACTTCGTCATCGTCGGCTCGCAGGGCGGACTCCCCCGGCACCCGCAGTGGTACTTCAACCTGCTGGCGCACCCCGAAACCCGCATCGACCTCAAGGGCCGGCGCGGCGTCCCGGTCACGGCCCGCGTCGCCGGGCCTTCGGAACGCGCGGAACTGTGGCCGCGGCTCGTCGAGCTGTACGCGGACTTCGCGAAGTACCAGGCGTGGACCGAGCGGGAGATCCCGGTCGTGGTGCTCAGCCCCCGGTAGGCGCGGCCTTCAGCAGCTCGGCCAGTGCGTCCGGGAGCGCGTCGGCGAGCGGCCACAGGTCCTTGACCAGCTCGCGCGCGCCGAGCAGGCCGACGTGCACCTTCCCCGCGTTGGACAGCACCGTGACGTTGAGCCCGGCGCCGTGGAAGACCGGGCCGAGCGGGTAGAAGCCGGTGATCCGCGCGCCCAGGAAGTACAGCGGCATCGGCGGGCCGGGCACGTTCGAGACGACCAGGTTGTGCACCACGGGGTGCTTTTCGGCCAGGCGCAGCGCCGAATACGCGCGCACGGCGAGGCCGAACGCCGTCGCGACCGAGAACTGCGCCCAGTCCTGCAGCATGTCGGCGTCGATGTCGTGGTGGTGGTCCTTCGACCGCCGGTTGGCCTCGGCGAGGAAGAACACCCGCGCGGCCGGGTCGGCCAGGTGCGTCGGCAGGGAGGCGAAGAACGCCGAAACCTTGTTGCTGCCGTGCTCGCGTTCGGTCCGGTCGTGCACCGAGACCGGGACGGTCGCCACCAGCGGGTCTTCCGGCAGCTCGCCGCGGGCGGAGAGGAACTCCCGCAGCGCGCCGGCGACGAGCGCGAGCACGACGTCGTTCACCGTGACCCCGAAGGCGTTCTTGACGTCCTTGATGTCGTCGAGGTCGAGCTGGGCGAAGGCGACGCTGCGGTGCCCGGTGATCGTGCCGTTGAGCGACGTCCGCGGCGCGGTGAACGGGATCGGCATCCCCTTGCCGCGCAACGCCCGGCCGACCCACCGCGGCATCAGCCCCAGCAGGTCGGGCAGCAGCCGCGCGACCTCGGCCGGGCGCTTCACGACGCTCTCCACCCCGGACCGGACCAGGTCGAGCGGCGACGGCATCCCGGCGTTCCGGGGCTCCTCGACCACCGGCATCGGCCCGTCCGGTTCGAGGCCGGCCAGGTAGGTGATCAGGCTGGCGCCGCTGACCCCGTCGACGCTCGCGTGGTGCATCTTGAGCAGCACGGCGAGCCGTCCGTCGGCGAGGCCTTCGATGACGTACAGCTGCCACAGCGGGTGCGCGCGGTCGAGCTGCTGCCCGGCGATGTGGGCGCACAACCCGGCCAGCTCGGCGCGGTCGCCGGGCGCGGGCACGCCGATGCGGTGCACGTGGTGGTCGAGGTCGAACTCCTCGTCTTCGATCCACACGGGATGGCTGAGGTTCCAGAGCGGATTGTGCAGTTTGCGGCGGAACGCCGGGATCATCCGGACGCGCTCTTCGAGGTTTTCCTGCAGCTTGGCGAAGGTGTAGCCACCGGGGACGGTGGAGCCGTCGAGGATGAGCAGCCCGCAGACGTGCAGGACCTGCGACGACGTCTCGAGGTAGAGGAAGCTCGCGTCGAGGCCGCTCAGTCTCTGCATGGACCAAGGGTAGGCCACGTCCGGTGAGCGGCGCGTCACCCTACTCGCCGGTATCATCGCGGTGGTGCAGCCGAATTTCCTGATCCGTCGCGCGGTCCAGCTCGGTCTCACCGCCAACGCGCTCCGCCCGCTGCGGGCGCGGTCCACGACGATCCCGGTGTTCTTCGCCGGGTGGCTGACCGGTGAGCTGGCGCCCCAGTTCCTGGCGCTGACGGCCGCGGATGCGTTGCTCCACGTGGCCCGCCACGGTGTTCGCGACCGGTCGACGAAGGCAGGCCTGGCGCTGGCGGCGGCCTCCGCCGCGGGCCTGGCCACGCTGGCCCGCACCGGGCACGGCGCCCGCGAGGAGATCGAGAAGGCGCTGACGTCCGCGTTGGGTGCGGACTACGCCGACGAGCTGGGCCGGTCGGACCTGGGCCTGCCCTGGGGCGAGCTGGCGCTGCCGTTCCGGATGGGCGCCCCGGACGTCCGCGTCGACCGCAACATCGCGTACGCCCCGGGCGGCAAGCGGTTCCTGCTGGACGTCTACCGCCCTTCCGAACCGGTTTCCGGCGCCCCGGTGCTGCTGCAGGTCCACGGCGGCGCGTGGGTGATCGGCAACAAGGAGGAGCAGGGCCGGCCGCTGATGCGCTACCTGGCTCGTCGCGGCTGGGTGTGCGTCGCGATCAACTACCCGCTCGCGCCGGCGCACCGGTGGCCGGCGCACATCGTCGCGGCGAAGCAGGCCCTGGCCTGGATCCGCTCTTCGATCTCCTCGTACGGCGGCGACCCGCGGTTCGTGGCGGTGACGGGCGGCTCGGCGGGCGGGCACCTGTCGGCGCTGCTGGCGTTGTCGCAGAACGACCCGGCGCTGCAGCCGTCGTTCGAGGACGCGGACACGAGCATCCAGGCGTGCGTCCCGCACTACGGCGTGTACGACTTCGCGGCAACGTCCGGCGCACCGGCGAGCAAGTACCGGCTGGAGAGCCTGATCGCCCGCCGCGTGTTCGCGCCGGACCGGGACCCGGTGGCCCACCTGGACGACTACATCGCAGCGTCACCGCTGGACCGGATCACCTCGGACGCGCCGCCGTTCTTCGTGATCCACGGCCGGGACGATTCGCTGGTGCCGGTGCGTGAGGCGCGTGAGTTCGTTTCGCGGCTGCGGGAGAAGTCCCGGCAGCCGGTGGCTTACGCCGAGCTGACCGGGGCGCAGCACGCGTTCGACGTGTTCACGTCGGTGCGGTCGGCGCACGTGGTGCGTGGGGTGGCGCGGTTCCTGGACCACACGTACAACGCTTGGAAAGCCGCTCAGTAAACGAGGTCCAGCGGGCTGGCCGAGGGTGGGCCGTCGAGGCGCCACTCCGGTCCTTCGCGGACGAACCGGTACCAGCGCGCATCACGGCCGTAGCGCAGCTGCAGCTCCCCTTGCGTCAGCCGGTTGCGCCAGATCTTCGGCTTGCCCGGCAGGCCCGCGTCGGCCAGCGTCTCCTGGCCTTCGGCCAACGGTCCCGGACCCGGCTGCCAGGTTTCCCGTAGGGCGGCCAGGCCGCCGCGGCCTGCTTCGCGCCAGGCCTCGGCCCAGCGGGTCAGGTCCTTCGGGGCTATCCCCGCCGCGGTGGCGAGGGCGGTGATCTCCGCGCCCGTGCGGCCGGCCGCGCGGCGGGCGAGGTCTTCCTCGAACGTCAGCTCCGCCGGCGTCGGGCCGCCGGTCAGGAGGTCGCGGGCGAGGGAGGCCGCGTCCGCCGCGAGGGCGGACAGCGCCGCCGCCGTCCAGCCCGTGCCCGGGGGCGGGTCGAGGTCCAGGACCGCCGGCGGTCCGGGAACCCGCGGTGGTGGCGGCAGGGCGGGGATGGCGGCGGGACGTCGCGCGTAGGCCGCCCGCGGGGTCAGGCCCTCGTCCGCCCGCTTCGGGAGCTTCGGCTTCTCGCCGCGCGCCGGCGACCGGCGGGCGCGGAGTTCGGCCAGGACGTCCGACCGCGGGCGCCCGCGCAGCAGGAAGAGCGTGAACGGGTCGCGGTCCACTTCGTCGGCGACCAGGTAGTACACCGCCGCGACGTGCTTGCACGGGTTCGCCGAGTCCGGGCACGAGCACCGCGGCCGCAGGTCGCCCGGGCCCGGCAGCAGGTCGACGCCCGCTTCGCGCGCCTGCTCGGTGAGCGCGCCCGGGAGCTCGCCGTCGAGCAGCGCGG
This sequence comes from Amycolatopsis bullii, assembly GCF_014654205.1. GTDB lineage: Bacteria > Actinomycetota > Actinomycetes > Mycobacteriales > Pseudonocardiaceae > Amycolatopsis > Amycolatopsis plumensis. The sequence continues at coordinate 60,104 of NZ_BNAW01000048.1, forward strand.
CCGCGTGGCCGAGCTGGGTGCCGACCACGCCGAGCAGCGTGTCCCACTCGCCGTCGGTGAAGGTGCGCATGGTGATGGTGACCTTGTAGGGCTCCGGCCGGCTGCCGCGCACCCACGCCGTCATCTCGCCGGCGCCGAAGTGCAGCTCGCTGACGGTGCCTTTGCGCGCGTACGTCCGCCCGCGCGGCAGCCGGTTCGGGTCGAGCTTCGCGCGCCGCTCCAGCGCTTCGACCCAGGCCCGGCCCCACCACGTCGTGCCGAAGTTCCGCCTCGGTGGCATCACCCGCTCCCGAGCCGGACGAGATCGGCGAGCTCGTCGTCGGACAGGTCGGTGATCCAGTCCTCCCCCGCCCCGACGATCGATTCGGCGAGGCCGCGTTTCTTTTCGAGGACCTGCGCGATCCGTTCTTCGAGGGTGCCCTCGGCGATCAGCCGGTGCACCTGGACGGGCCGGTCCTGCCCGATCCGGTAGGCGCGGTCGGTGGCCTGGTCTTCGACGGCGGGGTTCCACCAGCGGTCGTAGTGGATGACGTGGGTGGCCCGGGTCAGGTTGAGCCCGACCCCGCCCGCCTTGAGCGAGAGCAGGAACACCGGGATTTCGCCGGCTTGGAACCGGTCGACCATGTCCTGCCGCTTCGCCGGGGAGCTGTCGCCGGAGAGCAGCTCGGTGGGCAGGCCGCGGTCCTTGAGGCGCCGCTCGAGCAGGCGGCAGAGCTGCACGTACTGGCTGAACACCAGGACGCTTTCGCCCTCGTCGAGGATGACGTCCAGGAGTTCTTCGAACGCCGCGAGCTTGCCGGAGCGGCCGGTGAGCGCGCCGTGCGGCTCCTTGAGGAACTGGGCGGGGTGGTTGCAGATCTGCTTGAGTTCGGTGAGCAGCCGCAGCACCTGCCCGCGCCGTTCGATGCCCTCTTTTTCCCGGATTTCGGCGAGGTTTTCGCGCACCACGGCTTCGTAGAGCGTGGTCTGCTCGGCGGTGAGCGGGACGAACCGGTCGGTCTCGGTCTTGGGCGGCAGTTCCGGGGCGATGTCCGGATCGGTCTTGCGCCGCCGCAGCAGGAACGGCCGGACGGTGGCAGCCAGCCGTTCGGTGACCGCCTTGTCGCGGTCGCGTTCGATCGGGCGCGCGACGGTGCGGCGGAAGCGATCGAGCGGGCCGAGCAGGCCGGGAGTGGTCCAGTCCACAATGGACCACAGCTCGGTGAGCCGGTTTTCGACGGGCGTGCCGGTGAGGGCGACCTTGGCCTGCGCGGGAATCTTGCGCAGCTCCTTGGCGGTGGCGGAAAGCGGGTTCTTGACGTGCTGCGCTTCATCGGCGGCGACGAGGCCCCAGTCCACTTCGGACAGCGTTTCGCGGTCCCGGCGGAGGACGCCGTAGGTGGCGAGGACGACCTCGTCGGGCGCGAGGTCGCCGAGGTGGCGGCGGCCGCCGTGGAACCGCCGGACGGGGATGCCGGGGGCGAAGCGGGCGAACTCGCGTTCCCAGTTGCCGAGGAGCGAGGTGGGGCAGAGGACGAGGGTGGGCCCGCCGGCGCCGGTGCGCGGGGGCCCGGCTTTCGATGCGCCGACCTGCTCAGGGCCGCCCGACTGCGCCGGGTCCGGCTCCGCCTCCGAGCGGCTGGATGCGCCGGCTTGCGCCGGCTCGGCTGCCAGGCGCCCAGACAGGCCGGGCTGCGCCCCACCCGGCTCCGACCCCTCAACCACCGAGCGAGCGACCTCGCCCAACTGCGCAGCGCCGAGCTCCGGCGGCTCGGCCGCCAGGCACCCCGGCAGGCCGCGCTGCGCCCCACCCGGCCCCGACCCCTCGACCACCGAGCGAGCGACCTCGCCAGGCTGCATCGAGCCCGGCCCCCATTCCCCAGACCTCGCCAGCTCCCGGCGATGCAGGTGGAGGGCGATCAGCTGGATCGTCTTCCCCAGTCCCATGTCGTCCGCCAGGCAGGCACCCAGCCCCAGCCCCGTCATCGTGGCCAGCCAGGACAGCCCCGCCTGCTGGTACGGCCGCAGCATCGCCTGCAACCCGGGCGGCGGGGCCACCAAGGCCCCCGCCCGGTCGCGGATGCGCGAAGCCAGCCCACCCAGCGCCGGCGGGGCCGCGAACTCCACCCGCTCGCCGTCGACCTCCAGCTCGCCCGTCAACGCCGCCGCGAGGGCCTCGCCCGCGTCCAGCTTGCGGGTGCGGCCCCGGACCCGGGCCAGCAGCTGCGGATCGACCCGCACCCACTGCCCGCGCAGGCGGACCAGCGGCCTCTTGGCCTCCGCCAGCGCCGCCACCTCGGCCTCGGTCAGCTGCTCGCCGCCGAGGCTGAGCTGCCAGCGGAACTCCAGCAGCGACCGCAGCGCGAACTCCGCCTCCGCCACACTCGCCGGCGCCTGGGTCGCGCTCGCCCGAGCCTTCACCTCACCCGCGAACAGCCCCTTCGCCCAGAGGACCTCGATGCCGGCGCCGCCGAGGTCGCGGGCGCCGTCGGTGAGCAGGTCGACCACCTCGTCGTCGGACAAGGCCAGCGACGCGGGGGTCGCCTGGGTCAGCACCCGGCCCAGCGGCGCCCAGGCCCGCGCGCCGCGGCGCAGGCCGAGCAGCAGCTGCGTCTCGACCTGGTCGCCGAGGCGGTTCAGCACCGCGTCCGGGGCGTCCCACAGCGTGGCCGCCTCCACCACCAGGCTCGGCTCCGCCATGCTGCGCACCGCCAGCACCCCGGCGAACGTCTCGTCGTCGAGGCCCTCGACCCGCAGGAGCACCTGGATTCCGCGGGGCTCGCGGGCCTCCAGCTCCGCGAGCCACGCCGCGCCGTCCGGGCCGAGCAGGGCAGGCTCGCGCGCCGCGAACGCCGGATCGCCCGCGCCCACCGGCGCCGCCGGGCTGCGCACCAGCAGGTCGGCCGTCGCGTCCCAGAGCGCGCGGACCAGGGAGTCCGGCGAGTGCAGGCGGATGCGCTTCAGCCCGGTCAGCGGCAGCGCGTACGCCTCCGGTGGCAGGGCGCCGGCCAGCCCCCGCAGCAGTTCCTCGTCGGCGGCGTCCAGCGGGCCGATCCGCCAGGCCGCCGCCCCGCCCGGTGAGGCGGCCGGCCGCAGCCGCCCCCGCGCGACGAGGTTCACCCCGGCGTTGACGGCCGCCGACCACGCCGCGACCGCCGGGCTGGCCTGCTCCCCCACCGACAGCAGCCGGGGCAGCGCCCGCTCCAGCGGGACCAGCTCGGCCTCGACCTTCGTCCGCGCGAACTTGGCTCCGCGGGGCAGCACGAGCTCGATCGTGGTCCCGCCGGCCACGTCCTCGCCCCACAGGGCCAGCACCCCGTCCCGCGGGGGATCCGCGGGGAGGTAGGTGGCCTGGGTGTCTGCGCTGAACTCCACGACCGCAACGCTAGAACACGACCCCGACAGTTTTGCCCTCGGCGGCGCGAACGGTCCCTTCGCACCGTTTCTCGACGCAACCCACTCGTGCGCCGAAGGGCATCACGCGTGACTGGAGAGGCATCACGCGTGATTGCCGGGGCATCAGCCGCGGGGCAGGCCGAGGAGGCGTTCGGCCGTCAGGGAACGCAGGACCTGCGTGGTGCCGCCGGCGATGGAAAGGCAGCGGGTCAGCAGGAATTCGTGCTGCGGCCGGCCGTCGGCGAGCAGGGCGCCCGAGCCGGCCAGCTCGAGCGCGAACTCCGCCACGTCCTGCCGGTGCTGGACGCCGAGCAGCTTCCGGACGCTCGACTCGGCGCCGGGATCCTGGCCCTCCAGCCGGCGCCGGGCCGCCCGCAGGTCCAGCACCGACCCGGCCACCCCGTCGGCCACCAGCGAGCCGAGCCGGTCCAGCGCGACGTCGTCCAGCTCCGCGGCGTCCACTGTGGACACCAACGCCTGCACGCTCTCGCCCACCGCCGAGCCGCTCCCGATGGCCACCCGCTCGTTGGCCAGGGTCGTGCGCGCCAGCCGCCAGCCGCCGCCCGGCGGGCCGACGACGTCGGCGTCCGGGACGAACACGTCGTCGAGGAACACCTCGTTGAACACCGCTTCGCCGGTGATCTCGCGCAGCGGCCGCGTCGTGATGCCGTCGGCGCGCATGTCGACGAGGAAGTACGTGATGCCCTGGTGCTGGGGCACGTCCGGGTCGGTGCGGGCCAGGCAGATGCCCCAGTCGGCTTCGCGGGCCAGCGACGTCCACACCTTCTGCCCGGACAGCCGCCAGCCACCGTCGACGCGCCGGGCCGCCGTCCGCAGTGCCGCCAGGTCGGACCCGGCGCCGGGCTCGCTGAACAGCTGGCACCAGGTCAGCTCGCCGCGCAGGGTGGGCCGGGCGAACCGCTCCCGCTGCTCGTCGCTGCCGTGCTCGAGGATCGTCGGCACCGCCCACGCGCCGATCACCAGGTCCGGACGGCGGACGCCCGCCGCAGCCAAGGCAGCGTCGATCCGCAGCTGCTCCGCGGCGTCGGCACCCCGGCCGTAGGGCGACGGCCAGTGCGGCGTCAGCAAACCCGCGTCGGCCAGCGCGGCACGCTGCGCATCGGCAGGCAGGGCAGCGATCCGCGCGACCTCGTCCTGCAGCGCGGGATCGTCCCCGACGTCGACGCTCAGCGTGCGTTCGGTCCCGGACAGCGCCAGGGACGCCGCCCGCCGCCGCCACGTCCCGCCGAGCCACTGCCGCAGGGCCACGGCCCGGCGCAGGTACAGGTGGGCGTCATGCTCCCAGGTGAACCCGATCCCGCCCAGGACCTGGACGCAGTCCTTGGCGTTGGCGACGGCCGCGTCGAGGGCGACGACGGCCGCGCTCGCCACGGAAAGCGGGTGCTGCCCGGCCGCCGCGTCCCAGGCCAGCGCTTCGGCGGCTTCGGCGCGGCAGAGCATTTCGGCGCACAGGTGCTTGACCGCCTGGAAGGCTCCGATCGGCCGGCCGAACTGCTCTCTGACCTTGGCGTACTCGACGGCGACGGTCAGGCACCGCCGCGCCACGCCCGCCGCCTCGGCCGCCGCCAGGATCGCGGCCGGCGCGTCGACCGGCGGCAAGGTCAGCAGGTCGGCACGGACCCCCGAGAACCGGAGGCGCGCCAGCGGGCGGGAGAAGTCGAACGCGGCCAGGGGCTCGACGCTCACCCCGGGCGCGCCGGGCGCGAGCAGCACGTGCCCGCCGTCGACCGGGACGAGCAGCCAGGCGTCCGGGTGCGCCCCCGGCACCGGCCCGCTGACGCCGTCCTCGAGGGACACGGCGTCCAGCAGCACCGCGACGGTGGCTTCCCCCTCGGCGATGGCCGGGAGCAGCTCCTTCGCCTCGGGGACCTCGGCGAGCAGGAGCCCGGCGAGGGCGGTGCCCAGCACCGGCCCGGGAACGAGTTCTTCCGCCGCCGCGGCGAGCCCGGCGGCGAGGTCGGCGACACTGCCGTCGGCCCCGCCGGCCGCCGCGGGCAGCGCGACGCCGAACAGGCCGAGCCCGGCGAAGCCGGCCGGGATGCCCGCGCCGGGGCCGGTTTCCGCGGCGCGCACCGCCTCCCGCGGGTGGTGCGCCGCGGACCAGGCGTGGATCGCCTCGGCCAGCGCGAGCTGTTCCTCGGTGAGCGCGACCGGCATGGGGCCTCCTCGCGGGACGGGACACTACTCGCGAGTGTAGAACGTGTTACAGTTTTCCGGCCAGTGGGTCAATTGTCGCGAGGTTCGCCAGGACAGGTAATCTACGTCGTGAACTGGAACAAGTTCCGAAGGACGGGGGAATGCCGATGCCAGGCAAAACCAAGGCCCGCGGCAACGGCCTGAGCGCGATCGGGGCCGACGAACTCGGCTCGGCCGCCCAGCGCGACCGCCGCCGCCGGATCATCGACGCCACCCTCGCGCTCGCCTCGAAGGGCGGCTACGACGCCGTCCAGATGCGCGCCGTCGCCGAGAAGGCCGACGTCGCCCTCGGCACGCTCTACCGGTACTTCCCCTCGAAGATCCACCTGCTGGTCTCCGGGCTGGCCCGCGAGTTCGAGCGCGCGCAGGAGAAGCTGGAGCGCCAGGCCATCCCGGGCGACACGCCCGCCGAGCGGCTGATGTTCGTGCTCGGCCGCAACACGCGCATGATGCAGCGCGACCCGCACCTGACCGAGGCCATGGTCCGCGCGTTCATGTTCGCCGACACCTCCGCCGCCGCCGAGGTCGAGCAGGTCGGGCGGCTGATGGAGAACATGTTCGCCAAGGCGATGGGCATCGCCGAGCCGGCCGAGGCCGACCGCGACATCTTCCACGTGGTTGCCGACGTCTGGATGGCGAACCTGGTGGCCTGGGTGACCCGCCGCGCCTCCGCGGCCGACGTCGCCAACCGCCTCGAACTGTCGGTGCACCTGCTGCTCGACAAGTGATCCCGACGGCGGCGGTCGCCGAAGCGCACCGCCGGCTGCACCGGGCGCTGGACGGCCTGACCGACGAAGAGGTCCGCGCGCCCTCGCCGCTGCCCGGGTGGACGCGCGGCCACGTGCTCGCCCACGTCACCGACGCCGGCCGCGCGCTCGCCGACCTCGTCGAGAACGCGCTGCTCGGGGTGCTGATCCCGCTCTACGACCCGCGGACGCACGACCGCGACGGCATCATCGAAGCCACCGCGGGCCGGACCGCCGACGAGCACCGGCGCGCCCTGCTGCGGCACTCCGTCCGGCTGGAAGACGCCTGGGCCCGCGTCCGCGACTGGGACCAGCACGTCGACTACCGCGACGGCAAGCTGTCCAGCACGGTCTTCGCGCGCTGGCGCGAGGTCTGGATCCACGCCGTCGACCTCGACGTCGGCATCGGCGTGGCCGACTGGCCCGAAGGCTTCTGCGTCCACGCGGTGGACTTCCTGGCCGGCCGCCTGCCCGGCGGCGTCACCGTCCGGGCCGGCGACCGCAGCTGGGGCTCCGGGAGCACCGAAGTCACCGGCCCGGTGCGGGAGCTGGCCGCCTGGCTGTCCGGCCGGGCCGACGGCGACGGCCTCACCGGCGACCTCCCGCCGCTGGGCCCGTGGCCGGGCGTCAGCGGTGCGCGGCGGCCACCTCCGCCAGCTCGTCGAGCGCCTTGAGCGTCTCCGACTCGGGCAGCGTGTCCAGCAGGAACGTGTACCGCTCGACGCCGGCCTCGCGGAAGCCGTCGACGACCTTCGGCGTCGTCGGCCCGCCGAAGACCGCGAACTGCACGTCTTCGCGGCCCTGGTCCGCCAGCCACCCGCGCACCCGCTGCGCCTCCTGGTACTTCGTGTAGCCCCGGAGCAGCCACCCGTCGCCGTACTTGGCCAGCCGGTTCAGGGCGGCTTCGCTCTCGCCGCCGATGTAGATCGGGACGTGCGGCTTCTGCACCGGCTTCGGCCAGCTGAAGATCGGGTCGAGGTCGATGTGCTCGCCGTGGAACTCGGCTTCGTCCTTCGTCCAGATCTCCTTGAGCGCGGCGAGCTGTTCGTCCATCAGCGCGCCGCGCGTCTTCGGGTCGGTGCCGTGGTTGCGCATCTCCTCCCGGTTCCAGCCGACGCCGACGCCGAACAGCGCGCGGCCGTCGGAGATCAGGTCCAGCGACGCGACCTCCTTGGCCGTGTGGATCAGGTCCCGCTGGATCAGCAGGGCGATCCCGGTGCCGAGCAGCAGCTCCGACGTCGCGGTGGCCGCGGCGGTCAGCGCCACGAACGGGTCCAGGGTGCGGTAGTACACGCGCGGCAGGTCGCCACCGCCCGGGTACGGGGTTTCCCGGCCGACCGGGATGTGCGAGTGCTCGGCCAGGAACAGCGAGTCGAAGCCGCGTTCTTCCAGCGCGGCCCCGAGCACGTCGGGCCGGATGCCTTCGTCGGTCACGAACGTCGAAATCCCGAATTTCATGGTCAAGGACTACCACCGGGTCGGCCCGGGGTGCATGATGGAGTGATCTCATCACATGTTGAATAAAGGGGCGGACATGGACGTGCAGGACGTCGACTTCGAACAGCTGTACCAGGGTGCGACGCCGATCGGCCGCAAGATGCCGTGGGACCTCGGCGCCCCGCAGCCCGCGGTCGTCGCGCTGGCCGACGCCGGGGAATTCACCGGTGCCGTCCTCGACATCGGCTGCGGACTCGGGGACAACTCGGCGTTCCTGGCCTCCCGCGGCCTGACCGTGACCGGCCTGGACGGCGCGCCGTCGGCGGTCGAGCAGGCCCGCACGCGGGCGCCGGGCGTCACCTTCGCCGTGGCCGACGCGACGAAGCTCGAGGGCTACGAAGGCCGTTTCGACACGGTCCTCGACAGCGCGCTCTACCACTGCCTGTCCGAAGAAGCGCGCCACGCGTACCTGGCGGCGCTGACCCGCGCGACCCGGCCGGGCGCGACGCTGCACCTGTTCTGCTTCTCGGAGGACGTCCCGGCCGGTTTCCCGGCGCCGTACCTGATCGGCGAGGCGAACCTGCGGGAGACGGTCGGGAAGGACTGGACGATCGAGCGCCTCGAGCCGGCTGTGTACACGACGTCGATGACGCCGGAGGAGCTGCGGCAGAGCGTCCAGGTGGTGCTGGACGAGGACCCCGCCGACTTGTCCGCCCTGGGGACCGACGCCGACGGCCGGGTCCTCGTCCCGGTCTGGCAGCTGAAGGCGGTGCGCCGCTAGACGTTGCGCCGGTACTGGCCACCGACCTCGAAGAACGCCTCCGTGATCTGGCCCAGCGAGCACACCCGCGCCGCGTCCATCAGCACCCCGAACAGGTTGCCGCCGCGGGTGGCTGCCTCGCGTAGCGTCTTCAACGCCTGCTGGGCCTCTTCGTGGTGGCGGTGCTGGAAGTCCGCGAGCCGGTCGAGCTGGGACTGCTTCTCGGCCTCCGTCGCCCGCGCGAGCTCGACCTCGACGTCCTCCTCGCCCGCGTGCGGGTTGCGGAACGTGTTGACGCCGATGATGGGCAGCGAGCCGTCGTGCTTCTTGCGCTCGTACAGGATCGATTCGTCCTGGATCTTGCCGCGCTGGTAGCCCGTCTCCATCGCGCCGAGGACGCCGCCGCGCTCGGAAATGCGGTCGAACTCGGCCAGCACGGCCTCCTCGACCAGGTCGGTCAGCTCGTCGATGATGAACGAACCCTGCAGCGGGTTCTCGTTCTTCGACAGGCCCCATTCTTTGTTGATGATCATCTGGATGGCCATCGCGCGGCGCACCGAAGACTCCGACGGCGTCGTGATGGCTTCGTCGAACGCGTTGGTGTGCAGGGAGTTCGCGTTGTCGTACAGCGCGCACAGCGCCTGCAGCGTGGTGCGGATGTCGTTGAAGCTCATCTCCTGCGCGTGCAGCGACCGCCCGGACGTCTGCACGTGGTACTTGAGCTTCTGCGACCGCTCGTTCGCGCCGTAGCGCTCGCGCATCGCCACCGCCCAGATCCGCCGCGCCACCCGGCCGAGCACCGAGTACTCCGCGTCCATGCCGTTGGAGAAGAAGAACGACAGGTTCGGCGCGAAGTCGTCGATGTCCATGCCGCGCGCCAGGTACGACTCGACGTAGGTGAAGCCGTTGGACAGCGTGAACGCCAGCTGCGAGATCGGGTTCGCCCCGGCCTCGGCGATGTGGTAGCCCGAAATGGACACCGAGTAGAAGTTGCGGACGCCGTGCTCGATGAACCACTCCTGGATGTCGGCCATCATCCGGAGGCTGAACTCGGTGGAGAAGATGCAGGTGTTCTGGCCCTGGTCCTCCTTGAGGATGTCGGCCTGCACGGTGCCCCGGACGGTGCGCAGCACCCACTCGCGCAGCTCGGCGGCTTCGGCGTCCGACGGCTCGCGACCGTGCTCCTCGCGGAACGCCGTCAGCTTCTGGTCGATCGCCGTGTTGAGGAAGAAGGCGAGGATCGTCGGCGCCGGGCCGTTGATGGTCATCGACACCGACGTGTTCGGCGCGGTCAGGTCGAAGCCGTCGTAGAGGACCTTCATGTCGTCGAGGGTCGCGATGGACACGCCCGACGTGCCGACCTTGCCGTAGATGTCCGGGCGCGTGTCGGGGTCGTGGCCGTAGAGCGTCACCGAGTCGAACGCCGTGGAGAGCCGCTTGGCCTCCGAGTCGGCCGAGAGCAGCTTGAACCGGCGGTTGGTGCGGAAGGCGTCGCCCTCGCCGGCGAACATCCGCGCCGGGTCCTCGCCGTCGCGCTTGAACGGGAAGACGCCCGCGGTGTACGGGAAGTAGCCGGGCAGGTTCTCGCGGCGCAGGAACGACAGCAGCTCGCCGGACTCGGCGTACCGCGGCAGGGCGACCCGCGGGATCCGGTTGCCGGACAGCGTGTCGCGCCACAGCTGCGTGCGCAGTTCCTTGTCGCGGACCTTGACGACGAGCTCGTCCTGGCGGTACTCCTCGGCGAGCGCGCGGAACCGCTCGAGCAGCTTCGTCGACTCGGCGTCCACATCGGACTCGGCCGCGGCGAGCAGGCCGTCCAGGGCGTCGGTCGAGGCGTCCACCTTGGACAGTTCCGCGTGCGCGACGGCCAGCGCCTCGTGCCTGCGGATCGCGGCGACCTGCTGCGCGGTCTTCGCGTGGTAGCCGCGCACGGTCTCGGAGATCTCGGCCAGGTACCGGGCCCGGTTGCCCGGGATGACCGTCGAGGCGTCGGTCGAGACCTTGCCCTCGACCTGCGGCAGCGTCCCCGCGGACACGCCGAGGCCGCGCTCGGCCAGCATGCCCCGCAGGTGCTGGTACAGCGCGGTGACGCCGTCGTCGTTGAACTTCGCCGCGCTCGTGCCGTACACCGGCATGTCCTCCGGCGCCGACGAGAACGCCTCGCGGTTGCGCACCAGCTGGCGCGCGACGTCGCGGCGGGCGTCCTCGGCGCCGCGGCGCTCGAACTTGTTGATCGCGACGACGTCGGCGAAGTCGAGCATGTCGATCTTCTCCAGCTGCGACGCGGCGCCGAACTCCGGCGTCATCACGTACAGCGACTCGTCCACGAAGTCGACGATGCCGGCGTCACCCTGGCCGATGCCCGGCGTCTCGACGATCACCAGGTCGTACCCGGCGGCCTTGCAGGCCAGGATCGACTCGCTCAGCCCGGCCGGGATCTCCCCCGACGTCGTGCGCGTGGCCAGGGAGCGGAAGTACACCGGAGAGCCGTCGAGGCAGTTCATCCGGATGCGGTCGCCGAGCAGCGCCCCGCCGCCCTTGCGCCGCGACGGGTCGACGGCGAGCACCGCGATCCGCAGCTTGTCCTCCTGGTCGAGGCGGAAACGGCGGATCAGCTCGTCGGTGAGCGACGACTTGCCCGAGCCGCCGGTGCCGGTGATGCCGAGCACCGGCACCTCGCACGTGCCCGCGGCCTCGGTGAGGCCGGCCAGCAGGTCCGCGGACAGCCGCCCGGCCTGCAGCTGGGTGATGACCCGCGAAAGCGCGGCGACGTCCCCGGAGAGCACCTTGTCCAGCGAAGGGGCCTCGGCCGCGAGGTCGACGTCGCAGGCCTTGATCATGAAGTTGATCATGCCCGGCAGGCCCATCTCGTAGCCGTCCTCGGGCGAGAAGATGCGGGCGACGCCGCGCGAGTGCAGCAGCTCGATCTCCTCGCGCACGATCACCCCGCCTCCGCCGCCGAAGACCTTGATGTGGCCGGCGCCGCGCTCGCGCAGCAGCTCCACCAGGTAGGAGAAGTACTCGACGTGCCCGCCCTGGTAGGCCGAGATGGCGACACCCTGCACGTCCTCGGCGATGGCGGCGGTCGCGACCTCGTCGACCGACCGGTTGTGGCCGAGGTGGACGACCTCCGCGCCCTGCGACTGCAGGATCCGCCGCATGATGTTGATCGACGCGTCGTGCCCGTCGAAGAGGCTGGACGCGGTGACGAACCGAACGGGGTGCACGGGACGGTACAGCTCGCTGCTCATGCCTTCAAAATACTTTGACTTCCTACTATTGGAAACCCGAGGGCCGGTGACGCGGCTCTCAGGGCTGTCCAGGACAACCTTGACACCCGCCGGCCCGGGCCGGTAGCTGGGGAGGCCGGACCTCCGGCTTCGAGGACCCGACCGGCCGCACCCGAGGAAAGGACGTCCGATGACCGCCACCCGGCCCGCAATCGTCTCGCCGGAGGAATGGCAGGCCGCGCGCGACGCGCTGCTCGTCAAGGAGAAGGAACTCATGAAGGCGGCCGACCGCCTCGCCGCCGAACGCCGCCGGCTGCCGATGGTGGCCTTCCCCCGGCCGTACGAGTTCGAGTCGGCCGAAGGGACGAAGAGCCTGCTCGACCTGTTCGAGGGCCGCCGCCAGCTGATCGTCTACCACTTCATGCTGCACCCGGGCGACGAGGCGGGCTGCCCGGGCTGCTCCCTGCTCGTCGACAACCTGCCGCACCTGGCGCACCTGCACGCCCGTGACGTCACGCTCACCGTCGTCGCGCCCGCGACCCTGCCCGAGATCGAGCGGTACAAGACGCGCATGGGCTGGGACGTGCCGTGGGTGTCCGCGCACGGCAGCAGCTTCACCGAGGACTGCGGGGTCGGCACCGGCTTCGGCGTCAGCGTCTTCCTCCGCGACGGCGACGACGTCTACCGGACCTACTTCACCTCCGGCCGGGGCGGTGAGGCGTTCCTGGCGTCGCACCGGTACCTCGACATCACGCCGCTGGGCCGCCAGGAAGCGTGGGAGGAGGAGAGCCGCGGCGACGACGCTCCCGGCTCGTGGTGGCGGCGTCACGACGAGTACTGAGAATTTCCTCGAGGGCGTGTCCGGTCGGCGGCCGCGGCTCCGACCTCCTGGTGCCAGACCCCGACAGAGGAGACGGAATGCGCGAGATCGTCCACATGGTCCACACTTCGCTCGACGGCTGCGTCGAGGGCCCGCACGGCGAATTCGACTGGCCGGTGATGGGCCCGGAGCTGTCGGCCTACTCGCAGGAGCTGAGCGCGCGCTGCGGCGCGTTCGCCTACGGGCGGAAGGTCTGGGACATGATGTCGGCGTACTGGCCGAACGCCGAGTCGATCTCGGACCACCCGCACGACATCGCGTTCGCGCCCGTCTGGCGGGAGACGCCGAAGGTGGTGTTCTCGCGGACGCTGGAGAAGGCGGACTGGAACACCCGCGTCTTCGGCGGAGACCTGAGCGAAGCGGTGGCGTCCCTGAAGGCCGAAGCGGGCGGGAATCTGCTGCTCGTGGGCGGCGCGGAGCTGGCGGCCGCGCTCACCGCCCGCGGCCTGATCGACGAGTACCAGGTGTTCGTGCACCCGGTCGTCCTCGGCGGCGGCAAGCGGCCGTTCGCCGAGGGCACCGCGCGGCTCGGCCTGGAGCTGGTGGAGTCGCGCACCTTCGACGGCCAGGTCGTGCTGCTGCGCTTCCGCCGCGCGTGAGCGGCGGCGCCGGGCCCGGGCGTGTCCCGGGCCCTTGGCTCCACCACGGTCAGCGCGCGTTGGCCGCCCGCAGCGCGATCCACTGCCGCATGGCGTACTCGACCAGCGTGATCAGCGTCTGCTTGGTCGACTCGCGGTCCCGCGCGTCACAGCGGACGATCGGGATGTTCGGGTCGATCGACAGCGCCTCGCGGACGTCGTTGATGTCGTGCTCCAGCACGCCGTCGAACGTGTTGATGCCGACGATGTACGGCAGCCCGCGGTCCTCGAAGAAGTCGATCGGCGCGAACGAGTCGGCCAGCCGGCGCGTGTCGGCCAGCACCACCGCGCCGATGGCGCCGCGGACCAGGTCGTCCCACATGAACCAGAACCGCTGCTGCCCGGGCGTGCCGAACAGGTAGAGGATCAGGTCCGCGTCCAGCGACACCCGGCCGAAGTCCATCGCCACGGTCGTCGTCGACTTGCCCGGCGTGTGGTCGAGGTTGTCGACGCCCACGCTGGCGTCGGTCATCATCGCCTCGGTGGTCAGCGGCACGATTTCCGACACCGACCCGACGAAGGTCGTCTTCCCCGCGCCGAAGCCGCCGGCCACCACGATCTTGGCGGAGGTCATGGTCGGGGGCGCGGTGTCCCGCGGTGCCTTAAAGCCGACGGAGTCCACTCAAAACCCTTTCCATCAACACCAGATGTGCCTCGGCGCCGTCATTGCCCGTAATCGTCTTGTGCACCGTGACCAGCCCCGCGTCGGCCGCGTCGCTGATCAGCACCCGGGCCACGCCCAGTGGCACCCGCAGCGCCGAGACGATCTCGGCGACCGAACGGGGGGTCCGGCACTCTTCCATGATCGAGATGCACTCGATCTGCTCCGCGGCCACTTCGGGGAAGCCACCGGTGGCAGCGTAGTCCTTCGCGGAGATCAGTGTCTCCAGCTCCAGGGCATAGTTCGCGCGGGTGCGGCCACCGGTGAGCGCGTACGGCCGGACGATCGCCGTCAGCTCCTCGGGCGCGGGCGGCTGCTCGAACACCGCGGGCATGACGAATTCGCCGCTGGGTGGGCCCGGGTCGAACAAACCGCCTGGTCTGGGGCTGTCCCCGTCGGTACTGCCGGGTGGAGAGACTAAAGAGGTCACAGGATCTCCTTGGTCGGCCGGCGGCGCGAACGCCGCCGGATCCGCGGCCGCGTGCGCACCGGCGGCCGGGGGTTGCGGGGACTCCTTGGTCTTCTTGCGCTTCCGGCGGGCACGGCCGGAATCCAGCGTGAACCCGTTGAGGACGTCGGCGAACGTGCCGTCGTCCCCACGCCCGGCGGGGCTGCGCCCCGCGGGTGGTTCGCCGTCGAATCCGGACCCCGTGCTCATCGCGCCATCATCCCACCGGTTCGCCGATCAGCGACCCCCCGGAGCCCTGAAGCTGAGCGCGCAGCTCCGGGGTGAGGATCTGGCCGACCCGGTCGACGAGCATCGTCATCTCGTAGGCGACCTGCCCGATGTCGCAGTTGGGGGCGGCGAGCACGGCCAGGCAGGACCCGTCGCTGATCGACATCAGCACCATGATCCCGAGCTCCATCTCGACGACGGTCTCGTTGACCGCGCCGGCTTCGAAGCAGCGGGCCGCGCCCTGGGTGAGGCTGACCAGCCCGGAGGCGACCGCGGCGAGCTGGTCGGCCCGGTCGAGCGGGAGCCGGTTCGACGCGGTCAGCAGCAAGCCGTCCGCCGAGACGACCACGGCGTGGGCCACGCCGGGCACCCGCTCCGCGAAGTCGTTCACCAGCCAGCCGAACTGGTTCTGCGTCGGCTGAGCGCTACTCGGCGAGGTCATTCACCCTCCAAGGTCTCGTGGTTGTTCTCGGCCGCCTGCGCGGTGCGGTGGCGTCCGCGCTCGATGCCCTGCTGGAAACTCCGCAGGCGGCCGCGCACGTCGTGTGCGTCCCGTTGTGGTCGGGGGGCCGTGGCCCCGGTGGACGGTCCGGCGCTGCCCGGGAGCAGCTGCTCCCCGCGACGGCGCCGGGGCAATCCTGCCGAAGTGAAGGTGGAGGGTGCCGACTGGGACACCGCTTGCACCGCGCGCCAGCCGTCGTCCGTGCCGAAGTTCCACTCGGTGGTGGCTTCGACCACGGACTCTTCGCGGCGCGGAGCGGGTGTCTCCGTGGCCTTCCTGCTGGGGAGCGAGGAGGGCGGAGCGGCGGGGCGGCCGTTGGGGAGGGGCAGCTGACCGGACTCCTGGAAGACGTCCGGGTGGCGGCGGGTGGGCTGCGGCAGAGCGGGCTGCGGGAGGGCGGCGGGCTTCTCGGGCCGGCTCGGCTGCGGGAGGGCGGGCTTCGGGGTGCGTTGCGGCAGAGCACCCTGCTCGGAGCCCGCCCCGGTCGGTGTCGCCTCTTCGGCGGGCGGCTGAGTCTCGTTCGCGAAGATGTCGCCTTGCAGCTTCGGCTCCGGCGACTCGGCCTGCTGAGCGTCGGCGGTGGGCTCGGGCGCTTCCGGCGTGCCGGGTTCCTGGCCCGCAGGCGAACCCGGCACGCCCTGCTGAGCAACCGCCTGCTGAGCCTCCTGCAGCGCGCCCGGCTCCTGGCCCGCGGACAAACCCGGCGCGGGTTGCCCGGCAGCCTCGGCCTGACGCGCGGCCGCCTGCGTCGAGCCCGCCGACAACCCGGTCGATTCCGGCGCCGCCTCGACCGCACCCTGCGCGGCCGCCGAGCCTGCCGCCTGCTGCTGAGCCGCCTGGCCCGCGGACTGGGCCGTTCCCAGCCCCGGCACCGGCGCCCCGCCAGCC
>NZ_BNAW01000049.1 GCF_014654205.1 Amycolatopsis bullii
AGGCGACCGCGTCACCGTCATGATCGGCGACACCGTCACCCGCCAGCTCACGCTAGACCGCTCGGTACGCTACCAACCCCTCACCAACCACAAACTGTCCGCGAAGTCCTGAAACACACCTGTCCGTGAGGTCCTGAGACAGCACAGCGGGTTGGAACCCGCCTTACCACTCACGAGCTGCCGCGGCGGGCTCAGGATGTCGCTTGGCTTTCCGGGGCCGGGGCACGGCCGGACGCCGGGGAGCGGCGGCCGGGGCGGACCACCGTCACGGCCGCCGCGCCCAGCGCACCGACACCCGCGAACGCGTAGAAGCCCCACGGATACGCGATTCCCGCCGTCAGCAGCGCGCCGCCGAGGAGCGGGCCCGAGATCGCGCCGACCCGGCCGATGCCGGCGGACCAGCCGAGGCCGGTCGCGCGGATCGCGTCCGGGTAGATCCGGCCGATGTAGGCGTACACCAGCACCTGGGCGCTGAACACGAAGCAGCCGGTCAGGAACACCGCCGCGTACAGCCCGACCGCGGGCAGTTTCACGCTCAGCAGGGCGAGGAACACCGCACCCGCGCAGAACCAGGCGATGGCCGACGGGCGGATGCCGACGCGGTCGGCGACCCGGCCCGCGACGAGCAGGCCCACGATGCCCCCGACGTTCAACGTCAGCAGCAGGCTCAGCGCGGCGCCGAGCGGGTACCCGGCCTGGCGCATGATCTCCGGCAGCCACGTGTTCAGGCCGTAGACCAGCAGCAGGCCCATGAACGAGGTGACCCAGAAGGCGATCGTCGCGCGCAGCAGCCCGCCGCGGAACAGCCCCTTGACGGCGTGCCCCGCCGACCGCTCCGTCTCGCGGACCCGCTGGAACGTCTCGGATTCCGGCAGGTACTTCAGCATCAGCGGGACCAGCACGACGGCCGGGATCGCGCCGGCGACGAACATCGCGCGCCACCCCAGCGGCGAGATCAGCACGATGCCCAGCAGCGCGGTCAGCACCGCGCCGACGTGGTAGCCGGTCATCACCGTGGTCGTCGCGCTGCCCGACCTGCCCTGGCGCGCGTACTCGGTGACCAGCGTGATCGCGGTCGGCAGGCAGCCGCCGAGGCCGAGTCCGGCGACGAACCGCAGCAGGCCGAAGACGAACGTCGACGGCGCGAACGCGCACAGCAGGGTGCACAGCGAGAACAGCGTCACGGAGATGATCAGGGACTTCCGGCGGCCGATGACGTCGGTGACCGTGCCGATCGCCAGGCCACCCAGCATCATCCCGGCGAGCCCGACGGTCGACACGACCGACGCCGTGGCGGGGGTCAGGCCCCAGACGTGGCCTTTCAGCAGCACGGGCAGCACCGTGCCGAGCACGACCAGGTCGAACCCGTCGAGCAGGACGGCGGTCCAGGCCAGGGGCACGACCCAGGAGCGGGCGCCAGGGGACATCGGAACCTCCGGAGGTGCGTCGGTGCACGTCTTCCGCACAGGTGTGCGTATTGCGAACAAGTATGCACCCGGGGTCCGGCACAATCCAGCGGCTTTCCGCTCACCGGAAGTCGAGCAGGGCGGCCCGACCTGCGGAAAGATCGGCCGGGTGGAAATTCTGACGCTGATGGGCGTGCTCGCCGGTTCGCTGGTGCTGACCGCGATCGCCCGGCGCTGCAACCTGTCGGCGCCGCTGCTGGTGGTGGTCGTCGCGCTCGGCGTCGCGCTGATCCCCGGCGTGCCGCGGCTGGAGCTCGAGCCGGAGCTGATCCTCAGCCTCGTGCTGCCGCCGCTGCTCTACTCGACTTCGCTCGAGAGCTCGCTGACGCACTTCAAGCGGGCACTGCGGCCGATCGTCGCGCTCGGCGTGGTGCTGGTCGCCGTGACCGCCGTGGTCGTCGCCGTCGTCGTGCACCTGCTGCTGCCGGACGTGCCGTTCGCGTCGGCGCTGGTCCTCGGCGCGGTGGTGGCGCCGCCGGACGCGGTGACGGCGGTGGCGATCGGGCGCAAGCTCGGCCTGCCCCGGCGGGTGATGACCGTGCTGACCGGGGAAAGCCTGGTGAACGACGCCGCCGCGCTGACGCTGTACAAGGTCGCCCTCGCCGCCGTCGCGGGCACCGCGGGCTCGGCCGGGCACGGGTTCGCGGTGTTCGGGGTGGCGACCGTGCTGGGCATCGGCGTCGGCCTGGCCATCGGCGCGCTCGTGGTGCTGATCCGGCGGCAGCTCGACGACCCGCTGATGGAGTCGGCGTTCGGGATCATCGTGCCGTTCGCCGCGTACGTCACCGCCGAGCACCTGCACCCGTTCAGCGAGGACTTCAGCGGGTCCGGCGTGCTCGCGGTCGTCGCGGCGGGCCTGCTCCTGGGGCACCGCACGCTGTACGCGTCCCCGGCGACCCGCATGCAGGACAGCTCGGTGTGGGCCTCGATCGACGTCCTGCTGGAGGCGCTGGTCTTCGCGTTGATGGGGCTGCAGCTGCCGTTCGTCCTCGACGAGGCGCAGCACGCGGCCCGCGACAACCGGACGCTGGTGCTGGTCGCCGTGGCCGTGCTGGCGGTGACGATGCTGGTCCGGATTCCCGCGGTGTTCACGTCCGCGTACCTGCCGCAGACGGTCCGGCTGTTCGGCCGGGACCGCGAAGCACCGTCGTGGCGGACGCTGGCGGTGGTTTCGTGGACGGGCATGCGCGGCGTGGTGACGCTCGCCGCGGCGGCCGGCGTCCCGGCGAACACCCCGGGACGCGCGGAAATTCAGCTGTTCGCGTTCACCGTGGCCATCGGCACGGTGCTCATCCAGGGGCTGACGCTGCCCCCGCTGATCCGCGTCCTGAAGGTCGAGGACCCGTCCGAGGCCGCCCGCGACGAGGAAGAGGAGCTGGCCGCGCGCGAGGTCGCGAAGAAGGCGGCGCAGGAGCGGTTGCGCGAGATCAGCCACGAGCGGCTGGCCGCGCTGGACCTGCCCCAGGAGAAGGTCGACCGGCTCAAGGAACGGCTCCAGCGGTTGATCGACATGCGCTACCGGTTCGCCAAGGCGGCGATCACGCTGTCCGGCGAGGAACATTCCGGCAGCCCGCAGGCCCAGTTCGCGAAGGCCCGGCGCGAGCTGCTGATCACCCAGCGCAAGGCGATGATCGAGGAGAACCGCGCGGGCCGGCTCGACGACGAAGTGCTGCGGAAGGTGCTGCGCGAACTGGATCTGGAGGAGATGTCGGTGTCGGCGACGCTCACGAACCGGATGAGCTGAGCGCCGCCCAGGTCCGGAGCCGCTCTTCGGCGGAGCGGATGCCGGTCTGGGTGAGGACGACGTCGGTGGCACCGGCGTCGTAGTACCGCCGGATCCCTTCCGCGACGGTCTTCTCGTCGCCGATCAGGGCCAGGTCGGCGGGGTGGTCCAACCCTTCCGCGTCGAGGATCTTCCGGTACGACGGAATCTGCCCGTAGAAGGCCATCTGCTCGACGGCGAGCGCACGGACGGCGTCGGGATCGTCGGTGACCACGGCGGGAACGGCGGCGATGACGCGTTTGCCGTCGGGGAGGGCCGGGACGATCACTTCGGAGAGCGCGCGCGGACCGGCGAGGTAAGGGAGGGTGCCGTCGGCCAGTTCCCCGGTGACGGCGAGGGCCTGCGGTCCCATCGCGGCGACGATGACCGGGATGTCCCCGCCACCGGCCACAGTGGACGGTCCGGGCGCCCGCGCGGTGATCGTCTCGCCCGCGAAGTCGACGGTTTCCCCGGCGAAGACCCGCCGCAGGACGGTCAGGTACTCGCGCAGGTGCCGGATCGGCGGCGGGTAGTCGACGCCGTAGACGGGCCCGAGGAAGCCCTTCGAGCCGAGCCCGATCCCGAGGGTGAACCGCCCGCCGGTGGCGGCCTGCGCGGTCTGCGCGGCGCTCGCGACCAGGAACGGGTGCCGCGGGTAGGTGGGCACGACCGAGGTCCCGATTTCGATGCCGGGCACCTCCCGCCCGGCCAGCGCGGCGATCGCGACGGCGTCCTGGCTGAGCGGCAGCTGGGAGAACCAGACCGACTTCAGGCCGGCCTCCGCGGCCTGGCGGGTCTGGGTGATCAGTTCGTCGACGAGGTTCGGTGCCGAGTCCGTGTCCCCGGCCGGCAGCGCGACTCCGATGGTCATGAACCCAAGTTAGCGAGCGGCGCCACCGGTTTCCGGCTTCCCAGTGGCTGGGACCGGCGGCGCGCACGGCGAGCCCCCTCGCCCCGCCGTGCGCCCCGCCCGGCGACCCCACAGTGGCAGCGAGGCTGTACAGAATCGGCACATCCGGCGAACATCGAACGGGCACGCGAAGCGCACGGGGAGGGATGCCGTGGAGTTCCTGCTCCTCGGCCCGGTCGAGGTCCGGTCGGGAACCGGGCACCTGCAGCTGGCCTCACAGCGGCAGCGCGCCCTGCTCGCCGCGCTGCTGCTGGCGCCCGGCGCGGTGGTTGCGCCGCACCGGCTGATCGACGTGATCTGGGGCGTGGCGGCCCCGCCGTCGGCGGCGGCGAACCTGCGCACCCACGTCGCCCAGCTACGCCGGCAGCTCGCCACGCTCGACGGCGGTGCCCGGCGCATCCACGCCAGGGCCGGCGGCTACCTGGTCGAAGTCCGGCCGGGCGAACTCGACACCGAGCGGTTCGAGCACCTCGCCGCGGCGGGGCGCCGGGCGCTGCTCGCGGGCGACGACGAGTCCGCCGCGGCGACGCTCGGGCGCGCTTTGGCGCTGTGGCGCGGCCACCCGCTGGGCAACCTCGCGACGACCACCGCGGTGGAGGGCGAGGCACAGCGGCTGGTCGACGCCCGGCTCGCCGCCGTCGAACACCACTGCCGCGCACGGCTCAACCTGGGTGCGTGCGCCGAAGTGGCTGCCGAGCTGCACCGGCTGGTGGCCGATCACCCGCTGCACGAACGGCTTTGGGCCTTGCTCATGCTCGCGCTGGCCGCCGCCGGCCAACCGGCGGCGGCGCTCGACGCCTACGACACGATCACCAGCAGGCTGGCCGGTGACCTGGGTGCCGAACCCGGTCCGGACCTGCGCGAGGCACAGCTGGCCGTGTTGCGGCACCAGGTCGCCGCCGCCCCCTCGCCACTGCGTCCCGCGCAGCTTCCCCGTGCCGCGGCCGGCTTCCACGGCCGCCGCACCGAACTGCTGGCCCTCGACCGGCTGCTGCCCGGCGGCGACGGGCCGCGCCTCGGCGTCGTCGTCGGAACCGCCGGGGTCGGCAAGTCGGACCTCGCGACGCAGTGGGCGCACCGCGTCCGCGACGGGTTTCCCGACGGGCAGCTGTACGCCGACCTCCGCCGCTCGGCCCGGCCGGGACCGGTTCTCGCGCGGTTCCTGCGGGCGCTGGGTGTCCCGGCCCGGCAGATCCCCGAGGACGTCGACGAAGCCGCGGCGTTGTACCGGTCCGTGCTGGCGGCCAAGTCCGTGCTCTGCGTGCTCGACGACGCGCTCGATCCCGGGCAGGTCCGGCCGCTGCTGCCCGCGGCACCGGACTGCGTGGTCCTGGTGACCAGCCGCAACCGCCTGGACGGCCTGGTCGCCCTCGACGGCGCCCAGCGCGTTTCGCTGGACGTCCTCGACGCGGCCGACGCGGCGGCCGTCCTCGCGGCCGCGATCGGGTCCGGACGGGCAGCCCGCGAACCGGCGGCCACGGCCGAACTGGCCGAGACGTGTGCGCGGCTGCCGATCGCCCTGCGCATCACCGGCGCCCAGCTCCGGCACCGGTCCGGCCGCCGGGTCGCCGACCACCTCGCCGACCTGCGCGCCCACGGCGTGCTGGACAGCCTGACGACCGACGGCGAAACCAGCGCGGTCCGCGGCGCGTACGACCTTTCCTACGCCGCGCTGGACACCGCGACCCGCCGCACGTTCCGGCTGCTCGGCCTGGTGCCCGGGCCGGACACGACTCCCGCCGCCGTCACCGCGCTGACCGGTGCGCCGGCCGCGACGACGGCTCGCCACCTCGAACGGCTCGCGCTGGCCCACCTCGTCCAGGAGCACGCGCCGGGCCGCTACCGCCTGCACGAGCTCCTCCGCCAGTACGCCGCCGAGCGCGCGGACCTCGAGTGCGGCGAGGAGGAACGCGACACGGCGACGCGTGCCCTGCTCGAGCACTACCTCGTCCACACCGGCGCGGCCGCCGACCTGCTGTACCCGGACCTCCTGCGGCAGAACGCGCCGCAGCGGTGCGTGTTCGGAAGCGAGCAAGCCGCGCGGACGTGGCTCGACGACGAAGTCCCCAACCTCGTCGCGGCGATCCGGCACGCCCACGCCCGCCGGTACCACCGGACGGCCTGGCAGCTCGTCGACGCCCTGCGCGGGCACAGCATGACGACCTGGCTGGCGGAAAGCCCGGAACTGGCCCGGATCGGCCTCGCCGCCGCCGACGCCACCGGCGAGGCCGAACTGCGGGCGGCCGCGCACAACAACCTCGCGGCCACCAGCGCACTCCGCTACGACTTCGAGCTCGCCGTCACGCATTTCCGGGCCGCTCTCCGGCTCTACCGCGAACTCCGGTTCCGGCGGGGCGTCGTCGGCGTGCTGGAAAACCTGGCGACCCTCCACCTCTTCACCGGCGACCTCGACCGGGCGGGCACGCTGTTCGCCGAGGCCGCCGCGCTCGACCCGGAGCGCAACCCGGTCTGCCGCCGCAATGTCGGCATCCTCCACGAACACCGCGGCCGGCTGGCCGAAGCAACCGCGATGCACAAGGCGCTGGCCACCGACACGCGGTGTCCGGACGACCTGCTCCTGCTCGCCCGCGTAGTCGCCCGCGCGGGCGACTACGGCACGGCCCGTTCGATCGCCGAAGAAGCCGCCGAACTCGCCCGGCACATCAACGACCGGTGCACCGAGGCCTACGCGTTCGCGGTGCTCAGCAGGGTCCACGCCGGCACCGGTCACACCGCACGAGCCGTTCGCCTGGCGGAGGAAGCGCTCGAAGCCGCGCGCGGTATCGGGGACACCGGCGCCGAGATCGCCGGGCACGCGGCGCTCGCGGTGAGCAGGCTCGCCGACGGGCGCCACGAGCAGGCTCTGCTCAGCGGCCACCACGCACTCCGCATGGCCCGGCGGGCCGGCATCCGGTTCGACGAATGCGAAGCGCTCATCACCATCGGGCACGCCCACCGGGCAGCCGGTTCACCCGACCGGGCCGTCCACTACATCGGGGCCGCTCTGCAGCTGGCGAAAACCCACGGCTACCACGGACTCGCGGCCGTCGCCGGGGGAGCATGACCCGCGGATATCGGCTGCCGCGGCTGCGGGCAAGCGCTTCCGGATGCCGGACACCCCGGCTCCCAACGCATGAGAACCCGAGCGGGCCGCCGTGACATCGCCCACCCTGAAGCGAAATCACGATCTTCAGGAGAACCCATGTCGCTGACCGAAGTCATCGAAGGCACCCGCAAGGCCGTCGACGCCGATCCGCACAACGCCGCCGTTTCCTTCAGCGTGGACCACGCGCTCAAGCCGGGGACCAGGACCGAAGTCGAGGTGAAGGTGCGGGACCACCGCTTCACCATCGATGAACCGCCCGCGCTCGGCGGGACCGACCAGGCCGCCAACCCCGTCGAGTTCGCGCTCGCCGCCCTCGGGTCGTGCCAGGTGATCACCTACCAGTTCTGGGCGGCGAAACGCGGGATTCCGCTCGACTCCGTCAAGGTCACCGTCGACGGGGACCTCGATCTGCACGGCTTCTTCGGCTTCTCCTTCAACACGCGGCCCGGCTTCGGGGACGTCCGCGTGTCCGTCGAACTCGAAGGGCCGGCGAGCCGGGAGCGCTACGAAGACCTCAAGCGCGAGGTCGACGAGCACTGCCCGGTGCTCGACCTGTTCCGGAACGAAACGCCCGTCAGCACGAAGCTGACCTAGACGGCAGCGCCTTACACAAACGTGTGCCGCACGATCGTCTGCTCCCGGCCGGGGCCGACGCCGATCGCGGAAATCCGGGCGCCCGACAGCTCTTCCAGGCGCTCGACGTACGCGCGGGCGTTCGCCGGGAGCTCCTCGAACGTGCGGCACGCCGAAATGTCCTCGAACCAGCCCGGGTGCTCTTCGTAGATCGGGATCGCGTGGTGCACGTCGGTCTGCGTCATCGGCATGTCCTGCGTGCGGAATCCGTCGACTTCGTAGCCGACGCACACCGGAACCTTCTCCAGGCCGGACAACACGTCCAGCTTCGTGAGGAAGTAGTCGGTGATGCCGTTGACGCGCACCGCGTACCGCGCGATCACCGCGTCGAACCAGCCGGTGCGCCGCGACCGGCCGGTCGTCACGCCGAATTCGCCGCCCTGCTTGCGCAGGTACTCGCCGGACTCGTCGTGCAGCTCGGTCGGGAACGGGCCGGAGCCGACTCGCGTGGTGTAGGCCTTGAGGATGCCGAGCACCGTCGTGATGCGGCCCGGCCCGATGCCCGAACCCGCGCTCGCACCGCCGGACGTCGGGTTCGACGACGTCACGAACGGGTACGTGCCGTGGTCGACGTCGAGCAGCGTGCCCTGCGACCCCTCCAGCAGCACCGTTTCGCCGCGCTCCAGCGCCTGGTTGAGCTGCAGGCGTGTGTCCGCGATGCGGTGCGCGAACTTCTCGCCCGCCGCCAGCACCTCGTCGGCGACCTGGTCGGCGTCGAGCGCCTTGCGGTTGTAGACCTTCACCAGCACCTGGTTCTTGAACTCCAGCGCGGCTTCGACCTTCTGGCGGAAGATCTTCTCGTCGAGCAGGTCCTGCACGCGGACGCCGACGCGGGCGATCTTGTCCTGGTAGCACGGCCCGATACCGCGGCCGGTGGTGCCGATCTTGCGGCTGCCGAGGTAGCGCTCGGTGACTTTGTCGATGGCCACGTGGTACGGCATGATCAGGTGCGCGTCGGCCGAGATCAGCAGCTTGGACGTGTCGACGTCCCGCGCTTCCAGGCCGGACAGCTCATCGAGCAGCACGCCGGGGTCCACCACCACGCCGTTGCCGATGACGTTGGTCACGCCCGGGGTCAGGATGCCGGACGGGATGAGGTGCAGGGCGAAGTTCTCGCCGTTCGGCAGGACCACCGTGTGGCCGGCGTTGTTGCCACCCTGGTAGCGGACGACCCACTGGACGCGGTCACCCATCAGGTCGGTGGCCTTGCCCTTGCCTTCGTCTCCCCATTGGGCACCGATGAGCACGATGGCCGGCATGTGACACTCCAGGTGTTCGACGACTGAGGTTTAGTGTCCCGGACGGACACCGGTGGCGCTGACGAAATGCCGGTGCATGACTGTAACGGAGGACCTGCGGGTGCGCGGAATCGTGGTGGCCTGTGGCGACGGCGCGGCCGGCTTCGAAGAGGTCGACGACGTCGAGTCGATCCGCGTCCCGAGCCGCCCCGGCAAGGCGGAAATCGACCCCTTGCTGGGCGAACACGATCATCTGGTGGTCTCGGGCACGGACGCGGACCTCGCCGCGGTGGTGCTGCGCCTGCTCCGGAAGGACGCGATCTCCGGCGTGTCGGTCGGGTTCGTGCCGTCGTCGCCGGACTCGGTCGTCGGCGCGCTCTGGGGACTGCCGAAGACGCCGCTGCAGGCGCTCGCGCTGGCGTTGCGCGGCGAGGTCGACCCGGTGCCGCTGATCCGCGACGACGTCGGCGGCGTGCTCGTCGGACGCGGGCAGCTGCGGCTGGTCCGCGGCGTCGCGTACGCCGACGAGCAGGTGGCGCTCCGCGGGCCGGCCGCGTCGATCGAGGTAACGCCGGACCCGGGCGGTCCCGGCCTGGCCGTCCGCGTCGTGAAGGGCACCGTCTTCAAGCGGCCGACGACGCTGTACTCCCGCGCGTTCCAGATCGGCTGCATCCCGACCCGGCCGGTGCGCGACGACGTCGTCTTCGAGCGCGCGGTGAACAAGTGGACCTGGTACCGGCACACCGAGGACCTGCGGCTGGTGCGGGGAGCCATTTGACGGACAGCCACATGTCACCTATACGTGTTGTACGCGCCACTCCCGTGCTTCAGGGTTAGCTGTCCCCACCCCTGACACGGAGGCAGCAAGATGCCAACCAGGCGTGCTGTTCGTCATTCGTTCACCGTCCTCGCGATCACCGCCGTGCTGTCCGGAACCCTGGCCGGCGTCGCGGACGCGACCCCGCCCGGCATCCCGTCGGCCACCACGGCGAAGTCCGAGCTCGCGGCCCTGACCGTCAAGGCCGACGGCTCGCAGACCGGCTACAGCCGCGACAAGTTCCCGCACTGGATCGACCAGGGCAACAGCTGCAACACGCGCGAAGTGGTGCTGAAGCGCGACGGCACGAACGTGGTGACCGATTCGAGCTGCGCCGCGACCTCCGGCAAGTGGGTCAGCCCGTACGACGGCGCGACCTGGACCGCGGCGTCCGATGTGGACATCGACCACGTCGTGCCGCTGGCCGACGCGTGGCGCACCGGTGCGTCGTCGTGGACGACCGCGCAGCGCCAGGCGTTCGCGAACGACCTGTCGGATCCGCAGCTGATCGCCGTGACCGACAACGTGAACCAGGAGAAGGGTGACAAGTCGCCCGACCAGTGGAAGCCGCCGCTGGTCGGCTACTGGTGCACCTACGCGAAGATGTGGGTGGCCGTGAAGTACAAGTTCAAGCTGACGGTCAATTCCGCGGAGAAGACCGCGTTGACCGACATGCTCGGCCGCTGCTGAAAAACCGGTACGCTCGGGGCGGTGCGGATCCTCATGACGTGCCGCCCGGCGTACGGCCACCTCTTCCCCCTGCTGCCGCTGGCGAACGCGGCGCGCGCGGCCGGGCACGAGGTCGTCTTCGGCACCGGCGAAGCGTTCGTGCCCCAGGTCCGCGCACTCGGCTTCGAAGCCCACCGCGTGGGCGTTTCCATCGCGGACGCGGAAGCCGAGGCCAAGCGGCGGCACGGCGAGGACGCCGGCTTCCTCGACGTCGGCATCACGATGTTCGCCGAGCTGCTCCCGCGGGCGACGATGGCCGACCTGCGGCCGCTGCTGCCCGGGCTCCGCCCGGATCTCGTGGTCTACGAGCAGAGTGACGTCGGCACCGGTGCGCTGGCGCAGCGGGCGGGCATCCCGGCGGTGTCGCACGTGATCGGCCGGTCGGTGTCCCCGGAGGTCCTGTCCGTCGCGGCCGAACGGCTGGCGCCGCTCTGGGACACCCCGCCCGCGGACGCCATGCTCGGCGACGCCTGCGTCGACGTCTGGCCCGACAGCGTCCGCGACCCCGGTACGGCGGCCGTGCCGAAGGTGTTCCGGATGCGCCCGACGCCGTACAACGCCGACGTCCCGCTGCCGCCGCTCCCGCGAGACGGCTTCGTGTACCTGACGCTGGGCACGGTGGTCTTCGGCGCGACCCAGGTGCTGCGCGGGGCGATCGCCGCCCTGTCGCGGCTGCCGGTGGACGTGGTCGTGGCGGTCGGCCCCGGTGATCCCGCGGCGCTGGGCCCGGTGCCGGAAAACGTGCGGGTGGCCGGGTTCGTGCCCCAGGCCGAGGTGCTGGAACACGCGGGCATGGTGGTGCACCACGGCGGCACGGGGACGGTGCTCGGCACGCTCGCCGCCGGCCTGCCGCAGCTGATCCTGCCCCAGGGTGCCGACCAGTTCGCCAACGCGGAGGCGCTCTCGGCCCTCGGCGCGGCGAAGGCACTGGTGGGCGACGCCATCCGCATCGACGCGATCGAAGCGGCGGCCCGCGAACTCCTGGACGACTCCGCGGCGCGAGAGATCGCGCGAGGGATCGCGGCCGAAATCGCCGCCATGCCCGCACCCGAGACAGTGCTCGACGAACTGGTCGCCTGGAGCTGGGAATGCAGTGAATGACTCATTCACTGCATCGCGGGGTTGGCCAGGGCCAGGATTTCGCGGGCTACGGCGTCGTTCTGGCGGAAGGACAGCGCGTTCGTCCGCGGCCGGGTGAAGGCCGCCGCCGAGCGGGCGCTCGTGTGCGGGCCCACCGCGAACCGGTGCGGGTGGGGGCGGCCCGTCCCGTCGAGCAGGCGGGAGTCCGACACCCGCGTGTGGATGCGGCCAGACGGCAGCAGGGCCCCCGTCACCGGGTCCGCCACCGTCTCCTCCGCCAGTTCGCCCGCGTCGCGCAGCTGCCGGAGCAGGCCGTCGGCCGCGCGGGTCACGCTCGGGTCCGGCAGCCGCGCCTCGATCAGCGTGCGGGCCTCGACGGTCTCCGGGTGACTCGCCGACGACGCCACGAAGACCCCGCGCTCCGCCGTCACCCGCATTTCCGCGCCCGCGAAGGACACGATCCCGGCTTCGTGAAGGGCCAGCAGCTCCTCCAGCCGGCGCGGCGGCGGACCGCTGGCGTAGTAGGAGAAGAACCCGTGGAACCAGCCGTCCATATCGGACACCTGGGACGCCGCGTCCAGCCGTCCTTTGTGGACGAGCACGGGCAGCTGGCCGTACACCGACAGCAGCGCCATGAAGGCGCCCAGGTCGGCACTGAATTCCTGGTCCGCCCGGCGCGCCAGGTCGACCTCGACGTACTTGCGCAGCTCCTTGCCGAACTCCTCCGCCGTGCCGAACTCGCGTCCTGCCATCGGCCGGTCCAGCCGGTCGAGGTCGAGCCGGTCGGCCTCGGCCGGCACCGCCCGCGCGACGAGCTCCCGCATGGACGGCGAATCCCAGGCCAGGTCGGCGAAGGCGTCGGCGAACACGGCGAAGTCCATGCGGACGCGCTCGGGGTGCCCGGTGAACAGCTCGCTGTAGTAGCCCCAGGCCAGTTCCTTGGCGATCAGCGGCCAGACGTCGGCGCGGAAGTCGAGCGCGTCCCCGGCCAGCGCGTCCATCGCGTAGGCGTCGAAGAACCTGGGCAGCCGCAACGGTTTCCCGCGCAGCCGGTAGCCGATCTTCGCGTGGTAGGGCACTCCGCGCCGCGAGCCGACGTGCAGCACCGGCTCCGCGCCGCTCGGGTGGTAGCGCAGGCCGCCGCACGGCAGGTCCTCGAACCGGCCGCCACGGCCCTCGGTCAGCAACAGCATCAGGTCGACGAAGGCCAGCCCGAAGCCGCGCACCAGCACGGTTTCCCCCGGTTCGACGCCCGCGTAGTCGACGTCGGCGGTGTAGCCGGCCGGGTAGTAGGCCAGCCCGTGCCGCGCGGCGAACGCCACCAGCTCGCGCTCCCGCTCGTCGGGTTCGGCGTCGAGGTGCCCGACGGTGAAGACGACGGCGTCCGCCACGACCGCCGTGCCGTCGGACAGGCTGACGGTGTTCCCGTCGACGCCGGTCGCGCGGGCCGCGTGCTCGACGACGTCGATGCCGTCGGGCAGGTCCTCGACGACCTTCCGGTACACCCAGGTCAGGTAGGCGCTCTGCAGCCGCCGGGTGGGGAAGTGGAACGGGTCGAGCGCCGTCAGCTCGCCGGCGACGTCGGGCGGCACGTCGGCGTCGAGCCCGCCGTCACGCACCTTCCGCGCCCACTCCAGCAGCGACGGTCCCGGCCGCACCGGGCCCGCCATCTTCACCGACTCGTCGGTGAACATCGTGACGTCCTCGGGCATGGAGTTCATCCGCAGCAGCGGTGACTGGTCGTAGCGCCACACCCGGCCGGGCCCCGGCGGGAACGGGTCGATCAGGTGCACCTCGAGCCGACGGCCGCCGGACAGCTCCGCGGCGTTCGCGCCGAGCCGTTCGAGGACGCCGACCCCGCGGGGTCCGGCGCCCACGACAGCCAGGGTGAACGGCGGGAGATCGGCCACGAACCCGAAGCTACGCCGGGGTTCCGGCGCCGGAAGTCCTTCCCACAGGGCGGAACCCATCCACGCCGCCCCCGGCTCCGAATCCCTGGGGCACACCGGCGAAAGGAGCGAACTTGACCTTCGTCCACCCAGGCGCCCGGGCCTCGAACACCCACCTTCACCTGCGAATACTTGGCCGATGAGATCGGTTCGCCGCGCCGCGTCCACACCGCGCAGGACGTGGTCGGCACCCTGCTCCGGGGGAACTGGGCGATCTTCGCCCACGAATGGGCCGATCCGGACGGGATCGACCCCGAGCACTGGCGGGACGTCGTCGAGGCCGCCGCGGAGGCGGCCGGGGTCGACGTCGAGTTCGTGGTCATCCCGCGCCGGTCCCTGACCGTCGTGTTCAACCGGGCGGCCCCGCCCACCTTCGAGCAGGTCCGCGCGTCGATCGAGGTCATCGAACGCGCGCGTGGCCGGAGCTGAGGCGCCCGTTTCCCCGGGAGTCACCTCCCGCTCGCGAGGTGGCTACTTTTGCCCCTGGCGACCGACCAAGCGGTACGGAATGATCCATTGGTGACTCCTGGGCGACCGGTCAGACACTGCGGGCTATCGTCTGACCCGTTCGGGAAAGCTCCGTGACACCTTGGATACCAGCGAAAGAACCTAGAGATTTACCAACAGTCACGGGACACTGGCTGGGGTAACTCACGTACCGTGACTGCCTCATGACCGACTGGTCGTCTCGTCACCGGAGGTCATGCGAGGGTCGCGGTCTGCACAAGAGGTCGGGAGAAACGCATGGCAGCACCGCCGGATCGCGTCACGTTCCGCGAGGTGTTCGGGATCGCCGAGTTCCGGGCACTGTGGTTCGGCGAGCTGCTCTCGATCGCCGGCGACCAGCTGGCCAGGGTCGCGCTGTCCATCCTCGTGTTCACCGGGACGAACTCCGCGACGCTCACCGGCCTGACCTACGCGCTGACGTACGCGCCGTCGCTGCTGGGCGGCATCTTCCTGACCGGCTTCGCCGACCGCTTCCCCCGCCGCAGCGTGATGGTGCTCGTCGACCTGCTGCGGGCCGGCCTGATCCTGCTGGTCGCCCTGCCCGGCATGCCGTTCTGGCTGATGTGCGTGCTGGTCGGCGGCGTTTCCCTGGTCAACCCGCCGTTCAAGGCGTCCCAGCTCGCCCTGTTGCCGCAGGTCCTCGAAGGCGACCGGTTCGTCGTCGGGATGGGCATCCGGAGCATGACCGTGCAGACCGCCCAGCTGCTCGGCTTCGCCGGCGGCGGCGCGCTGCTGATCACCCTCGACCCGCACGTGGCGCTGGTCGTCGACGCGGCCACCTTCGTGCTCTCGGCCCTTTTCGTGCGCTTCGGCGTCCGCGCCCGGCCGGCCGCGGCGACCGGCGAGCAGCGCAAGTCCTTCTTCGCGACGCTCGGCGGCGGTGGCCGGACGGCGTTCGCGAGCGGGCCGCTGCGGACGCTGGTGCTGTTCACCTGGCTGATGGGGCTGCTGCCGGTCTACGAGGGCATCGCCGCGCCGTACGTCACCGCAGCGGGCGGCGGGCCCGAGGCGATCGGCCTGCTGCTCGCGGCCGACCCGATCGGCAGCGTCATCGCGACCTTCGCCTACACGCGCTGGGTGCCCGCGCGGCTGCGGCCGAAGCTGATCGGCCCGCTGTCGGCGCTGTGCGCCGTGCCGCTGGTGCTCTGCTTCCTGAACCCCGGTCCGGTCTCGTCGATCGTCCTGTTCATCGTCTCCGGCGGCCTGGGCACGGTCTGCCTGCTGCAGGCCACCGCGTCACTGACCCTGGCCGTGCCCGACGAGCAGCGGGCGCAGGTGATGGGCCTGTCCAACACGGGCCTGACCACGATGATGGGCATCAGCCCGCTGATCGGTGGCGTGCTCGCGGATCAGCTGACCCCGCACGGGACGGTCGGGATCTTCGGCATCGTGGGGATCGTGCTCACGCTGCCGCTGGCGGCGCTGTGGAGCCGGGCGCTGTCCGGCGAGCCGGATCGATGGATCGACAAAGAAGCCGCACGCGCCGAACATGCATGACATGCCCCGCGCGTGGGCTCGACCTGCGCGACCTTGCGGTGCGCTGTGCGGTCACTGTTCTTTGCCGCGCATCGCTGGCCACCTCTCGTTCCGGTGTCAAAGAAAAAGTACACACCGAAAGCCCTTGTGGACAGCAGGCGAACGGTCTGAAACTGTCCGTGAGTACTTTGTCACCGTACAACCACGCAAGGGTCTGGGGGAAAAATGGTCACATCGGGGGAACAGCGCGGCCAAGACTTGATTTCTCGGGCGCGGGGCTGGGCACTGTGGACCCGCCCCCGCGACTGGATCATCGCGACGCTGACCGCCATCACGGTCATGCTGAGCTGGACGGCCGTCTCGCTGTTGACCGTGCCGGTCACCGTCGCCCAGCTGGGCACGTTTGCGCTGCTCACAGCCCTGGCCGTGGCGCAGACGGAGGTCAGCAGGCGGCTGGAGCGGCAGCGCCGCATCCTCAGCAACGGGCCCTACATCTCGATGACTTCGGTGTGGCTGCTGCCCGCCGGCCTGCTCCTGCCGGCCCAGCTGATCGCCGCGCTCGGCGTCGTCCTGTACGTCTACTTGGCGTTCCGTAGTTGGTCTGGCACCCGTCCGGGTGAATTTCACCGCGTGGCCGCGAACGCGACCACGATGATCTTGTCGGCCTTCTCCGCGGGTGTCGTCGGTCACATGACCATCGGCAGCGGCGTGGCGACGGTGACGCTGGCCGCGCTGGCCTTCTTCACGGTCAACACCGCGCTGACCGGCCTCGGCCTCTACCTGGCCGACCCGAAGAACGCGACCCCGGTGTCCTGCCTCGGCACCATGGACGACAACCTGCTCGAGCTGTCCACTTTGTGCGTCGGTGCACTGCTGGTGATGGTCCTCAACGAGGAGCCGCTGCTGTCGGTGCTGGTCATCCTGCCGCTCTACGTGCTGCAGCGGTCCGTGCTGATCAAGCGGCTGGAAGAACTGGCCACCACCGACCAGAAGACGCAGCTGCTCAACGCCACCACCTGGCAGGACGGCGCCCAGCGCGAGATCTCGCGGGCGGAGCGGGAGAACGGCAGCTTCGGCGCCATGATGATCGACCTCGACCACTTCAAGCGGATCAACGACACCTACGGGCACCTCGCGGGGGACGACGTGCTCAAGGCGGTCGCCGCCGTGGTCAAGCAGGAGACCCGGGCGCACGACCTGGTCGGCCGGTTCGGCGGCGAGGAGTTCGTCGCGCTGCTGCCGTCGACGTCCAAGGAAGACGCGATCGTCACCGCGGAGCGGATCCGGCAGCGGGTCAGCGAGCTGATCATCAGCACCACGACCAACGAAGGCGCCGCCGTCGACATCGAACGGCAGACGGCGTCCATCGGCGTCGCCGCCTACCCGCTGGACGGTTCGTCCATCGAGGAGGTGATGGCGTCCGCCGACGCGGCCGTGTACGCGGCCAAACACGGCGGGCGCAACCGGGTGGTGGGCTCGGTCGCGGCGGCCTTGGCCGCGGCTTAGCTACCGCAGCCGGTCGATGACGTCGCTCGCCTTGGTCTGCAGGCGGGCGACGCCGCCCACGGTGAATTCGGTGAGCAGGTCGATCAGGGCGTCCTGGTCCGGCGGCTCGCCGTCCCAGGTGGCCTGGACCAGTGACTCGGTCATCGCGAAGAACAGGGTGACGAGCGCGCGGTCCGCACGGCCGGAGTCGATGCCGTGGGCAGCCCACCGCTTGCGGCTGGCTTCGGCGTAGACGACGGCCAGCCTCTCCCTCAACCGGGTGAGAGCGGGGTCGCCCGCGCGCTCGGCCGCGCGGAGCACGCCGTAGCCCTCGGGGTGGTCGGCGACGAAGGTGACCATGTTGGCGTAGTTTGCCCGCGCCCAGGCCCGCAGCCCGGGCTGCTCGTCGGCCACCGAAGGGCCCGCGATCGCGGTGAAAGCCCTCTCTTCGGTTTCCGCCACGACCTCGGCGAACAGCGTCGCCCGGTCGCCGAACTGCTCGTAGACGGCTTGGCGCGAGACGCCGGCCTCGCGCGCGATCTGCTCGATCGTCGCGCCCTGCATCCCGTGCTGCGCGACGACCCGCGCGGTCGCCTGCAGAACGCGGGCGCGCTGCTCCGAAACCGGGAGCTTGCGCGGCCGCCCGCGCGGAGCGGGGCTTGACATAGTGGTCCACCTCACGTGACTCTTTTTCCGACACCTCTGTCTAAAAAGGTGTTCCCCGCGCACTCGACCTGCTCAACGAGGAGCAAGCATGCGTATCTTCCTCCGCCGCGCCCTCTCCGCGGCCGTCGCCACGGTTTTCGTTCTGGCACTGGCGACGCTCGGCCCGCCCGCGGCCTCGGCGGCGTCCTTCTACGACCCGCCGTCGCCCCTGCCCGCCGGCGGCAACGGCGACGTCATCCGGCACGAGGCGTCGACGTTCTACATCGATCCGATCCAGCTGATCAAGGCCGACGCCGGCGTGCAGCGGATCATGTACCGCAGCACCGACACGCACGGCTCACCGATCGCCGTCACCGGCACGGTGCTGACCCCGCGGTCGGCCTGGCACGGCACCGGGGTGCGCCCGATCGTGTCCTACGCCGTCGGCACCCAGGGCGAGGGCGACGACTGCGCGCCGTCGAAAGCGCTTGCCGCGGGCTTCGAATACGAAGGCCCGTTCATCGCGGGGCTGCTGGCCCGCGGGTACGGCGTCGTCGTCACCGACTACGAAGGGCTGGGCACGCCCGGGGACCACACGTACGTCAACCGCGCGTCCGAGGGCCACGCCGTGCTCGACGCGATCCGCGCGGCGCAGCGGCTGCCGGAGGCGGGGCTCCCGGACGACGGCCCGGTCGCGATCGCGGGCTACTCCCAGGGCGGCGGCGCGTCGGCCGCGGCGGCGGAACTGCAGCCGAGCTACGCGCCCGAGCTCAAGCTGAAGGGCGCGTACGCGGGGGCGGTGCCGGCGGACCTCGCCGAGGTGGCCAAGAACCTCGACGGCCACTACGCGGTCGGTTTCCTCGGGTTCGCGCTGGTGAGCATGAACTACGCCTACCCCGAGCTGAACATCCCGGCGCTGCTCAACGCGCGCGGGAAGCAGCTGTTCGAGCAGGTCCGGACCGAGTGCACGGTGGAGGCGATCGCCGCGCACGCGTTCACGCAGTCCTCGACGCTGACCACCGACGGCCGCTCGCTCACCGCGTACCTCGGCGAGGAGCCGTACGCGTCACGGGTGGCCGAGCAGAAGATCGGGACCCTGAAGCCGACGGCGCCGGTGCTCATCGTGCACAGTGCGCTCGACGACATCGTGCCCTACACGCAGGACCGCGACCTGGGCCGGACGTGGTGCGGCAAGGGCGTGAAGGTGCAGTTCAGCACGTCACTGGTGCCGACCCACGTGCTCGGCGCGGTGCGGGCGTACCCGGAGGCGTTCGCCTGGCTCGAGGGCCGCTTCGCCGGCCTCCCCGCGCCGGTCAACTGCGGCTGGTTCTGAGCCCTGCCGCACCCGGTCGTGAGTGAGAAACAGTGTTCTAACCCTGTTTCTCACTCACGAGGGGCGCGGGTCACTTGAGGCCGGTGGCTTCCGCGGCGGCGGGGTCGGAGTCGGCGAGGAACGTCCGGCAGCGGTCGTACTCCTCGGTCTCGCCGATCTTGCCGGCGGCCTTGCCCAGGACGGCGAGGGCACGCAGGAAGCCCTGGTTGGGGCGGTGCGACCACGGCACCGGACCGAAGCCCTTCCAGCCCGCGCGGCGCAGCTGGTCGAGACCGCGGTGGTAGCCGGTGCGCGCGTACGCGTACGCGGCGACGGTCTCGCCGGCGTCCAGGGCCTTCTCGGCCAGCGAAGCCCACGCCTCGCTGTAGTCGGGGTGTTCGGCCGCGACGGTGGCCGGGTCGGTCCCGGCGTCGAGCGCGGCCTGGGCGGCGGTGTGCTCGGGCAGCAGCGTCGGCTCGGGGCCGAGCAGGTTGTGCGTCATGACTGCCATTCTGCCCGCGGGTCAGAAGAACAAGCCCGCCAGGATCCCGCCGCCGGCCAGCACCAGCGCGGCGACGAGCACGGCCGCGACAACTCGTTTCGGCATCATGGCGCGACACCATGCCAAGCCCGACGCGGCTGAAGCAAGTTCGTGACCCCTACGGGTGAACCCGGATTTTCGCGTCGTTTGCCACGGTCTTGGCCCACTCGTGACCATGACCGGCCATGATGTCCGGCATGGCCAAGGCAGTCGACGTCCCGGTGGACGTGATCCCGCGCAGTCCCGTCGCGAAGACGCGGCTGTTCTTCACGCGGCACTGGCACCGCGGCGCCCCCGGGCAGCCGACCCCGGACTGGGTGCTCCGGTTCTGCTACGGGATGTGGCTGGCGGCGTTCGCGTTCAAGCTGATCGGCTCGTCGTGGGACATGTCGTGGCACTTCAGGTGGCTGCGCGACGACCTGGCGCCGCCGCACCTGATCAACACCGTCGGCACGGTGATCATCGTGGTGCTGGTGGCCATCCACAGCTACACGGGCCTCGGCGCCGACAAGACGTCGCTGCGGCTGATGCAGATCGGCCTGCTGACGTTCCTGGTCGCGGCGCCCCTCGACGTCATCAACCACCGCGTCAACGGCCTCGACCTGACCGCGTGGAGCCCGTCGCACATGATGCTCTACCTGGGCACGGGCATCATGCAGGCCGGCGTCCTGCTGGGCTGGCTGCGGCTCGCGCCGCCGGGCCGCTTCCGCACCGGCGTGCTGCTCGGGCTGTGGGCGTTCTTCCTGGAGAACACGTTCTTCCCGAACGGCCAGCAGGAGTACGGCATCCTCGGCCTGCGCGCCTGGGAGAGCGGGGAGCCGGAGGCCGAGAAGTCGCTGCTGGACTTCGCGGCCAACCAGATCGGGCACCCGGTCGACCGGACGGCTGTGCTGCACTTCACGATGCCCATCCCGGAGTGGGTGTACCCGCTGTGGGGCATCGGCGTGATGGCGTTGATCCTGGTCCTGGCGCGCCGGACGCTGGGGTTCCGCTGGGCGGCTTCTTCGGTGGCTCTGGCGTACGTCGCCTACCGGTCGGTGATGTGGCCCCTGCTGCTCGGGCTGGGTTTCCCGGTGTCGACGGTGCCGTTCTACCTGCTCTTCGTGGGGCTGGCGGTCGACCTGGCGTTCGTGATGGGCAACGGCGCCGTGCGCGCGGCCGCCGGAGCGCTGCTGGTGACGGCGTTCGGCTACGGGGCGTTCTGGCTGCAGTCGCAGTTCCGGCCGTGGGTGCTGGGTGACGCGCACACGGAGTCGGCGCCGCCGGCGGCGTACTGGACGGCCCTGGTGGTGCTGGCCGGCGTGTTCGTCCTGTGGGCGGCGGCCGGTCCGGCGGCCCGGTGGTGGGCCACCCGGCGACCGGTGCCCGAAACGGCCTGAACACGACGAAGGGGGGGCACTTTCACGTGAAAGTGCCCCCCCCTTCGCGCGTGATTACTTGAGCTTCGTGCCCGCCGAGCCCAGTGCCTGGCAGGCCTCGACAACGCGAGCCGCCATCCCGGCCTCCGCGGCCTTCAGGTACGAGCGCGGGTCGTAGACCTTCTTGTTGCCGACCTCGCCGTCGATCTTCAGGACGCCGTCGTAGTTCTTGAAGAAGTGGTCCACGATCGGGCGCGTGAAGGCGTACTGCGTGTCCGTGTCGACGTTCATCTTCACCACGCCGTAGGACACCGCCTCGCGGATCTCCTCCGGGAGCGAACCCGAGCCGCCGTGGAAGACCAGCTCGAACGGCTTCGCGCCGCTGTCCAGGCCGAGCTTCTTCGCCGCCGCCTCCTGGCCGCCCTTCAGCACGTCCGGGCGCAGCTTCACGTTGCCCGGCTTGTACACGCCGTGGACGTTGCCGAACGTCGCCGCCAGCAGGTAGCGGCCCTTCTCGCCGGCGCCCAGCGCGTCGATCGTCTTCAGGAAGTCGCCTTCGGCGGTGTACAGCTTCTCGTTGATCTCCGCCTCGACGCCGTCTTCCTCGCCGCCGACGACGCCGATCTCGACCTCGAGGATGATCTTCGCGGCCGCCGTCTTGGCGAGCAGATCCGCGGCGATCTCGAGGTTCTCGTCGAGGTCGATCGCCGAGCCGTCCCACATGTGGGACTGGAACAGCGGGTTCTGGCCGTTCTTCACGCGCTCGGCCGAGATCTCGATCAGCGGCCGGACGAAGCCGTCCAGCTTGTCCTTCGGGCAGTGGTCGGTGTGCAGCGCGACGTTGACGTCGTACTTCGCCGCCACGACCTGGGCGAACTCCGCCAGCGCGGTCGCGCCGGTCACCATGTCCTTGACCTTCTGGCCGGACGCGAACTCCGCACCGCCGGTGGAGAACTGGATGATGCCGTCGCTCTCCGCCTCGGCGAAGCCGCGGATGGCGGCGTTCACGGTCTCGGACGAGGTCACGTTGATGGCCGGGTAGGCGAACTCGTTCGCCTTGGCCCGGTCGAGCATCTCCGCGTAGACCTCGGGGGTGGCGATGGGCATCGTTACTCCTCCTTGGCACAGGGTGGTCCCGACCGCATCGTACGAGGTCGGCCGTCGCTGCACACCGGTCCCCGCGCAGAAATCTTCCCGCACGTCGAATCGGTTCAGAAGGAGGTGTGTCCGGCCGCCGGGCGCACCGGCGGCCGGACGAGGATCACAGCAGTTCGGAGGCCAGCGCGCGGTAGGCCGGCCACGGGTCTTCGTTGAGCACCTGGACGACCACCTGGTCCGCCCCCGCCTCGAGGTGGGCCGACAGCCCGCGGGCGATCGTCGCCGCGTCGCCGTGCAGGGCCAGTGCGTCGACCAGGCGGTCGCTGCCCTCACCCTCCAGGTCGGCGTCCGTGAACCCCAGTTTCCGCAGGTTGGCGACGTAGTTGGACAGCCCCAGGTAGTACTTCACCGTCTGCCGCCCGATCGCCCGGGCCTCGGCGGCGTCGGTCGACAGGACCACCTTGTGCTCCGGCGCCAGCAGCTTGCCCGAGCCGAGGATTTCGCGCGTGCTGCGGGTGTGCTCCGGCGTCGTCAGGTACGGGTGCGCCCCGGCGGTGCGCTCGCCCGACAGCGCCACCACCTTGGGGCCCAGCGCCGCCAGCGCCCGGCCCGCGACCGGGACGCCCGCCGCGTCCAGGCCGTCGAGGTAGTCGACGAGAGCCGCGTACGGTTTCTTGTACTCCTTCGTCGCTTCGCGGTGGCCCGCGCCGACGCCGAGCAGGAAACGGTCCGGGTACTTGCCCGCGAGCCGCTCGTAGACCCGGGCGATGTCCGCGGGCTCGTCCTGCCAGATGTTCACGATGCCGGTCGCGATGACCAGCGAGTCCGTCGCCGCGAGGATGTCGTCCACGGACGCGAGGTCGCCCGCGCCGGGTGAGCCGCCCAGCCAGATCGCGCCGTAGCCCGCCTTCTCCGCCTCCGCCGCGAACGCCGCGTCCACGTTCGCGTGGTACCGCCAGATGCCCAGCTTGCCCAGTTCGATAGCCATGGAACACTCCAACGCACGAGACGGCGATTTTCCTCCCGGCTCCGGCGAACTACCGTCGATGGTATGACCAAGCTGGGCAACACCGACCTCGACGTGTACGGCCTCAACCTCGGCTGCAACGTCTTCGGCTGGACGGCCGACGAGCCGCAGTCCTTCGCCGTCCTGGACGCCTACACCGCGGCCGGCGGCAACTTCCTGGACAGCGCCGATCTCTACGGCGGCGGGGGCGGCTCCGAAACGATCATCGGCCGCTGGCTGGCCGCGCGGGGCCGGCGGGACGACGTCGTCGTGGCGACCAAGGTCGGGTTGTGGGACGGACGGCCGGGTCTGTCCGCGAAGAACATCCAGGCCGCGGCGGAGGACTCGCTGCGGCGTCTGCAAACCGACCACATCGACCTCTACTACGCCCACCGCGACGACCCGGACACCCCGCTCGAAGAGACGCTGGCCGCGTTCGACGCCCTGGTCCGCGCAGGCAAGGTCCGCTACCTGGGGGCGTCCAACTACACCGCCGGACGGCTCGCCGAAGCACTGTCCATTTCGGACCAGAACGGCTTCGCGCGGTACGCCATGCTGCAGCCGCACTACAACCTCGTCGAGCGGGACTACGAGCACGACCTCGCGCCGCTCGTCGAGCGGGAAGGCCTCGCGACGTTGCCGTACTTCGCCCTCGCCAAGGGTTTCCTCACCGGCAAGTACCGCACGAAGGACGAGCCCGGCGACAGCCCGCGCGCCGCCCGGGCCGTGTCCTATTTGGACGGCCACGGCGAACGCGTCCTCGCCGCCTTGGACGAAGTCGCGCGGGCGCACGGGGTCTCGGTCGCCACGGTGTCGCTCGCGTGGCTGCGGCAGCAGCCGACGGTCGCCGCCCCGATCGCCAGCGCCCGGACCCCCGAGCAGCTCACCGACCTGATCGCGTCGGTCTCCCTCGACCTGACCCCCGGCGAACTAGGGGTACTTTCCCGTGAAAGTCCCCTTACTGTCGGGTAGCTTACCGCGGGTAAGTTGGGGTACGGTGCCCTCAAGGAACGTCTAGGAGGGCACCGTGGCCAACCCGTTTTCGCTGCTGAGCGGCACCAAGAAGGTCGACGGCAAGGTCGTGCTGATCACCGGCGCGGCCCGCGGCATCGGCGCCGGGCTGGCCGAGCGGCTCGCCGCCCGCGGCGCCAAGGTCGCGCTCGTCGGGCTCGAAGCCGAGGAGCAGCAGAAGGTCGCCGACCGGATCGGGCCCCACGCGCACGCCTGGGAAGCCGACGTCACCAGCTGGGACGCCCTCGAGCAGGCGACCAACGGCGTCGTCGAGCACTTCGGCGGGATCGACATCGTCATCGCGAACGCCGGCATCGCGACCGCGGGCTTCGTCCGCTCGGTCGACCGGGCCGCGTTCGAAAAGGTCATCGAGGTCGACCTGCTCGGCGTCTGGCGGACCTTCCGCGTCACGCTCCCGCACGTCATCGAGCGCAAGGGCTACCTGCTGGCGATCTCCAGCCTCGCCGCGATCACGCACGCCCCGGGCATGGCCAACTACGCCGCCGCGAAGGCCGGCGTCGAAGCGTTCTCGAACAGCCTCCGCGCCGAGGTCGCCCACTTGGGCGTGAAGGTCGGAGTCGCGCACCCGACATGGATCCGCACCGACCTGGTCGAGAGCGCGGACGCGCACCCGGTGTTCGGCAAGCTCCGCGCGTCGATGCCCGGCCTGATCGGCAAGACGTACCCGCTGGACGTGGCCCTGGACGACCTCGAGGCGGGCATCCTCAAGCGCGCCCGGACCATCCACGTGCCGCGCTGGGTCGGCGGGCTCAAGCTGCTGCGCGCCTTCCTGCCGCCGGTGATCGAGATCGGCTCCCGCAGCCGGGTACCGTCGGCGGACAAGGCCGCGCTGGCCGACATCGAGGCCCGCGGCGCGTTCGAGTCGGCGGTCACCGGCCACGGCGGCCGAGCCGCCACCAAGGGGTGACCATGTCCCGTCGCGACCAGATCAGGATGACCGACGACGAAGTCCGCGCGTACCTCGCGGAGCAGAAGGTCATCAACGTCGCCAGCGTCGGCCCGAACGGCCGCCCGCACCTCGCGCCGCTCTGGTACTTCCCGCACGAAGACGGCGTCGCGACCTGGACGTACGGAACGTCGCAGAAGGCCAAGAACTTCCGGCGGCTGCCGGAGGCGACCGTGCTGGTCGAGGACGGCGACAGCTACGAGAAGCTCCGCGGCGTCTCGTTCGAGGCCGACGTCGAGATCGTCGAGGACACCGCCGAGGTCACCCGGATGGGCACCGCGCTGATGCAGCGGTACTCCGGCGCCAAGCCGGGCGACCCGGCACCGGCCGAACTGCAGGCCTTCATCGCAGGTCAGGCCGCGAAACGCATCGGGCTGATCTTCCGGCCGACCAAGGTCGCCAGCTGGGACCACGGCAAGCTCGGCGGGACGTACTGATCGGTAGGCAGTACTTCCAAGTAACTGTTACTTGAGGTAACGTCATCTGGGCAGGATCCCCGACGCAGCGGAGGCCGACAGATGACCGAGCGGTTCAAGGTCGTGATCGTGGGCACCGGGTTCTCCGGGCTCGGCCAGGCGATCCAGCTCGAGAAGGCCGGCATCCGGGACTACGTGATCCTGGAGAAGGCCACCGAGGTGGGCGGCACCTGGCGCGACAACTCCTACCCCGGGTGCGCGTGCGACGTGCAGTCGCACATGTACTCGTTCTCGTACGAGCAGAACCCGGGCTGGTCGCGGTCGTTCTCGCCGCAGCCGGAGATCTTCGACTACCTCAAGCGGGTCGCGGACAAGTACCGGCTGCGCGAGAAGATCCGCTTCGGCGTCGAGCTCACCGGCGCCCACTGGGACGAGCGGGAGCGCCGCTGGACGGCGACGACCAGGGACGGCCGCGAGTTCGTCGCGCAGTTCCTCGTCTCCGGTGTCGGCGGCCTGCACATCCCGCAGGTCCCCGAGCTGCCCGGCATCGCGAACTTCCAGGGGCAGACCTGGCACTCCGCGCGCTGGAACCACGAGTACGACCTGCGCGGCAAGCGTGTTGCTGTCGTGGGCACCGGGGCCAGCGCCGTCCAGTTCGTCCCGAAGATCGCCCCGGACGTCGCCGCGTTGACGCTGTTCCAGCGGACGCCGCCGTGGATCATGCCCAAGCCCGACCACGCGATGCCGTCGTGGGCGCGGACGCTGTTCAAGCGCGTCCCGGGTACCCAGCGCCTCTACCGCAACGCGCTGTACTGGCTGCTCGAAGCCCGCGCCATCGGCTTCAACGGCCACCCGGCGATCATGAAGGCCGGCGAGCTGATCGCGAAGCGGAACATCGCGAAGGGCATCAAGGACCCCGCGCTGCGCAAAAAGGTCACGCCGGACTACACGATGGGCTGCAAGCGCGTCCTGATCTCCAACGACTACTACCCGGCGCTGGCCCGGCCGAACGTCGACGTCGTCACCGACGGCATCAAGGAGGTCAAGGCGCACTCGATCGTCGACTCCGCGGGCGTCGAGCACGAGGTCGACGCCATCGTCTACGGCACCGGTTTCAAGGTCACCGACGCGCTGGAGTACCTCGACATCACCGGCGTCGACGGCCGCAACCTGGCCAAGGAGTGGGCGACCGAGGGCATGCGGACCCACAAGGGCATCACCGTCTCCGGCTACCCGAACCTGTTCTTCCTGCTCGGCCCGAACACCGCGCTCGGCCACAACTCCGTGGTGTTCATGATCGAGTCGCAGGCGCGGTACGTCGTCGACGCCATCAAGCTCGCCGACTCGCGCGGCGCCGCGGCGCTGGACGTCCGGCCGGGCGTGCAGGACGAGTTCCAGCGGGAGATCCAGGACAAGCTGGTCAAGGGCGTCTGGACGCAGGGCGGCTGCAAGAGCTGGTACCTCGACGCCCAGGGCGTGAACCGGACGATCTGGCCGGGCTTCACCTGGCGCTACTGGCTGGAGACGCGCAAGGTCGACCCGGCCGACTACGAGCTGTCCGGCCGCTCCTGATCCGCGGAGCCCGACGTTTCGCCACCAGGCGAAACGTCGGGCGCGAAGCCTAGGACGGCAGCCAGGCGCCGATCACCGGCTTGAACTCCCGGACGGTCCGCTGCGCGATGACGCCCTCCAGGAAGTACGGGTCCCGGTCGATCGTCTCCTTCAGGTGCGCCTCGTCGTCGGCTTGGTACAGCGTGACGCCGCCGGTCCCGTCGCCGAGCGGCCCGGCGACCGCGACGCGGCCCTCTTCGGCCAGCTTGGTCAGGAACTCGCGATGGCGCGGCCGGACGTCCGGCATCTTTTCCTGGACGTAGGTGATTTCGACGAGGAACCAGGCCATGTGGATCTCCGGAGGTCGGGCGCGGGCTGACCCTGCCGACGCTACCCGTGTCACAGTTCTGTACCAGCAGCCGATCTGTGGCACCGGCATCCGAACCCGATAGGCTGGGCACGCGTCAGTACCTGTGTGAGCGCTGTGAATACCGTGAACCTGCTGACGCGGCACACCGTGCAAACCGGGGTCGAGAACAGGCAGGGGTTCATGCTCGAGGGCAATGCGGAACGCAGTGTCGAGGCGACCCTCGGCCACCTGCGGGTCATGGACGGTCCGGCCCCGGCGCAGACCGCCGCGCCACTGACCCTCGAAGACCTCTACCGCCAGCACCGCATGCGGCTGGTCCGGCTGGCGATTCTGCTGGTCGACGAGCCCGCGACGGCGGAAGACGTGGTCCAGGAGGCCTTCACCGGGCTGCACCGCAACTGGGGCAGGCTCCGGGACGCCGCGGCCGCGGTCGGCTACCTGCGCACCGCGGTGGTCAACGGGTCGCGCAGCGTGCTGCGCCGCCGCAAGACCGCGCGTGAGTACGTGCCGCCGCACGCGGTGAACGCGCGCTCCGCCGAGAGCCTCGCGATGCTCTCCAGCGAGCACCAGGCCGTGGTCAGCGCGCTGTCGAAGCTGCCGCCCCGCCAGCGCGAAGTGCTCGTGCTGCGGTACTACGGCGGGCTGAGCGAGGCCGAGATCTCTGAGGCCGCAGGTATCTCCAAGGGTACCGTTAAATCGACCGCCAGCCGGGCGCTCGAGGCACTCCAGAAGGCCATGCAAGCCCCACAGTGACCCGGGTGGACCATTCCGATCACTGAGTCGTATCACCATGCTTGGTCCAGACCAATATATGCTGGGGTGCGTGAGAGGCGCCGGAGATTTCGTGATCATGGGCGGCCGGGTCGCCGCCCCGGACCGTGTACTCGACGACGGCTGGGTAGCCGTCTCCGACGGGCGGATCGCCGGCGTGGGTTCCGGGACCCCGCCGTCCGGCGAGCACGTGGACGTCGGCGGGGCACTGGTCGTGCCCGGTTTCGTCGACACCCACTGCCACGGCGGGGGAGGTGCTTCGT
This sequence comes from Amycolatopsis bullii, assembly GCF_014654205.1. Lineage (GTDB taxonomy): Bacteria > Actinomycetota > Actinomycetes > Mycobacteriales > Pseudonocardiaceae > Amycolatopsis > Amycolatopsis plumensis. The sequence continues at coordinate 28,468 of NZ_BNAW01000049.1, forward strand.
TCACCTCCCTCGATCCCGACGAACTCGTGACGGCGGTGCGGGCGCACCGCCGTCACGGCACCACGACCATGCTGGCCAGCCTGGTTTCGGACCCGGTGGACATCCTGCGTGAGCAGGTCGCGGCCCTGCGTGAGCTCGTCCAGGACGGCGAGGTCGCGGGCATCCACCTGGAGGGACCGTTCATCTCCAAGGCCCGCTGCGGCGCGCACGACCCGGAGACGCTGCTCGAACCGGACACCGGCACGGTCGAGAAGCTCCTGCGCGCGGGCCAGGGCGCGATCCGGATGGTCACCATCGCCCCCGAGCTGCACGGCGGGGTGAAGGCCGTCCGCCAGCTGGCCGAGTCCGGCGTCATCGCGGCCATCGGGCACACCGACGGCGTCGAGGAGCAGCTGCTGCCGGCGATCGACGCGGGCGCGACGGTGGCGACCCACCTGTTCAACGGCATGCGGCCGCTGCACCACCGCGAGCCCGGCCCGGTCGGCGCGCTGCTGGACGACGAGCGCATCACGATCGAGCTCATCTGCGACCTGGTCCACCTGCACCCCACGGTGGTCCGCCTGGCGGCGAAGCACGCGGGCCGCAACCGGACGGTCCTGATCACCGACGCGATGTCGGCCACGGACGCCGCGGACGGCCGCTACACGCTGGGCCGCCTCGAAGTCGACGTCCACGACGGCGTCGCCACCCTGGCGGACAACGGCTCGCTGGCCGGCAGCACCCTGACGATGGACACCGCCTTCCGCAATCTGGTCCGGGGTGCGAAACTCGGCATCCTCGACGCGGTGCACGCGACGTCGCAGCGGCCGGCGGAGCTGCTCGGCATCGCCGACCGCACCGGGATGCTGTGCTCCGGTTACCAGGCCGACATCGTGGTCCTCGACGAGGACCTGCGACCGGCGAAGGTGCTGCGCCGGGGAGAATGGGTCGCCGAGGTGGGAACGGCTACCTTGAGTACCTAGGTTTCTGCGAGCGAACGGGCGGAGATGAGCGAGCCGAAGGACCCCGAGCAGCTGCTGGCGGACGCCCTTCGCGCGCAAGCCGTCTTCGCACCGCAGGTATCGCCGTCTTCCACGGGGTCTTCGCCCGCGGTCCCGGCTGCGGAACCGGCCACGGACGCGGTCCCGACCAGCGCGATCAACGAGCTGCCGTCGGCGTACGGGCTGCTGTCGGGCGCGAGCGCGGACTCACTGGAGCGCGAGCGCGCGGCCCTGGACGCGGAGGCCCCGACGACGTTCGCCCCGCGTCCACCGGAGCCGGCCCCGGTGCGGACCTCCGCCCAGCTGCCCGCGTACTGGATCTTGATGCTGGCGGTGCTGCTGGGCCTCGCCGCGGGGTCCGTGGTCGGGCTGCTGACCCTGGTCTGACCGGGTCTCAGTCACGACTCAGGGTGACCCTGTACCGTTTTTGGGGTGATTCTCGCCCAGAGCACGGTCAACACGATGTCGCTGCTGCCGTCATGGCTCGACCCGCAGCACCTGCTGAGCGGCCTGACGACCCCGGTCATCGCGGTGCTGTGCCTGATCATCTTCATCGAGAGCAGCGTTTTCCCGGTCCTGCCGGGCGATTCGCTGCTGTTCACCGCGGGCCTGTTCATCGCGAACGGAACGCTGGACGCCCCGTTGTGGCTGGTCTGCGTCCTGGTGACGGCGGCGGCCCTGCTCGGCAACGTGGTCGGGTACTACATCGGCTACTTCGTCGGGCCGAAGCTGTTCAACCGCCCGGACTCGAAGTTCTTCAAGAGGGAGTACGTCGACAAGACGCACGAATTCCTGGAGAAGCACGGCCCGAAGGCGGTCGTCCTGGCCCGGTTCGTCCCGTTCGTCCGCACGTTCATCACGTGGATCGCGGGCATCGGCCGCATGGACCCGAAGCGCTACTTCACGTACACGGTCCTCGGCGGCATCCTGTGGGCTGCGGGCATCACGATCCTGGGTTCGCTGCTCGGCAACATCAGCTTCATCCGCGACAACGTCGACGCGATCTTCGTGCTGATCGTGCTGGTGTCGGTGGTGCCGATCGGGCTCGAGTACCTCAAGGCCCGCCGCGAGAAGAAGACGGCGCTCGCCGAGGCGGACCCCGAGGTCACGCAGCGGATCCCGCGCATCAAGGACTGAGCTCTTCCGGCCGCCCGCACGCGCGGGCGGCCGAAAACTGTCGTACCCCCGCGGTAACGTGAAAACAGGGGGCCCCCGGGCGGGGACCCCTGCGGGCGCTACTCGAGCAGGCTCGCGTCGTAGTGGCGGCGGTGGGCCGCGATCTGCCGCCGGTGCGTGGCGGCCCAGTCGGCGAGGTAGGTCAGTGAGTCCAGCAGCGTGGCGCCGAGTTCGGTGAGGGTGTACTCGACGCGCGGCGGCACGCTGGGGTGGACGGTGCGGGTCAGCAGGCCGTCCCGTTCGAGCTGCCGCAGGGTCCGGGTGAGCATGCGCTGGGAGATGCCGTCGACGGCGCGGTGGAGCTCGCCGAAGCGGAGGGTGCGGTCGCGCAGGCACCCGATGACCAGGACGGTCCACTTGTCGCCGATGAGCCCGAGGATCTGACGGACCTCCCGGCAGGCCTCTTCGTCGTCGGGCATCGTGCGGCTCCGGTTACTTCGGTGTGCGTAGCGGACGGGAATGTGCCGTCTTGATCACCTTCGTGGTGACCGTTCATCCTGTTACGGACAAAGGGTAACCAGCCGTGACCAGGAGCTTCAGCCGCGGCTTCGACCGGGAGGGCGTGGGGTGGGCAAGACGCTGGTGGTGGTGGGTGCCGGGCCGGGCTTGGGCATGGGGGTGGCACGGGCGTTCGGACGCCGCGGGTTCCGGGTCGGCTTGATCGCCCGCACGGCGAGCAGGCTGGCCGCCCTGGTCGCCGAGCTGGCGGAGCTGGGGATCAGCGCGGCGGCGTTTCCCGCGGACATCCGCGACCGCGCGGCGCTGGCCGCGGCGCTGGAGCACGCCGGCGAGACGTGGGGGCCGATCGACGTCCTGGAGTACAGCCCCAGCCCGACGGGAGCGATCACCACCGCCACGCGGACGACGGCCGAAGCGATGACAGCGCAGCTCGAGCTGCACGTACTGGGCGCGGTGACGGCGGTCGGCCAGGTCCTGCGGGGCATGCGCGCCCACGGCGGGGGCACGCTGCTGTTGACGACGGGCGTGTCGTCGACGGTTCCCGCGCCGTTCCTGGCCAACGTCGGAGCCGCGATGGCGGGCCTGCGCAGCTGGGCGCACGCGTTGCACGCGGAGCTGCGCCCCGAGGGCATCCACGCGGCCGCGGTGACGATCGCCTCGGGCGTCATCCCCGGCGCCGGCGAGGCGGACCCCGACGCCATCGGCGACCGGTACTACGAGCTGTACCGGCAGCCCGACCGCGTGGAGGAGGTCATCGGGGACGTGGCCGCGTTCCGGGCGCTCGTCGCGGAGTGGTCGGCCGGGCGCGGACCGGCCGAAACTGTCGTACCCCCGCGGTAACGTGAAAACAGGGGGCCCCCGGGCGGGGACCCCCTGTCGACGCGAAGCCGAAACCTCAGGTCATCGAGAACATCGAGCCCGGGTTGAACAGGTTCTCCGGGTCCAGCGCCCGCTTGATCTGCTGGTGCACCCGCAGCCCCACCGGCCCGATCTCGCGCGCCAGCCACTCCCGCTTGATCTTGCCGACCCCGTGCTCCCCGGTCACCGTCCCGCCCAGTGACAGCCCCACCTCGAGGATCTCGTCGAACGCCCGCTGTGCGCGCTCGAACTCGGACGGGTCGTCCGGCTGGTACACGATCGTCGGGTGCATGTTGCCGTCGCCTGCGTGGCCGACCACCGCGATGCGCAGCCCCACCTCGGAACTGATCTTCTCGCAGCCCCGGATCAGCTCGGCGATCCGCGTCCGCGGCACGCACACGTCGTCGGTCAGCCACAGCCCGTACGTCTCCAGGGCCGTCAGCACCACCCGGCGGGCATGGAGCAGCATCCGGCCCTCCTCCAGGTCCTCCGTCGTGTACGCCAGGTCGGCTCCGCAATCGACGCAGATCTGCTCCAGCGCGGCCAGCTCCCGCCGCGCGACCTCGCCGCCCGCGTCGGACTGGCCCAGCAGCAGCGCCTGGCAGTTCGAGCCCGCGCCGAGGTCCGTCTTCAGGTACGCCTCGGACGCCTTGATCGAGGACGCGTCCATGATCTCCAGCAGCGACGGCACCAGCCCCTCGCGGACGACCCGCGCCACCGCCTCCCCCGCGGCCTCTGTCGTGCTGAAACCCGCGACGAGCGTCGCCGGGGCGTGGGGCAGCGGCTTGAGCTGGACCGTGGCCTGGGTGATCACCCCGAGCGTGCCCTCGCTGCCCACGAACAGCCGGGCCAGGTCGTAGCCCGCGACGCCCTTCACCGTGCGGCGGCCGGTCTTCAGCAGCGATCCGTCGGCCAGGACGACCTCCAGGCCGAGCACCGAGTCCGTCGTCACGCCGTACTTCACGCAGCACAGGCCGCCCGCGTTGGTGGACAGGTTGCCGCCGATCGTGCACCAGTCGTAGCTCGACGGGTCCGGAGGGTAGAACAGCCCGTGCTTCTCCACGGCGTTGCGGAAGTCCAGGTTGACCACGCCCGGCTGCACGACCGCCAGCCGGTTGCCCGGGTCGATCTCGACGATCTCGTTCAGCTTGGTCAGCGACAGCGTGACGCACCCGTCGATCGCGTTCGCCGCACCCGACAGGCCGCTGCCGGCCCCGCGCGGCACGATCGGCACCTTGGCCTCGGCGCAGGCCTTGACGACCGCCTGCACCTCGGCGGTGTTCGCGGGCAGCACCACGGCGAGCGGCGTGCCCGACGGCGCCAGCGGCATCATGTCGCGCGCGTAGGACGCCGTGACGTCGGAGTCGGTGAGCACGGCGCTCTTGCCGAGCAGGTCCCGGAGCCGGGTGACCAAAGCTTCGTTGCTCATGGCCTCATCGTAAGCCCGGACAGTCCGCAGTGCGGAAATCTTCTTTCGAAACCAGCCGGATCGGACCAGTGCCTCAGCGGACCAGACCCAGCAGCTTGTCGATGTGCACGGTCAGCAGCACCCGCTGGTCGGTGACCATGGCTTGGCGGTACTCGGCCCAGTCCGGGTGCTCGCCCGACACGCGGCGGTAGTAGTCGACCAGCGCTTCCACCGTGTCGTCGTCGGGTGCCGCGGCCGGCGCCGTGAGCGAGGCGCGCCCTTCGACGACGACGTAGCTCCAGCCGTCCTCGCTGCTCACGTGGAACGTCACCCGTGGATCGCGGCGCATGTTCTTCGTCTTCGCCCGGGTCTCGGTGATCGAGGCGATGAGCGTCCCCGCGTCGTACAGGTACGTGATCGTGGACAGCTGCGGCCGGCCGTCGCGGCGGATCGTGGCAAGGACGCCGTGGTGGCGGGCGGCGAGGAAGTCCTTGAACGCTGTGTCGTCGGTCATACCGTTCTCAACCCGCCGCGGGCGTCGTTGTTCCGGCGGCAACCCGGGAGAAATGTGCTTGCATACGGCAACTAAAGTGTGTTCTGCCACATCACGAGGTACTCCGCTTGCACAAACCGCCAGTGAAGGCACATCCTTGCCTGAGGCAACTAGTTGCAGCCGCCAACCAACGCCGTGAAGGATCACCCATGGCACCGAACAACTCCGCCACCCGGCCCAAGGCCGAGCTGGACCTCGCCGACCAGCTCGGGCACGAGCTCGTGCGCCTGGTCCGGCTGATCAACAAGGCGAAGTCACAGGTCTCCAAGCAGGGTCCGGACGGCATCGAGCGGGCGGCGTACGCGATCCTCTTCACCCTCATCCACGAGGGCCCGCAGCGCACCAGCAAGCTGGCCGAGTCGCTCCACTCCGAGATCTCCACGATCAGCAGGCAGTCGAGCTCGCTCGTGCAGCACGGGCTGGTCGAGCGCCAGGCCGACCCGGAAGACGGGCGGGCCTGCCTGCTCGCCGCGACGACCGAGGGCATGCGGGTGTTCGAAGAGAACCGCAAGCTGCGCAACCAGTGGCTGGCCGAAGTGCTCGGGGACTGGACGGACGGGGACATCCAGACCCTGAACCGCCTCTTCGGCCGGCTCAACACAGGTATCGAGAACCACTCTCCACAGCTGGCCGACGCCCACGCGTCCGCCGGTGCACCGGCCAAGGGGGCCAACGCATGAGCACCACCACCGTCGAACAACCCGTGGCGAAGGAACCACCACGGCTGAGCCACCGCCAGATCGTCACGATCCTGAGCGGCCTGATGTGCGGCATGTTCCTGGCCGCGCTCGACCAGACGATCGTGGGTACCTCGATCGTCAAGATCGCCAACGACCTGCACGGCTTCGACCTGCAGGCCTGGGCGACCACGGCGTACCTGATCACCTCGACGATCGTCACGCCGATCTACGGCAAGCTCTCCGACATCTACGGCCGGAAGCCGTTCTACCTGGCCGCGATCGGCATCTTCGTCGCCGGGTCCGCCGCGTCGACCTTCTCGACGTCGATGTACGAGCTGGCCGCGTTCCGCGCGGTGCAGGGCCTCGGCGCCGGCGGCCTGATGTCGCTGGCCATGACCATCCTCGGCGACATCGTGCCGCCGCGTGAACGCGCCAAGTACCAGGGTTACATCCTGGCCGTGTTCGGCCTCTCGACCGTGCTCGGCCCGGTGCTGGGCGGCCTCTTCGCCGGCATCGACGACCTGGCCGGCATCGACGGCTGGCGCTGGGTCTTCCTGATCAACGTCCCGATCGGCGTGCTCGCGCTGTTCGTCGTCGCCCGCGTGCTGAACGTGCCGCACGAGCGCCACGAGCACAAGATCGACTGGTGGGGCGCGCTGACGATGGTCGTCGCGGTCGTGCCGTTCCTGATCGTCGCCGAGCAGGGCCAGAAGTGGGGCTGGGGCGACCAGAAGGCCATCTGGTGCTACGTCATCGGCGGCGTCGGCGTGATCGCGTTCATCCTGGTCGAGCGGCTGATGAAGGACGCCGCGCTGATCCCGCTGCGGCTGTTCAAGAACTCGACGTTCACCGTGGCCATCATCGGCGGTGTCATCGTCGGTGTCGCGATGTTCGGCGCGATCACGATGATCCCGCAGTTCATGCAGGTCGTGCAGAACTACACGCCGACCGAGTCCGGCCTGCTGATGCTGCCGCTGATGGCGGGCATCATGTTCAGCTCGATCGTCTCCGGCCGGCTCACCGGGAAGACCGGGCGCTACAAGATCTTCCCGATCATCGGCACCATCCTGATCGCCGGCGGCGCGTTCTTCTTCGCCCAGGTCAAGTACGACTCGCCGCTGTGGCACCCGCTGGTCGCGGCGGCCATCATCGGCCTCGGCCTCGGCCAGTGCATGCAGACGCTGATCATCGCGGTGCAGAACGCGGGCCCGCGTTCCGACATGGGCGTTTCGACCGCGTCCGCGACGTTCTTCCGCCAGATCGGTGGTACCGCCGGTGTCGCGATCTTCCTGACCGTCCTGTTCAACACCCTGCTGCCCAACATCACCAAGGCGTTCGGCGGGCAGCTGCCGGCCGGCGCCGGCGCGGGCATCGGCAGCCTGTCCGAGAACACCAGCGGCATCTGGAACCTGCCCGAGGCGATCCGGACCCCGGTGCTGATCGGCTTCACCGAGTCGATCACCACGGTGTTCTACATCGCGGGCGGGGTGGCCCTGCTGGCGACGGTGGTGCTCCTGTTCATGAAGGAGATCCCGCTGACCAACGCGGCCCCGGCCGCGGCGGCCATGGAGGGCGGCGAGGCGCTGCTCGAGGCGGACGACCACGCCGACGAGCCCACCGAGATCGTCGAGCCGGTGCGCCCGATCGACCGTGAACCCGCCCTCGTGGGCGGCGGCAAGCACGCGCTGAGCACCAACGGGCACGGCGACTACCAGGCCGTTTCGGGTGCCCTGCCGATCACGAACTCGCTGGCCGACACCGAACCGGACACCCCGGTCGGCGCGGGCGGGCTGCCGGTGACCGGGCACGTCCGCCGCCAGGACGGCAGCCACGTCGCGGGCGCCGCGCTGACCCTGATCGACCAGCGCGGCCGCCAGGTCGCGCGGGCCACCGGGGCCGCCGACGGCAGCTACTCCGTGCCCAGCCAGGGCCCGGGCGCGTACGTGCTCATCGTCTCGGCCCACGGCCACCAGCCGCAGGCCTCCAGCGTCGTGATCAGCAACGGGCCGGCCACGGTCGACGTCACGCTCACCGGGTCCGGCGAGCTGACCGGCACCGTGCGGGCGGCCTCGACCGGCCAGCCGCTGCCGAACGTGACGGTGACGCTGACCGACGGCCGCGGCGAGGTGAACGGCGCGTTCATCACGACCGCGGACGGCACCTACGCCTTCGTCGGGGTCGGCGCCGGGGCGTACACCCTGGTCGCCAGCGGCGCGGGCTACCGGCCCTTCGCGGTGACGCTCACCGTGCCCGACAGCGGCGTGCTGCGCCACGACGTCGAGCTCGCCAGCTCGGTGCTGCTGACCGGCACCGCGCGGACCGAGGGCGACCGGGTGGTGCCGGACGCGCGGATCACCGTGCTCGACGCCGAAGGCAACGTGGCCGCGGTCGCGCGGACCGACGGCGAAGGCCGGTACGTGGTCAGCGACCTGCCCGCAGGCGCGTACACCGTGGTCGCGAGCGGCTACCCGCCGGCGACCAGCCAGGTGGAGCTGACCGGCGGCGAGGCGGGCCACGACGTCCGGCTGAGCTACGACCAGGCCCTCGACGAGCTGGTCGACCGGTCATGACCGGCTTGCGCGCGACCTTCCGCACGGACGGGGGCTGGGCGGTGGAGCACGCGGTGCTCACCGTCACCGACCCGGCCGGGCGGCAGGTCGCCCGCCAGGCGGCGAACGTCCGCGGCGAGGTCGTCACCGACGCGCTCGCGCCGGGTGTGTACACGGCCGTCGTCACCGCGGCCGGGTACACCCCGGTCGCGCGGACGGCCCAGATCGCCTCGGACGGCAGCGGCTCGCTCGGCGACGTCGTGCTGGCCCCGGTGGCCGAGGCGATCGAGCTGCCGCCCGCCGGGCCGTGGGTGATCGACCCGATGCACTCGTCGGTGGTCGCGACCGCACGGCACCTGGGCATCGCGAGCATCAAGGCGCGGTTCCCGGACGTCTCCGGCCGCATCGAGATCGGCCGCCCGGCCGAGCGGTCGTCGGTGCACGCCGAGATCAAGGCGGCGAGCATCGACACCGGCATCCGGATGCGCGACGACCACCTGCGCTCGCCGGACTTTCTCGACGTCGACGTGCACCCGGTGATCACGTTCACCAGCACCGGACTGCGCCAGCGCGGCGCGGACTCGTGGACGCTGCTGGGCGAGCTGACGCTGCACGGCGAGCGCCGCGAGGTCGAGCTCGAGCTGACCTACGGCGGCTGGGGCCCGGACCCGTGGGGCGGCGTGCGCGTCGCGTTCCACGCCGAGACGACGCTGCACCGGAACGACTTCGCGATCAACTACAGCGCGATGGTCCGGGCCGGGGTCGCGGCGGTCGGCACGACGGTGAAGATCGAGCTGGACGTCGAAGCGGTGCAGGGCGAAACGCTGCCGCAGTTCTGAGATGGTCCTTCCGAAGGCCCCCTCACCGCTGGGTGAGGGGGCCTTCACCGTTCGTAGCACCTGAATAATCCGGACCGCTCGATTTGACCGTTAGCCGTGGGCCGTTCACCCGGGCCACGTACCCTCGCGGTGTGAACGTCGTGAGCATCGAGGCCGCGGGCGTCGGCGTGAGCTGGCTGGACACCGCCGGCCCGCTGCTCGTCTGGGTGATCGTGCTGAGCTTCGTGCTGGTCGAGTGCGCGCTCATCATCGGGCTGTTCCTGCCCGGCGACTCGCTCCTGTTCGGGGCGGGCGTGGTGCTGGCCCAGCACGGTTCGGACGCCAACGCGTGGTTCCTGTCGGGCGCCGCGCTGATCGTCGCGGTCCTGGGCAACCAGATCGGCTACTACATCGGCCGCACCGGCGGGACGAAGCTCATCGCGCGGCGCGACGGCAAGGTGCTGAACCGGCAGGCTCTCGAACGAGCGCAGCGGTTCCTGGACCGCAGGGGTTTCTTCGCGATCGTGGCGGCACGGTGGATCCCGTGGATCCGCACGCTGGCCCCGCTGATCGCGGGCGCGGCCCGGATGGACCCGCGCCGGTTCATGGCGGCGACGGCGCTGGGTGGCCTGCTGTGGGTGCCGACGCTGGTCCTGCTCGGGTACTACGGCGCGGGGCTGCTGGACGCGTTGCCGTGGCTGAAGACGGCGGCACTGTGGGTCAGCGTCGCGTTCTTCGTGGTCGGCACCGGGTACGGCGTGCTGCGGTACCGCCAGGAGATGCGCCGCCCGGTCGACGAGCGGGACGACGCCCGGGCCTGAGCTTCAGAGCTCCGGGTCGGCCCAGATCTCCAGCTGGATGCCGTCCGGGTCGCGGAACACGACGACCCGCGAGCCTTCGAAGGTGCGTGACGGCGCCGCGTCCTGGTAGTGCACGCCGAACTCCTGCAGCCGGTTCTCCCATTCGGCCAGCTCAGCGGCCGAATGCACCCGGAAGGCCACGTGGTCGAGGCCGGTGCGCCGTTCGTCGAAACCGCGGCGGCCGGTGTCCGCGTGCTGCACCAGGACCACGGAGAACTCGTCCCCGGCGGAGCGCAGCACGACCTTGCGCAGGCCCGTGTCCGGCTCTTCCCGCCGGGTGACCTCTTCGAGATCGAGAACGCGCACGTACCACGGCACGCTGCGGTCCACGTCGGTCACGGTGAGCGCGAGGTGGTGCACGGACATGAGTTTGGCCATGGCTTCCGAAGCCGTCCTTTCTCGGTGCGGCCCCTCAGAGTTGCACAGCGTTCGACCGCCGAAACCGAGGTGACCAATTCCCCGGCCAATCGTGATCTCGCCGTCTCCGGCCGTCCCAGCAGACGGACGCCGGTGACCGAAGGTCACCCGGGAACGCCGGACGGTGCCCGAGTGGTCACCGACCGCCGCCGACCTCCAGGATCGCGCCCGTCGTGAACGACGACGCGCTCGACAGCAGGAACAACACCGCCTCGGCGATTTCCGCCGGCTGACCTGGCCGGCCCAGTGGAATCTGCGGCGCGTACCTCGCCATCCGGTCCGGCATGCCCGCGGCCGCGTGCAGGCCCGTGTCGATCATGCCGGGCCGGACCGCGTTGACGCGGATGCCGTCCGCCGCGACTTCCTGCGCGAGCCCCAGGGTCAGCGTGTCCACGGCCGCCTTCGACGCCGCGTAGTGCACCCACTCGCCGGCCGAGCCGGTGCGTGCGGCCGTCGAGGAGATGTTGACGATCGCGCCGCCGTCGCCGCCGTGGCGGGTGGACATCCGGCGGACCGCCTCGCGGCAGCAGAGGAACACCCCCGTCACGTTCACGTCGAGGGTGCGCCGGACGACGTCGACCTCGTAGTCCTCGAGCCGCCCCGGGGTGTTGCCGACGATCGCCGCGTTGTTGACCAGGCCGGTGACGGGCCCCAGCTCGGCGGCCGCGTCGAACAGCGCGCGGACGTCGTCCTCGTCGGAGACGTCCGCGCGGAACGCCAGCGCCCGCCGGCCCGCCACCCGCACCTGCTCGGCCACGGCTTCGGCGGGCGCGGGGTCACCCGAGTAGTTGACGACGACGTCGTGGCCCCGGGCGGCGGCCAGGGTGCAGATCGCCGCGCCGATGCCCCGGCTGCCGCCGGTGACGATGAGCATCAGATCGCGAAGTTGGCCAGCGGCAGGTTCTCCAGCACCAGGTCCGCGCGGTCGCGCGTCTGCGAGATGAGGTCGGCGTTGCGCTGGTCCGAGCCGAGCGCGCGCTGCCGGGCCTCGACCAGCGAACGGCCGTAGCGGCGGTGGCGCGACACGAGCCGCTCGATGCGCTCGGGCTCGTCCGGGGCGAGGAACCAGGCCTCGGTGAGCAGCGGCCGGATCGCGCTCCACGGGTCGTCCGGGAGCAGCAGGTAGTTGCCCTCGGTGATCACCAGCTGGACCTCCGGCGGGACCGCGACGGCCCCGGCGATGGGCTCCTCGATCTCGCGGCGGAACTCCGGCGCGTACACGGTTTCGCGGCCTTCGGCTAGGCGGCGGATCAGGTGGTAGTAGCCCGCGGCGTCGAACGTGTCCGGGGCGCCCTTGCGCTCGGTGCGACCCAGCCGGCGCAGCTCGACCTGCGCGAGGTGGAACCCGTCCATGCCGACCACCGCCGCGCGCGAGCCGAGCGCGTTGGCCAGCGCCCAGGCGAGCGTGGTCTTGCCGGACGCGGGCGCGCCCACGATCCCGAGCACGTTGCGCTGCCCGCGCACGGTCAGCCCCTCGGCCCTGGCCAGCAGGTCGTCGAACGCCGTCATGTCCTGTTCCTTCCTGCGATCGCGGTCGTCCACGACCGCGGTCCCACATGCCGCACCCGTTCGGCGGCCACCTCGTTGGCGAAGCGGATCCGGTCCGTCACCGTCCGTTCGCGGGCCACGGCCACGGCGAGCGCGCCGTGCCAGACGTCGCCCGCCCCTAGTGTGTCCCGCGCTTCCGCCGCGGGAACAGGCACCTCACCCGAGCCGCCGTCCGCAGTGGACCAGCGCACCGGGCGGGGCCCCGCCGTGGTGATGACGGTGGGGACGCCGCGCTCGTGCAGTCCGGGCTCCGGCGCGGTGAAGTGCGCGGAGCACGCGGCCACGTCGACCAGGGGCAGCAGCTCGTCGAGCACGGGTTTCCAGCTCCCGGCGTCGAGCACCACCGGGGCCTCCGCGCCCTTCGCGACCGCCAGCGCGAGTTCCGGATAGTGCCCGTCCAGCAAAATGACATCCGCTGCCAAAAGGGGCACTTTCCCGGGAAAGTGCCGCCCTCCGGCGTTGCGGGAGACGACGGTGCGCTCGCCGTCGCGGTCGCGGACGGTGGCCGCGCTGACCGGTGGCGGGCCGGGCAGGTCGGGGGCCAGGTCGATCAGCCGGACGCCGTGGGCTTCCAGGTCGGCGCGGGCGAGGGCCGCCAGCGGGTGGGCACCGAGGACGGTCAGCAGGGTCGCTTCGGCGCCGAGCGCGGCCGCCGTCACCGCGGCGTTCGTCGCGGGCCCACCCGCGGCGACGTCCACCTGCAGCGACTGCACCTTCTCGCCCGGCGCCGGCAGCTCTTCGACCCGCTGGACCAGGTCCACTGTGCACAAACCCGCCAGCAGCACCTTCACTTCAAACCGGCCACGTGGGTCGCCCCGGCTTCTTCGACCTCACCGTTCTCGTTGAGCCGCAACGCGCCCGTGAGCAGGCCGACGACCTGGTTCATCGAGTGCGTCTTCGGCGAGACGAGCGCGACGCGCTTGCCGAGGCGGTGCACGTGGATGCGGTCGGCGATGTCGAACACGTGCGGCATGTTGTGGCTGATCAGCACCACCGGCAGGCCGCGGTCGCGGATCCGGCCGATCAGGTCGAGCACCTTGCCGGACTCGGCGACACCCAAAGCGGCGGTCGGCTCGTCCATGATCACGGCCTTGGTGCCGAACGCGGCCGCGCGGGCCACCGCGACACCCTGGCGCTGGCCACCGGAGAGCGTCTCCACGGGCTGGCTGATCGACTTGATGTTGATGCCCAGCTCGTCGAGGATCCGCTGCGCCTCCGCCCGCATGGTGGCGGTGTCGAGCTTGCGGAACAGCCCGAGCGGCCCCTTGAGCCGCTTTTCCCGGCCCAGGAACATGTTCGACGCGATGTCGAGCGCGGGCGCGACGGCGAGGTCCTGGTAGACCGTCTCGATCCCGTAGTGCCGGGCGTCCAAAGGGGACTTGAAGTGGACGGTCCGACCGTCCACTTTGATCTCGCCTTCGTCCGGGACCACCGCACCGGACAGAGCTTTGATGAGCGACGACTTCCCGGCCCCGTTGTCGCCGACCACGGCGAGCACCTCGCCGGGCAGCAGGTCGAAGTCGGCGCCGTCGATGGCGGTCACCCGGCCGTAGCGCTTGACCAGGCCGCGGGCCTGGAGGATCGGTTCGGTCATGACTGCTGCTGCCTCCTCGCGATCCGGTCCACCACGACGGCGGCGATGAGCAGGGCGCCGGTGGCGAGGTCCTGGTAGTTGCCGTCGACGTTCATCTGCGTCAGCCCGGACCGCAGCACCGCCACGACCAGCGCGCCCATCAGCGTCCCGAGCACCGAACCGCGGCCGCCGAAGAGGCTCGTGCCGCCGAGGACGACGGCGGTGATCGAGTCGAGGTTGCCGAGCTGGAACTGGTTCGGGTCGGCGTTCGGCGTCCGGCCGAGCGCCTGCCAGGCGGCGATGCCGAAGGTCAGGCCGGCCACGATGTACACCGAGAGCACCGTGCGGTTGACCTTGATCCCGGACAGCCGCGCGGACTCCGGCGCGTTGCCGACCGCGTAGACGTGCTTGCCCCACGCGGTTTTCGTCAGCGCGTACCAGATGCCGAGGTACATCAGCAGCGCCAGCGTCATGCCGTAGGTGATCGGGATGCCGCCCAACAGGTAGCGCTTGGTGCCGAGCCACTGCAGCAGCCCGTCGGTGACCGGCACGGCCTGGCCGCCGGCGATCAGCTTCGACACCGCGGTCAGCATGGTGAACGTGCCGAGCGTGATGATGAACGCCGGCAGCTTGATCCGCGTCGCGAGCCCGCCGATGAAGATGCCGACGATGATCGTCAGCACCACCCCGGCGAGCAGCGCGACGAAGCCGTTCGTGCCCGCGGCGGCGAGTTTCGCCATGATCAGCGTCGCGACGACCATCGAGGCCGCGTTGGACAGGTCGATGCCCGCGATGAGGATGACGAGCGTCTGGCCCAGCGCGAGCGTTCCGACGACCAGCGACTGCTGGACCACCGTGGACAGGTTGTCGAGGTCGAAGAACGTGTCCGTGGCGAGCGAGAACACCACGATCGCGACGACCAGCGCCAGCGCCGGGCCGACCGCGGGCGCGCGGAGCAGGAAGTCGCCGAGCGATTCACGGTCCTTCGTTGCCACTGCCGTCGTCATTTCGAACCTCCCCAGCAGTTCTGCAGGCCCCAGGCGGAGTCGTGGCTCTCGATGCCGGGCAGGGGCTTGTCGGTGATCACAGCCGATCCGGTGTTCACGAACCCGGACGGCTTCTTGCCGGTCTTGGCGTATTCGACGGCGGCGAGCACGCCCTGCTCGGCCATCTTCTTCGGGAACTGCATGACGGTGGCGGCGAACTGGCCGTCCTTGACGTTCTGGACGCCTTCGCAGCCGCCGTCGATCGAGCCCATGACGATCTGGTTCGTCAGCCCGCGGGCCTTGAGCGCCGCGTACGCGCCGCGGCCCATCGGCTCGTTCATCGAGTAGACGGCGTTGATGTCGGTGCTGCGCTGCAGCAGGTTCTCCATGCCCTGCTGGGCCAGGCTCTGGTCGCCGTTGGCCGCGGTGTGGCCCTTGATCTCCGGCGAGCCGTCGGTGAGCCCGATGCCCTTGAGGAACCCGCCGTGCCGCTGGGTGTCGACCGTGCTGCCGGCGGTCCCGTCGACCATCAGCAGCTTGGGCGGAACACCGTTGAGCGCGGCCTTGACGTAGGCGCCCTGCTGCTCGCCGGCCGCGAAGTTGTCGGTGGCGAAGGTGGCGTCGACGGCGTCGGCCGGCTCGGTGGCGGTGTCGAGGGCGATGACCAGGACCCCGGCGTCGCGGGCGTCCTTGATCGCCTTGAGCACGCCGGTCGACGAGCTGGGCGTGATGAGGATGGTGTTCGCGCCCTGCTGGCGGAGGTTCTCGATGGCGCGGACCTGGCCGTCGTTGTCGCCGTCGAACTGGCCGGCCAGCGCGCTGAAGTCGGCGCCGTTGGCCTGCGCGGCCGCTCTGGCGGCGTTGCGGAGTTCCACGAAGTAGGGGTTGGTGTCGGTCTTGGTGACCAGGCCGACCTTGGCTTTGCCGCTCCCGCCCGTGTTGGTGTTGCCACCCCAGTGGCGCTCGACCGTGCACCCGGTCGTCGCGGCGAGGACGGCGGCCAGCGTGAGCGCGGTGAGACTTCGCTGTCTCATGGTTTCCCAGCCTTTGTTCGTGTCGAGGCTTGCCGATGGTCGGGAAGGTAGACAGACTGCTCTCGGCGCGCAAGCGTTTGCGCAAACGCTTGCCGGAAAGGATCGGGATGCCCTCATCGAAGTCTTCGCGGCCGACTCAGCGGGACATCGCCGAGCTCGCGGGCGTCTCGATCACGACCGTCTCGCACGTGGTGAACGGGACGCGCGCGGTCGCCGAGGACACCAAGGCGGCGGTGCTGCGGGCGATCGAGGCGACCGGCTACACCGGCGACGCGATCGCGCGTTCGCTGGTCACCGGGGGCACCCGGTCGATCGGGATGGCGATCTCGCTGGTGGCCAACCCGTACTTCGCGACGCTGATGCAGGCCATCGAGCGCGAGGCGTCGCTGCACGGCTACACCGTCCTGCTGGCGGACACGCACGACGCGGCGGAAACGGAGCGTGACACCGTGCGGGCGCTGCGCTCCCGTCGCGTCGACGGCCTGCTCATCACCCCGGCGCCCGGCGACGGCCCGGTGATCGGCGAGCTGGTGTCCCTCGACGTCCCGACCGTGCTGATCGACCGCCTGTCCACCCGCACCGACGTCGACCAGGTCGGGTCGGAGAACATCCAGGCGACGTCGGCGCTGACCGCGCACCTCGCGACGCTCGGGCACCGGCGGATCGGGATGATCAGCGGCGTGCCCGGGCTGTCGACCAGCGAGGAGCGCGTGCTCGGCTACCGGCTGGGGCTCGGGCGGTCCGGGCTGACCTGGTCGTCGGACCTCGTGGCCTGCGGGAACTCCTCGCGCGAGGGCGGCGCGCTGGCGTTGAGCACGCTGCTGGCCCTGCCCGAGCCGCCGACGGCGCTGGTCGTCGGCAACGACAGCATGATGGTCGGGGTGCTGCACGAGGCCCGGCGGCGCGGGCTGCGGATCGGGCGGGACCTGCCGGTGGTGGTCTACGACGACGTCGAGTGGGCGGACCTGGTCGATCCGCCGCTGACGACGATGGCGCAGCCGATCGAGGAGATCGGCCGCCAGGCGGTGCGGCTGCTGCTGGCCCGGATCAACGACCCGGCGCGCAAGGCCGAAACGGTCCGGCTGGCACCCACCCTGCGTCACCGTGAGTCGTGCGGCTGCCCACCGGTTCACTCACTTCAGTGAATCTGGGTTCCTGACACCTCCGTACGGCCGTTCAGCGGATACGTTGCCGCTGAGCGTCTGCGAGGGCTTATGACCGCACTTTCGCCGGACCTCCGGTTGTGGGACCCCCCGGTCACCTACCGGATCGGCGTCGCGATGGGTGTCGACACGCACCCGTACTCCGGCGAACTGCTGCGCGCGATCAGGGCGGCCGCGGCGCAGGCGGGCTGCGACGTCGTGCTGGCGGACACCGAAGACACCGTGGGCGAAGAAGCCGCAGTGGTGCGCGCACTGCGCGCGGACCTGGTGGACGGCGTGCTGCTGGTGCCTTCGGCCGGCGACGAAGCGGTGATCAACGGCCTGGTCCGGATGGGTGTGCCGACGGTGCTGGTGGACCGCGTGGCCGCGCGCAACGACGTCGACCAGGTGGGCACGGAGAACGTGCACGCGGTGGCGTCGCTGGTCCGCCACCTCACCGACCGGCGGCACCGGAAGATCGGCCTGATTTCGGGCGACGACGGCCTCGAGGTCAGCCGCGAGCGCGTCCGCGGCTACCGGCTCGGGCTGGAGCAGGCGGGCCTGCGCTTCAACCGCGAGCTGGTGGAGTGCGGGCTGTCGACCTCGGGCGGCGCGGCTCGCGCGACGGCCAAGCTCCTGGACGGCTGGCCCTCCCCGACGGCCCTGGTGGTGGCGGACGAGGCGATGCTAGTCGGCGTCCAGTACGAGGCCCACCGCCGGGGCATCCGGATCGGTTCGGAGCTGGCGGTGGTGGGCTACGGCGACATGGACTGGGCGCGGCGGGTGAGCCCGGCGGTGACGACGCTGGTCCAGCCGATCGCGGACCTGGGCCGCCGGGCGGTCCAGCTGCTGATGTCGCGTATGGCGGACCCGGACCGGCCCCCGGAGTCGGTGTGGCTGACCCCGAAACTCCTCCACGGCGCTTCCTGCGGGTGCTGATACTGGGGCGGTGATCCGCCTCGCGCACACCGCCGACCTGCCCGAAGCCACCCGCGCCCTGCTCGACGACGCGTTCGAGGGCGAGTTCGCGGACACCGACTGGGAGAACGCCCTCGGTGGCACGCACGCCCTCGCCTTCGACGGCACCGAGCTCGTCGGCCACGCCGCGCTCGTCCAACGACGGCTGCTGCACGGCGAGCGCGTGCTCCGAGCCGGGTACGTCGAAGGCGTGGCCGTTCGCGCGGACCAACGCCGGCGGGGGCACGCGAGCGCGTTGATGACCGCGCTGGAACGGCTGCTGCCCGGCTACGACCTCGGCGCGCTGAGCGCTTCGGAGGAGGCGGTGGCGCTGTACGAGGGCCGGGGCTGGCAGCGGTGGCGCGGACCGACCTTCGCGCTCACGCCATCGGGCATCCGGCGCACCGCGGACGAGGACGGCGGCGTGTACGTGTTCCCCGGCCGGGTGCCCCTGGACCTCGACGGCGGGCTAACCGCCGACTGGCGGGCCGGCGACGTCTGGTGACAGCGTCGCCGCGGCTTCCAGGAGCATCCAGCCGCCCACCTGGACCGACAGGTCCCGCTCGGGTGCGTCCTCCGGCAACGGCCACGGCGCCGGGCGGTCCCAGTACGCGCTGAACAGCGGCCCCTCCGGCGCATCAGCCGCGCCCGACCAGCACGCCTCCGCCGATGTCAGCACCAGCGACCGGGCCGTCGCCGCCTCCGGACCGGGCAGAGAGCGTGCCGCCAACGCCAGATAGCGGGCCAGGATCGCCGCGAACAGGCCGCCGTCGCCGCCGCCTTGGCCGCGGATGACCCCTCCCGGCGCGACGTGCTCCGCGACCGCCCGCACGGTCCGGGCCGCGTCGTCCACTAAGGACAGTTCCAGGCAAGCACCGAGGTAGACACCTTGGCAGTACGTGTAAATGTGCTTCACCAGCTCGCCCGTGTCCGCCCGGATCCCGTCCCAGACCAAGCCGGACGACGGATCGACCAAAGTGGACGTCAGCCACGCAGTCATCTCGCGAGCCCGGGAGAGATTCCCCGATCGGGCGTGGAAGATCGCCGCCGGGCCGTTGGCCGGGGCGTTCTTGAAGTCGTCGCCGCGGCGCCACCAGATGCCGCCACCCGCGGCTGACGTCCAGCCCGACAGCAACTGCGTGTCGATCGCCGCCAGCGCCGGGCCGACGTCGATCCCCAATGCGGAAACCCGTTGCAGCGCAAGGCCCAGCCACGCGATGTCGTCGTAGTAGTCGTTGGTCCACTTGCCGAAGTTGCGCAACCGCACCGAACGCACGAAGGACCGGATCAAGGCGAGCCGGCCGGAAGAAGGAGCACGCAGCTGGGCGTCGACCAGGGTGTCCAGCAGGTGCGCCTGCCACCAGTAGTTCCAGTGCCAGTGCACCCGCTGATCCATCGCCGCCGGCCAGCGGCTGCGGCCCAGGACCGTGCCGGGCAGGGCCCACACCCGGCGCAGGTGGCGCGAAGTCACCGCGTGTTCCGCGGCCGAGACGTCCATGACGCAATCGTGCCTTGCCCATCGACATACCGCTCGGTATGTTCGGTGGTCATGACGACGGCCCACGTCACCTGCCCGCTGTGCGAAGCCACCTGCGGTCTCGAAGTGACGCTCGACGCGAACCAGCAGGTCACGCGCGTCCGAGGTGACGAGCAGGACGTCTTCTCGCGCGGGTACATCTGTCCCAAGGGGGCGTCGCTCGGCGCACTGCACCACGACCCCGACCGGCTGATCGCCCCGCTGCTCAAGCGCGACGGTGAGTTCGTCGAGGTCAGCTGGCAGGAGGCCTACGACGAGATCGCCCGCCGCCTGCCGCCGATCCTCGAGCAGCACGGCCGGGACGCCGTCGCGGTCTACGCCGGCAACCCCGGCGTGCACAACATCGCGCTGACGCTCTACGGCCGCGTGCTCTACAAAGCCTTGGGCACCAAGAACTTCTACAGCGCGACCTCCGTCGACCAGCTGCCGAAGCACTTCTCCGCCGGCACGATGTTCGGCGACCCGCTCGCCATCCCCGTCCCCGACCTGGACCGGACGCGGCACCTGCTGATCCTCGGCGCCAACCCGCTCGTCTCCAACGGCAGCCTGATGACCGCGCCGGACATCCGAGGGCGGCTGCGCGGGATCCGGGACCGCGGCGGCAAGATCGTCGTCGTCGACCCGCGCCGCACGCGCACCGCCCAGTTCGCCGACGAGCACCACGCCATCCGGCCCGGCACCGACGCACTGCTGCTGTTCGCGCTGGTCAACGTCCTCTTCGCGGAAGACCTCGTGGCGCCGGGGCGTCTGGAAGAACACCTCGACGGCCTCGACGACGTCCGCGAGCTGGCCCGGCCGTTCACCCCGGACGCCGTCGCGCCGCACACCGGCATCGGCGCCGGCGAGATCCGCCGGATGGCCCGGGAGCTGACGTCGGACAACGCTGTGGTCTACGGCCGGATCGGCACCACCACCCAGGCCTTCGGCACCATCGCGAGCTGGCTGGTCGACGTCCTCAACGTGCTCACCGGCCACCTCGACACCCCGGGCGGCGCGATGTTCCCGCTGGCCGCGTGCCAGCCCACCGGGAACCGGCGGCCGTTCGCCGTCGGGCGCTGGCACAGCCGCGTGCGCGGCCTGCCCGAGGTCGTCGGCGAACTGCCGGTCGCGACCCTCGCCGACGAGATCGAAACCCCGGGCGAGGGCCAGGTCCGCGCGCTGATCACGGTCAGCGGCAACCCCTGCCTGAGCACGCCGAACGCCGGACGCCTGGCCGCGGCGCTCGACACCCTCGACTTCATGATCTCGGTCGACGTCTACCTCAACGAGACGTCCCGCCACGCCGACGTCATCCTGCCCGGTCCGTCGCCGCTCGAACGCCCGCACTTCGACCTGGCCTTCTACCAGCTGTCCATCCGCAACGTCGCCAACTGGACCCCCGCGACGCTCCCCTCGGCGCTGCCGCAGGAGTGGGAAACCATGCTCCGGCTCACCGGCATCGTCGCCGGTCAGGGCCCGGAGGCCGACGTCGCGGCGCTGGACGACTTCGTCGCCGCCGACGTCGCCCGCCGCGCGGGCCTGGAGGTCACCCACGACCGGACCGGACCCGCCCGCCTGGTCGACCTGATGCTGCGCGCCGGGCCGTACGACGTCACGCTCGCCGACCTCGAGGCCGCGCCGCACGGGGTGGACTTCGGGCCGCTGAAGCCGCGGATCCCGGAGGTGCTGTGCACCGCGTCCGGGCGGATCGAGCTGGCACCCGAGCCGATCGTCGCGGACGTCCCGCGGCTGCGGGAAGAACTCGCGAAGACGGCGGACGACGGGCTCGTGCTGATCGGGCGGCGGCACCTGAGCTCGAACAACTCGTGGATGCACAACCTGGCCCCGCTGGTCCGCGGCGGCAACCGGTGCACGGTGCAGGTCCACCCCGCCGACGCGACGCGCCTCGGCCTCACCGACGGTGGCCTCGCCTCGGTCACCTCCCGCGCCGGAAAGCTGCAGGTCCCGGTCGAGGTCACCGACGAGGTGCGGCCGGGCGTGGTGAGCATCCCGCACGGCTGGGGCCACGACGCCGACGGCTCGCGAACGCGGGTGGCACGCGCGAACCCCGGCGTGAACTCGAACCTCCTCACGGATGAGACATTTCTGGACAGGCCCTCCGGAACGTCGGTGTTGAACGGCATTCCCGTCGAGGTCGCCCCCGCCTGAGCCTTGACACCGCGGCGAGCCGTCAAGGATTCTGCGACCGGCATGTTTACGTGAACATCGGAGTTCGCATGGCCCGTCTTCGTCACTGCCTGCTCGCTCTCCTGCTCGTTCCCCTCTTCGCCGTCCCGCACGAAGCCGCGGCCGCGACCAACGCCTTCCGCGGCGTCAACTGGGCCGATGCCCGCGACAACTACGTGGACGGCTGGGTGATCCCGACCGGCCTCACCGCCGGGGACAGCTACGACAGCGTCCGCGGCAAGGCCGACGGCATCATCACCGGCTTCCAGCAGAAGCTGGGCGCGAACACCGTCCGGCTGCCGATCAACCCGCAGAGCGTCAACTCCGACTGGTGGGGGCGGTACAAGGGCGCCGCGGACTCGGCGCTGTCCCACGGCATGAAGGTCATCTTCGGCTACTGGGAAGCGAACAAGGACGGCTTCGTCGACGACACGAACGCCTGGAACACCATGTGGGACAAGGTCACCGCCGACTACGGCGGCAACGCCAACGTGTACTTCGAGCCGATGAACGAGCCCTTCGGCTACCGCCTCAACGACTGGGTGTCCCTCTGCTCCACCTGGCTGTCCCGGCACTCGAACATCCCGCGCGGCCGGGTGCTGATCAGCGGCACCGGCTACAACGACAACGTCACCGGGGTCGGCGCGGCGAGCGCGTTGAACGGCACGCTGCTGTCGCTGCACTTCTACGGCTTCTGGGCTTCGGACACGACCCGCTCGGCCTGGACGGCGAACCTCAGCAACCGGCTCGGGTCGTACTCCTCCCGCACGATCATCGACGAGGCCGGTGCCCCGATGACGACCGGCTTGGACTACTCCGCCGGCCACCAGGACGGCAACAACTTCACCGCGTACTTCGCCGCCACCACCGACCTGGCGCGCTCCCGGCAGATGGGCGTCGTCTACTGGCCCGGCCTGCGGTCCGGCGACACGTACTCGATCACGCGGCAGAGCGGCAGCGGCCTGGAGGTCAACAACGCGACGGGCGTCGCCCAGCTGCGCTGGGGCTGGGGCCTGTAGCCGTCACCAGGCGCGGCCGAGATCGGCGTGCTGCCGGATCCAGGCGTGCATGACGATCCCGGCCGCGACCCCGGCGTTGATCGAGCGGGTCGTGCCGAACTGCGCGATCGACACGACCAGCGACGCGGCTTCCTGCGCCTCCGCGGAAAGCCCGGGTCCTTCCTGGCCGAACAGCAGCACGCATTCGCGCGGGATCTCGGCCGTCTCGACCGGCTGCGAGCCCGGCGTGTTGTCCACCGCGACGACGGCCAGGCCGTGCTCGGCCGCGAAGGCGACCAGGCCGCCGACGTCGTCGTGGTGGCGCAGGTGCTGGTAGCGGTCGGTCACCATGGCTCCGCGCCGGTTCCAGCGGCGGCGGCCGACGATGTGCACCTCGGCCGCGGCGAAGGCGTTGGCCGTGCGGACGACGGTGCCGATGTTGTGGTCGTGCTGGAAGTTCTCGATCGCGACGTGGAACGGGTGCCGTCGGCTGTCCACATCGGACACGATGGCCTCACGGCGCCAGTAGCGGTAGGCGTCGACGACGTTGCGGCGGTCGCCGTCGCGCAGCAGCTCGGGGTCGTACCGCTCGTCCGCGGGCCACTCACCCGGCCACGGGCCGACGCCGACCTCTTCGCGGCTCACCCACTCGGTGGGTCCGGGTGTTGTGTTCACCCGGTGATTCTCGCTCAGCCGAGGTGGACGGGACGCACGTGGGTTTCCTCGTCGTGGCGGTGGCGCCAGCGGTGGTAGACGCCGACGTAGGAGTAGGCGACCACCGCGATCGCGCCGATGCCGATGGCCGGCAGCCACGACTGCGGGAAGACCGTGCCGTAGAGGTAGTAGGCGTTGAAGCCGCCGGGCAGATCGCCGAGGCCCTGCTGGTGCCGGAAGTAGTTCTCCAGCGCGGTAAACGGGCACGCCACGGGTGCCACGTTGACCAGGATGCCCCAGGCCAGTCCGAGCATGTGGATGAAGATCAGCTTCGGCCAGCGCCACGCGACGAAGCCGCCGAAACCGATGAGCAGCAGCGCCAGGATGTGCACGACGATGGTCACGTCGGCCAGGAACTTCGCCATCGCACCCCCTCCACCAATCCCCCTACCAGCGACTTTACTCCGCCGACCGCAGTTGTCCCCTCCTATTAGTGCCCATCCGTGTGATGTTCAACCCAGCAGAGCAACCCGTTCACTGGCGCGGTGACGGAGGGGTTACGCCCGGTGGGAATTCCGGTGGCCGCTTGCCGGGGTACTGCGTCGGTTCCTCGTGCGGGTACTGGTCCGGCGCGCCGTCCGGTTTCGTCCGGTTCGGGTCGCGGGGGCGGTGGGGTTCCGGCGGCTCGCCGGGCTTCGACGGCTCGTCCATGCGCTCGACGGTACGCCCGGGCCCTCACCGCGGCTGCGCGATTTCGCGCTCAGCCGAATGCGGCGCCGTCGAGATCGGTGACGACCAGCCGCAGCCGGGCGTTCGCCCACGCGGTTCCCGCCAGCACCGGCCGCACCGCCTCGGCGGCCTGGTCCAGGAGCGGCGGGATCGGCAGCCGCGTGGCGATCAGCCGGATCTCGACGCGCTCCGCCGTCACGTCGACCGCCGTGCCGTCCCGGCCCATCGGCACCGCCGGGGTCGCCGGGCGGAGGCCGTTCACCTGCGCGAGAGCGCCGACGATCCGCTCGACGGCTTCGGCCGCGGTCACCGGGCTTCCGGCTCGATGTCCAGAATGGACACCCACACCTCGTCGACGGCCAAGCCGGTCTGCTCGGCCACGAACCGCGTCACCGAGCGCTGGACGGCCCGGCCGACCGCCGCCGCCTGGTCGGCCCCGGCCGTGACCAGGTCGATCTCGACCGTCAGCCGGCCGTCGGCGGTCCGGACCCGGACACCGTCCGACGGCGCCGGGTCGAGCCCCTTCCAGCGCCCGCGGGCCGCACGCGTCCACGCCGTCACCAGGCCGCGCAGGCCCGGTTCGAGCCGCACCACACCCGGCGTGGCGATCGCCGCCCGCGCCGCCACCCCGGCGATCACCGGGTCGGCGATCACGTAGTCAACGCTCATGGCCCTGGCTCCCCGGCGTCTTCCTCGAAGATGTCTTCCACGAGCAGGTCGAGCTTCGCCGGCGTCAGGCCCACCCGGGCCGTGGCCGCCGCGGTCACCCGCTCCCGCACCTTCGCCAGCGTGGCCCCGCCCGCGACGGTCCGCAGGCTCACCGCGAGGGTCAGTTCCACCTCGACGCCGTCCGGCCCGGTCCGCACCCGGCACCGCCGCGCCCGGACGCCGTCGACCGTGTCGGCCGCGTACCGCAGCACCGCCGCCACCGCCTGCTCGCTGACCTCGACGAACCCGGGTTCCGGAGTCGGCAGGCGCACCGTCGAGCCGCGCCGCACCTCGGCCCGCACCGCCGACATGATCCGCCCGAACAGGTCCGGCGACGGCGCGTCCTCCTCGGCGGCCAGCTCGGTGGTCGCCTCGCGCAGCGCCAGCAGGCTCTCGCGCGCGGCCCCGCAGTGCGGGCAGCTGAGCTCGTGCTCGTCGGCGACCGCGTCGAGCCGCTCCCACACCTGCTCGACATCGCGTTCGCAGGGCAGCTCGTAGCCCGTCATCGCCACGGCTTCATCACCTCCGCCAGCTGGGCACGGGCGCGCGCGATCCGGCCGCGGACCGCGGTCGCGTTCACGCCGACGATGGCGCCGATCTCGTCGTAGGACCGGCCGTGGACTTCGCGCAGCAGCCAGCAGGCTTTCTGTTCGGGCGTCAGCTGCTCCAAGGCCGCGTTCAACGCGGCGAGCTGGCCGCTCACCTGGGCGGCCCGCTCCGGCTGGAGATCGGCCAGGGGCGACTCGGCGGTGTCGAGGTCGACGTCGGCCTGCGGCTTGCGCGCCCGGATCGTGTTGAGGCAGCGGTTCGTGGTCGCCCGGTAGAGCCAGCCGACGAACGCGGCGTCCTCGCTCAGCTGGCCGAGCTTGCGCCAGGCGTTGAGGAACACCTCCTGCACGACGTCTTCGGCGTCGCCGCGGTGGGCCAGCATCTTGACGGCGAGCCGGAACATCGGGCCCTGGTAGCGCAGCACGAGCTGTTCGTACGCCCGGACATCGCCGTCCCGCGCCCGGCTGACGAGCGTCACGTCGTCCAGCGGCGTAGTCGTCGTCACGGCACCTCCTCGAGGGGAGGACACCGGCGGGCGGAAAACGTCACGCAGTGATTCTGGGTGACGGCGGTCACCGGGGCGAATCCAGCGATCCGCCCCGGTGGACGTTCACTCCAGGCCGAGGTCGTCCTTGCCGAGGACGTACCGGTATTCGAGGCCTTCCTTCTCGATCGCCTCGCGCGCGCCCGTGTCGCGGTCGACGACCGTCACCACGCCGACCACGTTCGCGCCCGCTTCGCGCAGCGCCTCGACCGCCGTCAGCACGCTTCCGCCGGTCGTCGACGTGTCCTCGACCGCGAGCACGCGCTGGCCGCGGACCTCCATGCCCTCGATGCGCCGCTGCATGCCGTGTTCCTTGACCGACTTGCGGACGACGAACGCGTCCAGCACGACCCCGTCGTTCGCCGCCGAGTGCAGCATCGCCAGCGCGACCGGGTCGGCGCCGAGGGTCAGGCCGCCGGCCGCCACGTAGTCCCAGTCCGCCGTCAGCTGACGCAGGAGCTTGCCGATCAGCGGCGCGGCCGCGTGGTGCAGCGTCGCCCGCCGGAGGTCGATGTAGTAGTCGGCTTCCTTGCCGGACGCCAGGGTCACTTTTCCGTGCACCACGGAAAGATCGGTGACCAGCCTGGCCAGTTCGAGTTTCGCCGCTTGATCCAACCCGGGGTTCGCCACGGCCGTGAGTCTTACACACGGCCGGGCTCACTCACCGACGGATGTGGCGTCGACCGCACGCCCGCGCGTCGCGGCCCAGGCCGGGACGAGGATCGCCACGAGCGCGAGCACCACGGCGATCGCCAGCACCGTCAGGTAGATGGTCACCGGGCCCGACGGCAGCGGCGAGCCGGTCACCACCAGGCAGAACGGCACGATCGCGCCCGCCGCGGTCAGCGTCCCGAGCAGCACCGCGATGGTCGCGATCAAGCCGCCTTCGACGCCGGCCATCCGCAGCACCTGGCCGCGGGTGAAGCCGCTCAGCCGCTGCACCCCGAATTCGCGCCGCCGTCGCGCGGTGGCCGTCACCAGCGTGTTCACCACGGAAATCACCGTGTACGCGATGATCATCCCGACGAGCAGGTAGTTGACCCAGGCGCCGACCTCGTTGCCCTTCGCGTGCGCCGCGATCAGCGTGCCGCGGTCGCCGACGGACACCGGCAGCCCGGCGGTCGCCTCGCGCAGGCGTGCGGTCAGCGTTGCCCCGTCGACGCCGGGAGCGGCGCGGACCAGCAGCTGCGGGGCGAGCCCGAGCGTGGTGTGCGGGGCCAGCAGGCTCGCGGGCAGCACGAGCTGTTCGAACCCGGGACGCTGGTCGACGACGGCGGTGACCCGGACGTCCACCGGCGTGCCGTCGCCGAGCCGCAGCGACAGCGTGTCGCCGACGTGGTGGCCGAACGCCGAGGGCACCTCGACGGCGTTCCCGGTCAGCTCGCTGACGCCCAGCGCGGGCCGGCCGTCGTCGTTCTGGCCCGAGTCGAACGGCTTCTCGACGAACACCGTGCTCGTCACGTACTCCGACGCGCTCGCGACGCCCGGGACGGCGCGCACGCGGCCCGCCACGGACGGATCGAGCCCGCTCGGGCCGGCCACGACCGCGTCCGCGCGCAGGTCCTCGGTGTAGGCCTGGTTCGAGACGGCTTCCTGGGTGGTCTGCAGGTAGATGTTGGCGGTCGCGATGCCGACCGCGAGCATGATCGGCGTGACCGCGCCGGCCGCCCGCACCGCGCCGACGCGGGTGTTGCGCAGCGCGACCCGGCCGTTGACGCCGGTGAGCGCGTGCACCGGCCCGCTCAGCAGCGTGGCCACCAGTTTCGTCACGCCGGGGCTGATCGCCGCGAGCCCGAACGCCCACAGCATCACCGCCGGGCCGGCCGTGCTGGCCGCGACCGGGCCGGTCATCACCGCGACCGTGACGATGCCGAGCGCCGTCCCGCCGCCGAAGCACAGGATCGCGGTGATCAGCCGGATCGGCGTCAGCCAGCGCCGCTCGACGGCGGCTTCGGCGAGGGCTTCGGTCGGGCGGATCCGCGAGGCCCGCCGTCCCGCCACGAAGGACGCACCGACGACGGCCAGCAGCGACGCACCCGCGGCGACCACCGCCGGCACCCAGCCCTGCTCGAACACCAGCACGTCGGGGACGACGTGGTGGTCGGCGAGCTCGCCGAACAGCCACTTCGCCAGCACCGGGCCGAGCGCGACCGCGGCGCCGACCGCGAGCAGCCCGACGACGAGCGCCTCGCCGAGCACCATCCGCCGCAGCTGGCGCGGGGTCGTGCCGACCGCGCGCAGCAGCGCGAGTTCGCGCTGGCGCTGCTGCGTCGACAGGGTCAGCGTGCCCGCCACGACGAACACCATGACCATGGCCGAGAGCCCGCCCGAGACGGCGGCCAGCACGATCAGGTTCTCGCCGCTCTTGCCTGTTTCGGGGAACTCCAGCGCGCCGCGGTCGAGGCCGGTCGTCACGACCCCGGCGTCCCCGACGGCCGCGGTCACGGCAGCGACATCGCCACCGAAGACGCCGATGGTGTCGAAGCGGCCCGGGTGCCCGGAGAGCGTCTCCGCGTCCGAAGGCGCGAAGAACACGGCCGCGTCCCGCATGGCCTGGGGTGCTTCGGCGGTGCCGGAGATCCGGTACTGGCCGACGCGGCCGTGCGCGGCGATCGGCAGCGTGTCCCCGACGGCGAGCCCGAGCCCGGCGTCGACGACGACTTCGCCGGGCTTCGGCGCGTCGCCCTTCAGCGTGTACGGCGTCAGCACGGCGGAATCCCAGGCGTGCCCGAGCGCGCTCGCCGGGCCGGACTGGACGGGGAAGCTGTATTCGCCGACGACGTTCGTGACGCCGGGGACCGCGCGCAGCCGGTCGGCCAGGCCCGCGTCGAGCCGGACGCGCTCGGGCAGGGTCGCGTTCTCGAACTTGTGCTTGTCGTCCGGCTCGAGGGTCGCCGGGTCCTCCTTGGGCAGCTCGAGCGTCTGCTGCCCGCCGACGACGATCGGCGCCGCGGCCAGCCGCTGCACCGGCGTCTCGGACCGGATGCCGGTCTCCATCAGGCCACCGCACGCCGAGACGACCAGCGCGCCGAAGAACACGGCGACGAACGTCGCCAGGAAGCCGCCTTTGCGCAGGCGGAGGGTCCGCAGGGCGAGCTTGAACATCAGGCCGCCACCCGGCCCCAGGCACCGAGGTGGGTCATCCGCTCGGCGACGGCTTCCGCGGTCGGCCGGGCCAGCTGCCCGGCGATCCGGCCGTCGGCCAGGAAGACGACCTGGTCGGCGTAGGACGCGGCGACCGGGTCGTGCGTCACCATGATCACCGTCTGGCCCGACGCCCGGACGGAGTCGCGCAGCAGGCCGAGCACCTCGGCGGCGGTGCGCGTGTCGAGGGCGCCGGTCGGCTCGTCGGCGAACAGCACGGCCGGGTCGGTGACCAGGGCCCGCGCGATCGCGACGCGCTGCTGCTGACCGCCGGAGAGCTGCCCGGGCAGGTGCTTGCGGCGCCCGTCGAGCCCGACGTGGTTGAGGATCCGGGCCACCAGCCGCTTGTCCGGGCGCTTGCCGGCCAGCTGCAGCGGCAGCACGACGTTCTGCTCGACCGTCAGCGCCGGGAGCAGGTTGAACGACTGGAAGACGAAACCGACGCGGTCGCGCCGCAGCTTCGTCAGGTAGGTCTCGTTCTTGCCGTCGAGGTCCTGGCCGTCGAGCACGACCCGGCCGGACGTGGGCCGGTCGAGACCGGCCGCGCAGTGCAGGAACGTGCTCTTGCCCGAGCCGGACGGGCCCATCACCGCGGTGAACCCGCCGCGGGGGAACGAGATCGAGACCCCGTCCAGCGCGACGACCCCGCCGTACTCCTTGCGCACGGCTTCCAGCCGGACCGCGTCCGCTGCCTCGTGCCACCCAGTTGTCATGGGGAAAACGCTAGGGGGACGGCCCGGCGATCACCCTGGTGCGCGCGTGCGTCTTCCAGGTGGGGACAGCCCTACCGCGGCACTTTCACGGGAAAGTGCCCTCAGGTGCGGCCCTTGCCGCCGAAGCCGCCGCTGATCCGGCGCAGCACCGCGCGCGGCAGCAGGCCGCCGAGCGCGACGACGGCCTTGTACTGCAGGCTCGGCACGGAGATCACCTTGCCGCGGCGCAGGTCCGCCAGAGCCTCGTTGACCACCTGTTCGACACCCAACCAGGCGATTTTCGGGCCGGGTTTGCCGATGCCGGCCCGTTCGTGGAACTCCGTCGCCGTGAAACCGGGGCAGAGCGCCATCATCCGGACACCCTTCGGCAGCGAAGCGGCGATGCCTTCGGTGAACGACGTGACCCAGTTCTTGCTCGCCGTGTACGTCGAGCCGCGGCCGCTGAAGAACCCCGCCACGCTGCTGACCTGGATGATTTCGCCGTGGCCGCGCTCGATCATGCCGGGCAGCACGGCCCGGGTGAGCCGCAGCACCGCGGTGACGTTGACGTCGAGCTGGCGCTGCAGCGCGTCCGGCGGGATGGTCCAGAAGTCGCCGTTCAGCCCGAAACCGGCGTTGTTCACCAGGAGGTCGACCGGCCCGGCCGCGAGCCGCTCCTCCACCGCCGTCCGTCCGTCCACTTCGGACAGATCGGCGGGCAGCACCTCGACCGCCACTCCGTGCTTTTCCCGCAGCTCAGCGGCGTAGGCCTCCAGCCGCGCGGCATCGCGGGCGACGAGCACCAAGTCATGTTTTTCGGCCGCGAGCGTGCGCGCGAACTGCGCGCCGATGCCCGCCGTGGCACCGGTTATGAGAGTGGTGGTGGTCATGTGGGTGAACATACTCGCTGGTCACGGGCGGACGTGCGTTCGATTCGGCGGGGAAGTATCGTCCGCCGCATGGGTAAGCACACCAGGCGCAAAAGCGGCTATCTGCCCAAGGTCGCCGTGGGCGCGGCGCCCGCCGTGCTGCTTTTCGCCGCTCCCGCCACGGCGCTGGCGAGCCCGGCGGAGCTGACCCTGCCGCTCTACCACCGCGACGACAGCACGTTCCGGCGCGACGTCGAGACGTCGGGCGAGGACGGCACGTCGGTGGTGCGCGAGACCGTGACCACGATCCGCCACGACTTCCTCGCGAAGGAGATCGCCGGCGCGGTGCTCGACACGGACCTGACCGAGTCCGCGATCACCCACCGCGAAGAACGCCAGGCCGGGACGTCGGCCGCGGCGCAGGAAACCGAGTCGTTCGCCCGCGCCGGCCGGCACACCTTGCGCTGGGGCGACGTCCGCGCGGGCACCGCGAACGGCCAGCGGCTCGGCCAAGCCGCGTCCCGGAGCCTGTCGATCTCGCCCCTCGGCGGCGGCGCCGAGCACCGGATCGACCTCGGCGAAGGCATGAGCCACGGCGTCTGGGCCGCCGACGGGATCGACGTGCTGAGCCAGCACGCCGAGCAGCTGGACACCGGCCTGTTCGGCAGCTTCGCCGGCGACCTCGACGGTGCGCTGGCGGCCCGCCGGTCCTCCGGTCAGGTGGCCGACCTCGGCCGGCTCGGCGCGGTCGGCACGACGTCCGACCAGTACGCGGCCGGACGGCTCACCGGCGTCCTGGACCTGGGCCAGAACCACGAAGCCGGGGCTCAGCTGGGCCCGGCGTGGGCACTGGCGGGGACGAGCCAGTCGCTCGGCCCGGCGGGACCGGCCGGCTCGATCAGCGGCGACCTCGGCGTGGACCACGTCGTCCAAGCGGAGGGCAGCACGACGTCGGTGCGCGGCACCCTCGACCGGTCGGGCTCGTTCAGCGTCCTCGACCAGCGGTTGCTCGGCTTCTAGCTCTCACTCGGCTTGGGGTTCGGCTCCGCGTCCGCGGGCGGCTGCTGGACCGGCGTCCCCGCCGCCGGGGTGCCCGGGGCCGGAGCCGCGGCCGGAGCGGGCGCCGGGGCCTCGGCCGGGACCGGGGCGCTCGCCTGGTGGCGGCCCGCGTCGTAGTCCTCGTCGAACGGGTCGACGATGTCCGCGATCTCGCCCAGGTCGCGCAGCAGGCGCTCGAGCCTCGACGGGCCCGCCGTCGGGACGACGCTGGCCAGCACCCACTCGTTCTCCAGCCAGGCCACGCCGACGTCGCCGCCCAGCTGGTCGGCCGCGTCGACGAGCTCCTGCGTGATCACCACGCGGGCTCCCTCCGCGTCGTCCGCGAAGGCGTAGCGGGCGCCGATCGGGCCGAGCATTTCGGGCATGTCCGCACGCTGGAACGGGACGCTGGACAGCCACATCTCGATCGGGATCCGGTGCTTCTTGTTGCAGCGCACGGCGACGACGACCGCGGGGATCTGCCCCTCGGTCTCGATGTCGAAGATGAACACCGGGCGGCGGCCGTCGGAGGTGAAGGTGGAACCCGCGACGACGTTCACGGCCGCGTCCGCGCCGAAGTAGCCGATGGCGCCGCCTGCCCACTGCTGCGGCAGGCGCTCGTCCTCCTCGACGAACTGCCAGCCGCGCAACTGCGCCCAGCGCATGCGCTCGCGGTTGCGCGAGCCCTCCTTCGCCCGGTCGGCGGCGAGCAGCCCCAGCCCCGCCACCAGGGCGACGGCCGCGATGACGAACCAGATCCACGCCGGAATACCCACGTCGGCCAGGGTATCGCCTGTTACGCCGGAGGGATGATCGCCGGTCCCCGTGTCGCCGGGCCCATTCGGAGCATTTTCCCCGCTCCCGGGTCGACAAATCGGCACGAACCACTGTGGACAGCCGTGAAGGCCACCTCGGGCGAGGTGGCCTTCACGATCAGTCAGACGCGGGTGACAGTCAGCGCGTCACCCGCCTCCAGCTCCGGGGCGTCGACGCGCACGGTGTCGCCGTCCCGGATCTCGCCCGAGAGCAGCTCCTTCGCCAGCTTGTCGCCGATCGCCGACTGGACCAGCCGCCGCAGCGGGCGGGCGCCGTAGATCGGGTCGAAGCCGTTGAGGGCGAGCCACTCGCGGGCGCCGTCGGTGACGTCCAGGTGCAGCCGCCGCTGGGCCAGCCGCTTGGCGAGCCTGCCGACCTGGATGTCCACAATGGACGTCAGTTGCTCGGTGCCGAGCGAGTGGAACACGACGATGTCGTCGAGCCGGTTGAGGAACTCCGGCTTGAACTGCCGCTGCACCACCTCGAGCACGGCGTCCCGCCGCTGCCGCTCGTCGAGCGACGGGTCGGCGATGGCCTGCGAGCCGAGGTTCGAGGTCAGGATCAGGATGGTGTTGCGGAAGTCCACCGTCCGGCCCTGGCCGTCGGTCAGCCGCCCGTCGTCGAGGACCTGCAGGAGCACGTCGAAGACGTCCGGGTGGGCCTTCTCGACCTCGTCGAGCAGCACCACCGAGTACGGGCGGCGCCGCACGGCCTCGGTCAGCTGGCCGCCCTGGTCGTAGCCGACGTACCCGGGCGGGGCACCGACCAGGCGCGCCACCGAGTGCTTCTCGGCGTACTCGCTCATGTCGATGCGCTGCATCGCGCGCTCGTCGTCGAACAGGAACTCGGCCAGCGCCTTGGCCAGCTCGGTCTTGCCGACGCCGGTCGGGCCGAGGAAGAGGAACGAACCGGTCGGCCGGTCGGGGTCGGCGACGCCGGCCCGGCTGCGGCGGACCGCGTCCGCGACGACCTGCACGGCCTCGGCCTGCCCGATGACGCGCCGGGTCAGCTCCTCCTCCATCCGGAGCAGCTTGCCGGTCTCGCCTTCCAGCAGCCGTCCCGCCGGGATGCCGGTCCACGCGCTGACCACGTCCGCGACGTCGTCCGCGCCGACCTCTTCCTTGAGCATGACGTTCTGCTGGCTGACCTCGCTCGCCGCGGTGGCCGCTTCGAACTCCTTCTCCAGCGCGGGGATCCGGCCATAGCGCAGCTCGGCGGCCTTGCCCAGGTCGCCGTCGCGCTCGGCGCGCTCGGACTCGCCGCGCAGCTGCTCGAGCTGCTCCTTGAGCTCGCGGACCTTCTCGATCGAGCCCTTCTCGTTCTGCCAGCGTGCGGTGAGCGCGGTCAGCGTCTCGCGCTTCTCCGCCAGCTCGGCGCGCAGGTTGCTGAGTCGCTCCTTCGAGGCGGCGTCGCTTTCCTTCGCGAGCGCCATCTCCTCGATCTCCAGGCGGCGGACCGCCCGCTCGACCTCGTCGATCTCCACCGGCCGCGAGTCGATCTCCATCCGGAGCTTCGACGCGGCCTCGTCGACCAGGTCGATCGCCTTGTCCGGCAGGAAGCGCGCGGTGATGTAGCGGTCGGACAGCGTGGCGGCGGCGACCAGCGCGGCGTCCGTGATCCGGACACCGTGGTGCACCTCGTAGCGCTCCTTCAGCCCGCGCAGGATCGCGATGGTGTCCTCCGGCGACGGCTCGCCGACGAGCACCTGCTGGAAGCGCCGCTCCAGGGCGGCGTCCTTCTCGATGTGCTGGCGGTACTCGTCGAGCGTGGTCGCGCCGACCATCCGCAGCTCGCCGCGGGCGAGCATCGGCTTGATCATGTTGCCCGCGTCCATCGCGCCGCCCTCGCCGGTGGCGCCGGCGCCGACGATCGTGTGCAGCTCGTCGATGAAGGTGATGACCTCGCCCGCGGAGTCGGTGATCTCCTTGAGCACGGCCTTCAGCCGCTCCTCGAACTCGCCGCGGTACTTCGCGCCGGCCACCATCGACCCGAGGTCGAGGGCGACGACGCGCTTGCCGCGCAGCGACTCCGGCACGTCCCCGGCGACGATGCGCTGGGCCAGCCCTTCGACGATGGCCGTCTTGCCGACGCCCGGCTCGCCGATCAGGACCGGGTTGTTCTTTGTGCGCCGCGACAGCACCTGCACGACGCGGCGGATCTCGGTGTCGCGGCCGATGACCGGGTCGAGCTCGCCGGCGCGGGCGCGCTCGGTGAGGTCGACGCCGTACTTTTCGAGCGCCTTGAACGTGCTCTCCGGGTCCGCGCTGGTGATCCGGGCCGAGCCGCGGACCTTGGCGAACGCCTCCTGCAGCGCGTCCGGCGTCGCCCCGTGGCGCTTGAGCAGGTCGGCGACCTGGCCGCCCTCGGTGGCGAGCCCGACGAGCAGGTGCTCGGTCGAGACGTACTCGTCGCCCAGCTCGGTGGCGAGCTTCTGCGCGCGCGTCAGCGACTTGACCGCGTAGGTGTCGAACTGCGGGCTCGACACGGTCGCGCCGGTCGCCGACGGCAGGGCCGCGATGAGCGGCTCGAGCTCCTTGTGCACCAGCTCCGGGTCGGCCCCGACCGCGGTCAGCAGCGGTGCGGTCAGCCCCTCACCCTGCGCCAGCAGGGCGCCCAGCAGATGGGCGGCCGACACGTGCGGGTTGCCGGCCATGGTGGCCGCCTGCGCCGCGGACGAGATCGCCTGCTGGGTCTTCGTGGTCGGGTTGAAAGCGTCCATCCCTCACCTCATGCTCGGTACTGCGAGAAGTCCTGGTGACAGGCCTGACCGTGACCTGACACTATCTCTAACGCACGAAAAATTGAGTCTGTTCCGCTCAACTTCGACCGGGGGCCACGGCGCTCGCCGGCAACCGCGGGCCGAGGGTGCCGAGCCCGGCCACGGCGAGACCGGCGCACGCCCCCACCAGCACCCAGGGTAACCAATCGGCGACCGAGAACAAGGCCACCACGGCCGGCGCGATCACCTGCGCCACGGTGAACGCGTACTGGTACGCAGCGAGATAACGCCCGCGGGCGACCGGAGGTGCCGCGGCCTCGGCGAGCGCCCCGGATCTCGGCCCGAAGACCAGGTCGCCGGCGGCGAACACCAGCGTCGACACGAGCAGGTAGGCCACCCGCCAGGCGTCGGGCACGAGCAGCACACCCAGGCTGACCAGGCACCACGCCGAGAACAAGGCCGAGCCGACGCGCATCGCCGCGATCCGCGTCAACCGGGCGGTGAGCCGCAGCGCGAGCGTGCCGCCGAGGCTGGTCAGCACGGTCAGCAGGGCGAGGATCGCCCCCGGCAGCCAGACCGGGCCGTGCAGCCGGTCGAGGACGAACACCGGCGTGCCGATCAGGAAGAAGTCCAGCGAGAGCCCGAAGAGCCCGCTGAACAGGATGAGGGCCAGGTACGGCCGGTCGCGCAGCACGCGGACCGACCGTTCGCGGACCGGCGGGTGCGGCCGCGCCAGCTGGACGAAGAAGACGAGGACCGACGCGGCCACGAAGAACGTCAGCGCGTCCACGGCGAGCGCGATGAGGTAGCCGGTGTCCCCCAGCCACGTCAGCATCGCCCCCGCCGCCAGGCCGCCCAGGCCGAAGCTGGCGGCGCGCACCATCCCCACTTGGGCGAACGGGCGGTCCTTCGGGCCCTCGCCCGCGACGTCGGCGATGAGCACGAACAGCGAGCTGTAGAAGAGCTGCTGGCCGGCGGACAGCAGGACGGCGGCGATCACCACCAGGTCCGCGTTGTCGGCCAGCAGGTACGCCCCGACACCGGCGGCCTGCAGCAGCTGGGCGCCGATCACCACGGCCCGCGGCCCGACGCGGTCGACGAGCCGTCCGGCCAGCGGCGGCACGACGAGCCCCCCGATGGCGCCGAGGGTGACGGCGGTGCCGGCCACGGCCAGCGGCACGCCGACCACCTGCGTCACGTAGACCAGCGCCAACGGGAGGAACAGACCTGAGCCGAAGTTGTCGATCCCCAGCGCGCACAGCAGTGCGACCCGGTCACGCGTCACCCCACCGACGTTAACCCTGACGAATGCCCCTGAGTCAGGACCGAACGGACACTTTCCGCAGGGGAAAAAGACACTTCCGGTGTGCCTTTTCCCCGTGGTGTCACTTGTTCGTGTCGGCCAGGCAGGCGTCGCTGCCGAGGGCGCGGCGGAGATCGGCGTTCATCTCCGCCAGCCGGGCGGTGAGGTCGGTGACGCGCTGGTCGTCCCAGCCGCCGAGCGCCTTCTCCATGAACTCGATGTAGTTGGCGCGCCAGCGGGCGAGTTCGGCCCGGCCCTTCTCGGACACGCTCACCAGGGACGCCCGGCCGTCTTCGGGCGCGGGGCGGCGGTCGACCAGTCCGGCCGCCGACAGCTGGGTGATCTGCCTGCTCACGACCGACAGGTCGACGAACCGGCGTTTCGCCAGCTCGGACGGCCGCGTCTCGCCGTTCTTCGCCAGGTCGGACAGCAACATCGCGGCCGCCGGGTGCAGCCCGGGCTCGCTCTGCCAGGCTTGCATGATCCAGGCGTGCTGGAGCTGGGAAGCGGTCTTGAGCTCGCGCATGAGCTCGACCCGGACGTCGTCGTCGGTGTCGTCGAAGCTCATAGGCACCTCCCTTAGTTGTGCCATACAAGTATATTCCGGACACTTGCTCGGGACAACCATCTCGCCGGTGAGGTCCCCCACGCCCGACCGGGCCGGATACACCCGGTCGGAGCAACAATGCGGGCAAAAGGGCGCCCGGCGGCTACCCTGCGGACGGGCGGTGCGCGCGGCGCATTCCGGTGACGTCGAGTGACGAGGTGGCAGCAGTGGCGAAGGACCCAGGAGGCGGTCCCCAACCTGTGAACAACCGCTCATGACAGCCGATTCCGTCAGCCCGCTCCCCAGGTCCTCGGCCCCGCGCGAAGCCCCCGCGGCCGTGACCGCGATGGTCCGGCTCATCCGGGACAGCTGGGCGATGTCCGAGCCGTACATCGCGGACATCTCGCAGTTCTTCTACGGGATGCTGTTCACCCTCGCCCCGACCACGCGCGACTTCTTCCCGATCAACATGGAGATCCAGCGCGGCAGGCTGGTGCGCGCGCTGGTGCACATCGTGCAGATGGTCGACCGGCCCGACGACCTCGCGCCGTTCCTGCGCCAGCTGGGCCGCGACCACCGCAAGTTCGGCGTGGTGCCCCGCCACTACGAAGCGGTCGGCACCGCGCTGCTGGCGTCGCTCAAGAACCACCTCGGCCCGGCGTGGACGCCCGAGGTCGAGCGGGCGTGGGCCGAGGCGTTCACCATCGCCGCGCGGGCCATGCAGGACGCGGCCGCGGCCGACACGAACCCGCCGTCGTGGTCGGCCACCGTGGTCGAGCACCGGCGGCTGACCTGGGACCTCGCGCTGGTGCGGCTGCTGCCCGACCAGCCCGTGCCCTACCACCCCGGCCAGTACGTGAGCGTCGAAGTGCCGCAGCGGCCCCGGCTGTGGCGCTACCTCTCGCCGGCGAACGCGCCGCGCGAGGACGGCGGCATCGAGTTCCACGTCCGCGCGATCGACGGCGGCTGGGTCTCCCGTGCCATCGTCAGCCACACCCAGCCCGGGGACGTCTGGCGGCTCGGGCCGCCGCTGGGCCGGATGACGGTCGACCGCGAGACGTCACGGGCCGTGCTGATGGTCGCCGGCGGCACCGGCGTCGCGCCGCTGCGGGCGATCCTCGACCACCTCGCGCTGTGGGGCGAGAACCCGAAGACGCACCTGTTCTACGGCGGCCCGACCCGCGAGGACCTCTACGACCTCGAAGAACTGCGTGCGCTGGCCGCGACGAACCCCTGGCTGACGGTCACGCCGGTCGTCGAGCGCGGCGGCGACGTCCCCGGGTTCGAGCAGGGGACGCTGGCCGAGGCCGTCACGCGGTACGGCGCCTGGCCCGGGCACCACATCCTCGTGTCCGGCTCGCCGGCGATGATCCGCGCGACGGTGTCGCGCATGCTGGTCGCGGGCAGCGCGCTGGACCAGATCCAGTACGACCCGTTCACGATCGACTAGCCACCGGCAATCCGCCGTCCGGTGAATCATTCGTTACGCTTCGGGAATCGGCAACGAGTAACAGATTAATCCGGGCGTGATCATTTTTACGCTATGACAGACCGGGTTGACCGGGCGTACTTGAATTGCTCCGTTCGAGCGGGAACGCGCGGAATCACGCGCATCTGCACGGGAATTCGCCTACAGTCGGGAACCCTCGGGGGCGGCACCGCCACAGCGACGCCGCATGCACGGCGCGAACGCCTTTGCAGGACTGGAGATTGCCGTTCCCGATGAGTGCTGAATCCGTGAAGATCTCCACCACGCCCGCGACGGTTCCCGTTTCGGCTGTGGAAGGTCGAGAGATGGCCCGGTTGATTCGTGAGAGTTTTGCGGAGGTCGAACCGAAAGCAGATGAACTGGCGCAGTACTTCTACGGTGCGTTGTTCGTGGTCGCCCCCGATTGCCGGGAGCTGTTCCCGGTCACCATGTCGACGCAGCGGAGCAGGCTGCTGCGCGCGCTGGTGTACGTGGTGCAGATGGTCGACCGGCCCGACGAGCTGGTCACCTTCCTCGGCCAGCTGGGCCGCGACCACCGGAAGTTCGCCGTCGTCTCGCGCCACTACGACGCCGTGGGTGTCGCGCTGATCGCCGCACTGAAACGGTTTCTCAAGGAGAAGTGGACCACCGAGGTCGAATCGGCGTGGACCTCGGCCTACGGGCTCATCGCCAAGACGATGCGCGAAGCCGCCCAGGCGGAGACGGGGCCGGCGGCGTGGTCGGCGACCGTGCTGGAACACCGGAAGCTCAGCCGCGACGTCGCGCTGGTGAAGGTGCGCACCGAAGGCCTGCTGCCGTACCGCGCCGGCGGGTACGTCAGCGTGGAAGTGCCGCAGCGGCCCCGGTTCTGGCGGTACCTCTCGCCGGCCAACGCACCCCGCGGCGACGGGCAGCTCACATTCCACGTGCGCGCGGTGCCCGGCGGCTGGGTCAGCGGGAGCATCGTCAACCACACCAGACCGGGTGACGTCTGGCGCCTCGGGCCGTCGATGGGCGTGCTGAACGTGCGCCCGATGTCGACGAAACAGCGGCTGCTCATGATCGGCGGCGGCACCGGGATCACGCCGCTGCTGGCCATCCTCGACGACCTGTCGCGCTGGAAGCGGAACCCGCCGGTGCACCTGTTCTTCGGCGGACGGCGACCGGAGGACCTGTACGCGCT
Source organism: Amycolatopsis bullii (assembly GCF_014654205.1). GTDB lineage: Bacteria > Actinomycetota > Actinomycetes > Mycobacteriales > Pseudonocardiaceae > Amycolatopsis > Amycolatopsis plumensis. The sequence continues at coordinate 68,130 of NZ_BNAW01000049.1, forward strand.
GGAGGAGCTGCGGCGGCTGGCCGCGACGTCGAAGTGGCTGACGGTCACCCCGGTCACCGAGGAGGGCGCGCTGTCCGGCGGCGACCGCGGCACGCTCGCCCACGCCGTCACCCAGCGCGGCACGTGGCGGAACCACGACGTCCTGGTGTCCGGTTCGCCGCCGATGATCCAGGCGACCGTCGCCAAGCTGCTGGCCAAGGGGATCGAGCTGGAACGAATTTCCTACGACCCGTTCACCCTGGACTGAGATTTGTCCGGAATGCGCTGAGGAACTCTCAGCGTGCGGGGCCGGAGCGGGAAATTCTCGCTATCTTCACCGATATGGAGATGACTATTCCGGTTTCGGACGGCACCATCGGCGGATACCTGGCGGAACCCGGCGGCTCGGGCCCCCACCCGGGCGTGGTGCTGATCCACGACGCGTTCGGGCTGAGCCAGGACACGAAGAACATCACCGACCGTTTCGCCCGCGAGGGCTATCTCGCGCTGAGCCCGGACCTGTATTCGCGCGGGGGTATGCGCCGCTGCGTGCGCCGGGTGTTTTCGGACATGTTCGCCCATCGCGGTCGCTCCTTCGACGACATCGAGGCGGCCCGGGCGCTCCTGGCCGGCCGGGAGGACTGCTCGGGCCGGGTCGGCATCGCCGGGTTCTGCATGGGCGGCGGCTTCGCGCTCGTGGCGGCGTCACGCGGGTTCGAAGCGTCCGCGCCGTACTACGGGCAGCTGCCGAAGAACCTGTCGGTGCTCGACGACGCCTGCCCGATCGTCGCCAGCTTCGGCAAGAAGGACTTCGGGCTGCGCGGCGCCGTGGCGAAGCTCGAGACGGCGCTCAGCGAGCGCGGCATCCCGCACGACGTCAAGGAGTACCCGGACGCCAGCCACGGGTTCGCCAACAAGATCGACACCGCGGCCCCGGTGAACCTGCTGCTCAAGGTGGTCGGCTTCACCTACCACCACGAATCGGCCGAAGACGCGTGGCGCCGAGTGACGTCCTTCTTCGGCGAGCACCTGCAGCAGCCGGCCCGACCTTCGCACTGAGCCGAGCGGAGCAGCGAAATCGTCGAACGGCGGTAGTTCGTTGACCGTTGTGCCCGAATCGCCTTATGGTCTAGACCACATCTTCCCCGGATGTGCTCGTTCGTCCTTCCTCCGGAACGACGCTGTTCCCCTTCGAGGAGCCCGAAATGACCTGGAAACGCAAGCTCTTCGCGGCCGCTGCCGGAGCCCTGCTCGCGCCGGTGCTGGTCGTCGTCCTCCCCGCCGCCTCCGCGAGCGCCCACGGTTACGTGTCCGACCCGCCCAGCCGGCAGGCCAACTGCGCGGCCGGGAAGGTGCCCAACTGCGGCCAGATCGTCTACGAACCGCAGAGCGTCGAAGGCCCGAAGGGGCTGCGCAGCTGCAACGCCGGGCTGTCCCAGTTCGCCGAACTGGCCGACGAGTCGAAGCCGTGGCCCGCGAAGTCGGTGGGCAGCACGGTGACGTTCAACTGGGTGTTCACCGCCCGGCACGCGACGGCGAACTACGAGTACTACGTCGGCAACACGCGCGTCGCGGTGTTCAACGGCAACGGTCAGCAGCCACCGTCGACGCTGTCGCACACGGTGAACCTGGCCGGCTATTCGGGCCGGATCAAGGTGCTGGCCATCTGGAACATCTCGGACACGGCCAACGCGTTCTACAGCTGCATCGACCTGCAGGTCGGCGGGGGTGGTGGCCCCACCACCACACCGCCGACGACCACCACGCCGCCCACGACCACGACCACGACCCGCCCGCCCACGACGACGACCACCCCGCCTTCGAGCGGCACGTGGTCGGCGGGCACGGCGTACAAGACGGGTGACGTCGTGACGTACAACGGCGTGAGCTACCGCTGCCTCCAGCCGCACACGGCGATCGCGGGCTGGGAGCCGCCGAACACCCCGGCGCTCTGGCAGCGCCAGTGAGAGTGGTCTTGGCCGTCGTCGCGCTGCTCCTGACAAGCTGCGCGACGACGGCCGCTCCACCGCAGCACAACGCGGCCGACGTGATGTTCCTGCAGATGCTGATTCCCCAGAACCAGCAAGGGATCGAGATCGTCCGGCTGGCGGCGGCGCGCCCGCTGCCGGCCTCGGTAAAGGAGCTGGCGGCGGCGATCGAGGTGACGCAGAAGACCGAGATCGACGACATGCGGGGCTGGCTCCGCGAGTGGAACCAGCCCGAGACGGTGCCCCCGCAGGCCCACGCGGGCCACGGCGGCATGAAGATGACCTCGCCGGACCTGGTGGGAGCGCTGAAGGCGGCGCCGGACGGCGAGTTCACCCGCCGGTTCCTGGACGTCCTGACCGGACAGCAGCAGGGCGCGGTCGAGCTGGCCCAGACCGAGAACGGGACGAGCGGTGGAGTGAACCCGCAGGCGCGGGACCTGGCGCGGCGGGTGATCGAGTCCCGGACGGCCGAGGTGAAGCAGCTGCTGAACGTCAAGACGTGACCCCGCGGCGGTGAGCAGCCGGGAGGGACTGCTCACGCAAGAAGGCCTCCCCGGTCGCCCGGGGAGGCCTTCGTCGCTCTGGTCGTCAGCGGCGCTTCGGCCGCCAGACCACCATCGCCGTCTGCTGGTTGAGCGGCACCAGGTCCCGGCGGTAGGACGCGTGCGCCGCCGCCGCGGCCTGTTCCGCCGCCATGTACGCCGCGGTCAGTTCCTCGGTCAGCTCGGTGATCCGGGCCCGCAGCGCGTCGACCTGGTTCTCCAGCTCGATGATGCGCTTGATGCCGGCCAGGTTGACGCCGTCCTCCTGCGACAGGCGCTGGACCTCGCGCAGCAGCGCGATGTCCCGCATCGAGTAGCGCCGCCCGCCGCCGGGGGTGCGGCCCGGTGAGACCAGGCCCTGCCGGTCGTACGTGCGCAACGTCTGCGCGTGCATCCCGGCGAGCTGGGCCGCCACCGAGATGACGAACACCGGGGTCTCCTCGTCCCCTTCCTGGGGAATCCCGCCGAACACCACTCTCACCTACCTTGCAGCAGCTCGGTGATCTCGGGCCGGGGGTCGTGCCCGGCCATCGCCTCGGCGTACGCCTGCAGAGCTTCGCGCGCCTTGTCGTCCAGTTTGGCGGGAATCGCCGCCTGGAGGGTGACGAGCAGGTCACCTTGCGAACCGTCGCGCTTGGCGATGCCCTTGCCGCGCACGCGCAGCACCCGCCCGCTCGCCGTGCCCGGCGGCACCTTGAGCGAGACCTTCCCTTCCAGCGTCGGCACCGTGATCGTGGTGCCGAGCGTCAGTTCCGTGAAGTCCACCGGCACGGTGATCGTCAGGTCGAGCCCCTTGCGCCCGAAGAGGGCGTGCGGAGCCACGTGCACCCGGACGTACAGATCGCCCGCCTGCGCCCCGCCCCGGCCGGGCTCGCCCTGGCCGGCCAGCCGGATGCGCTGGTCGTCGTCGACGCCCGGCGGGATCCGGACGGTCAGCGTGCGGGTCCGCGTGCTGATGCCTTCGCCGCCGCATTCGGGGCACGGGTCGTCGATGATCGTCCCGCGGCCGCGGCAGTCGCGGCACGGCTCCGAGAACGCGAACGCGCCCTGGCTGCGGCTGACCAGCCCCGACCCGGAACAGGTCGGGCAGGTCCGCGGCGACGTGCCCGGCCGCGCGCCGTTGCCGTGGCACGTCGCGCAGGTCGCCGGGCTCGACAGCCGCAGCGGCAGGGTCGCGCCCTTGACCGCCTCGGTGAAGTCGATCCGGACGTCCGTTTCGACGTCGGCCCCGCGCTGCGGCCGGTTCGCCGTCGCGCCCGCCGACGACCGGCCGCGGCCGAAGATCCCGCCGAGGATGTCGCCGAGCCCGCCGAAGCCGCCCTGCTGCCCGGCGCCGGCCTGGCCGAAGATGTCGCCCATGTCGAAGCTGCCGGTGCCGCCGCCACCGGGGAAGTTGAAGCCGCCCCCGCCGCCGAACAGCCGCCGCGCCTCGTCGTACTCCTTGCGCTTGCTCGCGTCGGAGAGCACGCCGTAGGCCTCGGAGACCGCCTTGAACTTCTGCTCCGCCTGCGCGTTGCCGGCGTTCGCGTCCGGGTGGTTCTCCTTGGCCAGCTTCCGGTAGGCCTTCTTGATTTCGTCCGCGGTGGCGTCGGAGGAGACGCCCAGTTCACGGTAGAAGTCCTTACCGATCCATTCCCGTGCACTCATCGGGCGTCTCCTCCTCCCACTGGGTTCCTGTTACTGCTGCTGCTCATCGACTCCGCCGTCGAGTGGCGCCTCGCCACCGACGGACGGGGCCGCACCGGGCTCGTGGTCGGTCACGCCGACCAGCGCGGCCCGCAGTACGCGGTCTCCGAAGCGGTAGCCGCGGCGCATGACCACGGTGACCGTCGGGCCCGCCACGTCCGGCGAGGTGTTGTGCTGCACGGCCTCGTGCACGCTCGGGTCGAACGGCTCGCCTTCGGCACCGAACGACTCGAGACCCGCGCGCTGCAGGCCGCTGATCAGCTTTTCGCCGACCGCCTTGAACGCGCCGGTGAGGTCACCGTGCTGCTCGGCCCGCTCGAGGTCGTCGAGCAGCGGCAGCAGGTCGTTCACCACGGTCGCCTTCGCGCCGATCACGACCGCCTCGCGGTCACGCTCGACCCGCTTGCGGTAGTTGGCGTACTCGGCCTGCAGGCGCTGGAGGTCGGCGGTGCGCTCCGCCAGCTCCTTCTCCACGTCGGAGACGACCGACACCGCGTCGTCCATGATCGTGTCGCCGAGCGAAGGGCCCGCGTGCTCCACGGGCGCCTCCTCCGGCTCCGGCGCGGCGTGGGCCGGACCGGGCGGGCGAACCTGCCCGGTCTGGGGGTCCACCCGACGACGGTCCCGCACGACCACCGGCTCCTCGGGGCCGCGGCCCTGGTTCTCGGATTCGTCGTAGCTGTGGGTCACTTCTTCTCGTCCTCTTCGACGATCTCGGCGTCCACCACGTCATCGGCCTTGGCCTGGCCGCCGGCCGCACCGGCGTCCCCGGCCGCACCCGCGCCCGCGGCACCTTCGGCGCCCGCCGCACCGGCGTTCGCGTTGGCGTACAGGGCGGTGCCCAGTTCCTGCGAAGCGGCGTTCAGCTTCTCGATCGCCTCGCGGATCTTGGTCGAGTCCGTGCCCTTCAGCGACTCGTTGGCCTCGTCGATCGCGGACTTGACCTTGCCCTTGAGCTCCTCGGGCAGCTTGTCGTCGTTGTCCTTGACGAACTTCTCGGTCTGGTAGACCAGCGTCTCCGCCTGGTTGCGGGTCTCCGCTTCCTCGCGGCGCTTCTTGTCTTCCTCGGCGTGGGCCTCGGCGTCCTTGACCATGCGCTCGATGTCGTCCTTCGGCAGCGCGGAGCCACCGGTGATCGTCATCGACTGTTCCTTGTTCGTGCCCAGGTCCTTCGCGGTCACGTGCACGATGCCGTTGGCGTCGATGTCGAAGGTGACCTCGATCTGCGGCACGCCACGCGGGGCCGGCGGGAGACCGGTCAGCTCGAACATGCCGAGCTTCTTGTTGTGCGCGGCGATCTCGCGCTCACCCTGGAACACCTGGATCTGCACCGACGGCTGGTTGTCGTCCGCGGTGGAGAAGATCTCCGAGCGCTTGGTCGGGATCGTGGTGTTGCGCTCGATGAGCTTGGTGAAGACGCCACCCTTGGTCTCGATGCCGAGCGACAGCGGCGTGACGTCCAGCAGCAGGACGTCCTTGACCTCGCCCTTCAGCACACCGGCCTGCAGCGCCGCGCCGACCGCGACGACCTCGTCCGGGTTCACGCCCTTGTTCGGCTCACGGCCGCCGGTCAGCTCCTTGACCAGGTCCGACACGGCCGGCATGCGGGTGGAACCACCGACGAGCACGACGTGGTCGATGTCGCCGACGGCGATGCCCGCGTCCCGGATGACGTTGTTGAACGGGTTGCGGGTGCGCTCGAGCAGGTCCGCGGTGATCTTCTGGAACTCGGCGCGCGAGAGCGTCTCGTCGAGGAACAGCGGGTTCTTGTCCGCGTCCACGGTGATGTACGGCAGGTTGATGCTGGCCGAGTTCGAGCTGGACAGCTCGATCTTCGCCTTCTCCGCCGCCTCGCGGATGCGCTGCAGCGCCATCTTGTCCTTGGTCAGGTCGATGCCGTTCGTGGCCTTGAACTTGTCGACCAGCCACTTGACGATGCGCTCGTCCCAGTCGTCACCACCGAGGTGGTTGTCACCGGAGGTCGCGCGGACCTCGACGACGCCCTCGCCGATCTCCAGCAGCGAGACGTCGAAGGTGCCACCACCGAGGTCGAAGACCAGGATGGTCTGCTCCTTTTCGCCCTTGTCCAGGCCGTACGCCAGCGCGGCGGCGGTCGGCTCGTTGACGATGCGGAGCACGTTCAGGCCGGCGATCTGCCCGGCCTCCTTGGTGGCCTGCCGCTGGGCGTCCTCGAAGTACGCCGGGACGGTGATCACGGCGTCGGTGATCTCCTCGCCCAGGTACGCCTCGGCGTCGCGCTTGAGCTTCATCAGCACGCGCGCGCTGATCTCCTGCGGGGTGTAGGCCTTGCCGTCGATCTCGGTCTTCCAGTCGGTACCGATGTGCCGCTTCACGGACCGGATCGTCCGGTCGACGTTCGTGACGGCCTGGTTCTTCGCCGGCTGGCCGGTCAGCACTTCACCGTTCTTGGCGAAGGCGACGATCGAAGGGGTGGTCCGGGAGCCTTCCGAGTTGGCGATGACCGTCGGCTCGCCGCCCTCAAGGACGGCGACGACCGAGTTGGTCGTGCCGAGGTCGATGCCGACCGCTCGCGCCATGGTGCTTCCTCCTGTGTACGGCTGCTATGTTCGTGACCTGCACGTTCGTTCTCGCCTTGAGCGAGGCCCTGGCAAGTTTTATCCGGCCTTCGCGCACTCCGTCAAGCCGGACTTGAGTCGACTGCGCTCAACCTCTGTACCCAGCCTAACGAGGCGGTTCGGGTTCTTGTTCCCGGGTCCGCCGGGTGAAGGGTCTGTGACACCGCTCACCGGCAGGCCGCCCTCGACCAGGGGCGCGGCGGACGCAGGCACCCCGGCCCGGCCCGTCGGCGGCCACGGGCGAGAGCCACTGTCGACGGGGTCACACCGCCGCTCCCGGCTTCGGCCCCGCTCCACTGCTCGCTCCCGGCCTCCCCGCGGGGGCCCCCGGCCAGCGCACCTCCGCGCCACCGGACACCGTCGGCAGCCACCGCCGACCGCGCCGCACTCTGCTCCCGGCTCGGGCCCGGCCGCTCCATCGCTCGGTTCCCGGTTTCCCGGCCTCGGCCTCCCGGTCCCGGCCTCTGGGCCTGGCCCTCGGCCCGCGGCCCGGCTCGAGCCCGGCCGCTCCATCGCTCGGCTTCCACCTCCCGGGCCTCCGGCCCCCGGCCCTCGGCCCTGGCCGCGGCTCTCGGCCCGAACCCCCCGGCCGCTCCCATCGCGAGGCCCGGCAGCCGCCCAGGCCCCCGGCCGCTCCATC
>NZ_BNAW01000050.1 GCF_014654205.1 Amycolatopsis bullii
GATCTGGTCTCGCGGCCGCACCCGGTGGCCCCGCCGGTGTCGCCGCAGGCGGCACCTCCGCCCGCGTGGGCCCCGCCGCCACCCGCCGCCTGGACGCCGCCGCCGGACCCGGAGACCCGCTGGATCCCGAACCCGGAACCGTGGGAGGACCCGGCCTGGAACGAGCCGGCCCGGGTGGCGAGCCCGGCGCCCGCCGCTTCGCCGGGTTCGCGGGTCCGTCCGTACACCCGCACGGGCGGGCGCACGCGGTCCGACCACAACCTGGCGCTGGAGGCGCTGGTCTCGACGTCCGACGACGGGCGCCGCTACCGCGGGGTCCGCTCGGTCGAGCACCGCCGGATCTGCGACCTGTGCCTGGACACCCGGTCCGTCGCGGAGATCGCCGCGCACCTGCGGCTGCCCCTGGGCGTGGTGAAGGTGCTGGTCGGCGACATGGCCGACATCGGCCTGGTGCTGATCCACCAGACCGAGCTGATCCTCGGCGACCGGTCGTCCCGCGAGTTCATGGAACGCGTCCTGGCGGGCCTGCGCGCGCTCTAACCGGCCGCGGTGAGGTCGAGGACCAGCGTGTTGCCCGGGCCCGGGACGACGGCGTTGATCAGCGGCGTGGCCGAGCGGCAGTTCTCGAAGGCCCCGATCGCGTAGGTCGATTCGAGGCGCCCGCCCCGGCCGACGGCGAAGTCTTCCGACGTCAGCTCGGTCTTCAGCGGCTCGGCTGTGCCGCACCCGTCGCCGACGTCGTACGACACGCCGTTGACGCGGACATCGGAGAGCACCACCGGCCAGGTCGCCGAGCCGGAGAAGCCGCCGGACAGCGAGCCCTCGGCGTGGCCGGGGCCGAGCGTGATGGTGCCGCTGACCTTGCCGACGCCGGGCAGCGACCGGGTGACCTCGACCGGTGGCAGCGTGATCGTGCCGGCGAAGGTGCCCGGCCCGCTGTCCAGGTCGAACCGGCCCGGCCCGAGCTCGAGATCGGCGTCCGGCTTCGCGATGTGCGTTGTCCCGCGGACGGTGTACGCCGAGTGGTCCGGCGCGGCGAAGCCCGTCCCGGTCACGACCGCCGCGGCCGCCAGCGCCGTCACGCGCGTTCCCCACTTCATGATCCAGGCCTACCACCGGCCCGGACGGTCCGGCGGGGGATTCACCGGATCCGGCGTCAGTCCTCCACGATCGCGGCGGACGTGATCCGGTGGAGCGAGTAGCGCTCGTTGTTCTCGCCTTCGAGGACCCCACCGCCGACGCGCACCGGCCGGACCACGCGCTGGCTCGCCGTTCCGCGGGAGTCCACGAAGCCGATCCACACCTCGCGGCGTTCCAGCGTCGCCCGGGAGAGCAGTTCCAGCGTCGCCGACGTGTCCGCGCCACCGCCGACCGGTGCCCGCACCGCGGAACCCCGGCGGCGGGCCGAAGCCGCGTCGCCCGCGCGGAGGTTGGAGACGATCCGGACCGCCTGGTCGTCCGTCAGCACCGCCTGCTCACCCGGGCTGCGGCGGGCCGCACGTGCCTTCGCCGGCAGGCGGCGGCCGCCGGGGCGGATGTCGACCACCCGGCCGTCCGGGCCTTCCGCCGCCGGGGCGAACCCGGCGCCACGCAGCGCCGCCAGCACCTCGTGCAGCGGGTCCGGGCTGATCACGACCGTCGGCGCGATCAGCCGCAGCGCGTGCTCCGCCGCGACCGGGTGGGCCAGCACCTCGGCCAGCAGGGCTTCGTCGTCGCACCGCAGGAACGACGCCGCGACGCCGCCGCGCAGCCGTCCGTGCCGCCGGGCGACGTCATCGATCAGGTAGCTCAGCCCCTGCGGCACCGGGGTCGCCGACTTCGCCTTGAACAGCGCGTGCAGCTCGTCGGCCGTGCGGCCGGTGTCCAGCGCGCGCCGCACCGACGCCTCGGTGATCCGGTAGACCGTCGCGTGCCCCGCCGACTCGACGTCGGCGACGGCGGACATTTCCGCCGCCAGCTCCGGCTCCAGCGGACCCGGCGCGACCACCGTCAGATCGGCCTGCAGCAGCACGCGGTCCACCGGTGCGGGCAGCGCGTCCAGGATGGCCTCGACCGCACCCGGCCGGTCATCGGCGAGCAGCGCCCGCGTCGCCGTCGTGACGCCGCCGAGCCCGACGATCCCGAGTGCGCTCGCTTCGGCCATCGTCCAGCGGACGGTCTCGTCCCGCAGCCGTCCACCCCGCCTGGGCGCGCGCCAGGCCAGCACCGCGACGAGCTCGTCGACGCTCTTCACACCGGCGCCCGGGGGCAGGTCGGCCAGCGCGGTGAGGATCCGCCGCCGCGAGACCGGCGCCAGCGGGCGGCGGAGGTCTTCCGACAGCGGCGCGATCGGCTTGTCCTTGGCGTCACGGCCGCCGGCCATCCCCGGCAGGCGCGGCAGTTCCAGCCACGCCTGGGCGAGCGTCATCCACCGCTGCGCGGTCGGCGACGCGAGCCACGAGTCGGTCAGCGTCGTCGGCACCCACTCGGGCACGCTCGCTTCGCTGTCCGCGACGAGCCCGGCGCCCACGGCCAGCTCGGCCACCAGGATCGCCTGGGTGTCGTCGATCTCCAGGTCCTTGGCGAGCTTCTTCAGCTCCCGCACGCCGAGGCCGCCGGACTTGAGCACCGGCGGCGGCGCCGCCGACCACGCGCGCAGCAGGGCTTCGGTGTGGCGCAGGAACTCCATCGCCTCACCGGCCGCCGCCTCGTCCAAAGTGGACGGCTGGTGCGGGTGGACCGGCAGCTCGGGCTCGGTGAGCGTGCCGGGCGCGAACGCCCCGCCGCGCACCGCGATGCCGAGCTCGCGCGGCAGCTCGACGGTCTGGTCGTCGCGCCGCAGCAGCAGGCCGCGGGCGAGCAGCTTCTGCACCGGCGTCCCGGCCTTCTCGAGCGGGAGGTCGAGCCCGGCGTCGCGGGTGCGGCCGATCGGCGGCCCGGCGGCGAGGGCGGTCAGCACGCCGCGTTCGTCGTCGGACAGCTCGGCGAGCCGCGCGCCGAGATCCTCGTCCGCCAGCGAGGGCTTCGATTCGCCCAGCCCGGCCGGGAACGGCCCGAGGGCCTCCCGGGCGGCGGGCGGCACGCGCAGGGCGTCGTCCGGGCCCCAGATCAGCACCCGCGCGCGGAGCCGGGCCAGCGGCGCGGCGACGTCGGTGCCGACGAGCTTCGCGACCTCTTCGACCGGGACCGGATCGCGATCCGCGCCGGCGAGCAGGCACGCTTCGAGCACGGCCAGGGTGAAGGTGTCGAGGTCTTCGCAGGCGCGCGCGACCGAGCCGGGGGTGCCGGCCCGGGTGGCCAGCACCGTGCTGTCGGAGGGCGGGGGCGTCGACAGGTCGCGCCGCGTGCGGAGCAGCTCGGCGAGTGCGTCGTCGGACTCCGCACGCAGCCAGTCCGCCAAAGAGGTCGCGGGCATAGAAGACCAGGATACCGGGCGGTTGCGCCGGGCCGCCGGGGCTCAGGCAGACTGTCTGCGTACAACCGTGGACGGCTGTGGAGGACGTTGTGGCCAAGGGTGAGAAGAAGCACAAGGGCATCGACCCGACGTGGCCGGGCGAGGCCGGCGAGCACCCCGTGACCGAGCTCGCGTCCGACCGCCAGGGCGCGCTGTCGCCGTTCGGCGACGTCACCTTCCCGCTCGACACGGTGCCTTACGTGCACCCCGAGACCGAGATCAACCGCTGACCGCATAGTTACTGGTCAGTACCGGTATCGGCCCCTCGTGAGGGCGGTCACGGGAGTAGGTTTCCTCCCGTCCCAGCCGACCTTTCCCACCACGGGGGTAGTGCCATGCCGGTTCCCGGTCCCGGATATTCGATCACCGTCCGGGTGGAGGCCCCGGCCTCGGTCACCGCGGCCGGGGATCTGACCGCCGCCGTCGGCCGCGTCGGTGGCGTGCTGACCGCGTTCGACGTCGTCGAGTCCCACTCCGACTCGATCGTGGTCGACATCAGCGCCAACGCGCTGTCCGAGAACCACGCGAACGACATCACCCAGACCCTCGACTCGCTGCCCGGCGTCAAGGTCCGCAAGGTCTCGGACCGGACGTTCCTGATCCACCTCGGCGGCAAGATCGAGGTCACGCCCAAGGTCGCGCTCCGCAACCGTGACGACCTCTCGCGTGCCTACACCCCGGGCGTCGCCCGCGTCTGCCAGGCGATCGCCGCCAACCCCGAGGACGCGCGCCGGCTGACCATCAAGCGCAACACGGTGGCGGTGCTCACCGACGGCTCCGCGGTGCTCGGCCTCGGCAACATCGGCCCGGCGGCGGCGCTGCCGGTGATGGAGGGCAAGGCGGCGCTGTTCAAGAAGTTCGCCGACGTCGACGCGTGGCCGGTGTGCCTGGACACCCAGGACACCGAGGAGATCATCCTGATCGCCAAGGCGCTGGCCCCGGTGTACGCGGGCATCAACCTCGAGGACATCGCCGCGCCACGGTGTTTCGAGATCGAGAAGCGCCTGCGCGAGCAGCTGGACATCCCGGTGTTCCACGACGACCAGCACGGCACCGCGATCGTCGTCGTGGCGGCGCTGCGCAACGCCCTGCGCGTGGTGGGCAAGAACATCGAGGACTGCAAGATCGTGGTCAGCGGCGTCGGCGCGGCGGGCTCGGCGATCATCCGCCTCCTGCTGCAGAAGAACCCGGGTGACATCGTCGCGGCGGACATCGACGGCATCGTGCACTCGGCCCGCGGCAACCTCGACGACAACCTGACGTGGATTGCCTCGCACACGAACAAGGAGCAGGTGAGCGGCACCCTGCACGAGGCGCTGGCGGGCGCGGACGTGTTCATCGGCGTCTCGGCGCCCAACCTGTTCGGAGCCGAGCAGGTGGCGACGATGAAGTCCGACGCCGTCGTCTTCGCCCTGGCCAACCCGGACCCGGAGATCGACCCGCTGGAAGCCCAGAAGCACGCGGCGGTCGTGGCGACGGGCCGCAGCGACTTCCCGAACCAGATCAACAACGTCCTGGCGTTCCCGGGCGTGTTCCGCGGCCTGCTGGACGCGAACGCGCACAACATCGACGACTCGATGCTGCTGGCCGCGGCCGACGCGATCGCGGACGTGGTGGACAACGGGAAGCTGAACGCTTCGTTCATCGTGCCGAGCGTGTTCGACAGCGCGGTTGCGCCGGCGGTTGCCGAGGCGGTCCGGAAGGCTGTGCTCGCGGAGCGCTGAGCCGCCGGGTGGACACTTCCAAGCTTCTCCGACGCGCCGCAGGCATGGTTCCCGCCACCGCCCGGAGCGACGCCGGTTTCGGCGCCGCCGACGTCCTGGACTGCCTCCGCGACGACGACTGGGAGTTCGCGCTCGGCATCCTCGAGGACCTCGACGGCTTCGGCTGGCAGACGGTCGAATACTGGGGCCTCCTCGAGGAGGCCGCCCGGCATATGTACCTCGAGCGCCGGGCCGCCTGGTGCCAGTGGCGAGGATGGGAAACCCGGCACGGCATCATCCGGGCCGAGCTCCGGCTGATCGCTCCCGAAGCCGGCGGCCGTCGCCTCCCGGTCCCCGGGGACGGGCTGCTGCGGCCGATGTGGGCGATCGGCCGGTCCACCGCCGACCTGCACATCGCGAAGGTTTGGGTCGAGTCCGCTCCCGAGCTCGAGCCGGGTGGCCGGGGCTCGGTCCGGCTGGCGCCGCTCACCCCGCCGAGCTGGCGCCACCTCACGCCGGGGGACTCGATCACCATGCACGAGCGGCGGCCGGTCGCGGGCACCGCGACGATCACCGAGGTGTGGCACCCCGCGCCGGGCGTCGCCGGTGGCCTTCGCGGGCCGCGGAAGTAGCCTCGGCTCGTGAGTGAACTCAGCCACGTCGACGAATCCGGCGCCGCCCGGATGGTCGACGTCTCCGGCAAGACCGCCACCGCACGCACCGCGCTCGCCGCCGGCACCGTGCGGACCACCGCCGAGGTGCTCCGGCTGCTGGCCACCGACGGCCTCCCCAAGGGCGACGCCCTGGCCACCGCGCGCATCGCCGGGATCATGGGCGCCAAGCGGGTGCCCGAGCTGATCCCGCTGTGCCACCAGATCGCGCTGTCCGGCGTCGAGGTCGAGTTCACGCTCGGCGAGGCCGAGGTCGGCATCCGCGCCACGGCGAAGACCACCGACGTCACCGGCGTCGAGATGGAGGCGCTGACCGCGGTGGCCGTCGCCGGGCTGACGCTGCACGACATGATCAAGGCCGTCGACCCGGCGGCGACGCTGGACGAGGTCCGCCTGCTCCGCAAGGACGGCGGCAAGACCGGAACCTGGGAGCGGCCGTGAAGCGCACCGCGCGCGTGATCGTGGCGTCCAACCGCGCCGCGAAAGGCGTCTACGAGGACAAGACCGGCCCGGTGATCGCTGCCTGGCTGACGGACCGCGGGTACGACGTGCCGGCGCCGGTCGTCGTCGAAGACGGCGACCCGGTGGGCGTCGCGCTGCGGGCCGCGCTGGCCGACGGCGTCGCCGTGGTCCTCACCACCGGCGGCACCGGCATCTCGCCGACCGACCGCACCCCGGACGTCACCCGCGCGGTCCTCGACCACGAGCTGCCGGGTGTCGCGGACGCGATCCGCGCGGCCGGCCTGCCGAAGGTGCCGACGGCGGTGCTGTCGCGCGGGGTGGCGGGGGTGGCGGGGCGGACCCTGGTCGTGAACCTCCCCGGCTCCAGCGGCGGCGTCAAGGACGGCCTGGGCGTCCTGGACGGCATCCTCGAGCACGCCGTCGACCAGCTGGCCGGCGGCGACCACCCGCGGCCCGCGGCACCGGCTTCCGAGGTGCGCGTCGCGCGGGCGCTGGTGACCGAGGAGCCGCTGTCGGTCGAGGAGCACGCACGCCTGGTCGAGGACGACGCGGCGGGCGCGGTGGTGACGTTCGCGGGGGTGGTCCGCGACCACGACGGCGGCAAGGGCGTCCGCGACCTGACCTACGAAGGCCACCCCAGCGCGGGCCAGGTGATCGCGGACGTCGTCGCGGACCTGTCGGCGCGCTGGGCCGGCGTCCGCGCGGTCGCCGTGAGCCACCGGCTGGGCGCGCTGACGATCGGCGACGTCGCCCTGGCCTGCGCCGTGGCGGCGGAGCACCGCGGGCAGGCGTTCTCGGCGTGTTCGGAACTCGTCGACGAGGTCAAGGCGCGGCTGCCGGTGTGGAAGCACCAGCACTTCACCGACGGCACGGACGAGTGGGTCAACTCGCCGTGATCCGGAACGCCGCGACCCGGTCGGCGGCCGCGGCGAACTCGTCCGGGTCGGCGCCGGTGACCAGGCCGAGCTTGACGAACATGGGCACGCCGTGCGGCACCTCGCGCGGGAAGTCCCGCATGACCTGCTCGCGGACGCCTGGATCGGTGACTTCGGTCAGCGTCACGGCCTGCTTCCGGCGGCCGTAGGCCAGCTCGCCCCGGCCCGCGGCGCGGACGTTGCGCGCCCAGTCGCCCTCGGGCAGCCCCGCGATGACGTACCGGTCGCCGTCGACGGTGAGCGGCGAGACCGGAGTGGGCCGTGGGGCGCCCGAACGGCGGCCGGGGACGGTCAGGACGTGCACGGTGCCCAGCCGCAGCCCCAGGCGGGTCAGGAGGCGGACGACGCGGTTGGCGGGGCGGAGCCAGCGGGGCAAGGCCTGGCGGGTGGTCGGCACGGGGAAATCCTTTCGACGATCGAAATACTTACCGGCCAAGGTAGACTCTTTCGAGTGTCGAAGCAATCACTGGTCACCGAGGCAACCCACGCGGCGGCGGCGTTCGGTGCGGCGAACGACGTGGTCGACGAGGCGGCGGCCGCGGCGTTCGGCGTGAACCGCACGGACCTGCGCATCATCGGCCTGGTCGCGGCGGCGGGGACGTTGACGGCGGGGAAGCTGGCGGCGGAGGCGAACCTGAGCCCGGCCGCGACGACGACGGCGATCCAGCGGCTGACGAACGCCGGCCATCTGACGCGCCGCACGGACGCGGACGACCGGCGCCGGGCGGTGGTGGAGCTGACGCCGAAGGCCGCGGAGCTGCTGGAGGAGGTCTACGGGCCGATCGAGCGGGCCGGCCGGGCGCTGCTGGCGGAGTACGCGCCGGAGCAGCTGGAGGTGGTGATCGAGGTGCTGCGGAAGGGGGAGCGGATGCAGCTGGCGGAGGCGGAGCGGATCCGGGCGCGGTGAGGGGCGTCTTGGGTGACTGCGGAGGGCGGCCTGCGGGTGATGCGGGCTGGGGGCGCCGGGGCGGGCTGAGGCTGCGGACTGCCGGGCGGCGGGCCGTGCGGGCCGGGGTGCCGAGCGGGTTGGGGCTGCGGACTGCCGGGCGGCGGGCGCCGGGGCGGCTGTGATGCCCGCGAAGCGGTGGGCCAGGGTGCGTGCCCGCCTGCGGGCGCGGAGCGGGCTCTTTGAGTGGGTCTGTCCGGATCGCCAAGGGCGGGGGCAGGTTGGCGCGCTCTGAGAGGCCAGTGCCCGCCTGAGGGGGCAGTGTGCGGCTCTGAGGGGCGATGCGCGGCTCTAGGGGGCGATGCGCGCCTTCAGAGGCCGATCCGCTGGCGCCGAAGGGCGATGTCGCGTCTTGAGGCGCCTGCCGACGAGTCTGCTCGCGTGTGGCGCGCCCGGCGAGCCTGGCCGAGCCGGCGAGCCAGGCGCCTGTGGCGGCCGCTGGCTTGGCCTCCGGCCCCCGGTTGCCAGCCTACCGGCGGCCACCGACAGTTCCGGGCTCCGCGGCACCAGGCCCGGAACGCGTGAAGGGCTCCCACCGCCCGGGGGATCGGCGGTGGGAGCCCTTTCAGGTCACGGCTCGAGGCCGGACTCGTGCATCACTGCGAGATCGTCACTTGGTGGCGATCTTCTGCCCGACGAGGATCAGGTCCGCGTTCGGGATGTACTTCGCGTTCAGCTCCTGCAGCTTCTGGTAGCCGCCCTGGACGTTGAACTGCTTGGCGATCTTGGACAGGGTGTCGCCCGCCACGACGGTGTAGTCACCGGCCGGGTTGGAGCTGCTCACGCCGGTCGCCGCGGGGGCGGCCGCCGGGGCCGGAGCCGCCGCCTTCTTGGGGGCGGCCGGGGCCGTGCTCTTCTTCGGGGTCACCTTCTTGGTGGTGTTGCCGGTGGCCTTCGGGGCCGACGAGCCGCCGCCCTTCTTGCCACAGACCGGCCACGCACCGATGCCCTGACCCTGCAGGACGCGCTCGGCCACGGCGATCTGCTCCTCGCGGGAAGCGTTCGCCGCGCTGCCGGTGCCGCCGTAGGCCTTCCAGGTGCTCTGCGAGAACTGCAGGCCGCCGTAGTAGCCGTTGCCGGTGTTGGTGTTCCAGTTGCCGCTGCTCTCGCACTGCGCGATGGCGTCCCAGTTGGTCGCCGACGCGGGGGTCGCGGCGATCGCGAGGGGAGCGCCGACCGCAATGCCCGCGATGGCGACGCGAGCGACGGTGCGGGTGGCAGCGGACATCTTGCGGTGCTTGCCTCGGTAAGACATTTGGATGCTTCTCGGTTTCCAGCGCCTACGAACCGGTGTGAGGGTCAGGATTCGGGGTCCTGGCGCCGGCCATCCCAGGCCGGCAGACGACTCCGACGCACGACGCGTCTTCCTCGTCCCCTCGTCCCTGTCCGGAAATGCTTTCGCTCGGGGTATGGGTCCGGGGATCCGTCGGACAGGGCTAGGCGCTACGGATTCCCGGTCTTGCTTCGGTCGGTCGGGGCCAACCGAAAAGCGACGGTACGTAACGACGGCCGTGATCGGAAATTATTCGGGGCGTGACCTACGTCACAGTAACGGCACGCAACCCCCGTCGATATGACTGTTTGTGCAGGTCAGGCGGCCGTTATCTGCCCGTTTCCTCCCCGAGATAAAACACGGATCGTGAGGCTTGCATCACGTGTTTCGCGGGGCGAAGGGGCCATTCGCGCCGTCCGGATCGCGATTGAAGCGCGCATCTTATGGGTGCCGGGGGTACCGCGCCAGACTTGACAATCCTGCACCAGTTACCCCAAGAGTCACAGCAGTCCCACCCGTTCGAGCGGTTTCGCGACCCGGTCGAAGCGACGGCGACCGCCGGACCCGCCCGCCGACGCCGACGGAGGGCGACGGACCAGGTGAAACAGGTCACCGTAAGGCGTGGTGGCCGGGCGCGATCAGCTTCCCGCGAACACCCGGAATCGGTGACGCGCCACGCCGGAGGCCCGGAAGCGGGTCGCCGAGCGGTCGGCCGCCGTACCCGAGCGGTCGCCGTTTTACAGGGGAGGCGAAGTGCGCGGGGCTACGCCGAACGGAGCACGCCTTTGCCGGCTTCGGCGCAAGCTCGCCCAGGTGGTGCCGCGTGTCGGCCTTCGATCACGAGTGCGAGCGGTCAGCCGCCGGCGAAGGGGGGAAGGACGTCGAGCTCGGCGCCGTTCCGCAGCGGACGGGTCAGGTCGCGGACCGCGATGCCGTCCAGCAGGTAGCTGACCGCGTCCAGGAGCCGTGGCAGGGAAGCGGGGTGCAGGCGGCGCAGCTCGGCCACCGCGTCGGCGACCGTCGCCCCGGCCGGCAGCTGCACCTTCTCCTCTTCGGTGCCCGCCGCCGCCCGCGCCGCCGCGAAGTACCGCACCACGATGGTCACCGTCGCCACGTCAGCCGCCGATCGCGCTCATCGGCCGGATCGGCTGCGCGAACCCGGCGTCGTTGATCTCGTGCCCGGCGAGCTTGCCCCACATCGTCGCCCGCCAGGCGTCCGCAATCTCTTCATCGCGCGCGCCCGCGCGCGCGAGAGAGCGCAGATCCGTCTCGTCGTTGCTGAACAGGCAGGAGCGCACCGCACCGTCGGCGGTCAGCCGCGTCCGCTCGCAGGCCGAGCAGAACGGCCTGGTCACCGACGCGATCACGCCGACGTCGCCGGGCCCGCCGTCGACCAGCCAGCGCTCGGCCGGCGCGCCGCCGCGCGCCTCGCTGGCCGGCGTCAGCGAGAACGCCGTGCCGAGAAGCGAAAGGATCTCGGCCGCGGTGATCATCTCGCCGCGGTTCCAGCCGTGCTGGGCGTCCAGCGGCATCTGCTCGATGAACCGCAGGTGGTAGCCCTCGTCGAGGCAGAACTTCAGCAGCGGCACGGCTTCGGTCTCGTTGAGCCCCCGGATCAGCACCGCGTTGACCTTCACCGGCGACATCCCGGCGTCCCGCGCCGCCGCGAGGCCCGCGAGCACGTGCGAAAGCCGGTCGCGCCGGGTGATCGTCTTGAACAGCTCGGGGTCGACGGTGTCGAGCGAGACGTTGATCCGGTCCAGCCCGGCCGCCGCGAGCCCGGCCGCGCGCTTGGCCAGCCCGATCCCGTTGGTGGTCATGGACAACCGCGGCCGCGGCGACAGCGCCGTGATCCGCGCGACGAGGCCCTCGAGGCCCGGCCGCAGCAGCGGTTCCCCGCCGGTGAGCCGGATGTCGGTGACGCCGAGCAGCTCGACGGCGATCCGCATCAACCGGACCAGCTCGTCGTCGGTGAGCACCTGATCGCCCGGCATCCAGTCGAGGCCTTCCGCGGGCATGCAGTAGGTGCAGCGCAGGTTGCAGCGATCCGTCAGGGAAACCCGCAGATCGGTGGCCACCCGGCCGAAGGTGTCGATGAGATGGGGGTTCTCGGGCCTGGGCACGCGAGATGACCCTCGTGTACCGGGGACGCGAGGAAACCCGAGATCCACTGCCGTCATTACGCACAGCGTAGCTCCGGAACGGGCGGCCTGACGTCTTCTCTAGGATACTTTGTGCACTGAGTTGTTCAGCAGCCGAACCAACGAGGGCCCGTGACGGAAAAGACTTACCCGGTCACCGAAGAGGAACTCCTCCGCTTCGCGGAATTGGGCCGCCAAGGCAGCACGTTCACCGTCCTGCGGCACGCCAGGATCGCCGAGCGGATGGGCCTGTCCGGCACCGACCACAAGACGTTCGACCTGGTCATCCAGGCCGGCGGCCCGCTCACGGCCGGCCGGATCGCCGGGCTGACCGGCCTGTCAACGGGTGCGGTCACCGGGGTCATCGACCGGCTGGAGAAGGTCGGCCTGGTCCGGCGCGTGCGCGACCCCGAAGACCGCCGCAAGGTCCTCGTCGAGGTGGTTCCGGGGGCGGCCGACCGCTTCGCGCCGCTCTTCGAGTCGGCGTTCGACGCCCTCCGCGAGCAGCTCGCGCAGTTCTCCCCGGCTGAGCGAAAAGTGATCGAACGTTATCAGAACGTCATCCTCGAACAGCTGCGCGCCGAATTCATGGGGGATGCGCGCCCCGCGTAGCTTTTCCTCAACTGCGGAGATAACGTCTGCGGCATGCCGCAATTTCGGTTGTCCGAGGCCGCGCGCCTGCTCGGCGTCAGCGACGACACCGTCCGGAGGTGGGTGCGCGCGGGGCAGCTGACCGCGACCGACGACGCCGCCGGCCGCAAGGTCGTCGACGGCGCCCAGCTCGCCGGGTTCGCCCGGGCTCAGGCCACCGCACCCGACGACCCGTCGGCGGTCGGGCGGTCCGCCCGCAATAGGTTCGTGGGGCTGGTCACCGAGGTGATCGCCGACAAGGTGATGGCCCAGGTGGAACTGCAGTGCGGGGCGCACCGCGTGGTGTCCCTGATGAGTACGGAAGCCGTCCGCGAGCTGGGTCTGCGCCCTGGCGTGCTCGCGGTGGCGGTGGTCAAAGCGACCACTGTTGTGGTGGAAACACCGGAGGGAAGTTCATGAAGAAGCTCGCTCTCGTCGTGGCTGCGGTCGCCCTGTTCGCGGGCGCGTGCAGCAGCTCGGACGAGCCCAGCACGCAGACCGGCGGGTCGTCCGTCACCGCGCCCGCGCCCAAGGGGGCCGGGAACGCCGGCGGTGGCGGCACGCTGACCGTGTTCGCGGCCGCGTCGCTCACCGAGTCGTTCACCGCGCTCGGCAAGGCGTTCGAGGCCAAGCACCCCGGCACCACCGTGAAGTTCAGCTTCGCGGGCTCGTCCGGCCTGGTCCAGCAGCTGACCAACGGCGCCAAGGCCGACGTCTTCGCCTCGGCCGACCAGGCCACCATGGACAAGGCCGTCCAGGGCGGCGTGATCGACGGCCAGCCGGCGGTCTTCGCGACCAACAAGCTCGCCATCGCCGTGGCCCCGGGCAACCCCAAGGGCATCAAGTCCTTCGCCGACCTGAACAAGGCCGGCCTGACCGTGATCACCTGCGCCCCGCAGGTGCCGTGCGGTGCGGCCGCCAAGAAGGTCGAGACGGCGACCGGCGTCACGCTCAAGCCGAAGAGCGAGGAGCAGGACGTCAAGCAGGTGCTGAACAAGGTCGCCTCCGGTGACGCCGACGCGGGCCTGGTCTACGTCACGGACACGACGTCGGCCGCGGGCAAGGTCGACAAGGTCGACTTCCCCGAGGCGGCGCAGGCGATCAACAGCTACCCGATCGCCGTGGTCAAGGGCGGGCAGAGCGCGCTGGCCAAGGAGTTCGACGACTTCGTCCTCGGTGCCGAGGGCGAGACCGAGCTGGGCAAGGCCGGGTTCGGCCCTGCGAAGTAAGCGCACCTCGAGCGGCCGGCCGGGATCCGTCCCGGCCGGCCGCTCACGGGTTCCGTGGGTCCTGGGCATCCCCGCCACCCTCGCGCTGGCCCTCGTCGTCCTCCCGGTCGTCGGGCTGCTGGTGCGCTCGGACCTGACGCGGCTGCCGTCGCTGGTCGCCACGCCGTCGTCGTGGCACGCGCTGCGGCTGTCGCTGATCACGGCGGCGCTGTCGACGCTGGCCTGCGTGCTGCTCGGGGTGCCGCTGGCCGTCGTGCTCGCGCGGGCCCGCTTCCGCGGGGTCCGGCTGCTGCGCTCGATCGTGCTGCTGCCCCTGGTGCTGCCGCCGGTCGTCGGCGGCCTCGCGCTGCTCTACCTGCTCGGCCGCAAGGGCTTCCTCGGCGCCCTGATCACCGCGCTGACCGGGGAGCCCGTCCCGTTCACCACGGCCGCCGTGGTCATCGCGCAGACGTTCGTCGCGATGCCGTTCCTGGTGGTCAGCCTCGAAGGCGCGTTGCGCGGCTCCGGCGACCGCTACGAGCAGGTCGCCGCGACGCTCGGCGCGCGCCCGTGGACGGTGTTCCGCCGGGTCACGCTGCCGTTGCTGCTGCCCGCGCTCGGCTCCGGGGTGGTCCTCAGCTTCGCCCGCGCGCTCGGCGAGTTCGGCGCCACGATCACCTTCGCGGGCAGCCTCGAAGACGTCACCCGCACGCTGCCGCTCGAGGTCTACACCCAGGCCGAAGTGGACATCGACAGCGCCGTCGCGCTCTCGCTGCTGCTCATCGTGGTGGCGGTGATCGTGATCGCGGTCGCGCGGCCGCGCTCGTGGGAAGGCGGCCTCCGGTGAGCCTGACCGCGCGGATCGCCGCCGTCCGCGGCTCGTTCTCCCTCGACGTCGACCTCGACGTGCCCACCGGGACCGTGCTGGCGCTGCTCGGCCCGAACGGCTCGGGCAAGTCGACCGTCCTGGGCTGCCTGGCGGGGTTGATCACGCCCGCGTCGGCGGAAATCACCGTGGCCGGGCGCGCACTGGCCGGCGTACCGCCGCACCGCCGCGGGATCGGGCTGCTCTCCCAGGACGCCCTGCTCTTCCCGCACCTGTCCGCAGTGGACAACGTCGCCTTCTCGCCGCGCTCGACCGGCGCCGGCCGCCGGGCCGCCCGGGAGCGCGCCTTCCTCTGGCTGGCCGAAGTGGACGCCGTCGCGCTCGCCGACCGGCGGCCCGGGCAGCTGTCGGGCGGCCAGGCCCAGCGCGTCGCGATCGCCAGGGCGCTGGCCGCCGAACCGGACCTGCTGCTGCTCGACGAGCCCTTCGCCGCCCTCGACGTCGACGCCGCCCCGGCCATCCGCGGCCTGCTGCGGCGGGTGCTCAAGACCGGGCCGACGACCGTGCTCGTCACGCACGACCCGCTGGACGCGCTCGCGCTCGCCGACCACGTCGCCGTGCTGAACGAGGGCCGAGTCGTCGAACGCGGCCCGACGCGTGAGGTGCTTTCGGCGCCGCGGACGGCGTTCACCGCGCGGATCGCCGGGCTCAACCTGGTCGCCGGCACCGCGGTCGCCGAAGGGCTGCGGACGGCGTCGGGCGAGGTGGTGAGCGGGATCCACGCCGCCGACGTGGTGCCGGGGGAGCCCGCGGTGGCGGTGTTCCCGCCGAACGCCGTCGCCGTCTACTCCCGTGACGGCGAGCACCGCGGCAGCCCGCGCAACACGACCGGCGGCGTCGTCGCGGCCCTGGAACCGCACGGGCCGGTGATCCGGCTCCGGGCCGAGGGCGGCGGCTGGGCCCACGGCCTCACCGCCGACCTCACCCCGGCCGCCGTCGCCGAGCTCGCGCTGGAGCCCGGCTCGGCGGTGACGCTGTCGGTGAAGGCCGCGACCGTGGCGATCCACCCGGCCGCAGCCTCGTGAGTGGTAAGGCGGGTTAGAACCCGCCTTACCACTCAAGAGGGTGGGTCAGGCGGCGTCGTGGTGGTGGCCGCCGCCCGGGTGGACGTGGAACTTCGCCACCTCGGGCGGGTGCACGACGAACGGCCGCATCATGCCCTCGTCCTCGTGGTCGAGGATGTGGCAGTGGAACATGAACTCGCCGGTTCCCCCGCCGAACTGCCCGGCGACGCTCACCCACTGGCCGGGCCGCACGATGATCGTGTCCTTCCAGCCCTCCTCGTACTTCTCCAGCGGGATGTCGGCGAAGCCGTCGATCGGCGCCGTCGTCCGCTCCGTGGCCTGGTCGAACGTCGTGGTGAAGCTGCGCCGGAACAGCGCCTGGAACTCCGTCAGGTGGATGTGGATCGGGTGCGCGGGACCGCCGTTCGCCACGTGCACCAGGTTCCACACCGCCCACCGGTCGTGGTCGATGAAGATCCCGGTGGTGTCGTCGAAGAGCCGGCCGGTCATCCGGAACGTCTTCAGCCCGCCGTTCGGGTCCTGGAGCTGGATGATCCCCGGGCCGCCCGGGTCCGCGTCGACCTCCTGGAGGTCCCACATCTCCGGGTGCCCCTCGGCGTTGAGCAGGAGCGCGACCCAGACGTGGTCGTGGTCCTCCGGCAGCGTCGAGCCGTGCACCAGGCGCGTGTAGGACGTCGAGATCTTCTCCGGCAGCGTGAACGGGTCGTGCTTCGCCCGGCCGTCCACCCGGAACTCCATGAGGTCCGGTTCGACGCTGCCGAGCTGCGGGTCGGCGTTGCGCAGCCTAAGCTTCTGCCCCTTGAAGCGGCTGAAGTCGATCAGCACGTCGAACCGCTCGGCCGGCGCGACCGTGAGGCCGTTCGCCGGCAGTTCCGCGGGCGCGGGCAGCAGGCCGCCGTCGGTGCCGATCAGGCGCACGGCCTCGTTGACCGGCTGGTCGTGCTCGTCGACCAGGTTGAGCGTGTAGAACCGCGAGTTGGCCGCGTTGAGCAGCCGGAAGCGGTACCAGCGCGCGTCGACGTCCAGGTGCGGCCAGATCACGCCGTTGACCAGGGTGAACGGCCCGGTGAACGGGATCAGCGTGCCGTTCGGCAGGGCCGGGACCTTGAACAGCAGCTGCCCGGTGAGCGACTGGGTCGCCGGGTCGATGTCCAGGTTGCGGTCGGTGATGATCAGCGGGATCTCGTGGTCGCCGTGCGGCAGGCCGAGCGCGTCCTCCTCGTCGTCGCGGATCAGGTACATCCCGGCCAGGCCCGTGTGGACGTTGAAGCGGGTGATCGCCATGGCGTGGTCGTGGTACCACAGCGGCATCGCCTGCTGGCGGTTCTGGTACTCGGCCAGCTGGGACGTCCCCGCGAGGCCCGCGTTGTGCGCCCAGCCGTCGTTGCCCGCGTTCGTGCGCGCGCCGTGGAGGTGGACGACCGTCCACGCCGGCAGGTCGGCGACGCCGTCGATGATCGAGTAGCCCGTTCTGTCCAGTTCGCGGCCCGGACGGCCGGCCGGCGCGTCGGCCAGCGGGCCCTGAACGGCCACGAGCGGGAACTCGCCCTCGATTTCGTTGGACCACGAAATCCGCAGCTGCTTGCCGCTGCGCACTTCGATCGTCGGACCCGGGAAATGGCCCGCGTACGTCCACAACGTACTTTCGGGCAATTCCGAGTGCAGCCGCTGCCGTTGGGTCACCATGGGAATGGTGATCAATTCCCGGCCGCGCGGCCGGAACACGGGTGGAACGCGCAACGGGTCGAGGAACTTGGTGAGTCCCCAGTTCGGTGCGGTGATCGGCCCGGTCGCCGCCGGGCGCTCGATGATTTCGGTCATGGTTCTCCCCCTTCGGTGCGGGGGCAGGAAGAATTGCGCGGCGGCGCGTACGCCGTCGACGTCGAAAAGTATTCCCCCGAACCCCCTCGGTGACCGGGCACGCGACTCCCCTCGCGTTACCGGTAATTCCGATGGTAGCCCTTTTCGGCGTATCACGCAGGTGTCTCGCGCGCGTGATAGGTTTCGCACCATGAGCGAACGCCGCTGGACGTATCTCTCCGACATGGACGGCGTCCTGGTGAAGGAGGAGCACCTCGTCCCGGGGGCCGACGAGTTCCTCGCCGAGCTGAAGGCGAACGGCATCGACTTCCTGGTGCTGACGAACAACTCCATCTACACCCCGCGCGACCTGCGGGCGCGGCTGGAGCGCACCGGGCTCGACATCCCCGAGGAGTCGATCTGGACCTCGGCGCTGGCGACCGCGAAGTTCCTCTCGTCGCAGCGACCGAACGGTTCGGCGTACGTCATCGGCGAGGCCGGCCTCACCACGGCGCTGCACGAGGTCGGCTACGTGCTGACCGAGCGCGACCCCGACTACGTCGTACTGGGCGAGACCCGCACGTACAGCTTCAGCGCCATCACGCGCGCCATCCGGCTGATCGAGGGCGGCGCGAAGTTCATCGCGACGAACCCGGACGCGACCGGCCCCAGCCTGGAGGGCTCGATGCCGGCCACCGGGTCCGTCGCGGCGCTGATCGAGAAGGCCACCGGGCGCTCGCCGTACTACGTCGGCAAGCCGAACCCGCTGATGATGCGCTCGGCGCTGCGGCGGCTCGGCGCGCACTCGGAGTCGACGCTGATGATCGGCGACCGGATGGACACCGACGTGCACTCGGGCATCGAGGCCGGCCTGCAGACCATCCTGGTGCTCACCGGCATATCCACCCCGGAGTCGGCCGAACGCTATCCGTACCGGCCCACGATGGTGATCGACTCGGTCGCCGACCTGATCGGGCGAACCCTGGACCCGTTCGGCGAAGGCTGACCGTGGGGCGGCCGGCCACAGGGCATATCGTCAGCGGATGAGCAAGTCGACGTACGTGGTCGGCGACGTCCACGGCCACCGTGACGAACTCGCCGACGCGCTGAGATCCGAAGGCCTGGTCGACGAGGAGGACAACTGGTCCGGTGGCGAGGACCAGCTGTGGTTCCTGGGCGACTTCGTCGACCGCGGTCCGGACGGCGTCGGGGCGATCGACCTGGTCATGCGGCTCGAAGAGCAGGCGGCCGAGGCCGGCGGCCAGGTCCAGACGCTGCTGGGCAACCACGAGATCCTCGCGCTGGGGATGTACCACTTCGGCGACGAGCCGGTGCCGTCCGACTTCGGCCCGCGCAGCTTCGCCCGCAGCTGGGAGATCAACGGCGGCCTACTGTCGGACCAGGACCGGCTGACCCCGGAGCACATCGAGTGGCTGACCGCGCGCCCGCTGGCCGCCGTCGCCGCCGACCACCTGCTGCTGCACTCGGACACGCTGGAGTACCTCGACTGGGGCTCGTCGATCGACGAGATCAACGAGGCGGCTCGCGAGATCCTCGAGGGCAGCGACATCGAGGCGTGGTGGGACGTCTGGCGCCGGATGACCACGCGCTACGCCTTCCGCGGCCCGGACGGCGAGGAAAACGCCCAGAAGCTGATGGACGTCCTCGGCGGCTCGCGGATCGTGCACGGGCACAGCGTCATCGCCGACCAGCTGGGCATCCACCCGACGCAGATCGAGGGCCCGTTCCTGTACGCGGGCGGCAAGGCCCTCGGCGTCGACGGCGGCCTGTTCGTCGGCGGGCCGTGCCTGGTGGTCGAGCTGCCGTTCGCGCCGGAGTCCTAGGCGATCTCGACGATCTCCTTGCCGAGCGGCACCAGCGACACGGGGATCAGCTTGAAGTTGGCGATGCCGAGTGGGATGCCGACGATCGTGAGGCAGAGGGCGATGCCGGTGACGACGTGCCCGATGGCCAGCCACCACCCGGCGAAGACGAACCAGACGACGTTCCCGATGCACGAGGCGGCGCCCGCGTCTCGCCGGTCGACGACCGTGCGCCCGAACGGCCAGAGCGCGTAGTGCGCGATCCGGAACGACGCCAGCCCGAACGGGATGGTGACGATGAGGATGCAGCAGATGACGCCGGCGATCAGGTAGCCGACGGCCATCCAGAAGCCGCACAGGACGAGCCAGATGATGTTCAGCAGGGTGCGCATCAGACGTGCAGTTCTCCGCTCAGGATGGTGACGGCCTGGCCGGCGAG
This sequence comes from Amycolatopsis bullii, assembly GCF_014654205.1. Lineage (GTDB taxonomy): Bacteria > Actinomycetota > Actinomycetes > Mycobacteriales > Pseudonocardiaceae > Amycolatopsis > Amycolatopsis plumensis. The sequence goes on from NZ_BNAW01000050.1 coordinate 19,376, forward strand.
GTGGACGCGGTCGCCGTCCTGGCGGGTGCGGACGATGCCGCTGCGTGCCGAGGCCTGTTCACCGGTGAGTTCGGTGTTCCCGAGCCGTTCGGACCAGTAGGGCGAGAGGATGCAGTGCGCGGAGCCGGTGACGGGGTCTTCGTCGATGCCGACGCCGGGGGCGAAGAAGCGGCTGACGTAGTCCGTTTCGTCGCTTCGCGCGGTGACCAGCAGCCGTCCGGTCCAGGTGTGCTTGAGCTTCTCGAGGTCCGGTTCGAGGGTGCGCACGGTCTCGGCGTCTTTGACGACGGCGAAGAGGTTTTCGACGCCGCGGCCGGTGTACTCGATCTCGACGCCGGGGAGGATTTCGGAGAGGTCGTCGTCGGTTGGGTGCGGCGGGTCGGACGGGAAATCCATCTCGACCCAGCCGTCTTCGGCCTTGGCGCGCAGTTCGCCGCTTTTGGTGGTGTAGGTCTGTTCGCCGCCGAGCACGTGCGTGACGGCGAGGGTGGCGTGCCCGCACAGGGCGACCTCGACGGCGGGGGTGAACCACCGGAGCGACTTCGTTGCGCTGACGAAGAAAGCGGTCTCGGCGTGCTTCATCTCGGCGGCGACGGCCTGCATCCAGGCCGGGTCGGCGGGCTCGTCCAGCAGGACGACCCCGGCGGAGTTCCCGGCGAAGGCGCGATCGGTGAAGGCGTCGACGATGAAGAAGCGCATGTCACCAGAGTAGCCATGGTTTTTGCGGCTTCCCTCGGGTCTGTCCCTTAGGTGGTTTCCCCGATGGTCGGCTTCACGACCTTTTCGCCATCGGGTCCCCGTTCCGCCTTGAGATCGAAGACCTCTTCGTCGACGGCGTACTTGTTCTTGTGCTCTTTGTCGTCGTCCTTCTTCTTGCCGGCCGCACCCGGGGCGGCGGCACCGGTGCCGCCTTTGCCCTTGGCCGCGGCGGCCGCGGTCGCTCCGCGCTCGAGCCGTTCGCCGGTTTTGCTCCCGGTTTTGGCGCCTTCGCTTTCTTTGGGAGCGGTGCCGGCACTGCCGGACACCCGCGACCCGGCGAACCCGGTCCCGGCCCGCCCGGCACTCTTCCCGCGGACGGTGTCCCCGCTGTTCGGCGAGCCACCGCCGGCGGTGGTCCCGGGCACGGCGAGCCCATCGGGCGTCAGACGCCCGAACGTCCCGGCGGCGGGGGTGGCGCGGAAGTTGCTGTTGCTGTTGAAGGTGCCGGTGCCGCTGGTCGTGCCCGGAGGGATGTAGGCGGTGCCGGGCGGGTTGGGGCCCGGGGTCGGCCCTGGCCCGGTCGTTCCGGTCGCGGCCGGCCCGCCGGGGACGAAGGTTCCGGTGGTGCCACCGGGCCCGGTACCCGGGCCGGTGCCGCCGATGGCGGGGGTGCCGGTGAAGCCGCTGCTGCCGGTGCCGTGGAAGCCGCTGGCGGAGGTGGAATCCCCTTGCCCGAGCTGGGGCGGCGGGGTGTAGGTGGGCTGGGTGCTGGCGGTTTCGTGGTAGGTGGAGTCGAGGTTCTGGAGCACCTGGACGGCTTGCTGATGCGCGGCATCGGCCTGCTGCTGCTTGGCGGCGACGTTGTTCATCGTCTGCGTCGCGCCGACGACATCACCGGCCAGGTACTGCTTGGTGGCGTTGGCGATTTCGGTCTGCTGGTTGAACCCGGTCGGTTCCGGCATGTTCTTCTGCGCATAGTCGGCGGCAGCCGCTTGCTGCGAGTACCGGTTGGAGCTGAGCTGCGCGGCGTTGGCCGTCTCGGCGGTGTAGTTGGCGGTGTTCTGGAAGAACCCGTGCGCCTTCGCGGCACCATCGCCCTGCCACTGGATTTCGCTCGAGTTGACGGCTTCGTTCGCGGCGTTGGAGACGTCCGCGAGCCAGTTCCCCAGCTTGTTCGCGACCCGGCCGCGATCATCGAGGTCGCCGGGGCTCATGTTCTCGTGGACCATGTTGTAGAGGTCTTCGTGTGAGCTGGCCGCGTAGTTCTGGCCAGGCGCGGGCGCGTCGCCCCGGGTCGCCTGGTTCTGCAGCAGCACCTTGCCCTGCTCCACGGAGTACTGGGCTGCCTGGTTCTCCGTCTGAGGCGTGACCCCGGTGCTGGCCTCACCCCGATCCTCGGCACCGAAGTGCTGCACGTTCTGCTGCAGCTTCTGCTGCGTTTGGGCGTAGAAATCGCCCTCGTACTGGCGATGTTCCGCGTGCTCGTGAGCCATGGTCACTCGCTTCCGCGGAGCTTGGCGAAGGTCTGGCTGTGCGCGTCTTCGGTTTCGCGGTAGTTCTTGCGAGCGATTTCGAGTGCTTCGCGGACCTGCTTAAACCCCTCGGAGAGCAGCTCGAGGTTCGGCACGAGCGACTCGTGGTCGCTCACCGCGACCTTGACGTTGAAGCTCGCTACCTGCTTGGCGTAGTCACTGCCACCCATCTGCGCAGCGAGGCTGAGTACGTGGAGGTCGCGACGGATGCTGTTGTACCCGTCGATGAAGGTGTCGCACACCTTGCGGTAATGCTCGAAACCCGCTTCGTTGATCGTGAATCCGCCGCTCTCGGCGAGGGTTTTGAACTGCTGGGCGCCTTCGTTCACCCGCTTCGCGCCCTCCGTGTCCAGCGGAACGTCAAGGAGGTTCGACAGGAAGTTGTTCCCGGCGTCGCCAGCTGGTGTCGTGGGAGGTGGCCCCCCGAACTGTGCTCCTGATGCCATCGAGCCCTCCCAAGGCACGGGCGACGTCCATCACCCTCTGTGTCGAGCTAGTACTGTAGTAGTGACTGCGCTTCGTGTCACTGTTCGCCTCGTCGCTATTTCGGCAGAAGCAGTTCTACTTTCGTCGAAACGTCGTTGGCCAGCCGACATGCCTCATCGGTGCCCGCTGTCTGGAGGGTGACCAAGACCGTCGCCCGCGAGTTCGGTGCTACCTCCATGGAGATGTCGCAGGAACCCGTGCCCCCGAGAGCCTCGCGCTCCTGCACGGCAGGTCGCCCGTTGACGTCCCCGGCCACGGCCTTGCCGGGGTCGGCGATGGTCTGGTTGATCGTCTGCCCGGGCTGGAGAGCAAGGCCGATTGTGCCGTAGTCGGTCTTCTTCGCGTCGCAGTTGTGAGCCGCATCGACATCGCTCCGCTTCGCGGCGGAGTAGCCCCGCCCCGTAAGTGCCTGATCGAGGAGCTTGCACGGGTTCAGCTGAGTGAACGGGTCGTTTCCTGTGCGGGGCGGGGGCGTCGCCGGCGTGCTTCCCGAAGGCGTGTCAACTGCTCGGGGGTTCCCTGCGATTTCGCTTCCGCAGCCGCTCAGGGCGAGCAGGACGAAACCGGCCAAGGCAGTCCGGTGCCTGAAGCTCGGCCGCGTCTCGGTTCGCACGTCGCGCATCGCGAAATCAGGACCGGGGCAGGAGCGGCTCGACCTTGGTCGCGATGTCGTTGACGTCCGCGCAGGCCTGGTCGGTGGTGCCGAAACTCAGGGTCACCGATACGGCAGCCCGTGACTGCGGTTTGACCTCCATCGCGATGGCACACTGCCCCTTCGCGCCGATGGGTTCCCGCACCTGGACGGCGGACCGGCCGTTGACCGTGCCGGTCGAGGCTTTGCTGGGGTCCGCGATGTTCTCGTTGATCGTCTGACCGGCGTGCAAGGAGAGGGTTACGCCGATCGACTCGTCGCCGGTCTTCTTTTCGGTCGTGCAGCTTCGCTTCGCGTCGGCCGTGGTCGGCGTGGAGAACGAGTAACCCTGACCGCTGAGCGCCTGGTCGAGGGTGGGGCAGGCTTTCATGTCCCCGAACGGGTTGTCGCCCGTAGCGCCACTCGGCTTGGTCGTGGAGGCGCTGCTCGAAGGCGTGTCCGCAGCCTGCGGCGTACCCCCCACCTTGCTGTCACAGGCGCTCAGCGCAAAGGCAAACATGCCCAGGACGAGGACGGTGGCGCGAAGGCGAACTGCTCGGGTCACGACCTGAACACTACGGGTAGATCACGCACCGAGGCGAGGACGCCGGTCACCGGTGGGTCGTCTCCGCGATGCGCTCGTGCAACCACCCTCTCAGGTGTCCCCCGTCCGAGGGGGTGAACCTCAGCCGGGACTCGCCGCCGGGGAGGGGGTCGGTGAAGGTCAGGTAGCGGCCTGCGTCGGTGTCGACGAAGGTCACCGTGCCCACCGGGCGGAGGCTGCCCTGGCCCAGGCGGGTGGACAGTTCGAACGTGCCGTGGCGGTGGGGGGCCCACTGGGCGTATTCGCGCAACGCTTCCGCGTCCGGCGGCCGGTTCGGGCCCACCGTCGACGTCACCGGGGCCACCGGCAGCGGTCCGTAGCGGGGGAGGATGCCGACCAGCGCGTCGACCAGGTGGTCGGGGCGGATCTGGACGAAATTGATCCCGTCCGGCACCAGCTCCGAGTAGACGCCGAGGCCGTGGCCGATAGTGGCTCGGTAGAACACCTGGCGCCCGTCCGCCACCTCCGCCGCCCGGACGATGATCAGCACCTCCGGCTGGGTCCACGCCCGGAGCGTCTGCTCCACCTCGATGTCCAGCTTCTCCGGCCCCGCCAGCCCGCGCGCCCGCATCGACTCCCACGCCGCCGCCAGGATGCGGTCGTGTTCCTCCAGGGTGTGGCCCGGGCTGCGGATCTCGAACGGGTGCCAGTGCTGCGGGAGGCCCGTGCGGCGGATCGCGGCGATGACTTCCGGCAAGCCCAGCGAGAATTCCTCCGGCACGGTTCGAGCCTAGCGGAACCCGTCGGATTTCCAGCTGACGAACGCCCGTCCCCGGCAACCTCACCCGGCCGGCCGCCCTGCCGCCGCCGACGACGAGAAAAGGGAGTCCGGCCACCCGCTGGCTGACCCGCCACCTGATTCCTAGACTCGGCGGCAGTCACCGCCGACTTCAGGAGGCACCATGCCTGACGCGCCCGCCCTGCCGAGTTACGCCTCGGGGACCTCCGAAGTCCCCCTGCTCGGGGACACCATCGGCGACAACTTCGACCGGACGGTGGCCGCGTTCGGGGACCGTGACGCCCTCGTCGACCGGGCCGCCGGCAAGCGGTGGACCTACCGGGAGCTGGCCGCGGAGGTGACCGCGCTGGCGCTGGGCCTGGTCGCGCAGGGCATCGGCAAGGGCGACCGGGTCGGGATCTGGTCGCCGAACCGGGCGGAGTGGACATTCCTCCAGTACGCGACGGCGAAGATCGGCGCCATCCTGGTCAACATCAACCCCGCCTACCGCGCGCACGAGCTGGAGTACGTCCTCAACCAGGCCGGGATCCGGCTGCTGGTGGCGTCGGACAAGTTCAAGACGTCCGACTACCCCGCGATGGCCGACGAGATGCGCGAGAAGTGCGCGGCGCTGGAACAGGTCGTGATCCTCGGCAGCGAGGGGTGGCAGGCGCTGATCGACGCCGGCCGCGGAGGTGACCCGGCGCGGCTGGCGCACCTGCAGGCCGGGCTGTCGGCCGACGACCCGATCAACATCCAGTACACGTCCGGGACCACGGGCTTCCCCAAGGGCGCCACGCTGTCCCACCACAACATCCTGAACAACGGCTACTTCGTCGGCGAGCTCTGCAACTACACGGAAGCGGACAAGGTCTGCATCCCGGTGCCCTTCTACCACTGAAGTCACAGGTTTAAGCGGAGTATTTGATCCGTTTGTAACTGCGAAGTGGCGGTAATGTCTCTCGGTGTTGAATTACTGCGGCTTTTCGGTGGCCTTGCGGGCATAGTCAAATTGTGCCACCGCGCTGTTCGCGGCGGTCGAGTGCCCGTCGGAGCTCGTCGAAGTACTCCAGCGATCGCAGCTTCTCGTCGTCGCGGAGTAGCTCGGCGTGAATGTGTTTGAAAGATTTCGGGTACGTCGGCTCGCGTTTGATCACGACCTGGACGTGCCCGTAGGATCGCATAATCAGCGGTGCGCTCATGTCGGAGCCGTAGCGTTCCTTGAACGGGTTCGCATAGGTCGAAATAGTGACGATCAGTCGCGGTTCGTCGAGAGCTCCAGGGAGAAACATCATCTGGTCGCGTGAGAATGGACGTTCGTCGCCTTGGTCGTCTCTCTGATCGGCTTGTTCGACGATGTCATCGACCCGTTTTTCCACGCGTAGCTCGAACAGCGCCGTCTGGCCCGCTTCCAGCACGTGGCAGCGCTCGGCGGCTGACCAGAGGGGTAGCGGGATGTCGGCGCCGGTGATGGGGTGACGGCCGGCGTAAAGCCGTGCGTAGGTCGAGTGAATTCGAACGGTTCGAACATCGTCGTTGATCAGCATGCCGCAGTGGACGAAGTAAACGCTATCGTTGCGGTGTTCGTCGTAGTCCAGCGTGCGTTCGTTAGGTTCTTCGACCGGGGGATGGGGAATGGGGATCTGCTCGTCGCGGGGCACCAGGCGAGGTGCGTCGTCCATCGGAGAGAGAACGACGGTGACGTTCGGTGCGGCCTCGTCTATGCGGGCCTTGGCGGCGGAAAGCGCGTCGACTTCCGCGGTGTCGTGGGCGAGGGAGGACTGCTGGGATGCAACGCGGGCCTGGTCGATCGCTGCCGCTGCTTGTTCTTCAGCGGCTGCTGCGCTGCGTAAGGCAACTTTGACGTTTTTCCGGGAGACGAGCGTTCCCCAGAACGAAGCGCCGAGCGCGAGTGCTGCCACGATGAGGGAGACCAACGCGATGTGGTCGGAGGTGAACCAAGCGGCGAACGTCGCCACGGCGTCGGTGAGCGGCTTCATGCGAGCGGAGACCCTCTCAGTCGGTCAGGATGGTGTGGCCTGGGAGACGCCGGTCGCGGACGTAGATGACGGTCGGCTTGCTGTCGCCGGGCTGCGGCGGTTCATCTCGAACTGGGTGGTCCGCGGTGGTCAAGTCGCTGAGTTCGGCGTAGCCGTAGGTGTTGGAGTCGAAGTCCGGACGTTGTTTGGTGACGATGTTGCCCACCGAGGACAGTGGCGCGCAGCCGTCGTCGTCGGAGGCGGCTTCGACGACGTTGTGGAGCAAAGTCATCAGCGCGGCATCAGCGGTGATTTGAGTGGCGCAGTCGGACATTTTTTGCACCGGAGTCGGGCCGTTGCGGCCGAACTGGTAGCCAGCTGCAACACCGAGTGCAGGATATCGATCGCCCCCGGACATATCGTGCAGTCAGCGTTGCCAGGGTGCCCATTCCAGGACTGCAACGATCGCGCTGACGATGCCTGCGATCCCAACAATGATCCCGCGTTTGCGGAATCGTTTGAAGAAGCCTTCCTTCTTCTCGGGCCCGGTCCCGCTGGAGTCACGTCCGGTTACCGTGTTGCCTTCGCCGCTGACGTTCTGACTGCCGATCACGCTGGAGCCGTCGCCGCCAGCGGTCTGGCTGCCGGTCGCAGTTCCGCCGTCGCCGGTGACGGCCACCGAATTCCCCTCGCCGTGGGAAGCGATCGCCGTGCCACCGGAGACGTCCTGGCGCACGTTGTTGATTTCGTTGCGGTCACCTGTGAGGATGAAGATCGTGACTGCATCGGCGGCGGCCTTTGTCGGCAGGACGTCGTCAGGTGTGAGTACGTCGAGTTCGGCAACCAGCTCGGCGAGCTTAGTGCGCACCTGCACCAGTAAGCCCTTGAGGGCGGTGTTAGACAGTGACCAGTAGATATCCCGAGCCGTGGTGGTCTCCCTGTTGACATAGTGCTCGTTGAGCAGAGCAAGCATGTTGTCGGACCACCACGGGACGAGGCGGTGTTCGCTGTCTCCACTGTTGGCCATCGCGTCCAGATCGCCGATTCCTATGCCCAGCGGAACCTGCTCGAGGGGAGCACCAATTTTCGACAGAAACTCTCGCAGGCGGTCTGGGAGCTGGCCGGTCGAGAATGACTGGGTCTGGGGGTTGTACCCCGAGGGATTGGTGAGAACGACCTTCACCTGCGCGTGCAGCTTCCGGTACTCCGGGATAGCCGGGATGCCCGGATAGCCGCCTAGCTCCTGGCGAGCCCAGTCTCGCATCTTCTCGGAGCCGGCCTTGCCGCCGAGCAGGATGCACTTCTGCAGCAAGTCCGGGAGCGGTTCGTTGTTGAGTACCCCAGCCTCGATCCGCGCGAGCAAGCTCTGTGCCATGACGATTAGTTTTCCAGCCGCGGCGATCGCACGATCAGAGGCGCGCCGTAGTCAGTGCGATGTAGTGACCTGCTCAGTGTTGCACGGAGCGGCGCAATCTGATGACACAAGGTATGCGGTTGGTCGGCTGCCAGCGGAGTTCGGCTGGCGCGCGGGGCGTGGTGGGTCAGGCAATCCGGCCCGTACCGTGGTCGGATGACTTAGGCCGGAAGGAGATGTCGATCCCGACCTGCAGACGACGGGTGCAGGCGAGTTCTTGGAGCCGGGCCAGCAGGTCTGGGCGCAGGATCAGATCGCAGCCTTCGACCGCTGGGGTGAGCGGCTCGTAATTGCCGTCGTGGACGAGGTGTCCTCGCCATTGGCGGCACACCATCCCCGGGCCGTCGCTATCACTCAAGCTGAAGCCATTGAACGATCCCGACGTCGGGCGCAGGCCGAGTACAGGCAGTAGATAAGGGGCAGGTGCCAGGAGAAGTAGGGGGAGGCCAGGCCCGTTGTTACCGCCGCGGCGCGCGCGCCGACCGCCGTTCGTAAGCGCAGCCGCAGGAAACGCGCCAGCCGGTAGTTGTTGTTCGGCGCGCAACCCGAGCTCATCCCACGGCACGGTCCACAGCTGCCATGGAGCGTCGGTGAACGGCGCGGATCCGGCCGGCGGTGCGGCGTCGACGACCTCCAATCCGGCGACGATGAGGACTTTGCGCTCCGGCTGCGCAGGGTAGCTGCGAGCCGGCGTATGGTGCGCCTCGACCAAGCCGATCTGGAGCCAACCGGCGTGCGGTCCGTCGGCGACTTCAGCCAACGGCGGTGGATCGCCGGGCAGGCTCCTGAGGTGCGCGACGGCTTCGATGCCGGAGGGTGGCCACGCGTCGTCGTTGTCACGTTCAGAGAACCAGGGCGCCGATGTCAGTGACCACGTCAGCGCCTCAGGTCGGGTCGCGGGACGCGGTACTCGGGCGAGCTCCGCGCGAACAGACAGCTGGTCGTCGTCGGTCAAGTAGTCGGTCCAAGCCCGTTCGAAGCGGTGCGGGTCCGTCAGAGCGCCGGTCTGCGCCATCGCCGCACGAAGACCAGCGGCCGCTCGCTGAAGCGAGTCTTCAGCGGCCGCTTCGTCCGCGAAATACGCATCCGGAATGCGCTGGCTTCCCCGACCGCGGAGGCGTTCGAGTTGCTCCCTGAGGAGGTTGTCGGCGTGTTCAGCCAAGGCAACCGCGGTGAGTTCGGTTGCCGCTCGGCCAAGCATCGGGACGTCCTCAAGGACGTGCGCCAGGCGCTCCTGAACGAGGTACTTAGCGACATCTTCGTGGCCGGTAGTCATGGCGATAGCCCATTTTCGGTGTCGGTCGGTGTCTCGATCAGGCGAGGATGGGCGGGTGTCGCTGGAGGTCCGGGCGGTGTATGGCCGGCGTCCGTCAAAATCGAGGCAGCTTCGGTTCGGACGGACAGAAATTCTGTGCCGGTCAAGTCGATCAGCCTGGCGACCAGCCCGTCAGTGAGCGGCCAGTGCTGAGCTTGCTCTCTCAGCACGTTAAGCAGCCAGGTCACCGGTCCGGCGCCGATAGGCGCGCCGAGCACTCGAGTAGCGGCTGCCTGCAGCAGTTCGGGTCTCGTACCGAGCACTGCGGCGGCCACCAATGCGCGTCGCCGGTCTCCACGGTCGGGCAAGGCGACGGTGGCCAGCGCCAAAGTGGCGAGCGCCGAATCGACCTCACCCTGGGTGGCTGACTCCGGTCCGGGGCGGTACGTGCTGGTGCTGAGATCTACTTCCCCCGGTAGGCGGTGCGAGATCACGTCGAATGCTGCATCCCAGCAGGAAAATGGATCAGCGTGTTCCGAGCTGCAGGCATTCGGCCGTCGCGCTGAGAAGGCCGCGACGAGTGCCTGCGTGACGCCGATGGTGTAGTGGTCCTTACCCGAAATGGTCGCGACGACCTCGTCAGCGAGGACGGCGGATGCTGTTCCAGCGTCTAAAGCATGAGCGCGTTCCCACAGATCGAGCCTGCTGCGTCCAGCAAAGGTCAGCCAGCCACCCCGGCCAGGAGTACGAGTGAAGGCGAGGGTGAAAGCGGTGGCGGCCAACCTGTCGAAGCGTTCCGGATCGATCTCCCGGCGCAGCTCGAGACCCTCGGCGATCTCGGTCAAGGCCGCGCTGTCGCGAAGCCGGTCGATCTCTTCGGAAATGCGATGCAGTTGCGCGACAACAACATCGTCGCGCCCCTCGGCAGCAAGCTCGAGCAGGCGCCAACCGAGCGCGGCGACCAAGGAATCGAGAGCCCGGCGACGTGAGTCGGGCCCCGTCTCGCGAGTTGTCATCGCGTGATCGCGCAGCGCGGCCGGGATACCGGCGGCACCGGGGGGTAAAAATGGGCGCTGTCGCGAGCGGACCGCGTCGATCATGGACCGAGCATGGCGCCGGCCGGTGAGCTGGTTCTTGGTCGCCGGCACGTCGAGCGGGAGGGCCACGCCTTCCCCCCCGAGAAGCGTGGCGAGCCGGTCCAGGTCGCGTATCGGTGCAGGGTCAGCGTTCAGCGTGTACCCGAGCTGCTGATCGTCATAAGTGGAGGTGACGGCGTTCGAGATGACGGGCAAGGCGCCGCGGGAGCGGGCCTGGTCATCGTCGGGCAGGTCGGCGAGCCGGGCAAGAAGGGCGGTGTCGCGCTGGAGGTGCCGGCCCTCCGCGCCGGCTGCGATCCTCAACGCGGCGAGTACCACGGCGTCCGCCGTGTCGCTCTGTTCGTCGAGCAGGGCGGTGTGGACCGCGGCCGCACGACTGTCAGGCAGACCGGGCTCGGTGAGCAGGATTTCGGCGGCCATGCTCGCGGCGGCCCGAGGGTCCTGAGCTGTGAGCTGGCGCCACCAGGCAAGCGGTGTGCTAGAGGTGTCGCGGCCATCCGTGCGCGCCGCGACCAGATAAGTGAAGGGTTGGAGGCGGGCCACGCAGCTGTGCGCGCGGCGAGAATCGACGGTGGCGAGCTCCGGCAAGGGATCGAGCAGCTCGTAGATCGTCGGATCTTTATGGCTTCCGTAGGATGCGAGCAGGTGCGAGGCGCGCTCCCAGCACGAATGAGCCTCGCCGACGTCGCCCGCGTCAAGGCTGATCCTCGCCATCTCGAGCTCGAACTCTGCCTCTTGGCCGTAGATCGCGTTCAGGGCGCCACGCTCTTCACGCAGCCGCCGCATGAGAGTGTGAACGGTCGCGGCGCCGGAGTGGTCGACAGTCCGGCTGAGAATTGCCAGCAGATCCGTGGTGTGGAGCGGGCCGGTCGTCGCCATGCCGGACAGCGAAGTGGTCGTGCCGTCACTAATGGCCACGAGCGAACCGAGGGCCGGCTCCAAGTCCTCGCCGGACAGCAGAGCCACGGCGGCCTGGACGGTGTCGTGGACGTGGTGCCGGATGTCCCAAAGATCGCACGCTCGGGGCTTTCCCGTGAACGGCTCGGCGGCCATCGCGAGCTGTTCAATGGCCGTTCGGACCGCAGCCGACGCAGCCTGAGGAGCGACAGCGCCGGCAGCCACGTCCCCGTTTAACCCGAGCAGTGCGATCGTGAAACGCAGCCACGCGCGGTAGAAGCCAACCCCGTCAAGCCGGGGGAGCAATTTTGGCGGTAGTCCGTGATCATGGTGTTGTGCGACAGTAAGCAGATCCAGCCAGTGCCCTATCGCGACCGCCCTGGCTGGGTGTGGATCGCTGAGGATATCGGCGGTTGCGGCTTCGAGCGTCTCCTCGGCTTCCGGCCCGAGGAGCTCGCTGACGATGTCCTCGAGCGGCACACCGAGCCGGAGCATCTGCTGTGGTCGAAGCCCGGGCGCGTCGGCCCAAGCTCGGACGGCGAGTCCGGCAGCGACGTCCGGAGCCGTCGCGAGATCCGCGAGGTGCAAGCGGACCCTCGCCCGCGCGATCGGGTTCTCGACCTGAGGTGCCGCTTCGAACAGGACGTCGTAATCGACGCAGTCGGAGAACACGGTGAGCACCCGATCGAGTGTCGCGTGATCTTCGTCATCGATGATTTCGGCTATACGTTCGGCTGTGAGCTGCTCCTGTTCGTCATCCGCGGAGCGCCGGACTGCGAGCCGTAGATCACCACGCAGAATCGCGACGGAGACATCTGCGTCGCTCTCCTCGCCGTAGGCGACGTTGTCGTTCTGTTGTTCCTCCCAGCCAGCGAGGTAGGCCTCCCACGGCGCGGCCCCACCTGCTCGATCGACTGCCGCGCACAACAGCAACCCCCACCGAGCCTGCATGGTCAGCTCACCGTCGTACAGCAGACCCGCAGCGATCGCGTCCGCGCCGAGCAGGGATACAAGCACGTCACCGTAGCCGGCGACACCGTCGGGAAGGTTGTCGTCGTACGTACCGACGGCTCGCCGGAGCTCGACACATCGGACCAGCAACGGCCAGTCGAGCAAGGCGGCAGCCCGTCGGGCCACGGTGCCCAGAACGGCCGTGAGAGCCGACGGCGGCTGAAAGCCAGCGATCGCCCGGGACACGAAATCGACCTGGACCAAGGCCTTCAGCTCATCGTCACGGCCGAGCTCGGCCAACAGCTCCGGCAGGTGTCGGAAGGACCTCGCGTCGATGAAGAACCCACGCCCCGCCAACCACTCCACCGCGTTCCCACGAGCCGTCGCCAGCATGGTGGCAGGCGTCGCGTTGCGGATGAAGCGGCTGAAACTTTCGTGGTGGATCTTGAGGCCACCAATGCCGGGTTGTCGCGAGACGATCGGCGCGACCGCTGTCAAGGCAGCGTGAATCGGCGCGAGCGGGAAGATCTCCTGCAGTTCTTCAGCCGTTACCGCGAAGTCGCAGACGGCCAGCAGGCTCACGGCCATGCGCTGGTCGATGGTGAGCCCGTCGAAGAGGTACCGGTAATAGGCGTCGAGGTCGTTCGCCGACTCGGGGACGGCTCGCAACCGGCCGAGGGGGTCTGGCCCTTCTGCCTCGCGACACAGATAGGTCGCGTACAGCGCGTTCCCGCGGGAACGCGTGTGGATCAAGTCGACGACGGTTTCGGCGTCCTGACCAGCGTTCGGTAGCAGAACGCCGTGCCGATCCGCTAGCGCGCCGACGTCTTCACGCGTCAACGGTGAGGCGGTGATCGACCGGCCGTCGAGTGAGGCCAGATGCTCGCCGGGCTGGCTGGCGACCAGCAGAACGACGTTCGCCGGGAGATCCACCGTGACCAGCTCGTCGACGAGAGCACGCGCCGGGTCGGTCGCGACATGGAACGCGGAACCGGTGACTTGGCCGAGCACACGGGTGACATGGTCAAGTCCGTCGACGATCAGCAGGATCGGACGATCCGCAATGGCGCTCCGGACTCCCCTGAGTGCTGCGCCGAGCGCCTCACTCGTGGCCGCGAACCGGGGCCGGAGGTTTCGGAAGAAAGAGGGGCAGACGGCCTCCAACTGCCGGAGCAGGCTGCCGATGACGACCTCGGAGAGGACACGGCTGTCGCGTTCGGCGTCCTCTGAGCCCAGCCAGCAGTGGTGCCGTGCCACGATCCACTCCGGGCGGAGTTCGCCGGCCACCTGTTCGCACAACCACGACTTGCCGGCTCCCGGATCTCCGGTGAGCAGCAGCACGCCACCCTCGCCGGAGATGCCTTTCGCTGTCTCCATGAGGGCGGAGAGCACGTCCGGGCGCATGATCGCGACGGCCGGATCGACCGGATTGCCTTCTTGGACGGCGCCGAAGTCGACGACCAACCCCATCCGCGGCCTCAACCAGGTCAAGGTGACGGTCCCGGTTCCGCTGCGCGCGGCCTTCGCCGCCTCGATGAGCGATAGCGCGACCTCAATAGGGGACACGTCGCGGTTCGGCGGACGCCCCGCGCCGAGTTCGGCGGAGACGCGGCGCAGCAGCACTGCCTCGACCGGGCCGGGGGAGTGGATGTCCAGCGAGATCCCCGGCATATTTACGTCCACGACCAGCTGGGCGCACGCGCGCCGCACGAGGTCCTCGCTCGTGCCGACTAGCTTCCTGCTCCAGCGGGGGTGACCGAGCAGCGCCTCGGCGTCGAACTTCATCCGGGTACTGGGCACGCCGGAGAACGCGGGTCCTGGGTCGTTGCTGGGGGAGACAGGAGTGAGCACCGCAGTCAGGTCGGAATCTTCCGGCTCGATGTCAGTCAAGACAAGCCGGTACTCGGTGTCCGGATGATCCCGTAAGTCCTGATCGAGAGACGCGAAGAGCAAGTCCACCCGCAAGCTCCGCCGCTCGGTGGTGAAGGTCTCCACAGTCAGCGCGCGCTCTTCGACGGAGTGCTTGATCTGAATCCGCTTCCGGGATCCGTCGCGGCTCTTACGTGTCACGTCGTCGAACCGGTCGCCGTCGAACAGCTTGGTGTCGACGACCACTTCGTCTGCCTCGCCGAGGGCGACATCGACAAGGTAGATCGCTGTTAACGCGTCCTGGTACGCGTAGCCGCGGTGGGTCGGCCGCAGATCCACGGCATCTCCTCCTCGGCTGGGAACGTGCTCGTCCACAGTATGCGGACGGTGTCCGGCATCTCGCTGTGGTGTGCGGATGGCTCCCCGGCGTCCGTGTTCTTAGACTCGGCCGGAGTCACTGCCGACTTCAGGAGGCACCATGCCTGACGCGCCCGCCCTGCCGAGCTACGCCTCGGGGATCTCCGAGACCCCGCTTCTGGGTGACACGATCGGTGACAACTTCGACCGCACGGTCGCCGCGTTCCCGGATCAGGACGCGCTGGTGGACCGGTACGCTGGCCGCCGGTGGACCTATCGGGATCTCGCGGCCGAGGTGAACGCTGTAGCGCTCGGGCTGCTGTCGTTGGGGATCGACAAGGGTGACCGGGTGGGGATCTGGTCGCCGAACCGGTGGGAGTGGACCTGCGTTCAGTACGCGACCGCGAAGATCGGCGCGATCCTGGTCAATATCAACCCGGCTTACCGGTCGCACGAGCTGGAGTTCGTGCTCAACCAGTCCGGGGTGAAGTTGCTGGTGGCGTCGGACGCGTTCAAGACGTCGGACTACCCGGCGATGGTCGAGGAGGTCCGGGAGAAGTGTGCCGCGTTGGAGCACGTCGTGATCCTGGGTGGCGAGAGCTGGCAGGCGCTGGTGGACGCCGGCTGGCAGGGCGATCCGGCGGTGCTGGCCGAGAAGCAGGCCGCGTTGTCCCCGGACGACCCGATCAACATCCAGTACACCTCGGGCACCACGGGCTTCCCCAAGGGCGCGACCCTGAGTCACCACAACATCTTGAACAACGGGTTCTTCGTCGGCGAGCTGTGTGACTATGATTACAATGATCGTGTTTGCATATGTGTTCCCTTCTACCAGTGAAGTTGCAGGTTCAAGTGGATTGTTCGCTCCGTTTGTCCTTGCGGAGGGGATGGCGAGACCCCTCTCCGTGTTGACCTATCGCGGCTCTGTATGGGCTCGGCGGAGCGGTTAATCCGCCGGGCGTCGCCAATACGAACGCGGAGATGAGTCGATCGGCAGTCTCGCTCTACTGCGTCTTGGCCAGCCACGGCGGATGCCCTTCTGTGGTGCGTACGCCACAGCGACGCGCCGTGTACCGCGCCAATCTGGTAGCGTCTCGCCTGCGGCAGGCTGGACGTCTGGGTAAAGTAGCCCCCTCCCAGAAACAGCGTTCAACCAACGAAAGTCGTGCTAAGGCAGATTCGGGCCCCTTAGCTTGTCCGGTGGAAACGCCGACCAGGCTTTGGCGTTCGCTTTGTCAGCCTGGTCGAGCAGGCAGACGGGGTGGATGCATGGCTGGTGTAGCCGAATTGGTGGCGATCCTCGCGGGTAGTGGTGCAGCACTTGGGGCTATGACGCACCCGCTGTTTAGGTGGTTGACAGCCAGGACGCTCACCGCAAAGGCGCGTCCGGAGGATGTACCCCGGATCGCTGAAGCCCTTCACCCGCCGATGCAGCTGCGACTCAACCGGTCCACTCAGGTGGAGGCGGTGTCCGGCCCGAGTTTGTCCGACGAGCCAGACGCTGCCACCTAGTCTTTCTTGCTCTTGGTGTGTACACCAAGTCGCCCGTCGCCTGCCGCGGGAAGCCTTTTGTGGTGTGCACTCCACGCGGGGCCGTGCTCAGCCACCGGCTCGCAGCGTCCGGCTTCCCGTCGGGCACCACGATGCGGCAAGCAGCGCCGGGGATGCCGAGGCCGCCGTAACGATTGGCGAGACCGAGGATCGCGGCGGGAGCGGCTTTGAACGCGGCCAACCCCGTCTCCAGTTGGGCCTTGCCCATGACCGGCACACCGTCGCCAGCCAGACGTCGTGCCGGCCCAGATCACCGAGCCGGTTCGCGAGGTCAAACCGGGCCTGTCCTGCGGGGCCTGCCGCGCCTGCTGTCGCGGTGAAGACCAGAACTGCAACGACTACACGTGCAATTGAGGGCATCTCTGGCACCGTCGGGCTCGGTGCCTGCCTGGTCGCGCTCGCGCTGGGCCGCACCCGTGTCCTCGGTACCGGCCGCAACGTCGCCCTGCTGGCCGACGTCAAGGCGATTGCGCCGGACCGCATCGACGTCGACACCGTCAGCATCGGCGACCTGCGCACCTGGGGCGTCTTGAACCCACGGCGTCAAGCTAGGGTTCGGGAGATGCAGCAACCACCGCCTCCGACCATCGTGGTCAATCCGCCGGTTCCGGATGTAATCGTCAATCCGCCTCCCTCGCCCTCCACAGCGCAGACCGTGATCACCCTGATCCTGCCTGTCCTCTCGGCGATTCTCGCTGCCGTGGCGACGCACGTCTTCGCCCAACAACGGGCCAAGGCCGATGCCGCCGACTCTCGACGGCGCGAGGAGCTTGGTTACGCAGCTGCGATGTTGGCCGCAGCGATACCCTGGGTCCGGGCAGCCGAATACTGCGTTCAGTACATGGCTCTGAAGGTCCACGACGAAGGACTGGCGGAGATTGTGGCCCGTCACACGGAGAAACTGAACGTCGCCGACAGGGAGTTCCTTATTGCGAGAACTACCGCAAAATTGGCTATTGGGAACGTCGCGGTCATGGAATGTATCAAGAAAATCCAAGACAGCTATGACAGCTTCACGGAGAGGTTCGATCAAGCGCGACGTGGGCTTGGCGTGAAGGACAACGTCGCGGAGTGCCGACGCTTTCGGGAGCTACTCGACCAGATGAACAGCGCTGTTGCAGCTAACTACGCTCCAAAGGTCAAACTCGGTCGATCGGGTAAATGACGTGGTCGTCAGGCGGCCAGCGCAGCGTCGATCGGTCGGGCTCGTCAGCTGGCCATCCTGGTTTTTGGCTCGGTTGTCCGAGTGCACTGCCGGTTTAGTATGTGTGATTGAGGGGTTTCCGTTGGGGTGGAGAGGAATTCTTGGTGTTGCTGCCGAGCCTCGATCCAGCAGACCTGCAGGACTCGGTTATCACGGTGACGGCGTCGGTCGGCGCCGCGATATTCCCCGATCATGGGTCCAACCTGACCACGGTGCTGCTGGCTGTCGACGACGCGGTCTACCGTTCCAAGGACCGCGGCCGGGACCAGATCGTCACTGCCTCGACCCACTAGCGCTGGCTGACCGGACGAGACGCGCGGGTCCTCGCTGCTAGCGAACAGGTGCACGAGACCCTCTTCGGTGACCTTGCGCGGGTGGTCGGGGGGCGATCAGCGCGCAGCGTCACCACCCCACCAGCCACCGTGTCGGTCCGGCGTGGCGGCGCGTGGGAGTTGAAGGTGCTCAACGCCGCCTAGGCACGGTCCACCGTCACACTGCCGCCTGGCCCTGCCGACCTTCAACGCCTCATCGAACCGGGGGATCGACGACAGTGAATACAACTACGGGCCGCAGTTCCTAGGGGCGGCTACTTACCACTCTTAGATGCTGGGTCCTCTGTCGAGCTGTCACGGTGGTCCCGGCGACGCCCCCGAAGTTCACCGTCTTCGCCAACCCAAAGACATGCCTGTTGAACTCTTCGTAGGTCAGCTTCGTGTCCTCAATGATCGCCCTGGCCCCTGTACCGTTGGATCGGAGGTGTGCCAGCACCTTCTCGAGCACTTGGGATGACTCGGGGACGAGGTGGCTGCCGGGTTCGCTGCGCCGGTAGCCACGCTTGGCCAGCTCGACGCACGTGCTGCGGTAGCCCCACTCGGTAAGCAGCCCCAGTTCGCTGAGGCGGTGGGCAAGCGCCATGGCGGACACGCGCCATCGACGACTGGCTTCGATGAGTTGGTCGGGGCTGGCGTTGCGGAGGTTGTGGGCAAGGACATCGGCTCGGGGCATCAGGAACGCAGCGGCAAATCGGTCGGCCTGGCGTTCGGCTTCCCGACTCTGGACCCGTTCCCGACCTTGGTGCATGACGAGGTGTCCGAGTTCATGGGCTGCATCGAAACGCTGCCGTTCCGCGGTCTTCCCGGTGTCGATGAAGACGAACGGCTCACTCTCGATGTACAGGGAGAACGCATCGACGTCCCGCACTTCTTGCACCAATGAGAAGACCCGTACGCCGTGTGCCTCGAGAAGATGGATCATGTTGGGAATCGGCCGTTGGTCGAGGTCCCATTGGCTGCGAACCCGCAGGGCGAGGGTCTCGACGTCGTGCAGTGTGGCATCGACGGGCAAGTTGAGCGACGGAACGTCGGGTGCAGGCAGCCGGTAGCGCGCGGAGATCCAAGTTGCGATCTCTCGGGCGATGCCGCCGGCTGCGAGCACGGCTTCACGTCGGAAGGCCGGGGTCTTGGTCAACGCGCGGAAGCTGACCGCTTCGACTGGGATCGGTTCGATTTCCGGCTGTGTGAAGAACTCGACCGGGAGCCGGAGTGCCTCGGCCAGGCGGTCGAGACACTCCGGAGTCGGGTCTTGATGCTCTTTTTCCCAGCGGTTGATCGTCTGTGGGCTCAGGTCCGTCATGCGGCCGAGCTCGGCCAGAGTCAAGCCGCGCAGCTTGCGCGCCAGCGTGAGGCGTGACGGTGAGACGGACACGCGAGAACTCCGCTCCTGAGCACTAGATGGGTTGGACGTCGATGTCTGGTCCGGTGTCCAGATCGTCGTCCGGTGTGATGATCACACTAGTGTCGGCGCGCGTGTAGGGCAGCGGTGGCAGCGGAATTTGCTGATGGTACTTCGTGATCTTGTTGTCAAGGCGTTCAGCCGGCCGGGACAGCTCGGAGTACAGGACGCCGTCGCGGTAGGAGTACATGAACAGCCACAGCTCGGGACGGTCCGGGAACGCCGCCGCCGACTTGCCGGCGTTGATGACGTCGAACAGCGGCGCGGTGTGCGGAACCTCGTCGATCAGGTCACTCAGAACGCTGCGCAACCGGGTTTTCGGACTGGGCGTTCGGCCGAACAGGCCGGTGTTGTCATCACCGGCACGCACCACGACGTAGAAGGTCCTCGACGGGTGCCACGTGCGGGACAGTCCGTCGACCTCGTCCAGATCCCAGCCAGTCTGTTCCCGGAAGCTGACCACCGCCTCGCTCCACTGGTCCTGACCAGGCGTCTGCGCGGGCGCTAGCCGACTCGTCGCATCCCGCTTACGCTGGCTGCTCTCGACCACACGATGTAGCAGGTCGACCGTGAGGTCGCGCGGTTCGAGCTGCTGGTTGGCCCAGGCCAGCCACGCGTCCAGGTCATCGGGATCCGGCAGGGCATGTGCGTGGGTCAAGCGGCCTCCTCAGAGTCAAGGCGACTATAGAGCACACCTCGATCGAGGTCGCATTTATTGCTGACTCCGGCGAGTCGCTGCAGCTGGCTCTCACGGAGGCCTCCACACTGGCTCCAGTACCTGTGTATATTTACCCTAGAAGTCAGGGGTAAAAGTCAGGAGTAAGTAGTGTTGGCAGGGATGACTCCGGGGACACAGCTGTCTCGTCCGGAGATCCACAAGCGGTTCGGCGGCAGGCCGCAGAGCGGGATCAGTCCCTCCAGTCGTGCCAACGTGGTCATGTTCTTCGTCACCCTGTCCCCGCGCCCGGACTCCTCCGGCTTCGACGGGTGGGGGACCGATGGCTTCGTCCACTACACAGGCGAGGGCCAAGGCGGTGACCAGCAGTTCACCCAGGGAAACAAGGCCATCCTGAACCACCGGCGCGACGGCCGAACCCTTGAAGGCTTCGCGATCGGCCGGTCCGGCGCCACGTATCTAGGCGAGTTCCAGTACGCCGGCCACTATCGGGTCGATGCCCCGGACGAGATCAACACCCACCTGCTGCGCCAGCTCATCGTCTTCCAGCTGAAGCCACTCGGCGAACTGCCCATCGACCTCCCCAAAGCTGCTTATGTGCCCGCCACCGGCCCGGTCCTGGAAGAAGCTCGCTTCATCCCTCGAACGGGACAGCGCCTTCGACGCAGCACCCGCGCGGAGAGAGCCGAACTGGTCGATCAGTACATGCTCCATCTCGAACGAGCCGGACATGACGTCCGCACCCTGCGCATACTTCCGCCGGGAGAAGCGCAACCGTTCGCCCCGATTCTGTGGAACCGCACCAGCCGCGAACTGGTCGACGTGAGGGTCCAGGTGACCCGTGATCAGGTGCGCAACGGGATCGGCACCTTGCTCGACGGCGCACGCTTCGTCGAGGCCGAGAGCCTGGCACTGCTCGTGCCGACACGGCCTCGTCCTGACCTGTTGGAGTTGCTCGCCCGGGTCGGCATCACGGCGGTCTACCAGGACGACGACGGCTGGGTCCGCGTCGAGCCTGCCGAAGTACCCAACTTCGGCCACGTCCCGTCCACACAAGCGCAGAACCTCCAGCCGTGAGCACCGGCCGAGACCAACACGGAGAGGGGTGTACCTCATGGTCGTGATCGCGATCGTGGTCTGCGTTGGCGTCCTGGCCCTCGCCGCCCTTGGATGTTGGCTTGTGGTCCGGCTCGACCACAACGCCAAGCTGCGCTCTCTACAAATCAACGCGCGAGCCGAGAAACGCGTTGATCTCAAGTTTCGCCTTGAACGCGATACCAGCACCCCAACCACATCCCACCGGGGACCATCGGAACTCACCATCTCTGATGGCCGACGGCCTTTGGATCCTGCTCCGGCTGCGCTCACGCGGGCTGCCGAGGAGTAGGACACTCGCTGCACAGGCTGGCCTCGGCGAGCCCGCGGAGATGATGATCGCGCCGGCGCCGAGCGGGGACCGTCCCCAGCATCGTGTGGCAGTCCACCTGCTGCCGGGCGGCTGGTGCCACGTTCTGCACGAACCAGGCCGCCGACGATGCCGCAAGCGGACGGCCTGGCGATTGATGCCGGCTTGCAGGGCGACCCCGCAGTGCTGGCATCTCTATCCCGTGGCCCAGACACTGAGCGCGAAGCTGGTTCGCCCGAAGGTGTTGCGGCCCTCGTGAACTCCCAGTTGGCGCCGCCTTCTCCTGGCTCGACCTAGATGCATTCGATCCAAGCAGGGCGCCGGTGCCAGGAGGGATCGCACCCGCCGACCTGCTAACCAATCAGCTCCGTCTCGTCGCGATCGTTGTCGGACTGAATGCAGGGATCATCGTGACAAGCATTCCGGCGTAGCGGAGTTTCGTGATCGAGTAGTGCCGGGCTGGCCGCGGTGGCTTCGGCGGCCTGCCGGAGAAGCAGGTTGGCTTCGTGGTGGTCTCCGGCTTGGTGACGAAGCCAAGCCAACATGATCAGCGCATTCGGGTCCCAGCCGGTTGCGGCGACCCGAAGCAGCCGCTCGGCTCGAGCCAGGTCTCCATTCAACTCCGCGACCCGCGCGGCGCGAACCAGCGCCGAGCCGGCGCCCGGATCGTCGCCGTGCCGCTGATCGGGCACGTACAGGTCGAGATCGGGCAGCCGGACATAGGCGTCGTCTGCGCCGGGACAGCCGAATGGCTGTAAGATCCGCTCGATCTTCAGGGCTTCGTACCGCACGTCCCGGCGGCTGAGGTACTGGCGCCGAGGGTCCGTGCGCTCGTCGCCCCTCGTGTTCCAGATTGCCCACTGAACCCGCCCTAGCAGTTGCCGCGCCGTGCCATTCCAGCCGTTGCCGACGAGGCCGCCTGGCGTCCGCAGTGATTCGAAAGCACCGGACACGCAGGGCCA
Organism: Amycolatopsis bullii; assembly: GCF_014654205.1. Classification (GTDB taxonomy): domain Bacteria; phylum Actinomycetota; class Actinomycetes; order Mycobacteriales; family Pseudonocardiaceae; genus Amycolatopsis; species Amycolatopsis plumensis. The sequence continues at coordinate 41,394 of NZ_BNAW01000050.1, forward strand.
GGGCGTCAGATCGGTGGTGAACGCGTCGCACGCAGTCTGCAGGAGCGCGGGCATTGGTCGCTGTGACGTCCAGCTCCACCGGCTGCCCGGCTGAAATCGGAACTCGAGGGAGCAGGGCTCGGCGGGTTTGGGATCGTGTTGCTGACTTTCCGACGGTTCGGGGAGTTCCGTCCGGGACAGCTCGCCGTGATCGTGGTGCATCCGGGCGATCAGCCAGTCGTAGATCGGCGTTGTTACCGCGGCGGTCGACACGTCAGTCTTCTGCGTCAGCTCGACCTGAATTTCGGCGAGTCGGTCATCGCGTTCGTCCTGGGCGGCGTCGCGCCGCTGAGGGATGGAATCGAGGACCTCGGCGCAGATCTGGAGCAGAGGCTCGGCTTCCTCGATGTCGCTGTCCACTGCGATGCGCAGCCACCGCAGCGCCTTGGCGTGGTTGTCGTGCATCGTCTCCCAGACCCCGATCTCGAAGGCCCGGTATGCGACGACGGTGTCGTCGACCATCGTGCGCAGGACCCGGCCGTGAGCGGCGATCTCGGCGGCGTCCGCGGCCCTGGCAGCGGCGATGAGGTTGTCGACGTCGAACCGGCGATCGCCGCCGTGACCGGTGTCGGGCGTCGTGGGGGTCACTGGTGCACCTCCGGCAGGGTCGGGTATCCGTTCAGATAGGGGGATTTCCGCAGTTTCGCCAAGCCACGGGCCTGGGCGTTCTTGACGTCGGAGACCGTGCATGCCATGAACGCGGCGACGGTCTTGATGTCCAGGTCGAGGCCGAAGCGCAGCAGGAGGATCTCCTGCTGGCGCACGGGCAACGCCCGCAGCGCCATGATCACGTTGGTGGTGGTGAACAGCCCGTCGATGCCGGGCAGGAACTCCGGCATGTCCTTCACCTGCTCGGCGGTCAGCTCAGCCAGATCGGCGCTGTCAATCAAGGCGATTTTCGGCCGGCCGCGGCGTCGGAACTCGTCGATCGTCCGGCGCCGTGCGGTGGCGAACAGCAGGAACTCCGGGTTGTTGAGCGCGCCTTCGCGCTCCCAGGTCCGGATGAGCTCGATCAGGCACTGCTGGACGATATCCTCGGCGGTGCCGTCGGTGAGCCCCATCTGCCGCACGATGGCCACCGCCTTCCCGAGGTGGTCGCCGACGACGGTTGCGATCGCGGCCCGGCAGAAGGGGATATCCGGTTGGTCGTCGTCGGTCACGTGTGCTCCGCGGGCAGCGCCGGTACTGCCCCAACCGTGATCGACCAGTCGCCGGCCGGGTCTCGGCTGACTACCCGCGCATTGCCGCCAGAGCGGATCATGACCTGCGCGACCGCGTTGATCGCATCGTTGCGTTCGCGGGCCATCGCCCGGGCTGTGCGAAGACGCACCACGTCGAGCAGCACGCGCGCCACGCTACGCGGGCGTGGGATCCGGATGAAATCCGTGTCCGAGGGGTCCCAGTCCATGATCGGCCTCCTTCCTGTCGATGGTGATACCGACGTGGCCCCCGCCCGAGAATCACTTTCGGAAAAGAATCTTGGACCAGTTCTGTTTTGCCTGATTAGCTCCGCTCTCCTGCAGAACCGGGTGGACGACGGCAGTAGAGTCCGCGCTCCGAGCGGGGTCTCCCGGTCTGCCCTCCGAGCGATCGGCGGCGAACGTGGTGTCCGGTTCCGTCGATGCTGTCGGTGCCGGTAGCAGCTCATGCCGGTCCGGCTGTGGCTCAGGGCTGCAGCTCGCGCGTGCGAGCCATGGCTGGCCAGGCCGTGCAGAGCGCTGACCTGCGCGAAGTCTTGCAGCTCGGCCGCAGGTGGACCTATCGGGATCTCGCGGCGGAGGTGAACGCTGTCGCGCTCGGGCTGCTCTCCCTCGGGATCGACAAGGGTGACCGGGTGGGGATTTGGTCGCCGAACCGGTGGGAGTGGACCTGCGTCCACCAGACCAGGCTTCGTCCATGAGCGGAACAATCGTGATGCAACTACCCCGAGAACTGCAGCGCGGCATACATTGGACCCAATAACGGATGGATCACTCCGTTTATCCGGTAAGATTCATTGGTAGAACGGAACACATATGCAAACACGATTATTGTGATCGTAGTCACACAGTTCGCCGACGAAGAAGCCGTTGTTCAGGATGTTGTGATGGCTGAGCGTGGCTCCCTTCGGGAAGCCCGTCGTGCCCGAGGTGTACTGGATGTTGATCGGGTCATCCGGAGACAGCGCAGCCTGCTTCTCGGCCAGCACCGCGGGATCGCCCTGCCAGCCAGCGTCGCTCAAGGCCTGCCAGCTCTCGCCGCCCAGGATCACGACGTGCTCCAGCGCGGCGCACTTCTCTCGAACCTCCTCGACCATGGCCGGATAGTCCGATGGGAGCGATGTCCTCGTGCCGGTGCGTCGACCGTGAATGCCTTGCCACCCCGAGCTCGCCTGCTGTCGTGGTGGCACGGTGACGCAGGCGAGTTCTCGCTACGTATCGTTCCGGGGCGGCAGCTAGTTTGGCGGGGGTCCGGAGTGTCGACAAATCCATGCGACTCAGTACGTCGGACGGCAGTTCGCTGGCGCATCGAGCGCAAGTCTGCCTGGCAATGCGATCGCGCTGAGTACGGCTCGTCCAGTCTTGTTGTGTGGCGGACGGCGCCAGCTAGCTAAATGTCATCGCCTGTTGATGTGTCGGCGTGCCAGTAGGCGACTTTGTCGCGGGTATCGACAACATCGGGGTGATCGGGGCCAAGGACTCGTTCTTGATCGACAAGTAGTTGCTTGAATGCGACGACGGCGCCGGCTGGGTCCCCGGATTTGCCACGCCAATTGGCGAGTCGACTTCGAATCGTCAGAGTGTCGCCGTGCTCGGTCCCCAGGAGGGATGAACAGTCCGCCAACACTTGCTCGTATAGGGCCACGGCACCGGTTGGGTCGCCAGCCTTACCACGCCAATGGGCGAAGTTGCCGCGGACTGTGAGAGTCTTCGGGTGGCCGGGACCGAGCACTCGTCGGTAGTCAGCAAGCAGCCTCTCGTAGAGTGCTACGGCACCAGTTGGATCGCCGGCCTCACCGCGCCAGTGGGCGAGGGAACCACGCAGGAGTAACGTCGTCACATGGTCGTCACCGAGTATTTGCCGCGAGTCGGTGACAAGTTCTTCATAGTCAACGGCTGCGCCAGCCGGATCGCCGAGCCGACCTCGCCAGGTCGCGAGGTCCGAGCGAGTGGTCAAGGTGTCGTGGTGATCCGCGCCAAGCAAGCGTTCGCAGTCGGCGAGTAGTTTCTCGTGAAGTGCCACGGCGTCAGCCGGGTTGCCGGCTTTGCCCCGCCAGTTCGCGAGGTCGGAGCGGGTGGTCAAGGTGTTGGGATGGTTAGACCCGAGTACTCGGATCCTGTCAACGAGTAGCTGCTCGTAATCTACTACGGCCCCTGCCGGGTTACCCGCAACACCGCGCCACCAAGCAAGCTGACTTCGGGTATCGAGGGTATTGGGGTGGTCGGATCCAAGTACTCGAGCCCGGTCAGCGACTAGCTGCTCGTAATCGGCTACGGCTACGGCTGGGTTGCCTGCCTCGCCGCGCCACTTCGCGAGGTTGACACGTGTCGTCAGTGTGTCGGGATGGTCTGGGCCTAGCAGTCGCAGAAAATCCGCGAGGAGGGGTTCGAGTGTTCGTACTGCACCGGCCGGGTCGCCTGCGCTGCCCTGCCAGTAGGCGAGCAGATTGCGAATGCCCAGCGTGTCGAGATGGTCTGGGCCTAGGATCCTCGGGAACTCGGCTACAAGTTGTTCGAGGGCTTGTGCTGCGAAAGCGGGATCAGACGAACCCCGACAATGTAGAAACAGGCCATGCGTTTTCAGGGTGTCGGGATGGTCGTGGCCCAGGATGCGCCGACAGTGTTCGAATAATTGATGATAGGCGGCTGCTGCGGGGACTGCACCTTGAAAGGTGTACAGGCTATCGCTTCTTCTGAAGAGTACCTGATGTGCTCCGGATGTAAATAATGCGTCGTTGCCATTCTCGCAAATAGAGGCAGCGTTGGCCTGCAGCATCTGTGCGTATGTTGGATCGAGTTCGGGGTTCGGCCAGGTCTCTAGGAGCGCATCGGCGGCTGCCCAGGCGCACTCGGCGACTTTGTCGTCAGTGAGTTGTTCGCGGATGGCACGCTGGACGAGGCTGTGGATTGTAACCGAGTCGGCTTCAATGTTGACTAGGTTTAATCTGTGAAGGCTTCGCACTCCAGAGCGGATGGTTTCAAATTCAGTCTCACCAAGATCGAAGTTGTCGTTCTCGTGTGACGAATACGCACGGGCGCAGGAAAGCCAGTTGATAGCCGCAGTAGTCGCTAAAATGGACACAGGAAATCCGCCGCCATCGAGCATGCTGGCGAGCTGTAGTAAAGGTAAGGCTAAGTGAGTAGGGCGCAGTTTATCCGCCGCCTGAGTGGATAGGAATACTGTTGCTGCGACGGTGTGAAAGTAGTCGTCGGGTAGGTCCTCGGAAGTTGGAGCGAGATCGTCGAGTCGGTGTCGGTGGTCGGAGAGTCTTCGCTTGTAATCCTTGCAAGAAACTTGCTCATCTATCATGTAGGCTGTGGCGTGGGATAGAGCGAGTGGTAAATGTTGCAGCGCTACAGCAAGCCCATCGATATCGTCTGCAAGTTCGGGGTGGTCGTCTAGCCGAGCGTGTAAATAGGCGATGGCTTCGGTGTGAGTAAACACGCCAACCGGCACCAGGCATCGGCCCTGCCCAGTCAGCGCTGATCCCCTCAAGCGAGTAGTGACCACTGTTCGACCATTGGACGAGGGCGGGGGCCAAAGTCCCTTAGCGGCCGCCGGGGTGATCAGATCATCGAGTACCACAAGCCAACGTCGGTTACTGTTTGCCAGCCAAGCATGGAATCGGGCTGCGTCCCGTTCGGCGTCGGTGCCGCTAGCGCCGGGGATGGTGAGATCGACTGCGGCTTGGCCGTAGCTGGCCGTGATCGCTTGGCGAGATGTGGCGTGAACCCATACCAGCACGTCTAGTTGCCCAGTCTCACGCAATTGGTGGACAAGGTGGACGGCAAGTTGGGTTTTACCTACCCCTGCCATCCCTGATAACAGCCGTGTGGTGCCCTCGGCAGAGCCGAACAGTACAGCGGTGCCCCCACCCCTGGTCGCTTGAGCAAGTTCGTCGATAAGGCCCCGGGGTTGGAAGCAGCCCGCCAGGCTCGGCACCACCCCGATAGAGACTACGTTCGACGTCCGATTCTTGCGCTGTCCGGGGTAGGTCCGGTCGTACCTTGTCTTCCAGGCCAGCATGTCGATCTCATGGTTTGGCAGCGGCCGTCTACGAGCGCTGGCGTAGCTGACGCAGGCGTCAATGAATGCCTCGACCGTCGCCCACCGGGGCGCACTGCCGGTATTCATGGTCACCGCCGCCAGCGCGGCGCGGCTGACGCTGTGACCGGTCCCGTCGGCATGTTCCTTCAGCCGGTCCTTCGTGGGAGAGCCAGCCAACTCGTGGAGGCGACGTAGCTCGTCACGCATCAAGGCCGCCCTTCGCGCGACGGTGCCCGCCATCCAGAATCCAGATCTGGACGGGGCTGAACGCCGCTGGCTGCACCGTCGACCACGTCGTCGTTCGCTTTCTCTTGGAGGTTACCGATGTGGTCCACGATAGTCACTGTCTGGCAGTGGCTGCCCGAGATTACTGTCGTGCTCAAGTTCTGCACGGCATTGGTTGGGTTCACCATTACAGTGTCCCTGCTGGTGCGCCGCGTCCGCCGCTGGTTACGCCGACAACGGTAAACCCCGCGCTGCGCTGAGCTAATGCACGAGGGTAGTCGACTGAGGTCGCACTCGTGCCGTACGGACGGACGGTGCCCGCTCGCCGTCACGCAGAGCAGGCACCGTTCGTCACGTGCGCCCAGTTCAGACGCATCGTTTACCTCTCCGGCGGGGCGGCATCGGTGGCGTTGCTCGAATTGATGCATTCGACCTCAGCGGGGCGCCGGTGCCGGGAGGGAGCGTACCAGCGGACCTTCTAGCCAATCAGCTCCGTCTCGCCGCGATCGTCATTGGGCTGAATGAGGGGACCAGCGTGATCGGCATTCCGGTGTAGCGGAGTTTTGTGATCGAGTAGTGCCGGGCTGGCGGTGGCTTCGGCGGCTTGGCGGCGAAGCCAAGCCAACATGATCAGCGCATTCGGGTCCAGGCCTTTGCGGCGACCCGAAGCAGCCGCACGACTCGAGCGGTCTCCGTTCAACTCCGCGACCCGCGGCGCGGACCAGTGGCGAACCGGCACCGGATCGGCGCCGTGCCGTTGGGCGGCCACGTAGAGATCGAGTTCGGGAGGCGGGATGTAGGCATCGCCCGCGCCGAGGGGCCGAACGGCCGCAAGACTCGCTCGATTTTCCACGGGTTTCGTACCGCACGCCCTGGGGGCTGAGTTGCCGGCCAGGACGATGCCCCCAGACCTCGGCAGTGCAGTCCGCCGCGGCGCTCCGAGCGGGCTTCCCGGTCCACCCTCCAGAGGCTCGCCGGCCGGTTCTGTCGCTGCTGTCGGTGCCCGTAGCAGGTCGTGCCGGTCCGGCTGTGCCTCGGGACCGTAGCTCGTGCATCCGAGCACTGCGGTCCGGCTGCGCAGAGCGCTGACCTGCGCAGCCGTCGGTCGGCTACGCGACGGGAGTCGGCTCGCCAGGATTGACGAGGATGGGATCACGGTCGTGGAGATCGACTCGCATCCCGCGTCGAAGCCGGACGAGCGGGAGAGGCATGATTGGCCCTGATCCGGTCCGCGGCCAGCCCGCCGGCCGGGGCGCATACGAACGACGCCGTCGAGACGGGCCCTGTGAAGGCGCGCCGAAGGCGCCCACTTGCATGTGAGGGCATCAGCGCACCACGTCACTCGGCCGCCGGCTGCGGTCAGGCCCAGTGATCATTTCCGGACGGGCACGATTCGCCACGGATCACTAAGCGGGCTCCCCCAGCGCCAAGCGTCTACGTGAGACTTGCGGCGCGTTAGCACCAGGGCTATGCTCGATACACTATGACCGGTTCCGCCTACTTCGGTAGGTCCAGGGCCGGTCTTCATTATTTCTGGAGGCGTGCTTGGGCGGAGTGGTCAAGGAGTACCGACACTACGACCAGCAGGTCGAGCTGCTCGCCCAGCGCGGGATGGATGTCGGGGACCGCCGCGAAGCCGTTGCCACGTTGCGGCGAGTCAGCTACTACCGTCTCAGCGGCTATTGGTATCCATTCCGCAAGCAAGCCGATACGGGGCGTCATGACGACTTCTACTCTGGGGCGCGCTTAAGCGACGTCGTCTCGCTCTACGACTTCGACGCGAGGCTCCGTGCGGCCACCTTCTCGACACTTGCCCCCGTCGAGCTGGCAATCCGAGCACTGCTCGGGCATGAGCTGGGAAAAGTCGACCCGTGCGCGCACCTCGATCCCAGCAAGCTTGGGCCCACGGCGCGGAGCGGTGCCGGCTATGACCGTTGGCTCAAAAAGTACGAGGCAGAGCTGCAGCAGTCCCGCGAGGATTTCGTCAAGCACCACCACCAAAAGTATGGAGGTCGCTTGCCAGTCTGGGCAGCGGTCGAGCTGCTTGACTGGGGGTCATTGGCGTACCTATACGGCTTCGCGCCTCGTGGCGTCCAGGACAAGATCGCCGACGTGTGCGGGCTAAGTGCGCCGCAGCTGACGAGCTGGCTCAAGGCGCTGAACCTTGTCCGCAATACGTGCGCGCACCACGGTCGCCTGCTTAACCGCGTTCACACAATCACCCCGAAGCTGCCAAAGCGTGGAAAGCACCCAGACCTTGAGGCGGCGACGACGGAGTGGAACCGGACTTTCGGTCAGCTGACGCTGATTCAGTTCCTTCTTGATCGACTTCAGGTGGGGAGGAAGACGCTCTTGCCTGCTGTGGTGAAGAGCTTCCCGTCTGTCCCAATAGTCTCACTCACGCACATGGGAGCGGCGAGCGACTGGTGGAGCACGAGCACGTTGTGGGGCGCCTGAGTCACTTCATGGCGGGCGCCATATCAGGTCACACCGCGAACGCGGAACTGCCGCGCGCGATCGCCGGGCGCCGCCGCCGAAGGCTTGCTTCAGCCGAGGAAGTCCCGCATTGCCGCCGGCAGTTGCTGTGAGATGACCGACTCCCGGATGCCGGCGGGGCGTCGCCCTAGATGTGCCGGACACCGCGACCGCCGACGTGAGCGGGGAGGTACCTGTTCGACGGTTTGAAAGACGGTTGCTTCGCCGCCGTCGCGATCAGGTCCAGGAGCGGTCGGTATTCGGGCGGGGTGGTGTGGGCGTACAGCAGTGTCAGCTTCAGCCGGACCTCGGGCATGCCACCGGTCCCTGTCGGCAGGGTCGCCCGGCCGATCACGGCGGCTCTGACTCGAGGAGCACCCGGCGAACCTTCGCGACGAGCGCGTCACCGGCCCTTGCCGGACGGAACACGACCGTGGATAGCTTGGAAGCAGCCCACGCCTGCAGCGCGGGGTGCCGCTCGATCAGCTCGTGTAGCCCATCGCCGTGGCGCAGCACCGCTCCACGAGCCCGCCTAGCTCGGCGGTGCCGAGCGCGTCCACCGACACCAGCATCCGGAATGCGTCCGGCCGCCGTGAGGTGCGGATCGACCGGCCGAGCACGTCCGGCAGCCCCGCCTCGGTGTCGTCGGCGGCGTTCAGGTAGTCAGCGCAGATGGCGAACGCGCCCGGGTCCGCGAGGTCCGGACCGCGCACGGCCCCGCCGCCACGGCCTGCCAGCCGAACTTGTGCATGTCCAGCGTGACCAAGACGGCCAGGTCCAGGCCGCTCAGTCGGGGTCGGAGCTGCCCCGTTGAACAGGCCCGCCGTACGCGGCATCGACGTTCAGCCGCGTGGCCGTCCTCCGGCAGATCTCGGCGATGCCGGCCAGCGGGTCGAGCTGTCCAGTGTCGGTCGTGCCGGCGGTCGCGATCACCACCGCCAGCGCGGTCAGTGCATCCAGAATCTCTGCCAGCGTCGACGAGGCCAAGTCAATCGTCTCAGCCCGAGACCACCACCGGCACTGGCAGTCCGAGCAGCCAGGCCGCGCGAGTGACGCTGTGATGTGCCGCGGTGCCTGCCGTGGGCGACTGCAGGATGTTATTGGGCAATTCCATCCCGGAGCCGCCCGGGCCGCCGGGGTTGAAGAGGATAACGCCGTAACGCCTGACGGAGGCCTTCGGCAGGTTTATCGCGACGTCGATGGTCCGGCCGTCGGGCTTCGCGTAGTCAGCAGGCACTGTCACCGTCGCACATGCGGAGCGTCCTCGACGGTCAGCAGTTCGCGATGTCCCGGCGGAGGCGCCACTGCGGCGCGTCCGCGGCGGCGATACCTGGCGCTAATGAGAGCAGCAGTCCGGAGAGTATCGCGGAAACGATCTTGCCTGCGGGCCGCGCGCCTACTCTGAACAGGCATTTCGCTTCCGCATCGGTGATCAGATCGAAAAGACGCGGCGCCGATGACTGCTTGTGGATGGCCTCACCCGCATCGGTCGGAATGCAGGTTCGGATCGGCCGGATGGCTGGTCCGCGGCTGCCGCCGTGTTGCACATTCACTTCCCGTACTACGAGATCGTAACGATTGCCTGCCATGGGAAACGCTCGTCCTGAAACTGGCGACCACCGAAGAAAGCGGAAGCACCGAAATGTCGGTGGCCGGGGTTACCGTCTCGGGGAGGTTCGGGTCCACGGCACGGGAGGGTATGTGAGCGAGGTCGTCGGCGAACACGCCCGGGTGCGAGATGCCCTTGAACGGCCCACACTCCGGCTGCTGGACGGCAAGTGGGCGGCGTTCCGGGTAGCGGTCTTCCGGTGCTCCTTCTCTCGCGATCGTCGTTCGGTGCAAGCCGACCGGCTGCACGTTCAGGTCGACACTCTGCTCGACGAATTGCAGGGGAACGGCGTCGATGTGCCACCGAACACGACTGGACGATCGTTATGCAACATGTGGGTGAACGACCAGTGGTTGTTCCGGGACAACGCCCAGGACGGAAGCCTGGAATATTCGCTGACTTCGTTCGCCTTGGAGGCGATCGACCTCGTACAGAGCATGTCCCGGGATCGAGTGCTCGTATCGGAGTCGCGGTTGACGACAATCCTTGACACCGTCCGAAGATGGGCGCTCGAAGCCGCGCCGGACGCCGACGCACGCATCGAGCGGTTGAACGTGCAGATCCATGAGCTGGAAGCCGAGCGTGACCGCCTGGAATCGGGTGGTGACGTGGCCGCCGCCTCCGACGACCGGATGTTGGACGGCTACACGAACCTCATCGACCTGATCGGGCAACTGCCTTCGGATTTCAAGCGCGTCGAGGAGTCGGTGCTCGACATGCACCGCAAGATCCTCCGAGATTTTCGTGACGAGGACCGCGCCGTCGCCGAGGTGCTCGACGAATACCTGCGCGACCAAGACGAGCTGGTGAAGGCGACGCCGGAAGGGCGGGCGTTCGACGGCGCCTTCGTGCTGCTGCGCGATGACGCGCTCCTGCTCGAGCTGCGGGATAACGTCCAAGTGATCCTCGCGCACCCCGCGGCGGCCGTTCTAGAGACCCAAGACCTGAACGAGATCCGTGGTGCGGAGGCGGTGATCCGGCAGGGAACCAAGGACGTGCTCGCGCAGCGCCGACGGCTCACCGCGACGCTGAAGGAGCACATCGTGAACCACGACGTGCTCCAGGAGCGTGAGCTGGGGCGGGTACTGCGCGGCATCGACCGCGAACTGGCGACGTGGATGGAGACAGCCGGCCCTCGAGCGACGGTCCCGGTCGGGCTCCTGCCACCGACCGCGAAGGTCGGTCACTTCCGCGAGCGCTTGTGGGATCCGGCCTCGGCGGCGCCACCCCCACCATTGGAAGACGTCGAGGAGGACGCCCCGGACCCACCGACCGTCGAGGAGCTGCGCATGCGAGGCGGTCCGTCCTTGGAAGAACTGCGGCTCGCCCTTGTCGACGCGTTAGCGACCGGCGATATGGGCACCGTCGGCCGGATGTTCAACGAGCTGCCGTCGCGCCTGCGCCGGCCGGTCGAGGTGCTCGGACTCCTGCACGTCGTGAACGGGATCGGTGCTCTTCGGGACGACGCCGGTCCGGAAGTCTTCGAAGCGATCCGCCCAGACGGGAACCGCCGGAACTTCCTGGTGCCTGCCATCACGCTCACCCGGGACGAGGCGGCGACACTCGATGGCTGGTCGCTCGAAGGAGCTGGCGATGAGTGACGAAACGGCCGGCTCTTCCGGCGCCGAGTTCGACGACGACACCGGCTTCATCGACGAACCCGGTGACGCCATCGAGCCCGAAGAAGGCGAGTCGACGTTCGCGCTTTTCGAGGGGGATACGGGTGGGCTCTCGCTCGCTCAGCGCCGCGCCTTGGTGATCCTGCTCAAGAACCGGTTCATTTCGGCCGCGCAGCACCCCGCGGAATGGCGGGTCATCCGCGAGGATCCCGCGCCGATCAAAGCCCGGCTGAACGACCTGTTCCTGGACCTCCACCTGGACCGGCACTTCGAGGTCGCGTTCAAGCGGCAGGCGGTCGCGGAAGGCGGCGCGAAGGAGTTCCCGACGCTCCTGCACGACACGGCGTACACGCGGGAAGAGACGATCATGCTGGTCTTCCTCCGGCATCGGTTCCAAAGTGAGCAGGCTGCTGGGCACGACGACGTCACCATCGAGCGGGACGAACTCATCGCCCACGTCGCCTCGTTCCGCCCCGCCTCCGCGACCAACCGGTCCGGTGACGAGGCGAAGGCCGTCAACGCGGTTGAAAGCCTCCTCAAGGCGAAGGTCCTCGCCCGGACCAACGACCCCACACGGTTGCGGGTCTCCCCGGTCATCGCGGTGCTGCTGCCGCTGTCCCGGTTGCACGAGCTGTGGGAATGGCTCATCGACGAGAACCGTGCCGATGCCGCTGTGGCGGAGAGTGAGATGACGTCGTGACGGCCGATGCGACCCAGCCCTCGGTCCGGTACCTTCCCGGAGCCGGCGAGGGAACGGCGCAATGGAAGGTCGAGACGCTGCAGCTGGTCAACTGGGGTGGGTTCCACGGCCACTGCACCGTCGAGTTCGCGAGCACCACGACGCTGCTCTCCGGTGCGTCGGGCACTGGTAAGTCGACGCTGCTCGACGGCTACATCGCGCTGGTCATGGACGCGAACACGCCGTTCAACGGGGCGTCGAACGACGCCACCGTCGGCCGGGCGCGCAGCGCCGACCAACGCAGCCTGGTCTCGTACCTGCGCGGCAAACTGGACACCGGTCGGAACGCCGGCACCGGCGAGCTCTCCGACCAGGTTCTGCGCGGCCGTGACTCGGCGACCTGGGGCGCCCTCGCGGTGACCTTCATCGACGACAGCGAACGCCGCTACACCCTCGCGCGGCTGTACTACGTGCCGCGGTCCGCTGCACGAGACAGCGATCTGACCCGCAAGATGTGCACCATCGACGGCGCCATCGACCTGCGGGAACTCGAACAGTTCGCCGAGGGAAAATTCGACAAACGTGCCGTGACCGCCCGGTTCCCGAACTTGAAGATGCACGAATCCTACGGCGCCTTCTCCCAAGCGTTCTTCACACGGCTCGGCATCGGGGCTCAGGGTGACGGTGCCAAGGCCGTCCGGCTGCTCGCCCGAATCCAAGGTGGGCAGCAGGTTCGCACCGTCGACGACCTGTACAAGTCTATGGTCATCGAGACACCAGGAACCTACCAGGCAGCCGACGCGGCGATCGGTCACTTCAAGGACCTCGAAGACGCCTACGAAGCCATGGCGACCGAGGCGAAGAAGGCGGAGGCGCTGGCGCGGGTGCCGGAACTCTGCGAAGAACGCGAAAGAGCGCTGGCGGACGCCCGGCTCATCGACACCTTCGGGATCCACCGCACCGGAGACAGCCCGTTCGAGCTGTGGAAGCTGACTACCGAGGACACCTTGCTCGAGGAGGCCGAGGACGACCTTCGGGACCAGCACAAGCGAACATCGGAACAGAAGTCCGATGCGGAGAAGCGGGAAGCCCGTCTTCAGAAGGAGAAGCTGGCTGTCGAGACCGACCTCGGCGACAACGATTCCCAAGCGACGCTCGAGCGGATCGATGCGGACATCGCTGTGTTGGAGCAGGATTTCCTCGCTGCCGAAGCACAGCGTGGCAGCTTCGACCGGTTGACTGCCTGTCTCGGCGCGCGGATCGACACGGAGGCGGAATTCGGTGCGGCGCAGGAGCGAGCGAATGACTTCCTTGCCGGGTTCGGGTCTGCGCTCAAGGCTGTCGAGGAACGCCGAACGGCGCTCTACACCGACCTGTACGAGCCCAGCAACGAGAGAAAGGAACTCGGCGAAGAACTCAGGTCACTGCGGGATCGCGACGGGCGCATGGACCCGGGCCTGCACCAAGCCCGAATGCTGATCGCCGAAGCGACCGGCATCGAACCGAAGAACCTCCCGTTCGCCGGAGAGCTCATCGACGTCCGACCCGAGCACAAGCAGTGGCGCAAGGCCGTCGAAACGACGCTGTTCGGCGTCGCCCGGATTCTGCTCGTCGACGTACGGCATCTCGACCGGGTTTCCCGCCTGATCGACGGCATCAGACTGCCGCGGCGGGTCAACTTCGAAGGGATCGACCTCGCACAGTTCGAACCGGAGGACATGGACCCGCGGTTCGTGTCGGGCAAGCTCGCCTTCAAGAACACGCCCTTCACCACATGGGTGCAGGACCGCATCACCGCATCGAACACGGACGCGCTATGCGTCGAAACCGCCGAAGAACTCGGTCGCGGGGGACGCCGGGTCACAGTCAACGGCCAGACCCGGCAAGGCCGTTCCGGAGCTCATGGTGAGCTCAGCGGCCCATATGTGATCGGCTTTTCGAAGGAAGAGCGGGTCGCCGAAATCAAGCAACGGCTCGGCGAACTCGAGGGCATCCTCCATGACCTGGACCGGCGACGACAAGCCGTGGAGATCGAGTTCAACGGCCTTCACACCGAGAAGGCAGCACATGAGCTCGTGCTGGCGACCGCGTGGCGCAGTATCGATCCGGACAGCATCCGAGCGGATATCGAACGACTTCATGAGCAGAAGAAGCTTCTTCTCGAGTCGGACGACGCGCTACGGGCGCTCAGCGAGGAACTCGAGCGCCTCAAGGACGCGTTGACGAGCGTCGGCCGGGAAATTGGTGCCCTCGAAGTCGGACTCGAGAAGTTGGAAGCGGAACGCGGCAAAGTCATCAAGCGCAAGGACCACGTCGTCGGCGAGATCCAGCGCATCGAGCGTGAACAGGTCGTCACCCTGACCGAAGAACAGGCTGAGCTCCTGACCGCCGAGTTCGCGCTGGTCGCGACGGTCGATGACCGGGCCGGGTTCCAGATCGGTGCCGGCCGGCTGAAAAGCAAGCTCGCCGATCGCGGTAAGGGGGCCCGCGACAAGGCGGGCAACGCGGCCCGCTCGCTTGAGGAGACGTTCCGCAACTACCTCGAACGGTGGCCCGACCCCAGCCTCTCGACCTCGGTCGAGGACCACACGTCGTTCCGGCGCATCCTCGACACGATCACCGCGACCGGATTGCACGAACGCCGCCGGGAGTGGACGAAGCGGCTCACCGACTGGTCCGGCCAGGACCTCGTGCCGCTCGCCGGCGCCTTCAGCCTCGCGGTCGAGGACATCCGCAACCGGCTCGAACCGGTCAACGCGATCCTCGCCCGGCTCCCGTTCGGCGCCCACCGGTACCGGCTCAAGATCGACCTCCGGGAGCTGCGCCGTGACGACGTCGTCAAGTTCAAGAGAGAACTCAACGTCCTCTCCCGGGCTGACACCGACACCTTCAGCGACGAGCAGGTCCAGAACTGGTTCACCCGGCTTCGCCGCTTCATGCGACACATCCGCACAGACGTCCCCGGCAAGTCCCACCGCGACTACTTCCTCGACGTGCGCAAGCACATCGAGATCACCGCGGTGTCCTACGACGACGAAGGCCGCGAACGGTCGACCTACGCAGCTCTCGGGGGCAAGTCCGGCGGGGAGACCCAGGAACTGGTCGCCTTCATCGTCGGAGCCGCGCTCCGGTTCCAGTTGGGCGACGAAGCCCACGCACGCCCGCGGTTCGCACCGGTGTTCCTCGACGAAGGGTTCGTCAAGGCCGACAGCGAGTTCGCCGGCCGGGCCGTCGACGCGTGGAAGGGGCTCGGTTTCCAGCTGATCATCGGAGCGCCGTACGGCCAGTTCACCGCACTCGAACCGCACGCCGACCACGTGCTCTACATGGCGAAGAGCGCCAGCGGCTACTCGTCGGTGAAGCCACTGCCACCGACGACCCGCCGGGCCGTGCGCGCGCTGGCGGCGGAGGAGTCCGCGTGAAGGCGCCCGCTGCCGTCGCAGCTGACATCCGCAGGAGGCTCGGCAACACGTGGGCCACCGACCTGGTGGGGACGACCGTGTCCTGGCCGCACCGCTTCTCCCTGGGGACGACTACGAAGACCGCGCTAGAGAACGAGTGGCGAACCACCTACGAACCGCTGCGGCGAGAATGGCGCGAGTGGATGAGCGGTCGCCCGGCTCGGCTGCTCACGGCTCCGAAACGCGTGTACAGCACAACTCAGGACATCCCCACCCACGTCGAAATCGACTCGATCGAGGCGGCGGCCGCCGTTGCCGGGGACGGCTGGGACGTCAAGCGTCGCCGGGCTCAAGAACGGCTTGCGCGCTTGACCGACGCGTTCCCAGCGGCGGAGAACCTCGCCACCGTGATCCGGGCCGTACACGAATACAGTGACGTCGACTTCGACCTCCTCCAGACCGTCGCTCGCTGGTTCCAGGTGAACGACGCCGCGGGGCTCACGCCGCGGCAAGTGCCCGTGCCCGGGGTGCATGCCAAGTGGTTGAACACTCATCATTTCTTGATCACGGCGCTCAGCTGCCAGGAGGGACTTGGCCTGCTGCCTCCGCATCCGGCTCGGATCCACTTCACCTACCTGGACCCGGAATACCGCAAGTCCGGCCGGCGCCACCACGACAGCGCTACGGTCGGCGACGCTTTCGCACCGCCCTACCGCCCCGAGGTCGTCGTGATCTCCGAAAACAAGGACACCGCCCTCCACTTCCCGCCGGTCGAGGGCGGTATCGCGGTGGAGGGCGACGGCTTCGGCGGCAAGACGGCGGCCGCGTTCCCATGGCTGACCGGCGCGCCCCGCCTCTGCTACTGGGGTGACATCGACACGCACGGCTACGAGATCCTGAACGGCTGGCGCGAGGATGGCGTCGAAGTCGGCAGCATCCTGATGGACCGGGCGACTTACGAGACCTACGAGCGATTCGGCACCGACACAGACCAAAAGGGCGTGCCGCTGAAACCGGCCACCCCCAAAACCCTGCCGCTGCTCACGCCGGGGGAACGCGACGTGTACGCCCTGCTATTGCGCCCAGACCTCCGCGGTCATCGGCGGGTTGAGCAGGAGCGCCTACCGCTGTCGTTGGCTGCTGACGCGGTAGCGGCGTTGCGTAAGGTAGCCCGGACGCGAGCGACCTAGACCCGCCATCATGCATGACCGACGAACACTGAGCTGGCACCGGACCGTTCGGAGCTTCGCCGAGGAGGTGGTACAGCTTCGGTGTCGCTTAGCGCGACGCGCCCAGCGCAAAATCAACCAGCTCCGGCCAGTTCGCCACGACTCGGCGCGCTCGCTGGTCCAGCCGTCGGAGGAGTTCAAGGCGCTGGTCGAGTTCTCGGTGCTTGAATCGCTTGTCTATGCGGCATCGACCCGGCCGAAGTTCGATGGTCCCCGACGTAGTCAGGATCACTTCACGCGAAAACACACCGAAGGTCCTAGGGTCGCGACCGATACCTTGTGGTTGGGACAACTCGTGTAGCGTGAATCCGCCTTGGCATGAGCCGACATTCGAGAGGCGGGCATCGTTGTTCTCACCTGACCTGCAAGCAACGGCGGAGAAGTACTTCAGGTCGCTGGAGGTGTCGCAGCGCCTCATCGCCTTGCATCCCCGGGACGCAGGCGGTTCGGGCAACTCTGCCGCGCTTGCTCCAGCCGTGACGCTCTCGGTGATCGCCGCGTTTGAGGGCTTCGTTGAGGAGTTCCTCGCGGTTGTTCTTCTCTTGCAGGGACACGGGTTCGCCCAGGTGGCCAAGAAAGTCACGATGAATAACCCCACCGTGCGGTTGTTCAGCTCGAAAGTTGCCGCTGAGGTCCCGGCGTTGAAACCAAAGCTGGGGCGGGACTTTTCCCTTCAGGTGTGGAACATCCCGGGCGTCAGCGGTCGCCCCGCAACCGAGACGATCGGCTGGGATGAGACCGTGTCCCGAGCAGACGGCTGGATGGAGGTGCGTCACTGCCTGACGCACGGCCTGGTCAGCGGCTGGCGCAGTGAAGTGTGGCCGGGCCCGGTGAAAGGAACCGGCGTCGCGACGGCCAGCAGTGTCTTGCGTGCCAAGCCGGGTGGGAAGCACTCCATCGGGTTGACCGGCGCGCTCTCCTGCGCCCGTATCCATTTTTACGCGGCTCGCCACATCGCCACTCTTGCCGCGGAGGAGCTGAACGAAGAGATCAACTGGTCGAACGGTCCGCTGTACCCGCTCAAGAAGGAGTGACCGGGTGACGTGTCGACCGCCGACCGCATCCTGCTGCGGCACCGGGTGATCCAGTCGACGGGCCCGCAATGTCTAGCTCAACAGCCCGGCTGCCAGTTCATCGGTGACAAGTTGGTCGCGCTCGGCCGGGTCGAGCCAGCGCGCCTGGCTGCCACCGGGGGTGCGGGTGACCAGCAAGACATCGTCGAAGTTCTCGGCAACGTCGCGCATATGGCTGATCACGGCGACCAGCCGGCCGTCGTCGGCTTGACGGGCGAGCGCATCCAGGGCGTCTCCCAGGACGGTGGAGTCCAGGGAGCCGAACCCCTCGTCGAGGAACAGTGCCTCGACGCGCCCGCCGCCGCGGGACGTGAGTTCCACCAGCCCCAAGGCCAGAGCGAGGCTCGCCAGGAACGTTTCTCCGCCGGAGAGCGTCCGGACGTCGCGGGGCTGTCCGGTGTGGCCGTCAACGATGCGGAAGTCGGCGGAGAACGCGAACCGGTCCCTCGTCATCGATCGGAGCAGCCTCGACGCGTGTTCAAGCAACGCCCGCTGTCGCCGCTTGACGACCATCGCGGGGAACTTCCCGTCGGCGAGGAGCCCGTCCAGCTCGTGCAAGCTTTCGACGGCGGGCTTGGCGGCGGCAATCCGGCTGTCCAGTTCGGCGCACAGTGGTTGCTGGCCGATGGCGGTTTCCCGGTCCCGCTTGGCCTCGCGGGCGTCCGTTCGAGCGTTGGTTAACCGCTCTTCGAGCGTGGCTTCGTCGGGGAGCCCGGCGGTGGCGAGTGCCTCGGCGACGCGGGACTGTGCAGCCAGCACTTGGCTGTCCTGGGCGGCCGCCGCGCTGCGACAGCCCTTCACGATCTTCGTGGCGGCAGTCAGGACATCGCGTGCCCACTGCGCGTCGCCGAGGATCGACGGCGGCGCCGGACGGCCCCAGGGGGCGGGCATTTCGATCAGTTCGGCCGCTGCGGCGGACCTGGTGGCGATGGTCTGCACGAGCAGGTTCAGCTGTGTGGCGGGTTGCCCCACCTCGCTGTCCCGCTTCTTGGCTAGGCCTTTCTTCTTTTCGCGCAGCAGCTTCGCCTGTTTCTGGACGGTGGCGAGCCGGTTTGTTGTGCGACGGAGTTCTTCCTTGCGCTGCTTGGCCTTTTCCACGCCCAGGTCGATCGCCGCGTCGGTCGGCTCGGGCTCGGACCGGTAGGGTTCGGGGACGGCGGAGTAGAGCGTCGCGATCTTCTCCTTCCTGCGGTCGAGGGCCGACAGGTTCTTCTCGAGCGCTTTCTCGCGTTGCGTGAGGGCCGGGTCCGTGTGGCGCAAGTAGGCGTCGTTGTCATTCATCGCATCCTGCGCCGCCTTCGCGTTAGCGGCGATTGTCTCCCGGGCCTCGGCGGCGCGGCGGACCTGCTCTGCGACCTCCTGAAGGATTGTCTCGTCGTCGAGGGCGAAGTCCACCGCCCCGAGCGCTTCGAAAGCCGCCGAGCAGGCGGAGTCACGCTTTTCACACAACTCGTCGGCGAGCTTGATCGCTTCTTCCAGCCGCACCTGAGCGACCGTTCGCGAGTTCTGGGCTTCGACGAGTTCGGCACCTACTGCTTCGGTTTCCTGCTCGGCCTGCGTGCGTTCGGTCTTGGCTTGCTCGGTTCCAGCAGTGGTGGGAGGGGCGAAGTCGTCGGGCAGGGGGCGTACGCAGATCGGGCACGGGTCGCCGGGATGGCTTTCACCGGCCGCGTGGGCCGCGGAGTTCTTGCGCTGCAGGGTGTCGAGGTCTTTGGTGGCGCGGTCGAGACGTGTCTTGGCATCTTTCACGGCCTGGTCGGCGTCTGCGACATCGCTCGTGCGCTCGCGCAGTGCTTGTCGGAGTTGCGGCAATGCTGCGGTCGCGTTCGAGAACGAAGCCATCGCCTGCCGGGCAACAGCCAGCAGGTCGCGGCACTGGCTCAGCTTCGTCTCCGCGTCGCTGTGTGCCGTTTCGGCGAGCCTTGCTTCAGCCGCGGTCGTCTCGGCCTTCGTGACGAGGTCGGCGTGTCCGATGCGGCGCTCGCTCAACTCGGCCCGGGCCGAGTCGAGCGCCGCTTTTTCTTCGGCCAGTTCGGTCTCCTGACCGGAGACCTCAGCGAGTTGGCCTCGCAGGGCCTCGAAACCTGTCAACGCCGACGCGACTCCGGAAACGCCGGTTCCGGCCAGGTCCCCTTCGGCGAGGAACGTCTTAAGACGGGTCTCTTCGCCCTCGGTCTCTTCGAGCTTCCGTTCGGCGACGGCGATTTCGCCGGCGAGCTCGGTGTCCAGCTCGATCAGGCTGGCGTACTGGTCGGCAAGGTCTACCGGGAGCTCGTCGGCCAGCCGCTTCGCCGCGGTCCGGTACTTGCCGGCGAGCTGAGCGGCGTTGTCGGCGTCCTTGCGGGCGAGGATGATCACGGACGTCAGGTCGCTCAGCTGCTCGACCTGCGCCGCAGCTGCGGAAAGCCGCTCGTCGGCGTCGGCGATGGCGACTGCGGGGTCAGCTGGCAACGGTGCGCGGCGCCGCTCCAGCTCCAGCAGCTGCGGAGCGAGCCGGTGAAACTCGGCGGCGGCTTGCCGCCGGACCTCGGCCAACTCGTCGAGGCCGAGGACGCTCTTCAGGATCGTGGTGCGTTCGGTCGCCTTGGCCTGGAGCAGTTCCTGGAACTTTCCCTGCGGCAGCACCACCGCGCGGAGAAAGGCCTTATGGCCGAGGCCGACGAGTTGCTGGACGGCGTCATTGACGGCTTGGAATCCGACGACGTCCGAGGAGTCGCTCAGTCCTTCGAGTCGGTTCTTCGCCGGCGGCGAAGAACCGGCTGACGTGGTCCGTGTGACGCGCCAGGTCTTGCCTCGGGCGCGGAAGACGAGCTCGACCCGGAGGGTGCCGTCGCCGCCATCGGTGATCAGGTCCTTGCCGCTGTTGCCGTTCCACGTGCAGACCCCGTAGAGCGCGAAGCACAGTCCTTCGAGGATAGAGGACTTGCCGGCGCCCGTGTCGCCGACGATCGCCATGAGGTTCACGTCGGTGAAGTCGATCTCCTGCTCGCCGCGGTAGGAGCGCAGGCCGGCGAACTTCAGGGTCACGGGCCTCATCGCGGCACCTCCTTGGTCGTGCGGTCGGCCTCCAGCGGCGCCGTGAGCAGCGCCTTCTCCGGGAGCTCGATCGGCTGTTGTTCCTCGACGGCGGTCAGTACCCGCCCGAATGTCTCCATGACCCGCTCCGCGCCGACCTTCGAGGTGCCCACTTCGGTCAGGAAGTCGCGGAAGAGCTCCCGCATGCCGGGTTCGGCGTCGACGGCGCCCGCCGCCGGGGAGAGCACCTCGAGCCGCTGGTCCGCGCGTACCTCGGTGACCTGGAGGACGACGGCGTCCGGGAGGAGGTCGTGGACCAGCTCAGCCAGTGCCGGCTGGTGTGTCTCGGTGTGTACGGCGACCTGGCACAACGCCCGGCCGACCGACGAAACGATCCCGCGAAGGTCGTCCAGAGTGCCTTCGAGCTTGCAGAGCGGGCGCCCGCCACTCAGGTCGATCGTGTCGACCACGGCGGGACGGCCAGGCTGCAGGTCGGCGAGCACAACGCTCTTGCGTTCGCCGGCCTCACCGAAGTCCAGCTGGATCGGCGATCCGGCGTACCGGCCGGTCACGCCCTTGCCAGGCAGCTTTTGCGGCTTGTGGATGTGACCGAACGCGGCGTAGGCGACGGCGGGCAGCTCGTCGGTCGTGGTGGCGTAGTAGTCGGAAGCGTGCACCGGCCGTTCGCTGCCTGCGAAGTTCGCGCCGCCGACGTGCAGGTGGGCGGCGAAGATCGCGATGTCGCGACGATCGTCGAAGTCGCGTAGCAGCTCGGCGGCGAGCGCTCGTTCCATCCTCCCGACGCGCTCGGCGTAAGCCGCGCGCCAGCTGTCGGGGTCCTCGAAGGCATCGACGATCCGGTTGGCGTTGACGAATGGCAGGACGGCGAGCCGCGCCACCGAGCCGTCTTCCATCGGGAAGCGGAGCACCCCGCCATCGCGCGGGTCGCGCGGCGCGTCGACGAGGTGGATCCTGCTGCCAGGACCCAGGATCTGTGAGAAGACCCGGAACAGCGACGGCGAGTCGTGGTTGCCGCACACAACGACCACGGGCGCGACGCTCGCGAGTTCCTGCAGGGCGGTGATGGCTCTGCTCATGTCCACATGGGACGGCCGAGCGTGATCGAAGAGGTCGCCCGAGTGCACGATCAGGTCAGGCTTCGCGCGGTGCGCGATGTCGATCGTCTCGGCCAGCACGACGTCGTGGTCGACGGCCCGGGGTTCGTTGTATGTGACCCGGCCGAGGTGCCAATCGGAAATGTGGAGCAGTTTCATGGGCTATCCCGCCGTCACTCGGTGGTCGCGGAGGTGTGTGAGCATGGCCTGGTTGGCTTCCCAGCCGTCTGGGAACTTCGCGGGCACACCCAGGTGCATGGGCTCGGTGGGCGGGTGCGCGTCTAGCAGTTCTTGGATCCCGGCGCGGGCCACCACGATGCAGGCATGGCGATGCCTGGAGGTCAGGACGCATAGTCGTCCGGACTCGAGGTGGAACTCGGTTGCGTCGCGGCGGCCAGACAGCGGGTGCAGCACGAGGACCAAGTCGTACTCGCTGCCCTGCAGTCGGTTCGCGGTGTCGACCTTGATTGCCGGGAAGCCGCGCGTGGTGAGGGTCCGCCGGATCGCGGCGACCTGGTCACGGTGCGCGGCGCCGATCGCGATGCGGTCGGCCGACAGTGGGGTCTCCTCCGGCGTGGCTTCGGACCAGGTGGTGGCTCCGCGCTGGAGGGCGCGTTCGGCGAGGCCGACGATCGCGTCGACGGCCTGGGTGTCTGTGCGCAGAGTGTGCCGGGCCGGCAGTTCGTGGAACGCCCACCCCGTCCGCGCCGCGGTTTCGAGCGTCTCATCGGCCGGACCGCCGAACCCCCGAGTCCGATAGTCCATGCGACGCTCGCCGGGGGACGTAGCCGCCTGAAACCCGGTGAACGGGTAGAAGGCCGCCGATACCGGCGGGGCGGCCGACCCCGACAGGCGCCATGAGACCGGGAGCTGGTGGACGGGCAGGTCGGGGTTGTGCCGGAGCAAGGCCGCGACGGCGCTCTGCATCGGGTCCCAGGTGAGCCCGGTCCAGCGGTCGACCTCGATGATCGAAAACGGGTCGAGCTGACCGGGATCGCCGACGAACAGGGCACGCTCGAACCGGCCGGCGACGCGCAAGAGCGTGTCCGACCTCATCTGATATGCCTCGTCGATGATCGCCCACGGCCACGGCGGGCAAGTGACGTGCATCCACTTGGCTGCCGTGCCGGCCACGATGTGCGGGTCGTTCAGGTCCTCGAGCCGCCCGGCGACGGTGACCCCAGGGTGGGCGACCCGCGGTGTGGGCTCGTAGGTCGTCGCGGACAACCTGCCGATCCGCAGCTCGGGTGCCTGCCGCGCGATCCGGTCGATGAGCGCGTCGACCTGCTCGTTGGTCTGGGCGACCAGCATCACGGGCTCGCCTCGGCGGGCGATCTCGACGGCGGCCCTGGCGACGAGGGTGGACTTGCCGGCGCCGGGCGGGGAGTCCACGACGACGCCCCGGCCGCCACCGTTCGTGAAGTCGGACAGCACCGCGCCGACCACCTGTTCGGCCTCTTCTGCGGCGCCGGTCATGACCACTCCTCGTTGCCGTCGTCGTTCCTCGGAGCCGGCGGGGCGGGCGGACCGCCGTGCGTCCACGGTGTGTCTTCGCGCGCGGGGAAGTTCCCGCGCTGCTGGTAAGAGTCGGTGAGCGAGCTGAAGCACACCTGGTCTCCGGCCAGCGGAACCGTCCCGGCCGGCGCGGTCAGGCGGCGTCCGGTTCCGCCCGCCAGCTCGAGGGTGATTTCGAGGTCGCCCAGCTCGCCCGTGACGGTGAGAATCTGCCCCACCTGCCGAGGGCGCCTCTGGTCGGTGACCGTGGCGTCGCCGGGCACGAGGCGGACCGGATCGGACGTCGACACGGTGATCAGCGGGCGGAGCTTGGCGCGTTGGCCTACACCGACCTGGCGGTCGGGCACGACCGAGGTCACGGTGCCCGCGAACGCCTCACCGGTGATCCGGTGTTCCGCCATGACCAGCGGGTCGTCGAAGGCCCGCTGGGCGTCGTAGGCGGCCTTGTACCGTTCGAGCTCGTTGAGACGCAACGCCGAGGCCACCGCGCTGTCCCGCTTGGGCTGCGGGCGGCCGTCGCCCGCGAGGTACGTGTGGAACCGCAGGTAGGCGTCCTTGTCCCGATCCCAGCGGGCTGCGACGTGCCCGCCCGGCGGGAGGGCACGGAGCAGGTCGATGGCCTGCCACAGCAGCGCCCAGGTCGGTGCAAGCTGATCCCGCAGGGCTGCTTCCAACCTGGCCGTGGCCCGGCGTTGCCGAGCGGCGCCGGTGGCCCGGTCGTACTCGGCGATGGCCGGCGCGAGCACCTCCCGGTCGAACGTCGGATCCGTGGCG
The DNA here is from genome assembly GCF_014654205.1 of Amycolatopsis bullii. Lineage (GTDB taxonomy): Bacteria > Actinomycetota > Actinomycetes > Mycobacteriales > Pseudonocardiaceae > Amycolatopsis > Amycolatopsis plumensis. The sequence goes on from NZ_BNAW01000050.1 coordinate 65,409, forward strand.
GGGCCAGCCGGCGGGGTGAGCAGCGGGTCCTCGGCCAGCCGAGCCGCCGCAGCGCCGGTCATCCCCTCCGGCGGGGCGATCCAGCCCAGCAGGGCGGCGAGGTTCTGGTCCTCGATCGCGCTCTGTCCGGTGGCCCAGTGCTGGGTCAGGACGTCGGTGGCGGCCAGGAAGAGCGACGAGCCGGGGTACTCGGCTCGCTCCCCGAGGAACGTGAGCCACTTGCCCACGGTCGGGACGGACATCTCGACCGCATGCGGCCCGGTCGTGCTGCGGAACCGTGTGGAACGCCCGAGCAGCCGCAGGAAGTCGATCCCGCCGTGGTTCGGCACCCACAGCTGTGGCGCGTCGATCGGGCGAGCCTTGGGCGGGCCACTTCGCCGGGCGACGTTCTGCGTCGTGCCCGCGAAGGACCCCACGTAGTGGAGCATCACCAGCGCGAGGGAATGGACGAAGCCGAACCGCAGCTCCCGGTTGCGGGGCTGGGGAACGATCAGCACACGGGGCGCGTCGCGGTCGTCGCCGATCATGACGGCCAGCGGCGCGTTGGCCTCACCGGCCATGGCCAGCGGCACGCACACGAGCGGCCAGGTGCTGATGTGCGCGTGGCACACCGTGGTGATCGGCTGGGCGAGGCCGCGGTCGACCGCGTACGCGCGGGCGAGTGAGGTCAGTGTGCTCACGCGGCACCTCCGAGGGCTTCGCGGCGCAAGCGCTCGGCGAGCTGTAGCAGCCGGGCCGCCTCGAATTCGTGTTCGCCCGGAGCCCGTGAGCCGTCGGCCAGCCCGATCGCCGCGCGGAGGCTGTCGACGCCGCCGAGATCCTCCTGGACCGGGCGGCCGAGCGCCGCGGCGCGCCCCGCGGCGCCGGCCCGGCAGTACCGGGCCATCTCGCAGGTGTCCAGGCACTCCGGCGCGTACCGCGCGTCGATGGCATCCAGGGCGGTGCGCAGCTCCGCGACCGGGCGCGTCGCCACGCCCCTCTCGTCCGGTCGCAGGTCCAGCGTCAAACCGGCGGGCAGCTCCGCGACGAGGCCGCCGATGTCGGCCAGCCTGGTGAGCTGGCGCCGCACCACCGTCACCTGCTTGCGCACGTCGACCAGCTCGGCCGTCGGACGGTTCGCGAAGTTCTCCGGGCACACGAGGAAGACATTGTGAGAGACGATCCCCGGGTCACCTCCGAGCTCCGCGACGAGCTCACGCAGAGCCAGGACGTAGACGGCGGACTGAGTCGCGGCCGCGGCGACCTTGCTGGCGTCGGCCCGGCCGTCGATCACCGGGAACGACTTGATCTCGACGACGTGGAAGCGGCCGCGCAGGCGGAACGCGACCAGGTCGGGCTCCAGGTACACCGGCCGGCCAGCAATGGTCAGCCGGAGCAACGGGTGGTCGAACAGGGTGCCGGCGTCGTCGCCGGAGCGCAGGGCACGGCTCAGCAGCTGGCGGGTGCGCAGGTGGCGTGCTTCCAAAGTCTCGCGCCCAGCGACGCTATTGAGGTCGTCGTAGGAGACTTCGGGGAGCGGCAGGTCGAGGTGCTCGCGCAGCAGCCGCAGCAGCTCGGCGCAGCCGTTGGCCTTGACGTGGGTCTCGAATGAGTTGCCGCGGGCGATGGCGAAACCGGACATACCGAACGGAGCGGCGTAGCCGATGTGCTCCGACAGTGCTTGTTTGTCCACCGCCGCGGCATCGAGGACGCTTCTGCGGGTGCAGCCGGGGTTGCTGGTCAGCGCCGCGATGGTCCTCGCGTTGTGGGCCTTCGGCGTAGCCGTCCCGCGGATGGCGTCCAGCCGGGTGTCGATGTCGTTCACAGTTTCTTCCTCGCGGGGGAGCGCGGGCAGGAAGTCCGCTCAGTCCTTGGTCTTGGTCTTGGGTAGTGCCTTGAAGGCCGAGCCGAACAGCTGATGGATCTCATCGAGCTGGGCACGGGCACGGTCGGCGGCCGCCTGACGATGCGCCTGGTCGGCTTCTTCGTGGATCGCTAGTTCCGCGCGCGCGGCTTCGGCGACTTTCTCTGGTCGCATGGCGCCGAACGAGTCGGCTGCGCCAGGTATGTTCGTGGCGAACCGCCACAGCAGGCTCGATGCCGGCAGGGGCGGTTCGTTCAGCCGGCCGACTTGGTCGGCCAGGCCGATGGCTGCGGTGAGGAAGTCGACGCGCGGGCTGAGCGGGCCGATCATCCGCTGGGCCGTCGGCCACGTTGACACCGCGAGCAGCCCGCGAGCCGGCACCAGCCGGTCCGCCGTCAGTGCACTGCACAGGTAATACGGGCGGGAGTGCGGTGACGACCGGAACGACCGCTCCTCGTCGCGGCGCAGGCTGGTCAGCCGGGCCGCTGCCATGCCGCCGCCGAAGAAGGCGTCCTGGACGGCGACGATCAGTTTGGGTGCGGCGGGAGCGTTGAGCAGGGTGAGCGCCCGGTGTGCTTGGTCGCGAAGCGGCAGCACGGATTCGCTGGAAGGGACCGGCTCGATTCCACGCTCGGCTGTTGTGAGCTCGGAGAGCGCGTCGTCCCAGGCGAGTTCTGCCCGACGAAGATCAGCTCGGAGAACGCGAGCGCCTGCCAGGTCGCCGGATGTCACTGCCCGGCGCACCTCGATGCGCAAGGCGTCGATTCGACGCTCCAGGTCCTCCAACGACTCCGCCATGTGGGGGAGTCGTAGCAGAGTTCCAGTCTTTTCCAGCAATTGCCACACTTAAGAGTGATTCGGCAGGTTAACGACCTACTCTGATGATCAAGCTGGCTGGTCGGGTCCCGGGTTCTTAAACTCGGCTCGAGTCATTGCCGACTTCAGGAGGCACCATGCCTGACGCGCCCGCCCTGCCCAGCTACGCCTCGGGGACCTCCGACACCCCGCTCCTGGGCGACACGATCGGTGACAACTTCGACCGCACCGTGGCTGCGTTCCCGGATCAGGACGCGCTGGTCGACCGGTACGCCGGCCGCCGGTGGACCTACCGGGATCTCGCGGCCGAGGTGAACGCCGTTGCGCTCGGGCTGCTGTCGCTGGGGATCGACAAGGGTGACCGGGTAGGGATCTGGTCGCCGAACCGGTGGGAGTGGACCTGCGTCCAGTACGCGACCGCGAAGATCGGCGCGATCCTGGTGAACATCAACCCGGCCTACCGGTCGCACGAGCTGGAGTTCGTGCTCAACCAGTCCGGGGTGAAGCTGCTGGTCGCGTCGGACGCGTTCAAGACGTCGGACTACCCGGCGATGGTCGAGGAGGTCCGGGAGAAGTGCGCCGCGCTGGAGCACGTCGTGATCCTGGGTGGCGAGAGCTGGCAGGCGCTGATGGACGCCGGCTGGCAGGGCGACCCCGCCGTGCTGGCCGAGAAGCAGGCCGCGTTGTCCCCGGACGACCCGATCAACATCCAGTACACCTCGGGCACCACGGGCTTCCCCAAGGGCGCGACCCTGAGTCACCACAACATCCTGAACAACGGCTTCTTCGTCGGCGAGCTGTGTGACTACAATCACAGCGATCGTGTTTGCATATGTGTTCCCTTCTACCACTGCTTCGGCATGGTGATGGGCAACCTGGCCTGCACCAGCCACGGCGCGTGCATGGTCATCCCGGCCCCCGCGTTCGACCCGAAAGCCACCCTCGAAGCCGTCGCGGCCGAGCGGTGCACGTCGCTCTACGGCGTGCCGACGATGTTCATCGCCGAGCTCAGCCACCCGGACTTCGACAGCTTCGACCTCTCGAGCCTGCGCACCGGGATCATGGCAGGCTCGCCGTGCCCGGTCGAGGTGATGAAGCAGGTCATCGACCGGATGGGGATGAGCGAGGTGTCCATCTGCTACGGCATGACCGAGACGTCGCCGGTGTCGACGCAGACCCGGTCGGACGACTCGATCGAGCGCCGCGTGTCGACGGTGGGGCGCGTCGGGCCGCACCTGGAGGTCAAGGTCGTCGACCCCGAAACCGGCCTGACGGTCCCGCGCGGCGAGCCGGGCGAGCTGTGCACGCGCGGGTATTCGGTGATGCTCGGGTACTGGGAACAGCCCGACAAGACGGCCGAGGCGATCGACGCGGCCCGCTGGATGCACACCGGCGACCTCGCGGTGATGGACGGCGACGGCTACGTCAACATCACCGGCCGCATCAAGGACATGGTCATCCGCGGCGGCGAAAACCTGTACCCGCGCGAAATCGAGGAGTTCCTCTACACGCACCCGGACATCCTCGACGCGCAGGTGATCGGTGTCCCGGACGAAAAGTACGGCGAAGAGCTGATGGCCTGGGTCCGGATGCGGGAGGGCGCGGAACCGCTGACCGCGGAGAAGGTGCGTGAGTTCTGCAGCGGCAAGCTGGCGCACTACAAGATCCCGCGGTACGTGCACGTCGTCGAGGAGTTCCCGATGACGGTGACCGGCAAGGTCCGCAAGGTCGAGATGCGCGAGAAGTCGATCAGCCTGCTGGGCCTGGAGCAGGCGGCGGCGACGAAGCACGCCTAAACCGCCCGGGGCGTTCGAGCGTGGGTCCTTCGCGAATCCGCGAAGGGAGGCGACCGATGATCATTCTCACCTGGGAGTGGTGAACGTCTGTGTGGGGCACCTTCGTGGAGGTGCCCCACACGCGCTTCAGCCCACCGCGGCGGCGGCCTCCGCGATCGCCTTCGCGTCTTCTTCGCCGAAGGTCTCTTCGAGCTGCTCGGGCGAGTAGTCGACGTCGATCTGCTCCACCGGCATCCCGCGCGCCGACTCGATCGCGCCCAGCCGACGCTGCGCCCGGTCGGCCGCGTACTGGATGATCTCCTGCGGGTCGTTGTCGAAGGGGAGCTCCTCGAACTGGTCCTGCACCCACTGGATCATGTTGAGCGCGTGGGGAAGCACCTCGCCCATCCGCTGCTGCACCGCGTCCCACAGCGAGTCGTCCGCGGCGACGTGCCGCCGGCAGGTGAACGTGCCCCAGGCCATGTGGCGGCGCTCGTCGTCGCCGATGCGGCGGACCAGCTCCTGCATGCCCGGCAGGATGTCGTGCTGGGTGCAGATCAGCTGCCACGAGTAGTAACCCGTCAGCGCGAGGCTGCCCTCGATCACGTGGTTGTACGTGACGCTCGCCCGGATCTGGTTGGGCGGGCTGGGGTCGTCCTCCAGCGCCCGCAGTGACTGCGGCAGCTCTTCGTAGAACAGCTTGCGGTAGTGCGGGTTTTCGGCGACGAACGGGTGGAGGTCCTCGGTCAGCCCGACGGCGTCCATCCAGCGCCGGAACACCTCCGTGTGCTTGGCTTCCTCGAAGCAGAACTGCGTCAGGTACATCTCGTCGCCGAACCGGCCGGTCGCCGACATCGCCCGCATGAACGGCTGGATGTCCTCGGTGACGGCCTCCTCGCCGGCGATGAACTGGGCGACCAGGTACGTCGTGCTGCGCTTCTGCTCGTCGTCGAGCGTGTCCCAGCCTTCGCGCTCGCGGCTGAAGTCGATGTCCGCCGGGTTCCAGAACTTCTTGTTGCCCTTGACGAACAGGCGCAGTGGGAACGAGTCCCAGTTCAGGCCGCCCTTGCGCAGCGAGGAAAAACCGTTCCGGAGCTCGGTCATCGTTTCACTCCATGATGGACGAATTGGCGGATGGCGGGTTCCATGACCGCGGTGACGGCGTCGGCCGCTTCGGTCGCCGAATGCGTGGAAAGCACCAGGTGCGACAGGGAAAGCCGGACGACGGTCTCCGCGAGCAGCGCCGCGGCTTCGGCGGACAGCCCGGGTTCGAACTCGCGGTACTGCTCCGCGGCGAGGTCCGCGGCCGCGGTGAGGATCGGCTCGCCCCTGGTCGTGAGGAGCGGCAGCAGGTCCTCGCCCGCTTCGGTGCCGAGCGCCGCCGCGACCAGGCGGTTCTCCCGCGCGTGCTCGATCGTGTAGACGACGGCGTGGTGGATGCCCGCCAGGAGCCCGTCCGCCGTTTCGAACCGCTGCCGGATCCCGTCGAGGAACTCCGACGCGGTGCGCAGCGCCACCGCCTGGGTCAGCGCCGCCTTGTTCCCGAACTCGTTGTAGACCGTCTGCCTGCTCACGCCGGCCTTCGCCGCGACGTCGGCCATCCGCAGCCCCGCGTGGCCGCGGTCCGGCAGCAGGTCGGCGGCGGCGTCGAGCAGCGCTTCGCGCAGGGACGCCTTCGTCCGTTCGGTGAAGCTGGTCACACTCTCACCTTGACACAGATCACTCCGCTGTCAAGGAGCTGTACACGTTCGGTTCGCGCGTAAAACTGTCGGTGGTGGGAGTTACGGTGTCGTTCGGAATCAAGCCAGCGGCGCGAAGCGCCTCCGTTGAGGGTGGTGGTGGGGGCATGGATGGAATCACCGTGGGGTTCGACCTCGACATGACACTGATCGACGCCCGGCCGGGCATGGCCGCGGCGATGAACGCGCTGGGCGTCGAATCCGGCCTGCCGCTCGACGGCGACGCGTTCGCGGCCAACCTCGGGCCGCCGCTCGACGACATCCTGCGCGGCTTCGAGGCGCCGGAGGAGCGCATCCCCGGGCTCGTCGACCGGTTCCGCGCGCTGTACCCGGAGATGGTCGTGCCGAGCACGATGGCGCTGCCGGGCGCGGTCGAGTCACTTCGCGCGGTGCACGCCGCGGGCGGGCGCACGCTGGTCGTCACCGGGAAGTACGGGCCCAACGCACAACTGCACGTGGACGCGCTCGGGCTCGACGTCGACGAGGTCGTCGGCGAGCTGTGGTCGACGCAGAAGGCCGAGGCGCTCCTGGCCCACGATGCGCGGGTGTATGTCGGAGATCACGCCGGCGACATCCGGGGTGCGCTGGCGGCGAACGCCATCGCGGTCGGCGTCACCACCGGGCCGTGTGATCGCACGCTGCTGCTGAGCGAAGGAGCGGAGGTGGTGTTCGAGTCGCTGACCGAGTTCCCGAACTGGTTCGAGAAGACGTTCGCAGCCGTGCCCTAATTCTTGGCGCGCGCTTCGATCACCAGGGCGATCAAGCCGAGGAGCAGGCCGAGCGGCGTGATGACCCCGGCAGCGACCGACAGCCAGATCGGCAGGTTCTCCAGGCCGGCGGCGAACATGATGAACACCGCCAGCACGGCGAGCATGCCGAGGCCGAAAAGCCCGATGCCGACGCGCATCAGGAACGGTTTGCCGGGAGCGGCCACGCCCGCCTCCTTCGTCGTGCTCTTCATGACGCAAGAGGGTATCCGGCGGTATCGACTTCTCCCCAGGGCCTGTGGCGAGATACCCTTTACCCAGCGCGCCCTGGGTACGCCCCCGGGCGCGTTAGTCATGAGCGGACAGCAGAAGGACTGGTGAGGGAAGTGCCGACCGGCAAGGTCAAGTGGTACGACGCGGAGAAGGGGTTCGGGTTCGTCACGCAGGACGGTGGCGCCGACGTCTACATTCGCAAGGCCGCGCTGCCGCAGGGCGTCGAGGGGCTGAAGGCCGGACAGCGGCTGGAATTCGGCGTCGCCGACGGTCGCCGCGGGCCGCAGGCGCTCTCCGTCCGGCTGCTCGACCCGCCGCCGTCCGTCGCCGAGGCGCGCCGCCGCCCGGCCGAGGAACTGCACGGCCTGATCGAGGACATGATCAAGCTGCTCGAGCTGAAGGTGCAGCCGGACCTGCGGCGCAACCGCTACCCGGACCGCAAGCACACCAAGCAGATCGCCGAAATCATGCGCGCGGTCGCCCGGGACATCGACCCCTAGGCCTCCAGCCGGAGACCCCACACGTCGCTGGGCAGCAGGCCCGACTCGCCGGTGCTCGAGTTGAGCACGGCGGTGTACTTCTGCACGTCCACCGCGGAAATGCGGTCGGCGGGCGTCGGCGGCGTGACCGTGTAGGCGTAGCGGTCCAGCGACGTGAACGGGATCGGGTCGCTCTGCTTGTACTCGCCCTGCGGGGTGACGTACTCGTAGACGATCTGCCACGGCGCGTCCGCGACCTCGCCGGGCACCGAGATCTGCACCGGCTTGCCCGGGCGGACCTTCAGCGTCTGCGTGTCGCCCTTGGCGCTGCACGGCTGCGCGAGCTGCCGGGAGTAGTCGCACGAGAGTACCGGCGTCGTGGTGATCGTGTGGCCGTCGGCGTAGAAGGTGACCTCGGCCGGGCTGGGTGCCGAGCAGCCGGCCACCGCGAACCCACCGGCCGCAAGCAGGGCCACCACCCGGGAACGTCGCATGGCCGGAGCCTACCGGCGGGCCCTCGGGTCCCGGGGCAGGCCCTGGGCCGGGAAGCTGCCGGTCGGCTCGGGCCGCAGCGGCCGGTCGCCGCCGAGGCCCGGCACGAGCGAGCCGCCGCGGCGCACCAGGTACGTCTGCGTCAGGCCGACGGCCAGCACGATCGTGATCACCAGGAAGCCGATCCAGTACGTCGGCGGCAGCAGCAGGCCGACCGCGCCGCCGAGGCACCAGGCCAGCTGCAGCACGGTTTCCGAGCGGCCGAACGCCGACGCGCGCGACTCCTCCGGCAGGTCTTCCTGGATGACGGCGTCGAGGCTGATCTTGGCCAGCGCGCTGGCCGTCGCGCCGATCAGGCCGACGATCGCGGCGGTGGCCAGGCCGGGCAGGATCGTCGCGACCAGCGCGGCCAGCACGCAGCCCGCCACGCAGCCGACGATCACCTGATCGGGGCTGCCGAAGTGCAGCCGCGAGCCCAGCGCGTTGCCCAGGAAACCGCCGGCGCCCGCCGCGGCACCGATCACGCCGAGCAGCAGCAGCTGCATGAACGGCGTCTGCCCGCTGCCCTCGGTCTGCGCCTTGACCGCGAACGCGGCGAACATCATGAGGAAGCCGGTGAGCACCCGCACCGAGCCGTTGCCCCACAGCGCGACGACGATGTGGCGGCCCATCGGCTGACGGCGTTTCTTCTCCTTCGGGTGAGCGGAAAGCGACGTCGGCACCTCGCCCTCGGTCGCCTCCACCCAGGCCGGGATCCGCATCGACTGCACGGCCGCGGCGACGCAGATCAGCGCCGTGAACCACAGCGCACCCGCCGAGCCGGTGATCGCGTTGACGCCGCTGGCCAGCGCGCCGAAGACACCCGCGGCGACCAGGCCGAACGTGGTCAGCCGGGCGTTCGTCTTGGAGAGCGTGATCTCCGAGGGCAGCACCCGAGGTGTCACGGCGGCCTTGAGCACGGTGAACGACTTCGAGAGCACCATCATCCCGAGCGCGGCCGGGTAGAGCAGCCAGTCGTCGAAGTGCAGCGCCATCACGACGGCCATCAGCCCCTGGCCGATCGAGGACGCGCACATCGCCAGCCGCCTGCCGCGCTGCACCTTGTCGAGCGCGGGCCCGATCACCGGCGCGACCAGCGCGAACGGCGCGATCGTGATGAGCAGGTAGAGCGCCACCTTGCCCTTGCTCTCGCCGCTGGTCGCGGCGAAGAAAAGCGTGTTGGCCAGCGCGATCGCCATGGCCGCGTCGCTGGCGTAGTTCAGCATCACCGCGTAGGTCAGCGAGGTGAGGCCGGACTTCTCGGCGCCGTCGGCTTTCGTCGCGCGCTGGAAGGCGTCGACGGCCTGGCCGGTCAGCTGGCGGCTGCGCATCGCCGCCACCCGCGTGACGGTGATCTTCTTCGGTAGCTTCGGCGTGCCGCCCGGCGTCCGCGGCTCTTCCCGCGGCGGCGGTGGCGGCTGCTCCGGCGGCCGCGGTTCGCCCGCGTAGCCGCCGGTGTCGTAGTGCTCGTACTCGCCGCTGCCGGGGTGGCGTTCGCCCTGGTAGAAGCCGCCGGGCGGGGGCTCGCGGCGCACCGGCTCGGTGCGGTGGGGGTCGTACGGCCGGGCCCCGCGTGGGGGCGGCGGCCGGTGGTTGGCCGGCGCGGCCGCGGTGGGTGCTTCGTCGGCGTTCGGCACACGGCCGTCGTGGAACCCGGCCCGCGGCGGCGCGGGCCGCTGGACGCGGGTGGGCGGCTCGGCGTGGG
>NZ_BNAW01000051.1 GCF_014654205.1 Amycolatopsis bullii
GTGGCCGCGGGCGCGCGCGCTCGGGGACGCGTGGCGGCCGTGCTTTCGGCACCGGCCGAAGCCGTGCCCGGCCTGCTGCCCGCGGCGCTGGGCGAGCACACGCTCGTCGCCGCCTCCCCGGACCCGGACCGGTTCACCCCGGTGGATCCTCCGGTCGCGGCGGCTTCACCCCTCGCGGAACGGATGGCCGGCGTGACCGGGCAGGATCTCCGGCGCCGGCTGGTGCACCTGGTTCGCGGGGTCGCCGCGTCGGTGCTCGGACACGGCTCGCTCACCGCGGTGCGCCCCGGACAGCCGTTCCACGAACTCGGATTCGATTCGCTCACCGCGGTCGAGCTGCGCAACCGCCTGGTCGCCGAGACCGGTGTCACGCTGCCCGCCACGGCGGTCTTCGATCACCCCACCCCCGCCGAACTGGCCGGGCTGCTCGCCGACCGGCTCGACGGCGGCGCGGGCGAGGCCGAACCGGCGGACCCGGCCACCGCTCCGGACGAACCGATCGCGATCGTCGCCATGGCGTGCCGGTTCCCGGGAGGCGTGCGGACGCCCGAAGACCTGTGGGACCTCGTCGCGGCGGGCGGGGACGCGATCTCGGCGTTCCCGGAGGACCGCGGCTGGGACGTCGACGGCCTGTACGACCCGGAGCCCGGCACACCGGGCCGGTTCTACCAGCGCGAGGGCGGCTTCCTGGCCGACGCGGGCGCCGCCGATCCGGCGTTCTTCGGGATCGCCCCGCGTGAGGCGCTGGCGATGGACCCGCAGCAGCGGGTGCTGCTCGAGGTGGCTTGGGAAACGTGGGAACGGGCCGGGATCGTGCCGTCGTCGGTGCGGGGCAGCCGGACCGGGGTGTTCGCCGGCGCCATGACCCAGGACTACGGCCCACGCCAGCACGAGGCACCGGAAGAGCTGGAGGGGTACCTGCTGACCGGCACGACCGGCAGTGTCGTCTCCGGGCGGATCGCCTACACGCTGGGCTTGGAAGGCCCCGCGGTCACCGTCGACACGGCCTGTTCCTCGTCGCTGGTGGCCATCCACCTGGCGGTGCGGGCGCTGCGGGCCGGCGACTGCGAGCTCGCCCTCGCCGGAGGTGTCACGGTGATGGCCAATCCGGGCATCTTCATCGAGTTCAGCCGCAAGCGCGGCCTCGCCCCGGACGGCCGCTGCAAGCCGTTCGCCGCCGATGCCGACGGCTTCGGCCTCGGTGAAGGGGCGGGCATGCTGCTGCTGGAGCGGCTGTCCGACGCGCGGCGCAACGGCCACCGCGTGCTCGCGGTGATCCGCGGCTCGGCGGTCAACCAGGACGGCGCGTCCAACGGCCTCACGGCGCCGAACGGGCCGTCCCAGCAGCGGGTGATCCGGCGGGCGCTGGCCGATGCCGGAATGTCCACATCGGACGTCGAGGTGGTGGAGGCCCACGGTACCGGCACGCCGCTCGGCGACCCGATCGAGGCGCAGGCGCTCCTCGCGACCTATGGCCGGGACCGGCCGGCGCACGACCCGGTGCTGCTCGGGTCGGTCAAGGCCAACATCGGGCACGCCCAGGCCGCCGCGGGGGTCGCCGGGGTCATCAAGACCGTGCTGGCCATGCGGGCCGGCCGGTTGCCGCGGCCACCCCGCGCCACCGAGCCGACGTCCCACGTGGATTGGTCCGCGGGGGCGGTGGCGCTGCTGACGGCCGAGCGGCCGTGGCCCGCTCACGACCACCCCCGGCGCGCGGGCGTTTCCTCGTTCGGGGTCAGCGGGACCAACGCACACCTCATCCTGGAAGCTGCCGAAGAGCCTCAGGAACCGCCGCGTGCCGGGGACGTGCGGGAGACCGTGCCCTGGGTGCTGTCGGCGCGGACGCCGGAAGCACTGGCCGAGCAGGCCGGCCGCCTCCGCGCGGCGCTGGACGCCGGCCCCGAGGTGAGCCCGGCGGACGTCGCCGTCGCGCTGGCCACCACCAGGACCACGTTCGACCACCGGGCCGTCGTGCTCGCCGCGGACCTGCCGGACTTCCACCGCGGCTTGACCGCGCTCGCCGAGGGGACCGACACCGCGGGCCTCCTCCGCGGCGTCGCCGGCGAGGGCGGCACCGTCTTCGTCTTCCCCGGCCAGGGCTCCCAGTGGCTGGGCATGGCCGCCGACCTCGCGGAGCGGTCGGAGGTGTTCGCCCGCAGCATGGCCGACTGCGCGGACGCGCTCGCCCCGCACGTCGGCTGGAGCCTCTGGGACGTCATCCGCGGCGTGCCCGGGGCTCCCTCGCTGGAGCGGGTGGACGTCGTGCAGCCGGCGTTGTTCGCGGTGATGGTTTCGCTGGCCGCGGTCTGGCGCGCGCACGGGGTGCACCCGGACGTGGTGATCGGGCACAGCCAGGGCGAGATCGCGGCCGCCTGCGTGGCCGGCGCGCTTTCACTGGCCGACGCGGCCGGGATCGTCGCGGTGCGGAGCGCGGCGCTGCGGGCACTGGCCGGGCTCGGCGGGATGGTCGCCGTCGAAGCCCCGGCGGAGGACGTGCGCGAGAGCGTGGCCGGAATCGGCAGGCTCGGCGTCGCCGCGGTGAACGGCCCGCGGTCGGTCGTCGTCTCCGGCGCGGTGGACGTCCTCGAGGGGTGGATCGCCGAGCAGGCCGCGACCGGGGTCCGGGTCCGCCGGATCGCGGTCGACTACGCGTCGCACTCCGCGCAGGTCGAGGCGATCCGCGACGAGCTGACGGCGAAACTGGCGGCCGTGCGGCCCCGCCCGGCCGAGGTGCCGATGATGTCGACCGTCACCGGGACCCTGATCGACCCGTTCGAGCTCGACGCCGGGTACTGGTACCGCAACCTCCGCGAACCCGTCGCGTTCGCGCCCGCGGTGGCCTCGCTCGCGGAGACCGGGCACCGGTTCTTCGTCGAGGTCAGCCCGCACCCGGTGCTCACCGCCGGAGTCGGGGACGTGCTGGCCGAGCACGGTCCCGGCGGCGTGGTCCTGGGCACCCTGCGCCGGAACCAGGACGGGCCGGCCACCCTGCTCGCCGCGTTCGGTCTCGCCCACGTGCACGGGCTCTCCCCGGACTGGACGGCGGTCCTGGGGCCGCGTGCCGGGCGCGCCGTCGAACTGCCCACCTACCCGTTCCAGCGCGCCCACTACTGGTACGTCCCGTCGGTGGCGAAGCGGACGGAAGCGACCGGAGACGCGTTCTGGTCGGCGGTCGAAGACGGCGACCTGGACGTGCTCGGCCGGGCGCTGGAGCTGCCCGCCGACGACCTCGGCAGGGCCCTCACCGGGTTGCGCCGGTGGCGTGCCGAACGGCGTGACACCACGGCCGCCGGGAGCCGGCGCTACTCCGTGGCGTGGCGCCGGCTGCCGGCGCCGGCCGGGGCGGCCCGGCCGGGACGCTGGCTCGTGCTCGGCGCCGAGCTGGACAAGGAACTCGTGGCCGCGCTGGCCGACCGTGGCGCCGACCTCGTCGAGACCGCCCTCGACCGGCTGGCCGACGACGGGGCCGCGCACGGTCCGGTGGCGGGCGTGCTGTCCCTGCTGGCCCTCGACGACGAACCGCTGCCCGGCGAGCCGGCCGTGCCCGCGGGGTACGCCGCGACCCTCGCCGCGGTCCAGGAACTCGGCCGGGCCGGGATCGAGGCGCCGTTGTGGTGCCTGACCCGGGGCGCGGTCCGGACCGGCGCCGGCGACCGCCCGCCGGTGCCCACGCAGGCGCTGACCTGGGGACTCGGCCGGGTGGTCGCCCTGGAGCACCCCGAACGCTGGGGCGGCCTGATCGACCTGCCCGCTGGACCCGGCGCGGCCGAGGCCGGCGGGCTGGCCGCGGTGCTCAGCGGGCTCGCCGGGGAGGACCAAGTCGCCCTTCGCGGCTCGGCGGTGTACGCCCGGCGGCTGCGCCGGGCGCCGGGCGCGCGAGCCGTGCGCTCGTGGCGTCCGGAGGGCACGGTCCTGGTCACCGGGGGAACGGGCGCGCTCGGCGGCCACCTCGCGCGCTGGCTCGCGGCGAACGGCGCCGAGCACCTGCTGCTGGTCAGCAGGCGCGGCCCGGCGGCACCGGGAGCGGCCGGGCTGGAAGCGGAGGTGCGCGCCCTCGGCGCCGAGGTGACGGTGGCCGCGTGCGACGTCGCCGACCGGGAGGCGCTGGCCGGGCTGCTGGCCGCGCATCCGGTCACCGCGGTGTTCCACACCGCCGCGGACCTCGACGACGCCGTCGTCGAGTCGCTCACCCCGGCGCAGGCGGGCCGGGCCCTGCGAGCCAAGGCGGTTTCCGCGGTCCACCTCGGCGAGCTGACGCACGACCTCTCCGCGTTCGTCCTGTTCTCCTCGATCTCGGCCGTCTTCGGCATTCCCGGACAGGGCAACTACGCCCCGGGCAACGCCTTCCTGGACGCGTTCGCCGAGCAGCGGCGTGCCGAAGGGCAGCCCGCGACTTCGATCGCCTGGGGTGCCTGGGCGGACGGCGGGCTGGCCGCGGGCGATGTCGGCGACCTGCTGGAGCGCCACGGCGTCCCGGAGATGCCGCCCTCGGTCGCCCTCGCCGCGCTCCAAGGGGTCCTCGACGCCGACGAGACGACGGTGACCGTGGCCGACATCCGCTGGGACCGCTTCACCCCCGCCTTCACCGCCGTCCGGCCGAGCCCGTTCATCCGGGACATGCCGGAGGTCGCCGAACGGGCGGCCACCGCCGTGGCACCCACCGGCCCGGCCCCGGTCGTGGCCGGGCTGGCGGGGCTCGACCGCGTCGCGGCCGTCCGGGAACTCGTCGGGCTGGTGCGCACCCAGGCCGCCGTGGTGCTGGGGCACCCGTCTCCGGAGGAGGTCGACGAGCAGCGCGCGTTCCGCGAACTCGGCTTCGACTCGGTGTCCGGCGTCGAGCTCCGCAACCGGCTGACCGCCGCGACCGGCCTCCGGCTGCCCACCACTGTCGTCTTCGACCACCCGACGGCGGCCGCGCTGGCGGCGCACCTCGCTGCCGAGCTGGTCACCGAACCCGGTGGCGAGAGCGGCTTCGCGGCCCTGAACCGGGTGGCGGACCTGCTCGCGGAGCTCCCGGCCGGGGATCCGGACCGGAGCCGGCTCGTCGTGCGCCTCGAGCGGATCCTCGCCGACGCGCGGAGCTTCGCCGCCGAGGCCGAGGCGGACCTCACCGCGGCGTCCGACGACGAGCTGTTCGACCTCATCGACCGAGAGTTCGGTGCGGCGTGAACCGCACCAGGAAGAGGATCCCGGTGCTGCCGACGATTCCGGGCGACCGGCCCGAACCGGAGCAGGTGTCGTTCCGCGAGGACGCGGAAAGCGGGCTGAAGGCGATCATCGTGGTGCACTCCACCGCGCTCGGCCCGGCACTGGGCGGCACCCGGTTCCACCCGTACCCGAGCGAGCGGGACGCGCTGGCCGACGTGCTGCGGCTGGCCGAAGGGATGGCGTACAAGAGCGCACTCGCCGGCCTGCCGCTCGGCGGCGGCAAGGCGGTGATCATCGGCGACCCGCGGACGGACAAGTCGGAGCAGCTGCTCCGCGCCTACGGCCGGTTCGTCGGCGAGCACGGCGGCCGCTACATCACCGCCTGCGACGTCGGCACGTTCCCGGAGGACATGGACGTGGTGGCCGCGGAGTGCGCATTCGTCACCGGCCGTTCCGCGGCCGGCGGCGGCGCGGGCGACTCCGCGATCCTGACCGCGGCCGGCGTGCTCGAAGGACTGGCCGCCGCGGCCCGGCACCGCTGGGGCACGGCCGAGCTGGCCGGACGGCGGATCGGTGTCGAAGGCGTCGGCAAGGTCGGCCGCCGGGTCGTGGCGCAGCTCCTCGCGGCCGGAGCCGTCGTGATCGCGTCCGATGTGGACGAAACGGCACTGGCGGCGCTGCCACCGGCCGTGGAGATCGCGGCCGGCCGCGACGAGCTGGCCGCCGCGGACCTCGACGTCTACTGCCCGTGCGCCCTCGGCGGCGTGCTCACCGCCCGGCTGGCGGAGACCCTCACGGCGAAGATCGTCTGCGGAGCGGCGAACAACCAGCTCGCCGAGCCGGAGGTGGCCGGGCTGCTCGACGAGGCCGGCATCCTGTACGCCCCGGACTACGTGGTCAACGCGGGAGGCTTGATCCAGGTGGCGGAGGAACTCGGCGGGTTCGACTTCACCCGCGCCGCGGCGCGGGTCCAGGAGATCCGCCGCACCACCGGATCGATCCTCGAGCTCGCGAAGGAGCAAGCCACGACACCCGTCGCCGCGGCGGACGCGCTGGCCGAGCGGTTGATGGCCGAGGCGGGCCACGGAACTTCTCGCGCCGGTTTGCGGGTGGTGTCCCCGTGAGGCGCGTGCGCCTCGGTCGCGAACCGGAGTCTGCTGGGGGCTGGGGCGTTCGGCGTGGAGGACGCCGGTCCGGCGGTGTCAGCGTCCCGGCCGGTCCCGATCCGGGTGGCAGGGGCGGCGATCACCGCGTGCTCGGCCGCGCGGCGGTCACGTCGGCCGATGCGCCGGTGGCCGAGACGCTGCGGGCCAGCCACACCAGCGCTCCGCCGGCGACGACGTGCACGATGCTGGTGAGCGGGGTGTCCGGCAGCCGTGCCGCGAGCGCCGGTGCGGGCAGCGCCACGAGGTACGCCGCCGGGATGCGGGGGTGGATCCCGGCTCGGAGGAGGGACGCGCCGAACAACACCGCGCCGGTGGCGAAGACCAGCGCGCTGCCCAGCAGGGCCACCCTCGTCGGGCCGCGCAGCAGGTTCCCGGCCACCGCGTCGTCGAGGGAGAACAGGGCCAGGTTCAGGGTGAAGGCCGCGCCGCCGAACAGGCCGAGGCCGACCGCGTTCACCGTGTAGGCGACCGCGCCGAACGTGCCGGCCGCCGTGGCCTGCTGCAGGTGGAGGACGGTCAGGAGCGGGACCGCGAACGCCGGGGACAGGCCGAGCACGAAGCTCGTCGGGGCGGTTTCGCCGGTGAACGCCTCGATCAGGCCGGGCACCGCGATGGCGAGGCCGGTGAGCACGCCGCACCAGGCGCCCAGTCGGGTCAGCATGGGAATCTCTCTGGCGAGTAAGGGTTTTCCCCGAACGGTAGGAACTCCGCCGGCCCGCGGGAAGTGCCGGCCGGTGTCGCGTGGCCGGACGGCACGTGCCGTCCGGCCGAAGTGGGCCATAGCAGCCGCGAACCGCCGTATAGCAACAGGTCGTCGTCCGCGTCCGGCATCTTCGCGGCGGCCTCGGTCAGCACCCCGAACGCGGCGTCGAGAGCATCCGGTTCGCGCAGGTCGTGATGGCACTGACGCAGGTAGTTGCCGAGGTTGTTCAGCAACGCGGGATGCCGGTCCAGGTTGACGGCGGTTTCGTAGGCGGTCCGGGCGCGGCGCAGATCGGAGGCCTCGCCGCCGCTGTCGTACCGGTCCATCAGCGCGTTGCCGAGTTCGTCGTGGTAGTCCGCCGCACCTTCGATCGCCACGATCGCCGCCCACCGGTGGACAGCGTCGTCGGCATCCTGCCACCGTCCGGTGCGCGCGTGAGCGTCCCTTGCCTCATCAGCTCGCCGGATCATCGCCGCGAGGTCGATCGCGTCCGTCGACATGCAGTCACACCTCGTCAGTCCTCGTCTTCGGGCTCTCGAAGGCTGTGGCGTACTGAGCCGGTTCGCCAGGCCGGATTCGGCGTCAGCGTCGATCCCGAGACGCATCGGAGACCACCCCGCCGAGCGCTGATCAGGTTCAGGACTTCGCCCGGACGGGTGGGACGAACGAATCCGGGCCGGAACGCTCGAACTCCTGAAGGAGGTTGTCCTTCAGCATCTTCGAGTTGGTGATCCGGCTCTGCAAGCCTTCACCGAGGCAGCGTTCGGCCAGCGTGTCGAGGGAGCCGAAGGTGACGACCTTCGTCAGTTTCTGGGCGTCTCGTTGATCTATTTCCGCCATCTTGTGGCGGTACTCCTCGTCGCGGCCCGGGTGTTCCCGCTGCAGGTCGGCGATCTGGTTCTCCAAGGCTTCACGCTGAGGCCTCATCTCGTTCTCGGAGGGCGTCGGCATCATCGAACGCGTCGGTGCCGGCGTGCCGGAGAGCCGGATCGGGCAGCGGGTGGCGCTGCCGTGGCTCGGTTCGGCCTGTGGTGAGTGCGGCTTCTGCGTCTCCGGCTGGGAGACGCTGTGCGAGGCTCAGCAGAACACCGGCTATTCGATCGACGGCGGCTACGCCGAGTACGCCGTCGCGAACGCCCACTACGCGGTCCTCGTGCCCGAAGGTGTCCCGCCGATCGAGGCGTCCCCGCTGACGTGCGCAGGCGTGACGACCTACAAGGCCGTCAAGGTCGGGGACGTCCGCCCGGCGGACCGGGTCGCGATCTTCGGCGTCGGCGGCCTCGGTCACCTCGCCATCCAGTACGCGCGCATCGCGGGTGGCTTCGTCACGGCGGTCGACATCGAGCCCGGAAAGCTCGACCTCGCCCGCGAGCTCGGTGCGGACCGGGTCGTCGACGCGAGCGCGGGCGACCCGGCCGAAGCCATTCAGGCGCAGGGTGGAGCGGACGTGGCGATCGTGCTGGCCGCGGCGCCGAGTGCGTTCGAACAGGCTCTGCGCTCCTTGCGTCGCGGCGGCCGGCTGGTGTGCGTCGGCATCCCTGCGGGCGGGGTCCTGCCGGTCCCGATCTTCGAGACCGTGATCAAGGGCATCTCGGTGATCGGCTCGATCGTCGGCACGCGCAAGGACCTGGCGGAGGTGTTCGCGCTGCACGCCGCCGGCCGGACAACCGTGACGGCCGAGGCGCGGAAGCTGGAGGACGTCAATGACGCCTTCGAGGAGGTGCTGGCCAACCGCGTCCCGGCGCGCTTGGTGATCGAGTTCTGACTTCGCAGCAGCAGGCGGGCGGGGGTACCACGGTGTGCGTGCTCGCGTGCGGCAGTCCGAAGCTGCCCCCGAGCACGTGGCAGAGCTTGGTGCAGGCCCATCACCGCCGAGGCCAGGCACATTCCGGCCAGCCACGCGCCTCGGAGCAGGTCCGATCGCGCCTCGAGGCCGTCCGGCTCGCCGGCGAGCCGGCTCAGCCCGTTCGCGATGCCCGAGATCGCGTCGAGCGCCCAGCCGTCGACGATCGGGTTGGCCTCGCCGAATACAGCGCGTCAGCGGCTCGCCCGGCGACCTGCCCGATGACTCGCCCATTGCGCCGACCTCCTTGGGCGTCACGCCGGGCCGGCCGAGGTGTTCTTGCCGGCCATCGCGGGGGAGATGGCCGGCATCACTGGTCGGAGACTACGTCCAGGCGGGATCGCGGCCGGTCAGGCCGATGATGCGGGCCAAGGTAGGTGCGTCGGCCGGCACCGCGACCTCCGGTCCGTACATGCCCATCGCCCGACCCTGCTCGACGCCGGCGAACACCGTGTCGTGCAGGTGCGCCAGCAGGTCGGCGGGCAGTTCCAGCCGCTGGCCGGTGGCGACCGCCAGGTCCCAGCCGTGCACGGCCAGCTCGCCGATGATCATGTCGCCCATGACCGGCGCGGGCAGCATGTGCGGCGTGCCCATGCTCGTCTCGCCCTCCCAGGCGCTCGGCGGTGCCCAGGACGACGTGATGTCGTCGAGCAGGGCGAGCAGGCGGCCGCGCCAGTCGCCGGCCGTCAGGTCCACATCGGACTCGGTGGCCGCCGGCTGGGGGACGGGCTCCTTGCGGCCGGCGCCGGCGAGCGACGGTCCCCAGAACAGGAGGTGGTTGACCAGTGAGCGGACGTCGTACTCCGTGCACGGAGTCTTGTTGGCGAGCTGGTCGTCGGTGATGGTGCGGGCGACTGCGGCCACGGCCTCGGCCGTGGTGGACAGGTGTGACATGACGGCAACGCTAGGTGGCGCGGGCCGGAGGGTATTGGACAAAGACGACGTACACTCTGCGCTGTGGGGCGGGACGTTCGTGAGCTGCGGAGTGCGTGGACCAAGTATCAGCACCACGCGTTCCACGAGCCGTCGCCGGCGCTCGCGCCGTGGGTGGAGCGGTATTGGGAGGCTCGCTGGGATTACGTCGAGCCCTACCGGCAGAAGATCGTGCCGTACCCGAACGTGCACCTGGTGTTCGGCGGCGGCCGCGCGGACGTCAACGGCGTCCGCAGCGGCTACCAGCTCAGGGTCCTCGAAGGACGCGATCGCGTGTTCGGCGTCGCGTTCCGGCCGGGCTGTTTCCGCCCGTTCCTCGGTGCCTCCGTCTCGACGATCACCGACCGCGTCGTCCCGGCGGCCGAGGTGTTCGGCCCGGACCTGCCGACGACGCTCGACGTGCCGGCCGTGGAGGCGTTCCTGCTGGAACACCTGCCGGACGACGACCCCCGGGTGCGGCAGGCGGTGGCCGCGGTCGAGCTGATCGCCGGGGACAAGGCCGTGACCAGGGTCGAACGTCTCGCCGGCGAGCTGGGGCTGAGCGTGCGGGGGCTGCAACGGCTGTTCGCGGAGTACGTCGGCATCGGGCCCAAGTGGGTGATCCGCCGCTACCGCCTGCACGAGGTGACCGCACGCATGGCCGCCGGCGGGGTGATCGATTGGGCCGCGCTGGCGGCGGACCTCGGCTACGTCGACCAGGGCCACTTCATCCGCGACTTCAAGAGCATGTTCGGCGAGCCACCGACCTGGTACGCGCAGCGTTATTAGGCCGCCTCCCCGGATTCGAGTGTGGGCCGCGTCCCGGCGCGGGTCCGAGGGAAGGTGCTGCGTAACTGAACGGCGCGTTTGCACGATCTTTCACCGGCAGAGTTGAGCCACCCGGACGAGGCCGTCGCGCAGATCAAGCCGTACCTGGACGCGGGGCTGAACCACCTGGTCTTCCACGGCCCGGGCCACGACCAGGAGCGCTTCCTGACCCAGTTCTCCGAGGACGTGCTGCCGAAGCTGCGCGCCCGGGCTTGATCGTAACGACGACCCCGACCCGCGCGACTCACCGGGAGTGAGCCAGTCGATCTTCAGAGCGAGGAGGCGGACGCCCGGGTCAGCGGCCGTGCAGGTTATCGCGGCTTCGCTGGCGATCGTCGCGGTGGGCTCCGGCTTCGCGTACCTGTTCCAGGTCGAAGACATCGACCATTCGAAGACGTCGGTCGGCCTCGAGGTTCAACGTCCCGACGTTGGCATCCCGGGCCCTTCACTGCGGTTCCTGGTGACGGCGAACAGCCTTGATCCGGTTGAGCGAAAGCTGAAGGCCACTTTGTCCATCGTCCCCACTCCGCTTGAGAACCGCCCGGAGTTCGTCGACAGGAATTCGCAGCCGGTGGTCGATGCCACGACAGGCAAGCTACGCCCGGAGTTCGCCGACTCGAAGCTGAGGATCCGGATCACGAACCTTTGGGTCGAAGACGTCGAGGTCTTGTACCCGCTGGCCAAGGTCGTGGATCCGCGCGGTGTGCCGGATACCGTCGAAGTCGGGTTCTCCGTTCCCGCGATCGTCGACCCGGCCGACTTCCCGAACGAGACGTACTCCCTCGACCTCGGCATGTTCGTCTTTTTGCCCGAAGGCATATCCGCTGTAAAGCAGTGGCGTGGTGTGGCACCTGTCCCGTTCGTGTTCGGCGTCGCTGCCGCAGATCAGCTCGGGCACTGGACGATCGATACCGATCGGGTCGTCTCCCAGGGAAAGTCGAAGTACGGACTGCCGCTGATCGCTGTCAAGTTCGCCCGTGGCTGGCCGTACTGGGCGTTCGTCTACGCGATCAGCCTCATGCCAGGAGTCATCGGCCTGAGCTTTGCCGTACGGACACGTCGGCGACGCGGCTCGACCGGGGAGGACACGTCCGCGGCCATGGAACTTGCCGCCGCGCTGCTCGCGCTCATCGCCTTGCGCCAAGTCTTCGTGCCCACGGACGTCTCAGGACTGACCCGACTGGACATCCTGCTCGGCGGACAACTGCTCGTCGTGTGCTGGCTGATGGCGGCTGCATACGTACGTACACCGGCCGAGACACCGGCGCCCGAGGCTGCCCCGCCGAAGCCGAGCACAGTCCGGCGAGCTTCCATCCGTCTGCGAGGGCACGTTCCCCGCTTACCGGACGGCGCCGCGAGCCGGTACCGCTCAGCCGACGGGAGCCGATCGGACACCGGCTGAGGAGGTCGAACTCGCGACAAGCCCGGGGAAGGCGCCTAAATGGAGGTGCCGGCCGCTCTTGGCCATCGCGCGGAACGGCGGCTTGGGCAGGCGAGCGCCGCGTCATCTCAGTCCCGCTTGCCCGGCTACCGAGGCTGCCCGCCGAGCTGTGGGGCGGCAGGGACAGGAGCCGGGCGCGCCGAGAGCCCCGGCCTGGTGGCGCGGTGGCAGGGCGCGCACGCCGGCACCGACGTCGCCGGGCTGCCCGGCAATGAACGGCTTCCCCGGGTTCCGGCGGACCCGGAAGTGACACGCTGTATCGGTGTTCAGTACATAAGCTGATAGTACGTGCTAGTGTTAAGTGTCCATTAGTCTGCCTCCATGTCAGAAGTCGATGAAGTGCCTTTCGTGCGGGGCGACATGGTGTGAGTTCGTTGGCCGTGGAGCGGCGAATGGATCTCTGGCCGTGTTCTCGGCGTTGTTCAGTCTCGCTGGCTCGTGGACGGGATCGCGGTACGGACTGCGGTCAGTGCTCCGGAAGAGTTCTGGATCGGCTCCAGTGTTCGTCTCGTTCCCGTTGGTACGCCGGTTACTTGGGAGTTTCCGCTTGACTGTGTTCGGTTGGTCGAGCGTGACCCTGACTGGGATCCGTATGTCGCCGAACCTTTCCTGGTTCCGGACGAGTATGCGTTCATCGCCGGAGCACCGGGCTTCCCGCGAAAGGTCTATGGCGTATCCCATGTCGGCGCCTACCAGGGTGTATCAGACTATCGGGCGAACGACCCGGTGTGGGTGTGGGAAGAGGCTTGGAGACCCGCTGTGGTCATCGACGCTGGGGAAAAGTGGATCCGCGTGCGGTATTGGGGCGGCTTCAAGACCGCAAGGGTAGTTCGTCCAAGGCGTACCGCTCGACACGCGTCTGGCCGGTAATCTGCGATTTCCCAGAACCTGTTCGCGTCGTCACGATCGAGTCGCATCTTCGTCGGCTGACTCCGCAGGAAGCGTACGACTGGGGACTGTGGGATGGGTGCCGGGACCCGAGTTCGATCGCCCGGCACTGCGCTCGTGCATGGGGCCGGGAAGCAGGTGACTTCGTCGCGCATGACCACCTGCTGGTGCGGCACTCAGACGGCACCTTCATCTACCTAAACGCGCAAGCGGATGGCCAGTAGGGATCGGCGTGATCGGTTTATGGCTCCTGCTTGCGTCGGGCACGGTGTTGTTTGGTGGGCTTGCGCTGGTGGCTGTCCTATTGACGAAGCTCGACGGCCACCAGCGGTTGCGTTCGATCAAGCTTGAGGCCCGTCTGGGCCGTCGGATTGGGGTCGATGTTCGCCTCGAGCGATGCAGTGAGGATCCAAAGGTGGAAGTGGTCACACGGTCTCATGAGCTCGGCAGGCCCTCGTGTCCGTTCGGCGCAGAATCACCCGGACCGCGCGTTCCAGACACGCTGTCGGCCGTTGAGGCAAGGGGATGCCCAGTACCTCGACTGCCAGCCGGATGTAGTCGTCCGAAGCATGAACCGCGTTGCCTGTAGCGCGTGACCATCCGAATCCCGCTGCTGTAGGGCATCGTGACACTTGCCGCACCGTGACCTCCCATGCCTCGGCAAGAACCCGGCTGGTATCTGGCCGCTGTCCGGCGGTATGGTCTGGTGCATGAACACGCATCCCGCGCAGGGATGCCACGCACATGTGTTCGAGTCCCCCCTCGGACACAAATACGTGGGAGATCTCCCAAACCACAGAGTAACTGGCCCGCCACGGCGGGTCTTTCTCGCGTTCAGCTCCCGCCGATCTCGGCTACGCTGATCTTGACCGCGCCCTCCCCTCGCGCAGCACGTCGGGGAGGTGTCGCATGACAGGCATCCCCTCCTTGGCCCTGCCCAACCGGATCACGGCGCCTGACCTGGGACGCGTGGCTTCGTTGCCTGTGCCGATGGGCTTGCCGCCGTTGCGTGATCTCGGTGCGGCGGATGGTCCGCGGCTGTCGATCGCGTTGATGGAGGGGGGAGGGCGGCTGCAGGATCGCGGCGCAGTCGCGGCCCTCGGCTGGAGTGCAGGTGATCGCTTGCTGACCACCCTCGTCCGGACCTCGGTGGTGATCCGGCGGCGTCCGGACGGGGTGTTCGTCATGCCCCGCAAACCCTACGTCACGCTCCCGGCTCCGGTACGCCGCAGCTGCGGAGCCCTGGCGGACAGCCGGCTGCTGCTGGTCGCCGACCCTCTCCACGACGTGCTCATCGTCCACCCGGAAGCCGCCATGCAGGCGATGCTGCGTCAATGCTGACGGCCTGCTGCGTTGTTTCAAGCAGAGTGGCCACGTCGCACCTTTCTTGGCATAGTGAACGAGCCGGGTGACAAGCTCCCGATCAGCACCCGGAAACGGTGCGTTCAACACCCGATTACGAAGGGCGAATCACCGCGAGCCGATCGTGCATCCACCATGCGATGCCGTCAACCAGCCTTGATCATCACTGGTCGCAGAAAAAGGCGACAACCATACCCGGAAGCATGACACCTGCCGACAAATGGGCACGCTAGCCATGTACGAAGCGTTATCTAGCCATCCCGCGCCCGGCGCGCGGCCGGCAAACCCAGCCATTCGACGGAACTGAAGCGAAGTCCGGTGCGGGCTGGTTCCACAAGTGGTCGAGGCCTCGATCCCGACGTACGACCGCGATGAGCCGGTCATCACCGAGCACGGTGCCAACGCCCAGTCGGTACCTATGTGGAGCGGCAAGCCACGGCCGGCGTGCTCCGCCGTCTCGACGGGTGAAATCGCACGCACACCCGTGGCCGCTCCACCACTCGGCAGCGCCGGCTCGACCAGTGCGTCGGCTGATCGTTATGCTCGGAGAACGATCGAACGAACAGCCGACGGACGAAGGCCGAGATGCGGGAGTCGGGTGCGGACCGGCGAAGGCGGATCCTGGCCGTGGTGGAGGCGCGCGGCCAGGCGCGGGTCACCGAACTCGCCACGGAGCTGGCGGTCTCGGTGATCACCGTGCGCCGGGACGTCGAGGAGCTGGCCAGGGCCGGGCGGCTGCGGCGGGGCCACGGCGTCGTCCGCTCGCTGGTTCCGCGGCGGCCGGAGCCGGCGCCCGCGGCGGCCGGTGGCGGGCCGGTGGTGCTGGTCGTTCCCGAGCGCCACGCTTACCTCACCGAGGTCCTGCACGGGGCCCGTGGCGCGCTGGAGGAGGCTGACGTCCGGGTCGTGCTGCACCCGGCGCCGCAGGTTCCCGGCGCCGAGCGGCTGATCGTCGAGCGGCTGCTCGCCGACGACGCCGGGGGTGTGCTCATCGCGCCGCGCTGGCGCAGCGTGGGCACCGAGGAGGCGGACGACGGCTGGCTGGCCGCCGCCGACGTCCCGGTCGTCCTGATGGAACGGCGGCCGCGGCCGGGAAGTGCGTTGCACGCCCGGGATTCCGTCTGCACTGACCACTGGTACGGCGTCCACCTCGCCGTGACGCACCTGCTTGCGCTGGGCCACCGGAGGATCGTCCTGGCCGCGCGCGACGACAGCCCGACCGCGCGGGCGCTGCGCGCGGCGTTCACCGGCATCTGCACCGGACGGCCCGAAATCGAGGACTGGACCGTGGTGCTCAGCGCGCCGGGCGCCGGTCAGGAGCCGGTGCGAGACCTCGAGCCGCTCGCCGATGTGCTGCGCGAGCACGCCGCGACGGGCGTGATCATGCACGGCGACGTCGATGCCCTGATGCTCGTCCAGCAGCTGGCGGACGCGGGGATCATGGTGCCCGACGACTGTTCGGTGGTGGCCTACGACGACGTCGTGGCCGCGTTGGGCAGCACGCCGTTGACCGCGATCGCGCCGCCCAAGGCCGAGGTCGGCAGGCTGGCCGCGGGGCTGCTGCTGGAGCGGCTGCGCGGACCGGCGGGACGGCCGCCGCGGCGGATCGCCGTGCTGCCTGAGCTGAAGGTGCGTGGGTCGACGCGGCCGCTGATCGATTGACCGAGTTGGTCGGGGCTATTGACCGGAATTCGTTCAGGCGCCCAAACTGCGGGGAGTTCGCGACCCGCAGGAGGCATCGATGCCTGTCCGACCCAGCCGCCGGACCGTGCTCGCCGCGGGTCTCGCCTGGCCGCTGGCTGCCGCGTGCTCGAGCGCCGGCGGGGACGCTCCGCGTGGTGCCACCCGGATCACCTTCTGGTCGGCGCTGCGGGGCAGCCAGCAGGTCGTGGACGCGTTCAACCGCTCGCAGAACCGGATCCACGTCGTGTTCCAGCAGATCCCGTCCGGAGACCAGGGCGGGTACGCGAAGCTGAGCAATGCGGTCCGCGCGGGCAACGCCCCGGACATCGCCACCATCGAATACCCGCAGGTGCCCGGGTTCGCCATCGACGGCGTGGCCAGGGACATCACCGATCTCGTCTCCGAGCGCCTGCGTGCGAAGCTCCTCCCGCAGGCACTGCGCCTGACGACGTTCGCCGGGCGCGTGTTCACCGTGCCGCTGGACGTCGAGCCGATGGTGCTGCACTACCGCACCGATCTGTTCGCCCGGCACGGTTCGGGCCCGCCGCGCACGTGGGACGAGTTCACGGCGGTGGCCCGCAAGGTCCGCGACGACCGGCGCCGGCTGGTGGCCTTCGCGACCGACGGGGCGACCCAGTTCGCGGCGGTCTCCTGGCAGGCGGGCGCGCAGTGGTTCGACACCGCGGGCGGTGCTTGGAACGTCTCGCTCGCCGACGCCGCGACCCGCCGCGTGGCCGGGTACTGGCAAGGCTTGATCGACGAAGGTCTCGTGTTCGCGAACGGCGTGCAGGGCAGGCAAGGGGACGCGCAGATCGGGCAGGGGCTGGTGCTGGCCCGGCTCAGCGGCGCCTGGGACGCGGGCGCGCAGATGAAGGCCCGGCCGGGCCAGAAGGGCCAGTGGGCGATCGCGCCGCTGCCCCAGTGGGATCCCGCGGACCCGGCGGTCGGGACGCACGGCGGCTCGACCTTCGCCGTCACCCGCGACAGCGCGCATCCGGAAGCCGCGATGGAGTTCATCGAATGGCAGGTGTCGCACCCCGACGCGTTGCGCGCCCGGCTCTCCAGCGGCACCAGCAGCCAGTACCCCGCCGCGCCGGACCTGGTCGAGGTCGGTCGGAAGGCGTTCGACCGCCGCTACTACGGCGGCCAGGACGTCTACCGGCTGTTCGAGGCCGAGGCCGCGAAGATCCGGGACGGCTGGACGTGGGGACCGCGGATGAGCGCGACCCAGCGAGTCCTGCAGGACGGGTTCGCCCGGGCGAGCGCCGGCCAGGGCACCCTCCTGGAAGCCGTCCGCGACGCCCAGCGCGCCACCATGCCGGACCTGATCGCCCTGGGGCTGGCGACCACCGAGCACAGCAGCTGACGAAGGAGACCGATGACGACGACACTCGCGCGTCCGGAAAGCGCTTCCCGGACGCCCGCGCCGCGTGTCCGGAAGAGAAACCGGCAGGGCGCCGCCTGTGCTGTGTTGATGGCCCCCTTCTTCGTGCTGCTGGTGGTGGTCTTCCTGGTCCCGGCCGGGACGGCGCTGTGGCTGAGCTTCTTCGGCGCCGACGAACCGGGTCTCGGGTTCGGCCCGGAGCACACGATCTTCGTGGGCTTGCGCAGCTACGTCGCCGTGCTGGCCGATCCGACGTTCCTCAATGGACTGTGGGTCGTCGCGCTGTACTGCCTGCTGTACCTGCCGCTGCTGGTCGTCGCCTCCCTCGGCCTGGCGCTGCTGCTCGACTCGGGAGCCGCGCGGCTGCGGGCGTGGGCGCGGCTCGCGCTGTTCCTGCCGCACGCGGTGCCCGGTATCATCGCCGCGATCATCTGGCTCTACCTCTACATCCCGGGCCTGAGCCCGGTGGTGGACCTGTTCGGCCGGGCCGGGATCACGATCGACTTCCTCGGCGTCCACACGGTCATCCCGTCGATGGTGAACATCGCGTTGTGGAGCAATCTCGGCTACAACGTCGTCGTCTTCTACGCCGCTTTGCAGGCCGTGCCGCGCGAGGTGATCGAGGCGGCGGTGGTGGACGGCGCCGGCGGTGTCCGCAGCGCGCTGTGGATCAAGACGCCGATGATCCGCGCGTCGATCGTGATGGTCGTGCTGTTCACGCTGATCTGGTCACTGCAGCTGTTCACCGAGCCGATGCTGCTCTCACAGGCCACGCCGATGATCACCGCGCGGTTCTCGCCGAGCATGTACATCTACGACGCCGCGTTCACCCGCAACAACTACGGGCTCGCCGCGGCCGCGTCGGTGATCCTGCTGGCCTGCACGATTGCGCTGTCCTACGGCGTCACGCGCTGGGCCAACCGCACCCGGAAGGTGGCCGCGTGAACCCGCCGAAGCTCCTCGGCCGCGCGGCCGTCAACACCGTCGTCGCGATCTCCGTGCTCTACACCCTGCTGCCGGCGTTGTGGCTGGTGCTCGCCGCGGCAAAGGACCGGGACGCGTTGTTCGGCAGTAACATCCTTTCGCTGCAGGGATTCTCGCCGCTGAAGAACCTGCAGGACCTGTTCGCCATGGACAAGGGGATCTACGGCCGCTGGTACCTCAACAGCCTGCTCTACGCGGTCGGCGGCGCCGCGGTCGGCGCGCTGGCGAGCATCGCCTGCGGCTACGCGTTCGACAAGTACCACTTCCGGCACAAGGAAAAGCTGTTCGGGCTGGTCCTCGCCGCGGTCATGGTGCCGCAGACCGTGCTCGCGCTCCCGCTGTACCTGCTCGCCTCCCGCACCGGCGTCGTCGACACGGTGTGGGCGGTGCTCGTCCCGGTGCTGTTCAACCCCTTCGGCGTCTACCTCAGCCGCGTGTTCAGCCAGGGCTACGTGCCCGGCGAGGTTCTGGAGGCGGCGCGGATTGACGGCGCGGGGGAGCTGGCGACCTACTTCAAGGTCTCGCTGCGGATGCTCGGCCCCGGCGTGGTCACCGTGTTCCTGTTCCAGCTCACCGCCATCTGGAACAACTTCTTCCTGCCCATGGTGATGCTCTCCACCCAGAAGCTGTACCCCGTCAGCCTCGGCCTCTACAGCTGGAACAGCGCGGCCACGACGTCGCCCGAGTACTACCCGGTGGTGATCATGGGCTCGCTGCTGGCGGTCCTGCCGCTGGTGCTGGCGTTCGCGCTGCTGCAGCGGTTCTGGCGCTCGGGGCTGACGGCGGGGGCGGTCAAGTGAGCCGTGCCCGCGCCGCGATCGCGATGGCTCCCCGGACCGCGGCGGCAGTGCTCGACGACGGCGCGATGACGGCGTTGCGCCGCGTCTGCGACCTCGCCGACGGAGTGCTCGACGACTTCGCGAGCCCCTCGGCCCCCGCCGTCTTACACGACGTCGAGCTGCTGGTCACCGGCTGGGGCTGTCCGCCGCTGGGCCCGGCCGTGCTCGCTCGCGCGCCGCGGCTGCGGGCCGTCGTGCACACCGCCGGCTCGGTCCGCGGGCACGTCACCGAAGCGTGCTGGGAGCGGGGGATCGCGGTGACGTCCGCCGCGGCGGCCAACGCGGTGCCGGTGGCCGAGTACGCCGTGGCGATGATCCTGCTCTCCGGCAAACGCGTCCTGGAGCGGGCGCGCGACTACCGGGCGGCCCGCCGCCGCGACGACCCCCTGGCCGTGCCGCGGCACCTGGGCAACCACGGCCGGACCGTCGGAATCCTGTCGGCGTCGATGATCGGACGGCGGGTGATCGGCCTGCTGCACCCGCACGACTTCCGCGTCCTCGTGCACGATCCCCACCTGAACGCCGCGGAGGCGGCTGAGCTCGGCGCGGAAGCGGTGAGCCTGGCCGAGCTGTTCGCCCGCAGCGACGTCGTCAGCGTGCACACCCCACTGCTGCCCGAAACCCGCGGGCTGGTCGGGCGCGAGCTGATCGCTTCGATGCGGCCGGACGCCGTGCTGATCAACACCGCCCGCGGGGCCGTCCTCGACCAGGACGCGCTGGCCGAGGCGACCGGGACCGGCCGGATCCGGGCGATCCTCGACGTCACCGACCCGGAAGTACTGCCACCGGGACATCCCCTGTGGACGGACGACAACGTGCTGATCACCCCGCACCTGGCCGGCTCGCAGGGCAACGAGCTGCGGCGGCTCGCCGAGCTGGCCGTCGCCGAGGTCACCCGCTGGGCGGCTGGGCAGGCCTTCGCCCACCCCGTCCACCGCGAACGCCTGGGGATGATCGCGTGAAGCTGCCCGGCGAAGACCGCACGCTGAGCCCGTACACCGGGTACACGCGCGACCACTGGGTCGCCGTGGCGGACGGCCTCCTGACGGCGGCGTGGCACTGGGCCACCCCGGGTGGTGCCCGGCTCGACCTGCCGGGGCCGCCGTCGGGCAGCGGCGTCCGCTCGGACGGCCTGGAAGGCTTCGCCCGGACCTTCCTCGCCGCCGCCTTCCGCGTCACCGGGGAGGACGGGAAGGACCCGCACGGCTGGCTCGAGCGGTACGCCGGGGGACTCGACGCGGGCACCCGCACGCCGGGCCGCGACGACGCCGAGTCGTGGCCGGTCATCGGCGACCACCACGTCGCCGGCCAGCCGATGGTCGAGTCGGCGTCGGTCGCCCTCGGGCTCCGGCTGACCCGGCCCTGGCTGTGGGACAACCTCGCGCCCGCCGTGCAGGACCGGATCGAGGCGTGGCTGCGCGGCGCGCTGCGCCACGTCCCAGCGCCGAACAACTGGTACCTGTTCCCCTTCACCGTGGCCGGGTTCCTCGCCTCGGTGGGGCGCGGCGAGACCGAGACGGCTCGAGCCCGCGACCGGGCGCTGGAGCTGCTGGAGAGCTGGTACCGCGGGGACGGCTGGTACGCCGACGGCGACGGCCGCGCCTTCGACCACTACAACGGCTGGGCGTTGCACCTGTACCCGGTGCTGGACGCCCACCTCGCCGGCGAGGAGACCCGGTTCGGCCCCCGGCTGAGGGAGCACCTGGACAGCTTCGGGCTGTGGTTCGGCGGCGACGGCGCGCCGCTCCACTTCGGACGATCGTTGACCTACCGCTTCGCGGCCGCGTCGGCGGTCGGCCTCGGCGCCGTCACCGGGAACACGCCGTTACGGCCGGGCGTGTCACGACGGCTGATCAGCGGGGCGCTGCGCTACTTCCTCGACCGCGGCGCCGTCGACGAGCACGGACTGCTGAGCCTCGGCTGGCACGGACCGCACGCGCACACGGTGCAGTACTACTCCGGACCGGGCTCGCCCTACTGGGCGTCGAAGGCGTTCGTGTGCCTGCTCGCACCCCCGGATCATCCACTGTGGACGGCGACCGAGGAACCGGCGCCGAGCGAGACCGCCGACGCGGTGCTCGCCCTGCCGGCGCCGGGCCTGCTGCTGCAGTCGACCCGCAGGGACGGCGTCGTCCGGCTGCACAACCACGGCAGCGACCACGTCCGGCCGCACGAAGCCGAGTCGGCGGCCGAGGACAACCCGCACTACGGCCGGTTCGCCTACTCGACCCGGACCGGGCCGACCGCGCGGGGCAACCCGGCGGACAACCACTTCGCGGTCGTCGTCGCCGGCGTGCGCAGCGTCCGGCGGCGGGTCCACCCGCTCGGGGTGGGCCAGGCCGGAGGCTGGGGCTGGGCGGCGTCCTGGCACCGTCCGGTGTTCGGCCGCGGCCCGGCGACGGTACCCGGCCTGCGCGTCGAGAGCGTCACCGTCGTCCGCGGATCGGACGAGCTGCGGGTACACCGCGTCCTCGGCGCCCCTCCCGGCGCCCGCGTCGAGCAGACGGGCTGGGCGACCGCGCCCGGTGAGTCCGTGCTCCGGCCGCTGTCCGGCTGGACAGGCCGGGACGAAGTCCGCGCTCCGCACGGCACGGCCTTCCTCCCGTGGGTGTCACTCCCACGGCTCACCGGGGACGTCCACGGCACGGCGGTCGTCGTCGCGCTGGCCGCGTTGGGTGCCGAGCCGCGCGACCCGGTTGCCTCGGTCACCGAAGAAGGAGCCGAGATCGGGTGGCCGGACGGGTTCGCGGTGCAGATCCGGTTCGGACCGCTGCGCGTGCGCGTGGACCCGGTGCGGTCAATGCCAGGGGGTTGAGAAAGCGATTACAAAGGTGGTATCGGGAGAGTGTCGTCGCGGTGATGTTCGGCCAGCAGGTCGGCCGTGCTGTGCGAGCCGGAGGCACACGCCCCTTGGGCGCCGAACACCTTCTACCTCTACCTCCGCGGCCCCCGGCAGGCACCGCTTCGAGCGGTCGCCAGGGTCCGCGTCAGCGCACGCTGAGCCGTGTCGGCAGGCGAGGCATGGCCGTCTAGGTCGGCGATCGCTCGTCTTCAGCGACACGCTCCTAAATAGCGTCAGGCCAGTCTGCTGCGGCTGGCCGAGGTCGTGGGCAGTGTCGACCATCCGAGCCGTGCCGCGCCTACACCGATCGGTCCACCCAGTGGCGGCGCACCGTGTCGACGTGGCAGGCGTCGTTGGTCGCTCGCGAAGCCGGCCAGCCTCCCGAGGCGGGATCGAGGTTGTGCCCGGCGAGCGTCTTGGCCTGCCGACGGATCGCCTCGGGGTAGGTCGTCCAGTAGAGCGCCGATAGCAGCACTTCGCCGCCGACATCGAGCAGGACGACCCGGTGTGGCGGGGGAAGTTGGGCAACTTCTTGCACTGGTGGACTCCGCGGTCGCGCTGTCGGCCCGGGCGGCCAATGGTACGAGGAATTCGCGCGACGCTCCGGCGTGGGACTTGAGCTTTCGGCGTCGATCTGGTCAAGTCCGTCACGGTCGAGTAGCGCCTCAGCCGAGCCGGAAGTCGGCCACCCGGATCGGCGAGGGTGTCGTCCCGCTCGAGTTCTGCTGGTACAGCACGGAGATCACGCCGTCGGTGGCCAGCCGCGAGTCGTCGACGTCGACCTCGCCGAACGCGTTCAGGTCCGGGCTGTACACCGTCTTCCAGTCCGTCCAGCCGCTCGCCTTGGTGGCCGCGACGATCCGCCCGTACGGCATGACGAGGTAGGCGTTGTCGCCGCGGTCGAAGACCAGCTTGGTCCGCTGGGTGGATTCGGGCGCGACCGGCACCTCGCGCTTGGTCCAGCTGCCGTCGGCCGCCCGGCTGAGGAAGAAGGTCCGGCCGTACTGCTTGCGCTGCGCGGAGTAGTTCGTGACGCACTGGGTGAACCGGCCGGGGACGTAGCTGATCACCGCGTGCGGCTGCCCGGCGGAGTCGACGGCCTGGCTCTCCTGGTTCATCAGCGCGTGGTCGACGCCGAGCGGGTCGACCACCGTTCCCGGCGACGACACGGACACCGGCGTGCCACCCGTCGTCGCGACGACCGCGCCGGCGTTGGTGCGCCAGGTCCGGCCCCGGTCGTCGCTGTAGACGTAGCCGGTCTCGTGGTTGGCCAGCCCGCCGGAGTGGCACAGCACGCCGGAGTTGCCTTCGCGCCAGGTGAAGGTGGCGTGCAGCCGCCCGCCGGGTCCGTAGGTGATGCCGTGCAGGTACATGTTGCGCGTGGTGCTGGTGACGCTGTTGCCCGACGTCCACGCGCCGGTCGCCGACGACCACTTCCCCAGCTTGCGCCAGCTGCCCCCGCTGAACTCCGCGAGCTCGTTGGTGCCGTTGCCCGAGGCGCCGGTCCGGTAGCTGAGCTGCAGCTTGCGCTCCGGAGTGACGACGAACTGCGGGTAGGTGATCGCCCCGAGGTCGACGCCGTTCAACGTCCGCTGCACCGGCCCGAACGCCGACGACGTCCAGGCGTGCGCCGCGGGCGCGGACAGCAGCCCGGCCACCGACTCGGCGTAGTAGACCTGGTTGCCGTGGGTGTCCATGGCCACGTGCAGCCGGCCGTCCTCCGGCGAGACACCCATCGAGATGACGTTGTGGGAGTCATCCACGGTCAGCTTGTGCGGCAGCGCGACGGTCTGCCACGCACCCGCGCCCGCGGCCCGCCGGGCGACCACGGCGCTGCGGTCGGCGGTGTACCAGGCCGCGTACTGGTAGCCCGCGTAGGTGAAGATGCCGCTCTGCTGGAAGGAGTCGTTGTTCACCAGCCCGTCGTAGGAGACGAAGTACAGCGCCTTGGCGTCGAGCTGGGTGTCGGCGATCTTGACGACGGACACGGCCGCCTCGGCGGGCGCGGCGGGCAGCAGCGGCAGCGCCGCGGCCGCCAGCACGCCCAGCATGCGAGAAAACGCCTTCTTGGCAGCCATGACAACTCCTTCATGATGTTAACGCGAACAGTTGATTCCGGGCACTACCGTCGTCCTTTATGGCGCCAAAGGCGCCGGCCGCGATCGCGGCAGCCACCGTGACTGCGCGGCTCGGCATCGTGGGCGACGGCCGGCCTGACCTCTGTCTCGGTCAGTCCGGTACCCGCACCGGCACCGGCACCAGGACGGGCGCCCGGTGCACGTCCACAACTCTGGGAACCGGCAGGCGGGCGTCCCCGGCGGTGCGGCAATCCTTCGGGGGCCGGGGACGTGCGGGTTTGCCACCGCCTGAACGCCGCCGCGTCAGGCGGTGACTTCGTCGAGTTGGAATGTCTGTACTTGGCCGGCTGCGAAGGGGGCTCGGAGCGTTTTGCCGTTGAGGCGGGTGTCGGTGCGTTGGGCGTATCGGTCGCTGCCGCTGCTTGTCGAGGTGGACCAGCGGGTGATGAGGCCGATGGGCAGGGTGGTGAAGCGGGACAGGTCGAAGGTCATCGTCTGGGCGGAGGTGGCGGTGTTGACCGCGACGAGAACCAGGCGGCCGGTTGCGGGGTCGTAGGCGACGGCTGCGTTGCCGGTCGAGGTACCGAGGATTTGCATGCCCGGCCGGATGTGGCGGGTGAACTGGGCCAGGACGTAGAGCTTATTCTGCACGGCGCCGGCTTGCAGGGTGTCGGGGTTGTAGCTGATGAGTGCCCATGCCGGGGTGGGGTCCATGACCTGCCAGTAGCACCAGGCTGTGGGGTGCAGTGAGTGCAGGTCGAGGCAGAGGTTGCCGGCCATCGAGAGTCCGGTGGCTTCGCGGTCGCCGTATTCGGAGTTCCACAGGACCTTGCCTGCTGCGCGGGCGTCGGCGTAGACGAGGTCCCGGCGGCCGCCGGAGCCTTGGTAGCCGTGGACGTTGATCTGGTTCACGAGGGACTTGGTGGTGGCGTCGAAGGAGTTCCACGTGCTGTGGGCGAGGTCGTAGCTGGTCTCGTCGGAGGCGGCGATGCGCGTGCCGGACAGGCCGCGGCGGTCGAGTTCTTCCCGCAGGTAGCGCAGGATGGCCCGCTGGGAGGAGGCGCCGATGTGGCAGCCCTCTTGTTTCCCGGTGGCCGGCCAGTAGGGGGACGAGGGTTCGTTGAAGGGTTCGACGGTGCGGAAGGTGACGCCGAAGCGGTCGCGGAACTGGCGGGCGACTTCGGCCAGGTGGATGCCGTGGTCGCGGTAGTGCTCGGCTTTCAGGTTGTCGTTGGCTGCGTTGGCTGCGCCGGAGGGGTTGTGGTTGGCGCACATCCACCACACTGGCGAGTTGGCGAACAATTCGGTGGTGGCGCCGCGCGCGGTGGCCTTGACCACCGCCGCTCGTTGCTTGGCGTCGGCGGTCCATTTCCACGCCGCCGAGGCCGGGTCGCTGTTGCGCCAGTCTTGCCAGTAGGCCTCGATTTGCTTGAAGCGGGGGATGTTCGGGGAGGCGACCATGGTCTGGCCGTCGACGGAGTTCCAGGTGGACGCGCCGAGGTTGTAGCGGGCGATGGTCAGCCCGAGGCCGGGAAGCGCTTTCCCGTTGTAGGTTACGGTCTTGGTGGTGAACCACAGATCGGCGAAGTCGTCGCGGTCGCCGAAGACGTTGGCCCACCAGGCGAGCGAGGTGCCCCAGCCTTCCCAGATCCCGTAGCCGGTGCGCGGGTCGACGGTGATGGTCTGGTCCGCGTGCGCGACGCCCGCGCCCGCGCCCACTGCCGCCGCCGCGACCGCGGCCGCGGTTCCGGACAGCATCGTCCTGCGTGTGATCATGAATTTCTCCTGCGGTAATCGGCCGGCACTTCAGTAGCGCAGGGCGGCCAGGTTGACGGCGTTCGCCATGGCCTGGTAGCCGCGGTCGCCTGGGTGCAGGTGGTCGCCGCTGTCGTAGGTGGGCAGGATGCGGGTGGTCTCGGCGGGGTCGCGGATTGCTGCGTCGAAGTCGGCTACGCCGTCGAAGGTGCCGCTGGTCCTGATCCACTTGTTGACGGCTTGGCGGATGTTTTCGCGTCCTGTGGTGTAGCCGCTGAAGTGGCCGAACGGGGTGATGGTGCCGCCGTAGACGGCCACTCCGGCTTGGTGGGCCTGGGTGATGAGTGTCTGGTAGGCGTCGGTGAGTTGCTTGGCCGTGAGTGTGCTGTTGGTGGTGATGTCGTTGATTCCTTCGAGGAGGATGACGTCTTTGACGTTCGGTTGGGCGAGCGCGTCGTGCGCGAAGCGGTGGAGCGCGCTGTTCCCGTTGGTGCTTCCGGCGTCGGTGAGTACCCGGTTGCCACTGATCCCGGCGTTGACGACGCCGAGTTGTGGGCCGCCGATCACGGTGGCGAGGCGGCGGGCCAGGTAGTCCGGGTAGCGCCGGTTGGTCCCCTTTGACGACTTCAGTCCGTCGGTGATGGAGTCGCCGAAGGCGACCAGTGTGCCTGTTGCGGTGGTGCTGGTCACCTCGAGGCCGGAGAGGAAGTGCCAGGAGTTCTTTGTCGAGGGATAGCGGCTGGTGCTGTCGTCTGTGGCGTGGTCTCCGGTGGTGGAAACGTAGGTCGTGTCGGCCGAGCTGGGGTGCCAGGTCGATGCGCCGGTCGTTCCTGGGACGTAGACGCTCACCAGCAGGTTCTGGTTGGTGTTCACGGTCATGGATACGGGGTCGCTGAGCTGTTCGCGGCCGGGTTGGATGGTCGCTGAGGTGGAGCCGGCGAAGGTGACCTGGTGGTGGGTGCCGGTCGTTGCGGTGCCTGCGGTGGCCTGTGTGGCGAGGTCGACGTGGCCGATGGTGAGTGGGGTGGTGCCGTGCAGGTTGGACAGTCGTAGCCGGGGGGCTGTTCCGCCGGCTGATACGTGCACTACTTGCCGGATGGTCTGGTTGGTGAATCCGGGGCCCCCGGCGTTGACGCCGGGTCCCCAGCTGCCCACCGTGGTCGTGGCTGCCGGCGCCGCGACCGCGGTGACGGTCGCGCTCGCCGTGACGAGAACCGCCGAGGTGGCCACGGCCAGCAAGCGAAGCGTGCGGTGACGGCTCGTAGTGCTGTGTTCGTGCAGTGTGGTCACGAGCGCTCCTTCGTCGGCGAACGAACTCGAACGGCGAGGGCGGCTCAGCCCCAGCGTTGCAGGAGCCGGTCGTACTCGGCCTGGGTGATCGGCAGGACGGTGCCGTGGCGCGGCTTGCCGGGCATGGTGTAGCCGGAGACGGGTGACCATTGCCGGGTGTTCAGGTCGGTGGTGGTGAACGGGACGTAGCCCCGGCCGCCGTATTCGTCGATGAACAGGTACCAGCGTTCGTCGGTGTTCGATTTGAAGACCAGCGGGCCCTCGCCTTGGCTGATCGCGTTCTTCCCGAGGCAGTCGGCGACGAACGAGTAGTTCCGGTTGAGGACGGTTGTCGACTTCTCTGCGAGGACCAGCTTGCCGCACGGGGTTTGCGACGGGCTCCGCTCGTCCTTGGTGAAGCGGTAATAGGTGCCGTTGTGCTTGATGAGCGTCGAGTCGATCGTCGAGTAGCCCGTGTCGACCCAGACCTGCGCGGGACTGAAGGTCCGGAAGTCGGATGTCGTGGCGTACATCATCCGGTTGTAGGTGGTGCCGGTGTGGTTCGGGTCGCTGGTGGAGTAGAGCTTCGACGCCCAGAACACGACGTACTGGCCGAGTCCCTCGTCGTAGTAGGCCTCGGGTGCCCACGTGTTGCCTGCCGTGTCCGGCGCGACGCGGGCCAGGCGCGGCGGGCTCCAGTTCACCAGGTCGGCCGACTCCCGGACCACGATGGACTTGCTGCCCGTCCGCTGGGCCTGGTCCCAGTTGCCGTTGCCGTACATCCGCAGGTCGGTGGCGATCTGGTAGAACTTGTCGCCCTGGGGTGACCGGATGACGAACGGGTCGCGCACGCCGCGGGTTCCCACGGTCGAGGTCAGCACCGGGTTGCCGCCGTTGAGCTGCCGCCACCGGGTCGGGTCGTTGCCCTGGCTGAGCGCGAAGTAGACCTGTTCGCCGGTGGAGGTGTTCTCGCCGGTGAAGTAGGTGAACAGGTAGCCGGCGTATTTCGGGGCCGGTGCCGCGCCGGCCGGCGGTCCGGCGGTCAGCGCGGCGAGCAGTGCGCCGACGAGAGCGATTACGGTGCGGTGCCGGCGCGGACGTCTCGGTGGGACCGGATCGCGGGAAGGCTGTGTCATGGAACCCGTCCAATGTGGTTGCGTGGTCGGACGCGGTGGGCCACCAGGGCGTCGGCGGGCCCCGCCACGGACGGGTCAGCCCAGCTGGGTTTCCCATTTGGTCTTGGTGCCGGATGCGTCGGCGGGGAGGCGGTCCCGTGCGGTGGTGTCGCCGTACATGGTCCAGCGGGCCCAGTCGACGACGGTGGTGGGGAAGCGTTTGTCGCTCCAGAAGCTGGTGTGGGTGCCGCCGATGAAGGTGAGGAAGGCCTTGGGCCATTTGATTTCGTTGTAGGCCTGGCGGGCTGAGGAGTAGGCGCAGGTGGGGTCTTTGTCGCCGTGGACGAACAGGACCTTGGCGGTGACGGAGGCGGCGGGGTTGCCCATGTCGACGCAGGATTGGGGGTTGGCGGAGATGATCCGGCTGTCGGGCCAGGAGGTGAGCAGGCCGTGGGTGACCATGCCGCCGAGGGAGTGGCCGGAGACGCCGACGCCGATGCTGGTGTTGATGTGTCCGGCGAGTGGTCCGGTGGTGTTGAGGGCGAGGGTGTTGGTGAGGATCTGGGAGACGTCTTTGGAGGTGTTGCCGTTGTTGACGTCGGTGAAGTTGTGGTTGAAGTGGGGGGCGGGGACGATGAAGCCTGCTGCGGCGAGGGCTCGGATGATGAACAGGGAGTTCTGTGGGCTGCTGCCGTAGCCGTGGGTGAAGTTGTAGACGGGGAAGACGCCGTTGGCGGTGGGGGCGTTGGTCACCGGGTTGCCGCCGGCGGTGCCGGTGGCGGGGTAGTAGACGTAGGTGGTGCAGGGGCGGCTGCCGCGTTTCCAGTCGTACTTGCGTACGCCGACGGCGAAGGGGGTGGTGGGTGCGGTGCCCAGCGGTCCGAGGGTGGCCAGTGCCGGTCCGGCGCCGAGCAGGGCCAGGCCCGCGCCCGCCGCGCCGACGGCGGTCAGGCTGAGGAACTTCCGTCGTTGCATGGTCATGATCACTCCTTGGGTGTGGAATGGCTAGCCGGCGACGGCGACCGCGTCGACGACCAGGGCGCCGCTGCGTACCTTGATTTGAATGGTGTGTCTGCCATACGTGAGCCCGCGAAGGCTGAAGGTCTGGGAGAACTCGGCCGACGCCGTCGTGCGGGCCGAGCTGTCGGCGATGCGCCCGTCGACGGTCGTCTCGAGCACGGCCGAGCCGTCGTTGGGGCCGGTGATGTCGAGTCCGGTTCCCGTGAAGGTGTAGCTCAGCGTCGAGCCGGATCCCTGGCTGGTGGACAGCGTCCGCTGGTAGGTGTACATGCTCTTGCCGCTTTCGTGAGCCCACTGCCCGCTGTAGACGAGCTTGGTGGCGGGCGGGGAGTTCAGGTCGGTCGTCTCCAGGTTGTCGAGCAGTTCGCTGTAGTACGGCGTGAAGCCGGCGAGGGTGCGGACTCGGAGGTTGTCGAACCTGGTGTGGTAGTAGCCGCTGCCGAGCTCGACGCGGCCGGGGAGCCGGGGAGCCGGATCGGTGTACCTGGCGAGGGTGACACCGTCCAGGGATGCGGTCACCTCACTGCCGGCGGCTTTGAGGGCGAGCTTGTGCCAGGCGTTGTAGGTGGTGTCGAAGCCGGCAATCCCGACGCCGCCGGAGCCACTGACCACGTTGCCGCCGGCTGCCGGCTTGTTGTCGACGATCAGCTGCCAGCCGCCGTCGAACGTGAACTTCAGCTTGTAGGGCGCGCCGACGTCGCCGTGCTGCTGCCGGACCCCGAGGACCGCGTAGTTCGCGCCGTCCTGGAGAGCATCCTTTTCGAACGAGACGTCGATGGCGGCCTCGTAGTTCAGCCACCGGCCGTCACCGATCCGGGTGACCGGATCGCCGCCGTTCCAAGCGTCGCCGAGCCCGTCGACCGACTTGTCGAGCTGCTGGCGGAGGACGTAGTTGCTCGACCGCTCCGGCCGATAGGCCTCGAAGGCACCGTTGCGATCGCTGGTGTACCGCGGTATTGCGCTCTCGGATCCGCCGCGGGCCGCGACGAAGTCCTCGCTTCCCACGATCGCGCCGCCGGTCCCGAGCACCGGAGTTCGCTTGCCGGTGTAGTCGAAGCCGTCCGCGTACAAGGTGTCGTCCCCGGGGTGGTCACCCGAACCGGAAGTGTCGGTGTCCAGCACGGTTCGCGCGCCCTCCACCGGCAGCGGTGCCCGGTACGCCGGGTTCGTGTGCCGCGCCAATGTCGTCACGGTGACCACCGAGTACGGCTTGACCGTGACGGTGTACCCGCCGTCGGAGCCGGGGGTGACGTGGCCGAGGTACTTCAGGTAGTTGACGTTGAAGGCCTGACCGGGATCCGCCGCCCGCGTCTCCCACGTTTCCAGGGCCGGCGTCCCGGCGCAGGCCATGTTGACGGTGCTGATGCGGTAGGCCTGCGGGTACTCGCTGTCGTTCATGAAGACCGTCGAGAAGTTCCGCTTGTCCGGAGCGGCCAGCGTCAGGTAGCTGGGGGTGCCGTTGCGCCCGTTGACGGGGTTCGTGCCCGCCGCCCCGGTGTGGCTCGCCTGAGGGACGGCTCGCCAGACTCCCGCGGTGTTGCCGGGGTTCTCCCAGCCGGTCTTCGCGAACCAGCTGAAGTGCCGCAAGATGTCGATGCCCACGTCGTAGTGCAGCCAGCCCGACCACGGGTCTCGCGCGCTGACGAGTTCCTTGAAGCCGTACTGCCCGCCTTCGTAGAAGGAACCGACGGCCGGCTGGTAGATGAAATTCGTCCGGTTGGAGTTGGTGAACCCCTTGATGATGGTGTTGCCCATCTCCAGCGCGCTGTTCTTCCCGCCGATGCCGGTGCCCGCGACGGTCGGATCCTTCGTGTTGTTGTTCGGCCGGAAGGCCGAGTTGCCGAAGGTGGCCTGCGCTTCGCTGTTCCAGACCTCCTTGTCGAACACCTGCGCCAGTCGCTTGAAGTTTCCCGCGCTGTCGTCGTCCGGGTTGTAGTGGTACCCGGCCACCGCGACGGCGTTGCGCAGCGCGGCGTCGTCCACCATCGCCCCGCCGAAGCTGCCCAGCCCGGCCTCGTCCGAGATCACCACCTGAATGCGGTTGTACTGTGCCCGTTCGGCGCCGTTGGCGAAGCCGGCTGCGTCCGTCCTGACCAGACTGGCGTACCGCTCGCTCCAGGTCAGGTCGGGTGGGTGTTCGTTGAGCCCCGGGTTGACGTAGTCGACCATGAATCCGTAGGTGCGGTACGCCTCGAGGATCGTCTTCTTGTACCAGGTGTAGACCTTGTCGTTGTCGGTCACCCATGCGGGTGCGTTCCAGCGCAGCAGGCTCACCTTGAGCGCGGGGTTCACCTTCTTCGCGTCCGCCGCCAGCTGGAACCCCTGATCCCGCTTGACGTTCGGCTTCTCGCCTTCCGTCCGCATGGTGGCCGGATCCGGCCCGGTGGAATTGTTCCGGTCGTTGCCCATCTCGATCTTCACGTTCGTCAGTACCGGACTCGGTCCGCCGAACAAGATCCGGAGGAGCTCTGCGTAATTGCCCGGATGCTGGGCCTTGTAGTCCATCAGCAGCTCGCTCGTGCTGTTCGCGCTGAGCATGCCGAACCCTTGAAGGTGAGGCCGTTGACGTTCCCGGCCTTGATGTCGTTCCCGTCGAGTACGATCCCGGTGCCTGCCTCGGCCGCGCTCACCGGCGTGTCGATCACCGGCCCGGCGATGACGGCCGCCACGAAGAGCGCCGACGCACACAGCACCGCGCGGGGAAGGCGGACGAGAGCCGCCGGGACTCGGGCGGATCCGCGGTCCGGCGGAGCTGAAGCGGGTCGGCGGTGCACAGTCGGGTCTCCGATCGATGTGGGGTGCCGGTACCGGCCGGTCACCACGATCCGGTGGAGCACGGCTGGCCGGGTCGGCGGTCCCGGCCGTCCGGCTCGACGCC
This sequence comes from Amycolatopsis bullii, assembly GCF_014654205.1. GTDB lineage: Bacteria > Actinomycetota > Actinomycetes > Mycobacteriales > Pseudonocardiaceae > Amycolatopsis > Amycolatopsis plumensis. Next base: position 32,139 of record NZ_BNAW01000051.1, read on the forward strand.
ACGCGGGAGCGCTGGACGGGGCTGGGCCGGGCGCCGGAGATGGTGCCGGGTGGGCGCGGTGGCGCTTCTAGGAAAGCGCTTTCAATCGTCGAGCACAAGAGGTCGTCTCGTCGATGCTCCGATTCGGCACGGCCGTCGTCGAACTTTCGATCAACCGGCCCAGTGCCCGCGGGGCTTCCACCTGCCGGTGACCATTCGAAGAATTCGATCGCCGGGCACCGGCTCGGCCGCGGCGGCCGCGTGCCGCCAAAGCTGTGCGGCGTCTTTCGTTTGTGACCGTTTGTGATCGATTTGGACGCAAGTGGTTGACTCCCGCCGCGACGCAGACCGAAGGTGACAGGCATCACTGCGACGGAGGAAGCGATGAGGCTTCGGGGATCGCCGGCCCAGCCCCGCCGGACGTTCGTGCCCGCCACTGCCCGGGCCCCCGTGAGCGGCGCCCGTCACCTCGCTCAGCCGTGTCCGCGACCTGCCCGGACGCCACCACGTTCGCGCTCGAAACCCTTCCACCGGCCGAAAACCGGACCGACGAGGGGTGACGCCGTGGCCGAGGAGGTCCGATGAGCGTGCCGGGAGACCGTTCCGCGGTGGGGTGGCCACGCCGGACGCTGCCGGTCGGTGCGGGTGCGGTGATCGCCGCCGCCGGTTCGGCGGCGCTGTCGTCCGGCACCGCCGGCGCGGCAACGCGACATCGGGTGATCGCCGGGCACCACGCCGACCCGTGGGTGACGCGCTTCGGTGATCGGTACTCCCTCTCTCCGGCCACGGACGGCGCCCGGGCTTGGCGGGGACGTCGGTCCATTCCTCTCCGATCGATCCCTCGGTGTTCGCCGACGCGAACGGCAGCCCGGACCTGTACTTCGGCAACGGAACCTGCTTCGTCGTCCGGCTCGGGCCGGAGATGCTGTTCTTGAGCGGCAGCCCACCCGCAACGGCGTCTACTCCCTGATTTGGTCCGGGGACGCCAGCCAAGGCCACCGGGAACCCCGTGGTCAAGCGGAACCCGTCGGCGGGCATCCTCGCCACTGGCAGCAGCTGTGCCTTCCGGCGGCCCGGGGCCGACGAGTGGTCCATCGCCTGCCACCGGTTCAAAAACCCGGGCGGAGACGGGCAGCGCCGGAAAGTCGGCAATCGACCGCCTCTTCTTCTTCGACGCCGGCGGCAGCATCAAGCCGGTCGTGTCCCCCATTGACTCTGTGAGAAGGCCGACGTGCTCGGAAGGCCCGGCGGCCGGGGGAGATCACCCATGCCGCTCGGCTGGTTGCACGTGCCTGCAGTAGTCATTCACTCGGCGGCCGATGGTGTTACTTCAAGGCCTTCGTCGAAAAGATTCGAATCAGTGTTCCGGGGCAGTGTCCAGGCCGATCGAATGATCGCATGATCGTGTGACCGGTTCGCTCCCCGTATTTCGTGACCGAAATTTCGTCGCTGCCTGTGCAGTTGCCGGATGACGACGTTGACAGTCTTGAAAAAATCCTGGTGATGAGGTTCCATCTTCACAAGTGAAGTCGGTAGTTGGTGGTGAACGTTCACGATCGACTCCTCCCTTTCTGCAGCTCGCCACGCCGTCGGTCAAGGGAGATCGAATGACCGAATGCATCAGACCGGGTATTGGCGGTCGGCTTAAGAAAGCGCTTTCTGTTGGCTCCGGAACGATGAGGCAGCCTCGCCGGTCTGCCGCCGCACCGCCGAGCGGGAGTCCGTCCGGTGAAGCACCTGTGCTCGGCAAGTCGCCTGCTCGCCGGTCGTAGAGCGGGCAGCCGCTATCCACATACAGCAAACCCGACAGGAGAATCCATGTCTCTCAAACGCCAAGCCGTCGTTCTGGCCGGGATGGCGGTAGTCGCCCTGGCGCCGGTTCCGTCGGCGGTGGCAGCGCCGTCGGCGTTGCCAGCGCAGTGTTCGGGGACGGCGCCGATCAAGTGCCACTTCGACGTCTCGCCGGGCAACTACGACGTCACCGTCGGGCTCGGCAGCTCCGCGAAGTCGGCGAACACGTCGATGTCGGTCGAGGCACGCCGGCAGATCCTGAACGCCGTCTCGACGAGCGCGGGCGAGGTGGTCCCGACCACGGTGACGGTCAACGTGCGCAACCCCGAGGGACAGCCCACCGGCCAGGGCGGCACCGGGACGCCAGGCCTGGACATCACCTTCGCCGGCAGCGCGCCCGCGATCACCTCGTTGACGGTGACCGCGGCCACGTCACCGCTGGTCGCGTACATCGCGGGCGACTCGACGGTGTGTGACCAGATGCTCGCGCCGTGGACGGGGTGGGGGCAGGAGTTGCCGGCGAATGTCCGCAACGGTGCCGTGGTCGCGAACTACTCGGACTCCGGCGAGAGCTCGGGGAGCTTCCTGTCCAACAGTGCGTTGTTCCCGCGGATGAAACCGTTGATCAAGAGCAAGGATCTGGTGTTCATCCAGTTCGGGCACAACGACAAGCAGACGACGGCGACGGCGTTCCGGGACAACCTGACCAAGCTGGTCAACGGGGTGCGGGAACGTGGTGGGGTGCCGGTGCTGGTGACGCCGCCGGTGCGACGGCAGTTCAGCGGGACCAAGCTGACTCCGACCGCGTTGCACGTCAACGGCAAGGGTGTGGACCTGCCCGCGGTGATCCGGGCGCTGGGCAGCAGTGCGAACGTGCCGGTGATCGACCTGACGGCCAAGAGCAAGGCCCTCGTGGAGTCGCTCGACCCGTCCGCGTCGCAGAAACTCTACCTGACCCAGGCCACGGACGGCGTCAAGGACAACACGCACTTCTCGGTGTACGGCGCGACGCAGATGGCGAACCTGGTCTTGGAGGGCATCCGCGAAAAGAACCTTTCTCTCGTCGCCTACCTCCGCTGAACGAAAATTCTGGAGTGAACGAATGAAACCCGTTGTCCTGGGCCGGACCCTCGTGTTTTCGGTGGCTGTGGTGGCCGCTGCCGCGATCGCCGGCACTCCGGTGGCCGCCGCTGGGCCCGCGGCCGCGACCACCTACTACGTCGCGCCGTCGGGCAGCGACAGCGCCGCCGGGACGCAGGCCGCCCCGTGGGCATCGATGGCCCACGCCCAGGCCGTCGCGAAGCCGGGCGACACGGTCTACCTCCGGGGTGGCACCTACGTGTACTCGCGCGCGAACAAGAGCTGTGCCAGTCAGACCGACCGGGTGGACGCGATCACCCTGAACAAGAGCGGCAGCTCGGGCAGCCCGATCCGGTACTGGGCCTATCCGGGGGAGAAGCCGGTGTTCGACTTCTCCCGGATGAAGGACGACTGCCGGATCGAGGGTTTCGACGTCACCGGCAGCTGGATCCACCTCAAGGGCCTGGAAGCCAAGGGCGTGCCCCAGAACAACAACCGCAACCACGAGTCGTGGGGCATCTGGATCTCGGGCAGCAACAACACCTTCGAGTTGATCGAAAGCCACCACCACATGGGGGCCGGTCTGTTCATCCAGAACGGCGGCCACAACCTCGTCCTCAACTCCGACTCGCACGACAACTACGACCTCCGCACCTCCAACGGCGCAGGGGAGAGCGGTGACGGATTCGGCGCGCACATCTCCGCCGGCAACCCCGGCAACGTGTTCCGCGGATGCCGGGCGTGGTGGAACTCCGACGACGGGTTCGACCTGATCAGCGCCTACTCGCCGGTGACCATCGAGAACTCCTGGGCGTGGCGCAACGGGTACGTGCCGGGGACCACCACGGCCGCGGGCAACGGAAACGGCTTCAAGGCGGGCGGCTACGGCGGCAACTACGACTCCGGAGCCGTCAAGCACACCGTCCGCAACTCGGTGGCGTTCCTCAATAAGGCGGCGGGCTTCTACGCCAACCACCACCCTCTCGCCAACGACTACTTCAACAACACCGGTTACGGCAACAATCCCGACTTCAACATGCTCGGTGTCAGCACCAGCGGCGCGGCCGTCGGACGGGGCAACCTGCGCAACAACATCGCCTACACGGGCACCCTCACGTCCAACATGAACGGCACGAACGCCGCGAACAACTCCTGGAACCTCGGCATCGCCCTGTCGGACGCGCAGTTCCAGAGCGTGTCGACGACCGGCTGGGAGTCGGCACGCCAAGCCGACGGCAGCCTGCCCGTGCGGCCCGGCCTCCGGCTCGCCGCGAGCAGCAGCCTGATCGACAAGGGCACCGACGTCGGATTGCCGTACAACGGGAAGGCGCCGGACCTGGGTGCCTTCGAATCCTGAACCGGTACACCGGGAGCGCGGAAGGCCGGATGAATCGCCGATTGTCCGTCCCAAACGAAGGATACGAAATGGTGATCAAAATTTCCCAGCGAATGATCGTCTCGGCGCTGGTTCCGCTGGTACTGGCGCTGACGCCGGTCGGCGGCTCCGCCAGTGCCACCGCGGCGACTCCGGCGCCGCAGGTGGCCGCGGCGGCCACGATCCAGAACGACGTGTTCTGGAAGGACACCGCCGGGAACCCGATCTATTCCCAGGGCGGAGGTGTGCTGAAGGTCGGCGACACGTACTACTGGTACGGGGCGAAGTACAACGGCGCGGTCACGTACTACAACAACCCCTCCGCCGGGAAAAACGGCAACACTTCCTTGAGCGCGATCACGATCTATTCGTCCACCGATCTGGCCAACTGGAAGTTCGAAGGCAACGCGATGACCGCCTCGGACCTCGGGGGAGCGGGCTGGGTCGGCCGGATCGGGGTCGCGCGCAACCCCAACACGGGCAAGTACGTGCTGATCTCCCAGCTCAACAGCGAGCTGGTGTTCGCCACGAGCAGCACGCCGAACGGCCACTTCACCCGGGCGGCCACCCAGTCGAACATCGCCAACGTCACCACCGGCATGTCCGGTGACCAGTCGGTCTTCGTCGACGACGACGGAAAGGCCTACCTGGCCTTCAGCAACAAGAGCGGCCGGTCGCACCTGTACGTCGCGGCGCTGCGGCCGTCGGACTACCTGCAGGTCGAACCCGCCGCGAACATCTACAACAGCTCCGCGGGCGGGCGTGAAGGCAACATCATGTTCAAGTACAACGGCACCTACTACTTCTGTTCCTCGGACCTGCACGGCTGGAACGCGTCCCACACGTACTGCAACACGTCGAAGAAGGTGTCGAGCGGATACGGCCCGGAGTTCGTGATGCAGGGCACGGACGCCGACTTCTCGCACGTGACGCAGACCGGCCTGGCGTTCACGGTGACCGGCTCGCAGGGGTCGTTCGTGATGTTCGGCGGGGACCGCTGGAGCGACTTCGCCGGCAACGGCATCGGCTACAACGACTGGGTGCCGGTGACGTTCAACGGCTCGACGCCGGTGTTCCACTCGCTCAGCCAGTGGAACGTCGACGCGGCCGCGGGCACGTGGTCGGTCGGCAGCGGCAACAACTACGTGCTGAACCCGAGTGCGGAGGCCGACCGGGTGGCCCAGAACGACCTCGCCGGCTGGACCACCACCGGCGGTGCGGTGAACAGTAACAAGCAGGGCGGGCACACCGGGCGCTGGGCGTTCGCGCAGAGTTCGTCGTCGGCGTACAACGCCAGCAGGTACCAGAACATCTCGCTGCCGAACGGGACGTACACGCTGTCGGCGTGGGTGAAGAGCAGTGGCGGGCAGAAGAAGGCGACCATCTTCGCGAAGAACTTCGGAGGCAGTGAGCTGAGCTCGTCGATCAACCGGTCGATCGGTAGTTGGACGAAGGTGACGATCTCCGGCATCACGGTGACCAACGGGTCGATCCAGGTGGGCGTGTCCTCCGACGCGAACGCGGGCAACTGGGTGAACGTCGACGACTTCAGCCTGGTGCAGGGCTAGCCGGGTCGCCGCACGCCGCCGTTCCGCCGGCGGTGAACCCACCCGATGTGGCGTTCGGTGCGCTGGGAGGGACACACGGGACGCCACATCGGGTGGTGAGCCGGGAGCCGTTGCCTTGTCCAGCACGGCCTCGAGGCCGTCCGCGGCCAGGCGCGTCGAGGCGTGCCACGCCCGCGCCGTGGCTGAGCGGGTTGCGCGCCACCGCCTGGCCGTCGGCCGCCGGCCCGTCTCCACAGGACTAGGCGTGGATCTTGCCTGACTGTGGACGTTCACGGGAAATTGTCGAACAGCCTTGAAAATTTCCCACCGGTGCGGTTCCAATCATTCACCCCGACCCTATGTAGCCGATTGTTTGCATTCATCGCGTATCGTTCCCGCATTGTCACGTCGTCGATCAGGGGAGATCGAATGACCGCGTACCGCACCGGCCGCACCGCGAAGTCCGCCGTGTTCCTGGCGGCGGTCATCCTTTCCGTGGTGCTCCCCGCACCCGCCGCTTCGGCGGCGAACACGCTCACCGTACTGGGCGCAGACGTCTCGACCGCCCAACGAGCGCTCGATTCCGGTGCGAAGTACTCCGACGCGAACGGAATTGCGGGAGATCCGCTCGACATCCTCAAGGGTGCCGGCGTGAACTACGTGCGCCTGCGCGTCTGGAACAACCCGCGCAGCGGCTACAACAACAAGGCCAAGCTGCTGCAGCTGGCGGTCGCGGCCGTCTGGAGCAGCTCGTCCAGCTCCGCCGTCACGGTCTCATCCAGCTCCTCCAGCATCGCGTGCATGCCGAAGGCGTCCTCGAGGGCGCCTCGAACGGGTTGTTCCGGAAGATCACCAAGCGGACCTGACGCGGCTCGGTCTTGACCTTCGCGACCTGGAGCTGTTCGGCGTTGAGCGCCGGGGCCAGCTCGTCGACGGAAGCGAGGAACTTGCGGTGGGAAACACCGAGAGGCAGCTGAACGGTCAGCACGTCGATCGACGGCGACACGACACGCAGCTTGCGCACACGCGGCCAGTGCACGAGGCCGACAGGCCACCAGGTGCATGTCCGAGTCAGTACTTCGTCCACACCTGCTCGCGACCCGAGTTGCAGGGCCACACGATGAGGCCGATGCCGTTGGCTTTCCACGCATGCGGAACAGCGAGACATAGATGTTGACCACCGGGATAGGTACTCGCAAACAGGACCAGTCGACCGGCCTTGTCCCAGGACCACAACGACGAGCAAGTGGACTGTCGTACCGGGTCGCCTGCTGCTGGATTGCCGGGCTCAAAGTCACCCACACACAGGCGACTTGCTTCATTTCGGAGGGTCACTATGGGATTGCCCCACGAGTCCATCCCCTGCGGCTCTGGGTAGAAGCGCTTCGCTGGTCCGTTCGGTTCGCAGTCGAACTGCGTCGCTTGTACGCCGTCAGTCGTGGAGCCACCCGGGATGGACATACATGATTCACTGTGGCTGACGAGGATTCGGTAGCCGTCACCGCGGCTAGCGCTCTGTCGGCTGCCTGCCGGCCCGGCGAGGCGCTCGCCCCCGTGGCCGACAAAGCCAACACCATCGCAGCGGTCGCGCTGATGTAGAGCATCTTCCTCATGGTTCTCTCCCCGTCATCGTAGTGGTCCAAGGCGACGCCTCGACAGAACACTTGCGGGAGGCAGAACGGGTTTAGTCGACGCAAGCGGTCGTCACAGGTCTGCCGCCGTTCGAGTCACGACTCGCAGCCGATCAGGCGCCCGTCGTGAAGGTTCACCAGTGGCTGATGTGCTGGCACTGTCTCCAGGAACCTCTGGCAGCGCGGACAGGTTTCATGGTGCTGGGCGATGGCGGTCATCACCTGGGCCGGAACGGGGCGTCGCACTGCCAGTCACGAACTTCGGGCGGCAGGTCGGGGCAGTCCCGCCCCCGCAGCGCCAGGTGCAGCATGCGGAAGTCCGAGCGCAGCCGCGCCTTGGCCCGCGACACGGCCGCAGCCACTGCCGTGACGCTGACCCGTTTCCGCTCATCCACTCCCGGATCTCCGCCGCGGAACCCGCGTGACCCTCGTCGATACACGCCACCGCGGACATGATCTGACCGGGCGTGCAGCCGCCGCACTGGAACGCGTCATGCCGGATGAACGCTTCCTGCACCGGGTGCAGCTGCTCACCACGCGCCAGCCCTTCCACGGTGGTGATCTCGTCGTCCTGCCGCATCACGGCCAGGGTCAGGCAGGACTTGATCCGCTGCCCGTCGGCCAGGACGGTGCACGCACCGCACTCGCCCCGGTCGCAGCCCTTCTTCGTGACGGTCAGTCCGAGCCGCTCGCGCAGCGCGTCGAGCAGCGTGACCCTCGGCTCGACGCGCCGCCGGCGACCGGGCGCGCGGGTTCGGCCGTGGCCTGGGCGACGGACGCGAGCTGGGCGGCCGCGACGGTGCCGGCCGCGGACTTCAGGACGGCACGTCGTGTATGCGTGGTTTCCTGGGGTGCTGAGTCGTCTGTCATCGGCTTCTCCCGCCGGCTGGACGGCCGGCGTTGTCACCGGGATCCCCGTATGCGCGGGTCGTCAGGTGCTCCCACGCGGCCCACTCCTTCAGGCGCCGGTCGTAGCTGCCGCGTACGAGCTCGGGTGTGGGCACGCCGAACAGCGCCCCGAACAGCACCCGCAGTGGTGGCTGCTCGGCGTCGACGACCTCGAGCAACGCTCGCGCGGCGGCGGCCGGGTCCCCGGGCACACTCGCACGGCGGCGGGCTGCCAGCTCCTCGCGCATCGTGTCGTAGGCCGGCAACGGGTTGCTGTGCCGCGCCGAGGATCCGGAGAAGTCAGTGGCATACCCGCCCGGCTCCACGAGGGTGACGTGCACGCCGAACCTGGCGACCTCCGCGGCAAGGGACTCGCTGAGCGCCTCGAGCGCCCACTTCGAGGCGTGGTAGGCGCCCACGCTGGGGAACGCCAGCACGCCGCCGATCGAGGAAACCTGGACGATGTGCCCGCTGCCACGTTCGCGCATCCCGGGAAGGACGGCCCGGACGACGCGATGGGCGCCGAGGACGTTCGTCTCCAGCTGGTCGCGCAGTTCGGCGTCGGTCACCTCCTCCACGGCGGCGATGTGCCCGTAGCCGGCGTTGTTGACCACGACGTCGAGCCGGCCGAAGTGTTCCTCCGCTTCCGCGACCCGGTCGCGGACCGCGTCGGCGTCGGTGACGTCGAGTGAGAGTGCGAGCAGCCCGGGGTGTTCGTCACGGAGATCCCGCAGGGACGAGATGTCGCGGGCGGTCGCGGCGACACGGTCACCGCGATCGAGCGCGGCCTTGGCGAACTCCCGGCCGAAGCCGCGCGAGGCGCCGGTGATCAGCCATGTCTTGTTGTTCATGACCGTACCTCCAGTTAGGATGTGAACAACTCGTTCACATACAAGTTACGCCCGAAATGAACAATCCGTCTACATGTGGGATGGTCAATGTCCGAGAACATTCCCAGCCGGCCGGGCCGAGGCCGGCGACCGGCCGCCGAGGTGCGTGCCGCCGTGCTCGCGGCCGCGGGGCGCATCCTGCTGCGAGACGGCATGCGAGCGGTCACGTTCGACCGGGTGGCGACAGAGGCGGGAGCGAGCAAGACAACCTTGTACCGGTGGTGGCCGTCACCGGGCGCGCTCGCGGCCGAGGCGTACTTCGCAAGGAGCCTGCGCGTGCTGGAGTTCCCCGACACCGGCGACATCCGCGCCGATCTGATCAGCCAGCTCGGCGCGTTCGTCCGCTGGCTGAAGGACGAAGGCGCCGAGCGGCCCATGTCGGAGCTCGTCGGCGCGGCCCAGATGGACCCCGAACTCGCTCGAGCCTGGTCGGAGACCTACGCACAGCCGCGCCGCGAGCTCGCGCGTGAGCGCCTGCGCGTCGCGCAGCGACAGGGGCAGCTGCGCGAGGACGCCGACCTCGACATCATCGTGGACCAGCTGTGGGGCGCCTGCTACCACCGGCTACTCGTACTCAAGGTGCCCTTCGACGAATCGATCGCCACGCGCCTGGTCGACCACGCGCTCTACGGATCGTCACCGCGCACAGCCGACCACCCGGAACCTGCTGCGGCACGGCGCCATCACGGCTGACCGTCAGGCTGGTTGGCGACGCTCGTGGGCGGCTGTGAGGTGGCCGGTAAGGCGCTGCCAGTTGCCGGACCCGATCGCGGCTTTCTCTTCGTCGGTAAACGGTGCGTGTTCGAGGAAGGATCGGGCGGTGCCACCGCTGGTGTCCAGGTACGGGAAGCCGCCCGGCCGGGTGCCGAAGGTGTAGGGGTAGTCGGTCGAGTAGAGCATCCGGTCGGTCCCGACGACCTCGGCCGTCCAGCGCAGGTAGCGCTCGCTGACGGTGCCGCTGCCGGCCACCCAGAAGTTCTGGCGGAAGTAGTCGGCGAGCGGCCGGCGCAAGTCGGCCATGCCCTGCAGGACGCCGATGTGGTCGAGGTAGAACAAGATGACCTCACCCCAGTGCCCGGCGATCACCTGCAGTTCGGGATGACGGTCGAACACCCCGGAGAAGATCATCCGCAGGTACTGCACGCCGAGGTCGTAGTACCAACCGAGCCCGGCGGTCGCCAGCGCCGGCCCCACTCCGTGCGGCAGGCCGGAGTAGTAAGCCTGCTGGACGGCCTGCACTGGGGCCTGTGGGTGGAAGTGCAGCGGGACGCGCAGCCGTTCGGCGGTGGCGTAGAGGTCGTCGAACTCCGGCGCGTCGGCGAGTGTGTCGCCGGTGCGGCCGTACAGCATCGCGCCGCGGAAGCCGAGTCGGGTGACTACCCGCTCCAACTCCGCCGCGGCGGCTTCGGGCGCGGAAGTCGGGATGGCGGCGAATGCCTGGAACCGCAAGGGGTTGGCGTCGACGATGTCGGCAAGCGCGTCGTTGGCCTCGCGCGCGACGCGCACGGCGTCGGCCGCCGGGAGGTTCTGCACCCCAGGCGTGGCCAGTGACAGCACCGCGACGTCGATGCCCTGGTCGTCCATGTCGGCGAGGCGTCGATCGCCGACGTCACGCAGCCGTTGTGTGACCGGGTGGTCGTCGCCGTAGCCGTGTGGCTGGACTCCCGCCATAGCCCACGCGTCGAGCAGGACCGGGAGGACCACGTGTTCCTCGAGGCCGATGATGTGCAGTTTCTCGGACATGTCGCGAACTCCCACGCTGCCGTTTCCAGTGATACGCACACAAAGATATCACAGATAGCATCACCGGAAACAGAAACGCTGTATCGTTGATACGCCAGCTCCGCAACCAGATCGCTTGGCAAGTGGATCAGTGGATCTCGTTCGAGACCGAGGTCGACCACAGCACATACTGCTGCCGCCAGGGCGAGTGGTTCCGCATCGGCGAGCAGTTCGTCGAGCAGATCCGCACCCAGGTCGCCGAGCTCTTGACCCATCGCCCCGACCTCGACCTCCCGACCTGGGTGCTGACCGGCAAGCAGGACGACGAGCACCGCTACTGCGAACTGGTCGCCGAACAGGCCGGATTCGAGTGCCTCGACCGGGACATGGCGAAAACCCGATTCAATCGAAGGCTGGAACTCGGCGACTTGCTCGGCCCCGGTCGACCAAGCTGATCCACGTCAAATGGCTCTCCCAGGCCACCGCGGCCAGTCACCTGTTCGTTCAGGCCGTCAGTGCCTCCTGGTCGCTTCGCGCGGAGCTGGAATCCCTCGAACAGCTGCGGGCCAAGGGTGCGTGCGGCGGCACCGGAACGCGAGTTAGGCGCCGTCGTCAGTGGTCCTGGTCGTGGCTGGGCGACCGTGGACGGTCGAGAAGTTGTTTACCTTGTCGCAGATCGGGCTGCTGCGCCTCAACGCCGAAGCACGTTTCCTTGACACGAAGCTGGAGTTCGCCGAAACCCCGTTGGTGGACAAGAAGACGGCTAAGCAGCTGCGTGAGAATGCGGCCTAGAGCCGAGCGCCATCGCCACCTGCTTCGGCAAGACCGCCACCTCCTACCGAGGCCTGATCGACCTGGCCTCCCTGCTCATCTGGCTTTGAGGGCAGGCCCTACAAGGGCTCGACCTTTACGTCAGACCAATGGGATGGTGAGCAGGTGCGCCATCGTCGTGTCCGACGCCTCGCCGAGTACTGCGCGCGGCGATGCAGAGCTCAAAGGAATCGACCCCTGACTTCTCACTGCCAGCCGGAACCGGTGCGCCTCATCTCGGGCCGTCTTCCGTCATGTGCCGGATGGATTCCCCGCCCTTGCGGTGGTCCGCCCGTCCGGACTGGGTGTCGAGCACGCTTTCGAGCTTGCGGATGGCGCCGTGGCACGCCTCGTCCACCGAGCCCGCGTGGTGGGTGACCGCGACCGTCGGCCTGCCTTCCGGGCGCGCCTCGATCACGCACCGCCGGTCCACGCTCGCCGCACCCGTCGATACTTCGTCACTCAGGTGGACTTCCAGGCGGGTGATGTGGTCGCTGAACCGCGACAGCGTCGACTGGAGTTCGGCCTCGAGCCGCTGGATCAATTCCTTGCTGCCGTGGACGTTTTTGTCCGTGCTGATCTGGATTTGCACGCGGTGTTCCCTTCGAAGGCCGGTCTGGTTCACCGCCGAAGTTCAGCGGTTCGGGGCGTGACTACGCTGGCCAGGACGACGGGAAAGTATGTCGGCGAGGATGCGCGGGCGATGTCGATCAACCGGGCGTTGTGCCGGTGAGCTTACATGTCCGGGACCGGGGGTGCCGGACGACACGCTCCTGGCCGGCGCCAGATCCGCGCGGCCGAAGCCGTCATGGTCGACACCGGCGAGCTCAGCCGTCTGTCGAGCCGGCTCGCTGGTCGGTACACCGTTTTGTGGGGTAGCCGCGGCGCTTTGTGTCGCGGCGTCAGACCGTCGTGACCTTGCTCTTGTCGTAGAACTTCACTTCCCCGGTGGCCGGGAAATGGATGCCGACACAATAAACGTGGGCGTTGCCGGAGCCAAAGCTTTTGCCTTCGTCGACGACCAAGCCGATATCGTCACGGTCGAGGACCTTGACTTGCCGCGGCCCCTGTCGTTCTTCGCTGGCAAACTGCATGGCGTCTCCCGTTCAACGAGGCGTGCTTGGCGATAGCACACTACGTGATCACCACGCCCCGCGGAACAGCGAAGAGACCGGCGCCGGCCGAGGACCGGTTAGCCGGGCCGCCTGCCGGGAATCCCCGCCAGGCGGCTGACATCCCGGGCAGCCTGGAGCAGGCGTCCTTGCGGGGACGAGCAGCGACATCACGGGAAGGCCGACGCACATGACAGCCGATCAGCGGGTGAGCCGGGAGAAGGAATCCTCGGGGGAGGTCGTGTCCGCGGTTCCCTACGGACTCCGGGTCGCGGCCGCCGTCTCCTGGCGCGCGCTGGTCGTCGCGGGTGCCCTGACCGTCGTGGGGTTCCTGGCCGTCAAGCTGGCCTCCGTGGTGGTCCCTGTAGCCGTGGCCCTGTTGCTGGCCGGTCTGTTCTCGCCTGCGGTTTCCTTGTTGACGCGCAAGAAGGTCCCACGCGGGCTCGCCACCGCGATCGTGCTCGTCGTCGGCATCGCACTGGCCGGCGGCGTTGTCACGTTCGTGGTCATCGCCGTCACGGCGGGCATGCCCGGGCTTATCGATCAGGTCACCGTGAGCGTGACGGACCTGCACACCTGGCTGCGTACCGGGCCGTTGCACCTGAGCCAGGGCCAGCTCGACGAGATGCTCGGCAACCTGACCGCCATGCTCGGCCGGAACAAGTCGGTCATCGCCTCCGGGGCGCTCACCACGGCGGTGACCGTGGGCGAGCTGCTTGCCGAGTTCGTGCTGGTGGTGTTCTGCCCGATCTTCTTCCTCGCCCAGGGGCGGGCAATCTGGATGTTCGTGCTGCGGGCCGTGCCGGCACGGCTCCGCGATCGCGTAGACCTTGCCGGGCGAAGCGGGTTCACCACGCTGGCGCACTACATCCGCGGCACGGCGGCCGTCGCGTTCGTCGACGCCGCCGGCATCGGCCTCGGGCTGGTGATCATCGGGGTCCCGCTGGCGGCTCCGTTGAGCACGCTGGTCTTCCTGGGCGCGTTCGTCCCGGTCATCGGCTCGGTGATCGCCGGCGCGGTCGCCGTCCTTGTGGCCCTGGTGACCAACGGCGCTTGGTCCGCTGTCATCGTGCTCGCCGTCGTCGTGGGCGTGATGCAGGTCGAAAGCCATGTCTTGCAACCACTGCTGCTCGGGCGAGCGGTCCGGCTGCATCCGCTGGCGGTCGTCCTCGCTCTCGCGGCCGGGCTCGTCGTCGCCGGCGTCATCGGGGCCTTGCTCGCTGTGCCGCTGGTGGCGGTCTTCAGTTCGGGCGTGCGGAGCTTGACCGCTCCGCCGGAACCGGATTGACCGTCAGCACCCGTCCGGCACGACGTACAGGACGGACCTCGGCGGTCCGATCGAGGTGTACCCCTCGCGGGCGCCGGGGTACACCTCGCGGGTTCAGTCGGAGGGTTGGGGACTGGCGTTGCGTCGTTGAGCTTCGTGGAGCTGGTCTTCCAGGGAGATGATGCGGCAGGCGGCGTCGATGGCCGTGCCCTCGTCGACGAGGTGCCGTACTCGTGCGGCGATGCGCAGCTGGTGGCGGGAGTAGCGCCGGTGGCCGCCGGCGGAGCGCTGCGGGGTGATCAAGCCGGCTTCGTCGAGGCTGCGCAAGAAGTTCTGCGAGGTGCCCAGCATTTCCGCGGCCCGGCCCATGGTGTAGCCGGGGTAGTGCTCGTCGTCGAACTTGTCGGCCGCGGGCGTGGCCGGGGCGTGTTGGTCAGGGATCATTCCACCTCCGCATCACAAGGGACCCCGGGTGCCATGCACGGCACCCGGGGTCCCAGGGGTTTGGGTTTCACCATTGTCAACCGGCGCGACCGCCGGCTTCCTGTACTCGCGTCGCCCGGCCGAGAGGCGGACGAGGCGAGGATCGCTTACTCGTAACCGAGAACCACCTGCCAATCCGATGGGACTACGGTACCCGCGCGGCTTTACTGCCCGGCCGCTGCGGGCGATCCAATGATGTGCCCTTTCCCTTCTTTCCTGTGTTTCCTTCTTGTTGCTGCGTACTGCTTCTGCGGTCATCACCGGCTGGAACCCTTCCACTGATCGGCCCCAGCACGCGTGACGCCGCGAGCCACTGCCCGGAACCCCTTACCTTGATCGGCCCCGGCCACCTGGCTCGCACTGCATACTGCGATCTAGCCAACTACGGGTACTGCTGATACTGCCAACTACCGAGTAATGCTCACTACCTTGCTCCGCGGGCGCATGAACACCGCCCACGTTCCGCACTGCTTCACTTCTCCGGGACCGTTACTTCTGCCTTCGTCTTCACAACCCGGTCCCGGGCACTGCTCCGGCCACCAGCCGAGACCTGTTCACCGATTGGCCCCGTGCTGCCTGACCGCCTTGTCTCACCTCGCGGGTAGTTACGTCCTCTCCCGCGCCTGCTTGACGTTGTCTCTCTCGGTACGAGAAAGACTCTACACACGCCCGGCGGTGAATGTCTACTTCGACCGACATAGATTTACTGCGCGACCCGATCGGGGTACCTCACCTCCGCGGAGGCGCAGGTGAGCGCCGGGGTCGATGCCCGCGGTGCACGGACAGGGGAGAGGGCAGTGCGATGAGTGACCAGGTGGCCGGGCAGGAACCGTTCGAGCTCGCTGCGGTGCGCAACCGCGAGGACTACGCCGACGCCCTCACCCGGCTGATCGCGCGGGGGCGCCGGGAACGCTGCATCACCGTGTTGTCGGCCACCGAGGCCTACGCCGTGGCCGAACTGCTGGGGCAGTACGCCCAGCTCGACCCCGCGGACAGGCTGCACCAGCTCGCCGCGACGATGGCCAGCCGGATCTACAGTCGGCTCGGCGTCTGAGGCCGGAACTTTGACAGGGTCGCCGGAGGTCGGCCTGCTCGGAGCAGGGGATCGCCGGAGCGTCAGCTCCGCGGGATTGGTGATCCGCCGGTCGTGACGAGATCCTGCCGCGGCTGTCCGGTAGGGCGGCTGCTCGGGTCGAGGAACCGCCCACGCCGAGGTGCCCGCTGGGGATCGCGATTCCTCGGTGTTTCCGGTCACCGAGGGTGGAGGTAGGGCCGCAACCGCTCGGCCAGCGACTTGCGGGTCGCCACGGTTGCCGGGACGGGCCCCTCCTTGCTGGTGTGGCGGCCGGCGGCGGCGTCGGCGACGAACCGCGCGACCGCGTCCGGGCTCGGCACGAGGTCGTCACCGCCGTGGCGTGCGATGACGACCGGGTCTTCGGTCGGTTCGGTTTCCACTGCGAGCGACCAGCCCCGCCGTTCGCTCCACGCCAGCATGACGTCGTGATCGGGCCGGTCCAGCCACCGTCGGGGTAGCCCAAGGTAGGCGGACTTCCAGAATCACTCTGATGGAGTATTGCCATGCTAGTTGGCCGAGGAAAACCGCTGGTGGTCGGTTGAGTCGAACACGCTCATGTTTGGGGAACATACGTGCAGGCTGGTTCGTCATAGGGGTGAGAGCACCACTCGTAGCCTGTCCGGATTTCTGGAGGTGGGACTGATGACACTGACGGCTGTGCGATCGGTTTCCGCGCTGGACCGCTGGGACCCGTTCGGCGAGTTCGACGTGCGGGAAACGGACGACGCGTACCTGGTCGAGGTGCAGCTGCCCGGGTTCAAGCGGCGGGACGTCACGGTCGAGGTCACCGGGAGCGAGGTGGCCGTCAAGGGCGAGGCGGGGCGGCGGGGGCTGTTCCGGCGCCGGCCCCGCCGGGTCGGGGAGTTCGCCTGCCGCGTGACGCTGCCGGACGAGGTGGACACCGACGCCGTCTCGGCCGTCTTGGCCAAGGGCGTGCTGACCGTCCGGGCGCCGAAGCGGGAGTTCGCCCGGCGGCGGCGCATCGCCGTCACCAGCACCCGATCCTGATCCAGCTGGGAGGTGAGAGCCGATGACCACTTTTTCGCCCTTGCGTGAGCCGGCCGCGGTGCCGACGCCGCCCACCGGGTGGCCCATCGGCGTTTACGGTAGCTACGCCGAAGCCCAGCACGCCGTGGAGCATCTGGCCGGCCACGACTTCCCTGTCCAGGACGTCACGATCGTCGGCGTCGAGCCGATGGTGGTCGAGCGCGTCACCGCCCGCCTGACCTGGGGACGGGTCCTGGCCGGCGGCGCGGCTTCCGGCGCCTGGTTCGGTCTTTTGCTGGGCCTGCTGCTCGGCTGGTTCGGTAACGGGCTGTCGGCGGCGCTGATGTCGGCCGGGCTGGTGACCGGTGTTTTCGTGGGCCTGGCGTCCGCCGCGGTCGGCTATGCCGTGGTGAGGGGCCGACGGGACTTCGCCACGACCACGCAGCTCGTCGCCCGGCGGTACGACGTGCTGTGCGAGCCCCGCAACGCCGAGCGGGGCCGGGATCTGCTGGCGAAACTCGCCGTGGCCGGATCACCGCGCCCCGACGAGCAAGGACACCCGGAGGCGAACGCGGCCGGAGGTGATCGAGGATTGCGTCCATCCCTGCCATGACGGCTCGGCGGATCGACCAGTTCGCCGGTGCAGCCTCCGTCGTGGCCGGCCCGGCGCCGGACTCGGGGTTGGCCGAGCCGTCCGGCCGTGGCCGGTCACGACGGCCGCGGCACCAGGATGAACCCGCTCTTCGACCGCCCTGGGACCCGCTGCAGGGAGACGCTCAGGTCCTGCTCGGGGACGTCGTAGTCGAGGGCGGCCAATCGCACGGCCAGCGTACGGACGATCCCGATCGAGAACGGTTCGCCCGGGCAGGTGTGGGGATCGCCACCGCCCTGCGGGACGAGCTCGTACGCGCCGATGTCATGGCCCAGGAACGCTCCGGGCGGGGCGCCCCACAGTTCGGTATAGCCCTCGGCCAGGGCGAGCAGGCTGTTGTCCAGGAGAGCCCGGGGTCGTCGCATGGTGCGGGTTGCCCGGTCGCCCGTGGCCAAGCCGGCGACTACCCCGTTACGGACCACTTCGCCCGGCTTGCGGGCAACGGCGTAGCCCGGGAAGTGCGGGGTACCCGGCCGTAATGATGAGACGCGCACTGTGGGAAGGCCTGGTCGCCGGGGCGGCCGGGGTCACGGCCATGACGATCGGCGAGAAACTGGAGCAGCGCCTCACCGGCCGGCCCGACTCCCACGTCCCCGCCCGGGTCCTGCGCCGGCTGACGGGACGTCCGGACGATCCCGGGCGGCCGTTGCCGGCGAACTGGGTGATGCACTTCGGCCAGGGCGTGGTGCTGGGCGTCCTGCGCTCGGTGATGGCGCAGGCGGGTCTGCGTGGTCCGTGGTCTTCGGCGAAATTCGCCGTGATCCGGCTGACCAACGACCAGATCCTCGAGAACGCCACCGGTGTCGGTGCACCCCCGCCGACCTGGCCACGCGGCGAGCTCGTCGTCGACCTGCTGCACAAGGGCGTCTACGCCGCAGTAACCGGCGTCGTTGCCGACGCTCTCGCCGCCCGGTCCGGACCCGGGCCGGGACAGCGGCACGCCGCGGTGCTGCCGGGCCGGCATTCCGACGTGGGACCCCTGCCCCGTATCCCGGCGGGCAAGCGGTGAACGGAACGTGCCGCAATGGCGACACGGGTGGCGAGGAGCAGCCGCGGGATGGCGGCTGAGGCCACCATCCTGTCTGAACACCGCCAGTACAGGGCACCGGGCCGTCCCCGAGGGCAGAGTGTCCACATCGGATCGCCCCGATGCCGGTCCGTCGGTGAAGCAGCGCAACGACGGCGGCAGAGACCGCGGCTCTTCGTCGAGTTCGAGCAGCCAGCCGAGGCAGTGGAAGATCACTTCGGCGATTTCGGCCGGATCACCTGACGTCGCGAGTTCCGCCTGCACGGCGGAGTCGAAAGGATCGTTGTTGAGCGCGGCCAGCACCGCGCGTACGGCACCCCGGAGGTGGGGCGGCAGGTGGTCGATCCCCACCGCTTCGGCTTGCTCGTTCTCGACCTGGGCCGTGTAGACCCGGTCCCTTGCGGTCGGCGAGCGGCCCGTGATCGCTTCCGCGCACAGGCCCGTCAGCTCGACCACCACGGCGGCGGGCAGCCGCGGCGACCGTGACCGGGCGACAGCGATGACCGCGTCGGCCAGGTCGTCGTCCGCTCCGCTGCGGGCGTCCCTCCCCCGGAGTGCCGTCGAGAACCGGCGGCATTCCGGGGGAGGGACGCATCGCCAGGCCGGCCAGGTAGCCACCTGGTGCCCGGCGGCGCGGGGACCGCGACCGGCAACGCCTCGATCGTGGGCTGGCTGGTCCACCACGACCAGCAGCTGCCCGTGCGCGGCGAGCTTGTCGAACAGCGCTCGCAGCTTCGGTTCGCTGTTGGGCAACGGCGCGTCATGCAGCCGCTTGCCGTCCGGGTCGAGCCCGATCGCGTGGTGAGCGTCCTTGCCGACGTAAGGCCGAGGGACACCCCGAAGCTGCTCATCCACCATGCCATTCGCTCGTCCTACGTGGTCACCGGTCGAGCATCGATGGCCGGCACCCACGTTACGACGGGATTTACCAGCCGATGCCGTGTCCCTATCAGCGGTCCCTCGATGCCACCAGACCGGTGACACCCCCCGGATCATGCCTTCGACTGGGCCTGGGTCATGCCAGGCCTGGCGACCACAGCTCCTTGATCAAGAACTACCAAGAAGGGTAACGGGGGCGAGGCGGTCGACGAAAATCCTGGTCGGCCCGTCGCCGTCGAGGGGCGCGAGCGCGACGATCGAGTCGGTGCCTTCGGTGACGGTCTGCCCAGGACACCGACGGTGATTGCTGGACCGCCTGCCTCCGCGCCCGGTGACCGTGGAGGCACGAAAATCAGCCGCGAATCCCCGGGTGGGGGAGTAGTTCCGGCCCGCCCGGGTACATGCACGATCGCTGATGGCGGTGATACGCGGTACGCGGCGGGGGAGTGGCGATGCGAGGCGGATCGATTGACGAGGACCGAAGCGGGAACCTGCGGTCCCTGGCCGGGAGCCGGGACGAACCGGAGCTGGAGGAAGCGTTCGACCGGATCCTCGACGAAGGCCGGGATCGGCTCGGCCGTCCGTTGCTGCCGCTGGTGGCGACCGGCTTGCTCGGCGGTGTCGACGTCGCGGTGGGAGTTTTGGCCTACCTGGTCGTCGAGCACGAGACCGGGCAACCGCTGCTGGCCTCCGCCGCGTTCACGATCGGGTTCATCGCGCTGCTGCTCGCGCGCAGCGAGCTGTTCACCGAGAACTTCCTGGTGCCGGTCACCGCACTGGCGTCCGGCATGGGCACCTGGCCACGGCTGCTGCGGCTGTGGCTGGTCACCTTGGTCGCAAACCTGGCCGGCGGATTCGCGATGGCCGGCATGATAGTTGTGGCACTTCCCGACCTCCGGAGTACCGCGGCCGCGAGCGGCCTGCACTACGCCACCCTGGGCACGTCGTGGCGCTCGTTGCTGCTGGCCGTCCTGGCCGGCGCGGTGATCACGCTCATGACACGGATGCAGCACTCGACCGACGACATGGGCGTCCAAGTTGTCGCCGCGGTAGCCATGTCCTTCCTCCTCGTCGGCGCGCAGCTGTTCCACTCGGTGCTCGACTCGATCATCATGTTCGCCGGCCTGCTCGGTGGCGTGGCGCACTACTCATGGGGCGACTGGGCCCTCGCACTGGCCTGGTCGTCGTTGGGCAACATCGTCGGCGGGATCGGCCTGGTCACCTCGCTCCGGCTGCTCCGGGTGTCGCACCGAGTCGAGGAAGCGCAGCACGATGCCCGCGAAGAATCCGGTGATCGAACCACTTGACCGACCGTCACCACCTACCGCGCACCGTCGGTCATCGCGACGATGTCAGTGGAAAGGCGCGGTGTCGACGCTCAATGGTGCGGACAAGGTGACCTGCGCTACCATGAGCGCATGATCTCCCCAAATACGGGAGATATCCCACGTGTGGGGGTTCAAGTCTCGGACACAGTATTACCCCACGGATCGCGAAACGCGATCTTGAAGCGGGGGAGATTCTAGCCAGCGAGATCACCATTTCGTCCACACCGCCCAAGCGTTTCTCTCGCTTGGTCACGATCTTCGGCTCGAAGCTGGCGTCCCGGTCCCACGGCACGTCGACCTGGAGAGGGCCGACGTCGGTGAGCACGGTCTTGGCGCCGGGTGCCGTTGCGGGAGTTGCCGGTCCCGCGGCTGGCCGGTCGTGCTTGTCCTAGCCGAGGTGGTCGGTGATCTCGCCCTCGAACGCAGAATCGACCAGCCGCTTGGTTAGCTGCGCCAGCACCCCGCCCTCACCGGTCAGCTGCAGCCTGCCGATCCTGGCTGGGCTCACCAGCTGCGCTGCGAACGCATGCTCACCGAAGCCCGCACTGCGGCGGCCAAGGTGGCGTCCGGCATCGGCGTCGAGGTCGCGGTTCGGTCCGAACGGCTTGCCGAGGCGTTGCCGGCTGAAGCGGACGGGGCGATGCTCGTGCTCGGCACTCCCGGGCTTGCGGCCCTCGGCCGGGTCCTGCCCGGGGCGGTGTCGGTCGCGCTGTCCTTGCACGTTCCGGTTCGCCGGTGTGCGCCCACAGAAATCCCCGGATCGCGCGCCGTCCGGTTCGCCGCGTCACGGCCACAACAGGGGAAAGGCCTCGTAGAGCGCCCAGATGATCAGCGCGAGCCAGCCGGCGATCCAGACGAAGCCGGGGATGTGGGTTTCCGTCGCGAGGCTGGTGGCGTCGTCGCTGTCCTCGGAGCCGCCGCCGTGCAGGCGGATGGTGACCAGGTTGGCGAGCCCAGCGAGCTCGCTGGTGAGCAGCAGCCACGCTTCGAGGTAGGCGATCGTGGTCTGCAGCCACGCCGGTGCCCAGGCGAGCGCGGCGAAGGCGACCGCGCCGATGCCGGCGACGACGGCGAAGGTGAGCAGGTCGGCGGACAGGAACAGCAGCAACGCGGCGGCGACCACGGTGAGGGCGAGCACGGCGGCGGCGTGCCCGCGGTGCAGTTGCACGGCCGCGCCCAGCCCGGCCAGGGGCGGCATCGCGTAACCGGCCGCGGAGCTGGCGATCGAAGAGAACCGTGAGCGGAACCAGATCCAGGTCATCCCGGAGTCCGGGGTGAAGATCGCGACCTGGTATACACCGCCGCCGGTCAGGACGTTCACCAGCGCGTGGCCGCCTTCATGCACGAACGTTCCCAGCACGTTGAGCCGCGTCAGCAAGCGCCGCTGCCCGGTCACCAGCATGGACAACGAAGCCAGCGCCACGGCGGCGGCGGCCAGCCCGGTTGCGGCGACCAGCCACCAGCCGGGCGTCGGCACGGTCGCGTTCACGATCTCGTCGAGTTTTCCACGTTTCACACATCGAGCTCACCATCCGTCGCGGGCGGGCGGAACCGCCGGATTGGCGTTGTCACGAAGCTGTCAACCGGGGAGCTTGGTCGCCGTTAGGACGGTAGCGCTAGGCGCTTGCCCTGCTGGCTCCGCGTTCAGAACCACCACGGCGGAAAGTCCGAACCGTCCGCCTACGGCAGTACGGGTGCGAACTCGCAGATTCTGCTCGGGGCGGGTCGGTATAGGTATAGATGCGCTGGGTTGTGGGATGTTCACTAGGGGCCAGAGTCCTGGGGGATGGGAGCTGGCGGAGGTGTTCGCGCAGCTCGACGATCTGTTGGGCGTGCTGCTCAGCGTCGGGTTGGCGGGCGGTATCAGCGGAGCGGAGTGTGGACAGGCTTTCCGGTGGGCGCCACGGGTTCGCATGCGCGTCGTAGTCCGTGCTGGAGCGCCGTGCGCGATACACGGTGGCGGCGTAGGCCCGTGCTCGGCGCAATCTGGCGGGGCGTATGGCGAGGTCGGCGGGCGAGTAGATCGGGGAGATACGGGGTGGTCGTCGTCGTCAGGCCTGCAGGAGTGCGCGGACGATCTTGGCAGTGAAGGTGTGCAGACGGGGAAGCCCTCCACCGGTGATGCCGACGATCGCGGCGGCGCCCGCGGTGATCAGCAATGCGGTCACCGGTGGGTAGCCGGTGCGCAGGAGCCAGCCGGTGAAGCCAAAGACCGCGATCACGGGAAACACCTGCACGATCGTGGGCGGCCGCGTCGTCGGCGCGGAGTGTCGGGGTGCTCCGGGGCGGCGGCGGGGGTCCGGTTGTACTCAACGAGAATCTTCTCGGTGTCAGGTCGCCCTGTCCAGGACAGGGCGTGTGCTGGTGATGGTCAGCGTGCGTGGACTGGGCCGGGACGGATGAATCCCCGCGACGTCGGACCGGATGCAGTTGCCCGCCCAGGATGAAAACAGTGCCGTCTCACAAGACGACGGCGCCTACTCGTCATCAAGTACTCGCCCTGTACGCCAGATGGATATGCGGTACTTCTCGAGCTCGGCGGCACTGTTGGCGCTCTCGCGCAACTCTGTCGCAGAGTCAGCACCGTGCAATATCTCGCGATGACGTGCTGCCATGGCTGTACGCCCTTGATGGGTCACCATCGCGCCGTACACTTCGGGCTCGATCTCGAGCGCTATTGCCTGACCAGTGGGTGAACCGAGCGCCAGTTGGCCGCTGGGGCATTCCAACTTGTAGGTGCCCGCTGAGGTGTATCCCTCAGCCGCTTCAGTGACAGCCTCGGCACTAAGCTCAACGAGCACCGAGACCGGCGCAATATCCTGGACACATTCGATGTACAGCTCATAGTCCGTGGACGCAGCGACCGAGTGATGAGCTCGTTCGATCGCTTCGTCGGCGCCGAGTGCCGCATCGTTGTCTTGATCACGCAGTGTGATAAGACGGTAGGAGGGGACTGTGCGCGGCCGGGAGTGGCGACCAGAGCGGCTCCAGCCGCCACCCCCGGATCACGGCGCAGACCTGTCAGGGAACGGTGCTGACCGTGAACGCGTCGCGGTCGAGGATCCGGTTGGCGCCGTAGAAGCCGCCGAGCGCAGAGATTGCCGAACTGCACCGGAAGGAGCGTGGACTGACCTTCATCACCGGCTACGCCGCCACGAGGCCGCGCTGGGCGTCCTGGCCGGCGCCTGCCGGGATGCGTGGTCTTCTCCGATGAGTTCAACCACGCATAGATGATCATCGGCATGCAGCAGAGCGGAGCGGAAAAGCACGTGTTCGGCCACAACTACGTGGACCACCTCGACTTCCTCCTTCGATCGGTAAACCGCGACCGGCCGAAGGTAGTGGCGTTCGAGTCGATCAAATCCATGGACGGCGACCGGGCACCCATGGTAGAGCTGTGCTCCGTGGTCAAGAAGCACAACGCGCTGGTGTACGTGGACGAGGCGCACACCGTGGCGATGTACGAACCCGAGGGCGCCGGGTTGGCGGCGCAGCTGGGCGTGGCCGATCAGGTCGACATCCTCATGGGCACCTTCGCCAAGGGGTACGGCACCGCCGGTGGCTACATCGTCGGTGCCGACGCCGTCCTGGATGCCATCCGCAGCTTCGCTCCTGCGTTCATCTTCACCTTGGCCATGCCGCCTTCCCTGGCGGCGGCCTTGACCAGCGTGCGACATCTGCGGCATTGCAACGAGGAACGTCGGCAGCTGAACGCACGTGCCGCGCAGCTCAGGGCGCGGTTCCACCAGGCCGGGATCCCGATGGTCTGCGATCAGAGCCACATCGTGCCCGTGCTGGTGGGCGATCCCCACCACTGCAAGCAATTGGCGGACACGTTGCTGATCGAGCACGCCATGTACGTGCAACCCATCAACTTCCCCAGCGTCGCAAGGGGAACTGAACGGCTGCGGGTCAACCCCTCACCGGTACACCACCCCGACGAAGTCGGCCGCTTCGCCGACGCTGTCGATCTGGTGTGGACACAGCTGGGGTTGCCACGCACCCGGCACAGCACGGTCGCTGAGCGCACACTGCTCGAGACCCGATGAACACCGGCAATGTCGCACCGCGGGAGCGCGCAGCCGCCGCTCCCGCGGTGCGGGTCGCCACGCCGTGGCTCCGGTTCGCGTTGCTGTACGCGGTGCTGTGCCTGATGGGAGTGGAAACGTTCCTCATTTCCCCTCTGCTCCCGACTATCGCCTCCGACCTGGGAGCCAGCACCCAAACGACTGCGACGGTGGTTACCGCCTACGTCCTGACCTATGCCATCGTGGGGCCTTTCGTCGGCGCGAGATCCGACCGCGCGCCTCGCCGCGTGTTCGTCACGGCCGGGCTGGGCTTGTTCCTGATCGGCAACCTGCTGTGCGGCCTCGCTCCCGGAATCGGCCTATTGATCGCGGCCCGGGCGCTGACCGGCCTCGGCGGTGCCATCGCCGCCCCGGCGATGTGGGCCTACTTCGCCGAGACGGCACGGCCCACGCATCGGGGAAAGGCCATCGGCTTGGGCGCCGCCTCCTACGCACTGGGCCAGGTCCTTGGTGTCCCCGTAGGCGCCACCGTGGCTCACGCAGCGAACTGGCGCTGGAACTTCTTCGCCGTCGCGGCTGGCTTGGTGCTCATCGTGCCGATCATCGCGTGGCGCCTGAGCGGGCCACGCCCCGAAGGGCACGCTTCCCTCGGTGGGTCCTTCCGCATCTGGCGGTCCCGACCGATCCGGTCGGCACTGCTGGCCACCGCCCTCCTGCAAGGCGGCAGGCTGGGCACCTACACCTACGCCGGAGCCCTGCTGACCCAACGATTCGGCCTTTCCGTCGGGCAACTGGGTCTGGTCGGCATGGTCGTCGGTGCCGCCTCATTGATCGGGTCGATGCTGGCCGGACCCCTGCTCGATCGGGCTCACCGCTTCGGCAACGCCAACGGCTGGCTGGCAGCCGCCTGGGCAGTGCTGTTCAGTGTTGCCGTTACCGTCGCATCGCTGAGCAACCACTTCGTCCTCAGCGTGACCGCCTTGGCGGTGTGGTTCGTGGCGGGCGGAGCATTCTACACCACCCAGCAAACTTATCTCAGCTCGGCCGAGCCTCGACAACGCGCGTCCACGGTGTCCTGGAACAACGCCATGGAGAACGCGGGCGTCGCCGCGGCCACCTCGCTACTGGGCCTGTTCCCGCTGGGCGGTCTTGCCTTCACCGCCGCGGCGGCAGGCCTAGGATTGGGGGCCGCAGCAATCAGCGCCACGCGCGCACTCACCCGCAGCCACGCCTTCGAGCAAGCAAGCCGCTGAACCCGCGCAAAGTGAGGGGTAACAAGCCGATTTGCACGACGCTACTGGAAGAAGCCGAGGCCGCCTGGCCCGGCCGACGCATGGACACCGTCACCGCCAGCGACATCAAAACCCAAGCCGAGCTCATCCGCCGCACCGCCAGGGTCCGCTTCCGGCAGCGACCGGGCAACGGGGAAGGTCAACAGTCCGGGCCACCCGTCAGGATCAAGGCCGTCCTCGGTCATGGCGTCCGGGGGATATGCCAGCGCCAGCAGCCGCAGGTGATGCAGTACGGACTTGGCCGCGTTGCCGGCGGCGAACGTCGCGAAGTTCAGCAGGTTGTGGAACTCGTCGGGGTCCGCGTCCGTGGCACCCGAAGTCAGCCACGCGCCGCCTTGTCGCAGTTCTCGTCCAGGATCAGGTCAGACCAGGCGTCTCGCAGGCATTCGTACGCGTCGGTAAGGGAGTCCGGGGTGGAGGTCAAGCCGGGGGGTCCCTCTCCGGCAGCCGCCGTCCTGGCAGGATGCCCGGCGACCTGGGCGCGAGCAGCAGCTTCATCAGTCATGACCGGTATTGAACCCTGAGTGGCCGTCCAACGTCCGCGAGTTCAGAGCGTCGAACCTTGCTCCTTCAAAGTTGAGTATCAAAGGCACTGTAGCTCCGGCCATGATCGACGTTCTGCAATCCCGCTCGGTCGGCGAGGCGCCGCTCGTGGTACGCGCCGCCGCTCCGCTCCGAGTTACGCACCTGACGATTGACGACCCCGGTCGGGTGGGTAGGCCGTCAGCACGGGGACGTGATCTCGCGGATCAGGCGATGGCCCGCCGGGATGACCAGCTCCACCGCCGGGGCGGTGCAGGACAGTGAGGTCATTCCCGCAGACCGCCGTCGTCACATGCACAAATGACACCCTGAACCGCCGCCGAATCTTCTAGAATGCCACAGGTGCTGCGCAATGCGGGGCCGATCCGATTCGCGAGCGGTGTAGTGAAATTGCCCTCCCTTTGCGCAGGGCCTTGAGCTCACCGGTGTTTTCCAGTTCGGGTTAAAGCATAGCATATCGGGTTTTGAAGTCCAGTCTAATGGCTGCGCTGATGCTGCTGGACCCTGTTTAGTAAAGCCGCCTTTGGCTGGTGGGCGCTACTTCTTCCTCCGGAGCCTCGACTGGCGTCGGCGGTTCCGCTCATAAGCAGAGTGGACAATGCGAAACGAGGTGCATCTGCAACGGTGCTTGCTATATCGAGGGTTTGTTCCGTGAGACGGCAGAATTCGGACAGCCTCAGGCCTCGCTAACTTCTCGCGTTCGCCTGGGGACAGTCCGCCCCATAGTCCCCATGGATCGTGATTGGCCAGGGCTAAGGCCAGGCAAGGCTCTCGCACTTCGCAGCTGGTGCAGATCACGCGACACGATGCAAGTTGGTCTGGATCGGTGGAGTGCCAGTCGAGGTCGGGGCGGCTACGGCAGGCCGCCTTGTGATGCCACTGAGCCTCGTTGTTGGCCATGGGGCGCGTCAGTTGTTGGTTCCCCTGCGGGCGCGCGCGGGAGCTGAGCAGCGCCAAGCGTTGAAAGTGTGCTCTCTTTGCGGCATCTGCGCGCTGCCTCCGGGTCACTTCATCCAGGACGCCGTCAGGGTCAACCAATCGTTCGAATCGGGCCAGCGCGGCTCGGCGTGCTGGCGCCGTTCGCTCTGCCCGGTCTTCGGTGCGTGACCAGGACGTGTGTGCGGCGATGCGTGCTCGAATAGATCGCTGGGCCGGGGTTAGCCCGTGATCTTTTGATGACTGATTTTCCATTACTCACTCCCTCTGTTGATTGAGCCCAGGGGGAGGGCGCTCGTCGAACCCTGAATGGAGTTGCCGTTGCTTATCTGCCGCTACGAGGGCGGCCTGGTTAGAAGGGGCTGACAGGTTTGGTATGTATGCGACTTTCGTGCGCGTAGTGGCTTGTGGTGCCAGCGTGGCCTGGAAGTAGTTGAATCTTTCGTATCTGGAAGGAGTATGGAGCTGACCTTTTTTGTCACCTACGCGACACTTGGATCCTTTGGTGGATTCTTGCGTGCCTGCACTTGGCCTCGTCGTGCGGCGATGCCACAACCTGAAGTGAGACTCGCGTGAGGTTCTATGGAGACGATCAAGGCGAATGCGTCGCAGTCTGTGCGTCCGCCCTCATATTGATGCACTCGCTTGATAATCCCGAGCGTCAGAGCGACGTCTCGAGCCCGTCGGACGGTCTTGGGGTCGAGGCGTGCGTGCTCCGACCATCGGCGTACGGAGATCGAGCCTTGGGTCGTGGCGATGGCGTGCGCAAGCGCATCGAGCGCGGCGCGCAGGCTGCTGACGCGCACCCCACCGATCGTGTCGGCTCGCACCCTGGCCCTTGACAAGCGTTGGTCGAGGGCTGTTTGCAGCTCAGCTGAACCTGTCGAGCGAAGCGATATGGTGACTCTCGCCTGCCGTCGTCGTCGCAGCGAATCCCGAGCCGAAGCCGACGTGGCCTGCGTTCCTCTGCTTCCCTGAGCGCGGGCAAGCAGCGATCACGGCGCCACGCGTCACGTCCGATGTAAGCTGCCTGAGTTGGCGACGCTCTGTAGAAGTGGTCCCAGGCTTGCTGCTCAGTGAGAGTGGATTCGGCTGCGGCGATCGTGGTGGCCGGCGCCCAGAACCATCGTCGCCACGCCTTCTCGCCGATCTCGCGGGCTTTGGTGCCGGTGAGGTTGGCAAAGGCCCAAGCGTGCGCGGTGGTGTGGCCGGCGCGAGCAAGCGCGAGGGCGTGACCGTACTCGGCCGAGCTCCGGTTCCGGCACGTTGTTGGCCGAATCGGCGCGGATGGCGATCGGCTCACCGTCGGTGACCACCCGCCACGCGGCCGACTTGAAGAACAACTCCGGCCGCTTCGCGCGGTACACCCGCGCGTAGACGTCCTCATCGGCGCACTCCTCGCGTCGCGCCTCCTCGGACCGCAGATAGGTCACCCCGGCGGCCCACACCTCCATCCGCCCGTCCAGCGGCGGTAGCAGCCGCGTTCCGGCCGTGGACACGGGCTCGCCGGCGGCCTCGGCCAGCTCGCGGATCTCGGCTACGGGGCGCCGCAGCAGGTCACTCGTCGATGCCACCGCGAGCGGTCGCAGCTGCTCACCGGTGAGCAGGCCGACGCGGACCGCGCCGGTTCCGTCGGCGAACCGCACCAGATGGCTCATCCGGACCTCCTTCGTTCAGGGACGAACCTACGGAGTGCCGAGCGTGGCGGTCAACGAGTGCCGAACCGCCGGGAGCCGGGGCAGGCGGACGCGCCCGCCTGCCCCGCGTGCCCACCCGTCAGGGAACGATCTCCATCTGCGCCATCATGCCGAGGGTCGAGTGGTCGAGGAAGTGACAGTGGTACACGTACCGGCCGACGTAGTCGGTGAAGGTGGTCTGCAGCCGGACCCACTCACCCGGACCGAGGAAGACCGTGTCCTTGCGGCCCACGTCGTCCGGTCCCGGCGGGCCGCCGTTGCGGTCGAGCACGCGGAATTGCTCGAGGTGCAGGTGGAACGAGTGGGGCGCACCGAAGACGGTGTCGGTGTTGCGGACGGTCCAGATCTCGGTCGCGCCGCGCTTGACCTTGATGTCCACCCGGTTGGGGTCGTAGACCTGCTCGTTGACCAGGCCGACGAAGGTCGTCTCGTCGAACCGCATGGTGATTTCCCGCTGGACGGTCGCCGTCCCCGGCGCGGGCAACGGCCGCAACGTGGCGGGCACGCGGCTGCTGTCGGGCGCGAGGCGCGTCACGTCGAATCGGAGCACCGGTCCCGAGATGTCCTTGAGCACCAGGTGCGAACCCAGGGGCACCTGCGAGAAGTCGACCACGATGTCGACCCGCTCCGCGGATCCGAGCAGGATTTCCGACCGCGGCACCGGCGCGGGCAGCAGCCCGCCGTCGGAGGCGATCTGCGTCATCTGGACGCCGCCCAGGGTGAGGCGGAACTGCCGCTCGTTGGAGGTGTTGAGCAGCCGGAACCGGTACTTGCGGGCCGCGACCTGGAAGTACGGGTTCACCACACCGTTGGTGAGGATGGTGGTGCGGTCCGGGGGGAAGTTCGGGTAGACCATGGCCCCGTTGGCGTCGAGCTGGATGTCGCGGAGCATGATCGGCACGTCGTACTGTTCCGAAGGCAGGTTCAGGCCGCGCTCCGCCTCGTCGTCGAGGATGTAGAAGCCGTGGAGTCCCCGGTAGACGTTCTCGGCCTCGAGGTGGTGGGCGTGGTCGTGGTACCAGAGGGTCGCGCCCTGCTGGCGGTTCGGGTAGTGGTAAGTCCGGCTCTGCCCCGGGTCGAGCAGGTCCATCGGGTAGCCGTCGTCGGCCTGGGCGTTGTGCCCGCCGTGCAGGTGCACGTTGGACGGGACGTCCAGCTGGTTGGTGAACGTCACCTCCACCGGCGTGCCGGTCCTGGCGCGGATCGTGGGCCCGACGAACTGGCCGCCGAACGAGCGCACCGGCGCCGGCTTGCCGGGCAGGAAGGCGTGCTGCGCCGCCTTGATCGGGATCTTGTACACGTCTACGCCGTCGCCGCGCCGCATCGGCGTCAGCTGCTGCGGTATCGGCAGCCGCTGGGAGAACAAAACCCCCAGCCCCGCCGCCGGGCGGCCCCCGCCCGCCGCGGAGCCCGCGGCCGGGGCATGCCCGGTGTGTTCCGCGGCGCTCGGTTCCCGGGTCAGTGCCGAAGGCAGCAGCGCCGCCCCACCGACCACGCCTCCGGCCGTCGCCCACCCCAGTAGTTTTCTTCGGTTCAACATCACCGCTCCTCGGAGCTCATTGTTGTTTTCGGCACCGGATTCCGGCGCTTCTCCCCGCAGCGATACTCTGTCGTGAGGAGCGAGCGGGCATCTCCCTAAATGCGAAATCTTCACCGCAAGGGTGAGAGTCCAAAGAAGGAATAGATCGGCTCGCCGACCGGGCGTGATGTTTAGGTCACTGTGCCGAACGGCCGATCCACCCTTTGGTCGCGGGTAATTTTCCCACCGGCGCGACCCGCTCACCAACTCGATCATTCAGTCAAAAGGGACAACCGCTGAATGTCGCGGAATATGGGGAAGTGCTCGAGGAGGTGATTCGGGATCAAGAGGCGATGCGGAAAGTAGCCAGGGGATCGCCTTGTGCAAGCGGAACGGGACGAGGCAACACAAAGGGCCCGTGAGCGGCGGTGTGCTGCTCACGGGCCCTGCAAGTGTGTCCGTCGGGCTGACAGGATTTGAACCTGCGACCCCTTGACCTGCCGCCGAGACCGGGTCGGCAGGCACGAGCGCCGGTGAGGGGACGGGCAAGCGTCCCGGCCATGGGCGGTCTTCGAGCACGGGGCGTCGGGGTTCGCCCCATGGAATGAGCCGGACGCGCTCGCCGGGGCCGCGGCCGCCGTCCAGCAGCGGAGTGTACACCGCGTCGGGGCCGAGCAGGCCCTGGATCCGTACCAGTGCCCGGCCGGCGCGCTCGGCGGCGTCGGCGTCCTGGCCGATCGCGCCGAGCTGCAGCTGCAGCGCCTGCCCGCCGACGACCTCCTCGGGATCGAGGGTCAGCCGCACGATCCCGGCGCTGGGGCGGTCGCCGTCGCGGACGGTGAGCCAGCCTTCGCATTGCCAGCGCACCCGGTCCGCAGGAGCGCGGGCGGTCAGTGGCTCGGCGCACCGCCACACTCGCACCCGCTGCTCACCGGCCTCGGTGAGCGCGGTGATCGTCAGCCGGGTGCAGGCGAGCCCGTGTCGGGCGAGTCCGGCGAAGAACCGTTCGCCGAGGGTCTTGGCGACGAACGCGGCTTCGTCGACCCGCTGCAGCGGATGCTCGAAGGTCTCGGTGATCGCCAGATCCGGCGGGAGAGCTCGGCGGACCGGCGGTCGCTGCGTGAGGCCCCGGGCGAGCCGGTGCGCGATGATTGCGTCCCGTGGAAACCTGCCGGCGATCTCACGTTCGGTGAGCGCGGCGAACGCGCCGAGCGTGCGCAGGCCCAGCCGCTGCAGCAGCCCGACTAGTTCGTCCCGCTCCTCGCCCGGCTGGTCCGGTTCAGCGACCGGCAAGGGAGCCAGGAAGCCGGCTGCCCCTCCAGGCGGGACGAAGGTTGCACGGTGGGCGGCGAGGGTCGCGGCGAACAGCCCGTCGGCGATACCGACCTGGCACTCGACACCAGCGCGGACTTCGACCTCGGTGATCAGCAGCTCGGCGAGGGCTTCTTCGCCGCCGAAGTACCCGGCCGCACCAGCGACCGGGACGGCGACGATCCGGGGCCGGCCTACTTCCGCCGTGCCGCGGCCCCCGGTTCGGCACAGGTGAAGAAGCCTGCCGGCCATGGTGACCGCTACGGTGGCGCAGGCCTGACCGGGAGGAGGGGTCGTGGACGTTACGATCACCGGAGAGCAGTGGGCGGCGGCCCGTGCCGCGCTCGCCGACGCGGGACAGCGGTTCGCCGACCTGGTCGAATCCGCCACGGTCCCCGGCGCCCTGGCCACCGAAGCATGGTCGATCGCCGAGACCGCGGCCCACGTCGTCGGGATCGCGTCCTCCTATACGGTGATGATCGACCCGCACTCCCCGCCCTCCGCCGGGTACGAGTTCCTGGACCTGGTGCCGGGGACGACCATCCATTCGGTGGCCGAGCTCAACCGGACGGCGCTGGACGCCTTCGCCGAGCGGGACGTGGTCGTGCTCGCGCGGGGGATGCGGACCGCGGTGGCCGAGATCCTCGCGCGCAGCGAGGGGATGGACCCCGCCACGCCCATCGACTGGCTCGGGGGCTCGCGGGTGCCGGTCGCGGGAATCCTTGCCCACCTCGTCAACGAGCTGCTGATCCACGGCGGGGACATCGCGCGCGCAGAGGGGCGCGCGTGGGCGATCCCGTCGTGGCAGGCGGCATTGTTCCTCGAGCTGTTCCTCGTGGGGATGGTCCGCACGGACCCGGGCGAGATCCTCGACGCGCGGAATCCGCCGGCGCGGCGGATCGCGGTCGAGTTCCGCTCCCGCCACACGACCACCGTGACGCTGGTGCTCCGCGGCGGCCGGCTCACGGCCGAAGGCCCGGGCAGCGATCCGGACGCGATCGTGTCGTTCGAGCCGGCGGCGTTGAACCTGATGCTGTTCCACCGGCTCGGCAGGCTGTCGGCGATGTGCCGGGGAAAGGTACGGGTGCACGGCAGGCGGCCGTGGCTGCTGGTGCCGTTCATGCGCGTCCTCCGCATGCCCTGACGTGCGGTGGTGGGCCGAGCCGATCCCACCTGGTGCGTGCACGGCGCACCCGGCCGCCCGGCCCGCGGGACCCGGACCGGCGCGCACCGGCGTGCGCCGGTCTGCGAACGAGCCGCAGTTCGTCCGCACCACACGCAGTCAGGTCTTCTTCAAGGCCCTGGCGAACATGCGTACGTCCTCGACGAACAGGTCCGGCTCTTCCATCGCAGGGTAGTGGCCGCCGCGGTCGTACTCGGTCCAGCGGATGATCGTCGGGAAGTCGCGTTCGGCGAAACGGCGGATGGCCACGAACGCGGCGTGCGGGAACACCGCCACCCCGAGCGGGACCGGCAGCGGTGGGAACCGGCCGATCCGCGCGTTGATCGGGAGCTGCTCGGCACTCTCGTAGTACGTCTGAGAGCTTGTCTCATGTGGTGAGTTTGCGGAGCTTCTTGTGGCAGGTGAGGGCTGCGCCGAGGATGAGGAAGGCGAGGAAGTGCTCTGCTTTGCGTTCGTAGCGCAGGGTGAGGCGGCGGTATCGGTGAGCCAGGCCATGGTGCGTTCGATGACCCAGCGGTGCTTGCCGGGTTTCTTGCTGGTCTCGATGCCTTTGCGGGCAATGCGGACCTTGATGCCGCGGTCGCGGACCCAGCGCCGCAGGCCTGGTTGGTCGGAGGCCTTATCGGCGTGCAGTTTGGCGGGCTTGCGCCGGCGTGGGCTGTGCCGGGACTTGATCGCCGGGATTGCCATGATCAGGGGTTTGAGGGCATGGATGTCGTGGGTGTTGGCTGTTGAGATGGCCACGACTAGCGGTAGCCCGGCGCGGTCGGACAGGGCGTGGATTTTCGAGCCGGGCTTGCCTCGATCGACGGGGCTCCGACCGGTCAGAGATCCCCTTTTTTGGCCCGCACGCAGGCACCGTCCACGATCGCGCGGCTCCAGTCGATGAGGCCTTGACTGCCGAGTTCATCCAGCACCGCATGATGCAGCCGGCGCCAGAGCCCATCTTTGGTCCACTGGCTGAAGCGGCGGTGCGCGGTCTGGAACGGCACCCTGAACGACGGAGGCAGATCCCGCCACGCACAGCCGCTGGTCAGCACGTACACGATCGCCGTGAACACCGCACGAGCCTCCACCGGAGCCGTCCCGCCTCCTTGCGGACGCGGCCGGAACCCCGGAATCAACGGCTCAACCAGCTCCCACAACTCGTCCGGCACCAAGCGCAGCGACAACCGATCAACCACGAGCAAGATCATGGCTCAGGAAGCATCGATCACCACGTAAGACACGCGCTAAAGCTGCAGGTCAGTGGCGAACTTCAGTGTGGGGTTATAGATCAACTCGGTCCTCGGACACATATTCGTGGCAAGCCTGCCACATCTGACGCACCAGTGCTCGAAGGCACTTCAACACGCTGATCAAGCGCTCTCTCAGTTGCCCCGCCCGTCGGGTGGGTGGTCGTCATGACCGGCGCCGTGATCAAGCCGCTGGTCTTCCCGGCTCTTCCTGACGGAGGGCGTCCCACGGGCGCACCGGCTGGTCCACAAAGTGGTCGGCGAACGCTGCCGCTGCCTGTTGTTCCGACGCCGCGCACCAGCACTGTCGTGTACGGGCTGGCGGCGGTGGACTGCCGGGGCCGCGTTGCCCATCATGCGGTGATTACAGCCCTTGGCTGGCTACCCGGTATCCGCCTGGATATCCACGAGTCGTGCGGGCTGCTCGTCCTTCGTCCTGACGCGCAGGGCGTCTTCAGCGTGACCAACGAGGGGCACCTTCGGCTGCCCGCGGCCGTTCGGCACTGCTGTGGGCCGATTCCCGGGGATCGGGTCCTGCTGGCTGCCGATCCTGGGCGTGACGTGCTGATCGTGCATCCGCCGGCTGTGCTCGACGCCCTGCTCGCCCCGCGCCACGCCGAGCTGGACGCCGCGCGGCTGCTGCTGGCCCGGATGGGCGTCTCGGCCGAAGACCTCCTTACTGCACCTGCCAGCCGTCCGCCGGTGCCGACGTTCGCGGAGTACATCCCGACCGTCTCAGCGGCCGTCACCGACGGCACCCGCCGCGTGTACGGGCCCCTGCTGGAACCGCATCGCCGAGCATTGGGGCCACCGTCACCTGGACGAGCCGACACCGCCGGAGATCAAGCAGCTGGTGGAGTGGATGCCAGCAGCGAAGGTGCGGGTGAGAGTCCCCTCGGGGGCACCACGCAGACCATCATCACCCTGATCGGCCTCGGCTGACCGGCACGCTGGTCATCGAGGGCACGTACGACCTCTCGTCGATGCGCGGGAGGCGGTGACGGGCTCCTCGTCCAGTGTCAGCAGGTTCGTTACCACGATGCTGAGCATTGTCATCGGCTTGGGCTTCTTCTTCGGTTTCGGGAAACGTCCTGGCTTTGGCGTTCCGGATCGGTGTGCCGCCTACGTCGCGCCGCTGGTGGCCCCGGCGCCGGACCCGGCCGTGCTCGGGCGGGTGCGACAGTTCGCCGTCCGGCGCCGTAGCCGAGCCGGAACCTGCCCGGGCGATTCGAGGAAATTGCGCGACCGTGCGATCCGCAAAGCAGACGGCGATGGCGATGCCGTACGAGCAGCTGCTCGAGGTGGCCGTGGCCCGGGGTTGCCTCAACCATGCCGTTGCTCGCGATGGCCGCCACCCCGGCCGAGGGCCGGCCTTGACCGACCGGATTGAGGACCCGGCATGAGTAGCGCTTCCCCAGCCCCGTTTTCGAGGGAGCCCGGTTGATGGACGGTTGACGCGCGGCCGGGTGGACGTGGCCGCGCACCGTGTGGATCGGGAGCGCGGGGGTACCAGGGACGAGCAAGCTGGTCCTCTGAGCGGAGACGCGATGGCTGGAGAAATCTACTCGACGGAGGCGACGTCGAGCCGCGGCAGCGTTCGGGTCGACGGACGTGGCGACCTGGCCTTCGCGGTCGGCGAGCCGGGCGGCGGCACCGCGGATCCGCTGAACCCTGAGCGGCTTTACGCCGCGGCGCTGGCCACCTGCCTGCACCAGTCGCTGACGATCGCCGCGACGTCGTTGGCGGTGGAGGCCGGCGAGAGCGTCGTCACCGCCAAGGTCACCTTGGCCGCACGCGGCGACGGCAGCTACGAATTGCGCGCGACGGTCGAGATGTACCTGCCCGGCGCGACCACCGACTCGCTCTACGACGCCGTGACCCGCGAGGCGCTGCGACTGTGCCCGCTCGTCGGCGACAAGGTCGCGGTGACGTTCGACCGTGAACGCGGTCTGGCACTGCAGAACCACCGCGGTCCCGCCGACCCCGGGCAGAACTGATCGCCGGGATGAGGCTCAGCCGCCGCGCTGGACGATGGCCGTGGTCAGCGTAGCGGCGATCATTTCGAACTCGTGATCGGTCGCTTCCTCCTCGTCCAGCTGAGCTCGCAGGTCGGTGCGGGTGATGACGTCACTCGCCCCGGCGGTCTTGGCGCCGGTCGGCTCGATCTCCATGCGGCCGCCGGTCAGCACCAGCACCGGGTCGGCCAGGGAAGAAGCGAGCAGGCGGCGCAGGTCGTCGATGGTCACTTTCAGCATGTCGTGCTCCCGTTTTTCGGCCGAAGCGATCGGCGGACTCATACCCGAGCTGCGGGCCCGATACACGCGCGGCTACCGGTGAGGCGCCCGATCGAGGTGTGTTCGCGGGCAGAGGGGGAAGCCAGGCGGGACACAGTCTCCGGAAGAAATCGAGGAACCGGCATGAAGTGGCCGATCGGAGCACTCGCCTTCGCGGGGATCGCGGTGAGCGCGGCCGCGGTGCGGCGGAAGTCCGCCGAGCAGCCGAACCGCTGGCTCGGCGTCACCGTCAACCTGCCCCCGGAGGAGGTCGAGCGCGACCCGCGGTTGCGCGACGCTTTCGCCGCCCTCGCCGAGGAAGCCGAGACGCGCGTGCGGCCCGCGCCCGGCGGACGGGGGACGGAGCTGGCGGCCCGCCCACTGGAGCCGGCCCCGACCGGCCTGGGTGGCGCCGCGAAGCGGCTCGCCGGCCGTGACCCGCGGCAACCGGTGCGCAGCGCGCTGCGCGACATCAAGTCGCTGCTGGAAACGGGCGAAGTGCTCCGCCCGGACGCGCCGACCACCGGGCAACCGACGGCAGGCGGCGCGCTCGTCCGCCTGGCCACCCGGCGCGCCGGCGGGGAGGGACGGCTGTGAAGGCACTGTGCTGGCAAGGTGTGAACAAGCTGTCGGTCGAGCAGGTCCCCGACCCGGAGATCCGCAACGAGCAGGACGTCCTCCTCAAGGTCACCGCGACCACCACCTGCGGTTCGGACCTGCACCTCATCGGCGGGTACATCCCGGCCATGGAGGCCGGGGACGTGCTCGGCCACGAGTTCACCGGCGAGATCGTCGAGGTCGGCTCCCAGGTGCGCAAGCACCAGGTGGGCGACCGGGTGGTCGTCTGCTCGTTCATCGGCTGCGGCCGCTGCTGGTACTGCGCGCACGACCTGTGGGCGCTGTGCGACAACAGCAACACCAACCCGGGCATCGGCTCGGCGCTGTTCGGCTACGAACCCGGCGGCATCTTCGGCTACTCCCACGCGATGGGCGGGTTCCGGGGCAGCCACGCGGAGTACGTGCGCGTCCCCTTCGCCGACTACGGCGCTTTCCCGATTCCGGCAGGCATGGACGACGACACCGCGCTGTTCGCGTCCGACTCGGTGCCCACGGGCTGGATGGGCGCCGATCTCGGTGGCGTCCGGCCGGGGGACACCGTGGCCGTGTGGGGCTGCGGCGCGGTCGGGCAGATGGCGGCCAAGGCGGCGATGCTGCTCGGCGCCGAGCGGGTGTTCTCGATCGACCGCTACCCGTACCGGCTGCGGCTGACCGAACAGCACATCGGCTCCGAGACCATCGACTACTCGAGCACCGACGTCGGCGCCGAGCTGCGCGAACGCACCGGCGGCCGCGGGCCGGACGTGTGCATCGAAGCTGTCGGCATGGAAGCCCACAGCGCCGGGGCGCACCACCTCTACGACCAGGCCAAGCAGCAGCTGCGGCTGGAGACCGACCGGCCGGACGCGGTCCGCGAAGCCATCTACGCCTGCCGCAAGGGCGGCACGGTGTTCGTCCTCGGCGTGTTCGCCGGCGTTGTCGACAAGTTCCCGCTCGGCGCGATCATCAACAAGGGCCTCACCGTGCGCGGCTCGCAGCAGCACGGCCAGCGCTACGTGCCGATGCTGCTCGACCGGATGTCCCGCGGCGAGCTGTCCACCGCCCACCTGGCCACCCACCGCATGCCCCTGGACGACGGTCCGCGCGCGTACGACCTGTTCAAGCACAAGAAGGACGACTGCCTGCGGGCTGTCCTGCACCCCTGACCCGCGCCATCGAACGAGACCGGAGGAGGTTGCGCGGCTTCGTGAAAGGTTCCGGGATACCTTGATGTTCTCGGCCCGGCTGGACAACGTGGCTCGCGGATCGATCAGGCCCAGTACGACGACCTGCTGGTGAAGCGATCGCAGGAGCGGAACGTCAAGCTGCGCGAGGTTGCGGAGCGGTTCGTCGCCGACGTGCTGGACACCTGAGCCGCCTGCCCGACCGCCCAGGTTCAGGTCGGAGTGATGCCGGTGGCCTGGCCGACGAGCTGCACCGCGAGGTCGCGGAGTTTGCGGTTTTCGCGCTGGGACTGCTCGACGAGCAGGGTGAAAGCTTCGTCGGCGCCGACCTGACGGACGGCCATGAGGATGCCTTTGGCCTGGTCGATCACCGCGCGGCTGAGCAGGGCGGTGCGCAGGTGTTCGACGGTGTCGCGGGCGTGCTGGTAGCGGGAGTAGACGCGCAACGTCGGGGTCACGGCGCTGGTGTAGAGGTCGAGCAGCTTCTCGTCCAGCTCGGCGAAGCCGCCGCCTTGCCGGCTGTAGCAGTTCACCCCGCCCCCGTGCCCTTCGCTGACGACCAGCGGCGCGGACAGGAAGCTGCCGAACCCGGCGGCGGCCGCGTCGCGGGCGAAGTCGGGCCATCTTTCGGCCGCGTTGGCGACCGACACCCGGACCAGCTTCCCGGATGCCGCGGCCTCGATGCAGGGTCCGTGGCCGGCGGCGTACTGGCCGTGGTCGAGTGCGGTGACCGACTCGCCGGTGCTGGCGACGGTCGCGGGCCGGTCGTCGGTCAGCAGGGTGATGGTGGCTTCGTCGACTCCGGGCACGGCGTTGACGACCTGGGCGCACGTCTTGTGCAGCAGGACGGCGAAGTCGTCTTCGGTGTCCAGTGCCGCGGTCAGCGATTCCAGAGCGCCGGTGACTTCGTCGAGGACTGTGGGCCAGGACCTGCTGTGGGTGGTTGGCATGCTCATCTTCTCCTGCCGCTGCGTCGGCGCGGGAGGGACCACAGGGGAAGGGTGCGAGCGCGGCGGCGTCCCTCGAGGAACCGAGGTGACGTGGTTGTTCCGGGCCCGCTGCTGGACGAGGAGGA
Source organism: Amycolatopsis bullii (assembly GCF_014654205.1). Taxonomy (GTDB): domain Bacteria; phylum Actinomycetota; class Actinomycetes; order Mycobacteriales; family Pseudonocardiaceae; genus Amycolatopsis; species Amycolatopsis plumensis. The sequence goes on from NZ_BNAW01000051.1 coordinate 71,535, forward strand.
CGCGCCGCACTCCGTCCCACGGCGAGGTCCCTCCGGCGTTCGCGCAAGCTCGGTGTGCTGCGAAGGTGACGTGCCACTGGACCGGCACGCACGATGAACCTCGGCTCCTCACGGTACCGCCCGGCGGCCCGTGCTGCGCGGTGTCACCCGTCCGTGGAACGCACCGCCCGATTCGGTCCCCGCAGCGTCACAGCCGGGCCCGCTCGACCGATCCCGGAGCGTCGACGATCACCGCGGCCAGCTCGTGAACCTTGCGGTGGTGCGCTGGGAAACGCCGACCAGCCAAGCGAACGCGCGTCGCGGTCCAGGTCGAGCCTGGGGTGCTCGTCGGCTTGGGCAACCAGGGGAGATCGTCGGCGTGGTTTGACGCGACCAGATCACCGCGTCGATGTGCGTGGGCGGAAGTTCCGTTCACTCTCGATCGCGCCGTCTCGGTCGCGGACCACGTGCCCGACGCGTCGCTTCCTCGCCGCCTGCCGGCCGGCGACCACGGCGTCCACGCGATGCGGGGAGGTGTTGGAGGCGCGGCGCCGCCCTCGACCCGGTTCTTCCACTGGCCGTCTTCGAAGTAGGTGTGCTCGGCGCGCACCCTGAAACAGAGCCGCCGCACACGCCGCGAGCTTCGCCACCCGGATGGTTCGGGGCGGTGATCGCGACGCTCGAGCTGAGGGTTGAACCCGAGGCCGTTCCCGATGGCGGATCGCGGAGATCCGCGGGCGGGTGGCTGTTTGCCTCACCGCTGCGCGGATTCCCGCGCAACCGAAATCGAACCATCGTGATGGGATGTCCGGCGAACACCCGTGATCGGCGACCGGCCGTCGACTTGACCGGGTTTTGGCTGAAGAGAACCGCTTCCGCTCAGCGAAGGCTGGGGGGAGACCTGCGAGCGGAAGCGGTGGCTGAAGGTCGATACGGGGAGTCGCCTCTCGGCGAGTGGCGCGACCCGGCTCCGGGATGAACCGGTGTTCCGGGAAGGCGGAAGGGCTGAGGCCCGGGGGACTCCGCCGTACCGACACCCCTTACAACGTCCGGCGCGGTGCGGTGTTCCCCGCCGGCGCCGACGGAGGGCGTGACGTGCGTCGCTCACCGCAGGCGGTGCCGTCGACGAGGGGTGATCGCGGCTGACATCCGGCCGGCCTGTTCCGTCCGGTCGCGAGTCGGGGAGAAAGACCAGCCACCGGACACCGGATCCGGCGGACGCTGGGGTATCCCGTCCTTTGCCCGGGAAGCCAGGGGACGAGCGGCGCGAGGAGTCCTCCTCGGCCATCGCTGTGGGGATCCCGGCCCGCCACGTGGTGGGCTTCGCGTTCACCCCGACATCTAAGTGAACGCCCCGCCGATCGGCGCCGACGGGCAGACCGGGGATATCGTCCACCTGCCGCGGACTCACTTCCGGCCGGTCGCATCGGCCGCCGGCGGTGGCGGGGACAGCGGAACTTCGCGCAGGGCATCGGCCAGGATCGGATAGATCCCGACCCGCGTGTCGACGCCGAAGATCCGCAGTGGGCGAAGGACCGGACGGGCAGCGGCGACGATCCCGATCCGGCGGCGCTCGGCGCGGGCCCGGCCCACGGCGCCCTCGATCGCACGCACCCCCGCCGAGCCGAAGAAGGTCACCCCGGACAAGTCCAGTACGAGGCCGGCCGGCAAGTCCTGCCACAACGCTCGCTGCAGCAGGCGGACGGAACCGGTGTCGATCTCGCCGGCGGCGGAGATGATCGCCAGATCGTGCCGCCAGGGAATTGTTCGTACAGTCAGGATCGTTTCGGCGTACTGGTGGGTGGATTTCCGGCCCGTCGCGGTGGGAATGCGTGGAGAATGCGAAATTCGTGAAGGCATGGCTACATGCTCCCGAACGAGTCGGGGCGAAGCGTCGGTGCGGCCACCGAGAAGATTCGAGCGCAACAGGGAGGAGGCCCGGCACCTCGCCGTGACATCTGTCGTCAGACGAGGATCTGCGCAGCTACGGGTTCAACCACGCTCTGCATCATGCTAGGCGCATTTTTGCGGTTTGTCGCGGGTAGCGGTGACCGAAAAGATATTCACATGTGGACGGTCGTCATCGGCGGGAGATCCACGGGTGGCTCCGGCGTGGTGCGGGTGGTGACGTCGGAGTCCGTGGTCCTGCTGCGCTCTCCCACCTGGGTCGTGCTCGCCGGCCCAGGTGGTGAGGACCGGTTCGATCGCCGAGTACACGTCGGGATCGACGGGCAGGTCCACGTGGGTACCGCGGACCTCGGCGTGGGTAGGACTGGGGTCGAGGGACGACTGCCACGGCCCGCGATGGCGCCGCGGCGGGCGCAAGAACACTGGCAACGCCGGCACATCGGGCGGCAACGGAGCCGTGAGGCCGGCCACGTTGTCCTCGCGGCGGCGGCCGGTGAGGCAGTCCGCGTCAGCAGGCCGGGCGGTCCGCGGCGGATAGGTCGATCGGCTCCCGTTCCGGGTGAACGGGAGCCGATCGCCGTCAGGAGACGGCCGGGCCCGACTCGGAGCTACCGGATAGCTCCTTGATGAACTCGTGGCATTGCCGCGCACGCGCGGAATCCTCGTCCATCACGCGGCGGAAGAAGTCAGCGATGTCCGAGCGACCGGCGTTGTCGGCGTCGCGGACGTACTGGCCGTAGTCGTGTCCGGCCTTCAAAGAGTGGTACTGGACCGATATCAGGTCGAACGTGACGTCGTCGAAACCGGTTTCTCCGGTGGCCATGGCAGTTCCTTCCGTGGTCGGTTTCTTGGTTCCGGCGCCGGAACCGGCGGTCGCGGAGATGTTCCCGGTTGTCAGGCGGTTAACCGTGCGACCTGATCCCCAAGGCGATCCGGACGCCGGCCGAGGTGTAGTTTTCCCACTTCCGGGCTACTCCGCACCATGACGACGGCAACCCATCGACCGGCTTACGTCCTGCCGCTGCGCCACGACCGCGACGCCGAGCTCACCGAGTTGACCGCGTACCTGCGGTGGCTGTCCGAGCGGGCGGAGGTCGTGGTCGTCGACGGCTCGGCGCCGCGCTGGTTCCAACGGCACCGGCGAGCGTGGGGAGATCTGGTCGTCCACGTCCCTCCCGATCCGGAGCTGCGGTGTGCCAACGGAAAAGTTTCCGGCGTCATCACCGGTCTGCGTCTGGTGCGGGCGGAGCAGGTGGTCATCGCCGATGACGACGTCCGGTACGACGGAGAGACCCTCGCAGCGGTGGCCGGGGCCCTCGACGGCGCCGACCTGGTCGTGCCCCAGAACTACTTCCGGCCGGCGCCGTGGCACTGCCGGTGGGACACCGCCCGCAGCCTGCTCAACCGGGCGCTCGCGCACGACTATCCCGGGACGCTGGCCGTGCGGCGCACCGCCTTTCACCGGTTCGGCTGCTACGACGGCGAAGTGCTCTT
>NZ_BNAW01000052.1 GCF_014654205.1 Amycolatopsis bullii
CCCGGAAGCTAAGCCTGACAGCGCCGATGGTACTGCAACCGAAGGGTTGTGGGAGAGTAGGACACCGCCGAACTTACCTTCCGTACGGCCCGTTAGGATAGCCAGTTGGCTGCCCTAGCGGGCCGTACGCGTATGTCCAGAACAAGATTTTTTCACGGCAGGAGGCCAGGTGTCCGAGTTCGGTCGACGAGACTCAAGCGATGATGGGTCCGGCCGGTCGGCACGCCGGGACGAAGGCTCCCGGGGCCGGTCGGACGGACCCCGGAAGAGCCAGGGCGGCGCGCGGCAGGACCGCGGCGGCCGCGACGGCGGTTACCAGGGGCGCCCGCGCCGTGACGACCGCGGGGTCCGCGGCGGCGGCAAGCCCTTCCGCGGCGGCGACGGTCCCGGTGACCGCGACCAGCGCGGAGGCTACGCCGGCCAGAGCCGCAGTGGCGGCCGCAGTTTCAGCGACCGCGACGACCGCAAGGGCGGCTACGGCAGCCGCGACTCTGCAGGCCGGCCGGGCGGCCGCTACGAAGACCGGGGCAACAGCCGGTCCGGCACCCGCAGCGACAGCTCGGGCCGCGGCTACGAGGACCGCGGCGGCCGGCCGCAGGGCAAGTCGTCGTACGGCGACCGCAAGCCCCGCTGGGACGGCAACCGCCGTGACGACGACCGCGGCTCCCGCGCTGGCGGCTTCCGCCCGAACGACCGTCGCGACGATTCGCGCGGCGACCGGGGCGGCTACCAGCGCCGCGATGACGACCGCGGCGCCCGCACGGGCGGCTTCCGTTCCGGCGACCGGGACCGTGGCAGCTACCAGCGTCGCGATGACGACCGTGGGGGCTTCCGCTCCAACGACCGGGACCGTGGCAGCTACCAGCGTCGCGACGATGACCGTGGGGGCTTCCGCTCCAACGACCGGGACCGCGGTGGCTACCAGCGTCGCGACGATGACCGTGGTGCTCGGACGGGTGGTTTCCGTTCGGGTGACCGCGACGGCGGCGGTTACCAGCGCCGCGATGACGACCGTGGTGCTCGGACGGGTGGTTCCGGCAACCGGGGCGGTGGCTACCAGCGTCGTGATGACGATCGCGGCGGCCGCACCGGCGGCTTCCGTTCCGATGACCGGGACCGGGGCAGCTACCAGCGTCGCGACGATCGCGGTGACCGGGCCGGTGGGTTCCGCTCGGATGACCGTGGTCGCGGTGGCAGCGACCGCCGCGATGATTCGCGTGGTGAGCGGGGTGGCTACCAGCGTCGCGACGATGACCGCGGGGCCCGCACCGGCTACCCGCGGCGCGAGGACTCCCGCGGCGAAAGCCGGGACAACCGGGGCGAGCGCACTGGCGACTCCGGCAAGCGCTACGACCGCGACGCCACCAGCCGCAGCCACAGCGACCGCAAGGACCGCCGTGACGACCGCCCCCGCCGTGACCCGCGGCCCAAGGTCGGCGCCCCGCTCGACGACGAGGCCCTCGCCAAGGAACTCCTCGAAGCTCCCGAGCTCCCCGAGGACATCGAGTTCTCCGACCTCGACGAGGAGGCCCGCCGCGAGCTGCGGACCCTGCCGAAGGGCCTGGCGGAGACCGTCGGGAAGCACCTCGTCGCCGCCGGTGGGCTGATCGACAGCGATCCCGAGGCCGCCCTCGAGCACGCCAAGTACGCCAAGGCCAAGGCCTCGCGCGTCCCGATCGTGCGCGAAGCCCTCGGCCTGGTCGCCTACCACGCCGGCAACTGGTCCGAAGCCCTCTCCGAACTGCGGGCCGTCCGCCGGATGACGCGCAGTGACGACCACATCGCCATCATCGCCGACGCCGAGCGGGCGCTCGGGCGTCCCGAGCGGGCCCTCGACCTCGCGAAGGAGGTCGACACGGCGAAGCTCGCGAAGGCCACCCAGGTCGAGCTCGCGATCGTCGCGGCCGGGGCGCGGCGCGACCTCGGGCAGCTCGATGCCGCCGTCGTCTCGCTGCAGGGTGACGACCTCAAGGCCGAGAAGCGCGACCCGTGGAGCGCTCGCCTCTTCTACGCCTACGCCGACAACCTCGAGGCGGCCGGGCGCAAGGACGAGGCCATCCGGTGGTTCCTCAACGCCGCCGAGGCCGATGCCGAAGACGAGACCGACGCCGCCGAGCGGGCCGCCGATCTGTCGAATGCGGAGAACGAAGAAAAAGACACCGATGAGTGACGCTCTCCTTGCGGCCTACGACGCGGTCCTCTTCGACCTCGACGGCACCGTCTACCACGGCACCCGGGTGATCCCGGGTGCCCCGGAGACGGTGCGGGCCGCGCGGGAGCACGGCACGCCCGTCCGGTTCGTCACGAACAACGCCTCGAAGGCGCCCGACGAGGTCGTCGCGCACCTCACCGGGCTCGGCATGCCCGCCGAGACCGACGAGGTGCACACCAGCGCCCAAGCCGGCGTGCAGTTGCTGAAGGAACGCCTGGACGCCGGCGCCGAGGTCCTCGTCGTCGGCACCGAATCGCTCGCTGCCGAAGTCGCCCGAGCCGGGCTCGAGCCGGTGCGGGAGAACGGCCCGAGCGTCCAGGCCGTCGTTCAGGGGCACTCGCCGGACAACACCTGGGCCGCGCTGGCCGAGGCCTGCCTGGCCATCCGCGCCGGCGCGCTGTGGGTGGCCTGCAACGTCGACGCGACGCTGCCCAGCGAACGCGGCCTGCTGCCCGGCAACGGCTCCATGGTCGCCGCGCTGCGCACCGCCACCGACGTCGAACCCCTGGTCGCCGGGAAGCCGCAGCCGCTGCTGTTCGAGACCGCGGCGAGGTCGGCGGGTGCGGACCGGCCACTGGTCGTCGGTGACCGGCTCGACACCGACATCGCCGGCGCGGTCGCCGCGGGCATCGATTCCCTGGTCGTCCTGTCCGGTGTCGCGACGCCGAAGCAGCTGATCGAGGCGGTCCCCGGCGAGCGCGGCACTTACCTCGCCAAAGACCTGACCGCGCTCACCGAAGCGGCCGAAGACCTCAAGATCGGGCCACGGCCCGGCTGGACCGTGACCGTCGAGAACCAGACCTTGACGGCGGAGGGCGACGGTGACGAGCTGGACCTGCTCCGCGCGCTGTGCCACACGGCCTGGGAGACGGGTGTCACCGAACTCGGCGAGCGCGCCAAAGCCGCACTCTCCTGACTGATACCGTTCGGACTGTGCAGGACCACTCCTTCCCCGTCCCGGGCCCGCCGCCCGGTTCGTTCTCGCAGCAGACCGACCCGCGGGCCGGCATCGACGAAGCCGTCGCCGGGCTGGACGACCTGGACGCGCTGCCGCTCGCGGAGCACGTCGAGCGCTTCGACGCCGTGCACACCGAGCTGACGGTCGCCCTGTCCAGCATCGACAAGGTCTGATCGGCGTGCCCAAGCGGGCCCGCCTCGACGCGGAACTGGTTCGGCGCGGCCTCGCCCGGTCGCGCGAGCAGGCCTCGGCCCTGATCACCGGCGGCAAGGTCACCGTGCGCGGCATGGTCGCGACCAAACCCGCCACCGGCGTGGAAACCGACGCCCCGATCGTCGTCAAGGACGAAGACGACCCCGGCTGGGCCTCGCGCGGCGCGCACAAGCTCCTCGGCGCCCTCGAAGCGTTCACGGACCTCAGCGTCGAGGGCAAGCGCTGCCTCGACGCCGGCGCGTCCACCGGCGGCTTCACCGACGTCCTGCTGCGCAACGGCGCCGCGACCGTGATCGCCGCCGACGTGGGCCGTGGCCTGCTCGACTGGCGAATCCGCACCGACGAACGTGTAGTGGTCATGGATCGCACCAACGTTCGCAACCTCAGTCCCGACGACCTCGGCGGCCAGGTCGACCTGATCGTCGGGGACTTGAGTTTCATCTCCCTCAAGCTCGTGCTGCCCGCGCTCGCGGCGTGCGCGCGCGAGGGCGCCGATCTGGTCCCGATGGTGAAGCCGCAGTTCGAGGTGGGCAAGGACCGCCTCGGCAGCGGCGGCGTCGTCCGCGACCCGGAGCTGCGCGCCGAGTCCGTGCTCACCGTCATCGACGAGGCCGCGAAGCTCGGGCTCGCGCTGCGCGGGGTGACCGCCAGCCCGCTGCCCGGGCCGTCCGGGAATGTCGAGTACTTCGTGTGGCTTAAGAAAGAACATGTGGCCGAGTCCACTGTGGACGCGGTAGACAGGTCTGAGGCCGAGCGGCTCGTCCGGACCGCCGTCGAGGAAGGGCCCGCATGACCACCGAACGTGAAGTGCTCCTGATGGTGCACCCCGATCGCGACGCGACGGGCGAAGCCGCGCGCGAGGTTTCGGCGCGCTTCGCCAAGGCCGGCATCCGGATCCGGGTGACCGAGCACGACGTCTGCGCGCTGATCAACCCCGAACAGCACGGCGTCGGCGCGACCTGCACCGTCGTCGACCCGGACGACAACCCCGCCAGCGGCGTCGAGCTGGTCTTCGTGCTCGGCGGCGACGGCACGCTGCTGCGCGCGGCCGAGCTGGCCCGCCCGGCCGGTGTGCCGGTGCTCGGCGTCAACCTCGGCCGCGTCGGCTTCCTCGCCGAAGCGGACTCCGACGCGCTCGCCGACACCGTCCAGCGGGTCGTCGACGGCGACTACCAGGTCGAAGAGCGGATGACCATCGACGTCACCGTCACCCACGACGGCGAGGAGGTCGCCCGCACCTGGGCGCTCAACGAAGCCAGCGTGGAGAAGAGCACCCGGGAGCGCGTGCTCGACGCGCTGATCGAGGTCGACGGCCGCCCGGTGTCCGCCTTCGGCTGCGACGGTGTGCTCTGCGCCACACCGACCGGCTCGACCGCGTACGCGTTCTCGGCGGGCGGCCCGATCATCTGGCCGGACGTCCAGGCGCTGCTGGTGGTGCCGAGCAACGCGCACGCGATGTTCGCGCGGCCGCTGGTCGTCTCCCGCGGCTCGGTGATCACCGTGGGGATCGATCCGGACGGCTCGTCGGCCGTGCTGACCTGCGACGGGACCCGGCCGATCGACCTGCCGCCGGGCGCGCGGGTGCGCGTGACCTGCGGCAAGACGCCGGTGCGGCTGGTCCGGCTCTGGGACGGCCCGTTCACCGATCGGCTGGTGCAGAAGTTCTCGCTGCCGGTGAAGAGCTGGCGGGAGCGCCACGCGCGCCCCTGCGAGTAGCCCTCCGCCGTCCTCCCCGCGACCACCCTCAACGGAGGCGCTTCGCGCCGCTGGTCGACCTTTCAACGATTTATTCGAACATATCGGCGACGCGCCGGGGTCCCGGGCGCGCAGAGTGTCGGTGGTGGCCGCTACCGTAGGCGGCGTGCTGGCCGAGATGCGCATCCAGGGCCTCGGAGTCATCGAGGACGCCCTGCTGGAACTGCACGCGGGCTTCACCGTCGTGACCGGTGAGACGGGTGCGGGCAAGACCATGGTCGTCACCGGGCTGCACCTGCTGTCCGGGGGCCGCGCCGAGGTGTCCAAGGTCCGGACGGGGATGCTGAAGGCGTTCGTCGAAGGGCGGTTCACCTACTCCGGCGTCGAAGGCGCCGAGCGGATCGTCGCCGATTCGGGCGCGGACGTCGACGAGGACGGCAGCGTGATCGCGCTGCGCGCGGTCGCCGTCGACGGGCGGTCCCGCGCCCACCTCGGTGGCCGGTCCGTGCCCGTCGGCGTGCTCGCGGAGCTGTCCGAACAGCTGATCGCGGTCCACGGGCAGAACGACCAGCTGCGGCTGCTGCGTCCGGCCGAGCAGCGCGCGGTGATCGACCGGTTCGCCGGCGACGCCGTCGCGAAACCGCTGCAGGCCTACCGGGAGATCCGGTCGGAATGGCTGGCGGTGATCGCCGAGCTCACCGAGCGGTCGACGCGCTCGCGGGAGATGGCCCAGCAGGCCGACCTGCTCAAGCACGGGCTGACCGAGATCGACGCCGTCGCGCCGGAACCGGGCGAGGACGTCGAGCTCACCGAGCAGATCAAACGGCTCGCGGCGGTCGACGAGCTGCGCGCGGCCGCGACCGAGGCGCACATCGCGGTGTCCGGCTCTCCGGACGGCGACCCGGACGCGCCCGGCGCGATGGGCCTGGTTTCGGAGGCGCTGCGCCGGCTCTCGACGTCCGAGGACTCGGTGCTGCGGGAGCTGGCACCGCGGCTGGAGGAGGCGTCCGTGCTGCTCACCGACGTCGGTGCCGAGCTGGGCAACTACGTCGAGACGCTCGACGCCGACCCGGCGCTGCTGGAGAAGGTGCTGGCCCGCCAGGGCGACCTCAAGCGGCTGACCCGCAAGTACGCGGCGGACGTCGACGGCGTGCTCGCCTGGGCCGACGACGCCCGGCGCCGGCTGGAAACCATGGACACGTCGGAGGAGGCGCTCGCCGAGCTGGCGCTGCGGCGCGACCAGCTCGCGATCCAGCTGGCCGCGCACGCGGCCGAGGTGTCGGCGGCTCGCGAGACGGCGGCGGCCGAGCTGGCCGCGGAGATCACCCGAGAGCTGTCCGGGCTGGCGATGGGCCAGGCGGCGATCGAGGTGACGGTCGAGCAGCGCCCGGCCGAACACGGCGACACGCACGCGCTGACCATCGACGGCCGCGCGGTGCACGCGGGCCCGGACGGCGTCGACGACGTCGAGCTGCTCCTGCGTGCGCACGACGGCGCGCCGCCGCTGCCGGTCCACAAGGCCGCCTCGGGCGGTGAGCTGTCTCGCGTGATGCTGGCGATCGAGGTCGTCCTGGCCCACGCGGACACGGTCCAGACGCTGGTGTTCGACGAGGTCGACGCGGGCGTCGGCGGCCGCGCGGCGGTCGAGATCGGCCGTCGGCTGGCCCGGCTGGCGCGCACCCACCAGGTCCTGGTGGTCACGCACCTGCCGCAGGTGGCGGCGTTCGCCGACCAGCACCTGGTGGTGGACAAGGGCCACAGCGGCGGGGTCACGCGCAGCGGCGTGAAGAACCTGAGCCAGACCGAGCGGGTGAGCGAGCTGGCCCGGATGCTCGCGGGCATGGACAACGAGACCGGCCGCGCCCACGCGGAGGAACTGCTGGCGACGGCCGAGAAGGACAAGACGGAGTTCGAGCCGAAGAAGAAGCGGTCGGCGAAGAAGAAGTAGCCGCCAGGGAATTACTTCTCGCCTCCCCGCAGTTGTCGTGACGACTGCAGGTGGCGAAAGGAACCCGATGCGCGCGGTGGTGCTGCGAGAACCCGGTCCGGTCGAGAACCTCGAGCTCCGCGAGCTCCCGGTGCCGGAGGTGAAACCCGGCTGGGTGCGGATCGCCGTGATGGCGTTCGGCCTCAACCGGTCCGAGCTGCACACCCGGCTCGGGCTGGCCGAAGGCGTCACCTTCCCGCGCGTGCCCGGCATCGAAGCCGTCGGGGTCGTCGACGAGGGCGGCGATTTCGCCCCCGGCCAGCAGGTCGCCACCATGATGGGCGGCATGGGCCGCACCTTCGACGGTGGCTACGCCGAATACACGCTCGTCCCGGAGCACCAGGTCATCCCGTTCCACAGCGATCTGCCCTGGGAGGTCATCGGCCAGGTCCCGGAGACGCTGCAGACCGCGTACGGCTCCCTCACCACCGGTCTCGCCCTGCAGCAAGGCCAGACCCTGCTGGTCCGCGGCGGCACGTCCGCGCTCGGGTTCGCCACCGCGGCACTGGCGAAGGACCTCGGCGCCACCGTCTTCGCGACCACCCGGCAGCCCGGCAGGCTCGAAACCCTGCGCGCCCACGGCGTCGATCACCCGATCCTCGACGACGGTGACGTCGCCCAGCAGGTCCGCAAGATCGTCCCCGAGGGGGTCGACGCCGCCCTCGAACTCGTCGGCACCCCGACCCTGCCGGACACCCTGAACGCCACCCGCGTGCACGGGACCGTCTGCTTCACCGGCATGTTGTCCAACGAATGGACGATCTCGAACTTCTATCCGATCGGATACCTTCCCGCTGGGGTCCGGTTGACCGCTTATGGTGGTGAGGCGGACGACCTGCCCGCCTCCGTTCTCCAGCGCCACCTCGACCGGATCGCCGACGGCGAAGCGAGCCTCGGGCCGGTCAAGGTGTATTCGATGGAGGAGATCCGGCAGGCGCACGACGACCTGGAGCACAACCGGACGGCGGGCAAGCTCGTCGTGCTGACCGGCCGAGCGGAGGGAGCCGCCCCGTGATCCTGCCGCCGTCCGCCGATGTCGAAGCCCGGCTCGCCGCCGCGCGGCGGGACAGCGACCTCGACCGCTACCTCGGCCTGCTCGCCGGCGAGGAGCTGTTCGTGCCGATCCGGCGGGTGGACGCCCGGAGCATCCTCGACGAGCGGGCGGAAACCTTCCCGAACGTCTACTTCGAGACCGGCGGCGACGAGTTCCTGCAGGTCTTCACCCGCGGTGCGCTCCCGGACTTCGGCCCGGACGTCGTGGCCATGAGCGGCGCACTCGACTGGGCGGTGGACGGGGTCGGGCGGCACGAGCGCGTCGTGTTCAACCGCGGCACCCGCGGCGAGTGGCGGCTGCCCGGCGCGACGCTGCAGCCGTGGCTCGACGCGCACGCGGACGACGTCACGCCGCTCGAAGAGCAGGTCGAGCGGCTGATCACCGCGCCGTACGGGCACCTCGAAGGGCCCATCGCGCACGCGCTCGCCTGCGGCGCGCACCTGGCCGTGCTCAACGCCGCGCCCTGGAACCTGCTCGACGGCCGCTACCACGACTACGTCGCCGAGGTGCGCAGCCTGCGGGACTGGTGGGGCGTGCCCGACCCGCCCGGCTGGCGCGCGACCATGACCGGCCTGATCGGCGACGGCTACGCGCTGACGCCCGGCAACCTCGTCCTCATGCTGCGCCTGCGGTTCGCCGCCGAGTACGGGCTGCCGGGTGCCGAGTTCGATCCGCTGACCTGGGCGCAGCTGGTGGACCGGTGGTGCGCGGAGAACGACGCCGCGGACCAGGCCGACGAGCTGCGCGACACCGTCCGCCGGGTGTCCCGCTGCGAACGGCGGCTGCGCGCCGACGGCCTGGTCGACGCGGACGGCTGCGTGACGACGGCGCTGTCCTGGGACGTCGGCCGCGCGGTCACGATCGCCCGCGGCGGGCTGGCGGCCGGGTACTGCGACGCGCTGAGCGCCGAGCTGATGGTGCTCGAAGCCGGTTCGCTCGCCCGTCGCTACCACCAGTCATGGGCCGACCTGTCGGCGGGGTACGTCATGGGCCGGGTGTTGCACGACGACTCCGGCGAGTTCGGTGAGTGGTACCCGGCGGCCGTGCGCGTCCACCACCAGCTCCTTCAGGACCCGGCCAGCCCCTGGCTGAACCTCGATTTCGGCTCGCTGTCGGAGGAGTCGGACGCCTGACCCGTGCGGGGGAGGTCACCACAACGAGTCACCCCGGCTACGGCGTGGCGAGCATCGTCCCATGAGCAAATTTGTCACCATCGGCCACATGAAGCTCACGGGTCTGCTCACGCGGAATCAAGAACCCCTGCCGGGGATCACCGGGGTCGCCCGGGTCGACCGCCGCACCCGGGAGCTGCTGCGCCGGATCAGTCCCGGCGACATCGTCGTGCTCGACCAGCTGGACCTCGACCGCGCGACGGCCGACGCCCTGGTCGAGGCCGAGGTCGCGGGCGTGGTCAACGCGTCGCCGTCGATCTCCGGCCGGTTCCCCAACATGGGACCGGAGATCCTCGTCGCGGCCGGCATCCCGCTCGTCGATTCGGTCGGCGGCGAGCTGCTGCGCTCGATCAAGGACGGCACGAAGCTGCGGCTGCACGACGGCGTCGTCTACGTCGGCGAGCGGCAGGTCGCCTCCGGCATCCTGCAGACCGCCGAGAGCGTCGCCGACCAGATGATCGAGGCCAAGGCCGGGATGTCGACCCAGCTGGAAGCGTTTTCGGCGAACACCATCGAGTTCCTGCGCCGCGAGCGCACGCTGATCCTCGACGGCGTCGGCGTCCCCGAGCTGAAGGTGCCGCTGCGGGACCGGCACGTGCTGGTCGTCGCGGGCGGCAACGGCCACGCCGAAGACCTCAAGAAGCTCAAGAAGTACATCGCCGAGCACCGCCCGGTGCTGATCGGGGTCGACGCCGGTGCCGACACCCTGCGCGTGCAGGGCTACCAGCCGGACGTCGTCGTCGGCGACCCCACCGGCATCGGCACCGCGACCCTGCGCGGCGGCGGCGAGGTCGTGGTGCCCGCCCAGCCCGACGGGCACGCCCCCGGTGTCGAGCGGATCCAGGACCTCGGCATCGGCGCGGTGACGTTCCCGGCGTCGGGCAACGCCGAGGACCTCGCGCTGCTGCTGGCCGACGCGCACGGCGCGACCCTGGTCGTCACCGTCGGCTTCCAGGCCACCCTGCGCGAATTCCTCGACCACGGCCGGTCCGGCTCGAACCCGTCGACGTTCCTGACGCGGCTGAAGCTCGGCACGAAGCTGGTCGACGGGAAGGCGGTGGCGACGCTGCACCGCAACCGGGTCTCGATCGGCGCGGTCGTCCTGCTCGTGCTCGCCGCGGTCGTGGTGGTCGCCGCGGCTCTGCTGGTGTCCGACGTGGGCTCGGTCTACCTCGACTGGCTCAAGGACACCTGGAATTCGTTCTACGCCTGGGTCAAGGGATTGTTCACGTGATTTCGCTGCGCTACCACGTCGTTTCCATCGCCGCCTGCTTCCTCGCGCTGGCCGTCGGCGTCGTGCTCGGCTCGACGGCGCTGAACGGCACGCTGCTGTCCGGCCTGGCGGGGGAGAAGAAGGACCTCGGCAGCCAGGTCGCCGACCTGGAGGCGCAGCGCAACGCGCTCAACGCCCGGCTGACCGACGCCGACGCCTTCGCCGGCTCGATGGGCCCGAAGGTCGTCGCCGGCACGCTGGACCAGCGGTCGGTGGTGCTGGTGACCACCGAGGACGCGCGCCCGGCCGACCGGGACGCGCTCAAGCAGCTGGTCGGCCAGTCCGGCGCCGCGGTGACCGGGGAGATCCAGCTGACGTCGGCGTTCGCCGACCCCGAGAAGGCCGACCAGCTCCGCGACGTCGTCACGCGGCTGCAGCCGGCCGGTTCGAAGTTCCCGACGGCGGGCGACTCCGGAACGCTCGCCGGCGCGCTGCTGGGTTCGGTGCTGCTGCTGGACAAGACCACGGCGAAACCGCAGTCCTCGCCCGAGGAGCTGGCGGCGGCGCTGGGCGGGCTCACCGACGGCGGGTTCGTCAAGGCCGGTCAGGACGTCAAGCCCGCGCAGCTGGCGATCGTGCTCACCGGCGCCCAGGCGAGCGGTGACGGCGCGGGCGACCGCGCGGCGACGATCGCCCGGTTCGCGACGCAGCTCGACCGCAGCGGCGCGGGCGCGGTGCTGGCGGGCGACGCCGGTTCCGCGGACGGCACCGGCGCGCTGGGCGTGGTCCGGGCGGACACCTCGGCGACGTCGATCCTGTCCACTGTGGACAACGCGGACACGTCGGCCGGGCGGGTGAGCACCATCCTCGCGCTGAAGGAACAGCTCGACGGCGGCTCCGGCCGCTACGGCGTGGCGGGCAACGCCCAGGCGCCCGCCCCGGGCGTCACCGCCCCGGCCGGCAACTGACCTCGGCCCGACGTGCAGTGAATGACTCATTCCTGGCGCCCGACGCCAGGAATGAGTCATTCACTGCGTTCACCGCAGGGGTGGGTCCAGTGGGAAGCAGGACACCCGCACCGGCCAGGTGTCGCCGCCCGCGGGCAACGGCATCTGCTTGAGCGCGGCCGCCGCGTCGGCATCGTGGGCCTCCTCGGCGGCCGCGTGGAAGATGTCCGCCGCGATCGACTGGTCGAACACGCCGATCTGCTGGTGCGGCCAGGCTGCCGCCCCGTGCAGCGCACCCGGGATCAGCTGGTCGACGACCTTCCGCAGCGTCACGCCGTTCGCTGCCCGGTACTTCCAGACGTCGACGCCGAGGTTCTTCCCGACCTCCGCCATGCGGCCCCACGCCGTCAGGTTGAAGTTGACGTAGTGCCACGACATCGTCCGCGACAGTTCCAGGGGCTGGCTGCCGTCGGCGGCGAACTGCACCGGGAACCGCTTCTGCTCCGCGTCGAGCACGATCTTCCGCGCCGCGTCGCGGTGACCCAGGTACGCCGAGATCGTCGCGTTCTGCATGTCGAGGAACGTGCCGTGGTTGTTGGTGGCGGCCAGTTCCAGCTTCGCCTGCGGGCTGGTCCGCATCCAGCTCAGGTACTGCGTCAGCCACGCCTTGATCCCCGAGCGGTCCTTCCCGGTCCAGCCCGGCGCGCCGCCGTCGAGCAGCGCGAACGCGTCCATCAGCTGGCTGAACGACTGCGTCGAGTCGATGATCCCGGTGCCGCTGATCGTGGTCTTGCACGGGATGATCTGCGAGTACGTCATGTTCGGGTTCATCCGGGTGGCCGGGTCGAGGAACCACGTCCGGATGTCCAGGGCCGCCCGCTTCGCGTACTTCGCGTCGCCGGTGTAGTACCAGGCCAGCGAAAGGTAGTACATCGCGTCCCACGCCCACATCCGGTAGGTGTGGTCGGTGATCGCGTCGGCCTCCGGGTTGCGCTGGCCGTCCTTGCTGACGTACGGGCAGCCCTGCGGGTTCTCGGGCGTCTTCGGCTGGCTCGCCCACCAGTAGGGCGCCTGGCTCAGGTAGTCGTGCTTGTCGCCGCTCGGCGGCGCGGTCGGCTTGTCCATGACCGACCACGGCCCGTCGGTCAGCGCGGTGTCCGCCTTGGCCAGCACGGCTTTCAGCGCGTCCCGCTGGGCCTTGGTCGCGTGGCCGCTGCGGATGGCCTGCTTGATGTTCGCGAGCTTGGCGCCGTCGGTCACGACGGTGTGCGGTGGAGACGCGGCCACTGCCGTCCCGCTCATCGGGACCACCACGCTCACCGACAACGCCAGTGCGCAAAGAACTCTTCGCACGTCGACCGCCTTCCGGGGACGTCGAAATCCCCACGTCGTCACCGGGCGGCGGTACGGCTGCAGGGATTCTGACGTCCTCGGAAGGCAGGTGTCAATGAGGCCAGGTGCGGCGCTTGTCCAGCGGACGCGCGTACGACCCCGCGCGGCTGGTCTTCAGCCCCAGCGCCACCAGGGATTCCGCGAGCCGGACCGCGGCCGCGACGCCGTCGATGACCGGGATGTCCAGCATCGCCCCGATCTTCCGGTCCAGCCCGGTCATCCCGGCGCACCCGAGCACCAGCACCTCCGCTCCGGCGTCCCGTGCGCGGCGGCCGGCGGTGAGCAACGCCGACTCGGTGCGGCGCTCGTCGGTCAGCTCCAGCACGCCGAGCCCGGCGCCGGTGACCGTGACGCAGTTCTGCGCGACCCCGGCGGCGTGCAGGCTGTCCTCGATCAGGCCGCACGTCCGGTCCAAAGTGGTCACCACGCCGTAGCGGCGGCCGAGCAGGCAGGCCAGGTGGGCGGCGGCTTCGGTGATGTCGACGACCGGGACGTCCAGCAGCTCGCGCGCGCCCTCGCGGCCGTGGTCGCCGAACCCGGCGAGCACGACGGCGTCGAACGGTTCGTCCAGGCCCCGCAACAGGTCCAGCACGGCCGCCGCGGACAGGAAGCTGTCCAGCCAGCCCTCGGCCGACTCCGGTCCCCAGCGCGGCGTCCGGGCGAGGATCTCGGTGCCGGGGCTCGCGGCCGCGCGTGCCCCGGCTTCGATCTCCTTCGTCATCGCCTCGGTGGTGTTGCAGTTGGTGACGACGATCCTCATCGATGCTTCCTCGACACCACGTAGTAGAGGGCCGCCGAGGACGCGGTGCCGATGAACCACGAGTACGGCGCGGCCGGCGCGAAGAACGGCACCAGCGCGATGACGGCGGACAGAGCCGCGGTCGGGAAGAACGTCACCAGCGCCCGCGGGTTCACGCGGGGGTAGCTGCCGCCGTCGACGAACAGCTGGGCGACGTCGACCTTGCCGCGCCGGATCAGGTAGTAGTCGACGATCATGATCCCGAACAGCGGGCCGAGGAACGCGCCGAGCCCGCCGAGGAAGTAGTTGACCACCGCCGGCGAGGAGTACAGCTTCCACGGCAGCACGCACAGCGCCGCGACCGCGCTGATCATCCCGCCGATGGTGAAGGTGATCCGCTTCGGCCAGATGTTGGCCAGGTCGTAGGCGGGGGAGACGAAGTTGGCGACGATGTTGACACCCATGGTGGCGATGGCGAACGTCAGCGCGCCGACGATGAGCACCGGCGTGTTGTGCACCTTGGCCAGCAGCTCGGCCGGGTCGGTGATCGCCTCGCCGAACACCTGCATGCTCCCCGCGGTCACGATCACCGACAGCAGCGCGAACGCCGTCGAGTTGATCGGCAGGCCCCAGAAGTTGCCGCGCTTCACCGTCTTCTGGTCCGGCGCGAACCGCGAGAAGTCGCAGAAGTTGAGCATGAGCGTGCCGTAGGTGGCCAGGATCAGCCCGGCCGCGCCGAACCACTGCCGGATCTGCTCCCCGGTGGACAGCTGTTTCGGGCTGCTGGTGAAGGAGATGTTCCAGTGCCCGGCGGCGAGGATCCAGACGGCGAGGGCGATCATCACGACCCAGATCGCCGGTCCGCACCAGTCCTGGAACTTGCGCACCGACTCCATGCCGCGGGTCAGGATCAGCGCCTGGACCGCCCACAGCGCGACGAAGCACATCCAGCCGAGGGCGTGCAGACCGAGGAAACCGTGTTCGGTCAGGGGTTTCAGGCCCGGGTCGATGGCCAGCACGAGCAGGGTGATGGCGACGCTCGCGAGGTAGGTCTGGATGCCGTACCAGAAGATCGCGATGATGGCGCGGATCAGCGCGGGCAGGTTGGCGCCGAAGGTGCCGAAGCTGATCCGCGCCACGACCGGGAACGGCACGCCGGTGCGCTGGCCGATCCGGCCCATCAGGTTCATGCCGGCGTAGATGATGATGAACCCGAAGAGCAGGGCGGTGAACACCTGCCAGGCCGAGAGGCCGAGCACGAACAGCCCGGCCGCGAAGGTGTAGTTGCCGAGGTTGTGCACGTCGGACATCCACAGCGCGAAGATGTCGTAGACCTTCCACCGGCGTTCCTTCGCGGGGGCGAGGTCCTCGTTCCAGAGCCGGGGATCGGGCGGAGTGGTCGTCTCTTGAGAAGGTTCGGTGAGCGGGGCGGCGGTCATGCGGGCCCTCCGATCTACGGATGCTCTCGGGGGTTCCGGGTGGCGGAGCCCCCGGCCGGGGCGAAGCCCCGTTTGATGCAGTACGGTGACGACGATTTGGGATACCAAACTTTGAATCCCAAATATCACCCCGGCGTCCACGCGAGTCAACCCTCCGGCCGATAAACTCGTGTAACGGCCGGTTACGGCGGTGTTGAAGGAGGGGGCGCGGTGAACGAGCGGCAACCCCTCGCGGCCACCCGGCAGCGGGTGCGCGAGGAGCTGCGCGAGCGGATCCTGACCGGCCGGCTCCGCCCGGGCGACAGGCTGGTCGAACGCGAGCTGGCCGAAGACCTCGGCGTCTCGCGGGTGCCGGTCCGCGAGGCCATCCGCAGCCTGGAGGCCGAGGGGTTCCTCGTCGTCCAGTCGCCGCGGCGGGTCGTCGTCCGGCAGCTGGCACGGGTCGACGTCGAGGAGCTGTTCGACGTCCGCGAGGCGCTCGAAGGGCTGGCCGCCGGCCTGGCGGCGACCCGGGCGGGGGCGGCCGAGCTGAAGCGGCTCGAACGCGTCCTGGCCGACGCCGCCCGGGCCACGGCCCGTGGCGACGCGGCCCGGATCACCGTGCTGAACTCGCGCTTCCACGACGAGATCGTGGCCATCGCGGGCAACGCGCTGCTTTCGGCCATGCTGCAGCCGCTCGAGGGCAGGCTGCGCTGGCTCACGAGCCAGAACGAGCACTGGGCCGAGCTGCTCGACGAGCACCGGCGACTCTGCGAAGCCATCGCTTCGGGGGACGCCGAACGCGCGAAGGCGTCTGCGGTCGAGCATGTGCGCGTCAACCGCGAAGTGACGCTGCGTTCCCTCTTCGGGGAAGAACCCGGTCAGCGGCCCGCAGGCTGAGTGCCCGTCCGGTTTAGCGACGAATGCGCCCGGGTGCCCGGTTTTTCAGCCATTCGCACCAACGGCGACCCGACTTTGGTCTGTGTCACGCGTCCGAACGGCTGCTTACGGTCTTCGTTCACCGGTCTCGCCGACCGGGGTCCCTGCCGTCCGGGAGGTTCACCGTGCGTAGTGCACCAGTATTGGCTGCCGCCTTCACCCTCGCCTTGACCGTCACCGGCGTCGCCGAAGCGGCGCCCGCCGGCCATGGCCACGCGCAGCGCGTCTGCTCGGTCGCGCCCGCCGGGTTCGCCGCGTGCAACGCCTGGATCGACACCGACACCGGCTTCGCCGCGGCGGCCACGCCGTCCGGGCTCGGCCCGGCCGACCTGCAGTCCGCGTACAACCTCGCCTCCCTCGCGGGCAGCGCCGGTGCGGGCCGCACGATCGCCATCGTGGACGCCTACGACGCCCCGACCGCCTTCGCCGACGTCAACGTCTACCGCGGCCAGTACGGCATCCCGGCGCTCGGGTCCTGCACGCCGTCGTCGATCGACGCGAGCACCACCCCCTGCTTCGCCAAGGCCGACCAGAACGGCGGCAGCGGCTACCCGCGCAAGGACGGCGGCTGGGCCCAGGAAATCTCCCTCGACCTCGACATGGCCTCGGCGATCTGCCCGAAGTGCAACATCCTGCTGGTCGAAGGCACCTCGTCGAGCTTCGCCAACCTCGGCACCGCGGTGAACACCGCCGTCCGCCTGGGCGCCGAAGTGGTCAGCAACAGCTACGGCGGCGCCGAGTTCTCCGGCGAGGCGAGCTCCGAAGGCCAGTACTTCAACCACCCCGGTGTCGCGATCACGGTCAGCTCGGGCGACTCCGGCTACGGCGTCGAGTTCCCGGCCGCGTCCCGGTACGTCACCGCGGTCGGCGGCACCAGCCTGAAGAAGGCGTCGAACACCCGCGGCTGGAGCGAGACGGCGTGGAGCGGCGCGGGCAGCGGCTGCTCGGCCTACATCACCAAGCCGTCGTGGCAGACCGACAGCGGCTGCGGCAGGCGCACGGTCGCCGACGTCAGCGCCGTCGCCGACCCGGCCACCGGCGTGGCCGTCTACGACAGCACGGCCTACCAGGGCCGCTCCGGCTGGATGGTGTTCGGCGGCACGAGCGTGGCGGCTCCGGTCGTCGGCGCCGTCTACGCACTGGGCGGGGTCGGCGGCGTCGCGGGCGCGAACACTGTGTACTCGCACACAGCGTCGCTCAACGATGTGAGCGGCGGCAGCAACGGCTCGTGTGGTGGCAGCTACCTCTGCACCGCCGTGACCGGCTACGACGGCCCGACCGGGTTCGGCACGCCGAACGGGGCCACCGCTTTCTGAGTGCTTTTCACGTAAGGGCCATCACGCGAGCGGCGTCACGCCCGCGTGGTGGCCCTTCACGCTGAGCACTAACATGATCACGGTAACCGCGCAGCCCCAGCAAAAGTGGCATATCCGACACGCCCCAGAGGCCCCGCCAACAGGCGCTTCCCAGCGGCTTCATGGGAAATTCACAGAATGGGTGGCAAGTCTGACAACGTGAACCACGCCGACGACGGTGCCGGATCGGCGGCACGATGACGACTGCCCAGGCCACGCTCGAGGCTCCCGCCCGCCCTCCGAGAGCGGGCGGCAAAGCGCCCTACCTCCACCAGATCGACCTGTTCCGGTTGATCACGTTCGCCTGCGTCATCCTCATCCACGTGGTGGGCGCGACGAACTTCGCGCAGGACGTCGGCGCCAACGCCGTCGAGACGCCGCTGCACTTCACCCGCGAGGCCTTCTTCGCGCTCACCGGGTTCGTGCTGGTGTTCCAGAACCGCAGCCGCGAGTTCACCGCGGGCGACTTCTGGCGGCGGCGGCTCCCGCTGGTCGCGACGCCCTACCTCGCGTGGTCGATGTTCTTCTGGGCGTACGGCCTGGTGACCGGGGAGCAGCAGCCGGGCTCGCTCGAGGCGTCGATGCGCCTGCTGCTGAAGGACCTCGTCACCGGCGGGGCCTGGTACCACCTGTACTTCCTGCTCGTGACGATGCAGGTCTACCTGCTGTTCCCGGTGCTGATGAAGCTGCTGCGGGCCACCGAGGGCAAGCACAAGTGGCTGCTGCTCGGCAGTGGGCTGGTGCAGGTCGGCGTGACGCTGTTCATGACCTACCAGCCGTTCGGCGTCGGCTACGAGACGATCACCCACCTGTACGGCACGCTCCTGCCGTACCAGTTCTACACGCTGTTCGGCGCCGTGGTGGCCATGCACTTCGAGGCCGTGCACGCCTGGGCCGGGCGGCACCGGCTGCTGCTGGGCGGGGTGTTCCTGGCCGTGCTGGCGGGCACCGAGTGGTTCTACTTCCGCACTGTCCACAATGGAACTTTTCCGCAGGTGGCCAGCGACCCGTTCCAGCCGTACCTGATCCCGTGGTTCCTTACCGTGATCGCGGCCATCTACGCGCTGGCGACGCGGTGGGCGGCGCGCCGCCGGGAGGGCAGTCGCGGGGCCCGGGTGGTCTCGTGGGCGGCGAACCGGTCGTTCAGCATCTTCCTCGTGCACCCGCTCGCCCTGGCGCTGCTGGGCCCGGCGATCCCGCACGTGGCGGAGCGCTTCGGCGCGCCGTGGCTGAGCGTGCTCATCTACCTGGCGACGATCGTGCTGACGATCCTGATCGTGGAGACCCTGCGGCGGCTGCCGGGGAGCCGGGCCCTCACCGGCCGGCCGCGGCTGCGCCCGGCGAAGGCCGCGGCTTGAGTCACCCGGGTGGGTGGCTCAGGCCGTAACCCGCGGGTCGGGCGAGTCACAGCGCGCGGATCCGCAGTCGTGGGATATGCTGGCGGCCCGTGGGACTTCAGTCACGGGCAACCAAGTACGTCTTTGTCACCGGAGGCGTCGCCTCCTCTCTGGGTAAGGGACTCACGGCTTCCAGCCTGGGTCAGCTCCTTACCGCGCGCGGGCTTCGCGTCACGATGCAGAAGCTCGACCCCTATCTCAACGTCGACCCCGGGACGATGAACCCGTTCCAGCACGGTGAGGTGTTCGTCACCGACGACGGCGCCGAGACCGACCTCGACATCGGCCACTACGAGCGGTTCCTTGACCGCGACCTCGACGGCAAGGCCAACGTCACGACCGGCCAGGTCTACTCCGAGGTGATCGCCAAGGAGCGCCGCGGCGAGTACCTCGGCGACACCGTGCAGGTCATCCCGCACATCACCGACGAGATCAAGGCCCGGATCACCGCGGCCGCCGGGCCGGACGAAACCGGCCAGTCGCCGGACGTCGTGATCACCGAGGTCGGCGGCACGGTCGGCGACATCGAGTCCCTGCCGTTCCTGGAGGCCTGCCGCCAGGTCCGCCACGACGTCGGCCGCGACCACTGCTTCTTCCTGCACGTCTCGCTGGTGCCGTACCTGGCGCCGTCGGGTGAGCTGAAGACGAAGCCGACCCAGCACTCCGTCGCCGCGCTGCGCAACATCGGTATCCAGCCCGACGCGCTGGTCTGCCGGGCCGACCGGGAGATCCCGGAGGACCTCAAGCGCAAGATCGGCCTGATGTGCGACGTCGACACCGAGGCCGTCATCGCCTGCCCGGACGCGCGGTCCATCTACGACATCCCGAAGGTGCTGCACCGCGAGGCGCTCGACGCCTACGTCGTCCGCCGCCTCGGGCTGCCGTTCCGCGACGTCGACTGGACGGTGTGGGGCGACCTGCTCGACCGCGTGCACAACCCGAACGAGATCGTGCGGATCGCGGTCGTCGGCAAGTACATCGACCTGCCGGATGCCTACCTGTCGGTCACCGAGGCCCTGCGTGCGGGCGGGTTCGCCCACCGCGCCAAGGTCGAGATCGTCTGGGTCGCCTCCGACGACGCGCAGACCGCGTCCGGCGCCGCGTCCGTGCTGTCCGATGTGGACGGTGTGCTGATCCCGGGCGGGTTCGGCATCCGCGGCATCGAGGGCAAGGTCGGCGCCATCGAGTACGCCCGCACCCGCGGCGTCCCGCTGCTCGGCCTGTGCCTGGGCCTGCAGTGCATGGTCATCGAGGCCGCCCGGCACCTGGCCGGCATCAAGGACGCGGGCTCGTCGGAGTTCGACGAGAACACCAAGCACCCGGTGATCTCGACCATGGCCGACCAGCGCGACGTCGTCGCGGGGGAGCGGGACATGGGCGGCACCATGCGCCTGGGCGCCTACCCGGCGAAGCTGAAGCCGGGTTCGCAGGTCGCGAAGGCCTACGGCACCACCGAGGTCTCCGAGCGGCACCGGCACCGCTACGAGGTCAACAACGCCTACCGCAAGCAGCTCTCGGACGCGGGCCTCGTGTTCTCCGGCACCTCGCCGGACGACCACCTGGTCGAGTTCGTCGAGCTGCCGGCCGACAAGCACCCGTTCTTCGTCGGCACGCAGGCGCACCCCGAGCTCAAGAGCCGCCCGACCCGGCCGCACCCGCTGTTCAGCGCGTTCGTCAAGGCCGTGGTGGACCGCAAGGTCGCCGAGCGGCTGCCGGTCGAGCTGCCCGAAGCGCCGGTGGCGGCCCGATGACCGCCCCGGGCGAGCACGAGTTCAGCGTCGCTTCGAGCCGCGACGTCCACATCGGACGCGTCGTCGGCCTGCGGATCGACGACGTCGTGATGCCGGGTGGCGACACCGCGGTCCGCGAGGTGATCGAGCACCTCGGCGCGGTGGCGATCGTCGCGCTGGACGACGAGCAGCAGGTCACGCTCATCCACCAGTACCGGCACCCGATCGGGCACCGGCTGTGGGAGCTGCCCGCGGGGCTCATCGACCACCTCGGCGAGGACCCGGTGGGCACAGCTCGCCGGGAACTGGTCGAGGAGGTCGGGCTGGCCGCTGACGACTGGGTGACGCTGGTCGACGTCGCGGCGTCGCCCGGCTTCACCGACGAGGTCGTGCGGGTGTTCCTCGCCCGTGGGCTGTCCGAAGTGGACCGCGAGGTGCTCGGCGAGGAGGAGGCGGATCTGGTCATCCGCAAGTTCCCGCTCGCCGAGGCGGTCCGGATGGCCCTGGCGGGCGAGCTGCTCAACGGCGCCACGGTCTCGGGGGTGCTGGCCACGCACGCGGTGCTCACCGGCGTGGCTTCGCCGCGGCCGGCGGACGCGCCGTGGGAGGACCGCCCGACGGCGTTCGCCAAGCGCAAGCAGTCCTGACCCCGCTCGCGCTGCAGTGAATGACTCATTCCTGGCGTCAGACGCCAGGAATGAGTCATTCACTGCGTTCGGCGACGGTCAGGGGCGCAGGGGGCGGCCTTCGGCGTCGGAGCCGCCGTTGACCAGGAGCACGATGCCGTCGATGAGCGGCCACAGCGTGCCGGCGCCGACGGTGATCAGGCAGACGAACAGCTGTAGCAGGCCCAGCCCCACCTGGCCGGTGTAGAACCGGCCGACGCCGAAGGGCAGCACGATCTGCAGCACCCCGGCCACGGTCTTGGACCGGTGGGAGTACGGGACCGAGTACGGCACCGGGGCCGGTGGTGGCGCGTACGGGTTCAGCCCGTACACCGGCAGCTGCGCGGTGGGCTGCGCGTGGAGCGGCGCCGACGGCGGCCCGAAGAACCCCGGGTGCGGCGGCGGCAGGTCGCGGAACAGCGGCCGCAGGTCGCCCAGCGTCGCCGCCGCGTAGGCGCCGGTCACCCTGGTCTCGTACTCGTCCGGCGTGATGCGGCCCATGCCGAAGTGGTCGGCGAGCAGTCTCGCCGCTTCCTCACGCTCGGCCGTCCCGATGCGGAGCTCGTCGGACCCCATGGCTCCACGGTAACCGCGCCCACCTGAGAACGGGGTTTCTGCCGGGTCACGAGCGCCGGGCGGCCTAAGGTGACGGCGTGGCAGCCCCGGGCAGCACCGACGGTGTGATCGCCGCGTACCTCGACCACCTGGTCGTCGAACGCGGGACCGCGCGCAACACCCTGGACAGCTACGCCCGCGACCTGCGCCGGTACGCCGCGCACCTCGACGGCCTGGGCGTCGCGAAGATCGCCGACGTCACCTCCGCGCACGTCACGGCGTTCGGTGCCGCCCTGCGCGAAGGCGACGACGTGCACCAGCCATTGGCCGCGTCGTCGGCCGCCCGTGCCCTGGTCGCCGTGCGGGGCCTGCACAAGTTCGCGCACGCCGAGGGCCTCACCGAGCACAACCCGGCCCGCGAAGTCCGGCCGCCGACCCCGGCCAAGCGGCTGCCCAAGGCGCTGCCGGTCGACGACGTGCTGCGGCTGCTGGAGACCCCGCCCCCGGACGGCGAGCGCCCGCTGCGCGACCGGGCACTGCTGGAGCTGCTCTATTCCACCGGCGCCCGGATCTCCGAGGCGGTCGGCCTGGACGTCGACGACGTGGACGACGCCGAGCGCACGGTGCTGCTCGACGGCAAGGGCGGCAAGCAGCGGCTGGTGCCGATCGGCCGTCCGGCGCTCGCCGCGCTGCACGCCTACACCGTCCGCGCCCGCCCGGCGCTCGCCGCCCACGGCCGCGGCACGGCGGCGCTGTTCCTCAACGCCCGCGGCAGCCGGCTGTCGCGGCAGAGCGCGTGGCAGGTCCTCAAGGACACCGCCGAACGGGCGGGGATCAAGGCCGCGGTGTCGCCGCACACGCTCCGCCACTCCTTCGCCACGCACCTGCTCGAAGGCGGCGCGGACGTCCGGGTCGTCCAAGAACTGCTCGGCCACGCCTCGGTGACGACGACCCAGGTGTACACGCTGGTCACGGTCAACACCTTGCGCGAGGTCTACGCGACGGCGCACCCGCGAGCACTGGGCTAGACGGCCCTATCCATCCATGCCCCCACCACCGCCCTCAACGGAGGCGCTGCGCGCCGCTGTGTTTTTCGAGTCAAGGGCCTTGCCGGCCTGCACCGACGGTCGAGTGACATTGCCCCGTCGAGTCCGGCGCGTTGCTTTGCCGGGGCTCGGACTCCGGACATAGGCTGCGGCGGACGCGACGAACAAGGAGCCTTCTCGCCATGTCGACACCGAACCAGCCGGCCCTCCCGGCCGAGTCCGCCGGGTCGGCGGCGGCGAACCTCAACGACGTCAAGATCGCGACGCCGGAACTCCACGACGGCGACGAGCCGCAGGAGCGCAACGGCAAGAAGGTGAAGCTCGAGGGCATCGGGCCGACCGGCCGCCCGATCCGCGAGCACCCCGACCCGGCGCCGCTGGACAAGCACGGTCCGGCCAAGATCATGGCGATGTGCAACCAGAAGGGCGGCGTCGGCAAGACCACGTCGACCATCAACCTGGGTGCCGCCCTCGCCGAGTACGGGCGCAAGGTGCTGCTCGTCGACTTCGACCCGCAGGGCGCGCTCGCCGTCGGCCTGGGCATCCAGCCGCACGAACTGGACCAGACGGTCTACAACGCCATCATGGAGCGCTCGGTCAGCGCCACCGACGTGCTGATGAAAACCCGCGTGGACGGCGTTGACCTGCTGCCGAGCAACATCGACCTGTCCGCCGCGGAGGTCCAGCTCGTCGCCGAGGTAGGGCGCGAGCACACGTTGTTACGGGTCCTTCGTCCGGTCATGAACGACTACGACTATGTTCTTGTCGACTGCCAGCCCTCGCTCGGCTTGCTCACGGTGAACGCGCTGACCGCCGCGGACGGCGTGATCATCCCGCTGGAGTGCGAGTTCTTCAGTCTGCGAGGCGTCGCCCTCCTGATCGACACCATCGAGAAGGTGCAGGAACGCCTCAACCCCAAACTGGACATAGTCGGGATTCTCGCCACCATGTACGACCCGAGAACCCTGCATTCGAAGGAGGTCATGGCTCGCGTGGTGGAGGCATTCGGCGAGACCGTGTTCGACACGGTCATCAACCGCACCGTGCGGTTCCCCGAGACGACGGTCGCGGGTGAGCCGATCACGACCTGGGCGCCCAAGTCGGCCGGCGCGGCGGCGTACCGCCAGCTGGCCCGCGAGGTGATCGCTCGGTGAGCAGGCGCGCCTCCCTGCCGGGAGCGTCGGAACTGTTCAGGATCACCTCCAGTCCCGCCCTCGATCTCCCTCCCCAGGCACCCCCCGAGCCCGTCGAGCCCGCCGCGAAGCCCAAGCCCTCGGGCAACGGCCGAGCGGACCAGCTGGCCCGCAGCGCGGCCCCGCACGGCTCGGGCCGGACCAAGCACGACGCGAAGATCACCGTGTACGTCTCCGGCGACGAGCTCGTCGCCATGGAGCAGGCCCGGTTGACGCTGCGCGCGAAGCACGACCTGGTCGTCGACCGCGGCCGGCTGGTCCGCGAGGCCGTCGCGGTGCTGCTGGCCGACTTCGACCAGAACGGCGAGGAATCGGTGCTGGTGCAGCGGCTGCGGGTGGTCGGCTCAGACGGCGGCGAAACCGAGGGCTGATGGACGAGCCGGCACCGGCTCCGGAGGAACAGGTACCCGAAGAGCACCAGACGGTGCACGGCGGGATGATCCCCGAAGGCGTCAACACCGAAGAACTGAGCACGTCGAAGTTCAAGGTGCGGCTGGCCAACTTCGAAGGGCCGTTCGACCTGCTGCTGCAGCTGATCTCGCAGCACCAGCTCGACGTCACCGAAGTGGCGCTGCACCAGGTCACCGACGACTTCATCGCATACACGCGCGCGCTGGGCACCGACTGGAACCTCGACGAGACGACGGAGTTCCTGGTCATCGCGGCCACGCTGCTGGACCTGAAGGCGGCCCGGCTGCTGCCCTCGGCCGAGGTGGAGAGCGAAGACGACCTCGCGCTGCTCGAAGCCCGCGACCTGCTGTTCGCGCGGATCCTGCAGTACCGCGCGTACAAGCAGGTGGCGGCGCTGTTCGGCGAGCTGGAGCAGAACGCGCTGCGGCGCTACCCGCGGTCGGTGGCGCTGGAGGAGCGGTTCGTCGGGCTGCTGCCCGAGGTGATGCTGGGCGTGACGCCGCAGAAGTTCGCCGACATCGCGGTGGCGGTGTTCCGCCCGAAGCCGCCGCCGACGGTGTCGATCGCCCACATCCACATGGGCCGCATTTCGGTGCGCGAGCACGCGGCGATCCTGCGGGTGATGCTGGCCGAACGCGGCCAGGCGACGTTCGGCGAGCTGGTCGACGACTGCGAGCACACGGTGGAGATCGTGGCGCGCTTCCTGGCGCTGCTGGAGCTCTACCGCGAGGCGACGGTCCAGTTCGAGCAGAGCGAGGCACTGGCCGAGCTGCACGTCCGCTGGACGGGCGGCTCGAA
The DNA here is from genome assembly GCF_014654205.1 of Amycolatopsis bullii. Lineage (GTDB taxonomy): Bacteria > Actinomycetota > Actinomycetes > Mycobacteriales > Pseudonocardiaceae > Amycolatopsis > Amycolatopsis plumensis. Next base: position 25,090 of record NZ_BNAW01000052.1, read on the forward strand.
GGAAGAAGCCTCCGCGGCGGCCGAGCTGGACCGCGCGTTCGGAGACGAAGAGGAGTACGGGTGAGCAACGAGCAGGTGTCCCCGCCCGAGCCGCCGGAACCGCCGGTGGGCGAGCCGGCGGAGGCCGCGGCGGAGCTGGCGCTGGAGGAGGCGCTGTCCGGCGAGCCGGTGACCGAGGACGGCGACCCGGCGGAGCCGCTGGTCGGGGAAGCACCCCCCGAGCCCGAGGCGCCTGCCGAGCCCGCGCCCGCCGAGCCCGAAGCCGCTGCCGAGCCTGCGCCCGAGGGGGCACTTTCACGTGAAAGTGCCGCGCCTGGGGAGCCGGAGGCCGTCGCCGAGCCCGAGCCCGAGCCCGAGCCCGAGCCGGGGCCGGAGGATCCCGAGTCCGATCTGGTCGCCGCCGGTGACTCCGACTCCATGCCGGACGTCACCTCCGACGAGGCCCTCGAAGCCGCTCTCGAAGCGCTTCTCCTCATCGTCGACTCGCCCGCCGGCGAAGAACTGCTCGCCGAGACGCTCGGCCAGCCGAAGTCGCGGATCGTCGTCGCCCTGCGGACCATGGCGCAGAAGTTCACCGACCGGGCGTCCGGGATCGACCTGCGGCGCGTCGGTGAAGGGTGGCGGTTCTACACTAGGGACGTCTACGCCCCGTTCGTGGAGAAGCTCCTGCTGGACGGCCAGCGGTCGAAGCTGACCAGGGCCGCGCTGGAGAGCCTCGCCGTGATCGCGTACCGGCAGCCGGTGACCCGCGCGCGGGTTGCCGCGGTGCGCGGCGTGAACGTGGACGGCGTGATCCGGACGCTGCTCGCGCGCGGCCTCATCGAGGAGATGGGAACCGATCCCGAGACGACCGGCACGCTGTACGTGACGACCGAGCTGTTCCTGGAGCGACTGGGGCTGTCGTCACTGAACGACCTGCCCCCGATCGCTCCGCTGCTACCCGAAGTGGACACCATCGATGACATCCAGTGAACACCCCGACGGCATCCGCCTGCAGAAGGTGCTGTCGCAGGCCGGGGTCGCCTCCCGGCGGGCGGCGGAAGACCTGATCGCGGCCGGCCGGGTCGAGGTGGACGGCGAGGTCGTCACCGAGCTGGGTCGCCGCGTCCACCCCGACGAGGCGATCATCCACGTCGACGGCACCCGCGTGAACCTGCGCGACGACCTCATCTACCTCGCACTGAACAAGCCCAAGGGCGTGCATTCGACCATGTCGGACGACCGCGGCCGCCCCTGCGTCGGCGACTACCTGCGCGGCCGCTACGAGGAGACGCCCGGTGTCGTGCACGTCGGACGGCTCGACGAGAACACCGAGGGCCTGCTGCTGCTCACCAACGACGGCGACCTCGGGCACCGGCTGATGCACCCGTCCTACCGGGTGCTCAAGACCTACCTCGCCGAGGTCGACGGCCTTGTGCCGCGCGGGCTCGGCAAGGAGCTGCGCAAGGGCTGGGAGCTGCCGGACGGCATCGTCAAGGTCGACCAGTTCCGCGTGAAGGACATGCACTCCGGCAAGTCGCTGGTGGAACTGGTCATCCACGAGGGCAAGAAGCACATCGTGCGCCGCCTGCTCAAGGACACCGGGCACCCGGTGCTGAAGCTGGTCCGCACCGCGGTCGGCGACGTCCAGCTGGGCAACCAGCGCGTCGGCTCGATCCGGCGGCTGACGAAGACCGAGGTCGGCGCGCTCTACCGCAACGTCGAGCTCTGAGCGCGGCCACCCTCCGCACGCCCGACTTTCCGCCGTGGTGAGCGGGGGCGCCGGGTCGCTAGCGTGACGGGTATGCGACTCGGAGTGGTGAGCGGGATCCTCGCGGTGCTCCTGTCCGGTGCGGTGGTCCCCGCCGCCGCGGCCACGCCGGGGAGCGAACCGGTCTACGACTACGCGAAGGCGATCCGCGAAACCGTCTGGGTCGACATCGGCCGCGACGGCGACGGCGACGGGCGGTCCGACCGCGTTGCCGCCGACATCATCCGGCCGGGTGAAGCGACGTCACGCGTTCCGGTGATCATGGACGCCAGCCCGTACTACTCGTGCTGCGGGCGCGGCAACGAAAGCGAGCTGAAGTCCTACGACAGCGCCGGGAAACCGGTGAAGTTCCCGCTGTTCTACGACAACTACTTCGTGCCGCGCGGGTACGCCGTGGTGCTGGTCGACCTGGCCGGGACGAACCGGTCGGCCGGCTGCGCGGACGTCGGTGGCGCCTCGGACGTCGGCTCGGCGCGCAAGGTCGTCGACTGGCTGAACGGCCGCGCGACCGGCTACAGCGCGAAGACCGGCGGCAGCGCGGTGACCGCGGACTGGACCACCGGGAACGTCGGGATGATCGGCAAGTCCTACGACGGCACGATCGCCAACGGCGTCGCGGCGACCGGGGTCGCGGGCCTCAAGACCATCGTCCCGATCTCGGCGATCAGCTCCTGGTACGACTACTACCGCTCGGACGGCGCGACCTTCGGCTTCAACCCGGACGGGCTCGCGCGCACGGTCGAGGCCCGCAACAGCGGGCAAAACTGTGCGGCGCAGAACCAGGTCCTGGCCTCCGGCGCCACCGCGAACGGCGATTACGGGCCGCTCTGGGCGGACCGGGACTACGTGCGGAGCGCGGGCAACGTGCGGGCCAGCGTGCTGCTGTCCCACGGCGTCAACGACCTCAACGTCAAGACCATCCACTTCGGACAGTGGTGGGCCGGGCTGAACGTCGAGAAGAAGATCTGGCTGGCGCAGACCGGGCACGTCGACCCGTTCGACTACCGGCGCGCGGACTGGGTCGACCTGCTGCACCGGTGGTTCGACCACTACCTGCTCGGGATCGACAACGGCGTCCAGAACGGGCCGCAGGCCAGCGTCGAGCGGCAGCCCGACCAGTGGGCGGACCAGAGCGCGTACCCGGCGGCCGGTGCGGTGGCGACGATCCTGCGACCGCACCCGTCCGGCACGCTCGGCACGTCGGCGGCCTCGGGCACGGCGTCGTTCACCGACAACCCGAGCGTCGGCGAGGACACCTGGGTGACGAACCCGGGCAGCGCCGCTCTGACCTACTCGACCGGGACACTGACCTCGGACCTGCAGGTCTCCGGCACCACTTCGGTGACCGTGACGGCCACGCCGAGCACGGCGTCCGCCCGGCTTTCGGCCCTGCTCGTGGACCTCGGCCCGGCGACGATCCGCAACTTCGCCGGCAGCGGCGAGGGGATCAAGACGGGAACGTCGGAGAACTGCTGGGGCTCGTCTTCCGCCGGTGACGACGCCTGCTACCGGATCGCCTCCGCCGACGTGAAGAAGGTGAGCTACACGATCCTCAGCCGCGGCTGGGCGGACCTGGCGAACTACGCGTCCCTGTCCCAGGAACGCCCGCTCCTGCCCGGCACGGCCTACACGATGACGTTCCGGCTGGCGTCGACGGACCACATCGTGCCCCGCGGTCACGCACTGGCGCTGATCATCGGCGGCACGGACGGCAGTTTCATCCGCGGACCCGCCCAGCCGGGCCGGGTGACGCTGGACCTGGCCCGGACCTCGGCCGCGGTCCCCCTGCTGGGCATCCCGCCCGCGGCGACGACCCACCCGGCCGTCACCGGCGGCGAGCACGTGCCGTCGGCGGGCCGGACGGACCTGCGCTAGTTCGCTTCCACCGGGGCGGTCTTGGTGGCCGTCTTCCGTTGCAGGGCGCGGACGATCGGCTCGACGACCCGGGCCGCCGTCGGGCCGAGGATCGCCATCAGCAGGACGTACGCCGTCGCCAGTGCCGCCAGTTCGCCTTCCACCGCGCCCGCCGTCACCGCCAGCCCCGCGATCACGATCGAGAACTCGCCGCGAGCCACCAGAGCCGCGCCGGCTCGGGCGCGGCCCATCTTGCCGATGCCCTGGCGGCGCGCCGCCCACCAGCCGGTGGCGACCTTCGTCAGCGTCGTCACCACCGCCAGCACGATCGCCCAGCCGAGCACCGGCGGGATCGAGGCCGGGTTCGTGTTGAGGCCGAAGACGACGAAGAACACCGCGGCGAACAGGTCGCGCAACGGCTCGAGCATGCGGGTCGCGTTCTCCGCCGTCGAACCCGAAATGGCGATGCCGAGCAGGAACGCGCCGACCGCCGCCGACACCTGCATCGCCGAGGCCAGCCCGGCCACCAGCAGGGCCGCGCCGAGGACCTTGAGCAGGAACACCTCGCGGTCCGGGCTGTCGACGGCCGCCGAGACGTACCGGCCGAACTTGAGCGCGACCACCAGCACCACGGTGATCACCAGCAGCGAGATGCCGACGGCTTCCAGGCCGCCGAGGAGGGAGACCCCGCCCAGCACCGCGGTGAGGATCGGCAGGTAGAGCGCCATCGCGAGGTCCTCGAACACGAGGATCGACAGCACCACCGGCGTCTCGCGGTTGCCCAGCCGGCCGAGGTCGCCGAGCACCTTCGCGACGATCCCGGACGACGAGATGTACGTGACGCCCGCCATCACCATCGCGCCGACCGGGCCCCAGCCCAGCAGCAGCGCGACGGCCGCGCCGGGCGCCGCGTTGAGGACGATGTCGAGCAGGCCGGCCGTCCAGGACCGGCGCAGCCCGGTGAACAGCTCGGCCGCGGAGTACTCGAGGCCGAGCAGCAACAGCAGCAGCACGACGCCGATTTCGCCGGCCAGGTGCGTGAAACCGCCGATGTCGGTCAGGGGGATCAGGCCGCCGGAGCCGAAGCACAGGCCGCCGAGCAGGTAGAGCGGGATGGGGGAGAGGCCGATCTTGCCGGCCAGGCGCCCGAGCGCGCCCAGCACGAAGAAGACCGCCCCCAGCTCGATCAGGGACAGCGCGGTGTGGTCCATCGGCCGCTCAGCCGTACTTGAGGATCTTGACGGCGGCTTCGAGACCCTCGCTCGTGCCGACCGCGACCAGCAGGTCGCCCCCGGTGAACGTGAAGTCCGGCGTCGGCGAGGGGTGCACCTGGCCGGCCCGCGCCACCGCGACCACCGAGACACCGGTGCGGGTGCGCATCGCGGTGTCGCCGAGCGTCCGGCCGTCGAACGGGCCGGACGGCTTGATCGGCAGCTGCCGCGTGCTGATCCCCGGCAGGTCGCGGTGCTCCTCCGTCAGCTGCGCGACCAGCTGCGGCGCGCCGAGCAGGTTGGCCAGTGCGCCCGCCTCGTCCGCGGTGAGCGGGATCGAGGCGGCGCAGGCATCCGGATCGTCCGATTTGGACACGATCAGCTCGATGTGGCCGTCCCGCTGGGTGACGACGCCGATGCGGCGGCCGGTACGGGTGGCGAAGTCCTTGCGGACCCCGATGCCGGGCAGGGGAGTTACTTCGACGTTCACCCAACCACCGTAACCCAGGTGTCCGATTCGCGGGGTTTCAGCCGAGCAGCAGGAGCAGGGCGGCGACGACCATCACGGCGGCGGTCACGCCGTGGACGCCGAAGGCGATGGCCTTCTTCCCCCGGTGGCGCAGGATGAGCAGCATGTCGAAGACCGGCCAGAGGGCGGCGGTGAGCATGACCCAGCCCAGGGCGTGCGCGTCGCCGTAGATCATCAGGGCCAGCGGGATCAGGCCGGCCCCGACGTCGCGGCCGCCTTTGACGTTGAGGAAGGTCTCCGCGTTCTCGGGGACCTCGTTGAAACCGAAGCCCGCGGCGATCTTCTTCGGGGCGAAGAGGTAGTTGAGGCCGATGTAGATGATCCCGAGCGCGACGATCGCGGTGAGGACGTAGCCGGTGACGAGAATGGTGTTCCCTCCAGTTTTCTAGCATCGCTAGGATTGCTAGCAACGCTAACCTAGCGGCGCTAGTTTGTCTAGCAGTGCTAGCATGTGACGTATGACCCAGCGACAACGGCGTGTGCGCGACCGGACCGAACGCGGGCAGCGGATCGTCGCCGCGGCCCGGGAGCTCGCCGAGGCGGAGGGCTGGGACGCGGTCACCACCCGGAAGCTCGCGGCGCTGATCGAGTACAGCCAGCCGGTGCTCTACAGCCACTTCCCGGGCGGCAAGGACGCGATCATGGCCGCGGCCGCGCTGGAGGGCTTCGCCGAGCTCGTCGCGGTGCTGGCGGAGGCCCGCGAAGGCGGCCTCGCGGGTGTCGTCCGCGCCTACGTCGAGTTCGCCGAGGCCAAGCCCGCGTTGTACGACGCGATGTTCACGCTGGCCTCGGAGCTGCCGTTCGCCCAAGACGACACCCCGGAGGTGATGAAGGCGAACTTCGCGGAACTGCTCGCGGTCATCGAGCCGGTGGCGGGCAAGCAGGACCCCGGCCCGCTGACCGAGGTGTTCTGGAGCGCCCTGCACGGCCTGGTGACCCTGGACCGCGGCCACCGGCTGTCCCCGGCGCACCGGGACGAGCGCCTCGCGCTCGTGGTGGCGCGCTTCGGCGCGCGGGCCGACTGATCTCCTCCGCACCCCGACCGGCAGAATGGACCCCGAGCCGACCGAGAGACGAGAACGCGAGGAGAGTGCCGGTGACGGGAGCCCTACGTGGTGTGGTCGCGCTGGACGGCCCGTCGGGGACCGGGAAGACCACCGTCGCCCGCAAGCTCGCCCAGCGCCTCGGGGCCGGCTACCTCGACACCGGTGCCATGTACCGGATGGTCACCCTCGCCGTGCTGCGCGCCGGCGTCGACCCGGCCGACGCGAGCGCCGTCGCCGCCGTCGCCGACCGCGCCGAGTTCAGCATCGGCACCAGCCCTGACCGGCCCGAGATCCGCCTGGCCGGGGAGGACGTCGCCGCCGACATCCGCGGGCCCGAGGTCACCAAGGCCGTCTCGCCCGTCTCGGCCGTGCCGCACGTGCGTGAGCTGCTGGTCGCGCGGCAGCGGCGGATCATCGACGAGGTCGTGGCGCACCGCGGCGGGATCGTCGTCGAGGGCCGGGACATCGGCACCGTCGTCACGCCGGACTCGCCGCTCAAGGTCTTCCTGACCGCCTCGGCCGACGTCCGGGCGTCGCGCCGCAGTACCCAGGACACCGCGGCCGGGCGGCAGTCGTCGGTCGCCGACGCGCTGGCCTCGGTCGAGCGTCGCGATCGCCTCGACTCGACCCGCGCCGCCTCACCGCTGCGCGCGGCCGACGACGCCGTGCACGTCGACACCTCCGAGCTGTCGATCGACCAGGTGATCGTCGCGTTGAGCGAGCTGGCCAGCCACCGCGGCATCCTGGAGGGCTGCAACGCCGAGGTCGCTCGATGAGCGGTGACGGACTCCCCGAGGGATCCGTCGGCACACTCCACGACGCCGGGCGGGTCTTCGCCCGGTACTATCTGCGCTCGGCCTTCCGCATCCGGGTGCACGGCCGCGAGCGCGTCCCCGCCACCGGGCCGCTGCTCGTGATCGCCAACCACAGCTCCATGATCGAGCCGCAGCTGATCTTCGGAATGCTTCCGCGGCGTTCGGCGTTCCTGGTCAAGGCCGAGATGTTCGGCGGGATCGTCGGCAAGTTCATGCTGGCGATCGGGCAGATCCCGCTCAAGCGCGGCGAGATCGACCGCAAACCGCTGATGACCGCGGTCGGCGTCCTGAAAGACGGCGGAGTCGTCGGGATCTTCCCCGAGGGCACCCGCGGTACCGGGGACGTCGGTGCGGCCGAACGCGGCGCGGCCTGGCTGGTCCGGGCCTCCGGCGCGACCGTGCTCCCGGTCGCGACGCGGGGCACGCTCAAGCCGGCGGACGGCAAGAGGCGCTGGCGCCCGCGCGTGGACATCCTCGTGGGGGAGCCGTTCTCGCCGAAGGTCGGTCCCGGCAAGACCGGGCTCGACCAGGGCACCGAAGAGCTGCGCGGTGAGCTCGCGGCGCTCGTGAAGACTTTGGACGACTGGCGTGCCGAACACGGATTCGGCGCGGTATAAGGGAAATAGGTAGTCATGGAAGAGTACGACGGCGTCGGCGAAGTCGACGGCACCTGGTCCGACGAGACCGAATTCGCCGCGCTCGACGCGCAGATCGAGGCGGCGGAAGCGGCCGAGGAGGCCGCGCTCGGGCAGCCGGTGCTCGCCGTCGTCGGCCGGCCCAACGTGGGCAAGTCGACGCTGGTCAACCGCATCCTCGGCCGGCGCGAAGCCGTCGTGCAGGACGTGCCGGGCGTCACCCGCGACCGCGTCGCCTACGACGCCTACTGGGGCGGGCGCAAGTTCACCCTGGTCGACACGGGCGGCTGGGAGCCGGACGCCACCGGGCTGCAGGCCTCCGTCGCCGCACAGGCCGAGCTGGCCATGCAGACCGCGGACGCGGTGCTGCTGGTGATCGACGCCTCGGTCGGCGCGACGGCGACCGACGAGGCCGTCTCCAAGGTGCTGCGCCGCTCGAAGAAGCCCGTGCTGCTGGCCGCGAACAAGGTCGACGACGACCGGCTGCTCGCCGACACCGCGTCGCTGTGGTCGCTCGGCCTCGGCGAGCCCCACCCGGTCAGCGCGCTGCACGGCCGCAGCTCCGGCGACCTGCTCGACGCCATCCTCGAGGCCCTCCCCGAGTCGCCGCGCGAAGGCGGCCCGGTGACGTCGGGCCCGCGGCGTGTCGCGCTGGTCGGCAAGCCGAACGTCGGCAAGTCGAGCCTGCTGAACAAGCTGTCCGGCGAGGAGCGCTCGGTCGTCGACTCGGTCGCGGGCACTACGGTCGACCCGGTCGACTCGCTGGTCGAGCTGGACGGCGAGACCTGGCGGTTCGTGGACACGGCGGGGCTGCGCAAGCGCGTCAACTTCGCCGCCGGTGCCGAGTACTACGCGTCGCTGCGCACCAAGACCGCGATCGACGCGGCCGAGGTCGCGATCGTGCTGCTGGACGCGGCCGAGCCGCTGTCGGAGCAGGACCTGCGGGTGCTGACCATGGTCGTCGAGGCCGGCCGGGCCTGCGTGCTGGCGTTCAACAAGTGGGATCTGGTCGACGAGGACCGCCGGCACGCGATGGTCCGCGAGCTGGAGCGCGGCCTGGTCCGCGTGCCGTGGGCGGAGAAGGTCAACATCTCGGCGCTGACCGGCCGTTCGGTGCGCAAGCTCGCGCCCGCGCTGCGGACCGCGCTGAAGTCGTGGGACCAGCGGGTGCCGACCGGCCAGCTCAACGCGTGGCTGTCCGACCTGATCGCGGCCACCCCGCCGCCGGTCCGCTCGGGCAAGCAGCCGAAGGTCCTGTTCGCGACCCAGGCCGGCATCCGCCCGCCGACGCTGGTGCTGTTCACCACCGGCTTCCTCGAGGCGGGCTACCGCCGGTTCATCGAGCGCAAGTTCCGCGAGCAGTTCGGCTTCACCGGCAGCCCCGTCCGGGTGAATGTCCGCGTCCGGGAAAAGAAGGCGAAGCCCAAGGTCGGCGGAAAGGCCGCCCGTACCCGGTGACGTTACGGGCACCACGTGTGTTTCCAGGGGCATCACGTGTGATTGGAGGGGCATCACTCTCGATGCCCCTCCGATCACGCATGATGCCTGCCCAATCACGCATGATGCCTCGTCAGTCACGGATGATGCCCCGGTGATCGTGAGGTCCGACACTCGAGCGTGACCCTGGGGATATCTTTTGGTGATCCGCAGGTATGGTTGAAGGTCGTTGCGGGCGCCTCAATCGGAGAGCAAGCCCGGTTGAGGCTCCCGGAAGGTGAGTGGTGGGCTTGCGCGCCCATGGTTCGTCCCTGCACGTCTTCAGTACGGTCGAGGTGCACGCCCGATGACCGTCACGATCGAACCCACCGGTGCCATCCCCGAGGTCACGCTCGCCGGCCGGGCGCTGTTCCGGTCCGGCCCCGGCGCCGGTGAACGAACCCTTCTCGACGTGCTCTCCGCCACCGCCGAGCGGCACCCGAACGCGGCCGCGATCGACGACGGCACCACCACCCTGACCTACCGCCGGCTCCTCGAGGAGATCGACGCCTACGGGCGCCGCCTCCGCGGCTACGGCGTCGGCCTCGGCGACCGCGTCGGCATCCGGATCTCCTCCGGCACCGCCGAGCTGTACATCGCCATCCTCGCCACCCTCTCCGTCGGCGCCGCCTATGTGCCGGTCGACGCGGACGACCCGGACGAGCGGGCCGAGCTGGTCTTCGAAGAAGCCCAGGTCGCCGCCGTCGCCACCGACGGCAAGATCAACGTCCACTCCACGCCGGGCGGTCGTGACGGCGTCCCCGGCCCGGCCGACGACGCCTGGATCATCTTCACCTCCGGCTCCACCGGCAAGCCCAAGGGCGTCGCGGTCACCCACGCGAGTGCCGCCGCCTTCGTCGACGCCGAGGCCGAGCTCTTCCTCACCGACGAGCCGATCGGCCCCGGCGACCGCGTCCTGGCCGGCCTCAGCGTCGCCTTCGACGCCTCCTGCGAAGAGATGTGGCTGGCCTGGCGCCACGGCGCCTGCCTGGTCCCGGCGCCCCGTGCGCTGGTCCGCACCGGCGTCGACCTCGGCCCGTGGCTGGTCGCGCAGCGCATCACCGTCGTCTCGACCGTGCCGACGCTGGCCGCGCTGTGGCCCGCCGATGCCCTCGAAGACGTCCGCCTGCTCATCTTCGGCGGCGAGGCCTGCCCGCCGGAGCTCGCCGAGCGCGTCGCCGTCGAAGGCCGCGAAGTCTGGAACACCTACGGCCCCACCGAGGCCACCGTCGTCGCCTGCGCCGCGCAGTTGACCGGCGACGGCCCGGTCCGCATCGGCCTCCCGCTCGCCGGCTGGCAGCTCGCCGTCGTCAACGACGAAGGCGAACCGGTCGCCATGGGGGAGACCGGCGAGCTCGTCATCGGCGGCGTCGGCCTGGCCCGCTACCTCGACGCGGCCAAGGACGCCGAGAAGTTCGCGCCGCTGCCGTCGCTGGGCTGGCAGCGCGCGTACCGCTCGGGCGACATGGTCCGCGCCGAAGAAGAAGGCCTGCTCTTCCTCGGCCGCCTCGACGAGCAGGTCAAGCTCGGCGGCCGCCGCATCGAGCTGGGCGAGGTCGACGCCGCGCTGCAGGCCCTGCCGGGCGTGCAGGGCGCGGCCGCCGCGATCCGCCGCACCAAGGCCGGCAACCAGGTTCTCGTCGGGTACGTCGTCCCCGGCGGCGACAACTTCGACCACGACCAGGCGGCAACCCGCCTGCGTGAGCACCTGCCCGCCGCGCTGGTCCCGCTGCTCGCCGTGGTCGACGACCTGCCGACCCGCACCTCCGGCAAGGTCGACCGCGCCGCCCTCCCGTGGCCGCTGTCCACAGTGGAGGCTTCGGGGCTGACCCCGACCGAGACGTGGCTCGCCGAAGGCTGGGCCGAGATCCTCGGTGTTTCGGTCGACAGCCCGAAGGCGGACTTCTTCACCCACGGCGGCGGCAGCCTGACCGCCGCCCAGGTGGTGGCCCGCATCCGCACCCGGCACCCGCAGGTGTCGGTCGCCGACATCTACGCCCACCCCAAGCTGGGCGCGCTGGCCTCGATGCTGGACGCGCTGAGCGGCCAGGCCACCGAACGCCGGGACATCGCGCCGACCAAGCGCCGCGCCGGGGTCATCCAGACACTGCTGATGGTCCCGCTGATGGGCCTGGTCGGCTTGCGCTGGGCGACGCTCGCCGCCGCGCTGTCGAACGTCCTGGCCCTGCTCGGGTTCGCCTGGGCACCGACGCTGAACTGGGCGTGGATCGGCCTGGCCTGGGTGGTGCTGTTCAGCCCGGCGGGCCGGATCGCCATCGCCGCCGGCGGCGCCCGCGTGCTGCTGTCCGGGGTCCGCCCCGGCACCTACCCGCGCGGCGGGAGTGTCCACTTGCGACTGTGGACGGCCGAGAAGCTCGCCGAGTTCTCCGGCGCGGACAGCGTGGCCGGCGCGTCCTGGATGACGACGTACGCGAAGGCGCTCGGCGCGCGGATCGGCAAGGACGTCGACCTGCACTCGCCGCCGCCGGTCACCGGCTTCCTCAAGCTGGGCCGCGGTGCCGCGATCGAGCCCGAGGTCGACCTGTCCGGTCACTGGGTCGACGGCGACGTCGTGCACATCGGCAAGGTCCGGGTCGGCGCGGAAGCCCGCGTCGGCGCGCGCAGCACGCTCTTCCCGGGCGTCCGCATCGGCAAGGGCGCGGAAATCGCGGCCGGCTCGACCGTCCGCGGCGCCGTCCCGGCCGGGCAGCGCTGGGCCGGTTCGCCCGCCGCCCGCGTGGCCAAGGACGAGCGGGACGCGCTGAAGTGGCCGTCGAGCCGCCCGCCGCGGTCGTATTTCTGGGCCGCCGTCTACGGCGCGACCTCGCTGTTCCTCGGTTTCCTGCCCGGGATCGCGGCGCTGGCGGGCGTCGCGGTGCTCGGCGGCGCGATCTCCGGCGCAACGACGCTGCCGGACGCCTTCACCCGCGCGATGATCTTCGTGCCGGTCGCGACCGTGGCGTACTTCGGCGCGTACATGCTGCTCGTGCTGATCGGCGTCCGGTCGTTGAGCATCGGCATGGTCGAGGGCTACCACCCGGTGCACGGCCGCGTCGCCTGGCAGGTCTGGGCCACCGAGCGCCTGATGAGCATGGCCCGCGAAGGCCTGTTCCCGCTGTACGCCAGCCTGTTCACGCCGGTGTGGCTGCGGCTGCTCGGCGCGAAGGTCGGCCGCAACGTCGAGGCGTCGACCGTGCTCGCGCTGCCGAAGATGACCAAGGTCGACAGCGGCGCGTTCCTGGCCGACGACACCATGGTCGCCACCTACGAACTCAACCACGGCTGGCTGCACGTCGCCCCGGCGCGGATCGGCAAGCAGGCCTTCCTCGGCAACTCCGGGATGACCGCGCCCGGCCGTTCGGTGCCCAAGCGCGGCCTGGTCGGCGTCCTGTCGTCGACGCCGCTGAAGGCCAAGAAGGGCTCGTCGTACCTGGGCATGCCGCCGCTGCCGGTCCGCCGCGCGGTCGGCGAGGCCGACACGAGCCGCACCTACACCCCGGCGCTGCACCTCAAGGCGGCGCGGGCGCTGGTGGAGCTGTGCCGGATCATCCCGGTCATGTGCGGCGTCGCGCTGACCGTCGTGGTCGCCTTCGCCCTGCTGTGGACGGCTTCGGCGTTCGGTTTCGGCGTCGCCGCGCTGCTGGCCGGGCCCGTCCTGCTGGCCGCCGGGATCGTCGCGGCGCTGACGGCGACGGCGATGAAGTGGCTGCTGGTCGGCAAGTTCCGCGAGATCGACCACCCGCTGTGGAGCTCCTTCGTCTGGCGCAACGAGCTGGCCGACACCTTCGTCGAGGCCTTCGCGGTGCCGTGGCTGATCGGTTCGGTCGGCGGCACGCCGTTGCTCACCGCGTGGCTGCGCACGATGGGCGTCAAGATCGGCCGCGGGGTCTGGCTGGAGACGTACTGGCTGCCCGAGGCCGACCTGGTCTCCCTCGGCGACGGCGCGACGATCAACCGCGGCTGCGTCGTGCAGACGCACCTGTTCCACGACCGGATCATGAGCATGTCCCGGGTGACCCTCGGCGAGGGCGCGACGCTCGGCCCGCACGGCATCGTGCTGCCGGGCGCGGGCATCGGCGCGCGCACGACGGTCGGCCCGGGCTCGCTGGTGACCCGCGGGGACGAGGTGCCTGCCGACACGCGCTGGCTGGGCAACCCGATCTCCGCGTGGCCCGGTAAGTAACGAAAGCGGGACCAGGCGCGCCGGACTCACCCGTGCCGTGCGAGCCTGGTTCCAGCACGCACGACGAAAGGTTCGCCACGGGTGATTTCGAAGGCTCCCGCTCCCGGCGCGGACACCTCCGGCGACCCCTACCTGCCCGCGCACGGCAACGGCGGCTACCGGACCCGGCACTACGACCTGAGCCTCGACTACAAGGTCGCGCCGAACCGGCTTTCGGCGTCGGCGGTGATCACCGCGGAGGCCACGCAGGCGCTGTCCCGCGTCAGCCTCGACTTCGGCGAGTTCCGGATCAACCGCGTGCTGGTCGACGGGAAGCCCGCGAAGTACCTCAAGCGCAGTGCGAAGCTGCACGTCAAGCCGGCGAAGCCGATTCCGGCGGGCGGCGTGTTCACCGTGGAGGTCTACTACGTCGGCAACCCGCGGCCGGTGGGGAGCCGCTGGGGTGACGTCGGCTGGGACGAGCTGACCGACGGCGCGCTGGTGGCGAGCCAGCCGGTCGGGGCGCCGTCGTGGTTCCCGTGCAACGACCACCCGTCGGACAAGGCCGCGTACCGGGTGAGTGTGACGACGGCGTCGCCGTACCTGGTCGCGGTCACCGGCACCCTGGTCGAGCGGTCGACGTCGGCGAGCACGACCCGCTGGGTCTTCGAGCGGCCGGAGCCGACGGCGACGTACCTGATGAGCGTCCAGATCGGCCGCTACGACGACGTCGAGCTGACCGGCCGGGGCTGGGGATCGCCCGCCGGCGTGGGCGCGCGCCTGCTGACCCTCGGCTTCGGGCGCGGCGGCGTCGAGTCGGTCGCCCCCACGGTGCCGCAGCACGCGGCCGTGCCCCCGCGGCTGCGGCGCGCGTTCGAGCGGGACTTCGGGCGGCAGGGCCGGATGATGGAGTTCCTGCAGCGGCTGTTCGGCCCGTACCCGTTCGGCGAGTACGTCACCGTGGTCACCGACGACGCCCTCGACGACCCGATCGAGGCCCAGGGCATGGCGATCTTCGGCGCCAACCACGTCGACGGCCGCCGCACCCACGAGCGGCTCGTGCTGCACGAGCTGGCCCACCAGTGGTTCGGCAACAGCCTGACGGTGGCCGACTGGCGCCACATCTGGCTGAACGAGGGCTTCGCGACGTACGCGGAGTGGCTGTGGTCGGAGGAGTCGGGCGGCGCCCCGGCCGCGGCGCTGGCGCGCGAGTGGTACGCGCGGATCAAGGCCAAGCCGGCGGACGTCCGGATCGCCGACCCGGGCGTGGCCCGGATGTTCGACGAGCGCGTCTACAAGCGTGGCGGGTTGACGCTGCACGCGCTGCGGGCGGAGCTCGGGGACCCGGCGTTCTTCGCGTTGCTGAAGTCGTGGGCCGAGGAACACCGGCACGGGCTGGTCACGACGGAGCTCTTCGTGGCTGCCGCGGAGACACACGCCGGCCGTTCGCTGAGCGCGTTCTTCACCCGCTGGCTGTACACCCCGGCGCTGCCTCCGCTGCCCTGATTCATCGGATGTCTCTGCCGCTTTCCGGGTGAATCTCCCTGGCATTTCGCGCTGCCCTCTGCAAGTATGACCGGACGCCGCCGCATGATCTCGCCGAAACGTCGTATGAGTTCGGAGGATGCTTCATGGACGCAGTGTCCCGGCGGACGGTGCTCCGCTCTGCCTCGGTGCTGGCCGGGGCCGCCGCCTTCGGGGGCTTGTGGGCCCAGGCCGCCCCGCCCGCGGTGGCCGGAACCAACCCGCACCGGGACGTCGCCACCGATGCCCGGATGGTCTGGCGGCGGCTGCCGAAGAACTGGCAAGAAGGCCCGTTCCTCGCCAACGGCTACCTCGGCGTCCAGGTCTACGCCGGGAAGACCCCGAACACGCTCAAGTTCATGCTCAGCCACACCCAGGTGCAGGACCAGCGCATCCAGTGGGAGGCCGGCATCGGGCTGTCCCGCCTGCCGATCGGGTTCCTCACCCTCACCCTGGCCGGCGCGATCACCGCCGTCGACTGGACCCTCGATCTGTACAACGCCGAACTCGGCGGCACCATCACCACCGCGCAGGGCTCGGTCGCGTTCTCCGCCGTGGTGCACAACGACCTCGGCGTCCTCCTGGTGTCGCTGACCCCGAGCGCCGGGGAGACGAACGCCGCCTGGGCGTTCCAGCCCCTCGAATCCGCGACCACCCGGACCGTCCGCAAGCCCGCCGAGTACGTCGCCAACCCGCCGCCGGAACTCGGCGACGGCTACTGCGCCCAGCCGATGCTCGCCGGTGGCGGGTACACCACGGCCTGGCAGGAACGCGCGATCGGCACGAAACGGCTGCTCGCCGCCACCGTCGCCTACAGCTTCCCCGGCGTCACCCACACCGCCGACGCCCGAAAAACCGTCCGGAAAGCGCTTGCCACCCGCCCGGACGCGCTGCTCGCCCGGCACCGCCGCTGGTGGAACGACTACCACCGGCGCAGCTTCGTCTCGGTGCCCGACAAGCAGGTGCAGCGGTTCTACTGGATCCAGCTGTACAAGATCGCGGCCGCCACCCGCGCGGACGGGCCGGTCGTCTCCGAATGGGGGCCGTGGTTCCCCGAGGTCGGCAACAGCTGGACCGCGGTCTGGTGGAACCTCAACGTCCAGGTCACCTACCCGATCGTCAACAGCACCAACCACCCCGAACTCGACGCCGTCACCGAGACCTTCCGGCGTGACCACGCCAATCTCGAGGTGTCCGTCCCGCCCGCGTACCGCGACGGCGACACCTACGCTCTCTCGCACCCCGGCGACTGGCGGCTGCGCCCCGGCGGCACGCGCTCGGTGGGCGTCCCCGGGACGACGTCCAAGACCGACCAGACCGGGAACCTCCTGTGGGGCCTGCACAACGTCTGGCTGGCCTACCGCCACCACATGGACCGCAGCGTCCTCCGCGGCGTCCTGTACCCGACGCTGGCCAAGGCGCTGAACTTCTACCGCCACTTCCTGTTCACCGGCCCGGACGGGTGGCTGCACCTGCCGCTGACCCGATCACCGGAGTACGCCGACGCGCCCGACTGCACCTACGACCTGTCGCTGATCCGGTGGGCGGCCCGCACGCTCGTCGACACCGCCCGGATCCTCTGCCTCGACGAGCCGCGCGTGCCGATCTGGCGGGAGATCGGCGCGAAACTCGTGCCCTACCACGAAGATCCCGCCAACGGCGTGCTGATCGGCGACGGCGTCCCCCTCGCCGCGTCGCACCGGCACTTCTCGCACCTGCTGTGGCTGTACCCACTGCGGGAGAAGGTCTGGGACGTCCCGGGCGATCGGGACATCATGACGCGCACCTTCGACCACTGGGCCGCCGACCAGTCCGCCTGGCACGGCTACAGCTACGCGGCCGCGTCATCGATGAAGTCGGTGATGGACGCGCCCGAAGAAGCGTTGCGGTACCTGAAGTTCTTCCTCGACCGGAACGTCGTGGCCGACACCGGGCTGACCGCGAACACGATGTACCGCGAGGGCTCCAACTTCGCCGTCGAAAGCCCGATCACCGCCGCACAGTCCGTCGTGGACATGCTGATGCAGGGGTCCGGTGGCGTGCTCAAGGTCTTCCCGTCGGTGTCGGCGACCTGGCGCGACGCCTCGATCGCCGGGCTGCGTGCGGAAGGCGCGTTCCTCGTGGACGCCTCCCGCCGCGACGGCCGGACCGAATTCGTGCGCGTGCACAGCGAAGCCGGCGAGCCGCTGGTGCTCCAGCACGGCGTCGCCGGAGACGTCGACGTCCGTGACGAGCACGGCCGCCGGCTGCCGTGGCGGGCGGCCGGGCCCGGGCGGATCGCGATCGGGCTGCGCCGCGGCGGCACCGCCGTCGTCACCCCGTGGGGCGGGCGGCCGGACTTCACGCCGCGGGACGTCCCCGCGCTCGGGCCGGCGCCGGCGTGGGGCCTGCCGAGCTGAACCCCGCTCTTCGACGAGGAGGTCGAATGGACATCACCCGCAGGACCGTACTCGGTGGCGCACTCGCCGGGATCGCCGCCGCCGGCTTGACCCCGGGGATCGCCGAGGCGGGCAGCGACGACTTCTCCTGGGCCGGGTTCCTGGGCACCGCGGACCTGTACTGGCGGCGATTGCCGAAGACCTGGTACGAGGGACCCTTCCTGGGCAACGGGTTCCTTGGCTCCGGCATCTACGCCGAGCCCGGGCAGAACGCCATCCGGTTCACCGTCCAGCACAGCCAGGTCCAGGACCACCGCCCGGAGTTCGGCTCCCTGTTCGGCCTGGCCCGGCTGCCGATCGGGTACTTCACGCTCGAACCGGTCGGCGCGATCACCGCGATCGACTGGCGGCTGGACCTGTGGAACGCCGAGCTGACCGGCACGATCACGACGTCCGCCGGCAGCCTGAGCCTGCGCGCGATCGTCCACACGGGACAATCACTGCTGGCCGTCGAAATCCGGCCGTCCGAAGGGGAGCGGGCGTTCAAGTGGGTGTTCCACCCGGCCGTCGCGGTCAGTCCCCGCGCCGACCCGGTGTGGAGCAAGCCGCCGCCGACGGGGTACACCGCGAACCCGCCGGCGCAGCTGTCGGGCCGCGGTGACGCGCAGCTGGCCGTCCAGCCGCTGCTGGCCGGCGGCGAGCACGTGACGGCCTGGCGGGAGGTCACGCGTGGCGGCGCACGCACGCTGTACACGTCGGTGGCCTGGTCGCACCCCGAGAAGACCTCGGTGGCGCGGGCGCTGGGCACGGTCCGCCGGGCGCTTCCGTTCGCCGCGTTGACCCAGCACCACCGGCGCTGGTGGCACGACTTCTACCGGCAAAGCTTCCTGTCCATTCCGGACACCCGGTTGCAGAGCTTCTACTGGATCCAGCTGTACAAGGTCGCCTCGGCGGCCCGGCGCGAGGCACCGGTGATGGCGACTTCGGGGCCATGGCTGGAGAACACGCCGTGGCCGGCGACCTGGTGGAACCTCAACGTCCAGCTCGAGTACTGGCTGATCCACGGCTCGAACCACCTGGAGCTCGACGCGGTCAGCTACACCCTCGACCAGTACCGGGCCAACCTGACCAGCCAAGTCGCCTCCCCGTACCAAGCCGATTCGGCGGGCATCCCGCGGACGACGGACATGACCCTGCTCAACGGTGTCTCGAACGCCACCAGCGGGTTCCCGGTCGGGATCCCGGGGCAGGACACGCCGACACCGGAGGTCGGCAACCTGACCTGGGCCCTGCACAACGTCTGGCTGTCCTACCGGCACACGCTCGATGGCGTACTGCTCCGGGACACGCTGGTCCCGCTGCTGCGCAAGGCGATCAACTACTACCTGCACTTCCTCACGTCCGGGCCGGACGGGAAGCTGCACCTGCCGCCGACGTTCTCGCCCGAGTACGGCGTCAACGCCCCTGACTGCAATTACGACCTCTCGCTGATCCGCTGGGGGTGCAAGACGCTGCTGCAGCACGCGCCCGGCGATCCGCTGGCGCCTCGCTGGCAGACCGTCCTGGCGACGCTGGTGGACTATCCCGCCGACGTCAACGGTTACATGATCGGGGCCGGGGTGCCGTTCGCCAAGTCGCACCGGCACTACTCGCACCTGCTGCAGATCTACCCGCTCCACGACGTCACGTGGGAGCAGCCGGAGCACCGGGCGATCATCGAGACGTCGCTGAACCACTGGGTCGGCTTCGAAGGCGCGTTGCAGGGCTACACCTTCACCGGGGCGGCGTCGATCTCGGCGCAGATGCTGCGGGGCGACCAGGCCGCGTTCTACCTCGGCGAGCTGCAGCGGCGGTACATCCAGCCGAACACGATGTACAAGGAGTCGGGGCCCGTCATCGAGACGCCGTTGTCGGCGGCGAAGTCCCTGCAGGACATGCTGGTGCAGAGCTGGGGCGGGGTGGTGCGGCTGTTCCCGGCGGTGCCGGCGGCCTGGGGTGACGTCGCGCTGCGGGACTTCCGCACCGAAGGCGCGTTCCTGCTCAGCGCGTCTCGCACGGGCGGGAAGACACGCTGGCTGAAGGTGCACAGCGAGGCCGGCGCGCCCTGCGTGCTGCGGCCGGGCATCGACGGCGACCTCGCGGTGACGGACGCGCGGGGCCGGGCGCGGCGCTGGCGGCGGCTGGCGAACGGGGACGTCCAGGTCGAGCTCGGGTGCGGTGAGGACGCGTTCGTGTACCGGAAGGGGGACCGGCCGGACTTCGGCGTCCGGCCGGTGGCGGCGAGCGGGCCGAGTGCGCCGTGGGGCCTGCCGTGATCCGCGTTTCCCCTTCGGAGCGGCGGTCCTGACGGCAGTATGGTGCTCTCCGACGAAGGGGAGCGCGGATGAGCGAGCCGGACCACAGACGGCCGGACCAGTACCCGCCGTGGCAGCCGCCGGTGCCGCCGAAGCAGACGTCACCGGCGGCCATGGTGCTGATCACCGGGTCGGTCGCGGTCGTCATCCTGATGGTGCTGGCCTTCCTGGCCTGGGGGTGGCCGGGGTTTCTGCGGGAGGCGGACGGGCGCGCGCAAGTCGCGCCGGGACACTGGCCCGCGGGCTCGGCGACGGTCGTGACGCCGACGCCTCCGGTGCCGAGCACCCCGGTGACGCTGCCGGGCGGCCGGGCCCCGATGCCGAAGCGGGCGAAGCCGCTGGCCGACCCGGTGACGTGCGCGTTCACCCCGGACCCGAGCTCACCGGCCCCGAAGAAGGTCGCGCTGCCGCCCGACGGCCCGGCGCCGTCGAGCGGGACCGCCGGCGTCCGGCTCGCGACGACCGCCGGCGACATCGGGCTCACCCTGGACCGCGCGCTGGCGCCGTGCACGGTGGTGAACTTCCTGAGCCTGGCCCGGCAGGGGTTCTACGACGGCACGTCGTGCCACCGGCTGTCGGTCACCACCGGGCTGCAGATGCTCCAGTGCGGCGACCCGGTCGGCGACGGCACCGGCGGCCCCGGCTACACGATCCGCGACGAGTTGTTCCCCGGGCTGACGTACGGCCGCGGCGTCCTCGCGATGGCGAAGACGACCGCCCCGGACTCCGGCGGTTCCCAGTTCTTCCTCGTCTTCGGCGAGACCGACATCCCACCCGAGTACACGGTCTTCGGCAGCATCGACGACCCGGGCCTGGAAACCCTCGACGCGATCGCCCGCGGCGGAATCGACCCGGCCAAACCGGGCATCGGCGACGGCAGCGGCCCGCCCAAAACCCCCGTAACGCTCACCCACGTCACTTCTTGACCGTGCGGCAAGAGGCATCACCCGTGATTGAGCGGGCATCTCGCGTGATCGGAGGGGCATCACTCCGATGCCCCGCCGATCACGCGTGATGCCTCTCCAGACACGCGTAATGCCCCTTCAATCACGGTCCAGGAGGGTGCGGAGGGCCTTGAGGAGGGTGTCGGCCGGGGTGGGGGAGAGGGTTTGGTGGCGGGAGGCGACGTAGGCGTCGGGGCGGACGAGGAGGCAGCCGTCCTCGGCGATGCCGCTGAGGCGGGACCAGTCGCCGTAGGCGTCGCGGACGCCCGGGTCGCCGATGCGGACCGTCCGCAGGTCGAGGCCCAGCTCGGCGCCCACCTTGGCCGCCGCGTCGCGCCACGGGGTGCCGGTGAGCCCGGTCAGGAGCGTCCACCGGCCGCCGCCGACCAGGTCCAAAGTGGACACGCGACGCCCGTGCGGCCCAACCAGCCACGCGTGCGGCAGCTTCGCCCCCGGCTCGGTGCTCGGGTGGTGGAACAGCTCGGGATCGCGGTCGGGCACCGACCGCACGCCGTCGGGCAGCACCGCCCCGGACACGTACCGCTGGTCCAGCTCGACGCCGTGGGCGTTGAACTCGTAGTGCTTGAGCTCGATCGCCTTCTCCAGCTCACGTCGTTTGCGCGCCCCCTCGGCGGTGGGGGCGAGGCAGGTCTCGAGCCCGGCGGTGATGCCGTCGGCGTCGGTGTCGCCGGAAATCCCCAGTGCGGCGAAGATCGGCCCGAACTGGTCGCGGCTGAGGTTGGCCCGGTCGACGATCTGCTTGCCCACCGGCGCCCGCTCGGCGGTGTAGCTGTCCAGCAGCCCCTCGCCCGCCTCGCCGCGCAGCACCATCGCCAGCTTCCACGCCAGGTTGTACGAGTCCTGCACGGACGTGTTCGACCCCAGCCCGTTCGACGGCGGGTGCCGGTGCACCGCGTCCCCGGCGCAGAACACCCGGCCGCTGCGGTACTCGGTCGCGTAGTTGTGGTTGACCGTCCACAGGGACGTCGAGGTGATCTCGACGTCCAGCGCGGGGTCGCCGACCAGGTCCCGCACCAGCCGCGTCGCCTCCTCGGCGTCGACCTCCGGCGGCGGCTGGGCGATGTCGTAACCCCAGGTCAGCAGCCACTCGTTCCACGGACGCACCATCCGCACCAGGCCCATCCCGATCCCGCCGAGGTGCGCGCCCGGGCGCATCACCCAGTAGAGGACGCTCGGCCGGTGAGCCACGTACCGCGCGAGGTCGGCGGTGAACGTGATGTTCATGCTGCCCGCCTTGCCGGTCTGCCCGGCGATCGGCAGCCCGGCCTGCTCGGCGACGCGGCTGCGGGCGCCGTCCGCGCCGATCAGGTACTTGGCGCGCAAGCTGAACTCGTCGCCGCGGACGCGGTCGCGGAACCGCACGTCGACCCCGGACTCGTCCTGGGTGAAGGACAGGAACTCCGTGTCCAGCCGCAGTTTCGCGCCGCGCGCGGCGGCCTCGCTCACCAGGATCGGCTCGAGGTAGGTCTGCGGCAGGTCGATCATGTGGCACGGGCTGGCGGCCGCGTATTCGGACGCCGACCGGTCGCCGGTGCCCCAGCTGGCGATCCGGCCGATCTCCGGCCCGGTCAGCGACGTGCAGAGCACGGTGTCGCCCATCAGCTCCGGCGGCGTCCCCGCGGCGAGGGCCTTGTCCTCGACACCGAGGTCGCGCAGCACTTCCATGGTCCGCTGGTTGGTGATGTGGGCGCGGGGCGTGTTGGCCGTCCAGCCGTACTTGGTGGCCAGCACGGTCGGCACGCCGTAGGTGGCCAGCAGCAGCGCCGCGGAGCCGCCGGCCGGGCCGCTGCCGACCACGATGACGTCGGTGTCACAGGTCATTCGCTGCTCCCTGAAATCCGGAAGGTGAAGTCGAGGCGATCGGTGAAGTCGACGATCAGGCCGTCCTTGACGCCGAACACGGTGTCCGAGTCGAGGTACTCCCCGCCGGCGACGAACAGCTGCGTGATCAGCGTCCGGTAGCCGGGCTTGGCGATCATGAAGTGCACGTGCGGCGCCCGGTAGGGGTGCCGGCCGACGGCGTCCAGCATCTGCCCGACCGGGCCGTCGGCGGGGATCGGGTACGCGCTCGGCACGATCGTCCGGAACCGCAGCCGCCCGTCGGCGTCGGTGCGGAAGCGGGCGCGCAGCACCGGCCCGTCGACGTCGGGCAGCTGGACGTCGTAGAAGCCGTCCTCGTTGGACTGCCAGACGTCGACGATCGCGTCCGCCACCGGCTCGTCGTCCGTGTCGACCACGCGGACCTCCACCGGCAGCGGAGTCCCCGGCAGCCCGGCGGCCAGGTCGGCACCCTGCGGGGTTTCCGGCGGTCCGTCGACGTAGAACGGCCCGAGCACGGCCGACGGCGTCGTGTCCGGCGTCCGCGAGTTGGTGAGGACGTCGACGACGCTCGACACGCCGAGGGTGTCCGACAGCAGGATGAACTCCTGCCGCGTGTCGGTGGTGATGTGCCCGGCTCGGGTCAGGAAGCCGATCGCGTACTCCCACTCGGCCTGGGTGAGGTCGGTGCGGATCGCGTAGCCGTGCAGCGTCTCGACCAGGTCGGTCAGGAGGAGACGCACGCGGCCGGGCGCTCCGGCGAAGCTGTCGACGACCTGCTTCGTGAGTGCCTTGAGGCTCGGGCGCGCGGCCGGGCGGGTGCCGTGCAGGGCCTGACGCAGCAGGTCCGCTTCCGGTTCGCCGTCGAGATCCGCCTCGGTGAGGCCGAGTTCGCCCAGCGAATGCGGAATCGGCAGGGACGCGGCCAGCTCGAACACGTCCGCGGCGTCGTCGAGGCCCTGGTGCGCCATGACGTACGGGAGCAGGACGGCGTGGGTTTCGGCGTGCGGCAGCCCGAACTTGCCGCCGAGGTGGTGGCAGAGCCGGTGGTGGAGGCCCATCTGCACCGCGTCGAGGCAGGTGCCGGCGAGCCACGCGCCGCGCAGCGCGTCGGTGCGGGCGTCCACATCGGACGGATCGGCGGCGATTCGTGGCAGGGCGTTCGTGAGCAGCTTCGTCGCTTCCGCGGCGAGCAGGTCGGTCATCGGGTTGGCGTCCGGGGCGTACCGCGCTTCGACGGCGTGGGCGAGCGCGTTGAGCCCGCTCGCTGCCGACACGGGGACCGGTAGCGAGAGCGTCAGCGACACGTCGTAGAGGACGGTCTCCGGCCGGACCGCCGGGGTTCGTTGCGTGGTCTTGCGGCCGTCGGCGGTCTCGCCGAGGACGGATGTCAGCTCGGAGCCCGCGTACGTCGTCGGCACGATCAGCTGCGGCAGGCCGGTCCGCAGGGCGAGCGCCTTGGCCAGGCCGGTCGCCGAGCCGCCGCCGATCGCCACGACGCCGTCGATGTCGTTCTCCGCGACGACCTTGAGCGCGCGTTCGGTGACGTCGACGGGGGTGTGCATGGCGGCGTCTGCGAAGCGCGCGGCCAGCCGGGGGCCGAGCGCCGCGGCGGCCCGGTCGCCGTGCCGTGGGCGGCCGATCAGCAGGACGCGGCCGAGCCCGAGCCGGTCGGCTTCCGCGCCGAGCGTGTCGAGCGAGCCGAAGACCACCCGGACGGGGTTCGCGGCGTAGCTGAACGAGGTCATGCGAGGGAGTATCCGGTGACACCAGGGCCTGGTCCTGCACGTTCTTGCTACGCGACGGCACGAAACGAGCAGAGTATTCGGGGCTTCGCCCCAGCCGGGGGCTCCGCCACCCGGACCCCCGCAAAACAGTGTGTGGTCAGCCCGAGCGGCGCAGCGCCGCCGGTGTCGTGCCCAACTGGGCGCGCAGCACCCGCGTCAGGTGCTCCTGGTGCGAGAACCCGCACCGGACGGCGATCTCGGCGATCGGGTCGTCGCCCGTGCGCAGCAGCAGCCCGGCCCGTTCGACGCGCAGGCGCAGCAGGTACCGGTGCGGCGGCAGGCCGGTGCGGGCCTTGAACCGGCGGGAGAACTGGCTGACGCTCAGCCCGGCGAGCGCGGCCAGGTCGGCCAGCGGCACCGGCTCGGCCAGCCGTTCGGCCATCAGGTCGCGGACCGCCGCGAACTGGCGGTCGGAGAGGCCGCGGGCCGGCTCGGGCTCGGGGACGTGCCCGGCGCGGTGGTGGCGCACGAGCTGCGCGGCGACGAGCGCGCCGAGCTGGTCGGCGTAGGTGCGGGCGCTCGGCGCCCAGTCGCGGACAACGCCGTCGAGGCCGAGCACGAGCTGTTCGAGCAGCGGATCGTGGCTGCCGAGCTCCTCGGCGAGCCGCACCGGCGCGTGCGCACCGGCGGCGTCCTGCACGGCGTCGTCGGCGAGGTAGACGTGCACGGTGTCGAGCGCCCCGCCGAGCTCGACGGACAGCTCGGCGTGCGACGGCTGCAGGAAGAGCCCGCCGGCGGGCATCCGCCGGCTCTGTTCCCGCGCGGTCCCGACCCCGCGCCGGACGGTGACCGGGCCGTCGAGGTGCAGGATCAGCTGGTGACTGCGGGCGGCCCCGAACTCGGCGCGGTAGGGGCGTTCCCGCTGCCGGGAGACGTAGACCCGGTCCCAGCCGAGGCCGGCGCTGGTCCGGTCCGGGCGGACCCAGGGCAGCGCGAGGATGCCGTTCGTGTCGGCCAGCCCGAGTTCGCCCACGCTGCCTCCTCGCCGCGATGGTACCCGCAAGAGGCCGGGTGGCCGGTCAGGCGACGCCCGAAAGGGTCGGCTTGCGTACCGGAACGGTCAGGCTGCGTACCGGGGGAGTCGGCTTGCGTACCGGAAGGGTCGGGCTGCGTACCTGGAGAGTCGGTTCGCGTAGCGGAAGGGGTTGCTCGGGAACCGCTCGCCGAGGTACGCAGGCCGACTGTCCAGGTACGCAGGCCGACTCTCCAGGTACGCAGGCCGACTGTCCAGGTACGCAAGCCGACTGTCCAGGTACGCGAGCCGACTGTCCAGGTACCTGGACGTTGGCCGTCAGGCGGGTCCGGTCAGAGGTCCAGCACCAGCCGAGGTGACAGCGCGCGCGAAACGCACGGGTACATCCGGCCCGCAGCGGCGCCGATGTCGTCGCGGTGCTCGGGTTCACCCTCGAGAACCCGGACCTCGCAGCTGCCGCACACCCCTTCCCGGCACGCGGACGGCACCGGCTTCCCGGCGTGGTTCAGCGCGTCCAGCAGGGACTCGTCCGCCGGGACCTGGATCGTGCCGCCGGATCGTGCGCAGGCCACCTCGAACGGTGTGTCCGGCCCGAACGTCCGCCGGGTGGGTTCGAAGCGTTCGGTGTGCACCCCCGGGAACACCGCCTCGGCCGCGTCCACCATCGACGCCGGGCCGCAGCAGTAGACCTCCGCGGCCGGGAACTCCCGCGCCAGGGCCGCGAGGTCCGGGCGCCCGAGCCGCACGCGTTCCCCGTACTCGGAAGCGAGTTCCGCGGCGAACGGCCGTCCCGCGTACGCCAGTGTCACCGCGGCACCGGAAGCGACCGCGGCACGCAGCATCGGCACGATCGGCGTGATCCCGATCCCGCCCGCCACGAACAGGTACTCCGCCGCCGGCTGCAGCGGGAAGTGGTTTCGGGGCAGGGAAACCGTGAGCGTCCGGCCCGGCTGCAGGAACAGGTGGACGTACTCCGAGCCGCCGCGGCTGAGCGGGTCGTGGCGGACCGCAATGCGGTAGGCCGACAGGTCACCGGGGTCGCCGCACAGCGAGTACTGCCGCGTCAGCCAGTTCGGCAGCTCCAGGTCGATGTGCGCGCCCGGCTCCCACGGCGCCAGTGGGCCTTCGTCGCCGCGCAGGACCAGCGAGACGACGTCGTCGGTGACGCGTTCGATGCGCTCCAGGATGGTTTTCTGCATGTCAGTACAGCTTCCGGTAGCCGTCTTCGAGGAGCTGGTCGAGCAGCGCCGGGTCGACGTTCATCTTCTCGCCCGCGATCTCGCCGGCCGACGGCAGTTCCGCCGCGAGTGCCTGGCTCGCCGGGTCCCACAGGCGCGACCGGATCAGCGCGCGGCCGCAGTGGAAGTACACCTCGGCGACGTCGACGACGATCGCCAGCATCGGGGCCTTGGCCTCGGTGCGCATCCGGGCGAGCACGTCCGGGTCGTCGGTGACGTACGCGCTTCCGTTGACCCGCAGCGTTTCCCGCATGCCGGGGACGAAGAACAGCAGTCCGACGCCGTCGTTTTCGGCGATGTTGCGGAAGGAGTCGGCGATCTTGTTGCCGGGCCGGTCGGGCAGGGCCAGGGTGCGCTCGTCGAGGACCTTGACGAAGCCGGGGTAGTCGCCGCGGGGCGAGCAGTCGGCGCGGCCCGTGGCGTCGGCGGTGGCCAGCGTCAGGAACGGCGAGTGCGCGATGAAGCGGCGGGCGTGGGCGTCGATGCGGTCGCCGATCTTGGCCTTGAGCATCTCCTCCGGCTCGCCCAGCCGGGCCCGCACCTCGGCCGCGGAGACGCGGGGCAGAGTGTTTGTGCTGGTCATGGCATAATTATGAGCAAATATTCAGATCTTGACTACTCGCTTTCGCCAGGGGGAGCCGTGCCGTCGGACCAGCGCCGCATCCAGCCACGTAAACAGCCGCGTCAGGTGCGCGCCGAGCTGACCCGGCAGCGGATCCTGACCGCGGCTGCTCACGTTTTCGCCGACCACGGCTACGCCGCCGGCACCACCAACCGCATCGCCGAGCGGGCGGGCATCTCGATCGGCTCGCTGTACCAGTACTTCCCGAACAAGGACGCGATCCTCGCCGAGCTGCTGACCCGTCACCTCGACGACGGCACGGCGGCCGCGGCGAAGGTCCTCACCGGCCCGCTGCCCGATTCGATCGAGGACGTCTTCCGCGTGTTCGTCCGCTTCGCCGTCGAAGCCCACCTCGACGACCCGCACCTGCTGCGCATGCTGATCGAGCAGGCCCCGCGGTCGGACGAGCTGCTCGAGCGGGTCGGCCGGGTGAAGCGGACCATGGTCGGCCACACCCGCGCCCTCCTGGAGGGCCACCCCGAGGTCCGCGTGGCCGACACCGCCACGGCCGCCCGCCTGGTCATCGCGACGGTCGAGCTCGCCGTGCACGACCTGCTGGCCGAGCCCGACCCGATCGACGCCCGGCGGCTCGAAGACGAGATGGTCGCGATGCTGACCCGGTACGTCACGGGGTGAACCGGCAGGCGCCCCCGCCGTGTTGCCCTGCACGAGGATGGCGAACACGCCGAGCGAGAGCAGTTTCCGTCCCCTTTCGCCCAGGTTGGCCGATCATGCGCCGGCCCGGCGGAGACGTTCGGCGGCCTGGGCACGGACCGCGTCGGAGCACACCGGGCGGTCACCGTGCAGCGCTTCCCAACGGGCGTTGTGCAGCGCCGGCCAGAGACTGGCCGCCCAGGCGATCTCCCGCTCCTCCGCGGTGAACCGGCGTGCCCGGAGTTCCTGATAGGCCGTCAAGAACGCGGCTGAGCTTTCGATCGGCGCCAACGTCGGCGGTGTCGCGTTGGCGAACGCCCCGGACGCCGCACCCGCCAACGCGGCTTCCGGCTGCCACGCCAGGCTGTCCCAGTCGTCGACCGACCAGATCTCCCCGTCGCGCCAGCGGAGGTTCTGGGCTTCGAAGTCGGCGTGGCCCAGCACGCACGGCAGGTTCGCGGCCGGCAAACGCTTGCGGACCCGGAGCGCCGTCTCGGTCACCACCGCGGGCACCAGGCTCTGGTCCCGCGAGTCCAGGAAACCGAGAGCGGGCCACACTCCCGGGCCGGAGTGGTCCCACCGCACCCACCGCGGGTTCGGCAGCGGGGGCGGGACCGCCACGCTCGTCAGCGCGGCCATCACCCGTGCGAACACCCTTGCGTAGCGCACGGCGACGTCCGGGGTGTCGCCCGGCAACAGGACGCCGCCGGGCCGGAACTCTTCCGCGTGCACCGCCAGCTCGCCGACGGCGATCGCCGGTGTCAGCGGCTGGGGACACGGGAAACCGCGCTCCGCCAAGCGGGCCTGCGCGGCGACGCACGCCGCCGCCCGGCCGTCGTCCTCGCGGGCCTTGACCACGACCTCCCGCCCGTCGGCCAGCCGCAGGCCGACGACCTGCGACAGGGACCGCCGCTCGAAGAGCACCGCGGCCGGCGCGGCACCCAGGTGGGCCGTGCACCAGGACCGCACCCAGTCCACTCAGCGATCCCTCGCCACCAGCGCCGCCTGGGTGCGGCTCGTCACGTCCAGCTTGGCCAGCACGTTCCCCACGTGCACCTTCACCGTCCGCTCCGCCAGCCGCAGCCGGGCCGCTATGTCCCTATTGGACAATCCGTCGCCCAGCAGCTCCAGCACGTCCCGCTCCCGCGGCGTCAGCGTCCCGCCGCCGGTCAAGGCGGATGCCGCCGCCGGGCTCAAGGCCGTCACGCCCTGGTGAGCCGCGCGGACCGCCGCCGCGAGCTCGGCGCCCGACGCTTCCTTCAGCACGAATCCCGCCGCGCCCAGGCTGAGCGCTTCGCGGATCTCCCGCGGCCGGCCGACCGTCGTCAACATCAGGACCCGCGGCGCCGCAGGACCCAGCCGGCGCAGGACTTCGAGGCCGTCCATGCCCGGCAAGTACACGTCGAGCAGGACCACGTCCGCCGGCACCGGCGAGGCCAGCAGCTCCGGCCCGCTCGCGTACTGCGCGACCACCTCGAGGTCCGGCTGCGCGCCCAGGATCAGGGCGATGCCCTCGCGCACCAGCGCGTGGTCGTCGACGACCTGAACCCGGATCATGCCCGCACTCTACTGTCGGCCCATGCGTCAGTCTCTCGTCACGACGGCCGCCGTCGCCGCGGTGTTCTTCGCCAGCGGGGCGTGGACGCCGCAGCAGGGGCTGCTCGCGGCCGGGCTCAGCGCGGTCCAGCTCGTTCCGCTGCTGTGGTCCCGCCGCGCCCCGGCCCTCGTGCTCGTCGTGGTGACCCTCGCGACGGCCGGGCACCTGCTGCTCGAGCAGCCGCGCAACACGATGTACGTGCCGGTGCTGCTCGCCCTCTACAGCACGCCGCAGCGGTGGCTCGCGGCCACGGCGGCGCTCGCCACCGGCGCGGCGGTCTACCCGGCGAAGGGCGCGGTCGACGGCACGCTCCTCGTCGTCTCGATCAGCGCCGTCGCCTGGCTGCTCGGCGCCGAACGCCGTCGCGCGCTCGCCGATCGGGCCGAGCGCGCGGCCCGGCGGCTGCACGACACGCTCGCCCAGACCACGGCCGTCATGCTCGTGCAGGCCGAGACGCTGCGCGCGGTCGGCGACCTGACCGATGCCGACCGGGAACGCCTCGACACGCTCCTGGCGGCCGGCCGGGGCGCACTCACCCTCGTCCGCCGCACGCTGGACGACCTGCGCGACGACGCCGAACGCGCCCCGGACCTCGCCGAGGTGCTGGCCCGGCTCCGGACCGCCGGCCTGGTCCTCGACCGCGACCCGGTGCTGCCCGCGCTGCCTCGCCCGGTGCGGGAGCTGGCCGAGCGGTTCGTCGCGGAGACGGCGGTGAACGCCTTGCGCCACAACGGTCCGGGCGTCCGGCTGTGGCTCGACGTCGAAGCCGGTGACCGGGTGACGATCACCGCGCGGAACGCGCTCAAGGGAGCGTCGCCCGAAGGCGGCGGCTACGGGCTGGCCGGGCTCGCGGAGCAGGCTGCGGCGGCCGGGGGAGCGCTGGTCCACGGCCCGCGGGACGGCGAGTGGGTGGTCCGGCTCGAACTGCCTGCCGTCCGGGTCGCGCACTGACCGCGGTCAGGGGATCGCGGCCTCGATGTCGGCGAGGTGGGCGGCGATGATCTCCTCGAACGCCGCGCGGCGGTCGGCCCCGAGTGGACGGACTTCGCGGGCGAAGTGGGCCAATGCGGGGAAGCGATCGGGATCGGCGCCCAGCACCGCGACGCGGAACAGTTCCATGCCTTGCTCGTGTTCCTCCGGGGTGACCGTGCTGACGCCGGCCTCGGACGCGATGAGCGCGGCGAAGAGGATCGCGATCCGGTGGTAGCGCACCGGGATCTGGGCATCGGGCAGGCCTGACGTGCGCAGGGCCTGCAGCACCTCTTCCATCACCAGCCGGGAACCTGCGCCGCTGGAGGCGTAGCGGCCCCAGACCACGGCGATCTGCGGCTGCTCGCCGAACGCCTCGCGCAGGCACAGTGCCAATGTGGTCAGGCGCTGCTTCCAGTCGCCGTCGGGACGGTACCCGGCCATGGCGCCCAGCAGGATCCGGTCGGCGAGGGCGCGCAGCAGCTCGGTCTTGGTGCGGAAGTGCCGGTAGAGGCTCGAGGAGTCGGTCCCCAGCTCCGCGGCGAGCTTGCGGACGCTGAACGACTCCGCGTCGCCGCGGCGCAGCAGCTCCGCCGCCGTGTCCAGGATTTCCTCGGTCGTCCAACGCCTTCGGTTCGCCATCTCGTCCCTTCGCCGATGGCCAGCATAGCCTATGCACTTGCCGCTGCACGCACTGCGTGCATAATGAGGACACTTCTCTTCCCGAAAGGAGTCCCCATGGATCACGCGCAGCTGAACGCCGCTCTCGAGGCGGTGCACCGGGCCGGCGTCCCGGGCGTGTTCGCCGAGGTGCGGGCCGGTGACCAGGTCTGGCGTGGCGCGGCGGGGGTCGCCGACACCGGCACCGGCCGGCCCGTTTCCGCCGGAATGCGGCACCGCGTCGGCAGCGTCACGAAGACGTTCACCGCCGCCGCGGTGCTGCGGCAGGTCGAGCGGGGCCGGATCGGCCTGGACACCCCGATCGGCCACTACCTGCCGAAGCTGGTTCCGGGCGAGCGCGGGCGGGCGATCACCGTCCGGATGCTGATCGACCACACCAGCGGGCTCGCCGAATACCTCCCGTACGCCTACCCGAGCCTCAAGGCGTTCCCCGACCTGGCCGCCACCCGGCCGGACAGCCTCGACGAGCACCGGTTCACGCGGTTCGACCCGGTCGAGCTGATCGCGATGGGCGTCGGCGCGCCGCCGGTCGCCCCGCCCGGGGTGTACTCGAACACCAATTACCTGCTGCTCGGGCAGCTCCTGGGGCACGTGACCGGCGGCCGCGCGGAAGAGTGCATCACCCGCGACGTCATCGACCGCGCCGGGCTCCGCGACACCGCCTTCCCGGCCGGGACGCACGTCGAAGAGCCGCATTCGAAGCTGTACGAATCGTGGTTCGGCATGATCGACCCGCCGCGGGACTACAGCGTCTTCGACATGTCGTGGGTGGGCCCGGCCGCTTCGCTGATCTCGACGGTCTCGGACCTCAACCGCTTCTACGAACTGTTGCTGGCGGGCGAGATCGTCTCGCCGGCTTCGCTGGCGGAAATGCGGCGGACGGTCCGGATCGTTTCCCAGGAGGGCAAGCTGATCGACTACGGCCTGGGCCTGCACCCGGTGGAGTCGACGGAGTTCTGGGGCCACGGCGGCACGGTCTGGGGTGGCGGAACCCTGGCGGCGGCCCGCGCGGACGGCACGCGGCAGTTCGCGATCGCGGTGAACGCGCAGCGCTGGAACCGGCTCGACGAGTCGGGACGCCCCCAGCCGCACCCGATCGACGGCGCGCTGGCCGCCCTTCAGCGGCTGGCGATGAGCTGTGACACGGTCACGAACCGGTAGCCGCGCTGCTTGAGCCCGTCGAGGATCGGTGCGATCGCCCGCCGGGTCTGCCCGCGCGAGGCGTACATGGCGTGCAGCAGCACGATCGAGCCCGGCCGGACCTGGCCGAGGACAGCGCTTTCCACGGTGGCCGCGTCCGGGGTGCCGTCGGAATCCGGCGCGACGTCCCAGGTGATCGTCGTGCGGTGGTGGGACGCGAGGTAGTGCGGCAGCGCGAAGAGCTTCTTGCCGTTCGGGGGCCGGAAGAGGATTTCGCCGGTGTAGCCGGAGGTGCGGATGAGGGCGTCGGTCGCTTCGACCTCGTCGGCGACCCAGGACGGCGTCACGCCGATCATGCGGTCGTGGCTGAAGCTGTGGTTGCCGATCTCGTGGCCTTCGGCGGCGATGTCGTGGGCCAGGTCGGGGTGTGCGGCGATGTCCCGGCCGATGAGGAAGAAGGTCGCGGGCACCTGACGGCTTTTCAGCGTGTCCAGGATCGTGCGGGTGCCCGCGGGATCGGGCCCGTCGTCGAAGGTGAGGGCGACGACCTTCTCGGTGGTGTCGACGCGGTCCACGAGGGTGCCGAAGAACTGGAAGGTCCGCGACTTCGACACCTCGAACAGCGTGACCGCACCGGCGAGCACCACGACGAGCACGCTCGCCACGACGATCGCCCGCTTCCGGGCCCGGCGGGATTTCAAGATCATGGCGCCACCCTGGCGGGGGAGGCGGGGCGGCGGAAGCCGCAAAGGTACTAGTACCCGTCAGCATATGTTGACGACGGCGCCGACGTCAGCATATGCTGACACGGTGAGCCTGACGACCGATCTCGACCACGCCGTGCGCAGTGCCGATCCGGACGTCGCGCTGCGGGCCGTCGCGCGGCTGCGGCGGCTGACCGAGCAGCTCGAGGCCGATCAGGTGGCCGCCGCGCGGCGGGCCGGCTGGTCGTGGCAGGACATCGCCGAGCGGCTCGGCGTCACCAAGCAGACCGTGCACCGCAAGCACCGGAGCCGGGAGGGCTGATGTTCCAGGGGGACGATCCCGCAGTGGGGCGGGTGATGCGCCGCGCGGGCGAGCTGGCGCGGGAGTTCGGGCACGCGCGGGTCGGCAGTGAACACCTGCTGCTCGCGCTCACCGAAGGGCCACTGCCGGGGCTCGGCGACGTCGAGCGGGCCGTGCGCCGGGCCGCCCCGGACGGCGCGGGCGCGGCCGCCGACCGGGAAGCCCTCGCGGTGCTCGGTGTCGACCTCGGGCCGCTGCCGGGTGTGCTCGCGGACCGGCCGCCGGCCAAGGAGTTCCGGTTGCCGTTCGGAGCCGGGAAGGCCCGGCGGCGGTGCGCCCGGGCGGTGCCCCCGATCGGCCTGGACCTCCAAGCCGTGTACGGCGCGTCCCTGCGGCTGGCGCTCGCCCGCCGGGAACGCCGGCACCGCGTCGAGCACCTCGCCTTGGCGCTCGTCGCGCTCGATCCCGGCGCCGACTGGGTGTTGCGGGCTGCTGGTGTCGACCGGGGAGAGGTGCTCGCGCGGCTCGCCGCCGCCTTCCCGCCGCCGCGGCGCAACCGGCTGCTGCAGGCTGAACGGCGGGTGGGGTGCCGGACCCGGTGCCGCGACATCGTGCGCCGCTACCAGCACACGACGGGCCGGATGGCGATGGCGCCGTCGGTGCTGGCCACGCTGGTGCACTGACCCGGGCTCAGCTTGTTGTCCGGCCGCTTGGGGCGGGGGACTCAGAGCGGGTTGAACACGCCCAAGGGGGCTGTGCAGAACGGGCCGCCGACGTACTCGGCCGCCAGGCCCGTCGGCGCCGGCTTGCCGGCCAGCTGGTCGGCGTACACCTCGGCGTCGTCCAAGGACTTGTAGCCCAGCGCCTCCGCCTCCTCCAGCGAATAGATCCGGCGGGTGTTGTCCGAGACGCCCCAGATCAGCCGATACCCCGGCGAAGGCGCCGAAAGGCACGCCTCGAACAGGCGCGCGCCGTCGTCGGGCGACAGCCAGGTCGTCAGGCCGCGAGGGCCCAGCGGGAGCGGTGTCTCGAAGCACGAGCCGATCCGGATCACGATCACGTCCATGCCGAACCGCGAGTGGTACAAGCTCCCGAGTGCCTCGATCGCCGCCTTCGAGACGCCGTAGTACGTGTCCGGCCGCGGCGAGGAGTCCGCCGGGAGGTCCGAATCCACCCGGCGGAAGCCGACCGCGTGGTTGCTCGACGCCAGGATCACCCGCCGGATCCCCGCGGCCTGCGCCGCCTCCAGGACCGTCTGCGTCCCGTTGATGTTGACGTCGAGGGTTTCCTCCCACGAGTTCTCGCGGCTGTGCCCGCCGAGGTGGATCAGCGCGTCGACGCCTTCGCACGCTTCCGCCATCGCCGCCCGGTCGGTCACCGACGCCGTCACGACCTCTTCCGAGGAATCCGAAGGCGTCTGCGGGGCCAGGTCGAGCAGGCGCAGCACCCGGCCCGGGCGCCGCAGGCGGGGGCGCATCAGGGTGCCGACGACACCCGCCGACCCGGTGATGAGCACGCGCTGGTCCGTCATGGGGTTCCTCTCACGCAGAAGGGTTAACGGATGCCGGCCCGGCGCAGCTGCTGCCCGAGCTCGGCGGTGGTCTCGGCGAGCAGCTCGCCGACGCGGCGGGCGTCGTCGTCGGTCACCTGGTTGATGGGCATCGAGCAGCTGATCGCGTCGGTGCCCGGGATGCGGTAGGGGATCACCGCGGCCACGCACCGGACGCCCAGCGTGCCTTCCTCGACCTCGGCGGCGTAACCGCGTTCGCGCGTCGCGGCGAACTCGGCGTGCAGGGCTTCG
This sequence comes from Amycolatopsis bullii, assembly GCF_014654205.1. Lineage (GTDB taxonomy): Bacteria > Actinomycetota > Actinomycetes > Mycobacteriales > Pseudonocardiaceae > Amycolatopsis > Amycolatopsis plumensis. Next base: position 60,074 of record NZ_BNAW01000052.1, read on the forward strand.
AGGGTGGTGATGGTGTTCGGCGTCAGCGCGGTCAGCGTCGCCGGCATGAGCGCCTCGATCTCGTCGTGCGTCAGCTCGGCCAGCAGCGCCTTGCCCAGCGCGGTCGCGTGCGCGGGCAGCGTGCGCCCGACGCGGGAGACCAGGTGCGTCGACCGCTGCGACTCGCGCGTCTCCAGGTAGACGACCTCGGTGCCGTTGCGGCGCGCGAAGTGCGCGGTGAAGCCGGTCTTCTCCCGGATGCGCTCCAGCGCTTCGGTGGCGAAGGGGACGACGGCGTCCCGGTCCAGGTACGCCGTGCCGCAGATCAGCGCGCGGACGCCGAGGCGGTAGCGGGCGGTGTTGGTGTCGGCCTCCAGCCAGCCGGCCTCCAGCAGCGTCCGCAGCAGGCCGTGCAGCGACGAGCGGGGAAACCCGGTGCGCGCGTGCAGGTCCGACAGCGACAGCCAGACGTCGTTCGCCGCGAACGTCTCGATGAGGTCGACGGCCCGGCGTGCGGACTTCACGCCCGAAGACTCGGCCGGGGCGCTCTCGGCCGCGTTGTCCACCTTCTGCGGCATTTGTGCTCCTCCGTCCGGCCGTTGACTTGTGACCCCGGCCATATTAGCGTCCCGAACAACGTTCTTATGGATGAACATAATCACTATAACAGACTCCGTTCATAGATGTGAACAGTTGGACCGCATCGACGTGGACGCGGAAGGGAGCCTGCGGTGCACGCACTCGACTGGACGATGATCTGCGCGTACTTCGCGCTGATGATCGTGATCGGCTGGTGGTCGCACAAGAGAGTCAGCGACGTGAAGGACTTCTTCACGGCGGGTGGGCGGATGCCGTGGTGGCTGGCCGGCATCTCGCACCACATGTCCGGCTACAGCGCCGTGCTCTTCGTCGCGTACGCGGGCGTGGCGTACACCAGCGGCGTCACCGTGTACTTCTGGGGCTTCGCCAGCATCGGCATCGGCGTGGGCATCGGCAGCTGGCTGTTCGCCGCCCGCTGGAACCGGCTGCGCTCGAAGCTCGGCGTCGCCTCGCCGCTGGAGTACCTGGCCAAGCGCTACAACGTGCCGACGCAGCAGGCGCTCGCCTGGAGCGGCAGCCTGCTGAAGATCTTCGACATCGCGGCCAAGTGGTTCGCCGTCGCCACGCTGCTGCACGTCTTCGCCGGGCTGGACTACAACCTCGGCATCCTGATCACCGGCGCGGTCACCCTGGTCTACTGCACCATCGGCGGCCTGTGGGCCGACGCGCTCACCGACTTCGGCCAGTTCGTCATCCAGGCGATCGCCGCCGTCGTGATGATCGTCGTGGTGCTGGGCAAGCTGGGCGGGATCTCCGCGCTCTGGACGATGTGGGACAAGCTGCCCGAGGGTCACGTCGACCCGGTGACGTCGAAGTACACCACCATCTTCCTGCTCGTCTACGTGCTGGTGAAGACGCTGGAGTACAACGGAGGCATGTGGAACCTGGCGCAGCGGTACATGGCCGCGCCGAACACCCACGAGGCCAAGCGGGGTGCGCGGCTTTCGTCCGCGTTGTACCTGTTGTGGCCGCTGGTGCTGATGTTCCCGATGTTCGCGGCGCCGCTGCTCATCCCCGGCGTCAAGGATCCGACGCAGTCGTACGCGATCATGACCACGACCTTCCTGCCACCGGGCCTGATCGGCCTGGTGCTGGCCGGGATCTTCTCGCACACGATGGCGATGGTCTCCTCCGACGCCAACGCGATCTCCGCGGTGATCACCCGGGACATGATCCCGGCGATGTTCCGCCGCACCCGGCAGTGGACCGACGTCCAGGGCCTCAAGGCCGCACGGATCACCACGGTGATCTTCGTCGCGCTCACCATGCTGGTGGCCACCCAGGCGCAGAACCTCGGCGGCGTGCTGCAGATCGTCGTCAACTGGGTCGCCGCGCTGATGGGCCCGATCTCGATCCCGCTGCTGCTGGGCATGCTGCCGTGGTTCCGCAAGTGCGGCCCCCGCGCCGCGCTGGTCTCCTGGGCGGGCGGCCTGATCGACTACGCGCTGGTGTACTACGTCTTCAAGGCGAACCAGACCGTGCTCGTCGCGACGCCGATCCTGGTTTCGCTCGCGCTCTACGTCGGCCTCGGGCTGCTCGCTCCCGAGCGCAGCGCGGCCGCCGACGAGATCGTCGACACCGTGAACACCGCCGACGACGACGTCGACCGGAAGCAGGAGGAAGGCACGACCGTGCCCGCCTGACGCAGGCCTGACCCGGCCGAACCCGAAAAAGGACGAGAGAGCAGAAAACTGATGGCACAGAACGAGATCGAGCTGGACGGCCTGCTGGCGTTCCCCCTCACCCCGTTCACCGAGGACCTCGAGGTCAACCTCGACGCGCTCGCGGAGAACGTGGAGAGCCACATCGCGGCGGGCGCCGGTGCGCTGTTCGTCGCGTGCGGCACCGGCGAGTTCAGCTCGCTCTCGCCCGCCGAGGTCACCTCGGTGCTCACCCGGGCCCGGGAGGTGGCCGCCGGCCGCGTCCCGGTCTGGGTGGGTGCCGGGGGCGGCGCGGCGTCGGCGCGGGCCGGCATCGCGGCGGCTCAGTCCGGCGGCGCGGACGGCGTCCTGCTGCTGCCGCCGTATCTGGTGACCGGGCCGTCGGCGGGCCTGGTCGACTTCGTGCGGTACGCCGTCGGGGACTCGTCCGTGCCGGTCATCGTCTACCACCGCGGCACCGGCGTGTTCACCGCGCCGGCCGCGGCGGCCCTGCTGGACATCCCGTCGGTCGTCGGCCTGAAGGACGGCTACGGCGACGTCGAGTGCATGACCCGGATCGTCACCACCATCCGGTCGCTGGACACCGAGCGGGCGCGGAAGTTCCTGTTCTTCAACGGGTTGCCGACCGCGGAAGTCTCCGCGAAGGCGTACGCCGCGGTCGGCGTCGCCCGGTACTCCTCGGCGGTGCACTGCTTCGCGCCGGAGATCGCCCACCGCTTCCACCGCGCGCTCGGCGAAGGCGACACGCGCGTGATGGACGCCCTGCTCACCGGGTTCTACCTGCCGCTGGTGGCGTTGCGCGACGAGACGCCCGGCTTCGCCGTCTCGCTGGTCAAGGCCGCCGCCCGGTTGCGCGGCGACAAGGTCGGCCCGGTCCGGCCGCCGCTGATCGAGCCGACGCCGGAGCAGATCCACCGGCTCGAGAAGGTCGTGGAGGACGGCTTCGTGACGCTGAAGGGGCTCGGCTGATGCAGATCCTCGACGTGGTGCTGACCCCGGTCGCCTTCGCGGACCCGCCGCTGCTCAACGTCATGGGCGTGCACGAGCCGTTCGCGCTGCGCAGCGTCGTCCAGGTCAAATGCGAGGACGGGATCGTCGGGCTCGGCGAGTCCTACGGCGACGAGGCCTTCCTCGGCGAGGTGCGCAAGGTGCTGCCGCGGCTGCGCGGCCACGACGTGTTCGACCTGCCCGGCCTGCAGCGGCTGGTCGCCGAAGCGCTTTCGGACACCGTGCTGACCGACGCGCACGGCCTGATCGGCGGGTTCTCCATCCGCAAGACGATCGCGAGCGTGTACTCGCTGTTCGAGGTCGCCTGCCTGGACGCGCAGGGCCACTTCCTCGGCCGTCCGGTGACCGATCTGCTCGGCGGCAAGGCCCGCGACGCCGTCGAGTTCTCCGCCTACCTGTTCTACAAGTACGGCAAGCACGTCGACGGCCGCGAGGACTCCTGGGGCGAGATCACCACGCCCGAGGCGCTGGTCGGGTCGGCGAAGCGGATGTTCGACGAGTACGGCTTCCGGTCGATCAAGCTCAAGGGCGGGGTCTACGAGCCCGCCCACGAGGTCGACGGTGTCCGCGCGCTGGCCGAGGCGTTCCCCGGGCACCCGCTGCGGATCGACCCGAACGGCGCCTGGACGGTCGAGACGAGCATCCGCGTGGCGGCTGAATTGGACGGTGTCCTCGAGTACCTGGAAGACCCGACGCCGGGCATCGACGGCATGGCCCAGGTGGCCGCCGAAGCGTCCATGCCGCTGGCGACCAACATGTGCGTGGTCAACTTCGGCGACATCGAACCGGGCTTCCGGGCGCGGGCGATCGGCGTGCTGCTGTCCGACCACCACTTCTGGGGCGGGCTGCGGGCCACGCAGTCGTTGTCGGTGACCTGCGAGAGCTTCGGTGTCGGCCTGTCGATGCACTCCAACAGCCACCTCGGGATCAGCTTGGCCGCGATGGTGCAGGTCGCCGCGGCCACGCCGCACCTGACCTACGCGTGCGACACGCACTGGCCGTGGAAGGTCGAGGACGTCATCGAGCCGGGCGTGCTGGAGTTCCGCGAGGGTGCCGTCGCGGTGCCCACGACCCCGGGGCTCGGGATCACCCTCGACGAGGACGCGCTGGCCCGGCTGCACGAAAACTACGTCCGATGTGGACTGACCAAGCGCGACGACGTGACGTACATGCGGAACTTCGTCGCGGATTTCGAGCCGAACACGGCGAGGTGGTGAGCCGGTGAAGGTGACGGGATACGCCTACCCCTGGGACGTCCTGGAACCCGATTTCGTTCCGCGGGTCCAGGCGCTCGGCGTCGACGAGGTGGCCGTGGCACTGTCGTACCACAGCGCCCGCGCGGCGACGCCGTGGTCGCCGTCCCGGACGGCGGTCGTGGCGCGGCACGCGGCGTTCTACCGGCCGGTGTCCGACGAGTGGGGCACCCTGCGTCCGTCCACTCCGGACTGGGTGTCTTCCGGGGACTCCGGGGGCGACGCCGTCCGGCTGGTCACCGAGGCCGGGATCCCGGCCGCCGCCTGGATCGTGCTGACCCACAACTCCCAGCTCGGCTACGAGCACCCGGACGTCGTGGTGCGCAACTGCTTCGGCGAGGCCTATCCGTGGGCGCTGTGCCCGTCGCAGCCCGCCGTGCGCGAGTACGCCGCTGCCGTGGTGGCGAACTCGGTCGCCGGGCTGGAGCTGTCGTCGGTGATCCTCGAGGCCTGCGGGCCGCTCGGGGCGATCCACCAGCACCAGCACGAGAAGACCGACGGCGTGTGGGCGCCCGCGGTGGCCCGGCTGCTGTCGATCTGCTGCTGCGAGGCCTGTGCCTCGGCGTGGGACGTCGACGCGGACACCGTCCGGGCACAGCTCGTCGAGGAGGTCCGGCGGCTGATCGCCACCGGTGATCTGGTGATCACCGGTGACCGGCTGCCGCCGGAGCTGACCCAGATGCTGCTGCGGGTCCGGCAGGACGCCACCGATGCCTTGCGGGCTGCGGTTTTGGCCACGCTGCCGCCGGGCACCCGGGTCGTGCTGCACGGCGCGCTCGACCCGTGGGTCACCGGCGCGCTGCCCGGGCTGACGCCGTCGGCACCCGAAGACGTCGACACGGTCGTATTGTTCGGGTGGGTCCCCGCCACGGGGGCCGAGGCCGTCGCCGCGGCCCGGGAGGCGTTGCCCGAACGGGTCGCGATCGCCAGCTACATCACGGCGGTCGCCGCCGCGCCGGTGCCGGACATCGCCGCCTACGTCGGCGAGCTGGCCAAGGCGGGTGCCGCCGAGCTGCACCTGTACCACCTCGGCCTGGCCGGTCCGGGTCGCTGGCCCGACCTGGAAACGGCCACCGCCGCCGCCCATGAGACTGAGGAGCTGTTCCACCCATGAGCCAGGCCACCGACGCCGCCACGCTCGAGAAGATCCTGGCGGGAGCCGCCGAAGCCGCCCGTCCCGCCGCCGAGGCGACCCCGGCCGAACGCGCCGGCTGGCTGACCGCCGTCGCCGACGCCCTCGACGCCGCCGCGGGCGAACTGGTCCCGCTGGCGCACGCCGAGACGCACCTGCCCGAGTCGCCGCGGCTGGCCGGCGAGCTGAAGCGCACGACGTTCCAGCTGCGCCTGTTCGCCGAGGTCCTCTCCGACGGCGAGTACCTCGGCGCCACCGTCGACCACGCCGACCCGGACTGGCCGATGGGCCCGCGTCCGGACATCCGCCGCGTCAAGACCGCGATCGGGCCGGTGCTGGTGTTCGCGGCCAGCAACTTCCCGTTCGCGTTCAGCGTCGCGGGCGGGGACACGGCGTCCGCGCTGGCCGCGGGCTGCCCGGTCGTCCTCAAGGCCCACCCCGGGCACCCGGAGCTGTCCGCGCAGACGGGCTCGATCGTGCGGGAGGCGCTGATCAAGGCGGGTGCCCCGGCCGCCCTGTTCAACGTGATCTTCGGCCAGGAGGAAGGCGTCACCGCGCTGAAGGACCCGCGGATCGCGGCGGCGTCCTTCACCGGCTCGATCCCCGGCGGGCGGGCGCTGTTCGACATCGCCGTGTCGCGGCCGCGGCCGATCCCGTTCTACGGCGAGCTGGGCAGCGTCAACCCGGTGGTGGTCACCGAGGCCGCGATCGCCGCGCGCGGGGAAGCCGTGGCCAAGGGCTACGCCGGGTCGTTCACGCTCGGGGCCGGGCAGTTCTGCACCAAGCCGGGCCTGCTGTTCCTGCCGGAGGACCACGGCCTGACCGACGCCTTGCGCGCGGCGCTTTCCGGAGCGGCCGCCCAGCCGATGCTCAACGACCGCATTGCGTCCGGGTTCTCCGCCCAGCTTTCGAAGCTGCGTGAGGTCCCGGGCGTCGAGGTCGTGTCGTCGTCGGATTCGTCGTCGCCCGCGTTCACCCCGACGCTGCTGGCCACCACGGCCAAGCAGTTCCTCGAGGGTGGCGCCACGGTGCACGAGGAGTGCTTCGGGCCGGCGTCGCTGATCGTCACCTACGCCGACCAGGCGGAGCTGCTGCGCCTGCTGGAGGTGATCGAACCGGGGCTCACCGCCACGATCCACGGCGAGGAGTCCGATGTGGACTGGCTGCGGTCGGTGCTGCCGTCGCTGGCCCGCATCGCCGGACGGCTGCTGTGGAACGACTGGCCCACCGGGGTCACGGTGAGCTGGGCCCAGCAGCACGGCGGCCCGTACCCGGCCACGACGGCCCCGACGACGACGTCCGTCGGCACCGCGGCGATCGAGCGGTTCCTGCGGCCGATCGCCTGGCAGGGCTTCCCGGACGCGTTGCTGCCCGAACCCCTGCAGGAGGCCAACCCCTGGCAGCTGCCCCGCCGCACCGACGGCGCCCGCTGACGAAGCACCACCGACCCGCGGGGGCGCCCCCCGGTTCCAGATTACCGCTCGGCACCGACAGTTTTCGCTGACCCGGCGCCCCGGACCCGCGGGGGCGCCCCCCGGTTCCACTTTATCGCTCGGCACCGACAATTCCGGGGCCGAGGACCCCGGGGTCACCTGCAGGGCCACTCCTGTAGGTGACCCCCGGACAACTGAATCCGCCGCCGCACGACCGAATCGCCCGTAAGCCGAGGATGTCTTCCTGGGAGGCATTGCCATGCCCGTGAACCGGAGAAATGCCCTGCGCGGTGGTGCCCTGGCGGCCGCCTCCACCGTGCTCCTGACCCGACCGGCGTTCGCCGCAACCGCAGCCGCGCCCGCGCCGAAAGCCGCGAGCCCGGTGCCCGCCGCGACCGCGCCGATCGTCGCCGCGTACCGGCAGCTGCAAACCGGGATCAACCGGCCGTCGCCGGAACGCGCCGCGGCGCTGGCCAACCTGAGCCGCGTCGCCAACGCCTACAACGCCAGCCTGTCCGTGGCCGGCGGTGGTGCTCCACTGTGGACGGACCTGCCGCTCGGGCCGGGCAGTGACTACACGACGTCGATGTACGCGCGGCTGCGCGCGATCGCCGTCGACTGGGGCACCCCCGGCGGTGCGCTGTCCGGTGACCCGGTCGTGCTCGACCGCATCAAGGCCGCCCTCGAGCTCATCTACGCCAGCCAGTACAACGAAAACGTCGGCGAAATCGGCAACTGGTACACCTACGAAATCGGCATCCCGTACTACCTGCTGCACACGCTGTCGGTGGTCGCCGACCAGCTCACCGCCGAGCAGCTCGCGCGCTACCTCAAGCCGGTCAAGCGGTTCGTCGGCAACCCGAACCTGCGCGCGAACAACGCCTCGGTCGTCGAAACCGGGGCCAACCGCGCGGACAAGGCGCTCATCTCGATCGTCTCGGGCGCGATGCTCGGCGACACGGCGTGGATCAAGACCGGCATCGACGCCCTCACCGACGTCGCGGGCGGCGGCGCGGCGAGCGTCGTCGCGAAGCTGGACCGCGCGGCGGGCGACGGCTTCCACGTCGACGGCTCGTTCATCCAGCACGACACCATCCCGTACCCCGGGCACTACGGCATCGTGCTGCTGACCGCGCTCGCCGGCGCCATCCACGTCACGCAGGGCACCGAGTACGCGCTCCCGCAGCCGCTGAAGGACAAGATCTACGCGCTGGTCGCGGACAGCTTCGCGCCCTTCGTGTACGCGGGCGCGCTGATGGAGCCGGTGCGCGGGCGGATGCTGTCGCGGCAGGGGGAGACCGGCCACGACATCGGCCACCAGCTCACCGTCGCGACGCTGGTGCTGGCCCGGACGGCGTCGGGAAAGACCAAGACCGACCTCAACGCCCTCGCCGCGAAGTGGATCAAGGAAGGCGAGTACGCGCCCTTCCTGAAGATCCCGGACCCGGAGCGGTTCGCGCCCGGCCCGGACCTGGTGGCGACGCCGGGCATCGAGTTCGCGCAGGACATGCTGGCGTCGGGGGCGCGCCCGGCCCGGGTCGAGGCGACGCACCGGGTCTTCGGCCAGCAGGACCGGCTGGTGCACGTCACCACCGGCTGGTCGGCGTCCCTGGGCGTCAGCTCGACCCGGATTTCGCGCTACGAAGCCATCAACGGCCAGAACCTCAAGGGCTACCACGTCGGTGACGGCGTGCTGTACACGTTCCTCCCGAACGCCAAGGGCCACTACACCGACGCCTACTGGCCGACGGTCGACCCGCTGCTGCTGCCCGGCACGACCGAGCACGACGGCCCGGTCGACCCCAAGTTCGGCGGGGTGCCGGTGGGCCCGAACGCGCACACCGGCGGCGTCCGCTGGGACGCCCGGCACGGCGCGCACGCGTTCGACTTCAAGAACTGGGACGGCTCGCTGGTCGCCAAGAAGTCGTGGTTCTTCACCCCCGACGGGGTCGTCTGCCTCGGCGCCGGGATCACCAGTACGTCGTCCTACGCGGTGCGCACGACGATCGAGAACCGCAACCTCGGCGAAGGCGGCCGCGGGACGCTGCTGGCCGACGGCCGGCGCGTGCCCACCGACCTCGGGAAAGCCTCCGCGTTGCGGCGGCCGCGCTGGGCGCACCTGGAGAACGTCGGCGGGTACGTGCTGCTCGACGACGCCTCGGTGACCGCGCTGCGCGAAGACCGCACGGGCGCGTGGCGCGACATCGACACGGGCGCCAACACGAAGGGCACCACGACGCCGAACACGCGCCGGTACCAGAAGCTGGTGCTCGAACACGGCGTCAAGCCGACGGACGCGAAGTACGCGTACGCGGTGCTGCCGGGCGCTTCGGTGATCGACACGCTCACCGCGTCCTGGGCGTGGCGGGTGCTGGCGAACACCCCGGTGGTGCAGGCGATCCGGGTGGCCGGCGGCACGGTGCTGGCGAACTTCTTCGCGGCGGGCTCGGTCGGCGACCTCAGTGTGTCGGGCCCGGCGTCGGTGGCGATCGGGCGCTGCGGGGCCCGGACCCAGCTCGCGGTGTCGGATCCGACGCAGCTGCAGGAGAGCGTCACGGTGACGGTCCGTGGCCGGGCCGTGGTGGTGCCGCTGAAGGGCAGCTTCGGCGCGACGAAGGTGCTCGCGGTGTGAGCGGCCTCCCCGCCGGGCCGGTGCCCCGACCCGGTCCGGCGGGGTCACCAGCTCGGTGAGGCTGCCGGGCAAGACGTACGCGGCGGCACCTGGGACCTCTTCCGGTATCCGGCATCCGGTCCGATTCGGACATGTTCACCCTCGGTTAGCCTTTCCGGCCGTGAACGGACCCGAAGGCGGTCGCCGTCGTACATCGTGGCGCGGCCGGGGCAGGACGCGCTGGCCGACCGCATCCGCGCGCTGCTGCCGGAGAGGCCGGCGCACCGGCTCGGTGACGTTCGGCGGGATTGCGCTGACCGTCGACGGGCGGAAGATCGAGCCGGGGGAGCAGCGGGCGTACAAGGGCACGATGTTCGGGGGGGTGCCGAATCTGGCGTGGTGCAGGGGGTACACGAACAGCTCGTGGACACTGCGGGCGGACCTGGCGTCGCAGTACGTGTGCCGCCTGCTGGCCTACCTGGAGCGCTTCGGCCGAGCCGGATCGCGCCCAGGCGCCATCCGTCGTAAGCGGGACGCCGCTGAACGGCGCAAAAGGTGAAGTTCTTGTTAGGTCATTCGAGTGGTCGTGATTTTCCCAGCATGCCCCGGTCGATCATCCCCGGCTAGCGTGGCGAGGTCTGGCGGCGCCAGGCCGCCAGGGGTGGAGCCATCGGCTCCGAGGGGAGATTCACCTTATATGCAACGGAAATCGTTGCGGCACTTCGTGCTGCGCACGATCACGTTCCTTTCCGCGAGTACCTTGATCGCCGCGGTTCCGGCGACCGCGGACGCGGCTCCACAACCGGCGCGGGCGGGTGTGCCGCTGCCGGTCTCGTGGACACCGCCCGAGCAGGTGAACCGCACGCCGACCGGGGTTCCGGCCGACCAGGTGGCCGCGAGACCGGCGCCGAGATCGGGTGCGTCGGTCCAGTCACTAGTGTGCGACACCACCCAGTCGGGCAGCCAGCCGTGGTTCGCCATGGACCGCTACGCGATCTCCGACCGCACCGAGTTGCTGGTCAACCGCTACAGCGGGAACGCGCTCATCACCGACCGGGCGCTGACGGTCAAGGGCACCGGCCTCAACATGTCGTTCGACGCCGTCTACAACAGCGCCAACCTCACCCGGGGCGGGGCGCTCGGGACGTTCTGGACCGTGTCCGGCGGCCCGGACGTCAAGCTCATCATCTACCCCGACCCCGACAAGCGGATCGTGTACTACGACCCGACCGGGTACTGCGCGGAGTTCACGAAGAACGACGACGGCAGCTACACCGAGCCGTCCGGCATGCACGCCACCTTGACCAAGCTGCCGGACGGCAAGTACACCCTGTCCCAGGACTCGTCGGGGGAGACGAAGCTGTTCACCGGCGACGGACGCCTGTTCTCCGAGGCGGACCGCAACGGGCACACGATCACCTACCGCTACAACGCCACCGACGGCACCCTGGCCTCGATCACCGACACCCAGGGCCGGGTGACGACCGCCGCGTACACGGGCGGCCGCATCACCGCGGTGACCGACCCGACGGGACTGACCGCCGGAGGCTACGGCTACGACGGCAACGGTCACCTCACGAAGATCACCAACCGCAACGGCGACAGCATGAACTTCGGGCTGGACGCCAACGGCCGGATCACGACGCTGACCACCACGCTGGGCCGGGTGTACACGCTGTCCTACGACGCCGGGGGCCGCGTGACCCAGGTGACGGAGCCGAACTACGGCGGCGTCGCCAGTGTCACCGGCTACGTCTACGGATCCACCACCACGACCGTCACCGACCCCAATGGGCACAAGAGCACCTACACCTTCGACAGCGGCGGCCGGCAGACCAAGGCCACCGACGCGCTCGGGCATTCCCGGGACCAGGGCTGGTCGGCCCACGGCGACGTGAATTCGCTGACCGACGCGACCGGTAACTCGGTGACCTACGACTACGACCCGCTCAACAACCTCAAGGGCGGCAAGCTGCCCACCGGCGCGGCCATGAGCGTCGGCTACACCGACACCGCGCACCCGCACCTGCCCACGCAGGTGGCGGACTTCTCCGGCAACAAGGTGAACAACACTTATGACAAGGCCGGCAACGTCACCAACGTGCACTCCGACGCGTTGAACACCGACGTCGCGAAGTACACCTACACCACCGGATTGGTCGCCACCGCCACCGACGGCAACGGGCACATCACCAGCTACGGCTACGACACCGCCGGGAACCTCACCAAGGTCACCCCGCCGCTGCCGCTGAAGCCGACCACCTACACCTACGACTCGCTCTCGCGGGTGGCGAGCGTGACCGACGGCAACGGCGTCAAGCTGGTCTACGGCTACGACAAGCTCGACCACGTCGTCTCCGTCGCCAAGGCCGA
>NZ_BNAW01000053.1 GCF_014654205.1 Amycolatopsis bullii
GACGCCGTCGTCGGCCGCGCCACCGCCGTCCCCGCCGCCGCAGCGGCGGGGCACCGTCCGGCTGCCCGGCGGCGGCACGGCGACGCTGGTGCGCAAGGACCTCGGCCCGGGTGGCGAGCTGCCGGTGCCCACCGACCTGGGGCAGGCGACGTGGTGGGGCGCGTCACTCGAGGCGGCCGGCGGGGCGAGCGTGTTCGCCGGCCACGTGAACTGGCGGGGCGCGACCGGGCCGTTCGCCGAGCTGTGGACGGCCAGGATCGGCACCGAAGTGACCATTGTGGACAGCGCGGGAAAGACGTGGCGGTACCGGATATCGCAGCTGGTCACGGTACACAAGAGCGATCTGCCCGCCCGCGCCGACACCCTGTTCGGCCCGTCCGGCCCGCACCGCGTGGTGCTGGTGACGTGCGGCGGCCGCTGGGTCGGCGGCTCGGACGGCTACGAGGAGAACCGCGTCGTCATCGCGGACCCCGCCTAAGTTACTGGTGGGTAACATCACGTTTCGAAACGGTGGTCGCGGGCCAGGGGCATGCAGCAGAATGCCCAGGGTCAGGGCTACGGGAGCGAGAGGTGTGAAGACGATGGCGACGTTCTTGGTGACCGGGGCGACCGGACTGATCGGGCGTCACTTCACCCGGCTGCTGCTCTCCCGCCCCGACGACGACCGCGTCGCCCTCGTGGTGCGCGCCTCCTCGCGGGCCAAGCTGGCCGCGCTGGTCGACCAGTGGCCGCACGCCGACCGCGTCACCCTCGTCACCGGCGACCTCGGCGAGCCGCTGCTCGGTGTGTCCGAAGCGGACCGCGAGCAGCTGCGCGGGCACGTCGACCACATCGTCCACCTCGCCGCGCTTTACGACCTCACCGCCGACGACGAAGCCAGCATCAAGGCCAATGTGGACGGCACGCGGGCCGTCGTCGACCTCGCCGCGGACCTGCGCGCGGGCTGCCTGCACCACGTGTCGTCGGTGGCGGTCGCGGGCGACCACGAAGGCGTGTTCACCGAGGAGATGTTCGACGCCGGGCAGCGGCTCGTCACGCCGTACCACCGGACCAAGTTCGAGGCCGAGAAGATCGTCCGCGAGCAGGACCGGGTGCCGTGGCGGGTGTACCGGCCGGCCGTCGTCGTCGGGCACTCCGAGACCGGCGAAATGGACAAGATCGACGGCCCGTACTACCTCTTCCCCGCGATCAACCGGCTCGCCGGGCTGCCCGACGTGCTGCCGGTCGTCGGCCCCGACCTCGGCGACACCAACATCGTGCCGGTCGACTACGTCGCCGAGGCGCTGCTGGAGCTGGTGGTCAAGCCGGGGCTCGACGGTCACGCCTTCCACCTGGTCAACCCCGAGCCGCAGCCGGTCGTCTCGGTGTACAACGCCTTCGCGCGGGCCGCGGGCGCGCCGACGATCACCGTGCAGCTGCCCGAAGGGCTCTCGAAGCGGATCGTCGGGCTGGTCAAGCTGACCGAGCACATCCCGGGCGTCACCATCGCGCGCGACGCCGTCATGGAGCGCTTCGGCATCCCGCCGGTGCTGCTGGACACGATGGCCTTCCCGTCGGTGTTCTCCTCGGCCGAGACGCGCAAGGCGCTGGCCGGCACCGTCGAGGTCCCCCGGCTGGAGGAGTACGCGCCGACGCTGTGGCGCTACTGGCGCGAGCACCTCGACCCGTTCCGCGCCCGCAAGCACGGCCCGCGCGGCGAGCTCGACGGCCGCCGCGTGATCATCACCGGCGCGTCTTCGGGCATCGGGCGGGCGACGGCGCTCAAAGTCGCCGCGGCAGGCGGTGTCCCGCTGCTCGTCGCGCGCCGCCAGCACGAGCTGGAAGAGGTCCGCGACGAGATCGTCGCCGCCGGCGGCACCGCCTCGGTGTACCCGGCCGACCTGACCGACGAGGACTCGGTGCGCAAGGCCGTCGACGCGATGCTGGCCGAGCACGGCCGGATCGACATGCTGGTGAACAACGCCGGCCGGTCGATCCGCCGCTCGATCAAGCTGTCGTACGACCGGATGCACGACTACGAGCGCGCGATGGCCATCAACTACTTCGGCGCGGTGCGGCTGATCCTCGCGGTGCTGCCGCACATGTCGGAGCGCAAGTTCGGGCACATCGTGAACGTGTCCTCGATCGGCGTCCAGGGCATCGCGCCGCGCTTCTCGGCGTACGCGGCGTCGAAGGCGGCGCTGGACTACTTCTCGCGCATCGCGGCCACCGAGACGCACGGCGACGGGATCACCTTCACCACCATCCACATGCCGCTGGTGCGCACGCCGATGATCCGGCCGACGAAGATCTACGACGCGTTCCCGACGAAGTCGCCGGAGCAGGCCGCGGACATGGTGATGAAGGCGCTCGTCGAGCGGCCCAAGCACATCGGCACCCCGGCGGGGCAGGCGATCGGGCTGGCCTACACGCTCACGCCGGGCCTCACCGACGCGATCGCGTACCAGGGTTTCCGGATCTTCCCGGATTCGGCCGCGGCGGGCGGTTCGGGCGAACTCAAGATCGGACGTGGCGAGAAACACCTCTCGCGCGCGGCGATGGCGCTGGCCCGGCTTTCGCGCGGGTTCCACTGGTGACCGGGGCCGTTCCGGCCCGCTGGTCAGCACGGACATCCCGGCAGCGGCCTCACTCTGCGTTCGCGGGTGAGGCCATTCCGGCGACACGGCGACACGTGTCGGTGATTCGTCAAGCCGGAAGGCGGAGGCGGCGGGTGCCCGGGTACGGTCGGGCCCATGGTTCCTGAGCGCGACCCCGCCGCAACCGCCCTCAACGGCCTTCTCCCCCTCCGTCGTGAGTACACCCAGGCCTGGCACGGCTTCGACCGCAACGAGGTGCGCCAGTACCTCGACCACGTCGAAGCCCAGCTGCGCCGGGTGCTCAGCGAACGCGACGCCGCCGCCGCGCAGGCCGCCGCCGCGACCCGCGAGGTCGAAATGGTGCGGCAGCAGGTCGCGGCGCTCGAGGCGCGCGTCGAGGAGCTGAAGAAGCCGCCGGAGCGGCTCGAGGACCTCGACGAGCGGATGCAGCGCACGGTGACGCTCGCGCAGGCGCGCGCGGACGAGATCATCAAGCGCGCCGAGGTGGCCGCGGAGAAGACGTGGGCGTCCTCGACCGAAGCGTCGACGAAGCTGCGCGAGCGGTACACCAAGCTGGTCGCCGAGCTGGACAAGCAGGCCGACCTGCTGCACTCGGAGCACGAGAGCGCGCTGGCGGAGACGCGCGCCGAGGTCCAGCGGCTGACGGTCGAGGCGGCCCAGCGGCGCGAGCTGCTGGACAACGAGGCCGAGCGGAAGCGCCGGAAGCTCGAGCGCGAGTTCGAGGCCTCCCAGGCGGCGCAGAAGGCGGCGCTGGAGAAGCACATCGCGGACCAGCGCACGGCGAGCAAGAACCAGGCGGAGCGCCGCATCGCGGAGGCGACGGCGGAGGCGAAGCGGCGGCTCGACGAGGCGACGGCCGAAGCCAAGCGGCGCCTGGACGAGGCGACCACCCAGGCGGCCCAGCGCACCACGGCGGCGAACCGGAAGGTCGAGCGGCTGGCGGAGATCCGCGAGCAGGCGCGCAAGAGCCTGGCGCTGGCGGAGGACATCCTCAACCGGAGCGAGACGCAGCTGGCGACGCTGCCGGAGGAGGCGGTGATCCCGCAGGCGTCGAAGCTGGTCGGGGGCGACGCGGAGTCGGCGACCACGCCGGCGGCGCCGGTCGTGCCGGTGGTGCAGCCGTCGATCCCGAAGGCGGCAGCGCCCAAGCCGGCGCCGAAGCCCGCCCCGGCCCCGAAGCCGGCGCCCCAGGCGGCCAAGCCGGCGAACTCGAACGGCCCGGCGACGAAACCGGCGAACGGCAACGGTTCGAAGCCGCTTTCCCCGACCGGGAGCAAGCCGGGCAACTGAGCCACGCGAACACCTGTGAAGGCCGCGTTGCGGGACTCCTGGGTCCCCGGCGCGGCCTTCATCGCGTGAGCAGCCCCAGCCGAGCGCGCGGTGCGAAGCCCGCAACCCGCGCGCGTGGAGGGGCCCCCGGTTTTTACGCTACCGGCAGGCACCGACAGTTTCCGGCGCCCTGCGGCAGCGCGCTTTCAAGCGCCCCAAGGCGGCCTTGGTTGCGTTGAATGACGCAGCGGCGCGAAGCGCTTCCGCGCCGCAGTGCCGATTCAGCGCACCGAAAACCTCATTGGGGCGCTCTCAGTCGCGCGCTGTCCGGGGCCAGGGGTTCGCCGCCTCCAGCTGGGCCGCCAAGCCCAGCAGGAGCGACTCGCCGCCCGGGCGGGCCACCAGCTGCACCGACGTCGGCAACCCCGACACCACCGACCTCCCCACCGGGACCGTGATCGCCGGGTAGCCCGCGAAGTTCCACTGGCCCGTGAAGCCCGCCAAGCGCGTCGACGGCAGCACGTTCGCCAGCCACCCGCGCTCGTGCCAGCGGCCCGCCTTCACCGGCCAGTGCGACAGCGTGGGCGTCAGCAGCACCTCGTGCGAGGCGAAGAACTCCTCCGCCCGGGCGACCCACCGGTCACGCGTCCGCGAGCGGATCAGGCCCGCCCGCTCGACCAGGCGGCCCGCGCGGACGTGGGCCCGGGTCCGGCGCTGCAGCCGCGAGACGTCGAAGTCGCGGGCCTGGGCCGCCGGGCCCGCCAGCCAGCGGGCCGTCATGCCGAGGACCATCGTCGCCGGGTAGCGCGGTGCGGCCGGCTCGATCGCGTGCCCCGCCGCCGCCAGGTGGCCCGCCGCCGTCGAAACCGCCGCCACCAATTCGCGAGGGACCGGGGTGTGCAGCACCGGCACCGTCGTCGACATGCCGATCCG
The DNA here is from genome assembly GCF_014654205.1 of Amycolatopsis bullii. GTDB lineage: Bacteria > Actinomycetota > Actinomycetes > Mycobacteriales > Pseudonocardiaceae > Amycolatopsis > Amycolatopsis plumensis. The sequence goes on from NZ_BNAW01000053.1 coordinate 4,800, forward strand.
GACCGGAGACGGCGAAGGCACCGACGCCAGCTCAGGCGAATCCGCCAGCACCGACACCAGCAGCGCCGTGTCGGCGACCGTCGTGGCCAGCGGGCCGTGCACCGACATGCCGAACCAGCCGCCCTCCGCCAGCAGGTCCGCGCCCGGCTTCAAGCCCACCAGGCCGCACATCGCCGCCGGGAGGCGGACCGAGCCCATGCCGTCCGAACCGTGGGCCAGCGGGACCAGGCCGGCCGCCACCGCCGCCGCGCTGCCACCCGACGAGCCGCCCGCCGCGTACATCGGGTTCCAGGGGTTGCGGGCGATGCCGTCCGGGGTGTCGCTCATCGGCCAGATGCACAGCTCCGGCACCCGCGTCAGCCCGACGACCACCGCGCCCGCCGCGCGCAGCCGCGCCACGATCACGCCGTCCGCGTCCACCCGCGAGGACGACCCCGCCAGCGAACCGTGCGACGCGAATTCGCCGGTCATTTCCGTGACGTCCTTGACGGCGACGGGCACCCCGGCCAGCGGCAGCGACGCGAGGTCCGGCCGCGCGGCGACCTCCGCGGCTTCCTTCACCGCCTCCTCGGCGCGCACCCGGCGGAACGCGCCGACGACGCCGTCCGCCGCGGCGATCCGCTCCAAGGCCTCCTCGGTGACCTGCACCGGATCGAGCTGCCCGGCCCGGACGGAGGCCGCGATCTCCACTGCCGTGAGCACCATGATCGGACCCTAGCCCCGAAAAGGTGACAGCAGCAAAGAAAACGTCTCAGATTGCGCCCGCTCGCAGCGCGTAGGCGACGGCGTGGGCCCGGTTGTTCAGGCCGCACCGCGTCATCAGGCCGTACAGCACGTTCTTCACGGTCCGCTCCGAGTAGCACAGCTTCGCCGCGATCTCCTCGGTGCCGAACCCCTCGGCGACCAGCCGCAGCACGTCGCACTCGCGGGCCGCGAGCCCCGACAGCGTGAGCCCGTTCGGTTCCAGGACGTCCTTGCGCATCCGCTGCACCTGCGCGAGCAGCGCGCCCTGCAGCCGCGGCGGCAGGTTGGCCGTGCCGTCACCCGCGGCGAGCACCGCCGTCACCAGCTCGGCCCCGCCCGTCTCGCGGCGCGGCAGGATCGCCACCACGCCGCACTCCAGCGCCGCCATCAGGTCGCTTTCGCGGAAGTGCTCGACGACCAGCACGACGTGCGACGCCTTGGCCGCCCGGATCTCGCCCAGGACGGCCTCGGTGACGTGGTCCTCCATCACCAGCAGCACGTCCGGCACGAGGTCGGTCAGCCGGACGTCGGGATGGTTGTCCAGCAGGCTCACCGCGCCGGCGTGCGTGATCGGGTCCGAGGCGAGGACGCTCACTTCGACGGGCTTCATGGGGGCAGTGTGGACGGCGTGTCTTCACGCCTTCCCTATTCCGTCTTCACGCCCGTGAAGACAGCTCCCCGAACGCCGCCCGGGCCCGCTCCAGGCACCCCGGCATCCGCCCGGCCGCGCGGGTCCAGTCGCGCTGGGCGCGCCGGTACGCCTCCCGCGCCTCCGGGGTCCAGCCGGCCAGCTCCGGCTCGACCCGGGCCTCCAGGTCGGCCAGCAGTTCGCCGAGCTCGCCGGTGATCGCGCCCATCCGGTCCAGCACCAGATCGGCGAAGCTGAAGTCGAGCCGCGTCACGGCAGGCGCGGCCGCGGCATCGGGCCGCCGGTCGCCTCCAGCAGTTCGGCCAGCCGCGACAGGATCACGTCGAATTCCTGCTCCCAGTCGCTCATCGCCTGCCCGAACCGCACCGACGCCTCACCGCGCCAGGACGCCTGCACCATCGCCATCTCGCTGTTGACGTCGCGAAGGCGGGACCGGGCCCCGTCGAGGGCGGCCGCGAAGCAGGCGGCGGCCTGTTGCATGTCTTCGGTCGGCGCTGTCGCCATTCGGGGCTCCTCTCCGGCTCCCCGAGCGTGGCGCAGGCTCCCGCGCCGCGGAACCCCGCCCGGGGGCCGTTGCCCGAATGTCCGCCATCCTTGCCTGCCGGTTCACGGCGTCCGCGTATGCTCACGGCAGGCATCCGGCGCGTGACGATTCGTTCACGCACGAAGGGAGACCGATGTCGGCCGCGGACGGCTCGGCCTTGAGACTCCAGCTGCTGGGCCCGCTCAAGGCGTGGCAGGGCGAAGCAGAGCTGGACCTCGGCTCCGCGCACCGCCGCACGGTCCTCGCCGCGCTGGCGATGCACCCGGACCGCACGGTCTCGCGCGAGGAGCTGATCGACGCCGTCTGGGGCGAGACGCCGCCGCAGAGCGCGCAGGGCTCCATCTACACCTACGTCTCCGGCCTGCGGCGCGCGCTCGAACCCGGCCGGGCCAAGGGCGAGGGCCCGCAGCTGCTCGCCTCGATCGGCTCCGGCTATTCGCTGCGCCTGCCCGCCGAGGCGATCGACGTCCACCGGTTCGAAGCCCTGCGCGAGCAGGCACAACGCCGGCACGCGGCCGGTGACCTCCGCGGGGCGCGCGAGGCCTTCGACGAAGCTTTGGCGCTGTGGCACGGCGTCCCGCTGTCCGGCCTGCCCGGGCCGTTCGCCGCCGCCCAGCGCGCCCGGCTCACCGAGCTGCGGCTGGCGACCATCGAACGGCGCGCCGAAGTCCTGCTGGAGTCCGGCGGGCACACCGAACTCGTCGCCGAACTGACCGCGCTGACCCGCGAACACCCGTTTCGCGAAACGTTGCGCGGGTTGCTCATGCGCGCCCTGGTCCGCGCCGGGCGGCGGACCGAGGCGATCGCGGTCTACGCCGACGTCCGCGACCGGCTCGTCGAGTCCTCGGGCACCGAACCGGGCCCGGCCCTGCGGCGGCTGCACGACGAGCTGCTGGAGAAGCCCGCCCCGGCGCCGGAACCGACGCCGGTGGCGGCCGTTTCGCGGATGCCGGCCGCGTCACTGCCGGAACGGGCGGAGATCTTCGTCGGCCGGGAGGCGGAACTCGACCGGCTGCACGAAGCCGTCGTCGAGCTCGGCGCCGGGGCAGGGCGGTCGGTGTGGCTGGAAGGCGAGCCCGGCAGCGGCCGGACCGCGCTGCTCGCCGAAGTCCTCGCCGCGGCGCAGGATTTCCACCCGGCCTTCGCCGCCGCGGACGCGCTGGACCAGCGGTTCGCGCTGCGGCCGCTGCTCGACGCGCTCGGCGTGCACCCGCGCGCCACCGACCCGCGCCGGGCCGCACTGGCCGCGCGGCTCGCCGGACAGCCCGGCGAAGATCCCGTGGACGACGTCCTCGGGCTGGTCCGCGAGCTGTGCGCCGAGGCCCCGCTCGTACTCGTGCTCGACGACCTGCAGTGGGCCGACGACACGACCCTGCGCGTCTGGCGCTACCTGAGCCGGGAGACGCGGCAGCTGCCGCTGCTGCTCGTCGGCGCCTGCCGTCCGGTGCCCCGGCCCGCCGCGCTGGACGACCTGCTTGACAACGATGACATCGCCGTCCTGACCCTGCCGCCGCTCACCGAGGAGGCCACGCACGAGCTGGCCACCGAGCTGGCCGGCGCGCCACCCGGGCCCGGCTTGCAGCGGCTCGTGTCCTACGCGGCGGGAAATCCGCGGTACGTCCGGGAAATCGTCGAGACGCTGCTCGAACAGTCGATGATCGTGCTCGACGGCGTCCACGCGCACCTGGACGGCAACTCGTGCCAGACGATCCCGCCGCCGCTGGGCTCGCGGACCACGGCGTACCTGAGCTTCCTCTCCAGCGGAACCCGCGACACGCTGCGCTGGGCCGCGCTGCTGGGCCACGAGTTCTCGCCGGCGGACATCGCCGTCGCCACCGAGCGGCCGCCGACGGCGCTGGTGGGCGCGGTCGACGAGGCGATCACGTCCGGCGTGCTCGTCGAATCGGGCGACCGGCTGGCGTTCCGGCACCCGCTGGTGCGCCGCGTGCTCTACGAGAAGACGCCGGCCGCGATGCGGGTCGCGCTGCACCGGCAGCTGGCCGAGGCCTTCGCCGCCGCGGGCGCGCCCGCCGAACGCGTCGCCGAGCAGCTCGCCGCCGCGCCCGCGCAGGTGGACCCGTGGGTCACCGGGTGGCTGCTGGAGCACATCGGGACGGTCGCCACCGAGACCCCGCGAGTCGCGGTCGACCTGCTGCGCCACGCCGTCACCCAGGGCACGCTGCCGCCGGACGCGCGGGAGACGCTGACCGCGACCCTGGCCCGGCTGCTGTTCTGGCTCGGCCGGGAACCCGAAGCCGAGGCGCGCTCGGTCGTCGCGCGGACGTCCGACAGCAGGCGCGCGGCCGAGATGCGCTGGATCCTGGCCTACGTCTACTACCGCCGCGGCGACTTCTCCGAGGCGACCGCCGAGCTGAAGCGGACGCTCGACGACACCGACGTCCCGGAGATGTGGCGCGGGCGGCACGAAGCGCTGCTGGCCACGCTGGAGAAACTGGGCGAAGCGACGGCGCTGGCCCCGGCGGGGCTGCACCCCCTGGACGACGCGGCACTGGCCGTGCCGAACCTCGACAGCCTCGACGACGCCGCCGAGCCGCTCGACGCCGCCCGGCGGATCGCCGCGACCCGAGCGGTACCGGGCGAGATGCACCTGGCCGGCGCGGTGCACTACTACTGGCTGGGCCGCTGGCCGGCGGCACTGGCCGAGCTGGACGCGGTGATCCGCGACGGTGCCGAGACGGCGTCCTACGTCCTGCGCAGCCCGGGATCGGCCCTGCTGGTCCACGGGGTCGGCGCGCTGATCGCCGGGCACCGCGGAGAACCGGGCCAGGTCAGGACGCACCTGAACGCCGCCGACCGCAGGCAGTGGCCACCGGGCCTGGAGCCCGACGGCGGCGACTTCCTGCTTGCGGCCCGGGCGCTGCTGGCCGAGCAGGAGGGCCGTCCCGAGGCGGCGCTGACGGCGTTGCTGCCGCTGCTGGAGGACCACTACCCCCCGGCGGCGCGCTACCAGTGGCTCCCCGACCTGATCCGGCTCGCCCTGCTGCTCGGCGACCGGCCGCGGGTGCAGGAGGCCGTGCGCCTGCTCGAGCCCGAGGGAGAGATCCCGCCCGCGCACGCGGCGGCGGCCGCACACTGCCGCGGCCTGGCCGCCGGCGACCCCCGGCCGGTGTTGACGGCGGCCGGGCACTACCGCGCGGCCGGCCGGCTGCTGAAGCAGGCGAAGGCGACCGAGGACGCGGCGATCCTGCTGGCGGAGTCGGGCGAGCTGGCGGAGGCACGCACGGCGTTCCGCGGCGCGCTGACGGCGTACACGGAGATGGGCGCGGCGTGGGACGTACGGCGCACGGAGGCCCGGATGGGCCCGTTCGGCATCCGGCGCGCCCCCGCGGCCCGGTCCCGGGCGGCCGCCGAAAGCTGACCGCGCGCGCAACCTGGGGAGGGGTTGCCACGTCGGTAAGGTCAGCTGAGATGTCCCTGGGGGATGGGGTCTGGGGCGCAAGTCCCAGAGGGGACGGCAACGACATGCCAGGGGATGCGGATCCCGGCCTGCGGGTCGGCGTGCTCGGCCCGCTGCGGGCCTGGCGCGGGGCGGCCGAAATCGGCCTCGGCCCCGCCCGTCAGCGCGCCATCTTCGCGGTGCTCGCGGTCAACGCCGGCCGTCCCGTTCCGCGGGCCGAACTGATCGCCGGCGTCTGGGGCGACTCCGCGCCCGCGAGCGTCGAAGGCAGTGTCCACACCTACGTCTCCGGGTTGCGCCGGGCCCTCGAACCGGACCGGTCGCGCTGGTCGGCGGCCAGCGTCCTCGTCTCCGATCCCGCCGGGTACTCCCTGCTCCTCGGCGAGGACGCGCTCGACGCCGCCCTGTTCGAACGGCACCGCGACCGGGCGCAGCGGCACCTCGCGCAGGGCGATCCCCGCGCGGCGGTCGCCGAGCTGGACGACGCTCTCGCGCTCTGGCAGGGCGAGGCCCTCTCCGGGGTGCCCGGCGGGTTCGCCGAGCGGCACCGCGAATACCTCGCCGAACTCCGGCTGAACACCCTCGAACGGCGTGCCGAAGCCGTGCTCGCCCTCGGCGGCCACCTCGACCTCGCGCCGGAGCTGGCGGTCCTGGCCGGCGAACACCCGCTGCGGGAGTCGCTGCGGGAGTCGCTCATGCTCGCCCTCTACCGCAGCGGCCGGCCCGCCGACGCCCTCGACGTCTTCCGCGAAGCCCGCGCCACGCTCGTCGCGGAACTCGGCGTCGAACCCGGGCCGGCCCTGCAACGGCTCCAGCGGCAGATCCTCGCGCAGGACCCGGCCCTCGACGCGCCCGCGGCGCCGGTCGTGGTCACCGGGCACCGGCTGTTCGGCCGCGAAGCCGAACTGGCCACGCTGGCCGCGCTCGTCGCCGACGTCCGGGCCGGGCGCGGGCGGGCCGTCTGGATCGAAGGGGACGCCGGGATCGGCAAGTCCGAGCTGCTCACCACCTCCCTCCCGGACGGGCCCGGCTTCCAGCGGCTCTGGGCGGCCGCCGACGAGCTGAGCACCCGGTTCCCCCTGCAGGTCGTGCTGGAGTGCCTGGCGATCGACGCGCACTCGCCCGACCCGCGGCGCGCGCGGGTGGCGAAGGAACTCGCCGGCGAGGGCCCGGCGCGGCGCAGCTGGGGGCCGGCCGATCCCGTGCTCGGCGCCGTCGACCGGCTGCTCGCGCTGGTCGACGAGCTCTGCGCGCAGTCGCCGCAGGTGCTGGTGCTCGACGACCTGCAGTGGGCCGACGAAGCTTCCGTGCTCGTCTGGCACCGGCTCTGCGCGGCGACCCGGCAGCTGCCGCTGCTGCTGGTGGCCGCCACCCGGCCGGCGCCCGACCGCGCCGAACTCGCCCAGCTGCGCCGGGGCGTCCAGGCGCGGGACGGGGTCGTCCTCGACCTCGGGCCGCTGACCGGCGAAGACGTCGGCAGGATGATCGAGGACCAGCTCGGGGCGCCACCCGGGCCGGGCCTGCGCGAGCTGACCGCCCGTAGTGCCGGCAACCCCTTGTACGTCAAGGAGATGGTCGACGTCCTGCGGCGGGCCGGTGCGGTCGCGGTGAGCGACGGCCAAGCCGACGTCGACGACCCGGCGGAGTTCGAGGCACCGCGGTCGCTGGTGGCCGCGGTCGACCGGCGGCTGGACTTCCTCACGGCGCGGACGCAGGAAGTGCTGCGCTGGGGAGCGTTGCTGGGCATGGAGTTCGCCGTCGGCGACGTCGCCGCGGTGCTCGGCACCCGGCCGTCGGACCTGCTGGCGCCGCTCGAAGAAGCCGTCGCGGCGAACGTGCTCATCGACACCGGGACGCAGCTGGCGTTCCGGCACCCGTTGCTGCGCCAGGCGTTGTACGACCGGCTGCTGGCCGGGACGCGGGCGGCGCTGCACCGGCAGGCCGCCGAGGCGCTCGCCGGGATCGGCGCGCCGGTGAAGCGCGTCGCCGAACAGCTGGTCGCCGCACCGGCCACAGTGGACGAGTGGGTGCTGGACTGGCTCGCCGCGCACCACGCCGCCGTGTCGACCAGGGCCCCGCTGATCGCCGTCGAGCTGCTGGAACGCGCGCTGGCCGCGTGCGGCGGGAGCGACCCGCGCCGGGAGACGCTGCTGGTCGCACTGGTCAAGGTGCTCTTCCGGCTGGAACGCGCCCCGGAAACCCTGGCGCGGCAGGCACTCGACGTCGCCACCGAGCCGGACGCGGTCGAGGAGATGCGGCACGTCCTCGCGGCACTGCGGCACCGTCGCGGCGACACCGAAGGGGCCGTCGCGACGCTCGCCGCGTGGGTCGACGACCCGGCCGTGCCGGAGCTCTGGCGGGTCAAGCACCGCCAGCTGCTGGCGAACTTCCGCCGCGGCAGTCTGTCCGATTTGGACGCCGCGGAGCAGACGGCGCACGAGACCAAGGCGCTCGCCGGTGGTGACCGCTACCTGACCGCCCACGCGCTGCAGTCGTTGTGGCTGGTGGATTCGGTGCGCCGCGAGCACGACCGCGCGCTCGCCCACATCGACGCGGCGATCGAAGCCGTCGGCGACGAGCACGAGCTGGCCGACCTGCACCTCGACCTGCTGGACAACCGCGTGTTCACGCTGCAGAACCTCGACCGGCTGGCCGAGGCGGGCGATGCCCTGCGCGCGGCGGGTGAAGTCGCGGCGCGGCACGCGCTGCCGGTCGGGCTGCAGGTGTCCGCCGCGGTGCACCGGTACTGGGAAGGCCGCTGGGACGAGGCACTGGTCGAGCTGGACACGGTCATCGAGGACGGCCCGGCCATCACGTTCTACGGCCTGCGCGAGCCCGGTCCGGCGGCGCTGCTGCTGCACGGCGTCGCGGCGCTGATCGCGGGCCGCCGCGACGACCGGGCCCAGGCGGCGGCCCACCTCGACGCGGCGGAGGAGTACGCCCCGGCGACCGGCGCCGAGCGGGAGAGCTTCGACTTCCTGCTGGTCGCCGACGCCCTGGCGGCCGAGCAGCGCGGCGACCGGGTCCGCGCGCTGACCGTACTCGAGCCGATCCTGAACCCGACGTACGCGGCGATGATGCTGCGGCACCAGTGGCTGCCGGCGTTCGTACGGCTGGCGATGGAGCAGGACGACGTCGGCCGCGCGCGCCGGGCGCTGGCGGTGTGCGAGGAGGAAGCGGCGAAGGAGCGGCGTCCGGCGCGGGCGCACGCGGCGGTGTCGTGGTGCCGCGGCCTGATCGAGGAGGACCCGGCCCCGGTGCTGGCCACGGCCGAGCACTTCCGCGCGGTCGGCCGTCGCCCGGAACTGGCCTCGGCGCTGGAAGACGCGGCCGTGCTGCTGGCCCGCGCGGGGCGGCTGGACGCGGCGCACGCGGCCTTCGAGGAGGCCGCCGAGCTGTACACGGCCCTGGCGGCCCGCTGGGACCTGCGGCGCGCGGAGACCCGGCTGCGCCGCCTCGGCGTCCGCCGGGGCGCGCTGTTCTCCCCGATCCGGCCGGGCCACGGCTGGGAGTCGCTGACGCCGATCGAGGTCCGCATCGCCGGCCTGGTCGCGGAGGGCCGGTCCAACCCGGAGATCGCGGCCGAGCTGTCGCTGCCGCGGCGCACGGTCCAGGCGCACGTGGCCCGCCTGCTGGGCAAGCTGGAGACGCCGTCACGCTCGGGTGTCGCCGACGCCGTCCGCCGGCGCACCTAGCGCGTTGGCCCTGGCGACCCGGCCGAGGAAGCGGCCCGATTCCTTGACCGTCCGCCGCTGCGTCTCGAAGTCGACGTGCACCAGGCCGAACCGTTGCGTGTAGCCCATCGCCCACTCGAAGTTGTCCAGCAGCGACCAGGCGAAGTACCCGCGGACGTCGACGCCGGCCCGGAGGGCGTCGTGGACCGCCCGCAGGTGCTCCATGAAGTAGTTCACCCGCGCCGCGTCGTACACCCGGCCGTCCACCACCGTGTCTGCAAAGGACGCTCCGTTCTCGGCCACCACCAGCGGCAGGCCACCGGACCGGGCGGAAATCCACTCCAGCAGCGAAGTGAGCGTCGACGGTGACTGCTCCCAGCCGAACGCCGTCAACGGCGGCCGGGCCGGCAGCACGTCCATCCCCCGCAGCGTCGGCAGCGGGCAGTTGCTCGGCGCCTGCGGGTCCTCGAGCGGTGTGACGCGGGCCGGTGCGTAGTAGTTCACGCCCAGCCAGTCGATCGGCGCCGCGATGGTGTCCGTGTCGCCGTCGCGGACGCACTCCGGGAACCGGCCCGCGGCCGCCACCACGTCTTCGGGGTAGCCCCGGCCGAGCACCGGGTCGAGGAAGAACCGGTTGTGGATGCCGTCGAACTTCCGGGCCGCTTCGAGGTGGGCCGGGGTGTCGCCGTCCGGGATCGCCGGGGCGAAGTTCAGCGCCAGCGAGAACTCCTGACCCGGCCCGGCCAGCGCGCGGGCCGCCAGCCCGTGGGCCAGCAGGAGGTGGTGGGCCGCGATCAGCGCCGTGTCGTGGTCCTGGACACCCGGCGCGTGCACCCCGCTGCCGTAGCCGAGGAAGGCCGCGCAGAACGGTTCGTTGACCGTCGTCCACTGGTGCACGCGGTCGCCGAGCGCCGCGTGCACCACCGCGGCGTAGTCGGCGAACCGCGAAGCCGTGTCACGCGAGGGCCAGCCGCCCGCGTCTTCGAGCGCCTGCGGGAGGTCCCAGTGGTAGAGCGTCAGCACCGGGACGACGTCACGGCCGAGGAGTTCGTCGACCAGCCGGTCGTAGAAGGCGAGCCCGGCCGCGGACGTCGTCACGCCGTCGGGCATCACGCGCGGCCAGGCGACCGAGAACCGGTAGGCGTTGAGGCCCAGGTCGGCCAGCAGGCCGATGTCCTCGGGGTAGCGGTGGTAGTGGTCGCAGGCGACGGCGCCGGTCGCGCCGCCGAGCACCTTGCCTTCGGTGGCCGCGAACGTGTCCCAGACGGACGGTCCGCGGCCGCCTTCGGTGACGCCGCCCTCGACCTGGTAGGACGCGGTCGCCGCGCCCCACAGGAAGCCCGTCGGGAAGGTCATGCCGGTACCCCTTTCAGAATGCCCCGCACGAGGTGGCGGCCCAGCAGCAGGAACAACGCGATGACGGGCACGACGGCGACGGTCGCGCCGGTGAGCATCAGCGCGTAGTCGGTGTAGTAGCCGCTGGCCAGCTGCGACAGCGCGACCTGCACGGTGGGTGTCTCGGTGGGGTCGAGGACGACCAGCGGCCAGAAGTAGTCGTTCCACGTGGCCATGAACGTCAGCATCGCGAGCACCGCGACCGGCGCGCGCAGCGCGGGCACGGCCACGTGCCAGTAGGTGCGCAGGATCGAGCAGCCGTCGACGGTCGCGGCGTCGACGAGGTCCGGGCTGATGGCGTTTTCGCAGGCCTGGCGCATCCAGAACACGCTGAAGGCGCTGACCAGCGCCGGCACGATCACCGCTTCGAGCCGCCCGTACCAGCCGAGGTCGCCGACGACGAGGTAGAGCGGGATGACGCCGAGCTGCGCCGGCACCATCGCCGAGCCGACGACCAGCAGGAACAACGTGTTGCGGCCGCGGAACTCCAGCCGCGCGAAGGCGAACCCGGCGAGGCTCGCCAGCACGACGTTGGACACCATGACGGTGCTCGCGACGATCAGCGAGTTCCCGATGGCCAGCCAAAAGTCGACGGTGTCGAAGACACGCCGCACGTTCCCGGCCAGGTTCCCGCCCGGCAGCAGCAGCGGCGACGTCTCCCCGATCGCCGCGTTGTCGCGCGTGGCCACGACGAACGACCAGTACAGCGGGAAGATCGACGCGCCGAGCACCCCGGTCAGCACGGCGTACACCCAGCCGCCCGGCCGCCGCCGCGCTGTCACGCCGACCTCACGAACCGGCGCACCAGCCGGTGGTTGACCAGCGCGAACACCGCGCAGATCACGAACATCACCCAGGTCAACGCGGCCGCGTAACCGGCGTCGAGGTGCGTGAAGCCCTTCTCGTACAGGTACATGACCAGCGTCTGGAACTGGCGGTCGTTGCCGCCGGTGCCGGCCGAGCCACCGGCGTCGAACAGCTGCGGCTCGGCGAACAGCTGCAGGCCGTTGACCGTGCCGGCGATCGCGGTGAAGGCCAGCGCGGGCCGGATGCCGGGCACGGTGATCGACCAGAACGTCCGCCACCGCGAGGCCCCGTCGAGCTCGGCGGCCTCGTACAGGTCGTCGGGGACGGCCTGCATGGCGGCCAGGTAGATCAGGGCGTTGTAGCCGGTCCAGCGCCAGAGCACCATGCTCGCCACGGCCAAGTGCGAGGTCCAGGTGGTCGCCCGCCAGTTGACCGGGGCGATGCCGAACCAGCCGAGGACCTCGTTGACGACGCCGTAGTCGCGGCTGAACAGCTGCCCGAAGACCAGCCCGACGGCGACGACGGACACGACGTTCGGCAGCAGCACCCCGGTGCGCCACCAGGTCGCGGCCCGCAGCGGCCGGTCGAGCAGGGCCGCGATGCCCAGGGCCAGCAGGAATTCCGGCACGGCGGCGAGCAGGAAGATGGAGACCGTGTTGGCGAGCGCGTTGTAGAAGTGCGGATCGGTGAGCAGGTCGCCGTAGTTGGCGAGGCCGAAGCCGCCCTGGTCGCCTTCGAGCAGGTTCCAGTCGTGCAGCGAAACCCAGGCCGTGTAGAGCAGCGGGAAGGCGCCGAAGACGACGAACAGGACGAAGAAGGGCGCGATGAACAGCAGCGGCGTGACCTTGCGGTCGAGGCGGTGCTGCACGCGCGGCTACTTCAGGGCGGCTTGGGCCTGCTGGACGGCTTTCGCCCAGGCCTGTTCGACGGTGTCGGTCCGTTCCTCGATCCGCCCGAGGGCCCGGCCGAACTCCGGCCGGACGTCGGCGTCGCGCAGGCCGCGGTAGTTCGGGCGCAGCTGGTCGGCCGAAGCGGCGAAGATCCGCCCGGTCGGCGCGTCGCCGAAGTACGGGTCGGTGTGCGCGACGACCTCCGGATCCTCGTACACGACGGGCTCGCTGGGCAGGATGCCGTCGGAGAGGAAGAGCTTCTTCTGCTGCTCCGGGGCGGTCAGCCAGCGGGCGAGCTCGTACGCCTCCTTCTGGTGCGCGCCCTGCTTCGGCACGGTGAGGAACGACCCGCCCTGGTTGCCGCTGCGGCCGGGAACGGTGGTGACGTCCCACTTGCCGCGGTTGGCGTCGCCACCGGCTTCCTTGATCTGGCTGAGCATCCACGCGGGACAGGCGACGGTGGCGAAGGAGCCCTGCTTGATCGCCACGTTCCACGCCTGGGTGAACGTGGTCGCCGCCGCGGTCTGCCCCTTCGCGGCGAGGCCGCCGGAGAGGAAGAAAGCGGTGCGCACGCTCGGGTTGCGGTCGGCGATGAAGGAGTCGTCGCGCTGGGAGAAGTAGTTCTCCGGCGACTGGTTGAGCATCGCCGTGTAGACGGTGCCGGCGGAGTCGGCGAACTTGACGTTCGGCGTCTTGCTCGTGAACCGTTCGGCGGTGGCCGCGTAGGCGTCCCAGTCGGGCATCAGCTTCGCGACCTCGTCGCGGTCGGCCGGCAGGCCCGCGGCCTGGAACAGGTCGCGCCGGTAGCAGAGGGCGAGGCTGCCCATGTCCGTGCCGAGGCCCAGCACGAAGGTGCCGTCGGTGCCCTGTGCCCACTTCCACGGCACCCACTGCTTTTCGAGCTCGCGGGCGCCGTAGCCGGCCAGGTCGGCGAACTTGTCCTTCGCCTTCCGGTACTGCGGCATGTACTGCTCTTCGATCGCGACGACGTCGGCGGCGCCGTGCCCGGTGGCGAGCTGCGTCGCGAGGCCCTTGTGGTGGGTGTCGAAGTCGGTGACGCGGTTCTGCACCGTGATGTCCGGGTGCAGCTTCTCGTACTCGGCGATCAGGGGCGCGTAACCGAACTCGCCGAAGGTCGCGATGGTGAGCTTGGTCTTGCCGTCGGCGTCACCCGGAGTGCAGGCGGCGAGCGGGATCAACGCGGCGACCACAAGGGCGGTCCGGCGGACGATCGTTCGCAACAGGCTTCCTCAGATCACACCGGCCCGCACGGCGTAGGCGACCGCGTGCGGCCGGTTGCGCAGGTTGAGCCGGTTGGTCATGGCGTAGATGACGTTCTTCACGGTCCGCTCCGAGTAGCAGAGCTTGCCCGCGATCTCGGCAGTGTCCCAGCCTTCGGCCATCAGGCGAAGCACATCCACCTCGCGCGGCGTGAGTGCCGTCCCGGAAGTTTCGCCGGCGAGGGCCTCGACCTGCTCGCGCAGCGAGGAGGAGCGGCCCCGCGCCGCGGCGAGCACGTTCGCGGTGAGCCGGTCCAGCCCGGTCCGCGGCAGCACGGCCGAGACGTGACAGTCGGCGAGCAGGCCGACGTGCGCCGGATCGACGTGCCCGGCGACCAGCACGATCGCGGCCGGCGACTCGGCGGCCGCGGCCCGCAGCGCGGCCACGGCCTCCCGGTCGACCTCTCCGACGGCGAACACCAGCACCGCCGCCTCACCCCGGCGGGCACGCGGCAGGACCAGCAGCTCGGGGCGGGACTTCAGGTGGTTGATCAGCCCGGTCAGGGCAATCGGGTCCGACGCCCACGCCGCCACTCGCACCTGGTCCATCGAACCCTCCTCCGCCCACGACGAAACCTGACTCCGGCCAGTCTGCTGAGGGCGCCTTCACGAATTCTCTAGCGGCGGCCGGACCCTTCTTCACGCCGTGAAGTTCGGGCGTCGACTACGGTCGGGGGCAGACACGAACGAGTGAAGGGACCGATGAACCGCCGATTTCTCGCCGCCTTCGGGGTGGTGTTCGCCGTCGTAGCCGGATGTTCGCTGGTCGCGGGGCTGCCACCGCGGACCGTGGCCGGGCTGGCGGTCCCCCGGACATCCGATCGGCCGGTTCCCGTTCCGGTGACTCCCCCGCCCGCCGCTCCGGCGCCGACGTCCCGGCTCGCGCGACCGGGCGACTGCGCTTCCCTGGCGGCCGGGCTGGACGTCCGCGCGCAGGTCGCGCAGCTGGTCGTCGTGGGCGTTTCCGGCGACAACCCGGCCGCCACGGTGTCCTTGGTGCGCGACCACCAGGTGGGCGGGATCTTCGTCGGGGGCAACGCGACGGCGTTGTTGAAGGACCGCTCGCTGGCCGCCGTCCAGGCCGTGGCCAAGGTGCCGGTGGCGGTGTCGGTCGACGAAGAGGGCGGCCGCGTCCAGCGCATCGACGACCTCGACGGCGACCTGCCCTCGGCTCGGACGATGGCCGCGACGAAGTCGCCGGACGAGGTCCGCGCGCTGGCCGCCGAGCGGGGGCGCCAGCTGCGCGCCCGCGGGGTGACCGTGGACTTCGCCCCGGACACCGACGTCACCGGCGCCCCGGACGACGACGTGATCGGCGACCGGTCGTTCAGCTCCGACCCGGCCCGGGTGAAGACGTACGCGAAAGCGTTTGCGGCGGGCCTGCGCGACGCGGGGATCCAGCCGGTGCTGAAGCACTTCCCCGGCCACGGCCACGGCTCGGGCGACTCCCACAAGGGCACCGTCGTGACGCCGCCGCTCGGCGAGCTGCGCGCGGTCGACCTGGTTCCGTACCAGGGCATCGCCGACTACGGCCCGGTCGCGGTCATGGTCGGCCACCTCGACGTCCCCGGCCTGACCGACGGCGTCCCGGCGTCCCTCTCGCCGGCCGCCTACCGGCTGCTGCGCGGCGAGTTCGCGTTCGGCGGGCCGGTGCTGACCGACGACCTCGGCGCGATGAAGGCGATCACCGCCCAGTACCCGCTGCCGGAAGCGGTGCTGAAGGCGCTGCAGGCCGGCGCGGACCAGGCGCTGTGGTCGTCCGGTGGCCGGGTCGACGAGGTGCTGGACCGGCTGGTCGAGGCCGTGCGGAGCGGGGAGCTGCCCCCGGCACGGGTGCAGGAGTCGGTCAAGCGAGTGCTGGGCGGCAAGGGGCTCTGCTGATTTCCGCGGCCGGACCTAGACTTTTCGTGACGGCACCCGGAGCGAGGAGCGGCATGGCGGATCTCGGCGGCACCTTCACCCTCGGCGGCGAACTTCCCGTCACGCGCATGGGTTACGGCGCCATGCAACTGGCCGGGCCCGGTGTCTGGGGGCCGCCGAAGGACCACGACACCGCCGTCGCGGTGCTGCGGGAAGCCGTCGAACGCGGGGTCACCCACCTCGACACCAGCGACTACTACGGGCCGCACACCGTCAACGCGCTGATCAAGGAAGCCCTGCACCCGTACCCCGAATCACTCGTCATCGTGACGAAGGTCGGGGCGCGGCGGAGCGCGGACAAGGGCTGGCCGCCCGCGCTGTCGGCCGCGGACCTCACCGAGGCCGTGCACGACAACCTGCGGAACCTCGGCGTCGACGCGCTCGACGTGGTCAACCTGCGGCTCAGCAACGCCGCCGGCGACTACCCCGTGCCGATGTCGCTCGCCGAACCGTTCGGGGTGCTGGCCGAGCTGCGGGAGCAGGGGCTGATCCGGCACCTCGGCGTCAGCCACGTCAGCGCCGAGCAGCTCGACGAAGCGAGGGCGATCGCGCCCGTCGTCTGCGTGCAGAACCAGTACAACCTGGCCCACCGCGAGAACGATCCCCTCGTCGACAAGTGCGCCGCCGAGGGGATCGCCTTCGTGCCCTACTTCCCGCTGGGCGGGTTCAGCCCGCTGCAGTCGGGTCTGCTCGACGACTGCGCCGCCCGGGTCGGGGCCACGCCGATGCAGGTCGCGCTCGCCTGGCTGCTGCAGCGGTCGCCGTCGATGCTGCTGATCCCCGGGACGTCGTCGCCCGGGCACCTGCGGGAGAACCTGGCCGCCGCCGATCTCGAACTGCCCGCGGACGTTCTCGCCGATCTGGACCGGATCGGCACCGCCTGATCGCTACGCTGAGCGTCCGGACAGGCACGAGAACGGAGCAACCGTGGCGGAGTGGGGCGATCTGGTCGCGTACATCAGGCAGTCGTACCGGGTGGTGCGCGACGAGCCCGACGAGCTGCGCATCCGCCTGGTGTTCGGCGACGACCCCGACACCGAACAGCGGGCCCAGATCGTCGTGATCGCCCGCGAGATCCTCGACCAGCGCGAGGACTGGGTGCAGATCGCCACGCCGTTCGCCCGGCACGAGGAGGTCGACCTCCTCGAGGTGCTCACCGAGGTCGGCGACGCGATCGTGGTGGGCGGCCTGGCGGTGATGGGCGAGCACATCGTCCTCCGCCATTCGCTGCCGCTGATCAACCTCGACATCAACGAGTTCACCGACCCGCTCGAGCTGGTCGCCGGCGCGGCCGAGCTGCTGGAACAGCAGTTCACCGGCCGCGACGACTACTGACCGAGCTCGTCAGGGGGAGCACCGCCACCGCGGCGGCCACCGCGAGCGCGGCCGCCAGGGCCAGGGCCGCGGTCGCCGTGCCGGTGCCGAGGTAGAGGCCGCCGAGGAGGGCGACGCCGAGGGTGCCGCCGAGCTGCTGGACCGCGTTGAGCAGCCCGGCCGCCGAGCCCGTCTCGTGCGGCCGGACCCGCTCCAGCGCCGCGGTGAAGAACGGGACTGTGAACGTTCCCATCCCGAGCCCGCACAGGGCCAGGGCCCACGGGTACGCGCCCGGACCGAGGCCGAGCGCGGCGAGAATGCCCGCCGTCAGCAACGCCAGCCCGCCGAACATGACGCGGGAGCCGAACTTCGGCACCAGCCGGGCACCGGCGAGAGACGACGACACCGCGAGCCCGGCCGAGAGCGGCAGCAGCGTCAGGCCGGCGGTGCGGACGTCGGCGCCCAGCCCGAGCTGGAGCTGCATCGGCACGACCTGCATCAGGCCCGTCATCACCGCGAAGAACAGCAGCGAGCCGGCGAGCGCCGCCGGGAACCCGCGGTGGGTGAACAGGCTCCGCTCGACCAGTGGCGCGGCCGCGCGGCGCTGCTGGAAGCCGAACACGACCAGCAGCGCGGCCCCGGCCGCGAGCAGGGCCGGGTTCGGCCCCGCGGGATCGATCAGCGGGTGGACGAGCAGCCCGGCGCCGGCGACGACGAGCAGCGTCCCGGTGACGTCGAGCCGGGGCCGAGTGGCGGCGCGGTCCTCCCGCAGCAGCCGCGCGCCGAAGAACACCGCCAGCCCCAGCGGCACGTTCACCAGGAACACCGCCCGCCACGACACGGCCTGCGTCAGCAGCCCGCCGAGCAGCGGCCCGGTGACCGCGGACAGGCCCATCACCGGCCCGATGCTGCCCAGCGCCTTCGCGAGTTCGCCGCCGTCGAAGAGGGCGCGGATGAGGCCGATGGTCTGCGGGACGATCAGCGCGGCCGCCGCGCCCTGCACCGCCCGGGCTCCGATCAGCAGGGCGGCGTGCGGAGCGGTCGCGCAGGCCAGCGACGCGAGCACGAAGCCCGCCACGCCGAGCTTGAACACCCTGGCCCGGCCGAAGACGTCGCCGAGACGGCCGCCGGTGACGAGGAAGGCGGCGAACGGCAGCGTGTAGGCCGCGCTGAACCACGGGACGTCGGCGGCCGGGCCGGGCAGGCCCGCGTGGATGGCCGGGCCGGCGACCTGCACGATGGTGGCGTCGAGCAGGTTCATCGCCTCGGCGGCGAGCAGCACGGCCAGTGCGGCCCACCGCCGGCGGGAGTGCGTCATGGTCGGCACGGGGTGCCTCCTTTCGTTCGGCGCCCACCCTGACGACCCGGCCACTCCTTGTTCCAGCTATCGACGATCTTTAGCGAATTTCTTCCGTTAGTTGCGGTTCAATGAGGGATATGACCACCCTGGACGCCGTGGACCGCGCGTTGATCCACGCACTCCACGTCGACGGCCGGGCGCCGTTCACGAAGATCGGCGATGTCCTCGGGGTCTCGACGCAGACGGTGGCGCGGCGCTACCGACGCCTGCGGAGCGAGGCGTCGCTGCGCGTCGTCGGCCTGCCGGATCCGCAGCGGGCCGGGCAGGCCGAGTGGATGGTCCGCCTGACCGCGACGCCGCACACCGCCCAAGACCTCGCCCAGGCGCTCGCGCGCCGCGCCGACACGGCGTGGATCAAGCTGATGTCCGGCGGTACGGAGATCTGCGTGAACGTGCACACGCCGGCCGCGAGCGACCACGCGCTGCTGCTGCGGGACATCCCGCGCACGGCGAGCATCACGGCGGTCTCGGCGCACCAGCTGCTGCACCGCTACTTCGGCGGCCCGACGGCGTGGCTCGGCCGGGCGAACGCCCTCGACGCAGCGCAGATCGCGGCCCTCACCCCGGTGCACACCGGCCCGGGCAAGCCGCTGACCGGCGACGACGACGCCCTGATGGCCGCCCTGCAGCGTGACGGCCGCGCGAGCCTGGCCGAACTGGCGGCGGCCACCGGCTGGTCGGCCGCGACGGTCGCGCGCCGCCTGGCTGACCTGCAGGCGGGCGGCACCGTGTTCTTCGACCTGGAAATCGACCCGGAACCGCTGGGCGCGACGACGCAGGCGCTGCTCTGGATGGCGGTGGCCCCGGCCCGGCTGGACCGGGTGGCCCGGACGCTGGCGACCCACCCGGAACTCGCGCTCGTCGCCGCGACGACGGGGCCCGCGAACCTGGTCGCGCAGGCGCTGTGCCCGGACGCGGCCGCGCTGCACCACTACCTGACGCACCGGCTCGGGGCGCTGGACGCCATCCGGACGCTGGAGACGGCGCCCGTGCTGCGGACCGTCAAGGCCGCCGCGTCTCGCTGAAGGACGCCGAGCGGCCGGGTCCGCCGAGGTCAGGGCAGGACGGCAGGGGGTTGCCGGGGCGCTGGTCTGTCCTCAGTGGACTTGGCTGGACCAGGTGGTCGAGCATGCCGCGGACGGCTTCGAACCCCCGGACCTCCTCGCGGCAGTCCGGGCACGCCGCAAGGTGCCGCTCGACCCGCGCCGCCTCGGCGGCCTCGAGCAACCCCAGGCTGTACGCCCCGAGGTCGGTCCGGTCGTACCGGCCCATGGATCGCGTCTCCGTTCCGCGTTCCGCGAGGAACGCCCGCACTGTCCGACGTCTCCAGGGTCCTGAGGCGGACGCGCTGCCGGCGGAGTTCCGCGGATTTCTACCCGAACGGCCGACAACTTCGGAAGGCGAACAGCCCATGTGAGTGACGGCAATGGTCACGCACCTCACCCGTCCGAACACGGAAAGCTTTTGTGCCACCAAGTTCGCCGATTCGGCGTCATGGCTCCCGGACTCGCTCGTCGGACTGGCGTCGGACCGGGATTTACCGGCTTCGACCTGGGCAAGAAGGCGATCCGAAACGAGGAGAGCGATGACCGTACGGAGCCACCGGGCGGACGACGTCGTGGACGAGGTCGGGGTGTGGCTGGCCGGGGAGTTCGCGGGGCGTCTCCCCGCATCGGAGATCGACCGCGTCGTCCGGACGACGCGGCTCGACCTCGAGGGCAGCATCGCGCCGGAGGAGCTCGGGGAGATGCTCCACCGGCTGGGCCGGGCCAGGCTGCAGCGCATCCTGCACGCCGCCCCGGCCGCGCAGGTGAGGATTCCGCAGGCGCGGTGACGTGCCGGGCGGGCCACGCGGCTTTCGGTGCCGCGTCGCCCGCCCGCGGCACGGCCGCCCCTTCGCCGCACGCCGTCCCCTGTGAACGTACCGGGAGGCGCCGGCGGTTCACCGGAAGGGAACGTTCGCGCACACCCTCTGCCCGCGACGCCGGGCATTCTTGACTGGACTAGACCAATCTGCTCTAGTGACCGGTGTCCCCCTCGTCTCGGCCGGATGAGCACACCCACCTGCGACGCCGGGCGCCTGCGCGCCCGCGTTCCGTCGTGGCCGAAGGAGTGAGCGAGTCTTGAGAAGACGTCTTGTCGCGATCCTGTCCGCTGTCGCCGCCGTTGCCGGGCTCGTCTTCGGCGTGCCCGCCGTCACCGGGCACGCCTCGCAGGCGGCCGCCGCCGCGTGCAGTGCACCGAACTGGGTCGCCGGGCAGTGGTACGACGTCGGCGCCGTCGTGCGGTACGCCAACGGCGGCTACTACCGCGCCAAGAACGCCAACCCGGGCTACGACCCGGTCATCAGCACCTGGTACTGGGAGCCCTACAGCTGTGACGGCGGCGGCGGGACCACCTGCAGCTACTCGAACTGGGTCGCGGGCCAGTGGTACGACGTCGGCGCGATCGTCCGCTACACCAACGGCGGCTACTACCGCGCCAAGAACGCCAACCCGGGCTACGACCCCGTGATCAGCACCTGGTACTGGGAGCCCTTCAACTGCGGCGGCGGCACGGACCCCGGCAACCCGGGCAACCCCGGTGCGTTCGTGGTCAGCGAAGCGCAGTTCAACCAGATCTTCCCCGGCCGCAACTCCTTCTACACCTACAGCGGCCTGACCGCGGCCCTGTCGGCCTACCCCGGCTTCGCGAACACCGGCAGCGACACGGTCAAGAAGCAGGAAGCCGCGGCCTTCCTGGCCAACGTCAACCACGAAACCGGCGGGCTCGTCTACATCGTCGAGCAGAACACCGCCAACTACCCGCACTACTGCGACTGGAACCAGCCCTACGGCTGCCCCGCCGGCCAGTCCGCCTACTACGGCCGCGGCCCGATCCAGCTCAGCTGGAACTTCAACTACAAGGCCGCCGGTGACGCGCTCGGCATCGACCTGCTCGGCAACCCCTGGCAGGTCGAGCAGAACGCGGCGGTCGCCTGGAAGACCGGGCTTTGGTACTGGAACACCCAGAGCGGCCCCGGCACCATGACCCCGCACAACGCCATGGTCAACGGCCGCGGGTTCGGCGAGACCATCCGCAGCATCAACGGCTCGATCGAATGCAACGGCGGCAACCCCGCCCAGGTCGAGAGCCGCGTCTCGAAGTACCGCCAGATCACGTCGATCCTGGGTGTCGACCCGGGCGCCAACCTGTACTGCTGAACCGGCGGGGCGGGCGGGGGTGCGCCCGCCCGCCCCGCTCAGCCGGCGAGCCGTCCGGCGATCAGCCGGACGATCGCCGGAACGTGGTCGGTCAGGTAGAAGTGGCCGCCCGGGTACGTCTTCAGCTCGAAGTCACCGGACGTCCGCTCCGCCCACAACCGCGCGTCGGCCTCGGTGACCTTGGGGTCCCGGTCGCCGATCAGCGCCACGACCGGGCAGCCGACGTCCGGGCCCGGGCGGTAGTGGTAGAGCTCGGCGGCCTTGTAGTCGCTGCGCAGCGCGGGCAGCACGAGGGTGCGGATGTCTTCGTCGTCCAGCACCGCCGCGTCGGTGCCGCCGAGCCGCTTGACCTCGGCCAGCAGCTCCTCGTCGCCCTTGTCGTGGACCCGCTCGCCGTGGTCCGCCGTCGGCCCGCGGCGGCCGGAGACGAACAGGGTGAGCAGTTTCGTGCCCCGGGCTTCGAGCCGCCGCGCGACCTCGAAGGCCAGGCTGGCGCCCATGCTGTGGCCGAAGAACGCCACCGGCCCGGTGGTCTCCGGGGCGAGCACGTCCGCCAGCCGGTCGGCGAGCACGAACAGGTCGTCCACCGGGGCTTCGGCGTACCGGTCCTGCCGCCCCGGGTACTGCACGGCCAGCACCTCCACGGCGGGCGCCAGCGCCGCCGACACGGGGTGGTAGTAGCTCGCCGCTCCCCCGGCGTGCGGGAAGCACACGAGCCGGGCCGAGGCCGACGGCGCCGGGTGGAAGCGCCGGACCCACGCCGCGGCGTCGAGGGAAATCGTCATGGGCCCAATCTGGCAGGCCACCCGGACGGCGTCGACCCCTGAAGTGCGCGGGCCGGTCAGCGGGGTGTCACTCCGCCCGCCACAGCGCCGGGACGGCCGGGGGTTCCCAGCCCGGCTGCGCGGTGTGGGCCTGCAGGCAGACGTATCCGCGGCCGCCGTAGGTGACCCGGATGCCCGCCGTGTACGCGGTCCCCACCGCCCAGGAAGTGCCCCCGGGTGGTGTGGAGGAGGTCGGCGTGGGCCGCGTCGACGTCGGCGTCTGGGCGACGTCGAGCACGAAGTCGAAGGCGGCCTCCTTCGCGGAGCCGTTGTCGCGCACGGTCATCAGCAGCCGCGCGTCGAAGATCGTGTCGGTGTTGTTGCGGGGTTCGCCGGGGAAGTAGAGCTGCGTGGTCAGCACCGGACGGCCGGGTGCCTGCACCTTCACGTGGATGTGCCGGGTCCGGCCGGGGTAGAGGCCCGGCACGATCGTGGACAGCGTGAACGCGCCCTGGGCGTCGGTGTACTGGTGCCCGCGGAAGGTGTAGCCGGTGTTGTCGTAGGCGCCGTTGACGTCGGCCTGCCAGAAGTCCAGCAGCGCGCGGCCGATCGGCAGGCAGGCCCGCCCGAAGACGTACCCGGTCACGGTCAGCCGGGTGCCCGGGGTGCCGGGCGTGACGAGGTTGGTCCGTTCCGGTGAGTTCGGCTTGAAGTACGGGCCCTCGGTCTGCTCGATCGTCGGATCGTCGTCGTCGTGGCACGCCGGGGTCAGCTCCGGTGCGGTGCCGCCGACGGCGTTCGCGCGGGCCAGCGCCGGGCCGCCGATCAGCGCGACCGGCGCCGCGACACCCGCGGCGAGCGCGGCCTTGAGCACCGTCTTGCGGCTGAGCTTGGTTTCGTCGTCCATGGCTGCTCCTCGTGGGGGCTCGGGGATCCCCTCGAACGTAGGCAGCGCACCGGGCGGGCGGCGATGGACTGGATCGGTCAGTCGTGGTGCTTCTCCCCGCCGCGCCGGAAGGCGCCGGGACTCATCCCGGTCTCGCGGCGGAAGAACCGGCAGAAGTAGGCGGGGTCGGCGAACCCGACCCGGCTCGCGACCTGCCGGACGGTGAGGTCCGTCCGGAGCAGGAACCGTTGCGCCTCCCGGGTCCTGGCCTCGCGCAGCAGCTGCGCGGCGGTGCGGCCGGTCGCGGCCTTGACCGCCTCGGTGAGGTGGCCGGCGGTGACGCCGAGGCGTTCCGCGTGCGCTCGCACCGACCACAGCCCCGGCTCGGCGCGGCCGGCGAGCCGGACGAACTCCGCCGCCACCGCGCCGGCGGGGGCGGGCGGCGGGGTGCCCAGCAGCCGTCCCGCCCGCACGATCAGGACGTGCACCAGCGCGCGCAGCACCGACTCCGTGCCGGCACCGCCGCGGCGGTACTCGTCCTCCAGATCGGCGATCAGCCGCGCGACCCGCGCGTCGGCGTGGTCGTCCAGGTGCAGCCACGGCCGTTCGCTCAGCCGCCGCAGGAGCTCGCGGTCGGCCGGGTGGTCGAGGAGGAAGTCGTCGGTGAACAGCACGACGTGCCCGGTGAGGCCGCGGACGCCGGCCCACTGGTGCACCTGCCCGGGCGCGATCACGCCGAAGTGCGGCGGCCGCAGCGGCCAGCGGGCGGTGTCGACGACGTGCGCGCCGGTGCCGCCGGTGACGTGCACGAGCTCGTGGAAGGTGTGCCGGTGCGGGAAGTCCGCGCGCGACAGCGGCCCGAGCGCGTCGAACGTGCCGACGGCGAACGGGGGTGCGTGCGGAGCGGGGACCTCCAGCCGGTGCATCGGCAGCTCACCCGGCCGCGGGGTCCTGCAGGGCGTCCCCGGCGGAACGGTCGTACCGCGCATGGCCGAGAAGTCTAGACCAATTTATCGGCGATTCGCCGGTTTCGCCCCGATGATCGCAATCCGATCGTCGGGTGCCGGACAGCAGAACGAGGCCGGTCCACAGTGGACCGGCCCCGTCCGGAGCTACTGCGTCACGCGCGGCTGCGGCGCCGGTTCACCAGCAGCATCAGCGCGCCGCCGCCGAGCAGCAGGCCGCCGATGCCGAACGGAACCGCGGCGTCGACACCGGTGTTGGCCAGCTCGCCGCCACCGGAGGGAGCGCCGCCGGGCGTGCTCGGCGCCGTGGTCGGGGTGGGGGTCGCGGGCGTCTCGGACCAGCTCGCGGTCGCCTTCGCGGCCACCTCGGCCTTCTCCGAGTCGGCGACGATCAGCGACTGCGACGGCCGCTTCGCGTAGTTCTCCGCGACGAACAGCCGGCCGGTGTCCACCTCGCCGGTGGCCTTCAGCGAAAACGAACCGTTGCCCGGCTTGGTGCCGGCCGGGACGTCGACGAACAGCTTGCTGCCGTCCTTGACGTCGGCGGCCTTCAGCTCCTTGCCGTCGGCGTCGGTGACCTTGACGCCGTCGGGCAGCTGGCTGGTCAGCGACGTGACCGTGCCGTTCGTGGCGACCTGGAACGGGCCGATCTTGGTGCCGGCCTTGCCCTCGGTCTTCGGGCCCGCGATGTCGAGAGCCGGCTTCGGCTGCGCGCCGATGCCGGTGTTCTGGTCGCCGATCAGGTAGCTGTACAGCGCGGCGACGTCGGCGTTGGTCTCGGCCGGGTTGTCCTCGGCCAGCGGCTTCTGCAGGTTGAGGTTCACGCCGTCGCTGAAGTGCCACACCGCGGCCTGCGTCCCGGTGATCGCCTCGGCCTCGGTCAGGCCGTCGTGGACCTTGACACCCTGCTTGGCGAGCTCCGCCGCCACCGCGTCGAGGTCGAGGGCCGGGTAGCCGTGGTGCAGCACCCAGTTGAGCTTGGCGCTGTTCTTGACGAACGGTGAGCCGGCGTCCGGGTACTTGTTCCAGGCCGTCTCGACCATGTCGACGTCGTCGTAGGCGTGGGTGCTGAACTCCACGCAGTAGAGCTTGAGCGACTTGCCGTCCGACAGCTTGAAGCCGAACAGCTTGGCGTAGGGGTCACCTTGGTCGGTGTTCACCCGGTAGACGCGCTTGGACGTGGCTTCGTCGATCCGGCCACGCGCGGCGCCGTCCGCGAGGGCGGACGGGGCGCTGACCATGACCGCGGCGGCCGCGGCGAGCACCGCGATCCCGCCACGCGCGAAAGCTGACCTGACCTGCATAA
This sequence comes from Amycolatopsis bullii, assembly GCF_014654205.1. Taxonomy (GTDB): domain Bacteria; phylum Actinomycetota; class Actinomycetes; order Mycobacteriales; family Pseudonocardiaceae; genus Amycolatopsis; species Amycolatopsis plumensis. The sequence goes on from NZ_BNAW01000053.1 coordinate 29,919, forward strand.
CTCTCCTATCCGAGCCCGAACCACGCCGTTAGGGGCCGCGTGGGATCACGATCCCCGACCACGTCGGCCACTGATTCGGGTGAGTGATCACCCGGTCAAGCGAATGGCAGCATACACAAACCTCACAGTGGGCTACACCGGTGCCCCCATAAGCACGAATCTGCGCGGAAATCCCCTGAAAGAGGCCCAGATTTCAGGCGCCGAAATACCCGCCGAACAGGATTTCGGCGATCTTCGTGGTGGTCTCCTTGCCGACCTCGTCGCCGCCGGAGATCACCCGGGTGTCGTTCATCAGGGCGAGGGTGTACCGCTCGTCCGGGCCCGCGAAACCGACGGAGTTCATGATCCAGGAGCCGTCGTCGTTGTCGTCCGACCAGCCGTTCTTGTTCCCGGGCCGGGCGGCGGGCCCGGCGCCCCAGACGCCCCACTGCTGGTTGGCGTCCACGGTGCGCAGTTCCCCGACGAGGTAGTCCCGGTGCCGGGCAGGCAGGCGGGTCAGGACGTATTCGATCAACCGGTCCAGGTCGTCGGCCGTGGTGAGGATCCAGCCCCAGTGGTGCGGGTGGTGATCACTGAACCGCATGTCGGTCATTCCGTATGCCGGAAAACGGCGACCGAATTCCGCTTCGCCTCCATAACGGGTCCACAACGCGTGGGCCGCCCCGTCGTCACTCGAATGGAGCATCCGGTGCATCAGATCGCGATCTTGGGCGGTCAACGTGATCGCGCCGGCGTCCTCGCGCAGCAGCAGGTCGACGGCCATGGCCAGCTTGGGAGTCGAGCAGGCCCAGATCAGCGTGCCGGCGGCGGCGCTGCGGTGGACGGCACCGGTCCACCGGTCCCGCAGGACGATCCCGGTCACCCCCGGCCGGCTGTCGGCGTAGGCCTGCGCCCGCGCGATCCGCGCCCGCAGCTCCGGGCCGAACGGATCACCGCCTCGGGGCGCGCCCCCACCGGCGGACGGCGACGGCGCCAACGCGAAGGCCGCCAGCAGCGCGGTGAGCAGGAACTTGCCCATGGAGTCTCCCGGTGCAGGCGAGCGGACGGGTCCGCCCAAGAGACTCGCACGGACGAGCGGGGGCCGCGAGCGCCGCACCCGGTCCCTGTCTCAGCACACCGCGGGACCGAACGCAGTGAATGACTCATTCCCGGCGTTCGACGCCAGGAATGAGTCATTCACTGCACCGGGACCCGCCAAGGCAGCCCCTGGCGTGCCTCAGGGGTGGACGGCGAGCAAGTGGGCCCGGAAGCCCTCGCCGTAGGTCTTGGTCGGCGTGCCGCTGTAGTCCTCGATCAGCACGTTGCCGCCGCTGCAGCCCCACGGGTTCCACGTCCAGGCCGTGTAGCCGAGGTTGTGCGCGTCGAGCCAGGCCATCACCTGGTCGATGTAGTCGTGGGCACAGCTGTTCTGCCCGATCTCGCCCGCCTGCACCGGGACCTGGGCCGCGACCGTCCCGATCTGACTGTCCCAGCAGGACACCGTGATGCAGGCGTTGAAGTTGTACGAGTGCCAGGACGCCACCAGGTTGCCCGCCGGGTCCACCGGCTTGTAGGTCAGCCACTGCGTGAGGTCGTTGGTCCACGTCAGGCCGCCGGTCATCACCACGTTCCCGGCACCGGTGGCCCGGACCGCGTCGACCAGCTCCTGCATCCCCGCGACCGCATAGCCGATCCCGGTGCAGGTGCCGCCGTCGCGCAGGCACCGCCACGCCGCGGCCGCGTCGGACCAGTTGGCCGCCGCGTCCGGGTAGGGCTCGTTGAACAAGTCGAACACCACGGCGTTGTCGCCCTTGAACGCGGTCGCGACCTGGCTCCAGAACGTCGGCGTGTACTGCCGGTCGGGCATCGGCTTCTGGCAGGTGGCGTTGACGTCGGTGCACGCCGACGAGGTCCCCGTGTACTGGCCGTGCGTCCAGTGCAGGTCGAGGATCGGGTTGATCCCGTTGGCCACCAGCAGGTTCGCGTAGTCCTTGACCGCCTGCTGGTACGGCGCGCCGCTGGGCGAGCCGGACAGGCCGAGCCAGCAGTCCTCGTTCAGCGGGATCCGCACCGCGTGGATGTTCCACGCCTTCATCGCGTCGACCGAAGCCTGGTCGACCGGGCCGCTGTCCCACATCCCCTTGCCCTGCACGCAGGCGAACTCGCCGCTGGCCCGGTTGACGCCGAGCAGCCGGTAGGTCTTCCCGTCGGCGGTGAGCAGCTTGTTGCCCGAGACGTGCAACGCCGGTGCCGGGCCCGGCGGGGGTGGCGTGGTGGTGGTCGTGGCCGGTGTCGTGCTCGTCGGCTTGGTGATGGGGGTGGTCGCCGTGGTCGGCGGGGTTCCGGTGCACGCGGCGCCGTTGACCGCGAAGTCCGTGGGCGTGGTGTTGGTGCCGCTGTAGGAGAAGTTCGCGCCGGTGCTGACCGAGCCGCCGGCCGGGATGGTGCCGTTCCAGCTCGCGTTGGTCACGGTGACCTGCTTGCCGGACTGCGTCCACGTGCCCATCCAGCCCTGCTGGAGGGTCTGGTTCCCGGCGTAGGAGTAGGTCAGCGTCCAGCCGTCGGCCGCCGCGGAGCCGACGTTGGCGATCCCGACCGTGGCGCTGAAACCGCTTCCCCAGTCGTTGGCCGAGTAGGTGACGCGGCAGGCGAACGCGGCGCTCGTCTCACGCGCGGACGACACCGCCGTCGTCGACGTGACGACTCCGGCAGCGACCGCGAGACCCGCCACGGCCAGCGCGGCAGGACGTTTTCCGGCTCTTCCCCACATCGGCACTCCCTTGTGCACACTGACGGCGGACCCCTCTGGGAGCGTTCCCAGAGGGCCGTCACACCGTCGCTGCCGGGCCCCGGGTTGTCAATCACCAACGCTGACAAAGGGGCCGAACAGCGTCGGGCGCGTTCCCCCATCGAACGCAGGCGTCTCCTCCGGGCGGAGGCCCTACGGCCGCCACGGCCGGTAGCCGCCGGGCTCGGCCGCGAAGACCGCTTCGCCCTGCCCGAGGGCCGGCAACCGGCGCCGGAAAGCCGCTGTCGCGGCCGCCGGCAGCGTCCCGCTCAGCCGGGCGAGCCCGCCATCGACCACCGGTGGCTCGCACACGGCCTCGAGCTGGGCCAGCACGACCACCGCGGCACCGACGACGTGTTCGGGCACTTCGAGGTCGAACCGGTCCACCGGCTCGTACACGCGGGTCCGCGCCCGCGCGAACGCCAGCGAAAGCAGGCGCGCGGTGGCTTCGCGAAAATCACCGGCCGTGCTGACCGGCGGCTGGAACCCCGAGTGGGTCAGCGTGACGACGCAGTCGGTGACCTCCCAGCCGTGCGGGCCGCACCCCGCCGTGCGGTACACCGTTTGCTCGATGGCGGTGTGGAAGGCCCGCGGGAGCGAGCCGCGTTCGACGGCCAGCTCGTAGCGGACGCCGCTGCCGGTCTCGCCCGGCGCGACCCGCAGCCCGACCGTGGCGACCGGGTCGGCCGGGCCGAGCCGGTCCAGGAACTGGACCGCTTCCCCGACGCCGACGGGCCTTTCGATGTGGACCGGTGCCGGCGGCGCGAACCGGGCGACGAGCCCGAAGTCCTCGCGCAGCCGCTCGAGGAGGACCTCGATCTGGACTTCGCCGTACGTCCGCACCGACAACGCACCGCGGTCGGTCCGCAGGCCCAGCAACGGGTCCTGGTCGCACAGCTCCCGCAACGCCTGGTGCAGCCGGATTTCCTCGCCGCTCCGCGCGGTGACGACCGAAACGAGCCCGGGTGGCGGGAACAACCCGGCGTCCGCCAGGCCGTCCGGAGACCCGAGCCGATCGTCGACGCGGACGTCACCGAGGCCCGAGAGCCGGACCAGATCGCCCGCGCCCGCGCAAGTGACTTTGGCGCCCGCGAGCGTCATCGCCGTGACCCGTCGCCGGCTTCGCTCGACCGAGCCGTCTGCGTTCCGCCGGAAGAGGTCCACGCGGTCACGCACCCGCAGCGTCCCGCCGTGCAGGCGGGCGTAGGCGATCCGGTCGCCGCCGCGGCCGCGTTCGATCTTGAAGACGGTCGCGCGGAGCTCGGAGCCCGGCTCGGGTGCGGGCAGGAAGTCCACGATCCCGCTGACGAGTTCGGGCACCCCCGCGCCGGTCATGGCCGAGCCGAAGAACACCGGGTACGCCTCGCCGGCGGCCACCTGGCTACGGGCGGCCTCACCGGCGGGCACCATCGCGGGGGACAGCTTCTTCCGCAGGTCGTCGAGCACCCCGGCCGGATCGACGCCGGGCTGGTCGAGCTTGTTGACGAACACCAGTGTGGGCACGCGCAGCCGGCGCAGGATGCGCCACAGGATCCGGGTGCTCGCCTGGACGCCGGCGGGCCCGGAGACCACCAGCACGACGCCGTCGAGCACGCCGAGCGCCCGTTCGACCTCGGCGACGAAATCGGCGTGTCCCGGCGTGTCGATGACGTTGACCGTGCGGCCACCGGCCCGGAAGGAGACCACGCCGGTGCTGATCGTGATGCCGCGACGCCGTTCGATGTCGAGGGTGTCGGTCTGGGTGTTGCCGTCGTCGACGCGGCCGAGCGCACCGACCGCGCCGGTGTCGAACAGCAGCCGCTCGGTCAGGCTGGTCTTACCGGCGTCGACGTGGGCGAGAATCCCGATGTTGAGGGAGGTTTCGGGCAAGAAGGGCTCCAGGTGCCGCAACGTTGGCTGGGAATCCGGCGGTGTTGCGGAACTGGCGCATGCTGCCCCCTTCGCGAATCGATCCGAGGGGCCCGACCGTAGCCGAGGACGCGGTCGGCGACCAAAGGATTAACGGCCGGTGCGGTATTCGGCGAAGATTCCGCCGAGGACGCGATGCGCGTCTTCGTCATCGGTCTGGGCCGCGGACACGAGCGTTTTCCAGAGCGCCCAGCCACGGCCGCGCGCCCAGGTGCCGTCGTCGACGGCCAGGCGTTCGCGGAACGCCCGCCGTCCGTCGGCGGTCAGCAGCGTCCAGGCGATGGCCGTGTCGCAGGACGGGTCGCCGACACCGCAGGTCCCGAAGTCGATGACGGCGGTCAGCTCGCCGTCGTCAAGCAGCAGGTTCCCGGCGGCCACGTCGCCGTGGAACCAGGCGTCCCGGCCGTCCCAGCGCGCGGCCAGGGCGGTCGCCCAGATGTCGCGGGCCAACCCGGCGTCGATCCGGCCGTCCAGCGCCGCGAGCGCGCGCTCGGCCGACGGCTCGTAGGTGCGCAGGGTGGCGCCCCGGAACCAGTTGTGCTTTCCCGGCTGCGGCCCGTCGGCGGCCTCGACCTCCTGCAGGGCGGCCAGGAACCCGGCCAGGTCGACGGCGAAGCGGACGGGATCGGCGATCTCGTCCCGGCTCGCGGGCCGGCCGTCGAGCCACGGCTGGATCGACCACGGAAAGGGATAGCCCGCACCCGGTTTCCCGGCGGCCAGCGGGACCGGAACGGGCAGCGGCAGCCGGGGAGCGAGCACCGGGAGCCAGCGCTGTTCCTTGGCGACCGCCAACGCGTATTCGGCCGCGCTGGGCAGCCGCGCCACCAGTTCGCCGCCGACGTGGAAGGTGAAGTTGTCCCAGCCACCGTGCGCCACGGGCCGGACCGGAAGCCCGGCCCACTGCGGGAACTGCTCGCCGACCATCCGGCACACGGTTTCGGCGTCGACGGTGATCCGCTGCGGCGCGGGGCCGAGATCGGGGACGGGGCTGTTCTCCGGGGTGATCACGGCGAACGAGCATATGCCCGCGATAACCCGCGCTGCCTACGCTTTTCGGCGTGAACAGGCGCCCCGGGCTCAGCGCCCGGCTGAAACTGACCATCAGCTACGCCGCGTTCCTCCTGCTCGCCGGCGCTGTCCTGCTCGCCGTCGTGCAGATGTCCCTGCTGCGGTACGTGCCCGACAACGACCAGGGCCTGCTCGGGATCGCCCCGAACCGCTACCTCCTCACCCGCATGTTCGCTCCCTCCGCGGCCACTGCACTCGGTTTCCTGCTGGTGTTCGGCATGCTGGGCGGCTGGCTCCTGGCCGGCCGGATGCTCGCCCCGCTCACCCGGATCACGGACGCCGCCCGGCTCGCCGCGCACGGCTCGCTCTCCCACCGCATCCGCCTGACCGGCCCCTCCGACGAGTTCCGCGAGCTCGCCGACGTCTTCGACACGATGCTCGAACGCCTCGAATCCCAGGTCGGCGAGCAGCAGCGGTTCGCCGCGAACGCCTCGCACGAACTGCGGACCCCGCTGGCGATTTCGCAGGCCATCCTCGACGTCGCCGGCCAGGACCCGGCCTACCCCCGCGACGAGCTCGTCGAACGGCTCCGCACGGTGAACACGCGGGCGATCGACCTCACCGAAGCCCTCCTCCTGCTCAGCCGCAGCGACCGGCGGCACTTCACCCGCGAGCCCGTGGACCTCTCCCTCGTGGCCGAAGAAGCCGCCGAAACGCTGCTGCCGCTGGCCGAAGAGCGCCGGATCACGCTCGACGTCACCGGGGAGCCGGTGCACGCGACCGGCTCCGCCGCACTGCTCCTGCGCATGGTGACGAACCTCGTCCAGAACGCGATCGTGCACAACCTCCCGGGCGGCACGGTCACCGTCCACACCGAACGGCGGCGCTACGCGAGCGCGCTGCGGGTCGAGAACACCGGACGGCCGCTGCCGCCGGAGCTGCTGCCGATCCTGACCGAGCCGTTCCAGCGCGGGACCGGGCGCACCCGCACCGACGGGCACGACGGCGTCGGCCTCGGGCTGGCGATCGTGCACAGCATCGTCCGGGCCCACGACGGGATGCTGGAGCTGGAGCCCCGCGCGGCCGGCGGCCTGGTCGTCACGGTCCGGCTCCCCGGCCGCCGATAGGTGGGCCGCCGGCCAGGGTTCGCGGAGGTGGTTGCGCCGGGCTTTCGGCAGAGCACGTGCGCGCGGCCGACTCACCGATCCGGCCGGCGAACACCGCTGCGAAGGAAGAGGAAATCGCGTTGTTGGTCATACCTCGAGGTTACCGGGATTCGAACACGCGTCATCACTCGATCAGGTATGTCCACATGCGACTGTTCGTACGGGCTCAAGAGACACCGGGAACATGCCGCACCACCACGCCGACCACCCGCTCCCGCGGCACGAACCCGTAATGCCGCGAATCCCAGCTGCTCGGCCGGTTGTCGCCCAGGACCACGGTGCAGCCGCCGGGCACCACTTCGCCGCCGAGGCCGTGCGCGTCCGGGTCGGCCCAGTCCGGCGGGATGCGGTCGCCCGCCACCGCCACCACGCGTTTGAGCAGCAGCTGGTCCCCCGTCGGCGCGCCGCTCGGCAGCGGCGGGAAGCGCAGCAGGGCCACCTGGCCGCGGCGCGCGCGGCGGGTCCGGCGCACCAGGACCCGGTCGCCGGAGGACAACGCCGGCTCCATGCTGTGACCGTCCACTGTGGTCATGATCAGCCGGCGGCGGAGGACGGCGAAGCCCACGGCCAGCAGCCCGAAGAACACCGTTCCCTTCACGGCACCGCCTGGTATCCGTCGGCCTGCAGGCGGAACAGGCGCGCGTAACCGCCGTCGGCGGCGAGCAGGCTTTCGTGCGTGCCCAGCTCGGTGACCCGGCCGCCCTCGAGGACGGCGATGTGGTCGGCGTCGCGCACCGCGCTCAGCCGGTGCGAGATGAGCAGGCTCGTCCGGCCCTGCCGGTGCTCGCGGATGCGCGCGTGCACCTCCTGCTCGGCCTCCGGGTCGAGTCCGGAGCTCGGCTCGTCGAGGATCATCAGGTCCCGGCCCTCCCGGACGAGCGAACGAGCCAGCGCCAGCCGCTGCCACTGGCCGCCGGACAGCACCACGCCCGCCGAGGTGCCGATCTCGAAGATGCGGGTGAGCGGCGTGTCGTACCCCTCGGGCAGGGCGGCGATCCGCTCGTGCGCACCCGCGCGTTTCGCCGCTTCCACCAGCCGGTCGCGGTCGGCCATGGCGGACAGCTCGCCGAGCCCGATGTTCTCGGCCGCGGTCATGTCGTAGTTCATGTGGTCCTGGAAGACCGCGCTGATCCGGTTGCGCAGCACAGCGGGCGGCAGGTCACGCAGGTCGACGCCGTCCCAGAGGATCCGGCCGCGCGTCGGGTCGTACATGCGGCACAACAGCTTCACGAGCGTGCTCTTGCCCGCGCCGTTGAGACCGACCAAGGCGACCGCCGTGCCGTGCGGGATGGTGAGGTCGACCCCGCGCAGCACCCACGGGTGGTCGTCGCTGTACCGGAACCAGACGTCCCGCAGCTCGAGCCCCTGCCGCAGCGGGGGAACCGTGTCGCGGGTCCCGCTCGGCAGGTCGGGTTCGGCGTCGACCACGGCGACGTAGTGCGCGAACGACAGCAGCCGGGCCTGGCCGTTGGCGATCGACGACGCCAGCGTGCCCAGCGCCGCCTGGACCCCGGCGACGGCGGCCACGAACATCGAGACGTCGCCGGCGCTGAGCGATCCGTCGCGCGCCGACGTGATGGCCCACCACAGACCCACCCCGGCGACGGCGGCGCTCAGCGCCGTCAGCCCGCCCATGGTCCACAGCTCGCGTTCGTCCATCCGGCGCTGGGCTTCGTTGGCGCTCCGGCGCTCGTCCATCAGCCGGGCGCGCAGGAACGCCCCGATGCCGAACAACCGGATCTCGGTGGCGGCGGGGATGCCGGTGAGCAGCTGGCTGTAGAAGAACTCCCGCCGGGCGAACCGCTCGATGCGCCATTCCACCGCGGCGCGGCGCCGGGCCAGCAGCAGTTCGGCCAGCAGCGCGGGGATCGCGGCGGCCAGCACGACCCCGGTCATCGCCGGGCTCAGCACGAGCAGCGAGCCGAGGAACCCGACGAGCGAAAGCGTTCCGCTGAGCGTGCCGCCGACGCCGTCGACGATCTCCGGCATCCGGCCGCAGCTTTCCTGGGCCAGCCGCAGCCGGTCCTGGTAGGCGGGGTTTTCGAAGGTGCGCAACCCGATCTGGCGGCCCAGCGCCTCGAACAGCCCGTCGGTGGCGACCGTGCTCGCCGCGCGGCCGATCTGCGCGCGGACGTAGTGGGCGACCACGGGCAGCGCGGCGACGGCGAGCCCGGTCAGCACCAGCGCCACGGCGAGGCCGCCGACCGCGCCGGTGCGCTCGACGAGGCGGTCGAGGACGAGCTTGGTCAGCCAGGCGGTGGCGATCGGCGCCGTCGCCGCGGCCGCGGTCATGACCAGCAGGCCCAGCAGCCGCGCCGGGCCGGACCGCCACAGCAGCCGGGCGGCGGCCGCGGCCGCCGCCCGCACCTGGTTCGCGCCGATCCGCCGGTCGGTCTGGCGCACGGTCACCGGGCGGCGGGCACGGGCAGCTCGTGCACCCGCCCGGCGGTCGCGACCACCCGCCCGCCGTCGACGACGTACAGCGCGGGCGTCCAGGTGTTGCGGAACGCGGCGGCGACCGGGCCGCCGTCGAGCTCCGCCGTCACCACGTGGGCCACTTCGGCGAGCGCGCGCACGGTGTCCGGCTCGTCGCCCCCGAAGACGGCGAAGACGTTGTCACGGCCCTGCGCGCGGGCGTAGGCGAGGAAGTCCGGCAGGGTTTCGTGGCAGGCGTCGCAGCCGGCGGAGAAGAACGCCACCGTGCCGTTCAGGGCGGCCAGGGTGAGCGGCTCGCCGTCGATCGTGGTGACGGCGAACTCGCCGACGGCCGAACCGGGCCGCAGCGCGAAGGGCGGTTCGGGCCTCGCGGCGGGCTGGTCCCGCATCCGGCGGAGGATCCCGATGGTCAAGAGCAGGTTCAGCAGGCACATCAGGCCCAGCAGCACCAGGGTGGCGACGACGTAGGGCATCAGGAACTCCTTGCGAACACGACGGCGATGTCGTCCATGGCGACGACCAGCACGGCCACCACGACCCCGGCCGCGAAGGCCACGGCGGCCCCGGCGACGGGCGGCAGCTGCTCCGGCGCGAGCGCGCCGAGGACGGCGAAGCAGATCAGCAGGGTGTTGCGGACCAGGTGACGCGGGCCGATCGGGGTTTCGGCCGCGCCGAAGCAACGGCAGGGGGCACGCCGCCCGCGTCGCAGCGAAGCGGCGATGGCGGCGGTGAAGGCCAGCAGCAACGCCGAGGCGAGGACGAACCCGGCGATCGCGGTGACCAGGACGAGGACGGCGGAGGCGAGTTCGGTGACCACGACGGCCACCGACACCGGCACGACCCACTTCGCGGGCATCGGCACCAGAGCGGGCACCGAACGCGCGAACCCGCGGAAGTCCCGCAGCTTCGAAAGGGACGAGGCGGCGAACACCACGGCGATCAGCGCCGCGCCGAAGGCCCGGAGGTACTCCATGTCACTCCCTCCACACCGGGTGGTGTCCGCGGGGAGGGAAGCGGACACCACCCGGCACGCTCACCGGGGTGGCTCAGCAGCTGCTGCGGACCTTGGACCACTCGCACCCGGTCTGCGGGCAGCAGAAGCGGTACCAGTAGCCGGGGTGGCCCTGTGCGTTGCAGAAGTAGCCGCCACTGCAGGCGGAGGCCTTGGCGGTGGGCACGATCCGGTTGAGCACGCGGTCGATCAGGCGCCCCATGATTTCTCCCTTCGACGGTGGATGTGTCCGAGGAGCGGGAGCGTTTCCGCCATCCCGCGCCGGCTGCGAGCATTGCGGTCGGCGGCGTCTCCGGGCAGCAATCCCGGACGAACCCGGACGCCGCCCCGCCGAGCCGCCCCTCGCCGCGGAATCACCTGCCGCCGGGGTGATCCGCTCCGATTTCGGCAGATCGTCGTCAGCCACCCGCCGCCAGCGACCACCCCAGGCCCGCGGTGATCTCCGGCGACTCCGGCAGGCCCAGCTCCCGGTGGTGCTCCCGGGCCGCGAGCCAGTGGTGGCGGGCGCCTTCGAGGTCTCCCGACGCGGTCAGCGCCCGGGCCAGGCCCGTGTGCGCCCGCGCGGCCGCGTGCAAGCTCCCCAGCTCCACCGCGATGGCCAGCGCGCACTCGTGCGTCGTCCGCGCGTGGTCGGTCCGGCCGAGCTCCAGCGACGCGTCCGCGAGGCACAGCAGCGCCTCCACGTGCAGATCGCGGTCGCCCGCCTGCTCGGCGATCGCCGTCGCGCGGCGGAAGTAGCCGCACGCCTCCGCGTGGCTGCCCGACCGCAGGTGCGTGTCGCCGATGTTGAGCAGGCTGCGGCCGGTGTCGCACAGGTCGCCGGTCTCCTGGTCGATGGCCAGCGCCTTCATGTGGATCTCCAGTGCCTCGGCGTACCAGCCGAGCCGTCCGTGGACGAAGCCGAGGTTGGTCAGCGCGGTGCGCTCGCCCGCCCGGTCGCCCAGCTCGCGCGCCAGCGCCAGCGCCTCCCGCAGGAATCCCGCCGACCGCGCGAAATCGGCGTTCCAGGAGGCGATCGCGCCCAGCGTGCCGAGCGCCCGGCACTCGCCGGAGCGGTCGCCCGCGCCGCGGAAGCACTCCAGCGCCGCCTCGACGTGCCGCGTCGCCACGTCGTAGCGGCCGACCTGGCTGTGGGTGGCCCCGAGGCTCACCAGTGCGTGCCCGCGGACGGCCGGGTCCGCCGTCTCCGCCGCGCTCGTGTGCAGGACCAGCGCCTCGCTGATGTAGCCGCCGGTCTGCAGGTACCGGAACAGCAGCCGGGACAGCAGACCCGCGTGACCGGACGGGACGCCCTGGACGCCGGCGCCGACCAGGTTGGCCCGTTCGGCGTCCAGCCAGGCGGTCGCCGGCTCGCGGTCGGTCAGCGGCGGGATCGGCAGGCCGGGGTCGGGGACGCGCGGCCGGTAGGCACGCATCCGTGGCGCGTACTGGTCCATCGCGGCGGCGGTGGCGAACGTGTAGTAGTCGAGCAGCCGGGTCAGCGCCGCCTTGCGGCCGGCGGGCGCGTCCTCGTCCTGCGCCCGTGCCATCCCGAACGCGCGGATGAGGTCGTGCAGCTCGAACCGGCCCGCCTCTCCGCGCCGCACCAGGCTGGTCGCGACGAGCCGGTCCGCGGTCCGGGTCGCCTCGGCCAGGCCGGTGCCGGCGAGCGCGGCGATGCCGTAGGCGTCCAGATCCGCGCCGGGGTGCAGGGCGAGCAGCCGCAGCACCCGCCGCTGCGGCTCGGCGAGCTGGTCGTAGGAGAGGCTGATCGACGCGTCCACGGCGTTGTCGAGCCGCAGGTGCGCGCGCCGCTGCTCGAGCCGCTCCAGGTGGTCGGCCAGCAGCCACGACCGGTGGGCGGGCGCGGTCATCCACAACGCGGCGAGGCTCAGCGCGAGCGGCAGCCGCCCCAGTTCCGCGGTGATCCGCCGGGCCACGCCGGGCGCCTGGTCGATGCGGTCCGCGCCGACGGTGTGCCGCAGGTACGCGAGCGCGTCGTCCGGGCTCAGCACGTCCAGCGGCACGTGCGTGGCCCCGGGCAGGCCGGGCAGCGCCAGCCTGCTGGTGACGAGCACCGGCCCGCCCCGCTCGTCGGGCAGCAGGGGCCGGACCTGGTCCTCGCTGCCCGCGTTGTCGAGGACGACCAGCAGGCGCCGCCCGGCCGAGCGCTCCTGGTAGACGCGGGTCTTGCCCGCCAGGTCGGCGGGGACGACGTGCCCGGGGACGCCGAGCAGCCGCAGGAACGAGTCGAGCACCGCGGCCGGGTCCACCGGCGGGCGGCCGGGATCGGGGTGGAACCCGCGCAGGTTCACGAAGAGCGCGTTGTCGCACCGGCCGGTGCGCAGGAGCTCGTGGCCGGCCTGGACGGCCAGCCCGGTCTTGCCGACCCCGGCCATGCCCGCGATCGCCGCCACCCGCCCGCCCGCGCCGTCGCCGAGGACGGTGGCCAGCCGCGCGAGTTCCGCCCGGCGCCCGGTGAAGTGCGCGACCGCCTCCGGCAGGCCGAGCTGGGCCTGCACGAAGGTGGCCGCCTCCGCGCGGCCGCGGACCGCCCGCAGCACGTCCTGCCAGCCGGCGACGTAACCCGGGTCCGGGTGCAGCACCTCGACCACGGCCAGCAGCAGATCGGTGTTGGGCCGGGCCCGGCCGGCCTTGAAGCAGTCGGCGACGGTCGTGCGGGCGGTCCGCTCCCCGGGCGGCCGTCCGGCGGCCGTCCAGAGCCGGTTGACCCGCTCGGCGATCTGCGCGTACGACGGGCCGCCCGCCCACGCCTTGAGCAGCCGCAGCTGCGCGATGAGCTCGGCCAGCGTGCGTGCCTGACCGGGATCCGGGGGTTCGGTGAACGCCATCCCGCCATGGTGACCGGGTTCCCCCGCCCGCGGTCCGGTTTTCCGGAGTTGGCCGCCGGTTCGAGGTCAGTCGAAAAGCGACAAGTCGACAGAGTCGGCCAATGCCCGGTAACCCGCGTCGCTGCCGTGCAGGTGGTCGCCGGAGTGGAACTCCGCCCGGATCCGGCTGGGGTGCCGGGGGTCGCGCCAGACGGCGTCGAAGTCCAGCACCGCGTCGAACGCGCCGGCGGTGCGGATCCACTCGTTCACCACCTGACGGGCGAGTTCGGCTTCGGGCGTGTAGGCCTCCGAGCCTTCGAAGGGCGCGATCGTGGTGGCGCAGACCCGCACCCCGCGTTCGCGGGCCCGCGCCACCAGCTGCCGGTAGCCGGCGATGACGTCGTCCGTCGTCATCGGTCCGCCGGGGAACATCTTCAGGAAGTCGGCCAGCGGGCCGTCGTCGCGCGGGGCGCAGGAGATCGCGATGTCGTTGCCGCCCACCGAAACCACGACCCAGCCGAGACCCGGCGTCGCCAGCACGTCCCGGTCGAAGCGGGCCAGCACCGAGGTCCCGACGCCGTCGTTGAGCATCCGGTTGCCGCTGATGCCCTGGTTGACGACGAAGCCGGCGCCGCGCGCGGCCAGCAGTTCCGGCCAGCTGTGGTGGGTGTCCGGAGTGGACCCGGCGCCGTCGGTGCGCGAGTCGCCGACCACGACGACGGCCGAGCCGGGCTCGTCGGGGAGCACGTCGACCGCGGAGAGCAGCGCCCGCACCGGAAGGATCGACGCGTCGCCCGGCAGCGCGGGAGCGGCGACGGCGTCACCCGGGATCGTCCAGCCGGTGTCGAGCACGGGGTCGTGGCACGTCACGGTTTCCACGCGCTCCGGCAGGTAGAGGCTGATGGACAGCTCGCTCAACGCCGCCGCGGGCAGCTCCACCGGATCACTCGGCACCGGTGCACCGGCGGGAACGGTGACGGACGGGGCACCGGAGAACGTCAGCACCCGTGCGTCCCGCACCCCGCCGCCGGGCACGGCGAAGCCCACCCGCGCCGCGCCGATGGTGACGGGCGCGGTCCCGAACTCGTTGGTGAAACGGACGCGCACCCGGTGCCCGCCGCCGCTGAGCCGCACCACCTGGCGGAGCGTCACGCCGGCGAGCGGCGGGTGGTCGTCGAGCGAGCCCAGCCCGTCGTGCGCGGATTGGGGCGAGGCGCCCCAGCTGCGAACCCAGCCGATGTTCATCTGTTGCCTCCATGGGTAGAACCGACCTCCGAAGGCTGCGGGGGACCGCTCACACGCGACGCACACGGCGCTGACACGATCGACGCATGGACGGGCTGCACATCACGCTGCTGGGCACGTTCCGGGTGTCCCGCGGTGACGTGGTCCTGCCCGTGCCGGGCGCGCGGTTGCAGGCCCTGCTCGTCCGGCTGGCGCTCGCCGGGGGACGCGCGGTCGAGCCGGGCGTGCTGGTCGACGCCGTGTGGGGCGATGCGCCGCCGTCCGGCACCACCTCGGCCTTGCAGACCCTCGTCTCCCGGTTGCGCCGCGCCCTGACCGCGGCCGACGGCGTGCTCGTGCAGGCCGACGGGGGCTACCGGCTGGCGGTGGACACCGTGGACGCGGTGCGCTTCGAAGAGCTCGCCGCGGCGGGCCGGGAGCGGTTGCGGGCCGGGGACGCGCACGCCGCGAGCGCCGCCCTCACCGAGGCCGTGGCGTTGTGGGGCGAGCCCGCCCCGATCGCCGCCGTCGCCCCGGCGGTGGCGACCCGGCTCACCCGGCTGTCGATCGAGGCCGCCGCCGACCTCGCCGACGCGGAATTGTCGCTGGGACGCGCCGAAGCGGCCGCCGGACGGCTGAGCGCGTTACTGGCCGAACACCCGGCGCACGAACGCGCGGCGGCCCTGCTGATGGACGCGCTCGCCGCGCAAGGACGTCAGGCCGAAGCGCTGACCGTGTACGAGCGGGTCCGGCAGCACCTGGCCGAGACGCTCGGCGCCGACCCCGGCACCGCCTTGCGGGAACGTCACCTGCGCCTGCTGCAACCGGCGCCCGCACCGGACCGGCCTCGGCCCGCGCCCCTGCCCGCGCCGCTGACCAGCTTCATCGGCCGTGACGACGACCTCGCGCGCGTCGCCGCCCTGCTCACGACGGGCCGCCTGGTCACCGTCCTCGGCCCCGGCGGCGCCGGCAAGACCCGGCTCGCGCTGGAGGCGGCCCGCCGCCACGGCCACGACGTCCGGCTCGTCGACCTCGCGTCCGTCACCGAACCGGCGAAGGTCGGGCCGGCCGTGCTCGCCGGGATCGGCCTGCGCGGCAACGCGCTGTTCGACGCCCGCAGGCGCGCCGGGAGCGACGCGCTGGACGTGCTCGCCGTCGAACTCGGCGGCCGGGACTGCCTGCTGCTGCTCGACAACTGCGAGCACCTGATCGACGCCGTGGCCCGGCTGGTCGCGACGCTGCTGCCCCGCTGCCCGGGCCTGCGGGTGCTCGCCACCAGCCGCGAACCCCTGGCCGTGGACGGGGAAGCGCTCGTGCCGCTGGGACCGCTCGCTTTGCCCGGCCCGGACGACGACGTCCGCGAGGTGGCGTCGGTGCGCCTGTTCACCGAGCGGGCCGCCGCCGTGCGTCCCGGGTTCGCCGTCGACGAGACCACGCGGGCCGACATCGTGCGCGTGGTGCGCGGCCTGGACGGCCTGCCGCTGGCGCTCGAGCTGGCCGCCGCCCGGTTGCGGACGCTGTCGCTGCCCGACCTGGCCGACGGGCTCGCCGACCGGTTCCGGCTGCTCACCACCGGCAGCCGCACCGCGCCGCCGCGGCACCGCACCCTGCGTGCGGTCATCGCGTGGAGCTGGGAGCTGCTCGACGAACGCGAACGCACGGTCGCGGACCGAATTTCCGTCCTGCCCGGCGGCGTCACGCCCGCCTCGGCCGCCGCCGTCTGCGCGGGCACCGGCGTGCGGGCCGACGAGCTTCCCGAGCTGCTCGCCGCCCTGGTCGACCGGTCGCTGCTGCAGCTGGCGCCCGGCAGCCGTTACCGCATGCTCGAAACCATCCGCGAGTACGGCATCGACCGCCTGACCGGCACCGGCGAGCTCGGCCGGGTCCGCGACCTGGCCGCCGCGCACTTCGCCGCGCTGGTGACCCGCCACGACGCCGAGCTGCGCGGGCCCGGCCAGCCGGCGGCGATGGAAGTCATCGCCGCGGAGTACGACAACACGCTCGCCGCCCTGCGTCACCGGTGCGCCACCCGCGACTCCTCCGCCGCGATCGCGCTGGCACTGGGACTGACCTGGTACTGGCAGATGTTCGGCCGCGACGCCGACGCCGGCCACTGGCTGGGCGAGGCCTTGGCGGTGCCCGGCGGCGAGCCGACGCCCGAGCGGGACTGCGCCCGGGCCGCCCACCTGCTCAACCGGGCCGACATCCTGTCCGGGATCACCCCCGGGGAAGCCGCGGAAGACCGCGCCGGGATGCGCGAGCTGGCCGCCCGCCTGTCGGCGCATCCCGGGCTGCCGAGCCACCACCGCGTGTTCGGCCCGATGCTGCTTTTCCTGCTGGGCGACGAAACCGCGCTCCCGAAGTTCCGGCAGCTGGCCGACGGCGACGACGCGTGGCTGTCCGGGCTGGCCCACCGGTTCCAGGCCGAGATCGCCGAGAACGCGGGCGAACTCGAGCGGGTGCGCGTGCACGTGGAGGCGGCGCTGGCCGGTTTCCGGCGGGCCGGCGACCGGTGGGGCCGGGCGGCGACCCTGCCGATGCGCGCCCAGCTGCGGCGTTACGACGATCTCGACGGCGCGCTGGCCGATCTGCGCGAAGCCCGGGCGCTGGCGGGCGAGTTCGGCTCGCTCAGCCTCGGCGACCAGCTCTACACCGACCTGCGCTGGATCGACCTGCACATCCGGCGCGGCGAAACCGGCCGGGCGCTGGCGATGATCGGCGCCACCCGGGAGCGGGTGCGGCGCTCGTCGACGGCGGACATGCCGGTCCTGATCGACGGCTGGGAGGCCGGCCTGCGGGTGCGCCTCGGCGATCTGCGGGAGGCCGGCGCCCTGCTCGACGACGCCGAACGCCGTCTGCTCGGCGACACCGGCTTCCCTTCCGACCACGCCCGGACGCTGCTCGCCGGCGCGCGATCCGCGCTCTGCCTGGCCCGGGGCGACCGGGCCGGCGCGGCGGAGGCCGTGCGCGAGGCGTACGCCGCCGCGCTGGCGGCCCGGGACCTGCCGATCCTGTCGCTGGTGACGGTCCACACGGCCGCCCTCGCCGGAGCGCTCGGGCGGCCGCGCGAGTCGGCCGTGCTGCTCGGCGCCGCCGCCCGGCTGCGTGGCGCGCACGACCACACCGATCCGCAGGTCCGCGAGCTCACCGGCCGGGGCCGGACCGAGCTGGGCGAGGACGGGTTCGCCGTGGCGTACGCGGAAGGCTGGGCGTTGGACGCCCAGTCGGCGCTCGCCGCGGCCGACCCGGCCCGGCTCGCGCTGTGAGCGCGGTGTGCGCGCCGTGTGAGTGACGGCGGTCAGGCTCGAGGTCACCTTCAGGACCTCGAGAAAGCGGGTTTGTCGTGCATGACGTGGTGATCGTGGGGGCAGGCCCGGTCGGGCTGTTCCTCGCCTGCGAACTCGGCCTCGCCGGCCGGTCGGTGCTGGTGCTCGAACGGGAGCCGGAGCCGCATTCGCCGTGGCGGAGCTTCCCGCTCGGCATGCGGGGCCTGTCGGGCGGGTCGGCCGAGGCGTTCCACCGCCGCGGGCTGCTGCCCGCGCTGCTGGCCGCGTCCGATGTGGACGAACGGCCCGAGGCGACCGCGCCGCGCTCGGTCGGCCACTTCGCCGGAACGCCCCTCGATCCGGCCGACGTCGACCTGGCCCGGCTGCCCTACCGGCTGCCGAGCCCGGCGCTCGACGGGTTCATGACCAGCCTCGAGGCGGTGGAGTCGGTGCTGGCCGGATGGGCGGGCGAACTCGGCGTCGAGATCCGCCGCGGCGTCGCGGTCACGGACGTCGACCAGGACGGCTCGACCGTGGTCGCCCGGGCCGGTGCGCAGGAGTTCCGGGCCCGCTGGCTCGTCGGCTGCGACGGCGGCCGCAGCACGGTCCGGCGGCTGGCGGGCTTCGACTTCGCAGGCACCGAGCCGCAGCTGACCGGCTACCTCGCGCTGGCCACGCTCGCCGATCCCGGGCTCCTCCGGCGGGGCTTCACCGTGACGTCGCAGGGCATGTACGTGACGATGTCCGAGCCGGGCCACCTCGGCGTGCTGGACTTCGACGGCGGGGCGTACGACCGATCCCGGCCGCCGAGCCGCGAGCACCTCGAGGCGGTGCTGCGCCGCGTGTCCGGCACCGACGTGACGCTCACCGGCGTCCGCCTGGCCTCCAGCTTCACCGATCGGGCGAAGCAGGCGACGACGTACCGCCGCCGCCGGGTCCTACTGGCCGGGGACGCAGCGCACATCCACTCCCCGCTGGGCGGCCAGGGCTTGAACCTCGGCCTCGGCGACGCGATGAACCTGGGCTGGAAGCTGGCGGCGACGGCGGCCGGAACCGCACCTCCCGGCCTCCTCGACACGTACACGGCCGAACGCCACCCGGTCGCGGAACGGGTGCTCGACTGGTCCCGGGCCCAGGTCGCGGTGATGCGGCCGGACCCGCATTCCCGCGCCGCCCGGTCGGTGCTCGGTGACCTCCTCGCCACCCGCGACGGGACGACGTACGTGTTCGAACGCACCTCGGGGACGTCGCTGCGCTACTTCGGCGAACACCACCTGGCGGGGCACAACGCGCCGGATTTCGTGCTGGCGGACGGCACCCGCCTCGCCGACCTGCTGCACGACGGTCGCGGTGTCGCGCTGGACTTCGGCGGTCGGCTGCCCGCAGCCGGCGACCGGATCCGGTACGTCGCCGGCCCGGCCCGGGACGACCTGGGGTTCGGCGCGGTGCTGGTCCGGCCAGACGGAATCGTCGCGTGGGCCGACGAGCCGGACGCGGGTTCCTTCGAAGAAGCCGTGCGCCGCTGGTTCTGAGTCCCGGGCCTTCGATAACGAAAAGGTAACGCCGCCACGGCGGTTTGAACCCGCCGTCCGAATTGCCCGTTTCAGCCTACGTCGGGACCAGTGGCCGGAGGGCCGAACCTCCGGCCGCTCCCCCGGGTCCCGCACGTCCGGACCGGACGTGTCGCTGGTCGCTGCCCGGGCCGCGCGTCACCTTGCCGCGCCCGGGAAACCGAACGAGGTGAACCACTCCATGCCCCGAAAACCCGCCACGGGACGGCACCGCATCACCCGCCGCACCAAGCTCGCCACCCTCGGACTGGGCTTGGCGCTGGCCGCCTGCGCCTTGGTCGTCGCCACCACCACCGGCGGCACCGGCACCGCCGGAGCGTCCGAAGTGGACAAGTCGTTCTTCGTCGACATCACGAAGGTGCCGAAGGGGACGAACGTCAACCAGGCGCTGCAGCGCCAAGGCGCCCGCGGAACCTTCACCGTGGACTGCGGCCGCAACGAGAACCAGCACTTCAACCCCGACAACTTCATCGCCCAGCCCGGCGTCCGCAACGGCGCCGAGCACCTGCACGACTACGTCGGCAACCTCTCGACCAACGCCGACTCCACCAACGAAAGCCTCGCGAAGGCCGGCACCACCTGCAAGAACGGCGACAAGTCGACGTACTTCTGGCCGGTCGTGCGCATCGACACCGAGGAAGACGAAGAGAACCCGCCGGCCAAGGACGTCTCCGCCGATCGCGAGCGGGCGAAGCAGGAGGAGGCCGGGACGCAGGTCGACTGCCCCGACGTGGCCAGCAAGCTCGCCGACGTCCCCGACCCGGCCGCCGCCGAGGTCGAGCGCAACCTCGACCTGCTCGACAACCAGGTCGAGGAGGCGAACACCCGGATCGCGGGCGGGGACCTGAAGTCGGAGCAGGACGTCCGCAACGCCGTCCTGAACCCGCTGGGCGACAAGCGCAAGGCGACCATCGACCGCATCGCCATCGCCATCGGCCGGACGGGCGCGAAACCGGAGGACCTCGGCGGCCTGGCGTCGTGTGTCTTGAAGAAGAACGGCCAGGGCGGCCTCGACAACGGCGGCGGCAACAGCAACGGCAAGCCGGCCGAGCTGCCGGGCGTCAACGAGGACAACGAGATCGGCAATAACGAGGGGGAAATCCAGCGCGTCGAGCGGGCCGACCTGACGTTCACCAGCGGCGGCGCCCGCCGGGTCGTGGCGATGCCGCAGTTCCTCCGGATCCTGTACGGCGACGCCAAGCAGACCACGAACGGCCCGGCCAACGTCCGGCCGAGCTGGACGTGCAGCGGGTTCGAGGACCGGCTCACCGACAAGTACCCGATCTGCCCCGAGGGCAGCAAGGTGAAGCGCATCCACAGTTTCCCGAACTGCTGGGACGGCAAGAACATCGACAGCGCCAACCACCGCACGCACATCGTGTTCGCCGACCAGCAGGGCAGGTGCCCGCAGGGCTTCAAGAACGTCCCGCAGCTGCGGATCACGCTGACCTACGACATTCCGCGGGACGTCCAGGTCAACGGCCAGTACAAAGTGGACGCTTTCGAGCAGGAGAACCACAACCCGCGTTCGGACCACGACGACTTCGCCAACGTCATGGGCCAGCGCCTGATGAACCAGGTGGTCCGCTGCATCAACAGCGGCAAACGGTGCTCGCAGTGACTTGTGCGGGGTAGCCGCGGCTCAGGGCCGAAGAGCGTCGGTGCTGTTCGGCCCTGAGCGCGCGTGCTGCTTCGGCCGGGCAAGACGAGCTGCTGGTGCCCCCGACGGGACTCGAACCCGCACTGAATCGATTTTAAGTCGACTGCCTCTGCCGATTGGGCTACGGGGGCACCGCACACTCTAGGTGATTGCGCCGGGCGTGCGTCCGGCGCCGCGCTAGTGGCCGTCCAAGAGGCCTGGGCCGTGCTCGGCTCGGCGCCAGTCCTCCGATCGGTGGCGGCGGCGCTCCTGCTCCCGCACGATCCAGTCGCGGCCCTCCGCCGAGACCGCCTCCAGCACGTGCAGTGCTCCCGCGATCCGGGGTCGACGGATTCCTGATCCCCACCGGCGAGCGCGTCTCGCGACAGCCCGGCCGGCCCGCCGCGCTCTACCGGCGCGGTCCCGCCACCCTGCTCCACCCGGCCATGCTCCGGACCCGTTCCTGAACCGGCCCGGAACGCCGAGAGCCCCCGGCCGCGGGGCCGGGGGCTCTCGGATTCACGACACTCAGGACTTCGAGACGCGCGCGAACTCGTCCTTCGGGTTGTTGATCTGCCCGAGCGAGATCACCTCGCGCCGGAACAGCCCGCCCAGAATCCAGTCGAACAGGATCCGGATGCGGCGGTTCCACGTCGGCATCGCCTTGAGGTGGTAGGCGCGGTGGAACAGCCACGCCGGGAAGCCCTTGATCTTCAGGTTCAGCGCGTCCGCGACACCCTTGTGCAGGCCGAGGCTCGCCACCGCGCCGAGGTTCTTGTGGTAGTAGTCCTTCGGCTTGCCGCCGCGCAGCACCTTGATGATGTTCTTCGCCAGCAGGCGGGCCTGGCGGACGGCGTGCTGGGCGTTCGGCGGGCAGGTCGCCGTCGGGTCCTCTTCCGTGCGGGAGAGGTCCGGGATCGCCGCGTTGTCGCCCGCGGTCCACACGTCCGGGTGGCCGACGACCTGCATCGCGGCGGTCGCCTCGAGGCGGCCGCGCTTGTCGACCGGCAGGTCCGACTGGCCCACCACCGGGTTGGCCTTCACACCCGCGGTCCAGATGATCGTGTCCGTGTCGAACTCGGTGCCGTCCGAGAGCACGACGTGGCCGTTTTCGAACGACTTCGCCGCCGTCGACAGGTAGACCTCGATGCCGCGCTTCTCCAGCTGCTCGACCGTGTACACGCCGAGCGTCTCGCGGACCTCGGGGAGGATGCGGCCGGCCGCCTCGACGAGCACCCAGCGGATGTCGGAGGTCTTGATGTTCGGGTAGTAGTTCTCCACCGCGAACCGGGTCATGTCCTCGAGCTCGGCCAGCGCCTCGATGCCGGCGAAGCCGCCGCCGACGACGGTGAACGTCAGGAGGCGCTTGCGCAGCTCGGGGTCGAGCGTGCTGGCCGCCTCGTCGAGCTTGGTCATGATGTGGTTGCGCAGGTAGATCGCCTCGCCGATGGTCTTGAAGGCGATGCCCTCCTCGACCAGGCCCGGGATCGGCAGGATGCGCGCGACGGCGCCGAGCGCGACGACGAGGATGTCGTAGCCCAGCTGCTCGATGTGGCCGTCGGCCGCCTCGACCGTGACGGACTTCTTCTCGTTCTCGATCTTGGTGACGCGCGCGGTCAGCACGTGGCAGCGCTTGAGCACCCGCCGCAGCGGCACGACCACGTGCCGGGGCTCGATCGCGCCGGCCGCGGCCTCCGGGAGGAACGGCGCGTAGGTCATGTGGGGCTGCGGGTCAACGACGGTCACGGAGGCCTCGTTGGCCCGGAGCATCTTCTGGAGGCCGTACGCCGTGTAGAGCCCGACGTACCCACCACCGAGGACGAGGATCCGAGTCGGTTCCGACTTCGACTTCGCAGCAGCCATGTCCTCATGGTGACACCTTCGCCGCGCTCCCGCTCGGGGGCCCCATCCGGCTGTGACCAGCGTCGCTGCGGTTTCCGTAACGATTCAGTCGTGCCCTGTCACCGAGGTCGCGGCGCGGAAGACGTCCGCCACCATGGCGTGGGTCACGCGGTGTGTCTGGACATTGCGCGGCGAGACGTGATAACAGCCGAAAACCCGCAGGTCGCCGAGTTCGAGCACGGCACCGTGCGCGAAGGCCGGACGCGGCTGCGGCACCGGCCAGCCGGCCGCCTCCAGCACGGGCAGCAACGCCTGCCAGCCGAACGCCCCCAGGACCACGATCGCCCGCAGTGTCGGACGTAACAGTGTCAGTTCCTCGGCCAGCCACGGGCGGCAGGTGTCGCGCTCGGCCGGCGTCGGCTTGTTCTCCGGCGGCGCGCACCGCACGGGCGAAACGAGCCGGGTGCCGTACAGCTGGAGGCCGTCGCCGATCGCCGTCGACGTCGGCTGGGAAGCGAGCCCGACCTCGTGCAGGACGCGGAAGAGGAAATCACCCGATGGGTCGCCGGTGAACATCCGGCCGGTGCGGTTCGCGCCGTGCGCCGAGGGCGCCAGGCCGACGACCGCGAGCGACGCGTCCGGCGGCCCGAAGCCCGGCACCGGGCGCGCCCAGTACTGCTCGCCGCGGAACGCCGCCTTGGTGCCCGCGACGCCCTCGCGCCAGGCCACCAGCCGCGGGCAGGCGCGGCAGCCGGCGACGGCGGCGTCCAGCTCTTCGAGGGACCTCATCGCAGCGCCGCCCGGGACAACCGGTCGGCGTGCCGCGTGGTTTCGGGCAGCCGGTAGCGCGGAGTCAGGGCCAGCGTCAGCCGGCACGCGTGGGCCAGGTCGATCCGGTGCCCGGCGGAGACGTACACGGGCTTGACGCCATCGCGGGTCCGGAGCACCGCGCCGACGACCTCACCTCCGTCGACCAGCGGCTCCGCCGCGCCGCGGGCGAACGCGGGGGCGGCGTGCGTGCCGACGAGCCGGGTCTTGCCGACGCCGAAGGCGGGCAACCCGGTCAGGACGCCGAGGTGGCAGGCCAGGCCGAAGCGCCGCGGGTGCGCGAGGCCGTGGCCGTCGCAGACCAGGACGTCGGGGGTGCGCTCCAGCCGGTCCAGCGCGGCGAGCAGCGGCGGCAGCTCGCGGAAGGCGAACAGCCCCGGCTCGTACGGGAAGACGGCCTTCGCCCGGTGCGTCCGTTGCTCCACCACGGTGAGCCCGGCGGTCTCGAGGGTGACGACGGCCGCGGCGATGCCGTCGTTGTCGTCGTAAGCGACGTCGAGGCCGGTGACCGTCGGCGGCAGCTCCGGGCAGTCGTCGGCGAGCTCGACCCGGTCGCGAAGCCGCTCCTGCACGGCGAGCGCCTCCTCGGCCGTCGACGGCCAGTCCTCGGTGTGCACCGGGTCACCCTGCCACAGGTGGCCGGACCCGCCGACTAGGTTGGGTCCATGGCGGACAAGACCCCCGAAGAGGCCCCCGAGCCGAAGGCCGCGGAGACCACCGAAATCGCGGCCGAGCCGACCGACGACATCGTCACGACCCAGCACACGCTGACCGTGAAGCGGAAGAAGCTCGCGTACACGGCGAAGGCGGGGCGGATCGTCCTCCGTAAGGAGATCGTGAAGGACGGCAAGTCCGAGGGGTTCAAGGCGAAGGCCGAGGTGTTCCTCACCTCCTACACCCTCGACGACGCCGACCCGGGCTCGCGGCCGGTGACGTTCGCCTTCAACGGCGGTCCCGGCTCGTCGAGCATCTGGCTGCACATGGGCCTGATGGGGCCGCGCCGGGTGCTCTCGGGCGACGTCGACGACCTGGTGCCGCCGCCGTACGGGCTGGCCGACAACCCCGAGACGCTGCTGGCGCACAGCGACCTCGTGTTCATCGACCCGGTGTCGACCGGCTACTCGCGCGCGTCCGACGGCGGCGAGACGAAGGACTTCCACGGATTCAAGGGCGACATCGAGTCGGTCGGCGAGATCATCCGGCTGTGGGTGTCGCGCCACGAGCGCTGGCTGTCGCCGAAGTTCCTGGCCGGCGAGTCGTACGGCACGCTGCGCGCCGCCGGGCTGGCCGCGCACCTGCAGGACCGGCACGGGCTCTACCTGAACGGCCTGCTGCTCATCTCCTCGGTGCTCGACCTGGGCACACTCCAGTTCACGGAGGGCAACGACCTCCCGTACTCGCTGTACGTGCCGACGTACGCGGCGATCGCGCACTACCACGGCCTGCACGGCGAGCGCCCGCTCGACGACGTCCTCGCCGACGCCGAGGACTTCGCGGCGAAGGACCTGCCGTGGGCGCTGGCCCGCGGCGCCCGGCTGTCCACTCAGGACCGGACGGAGGCGGTGGCCACGCTGGCGTCGCTGACCGGGCTTTCGGAGTCCTATGTGGACCGGGTGAACCTCCGGATCGAGCACGTCCGGTTCTTCACGGAACTGCTGCGCGACCGCGGCCTGACGGTCGGCCGGATGGACGGCCGGTTCACGACGTGGGAACCGGACGGCGGTCGCGAGCGCATGAGCGACGACCCGTCGATCTCCCGGGTGGTCGGCGCCTACGCGGCGGCGTTCAACCACTACGTGCGGGCCGAGCTCGGGTACGCCAACGACCTGCCGTACGAGCTGATCAGCGAGGACACGTTCAAGGCGTGGTCGTACGCGGACTTCGAGGGCCGCTCGGTCTCGGTCGTGGACTCGCTGAGCGCGGCGATGCGCGCGAACCCGCACCTGCGCGTGCACGTGGCGTTCGGCCACTACGACGGCGCGACGGCGTACTACGCGGCCGAGCACGTGCTGGCCCACTTGCAGATCCCGGAGGAACTGCGCGAGAACATCGACACGGCGTACTACCCGGCGGGCCACATGATGTACGTCCACGAGCCGACCCGGGTGCAGCAGTCGAAGGACCTGGCGAAGTTCGTCAAGAAGGCGTCGAACCGCTGAACCCCCGCGCCGGAGTGGCGGCTCATGGCGCCCTCGGCTTCGCTGCTCACCGGACCTCCCCGTAGTGGCCGTCCGCGGGCAGCGCGGGACGGCGACGCCGCTGGGTGAACCACCCGGCGGCGTGCGTGGCCACCGCGAGCGCGACGTAGCCGGCGAGCCACGGATCGCCCTGGCGGTCGCCGTACGTCAGGTCGGCGATCAAGGGCAGCGCGAACACCGACGGCATCAGGAGGTGGACGTCCTCGAGCCGCGTCACGACGTCGACCGCCAGCGAGCCCTCGTCCTCGGCGAGGACCGGCCGGGTGAGGATGCCGGTGAGGACCACGGCGTCCGCCGCCGCACCGACGGCGAGATGGCCGAGCCAGAACTCCGCCCAGAGCGAGCCACCGGCCGCCATCGTGGCGGCGAGCGCCGCGCCGCCACCGAAGGTGACCAGCAGCGAGGTCAGGTACCAGCCGTTCAGCACGTCGGCGCCGGACGGACGAGGCCGGTGCAGCCGCCGATCGCCCAGCCAGGCCGCCGCCCGCCGGTCGCCCGCCCGGACGTGCAGCCACACCGTGAGCTGCACCGCGGCCACGGTGAAGAAGATGTACCCGCCCACGGGCAGGTCGGTGCCCTCCACCCCGGGCAGGAGCCGCAGGAACACGTAGCTGAAAGCGCAGGCGGAAACGACCAGGGTGAGGACGAAGACCGGGGAGAAGGCGTCCGGCGACCGCCGTCCGGCGCGGACGCTCAACCGGAAGGTGAGCAGCGTGGCCGGCTCGGCGACCCGGACACCGTGCTTCTCGAGCCACTTGACCGCCGCCTGCTCGTCCTTCGTCAACCCGATCACCGGGGCGCCTCCGGTGACCAGCCGGCCCCGGCCTGGGCCGGCAGCGGGACCCCGTAGTCGCCGTCCGGGAGCGCCGGGCGCCGCCACCGGCCGGCGATCTGCAGGGCGATCGCGAGCGCCGCGTAACCGAGGAGCCATGGCGCGAAGCCGGGCGGCTGGCGTTGGGTGGTGACCAGGTCGAAGAGCACCGGCAGCGAATAGGCCGAGGGCAGCGCGATGACCAGGTCGTCGAGCCGCAGCACGGCGTCGACCGCGGCGGACGGCTCGTCTTCGGCGATCACCGGGCGGCGGACGACTCGGGTCACGATCACCGCGCACACGACCGCGCCGATGGCCAGCAGGCCGAGCCAGCTCCAGGCGTAGGTCCGGTACGGCGTGGCCACGAACATGGTGACCCCGAGCGCCGCGCCCCCGGCGAACGTGACCGCGGCCGACGCGAGGTACCAGCCTCCCAGCGTCGCCCGCCAGGACGGCCGCGGCCGGGCGAGCGCGCGGTCGCCGAGCTGCTCCAGGGCCTGCCGGTCCCGCCGCCGGACCGCGAACCAGAAGGCCAGCTGGCTCCCGATGAGCAGGAAGTACGGGACCTTGCTTTCGGTCATCTCCACCCCGCGGACGCCGGGCAGGTACTGCAGGCACTGGTAGGCGACAGCGACGGCGAGAGTCGCCAGCACGATCCCGGCCTGCCGGATCACCAGCGGCCGGGGCCGCGCGGTGTTGCGGACCCCCAGCCGCGTGGCGAGCAGCCGCGTCGGAATGCCCACGCGCACCCCGCGGCGCCCCAGCCAGACCGCCGCCTGCACGTACTCGCCGCGGCTCGGTACCTGTTCCCCCATGGACCCCTCCCCTGTCCTCCTTACACGCTCGAAGGCCCGGAGAGGTTTACCGGCCGTAGCAGCCGGGCGGCAGCCGGCGGTACCGGTGCCGGGTCACGAACCAGCCGGTCAGCTGCAGCCCGGCCACGATCGCCAGGTAGGCGAGCGCGGACCAGCCCAGCGGGCCGGGCCACGCCCAGTCGACGACGAAGATCGGCATCGCCAGCACCGCGTACACCGCGCACGGGGCGAACCGGTACGGGTCCTCGGCCCGGAGCAGCCCGTCGACCAGCCGCGACGTCTCGTCTTCCGCGATGACCGGCCCGCGGAGCACCCGGCCCAGCACGAGCGCGGTCGCGCCCGCGCCGGCCGCCAGCGCGCACGTGTGCACCGCGATCGCCACCGACGGCAGGTACCAGTGCTTCCAGGCGAACTGTGGTTCGGTCAGGAAGGCCGCCGCGCACAGGGCCGCCCCACCGGCGAACGTGATGGCCGCCGAGCTCAGGTACCACCAGCCGACGCGCTGCACCGCGCTGCGGAGCGGGAGCGGTGCGCCGGCGCCGGTCGCCCGCTCGGCGAGCTGGTCACGGCGTTGCGCGATCCGCCAGCGCATCACCTGGAACACGGCGAAGAGCACAGCGCCCACCGCGGTCCGGCCCGGCAGCTCCACGCCCTCGAACAACGCACCGGCGGACGCCCACAGGACCACGATGACGACCAGGTAGGTGGGCGTTCCCCGCCCGCCGATGGCGCGCCCGCCGATGCGCAGCGCCAGCAGCCGCGTCGGCAGCCACACCGCCACCCCGCGCCGGCCCAGCCACAGCCGCGTACGGCCCACCTCGAGCACCGTCGGCTCGCCGGGCAGTCTCGGGTCCACCGGCAGCGCCGGCCCGCGAACGTCCATCGGAATCCCCCCACTCGCGACAAGAACGCAGACCGCCCCGGGAAGGTTGCCTTCCCGGGGCGGTTTCCTCTGATACGCCTTACTTCAGGTACTGCGACCCGCGGGTCACCGCCGCGTAGGCGTCGACCGCGCCGTGGCCGTAGAAGCCGTTGAACGACGGGTCGCCTTCACAGGTGGCCGTGAACGTCGCGTCGCGGCCCTCCTTCAGGTAGTCCACCGTCCGCGGCACCGGGCAGGCGATCTTCGCCGCCGTGCCCTCGAGGACCCGCTGGACCTTGTCCGGGTCCATGCCGAACTCGCCGTGCGACTTCTTGCCGTACTGCGAGATGATCAGCGCCGCGACGCCGGTCGCGTGCGGGGTGGCCATCGACGTGCCCTGCAGCCACTGGTAGTAGCCGACCCGGCCGTCGGCCGCCGTCGCCTTCTTGACGCCCGCGGCCAGCCCGGCTTCGGTGATGTTGCCGTCCGCGTCGATGTTGCCCTCGGCGACACCCACGTTCTTCGGGTACGTCGAAAGGATTTCGTTCTCGACCGTGCGGTACCACGGCGTGCCGAAGCCGTCGCGGAAGAAGCCGCCCGGCGCCGAGACCGAGATCTGCTCGAGGCCGTAGTTCGAGTAGTCCGCCTTCCGCTGGGACGGCCCGAACGAGCTCACGCCGATCGTGTGGTTGCCCTCGACCGGCAGGTTGAGGCACGTCGAGTTGTCCACCGTGCGCGGGTGCGTGCTGTTGGCCGGGTAGTCCGGGCTGGTCGTGTCCGGCTGCGGCGCACCGAGGTCGGTGTGCTGGTTGCCCAGCGCGACCACCATCGTGACGCCCTTGCGGTGCGCGTAGTTGAGCGCGCGCTGCGTGGCCTCGATGATCGTGCGCTGCTCGGCCTGCTCGGCGGGCGAGTCCGCCGGGTTGGCCTGGCAGTTGTACAACCAAGGATCCGTGTAGAACGACATGTTGACCACGTCGATGCCCGCGTCACCGGCGTAGGTGATCGCGTCGACCGTCGGCTGCAGGAAGAAATAACCCGAGTCCTGGCCGGCGCGGATGTTCACCAGCGTCACGTTCGGCGCGACACCGGAGACGCCGAAGCCGTTGGCCGCGGCGGCGATGGTGCCGGCGACGTGGGTGCCGTGGCCGCCGTCGTCGTGGTTGGCCGGGTCGACGCAGCCGCGGAACTCGCACGGGCCGTCGACCTCGGCGCCGTTGACGTCGGTCGGGATGTCGCGGGTGAAGTTGCGCGAGTCGGCCTCGTCGAAGTTCGGCGCGATGTCCGGGTGCGTGCCGTCGATGCCGGTGTCGATGACGCCGACCTTGACCTGCTTGCTGCCCGGCTGCTTGGTGCGGGAGAGGTCCGAGCGGACGGACTTGAGGCCCCAGAGCTGGTCGTCCAGCGGGTCCATCCCGACGGCCTTGTTCGCATCGGCCTTCTTCGACGAAGCGCCGCCACGGCCTTCCTTCTCGACGCCGGCGTCGCCCTTGGCCTTCTTGCCCATCTTCGGCACCGAGCCGATGGACTGGGCCTTCGCGGCGCCGAACACCGCGCGGTTCGCGGAAACGCGCTCGCTGAAGCCGGTGGCCGGCGCGCTCGCCCTGATCAGGCCGACCGCGGCGTTGGTCTCCAGCACCGTGCCGCCCGCGGCCTTGATCGCCTGCTGGGCGCTGCCGATGCTCTGGACGTCCTTGGCGAGGACGGTGAACTCGGTCGCCGGGCCGGACAGCGCGGGCTGCGCCGACGCGGCCGGGACCGCGACCGCGGACACCGCGCCGAACAGCGGCACAGCCAGCACCGCGGCCATGAGCCTGGGTCTCTTCACTTTTCTCCTCCTCCGAAAGCGGTTCCTGCACCGTATAGACCGGACAATGCGCGTACAACGGCCAAACGTACGTTATGGAACAACCGACTTCTGCTCCGCGAAGTGACAAGCTGACAAGTGCCCGTCCGTCCTGGGGACCAGTTCCGGCACCTCCGTCGCGCATCGGTCCTCGGCCTTCCAGCACCGCGTGCGGAACCGGCACCCGGACGGCGGGTCCAGGGGACTCGGCACGTCACCGGTCAGCCGGATCACCTGGCGGCGGCCGCGCACGGCCGGGTCCGCCACCGGCACCGCGGACAGCAGCGCCTGGGTGTACGGGTGGGACGGTCGTTCGTAGATCTCCTCGTCGGTGCCGAGCTCGACGATCTTGCCCAGGTACATCACCGCGACCCGGTTCGACAGGTGCCGCACCACCGAAAGGTCGTGCGCGATGAAGACGTAGGACAGGCCGAACTCGCCCTGCAGGTCGCCGAGCAGGTTCATCACCTGCGCCTGGATCGAGACGTCCAAAGCGGACACCGGCTCGTCGCAGATGATCACCTTGGGCCGCAACGCCAGCGCCCGCGCGATGCCGATGCGCTGGCGCTGCCCGCCGGAGAACTGGTGCGGGTAGCGGTTGAGGTGCTCGGGGTTGAGGCCGACCACTTCGAGCAGTTCCCGCACCTTGCCCGCCCGCGAGCCCTTCGGGGCGACGTCGGGGTGGATCTCGAACGGCTCGCCGACGATGTCGCCGACCGTCATGCGCGGGTTGAGCGAGGTGTACGGGTCCTGCAGCACGATCTGGATCTCGCGCCGCAGCTTCCGCAGCTCGGCGCCGCGCATGGCGAAGATGTCACGGCCCTCGAACTTCGCGGTGCCGCCGGTCGGCTCCTCCAGGCGCATCAGGACCTGGGCGAGCGTCGACTTCCCGCAGCCGGACTCGCCGACGACGCCGAGCGTCTCACCCGGCATCAGGTCGAACGAGACGCCGTCGACCGCCTTGACCTGGCCGATCGTGCGCTTGAAGAGGACGCCGGTGCGGACCGGGAAGTGCTTCTTGAGGTCGATGACCGAGAGAATGGGTTCAGGCACGGGAGCTCACCACCTCTTCGGCGAAGTGGCACGCGCTCGTGCGGCCGAAGCCGATCGCGTGCTGCGGCGGGACCTCCTGCGAGCAAACAGCTTCGGCCCGTTTGCACCGCGGGTGGAACGGGCAGCCCGGCGGGATCTGCAGCAGGCTGGGCGGCAGGCCCTTGATGGTCTCCAGTGTCTGTCCTTTGAGGTCGAGCCGGGGCAGCGAGTCCATCAGCGCGGCGGTGTACGGGTGGGCCGGCGCGCGGAACAGTTCGC
Organism: Amycolatopsis bullii; assembly: GCF_014654205.1. Lineage (GTDB taxonomy): Bacteria > Actinomycetota > Actinomycetes > Mycobacteriales > Pseudonocardiaceae > Amycolatopsis > Amycolatopsis plumensis. The sequence goes on from NZ_BNAW01000053.1 coordinate 61,239, forward strand.
CGGCGTCGGCCTGCTCGACGATCCGGCCCGCGTACATCACCGCGATCCGGTCGGCGACTTCGGCGACCACACCCAGGTCGTGCGTGATGAGCACCAAGCCCATCTTCCGTTCGGCCTGTATTTCACCCAGGAGGTCCATGATCTGGGCCTGGACGGTGACGTCGAGGGCGGTGGTCGGTTCGTCGGCGATGAGCAGGTCCGGGTCGAGCGCGAGTGACATCGCGATCATCGCGCGCTGGCGCATGCCGCCGGAGAACTGGTGCGGGTAGTCCTTGATCCGGCGTTCGGCGGCCGGGATCCGGACGATGTCGAGCAGTTCGATCGCGCGCTTCCGGGCGTCCTTCTTGGACATACCGAGCCGGACGCGCAGCTGTTCTTCGATCTGGAAGCCCACGGTGAACACCGGGTTCAGCGCGGAGAGGGCGTCCTGGAAGATCATCGCGATCTCGCTGCCGCGCACTTCGCGGCGGCGGTCCTCGGACGCGGTCAGCAGGTCCTCGCCGCGCCAGCGCACGGCCCCGGCGGTGATCACCCCCGGTGGCATGTCGAGGATCCCCATCACCGTCTGGGCGGTGACGCTCTTCCCGGAGCCGGACTCGCCGAGCACGGCCAGCGTCTCGCCCGCGTGCACCGAATAGCCGACGCCGTTGAGCACGTTCGCCACGCCGTCGGCGGTCCGGAACTCGACGTGCAGGTTCTCGACTTCGAGCAGGAGTTCGTTGTCGGACAAGAGGATCTACCTCGACTTCGGATCGAGCGCGTCGCGGATGCCGTCACCCAGCATCACGAAGGCCAGCACGGTCAGGGTGACGAAGGCGCCGGGGAACAGCAGCATGTGCGGGTCGTTGCGGAAGTAGTCCCGCGAGTCGGCGATCAGCACGCCCCACGAGATCACCGGCGCGCGCACGCCGATGCCGAGGTAGGCCAGGGTCGCCTCGGCGCCGATGAACGCGCCGAGCGCGATGGTGGCGTACACCAGCACCGGCGCGATCGTGTTCGGCAGCAGGTGCCGGAAGATGATCCGCGGGGTGCTCGCGCCGAGGCCGCGCGCGGCCTTGACGTAGTCGAGCTGCTTGGCCACCAGCGTCGCCGAGCGCATGATCCGCATGCCCACCGGCCAGCTCAGCACCGCGATCGAGCAGACCACCTGGACGATGATGGTGACCGCGCCGGGGTTGGAGCCGGGCGCGTTGAACGTCGTCAGGATGACGATCGCGCCGAGCACGAACGGCAGGCCCGCGAAGATGTCGCCGAAGCGCGAGAGCAGGCTGTCGACGAGCCGGCCGTAGTAGCCGGCGATGATGCCGATCACCGAGCCGAGGAGCACGGTCACCAGCGTCGAGAACAGCCCGACCAGCACCGACGCGCGGGTGCCGTAGATGGTGCGGGCGTAGACGTCCTGTCCCTGGTTGTCGTAGCCGAACCAGGCGTCCGCGGACGGGCCCTCGTTCGCGTGCGCGAGGTCGCTGAAGCCCGCGTCGCGCGAGCTGAACAGGCCGGGCGCGATCGCGATCAGCACGACGAACAGGATGATCACCGCCGAGGCGAGCACCGCGGGCTTGCGCCGCAGCTGGCGCCAGGCGTCGCTCCACAGGCTGCGGGGTTTCTGCGGGCCGGTGGCGGAATCGTCCACACGGGACAGTTCCGCCGCGTCGGCGCCGCCGCCGCCCACCAGGTTCGGGTCAGTCATAGCGGATCCTCGGGTCGAGAACGGCGTAGAGCAGGTCGACGACCAGGCTCATCAGCAGGTACACCAGCACCAGCAGGACGACCACGCCGACGACCGTCGCGCTCTCCCGGTTCTGGATGCCGCGGAAGATGAGCCCGCCCAGGCCGTTGATGTTGAACACGCCTTCGGTGACGATCGCGCCGCCCATCAGGGCACCGAGGTCGGTGCCGAGGAACGTGAGCACCGGGATCACCGAGTTGCGCAGCAGGTGGACGAGCACGACCCGGCTCTGCGGCTGGCCTTTCGCGATCGCCGTCCGGACGTAGTCGGCGCGGCGGTTCTCGGCGATGCTCGTCCGTGCCAGCCTGGCCACGTACGCCATGGACAGGCTGCCGAGCGCGATGCCCGGCACGATGAGCTCGCCGACGCTCGGGTTGTCCGACACGCTCGCTTCGATCCAGCCGAGGCCGTTGCTGCCCAGGGCCAGCTGCAGCACGATCGCGGTGACGAACACCGGCAGCGAGATCAGGAACGTCGTCGAGACGAGCACGAGGTTGTCGAGGAAACCCTTGCCGCGCAGGCCGGTCAGCACGCCGGCGGTCAACCCGATGACCGCTTCGATGACCACCGCGATCACGGCCAGGCGCAGCGTGATCGGGTACGACGTGGCGATCAGCTCGCCGACGGACGTGCCATTGAAGGTCTCGCCCCAGTCGCCGGTGAACAGGCTGCCGAGGTACTTGACGTACTGGACGAAGATGTTGTCGTTCAGGTTGAACTTCTCGGTCATCTGGGCGACGTAGGACGCCGGGCAGGCGGCCTGGCCGCACTTGCCCGAGAACGGGTCGCCGGGCACGGCCCAGACGAGAACGTAGATGAGGAACGTGGTGCCGAAGAACACCGGGATCAGCTGGAGCAGCCGTCGCAGGACATAGCGGGTCATCAAGTGTTCCTAGTGCGCGCCGGCCGTCGTGAGTGGTAAGGAGGGTTCTAGCCCGCCTTACCACTCACGACGGCGTGGTGGTGGGAGCCGCCGCTACTTCTTCAGCACCTCGATGGACGGGTAGTCCGGCATGCGCCGGAAGTCCAGGCCCGCCGACTTGAGGTTCTTCGACTTCGCCGCGACGCCCTTCTCGTCCCACACCGGGATCGTCGGCAGGTCCTTCGCGATCAGGTCCTCGGCCTGCTGGTACAGCTTGACCGCGGCGTCCTTGTCGGCGGTGGCGTCCGCCTGGCCGAGCAGGGCGTCCACCTGCGGGTTGGAGTACGTCGAGTCGTTCGAGGACCCGCCGGTCTTGAAGATCGGGTTCAGGAAGTCCTCGATGGACGGGTAGTCCGCCGACCAGTCCGACCGGCCCATGCCGGTCAGCTTGTGGCCGGTCACGATGCTGCGCCACTGGCCGAAGTCGGTGGCGGGCACGAAGTCGCACTCGACGCCGAGCGTGTTCTTGATGCTGTTGCACGCGGCGACCAGCGGTTCCTTGCGGCCACCGTCGGCGTTGGACGCGATGGTCAGCTTGCCCTGGAAGCCCGACTTCTGGAAGGCCTCCTTGGCCGCCGCCGGGTCGTACTTGCAGAACTGGCAGACGCCGGGCCGCGCACCCGGGATGCCCTGCGAGATGTAGCCGTCGGCCGGCACGTAGGTGTCGTTCATGACGGTCTTGGTGATCTGCGCGCGGTCGATCGCCATCGAGATGGCCTTGCGCAGCTCGAGGTTGTTGTAGCCGGGCACGTAGTACGGGATGTTGATGGTGCTGATCCCGAGCAGGTGGCCGGTGACCAGCCGGTCGCCGAGGTCGTTCTTGTACTTGCCACCCGCGACCGCCGACGGCGGCAGCGCCTCCATGAAGTCGAGCCGCCCGCTCAGCAGGTCCTGGTAGGCGGTCTCCTGGCTGGCGTAGATCTTGATGTCGAGGTTCTTGAACTTGACCTTGTCGTCACCCTTGTAGTCATCGAAGCGGGTGAGCTTGATGTCCTGGTTGGGCGTGCGCGAGACGAACTTCAGCGGGCCGTTGCCGATCGGGTGCTGCTCGAAGGCCTTGGGGTCCTTGAAGAACGAGTCCGGCAGCGGCGCGAAGGCCTGGTAGCCGACCTTGATGTCGAAGACGGAGAACGGCGCGTTGAGCGTCACCTGGAACTCGTAGTCGCCCTTGGCGACCAGCCCGGACATCTTGTCGGTGGCCGGCTTGGCGTTCTCGTCCTCGGGGTGGACCTCGGCGTAGCCCTGGATGTTCGAGAAGAAGTCGGTGTTGAGCTGGCCGTTCGGGCCGTAGGCGCCGTAGTTCCAGGCGTCGATGAAGTTGTGCGCCTTCACCTCGGTGCCGTCGTGGAACTTCCAGCCCTGCTTGATCTTGATGTCGTAGACCTTGGAGTCGGTCGTGGTGATCGAGTCCGCCATCAGGTTGAAAGGCTTCGCGTCCGCGCCCTTGAACCCGACGAGCGTGGCGAACATCGGCTGGATCGCCTTGGTGCCGCCGAGGTCGTTGATGTTGGTCGGGACGAGCGCGTTCTGCGGTTCGGTGCCGTAGACGCTCACCGTGCCGTCCGGGTCCGTTCCGCCGGCCCCCGTGGAGCTGCCCGAGCCGCCGCCGCACGCGGCGAGCGCGAGCGCCAGCGAGGTCATCACCACCGTGGGTCCCCAGAGCCTGCGCGAACGACGCATGATCCCCTCCATATCCGGTGTGTCCGAAAGGTGAGACGCACGCTATCGGGGGCGGTGAAGCTGATCACAGGACTGCGGTGTTGCAAATGTGTGACGGTCGTCGGGACCACCTGGTTGGAGCACAACCAACGTAGGAATCCGGATACTCCGGACGGTCTAGCGCGGACAGCAGGTAATAACGCGCTCACCCACGGTTCGGTTGCGCCACAAGCCCTTCCGGGCGCCCGAACGGTCGGTCGGCCGGTGATGCCCCGCCAGTCACGCGTGATGCCCCTCGGCGCACGGGTGATGCCCCGGGGCGCACGGGTCAGGCGAGGGAGAGGGCGATGCCGTCGAGGATGTCGTGTTCGCTGACCACCAGCTCGGTCGGGCCGCCGCGGGCCGCCAGCTGCTCCGCGAGGGTCTGGACCACCACCGCGCCGCCGCCGATCACGTCGACGCGGCCCGGGTGGATCACCGGGTTGGCCGCGCGGGTGGCGTGGTCCTCGCTGAGCAGGCGGGACGCGAGCCGGTCGATGTCCGCCGTGCTCAGCTTGGACAGGTGCACGCGGTCGCTGTCGTACTCCGGCAGCCCGAGCGCGATCGCCGAGAGCGTCGTCACCGTGCCCGCCACGCCCACCCACGTGCGGGCGCGGGAGACGTCGACGACGTCGAACGCGTCCGTCAGCACCTTGCCGGCCAGGTCACGGGCGGTCGCGATCTCGCTCGCCGTCGGCGGGTCGCTCTTGAGCGCGCGCTCGGTGATCCGGACGCAGCCGATGTCGACGGACTTCGCCGAGATCACGTCGGCCCGGCGGCCGTCCCAGGTGCCGAGGACCAGCTCCGTCGAGCCGCCGCCGACGTCGACCACGACGAACGGGCCGTCGTCCGGGTCCTGCTCGCCCACCGCGCCGGTGAAGGACAGCCGCGCCTCCTCGTCACCGGTGATCACTTCGGCCTCCACGCCGAGGGTCTCGCGGGTCATGCGAAAAAACTCGTCGCGGTTCTTCGCGTCGCGGGTCGCGGACGTGGCGACCATGCGGACCTTCTCCACGCCCTTGCGCCGGGCGGCGATCGTGTAGTCGGCGAGCGCCACGCGGGTGCGTTCGATCGCTTCGGGAGCCAGCTGCCCGGTGGCGTCGACACCCTGGCCGAGCCGGACGATCCGCATCTCGCGGTGCAGGTCGCGCAGGTCGACCGTGCCGTCGTGGCGCGGGGTCAGCTCGGCGACGAGCAGGCGGATGGAGTTGGTCCCACAGTCGATCGCGGCAACACGAGGCATGCGATCACCCTAACCGGCCGGTGTGGACGTCCCCACGGTCGTGGTCGTGGTGGTGGTCGTGACCGAGGTGATGACCTGCCCGCAGGTGGGGTCCACCGGCCGGGCCTTCGTCGGCGGGGTCGTGCTGGACCCTTCGGTCACCGTCGTCGTCGGCGGGGTGGTCGTCGTGCTGATGACCGTGGTCGTGGTGGGTGTCGTCGTCGGCGGCTTCGTGCAGGTTTCCGACGGGGTGGTCGGGGTGGTGGCCGGCGGCGCCGACGTCTCCGTCGACGGCGGTGCCGTGGTGGGTGTCGTCGTCGGGACCGGCGGGGGCGGGACCGACGGCGGCGCGGGCAGGGCCGCCGCGTTCGGGGCGCCGACCGGCACCGTGCTGTCCGGCACCTGCATGATCCCGTTGCGGTAGGCGTCCGCCCACAGGATCACCGTGTTCACGTACGTGTCCGAGTTGTTGTACCGGTAGATCGCCCCGCGCAGCTGGTCCGGCTTCGCCAGGTCGAACCCGCCGGAGCACAGGTAGCGGCCGGTGGCCAGGGCCGCGTCGAAGAGGTTGTTCGGGTCGGCCTTGCCGTCGCCGTTGCCGTCGGAGGCGTAGCCCTTCCACGTCCCCGGGATGAACTGGGTCGGGCCGACCGCGCGGTCCCACACCGGGTCCGTGTCGAGCAGACCCTGGTCGGTGTCCGGGATCGCCGCGAACCCGCCCTGGCCGTTGAGCTGCGGGCCGAGGATGGGCTCGCGCGTGGTCCCGTTCGCGTCGACGTACCCGCCGCGCGCGTGGTTGGACTCGATCCGGCCGATGCTGGCGATCAGCGCCCAGTCGATGTGGCACGCGGGCTGCTCGCGGCCGAGGATGTCGGCGGCGTTCTTGTACGCGGCGAGCGCGGTGGCCGGGATGCCGAGCGGGCCGTCGGGGAGCTCGTAGGCCGGGAGGGGCAGCGGGCTGGGCGCGCTGGGGAGGGTGCCGTCGACGGCGATCTGCTGGAGAGCGGCGTGCCCGGGGTCGTAGCCCTGGGCGAGCGGGGCGTCGCGGGTGTGCTCGCCGGTCCCGCCGAGCCAGCCGAGGGTGCCTCCGCCGGCGACCAGCGCCGGGACCACGGCCAGGATGCCGGTGATCAGCGGGTACGCGGTGCGGTGCCGGATCCCGAACCTCCGGGCGTAGCTCCCGGCTGCGTCTGGCAGCCGCCGCACACGCATGCTCAGAGCCCTCCTGGCCGGATCGGTCACCACTCTCGGGACACAGCCTGCCGCACCCGCGGCGGAGTTTCAGCCCATCGAGAGACGCGATCGAGGTTTTCGCTCACCCAGACCAGTTATCTGTTCACAACGCGCGAGTGTTACGCGGCGCAGTCCCCCGTGGGCCACCCGTTGGCCTTAAGCAGGGCCAGCGTCTCGTCACCGAACGGATTCACGCCCGGGCCGACGGCGAGGGAGTGGGCGACGTGCACGTGCAGGCACTTGACGCGGCCCGGCATGCCCCCGGCGGTGACCTGGTGGCCGAGCGGCTCGATGGCGTCCCGCTCGGCGAGGTAGAGCTCGTGCGTGCGCTGGTACTGCGCGGCGAGCTCGGGATCGGTGGTCAGCCGCTCGGTCATCTCCTTCATGATCCCGGACGCCTCGATGGTGCCGATCATCGAGTTCAGCTTCGGGCAGGTGAGGTAGTAGAGCGTCGGGAACGGCGTGCCGTTTTCGAGCCGCGGCCTGGTCTGCACCACGGACGGGTGCCCGCTCGGGCACCGCGCGGCAATGGCGCGCAGCGCTCGCGGCGGCCGCCCGAGCTGCTCCGCGATGATCTCGCGGTCGGCGTCGGTGACGGGCTCGAACCGGTGCTGCTGCGTGCTGTTCACGCGGTCAAGGTTAGAGCGTGGACCCCGCCGCCCGGCCCGCACCCCAAGGCGCCTCCGGACACAGTCTCAGCCGCCCGAGACCTGGTTCCAGAGGTTCTCGTACCAGGAGCTGCCCGCGGCCTGCTGCTGGCCGGGCGGCGGCGCCGCGTCCGGGGCCTTGTCCTCCGGCAGCTGGACGATGTACGGCGTCTCGCCCGGCTTGACGTACCGCAGCCGCCGCCGGGCTTCGGCCTCGATCTGCGCCGGGTCGCTCAGCTCCGCCTTGCGGCCCTGGAGCTGAGCGACCTCCTGCTGCAGCTGCGCCTGCTGGGCCTGCTGTTCGCGGACCTCGGTCCGCTGGGAGAGGTACGTGCGCAGGGGCACGGCGATGGTGAACGCCAGCGCGCACACCACGATCGCCACCACCGCCGCGCGGCGGGTGGTGGACATGCCGAGCACCTTCGCCGCCCCCGACGCGCGCTTCGCCGCCAGGCCCCGGCGCAGCCGGGCCCGGGTGGTCTCCGCGTCGCCGGTGCGGCGGCGCGCCGCCGCGCTGCC
>NZ_BNAW01000054.1 GCF_014654205.1 Amycolatopsis bullii
GGTCCGCACGAGCGCGCGGAACAACGCGGGGACGTCGGACCGGAACCGGTCCAGGACGAGCCGGGCCGGGACGAGGTCCGCGCGGCCGGCACCGGCACCGGCATCGAGCAGCGCGGTCCCCCGCCCGGCACCCAGCGGGCCGATCCCCGAGCGGGCCAGCCGCTCGACGTCGCCCGCGTCGAGCGCGCCCGCCATCCCTTCGTCCGCCCACAGGCCCCAGGCCAGCGCGGTGGCCGGACGGCCTTCGGCCCGCCGGAGCCGGGCCAGCGCGTCGAGGAAGGCGTTGGCGGCGGCGTACCCGGCCTGGCCGGGTGCGCCCAGCACGCCGGCCGCAGAGGAAAACAGCACGAAGGCCGGCAGTTCGAGGTCGCGGGTCAGCTCGTGCAGGTGCCAGGCCGCGTCCACCTTCGGCGTCAGCACGCGCTCCAGCCGGTCGGTCGTGAGCGAGCCGACGGTGCTGTCGTCGAGCACCGCGGCCAGGTGGACGACCGCGGTCAGCGGCCCGGCCGCCCGCACGCGGGCGACCAGCGCGGCGAGCGCCGCCCGGTCCGTCACGTCACAGGCCTCGACCGACACCTGCGCGCCCGCTGCGCCCAGGTCGCCGACGAGCTCCGGCACGCCGTCCGCCGCGGCCCCGCGACGGCTCGCCAGCACCAGCCGCCGGACCCCGTGGGCGGTCACCAGGTGCCGGGCGACGATCGCCCCCAGAGCGCCCGTGCCCCCGGTGACGAGCACCGTCCCGGCCGGGTCCCAGCCGAACGGCTCCGGGGCCGCGAACGGGACCAGCCGCGGGACGTGGCACGTCCGGTCCCGCACCGCGACCTCCGGCTCGCCGCCGGGCACCGACTCCGCCGGCGGCAGGGTGCCGTCGGTGTCGAGCAGCCCGAACCGGCCGGGGTGCTCGGCTCTCGCCGACCGCACCAGGCCCCACACCGCGGCCGCGGCGGGGTCGACGGCACCGGTACCCGGTCCGGTCGCCCCGGACGTCACGACGACGAGCCGGGATCGCTCGAACCGCGGGTCGCCGATCCAGTCCTGGACGAGACCGAGCGCGTGCCGCGTGGCGATGTGGGCGGCGGCGGCGCGGTCGCCGCCGCCGGTTCCGATGCGGGCGAACACGACGTCCGGCACCGGGTCGGCGAGCGCGGCGAGACCGGCCTCGCCCAGCGTGGCCGTCTCCGCCGGGGCGGCCGCGGGCGCGGGCACCTGCCGCCATTCCACGGCGAACAGGTCGTTCGCCGCGGCGGCCGTGTTCAGCGCACCGGGCGCGAGCGGCCGCAACCGCAGGGCCCGCGCGGACGCGACGGGCTGTCCCGCCGCATCGGTGGCGAAGACGGAGAACGTGTCCTGGGCGGTCCTCGACAGCACCACCCGCAGAGCGGTCGCCCCGACGGCGTGCAACGCGAAGTCCTGCCAGGCGAAGGGCAGGAGCACCTCGTGCCCTTCGTCGAGGACCAGAGCGTGCAGTGCCGCGTCGAGCAGTGCCGGGTGCAGGACGAAGGCCGCCGCCTCGGTGGCGCCTTCGTCCGGGAGGGCGACCTCGGCGAAGATCCGGTCCCCGCTGCGCCAGAGCGCGCGCAGGCCGCGGAACACCGTGCCGTAGTCGTACCCCCGGGCCGCGAGCCGGTCGTAGGCGCCGGTGACGTCTTCGGCGACCGCGTCCGGCGGCGGCCAGCTGCCGAGGTCCTCCCCGGCCGGACCGGTGCCGGGCGCGAGGAAGCCGGTCGCGTGCCGGAGCCAGGTTTCGCCGCTGCGCGAGTGCACGCCCAGCGCCCGGCGGCCGTCGGCGGCCGGCGGGTCGACCACGACCTGGACCGCCACGCCGTCGCGGTCCGGCACGATCAGCGGCGTGGCCAGCGTCAGCTCCTCGAGGTGCCCGCAGCTGACCTCCTGCCCCGCCCGCAGCGCCAGTTCGACGAAGGCCGTTCCGGGCAGGATCGCCGTGCCGGCCACCACGTGCTGGGCCAGCCAGGGGTGCGTCGCCGTCGACAACCTTCCGCTGAGCACCACCCCGTCGGACCCGGCCACGGCCACCACCGCGCCGAGCAGGGGGTGCCCGGGGACACCGAGTCCCGCGAAGGCGACGTCACCCGCCGGGCGGCCGGCGTCCAGCCAGAAGCGGCTGCGCTGGAACGCGTAGGCGGGCAGCCGGACCCGGCGGGCCGACGACCCGGCGAACGCGGTGCCCCAGCCGACCTCCACCCCGGCCGTGAACAGCACCGCGAGAGCCGTCATGAACGTTTCCGGTTCCGGCTTCGCCTTGCGCGCCACGGGTGCGAGCACCGCCTCGTCGAGGCACTCCCGCGCCATCGCGGTCAGCGTCGCGTCCGGGCCCGCTTCGACGAAGACGTCGGCCCCGGCCGCCGCGAGCGCGTGCACGGCGTCGGCGAACCGCACGGGCTCGCGCACCTGCCGCACCCAGTACTCCGGGTCCGTGAGCACGCCGGGCGCGACGAGCTCCCCGGACACCGTCGACACGAGCGGCAGCTCCGGCTCGCGCAGCTCCAGTCCGGCCACGACGTCCCGGAACGCGTCGAGCATCGGTTCCACCAGCGCGGAGTGGAACGCGTGGCTGACCCGCAGCCGCTGGGCCCGCGCACCCCGGGCCCGGAAGTCTTCGACGAACGCGTCCACCACGGTCTGCCGTCCGGACACGACGACCGCCGCCGGTCCGTTGACGGCGGCGATCTCGATCCCGGCCGACAGCGCCTCGCGCACGACCTCTTCCGGGGCTTCGACCGCGGCCATCGACCCGCCCGCCGGCAGGGCCTGCATCAGGTTCCCCCGGGCCGCGACCAAGGTGCAGGCGTCCGGCAGCGACAGGACCCCGGCGACGTGCGCCGCCGCGATCTCTCCCACGGAGTGCCCCGCAAGCAGTTCCGGCGCCACGCCGAACGTCGTGAGCAGCCGGTACGTCGCGACCTCGAAGGCGAACAGCGCGGCCTGCGTGTACCGGGTCTGCTGCAGCAGCGCGGGATCCGCGTCGAACATGACCTCGCGCAGCGGCCGCGGCAACCGGTCGCCGAACCCGGCGCACACCTCGTCCAAGGCCGTCGCGAAGGCCGGGTAGGCGGCGTACAGCTCCCGGCCCATGCCCGCTCGCTGGCTGCCCTGGCCGCTGAACAGCACCGCGGGGCGACGGCCGGGCCGCGCCCGGCCCCAGACCACGCCGGCGGCACCGCCGCCGGCGAACCCGGCCAGCGCGGCCGCGGGATCACCGGCCACGGCAACCGCCCGGAACGGCAGCGCGGCCCGGGTCGTGGCGAGCGAAAACCCGATGTCCTCCGCGGTGTGCGCGGCCGCGGCCGCCGCCACCCTGGCCGCTTGGGCCCGCAAGGCGGCTTCCCCCGCCGCGGTGACCACCCACGGCACGACGGGCACCGGCGCGGCGGCCTCCGGGCCGTCGGCCACCACCGCGGCCGGCGGTTCTTCGAGCACGACGTGGGCGTTGGTCCCGCTGATGCCGAACGACGACACCGCCGCCCGGCGCGGACGCTCGCCGGCCGGCCAGTCGACCGGCTCCGTCAGCAGCTCGACCCGGCCGGCCGACCAGTCGACGTGCGGGGTCGGCGCGTCGGCGTGCAGGGTCTTCGGCAGTGTTCCGTGCCGCATCGCCATGATCATCTTGAGCACCCCGGCGACGCCGGCGGCAGCCTGGGTGTGCCCGATGTTCGACTTCACCGACCCCAGCCACAGCGGCCGGTCCCGGCCCTCGCCGTAGGCCGCCATCGCGGCTTGCGCCTCGATGGGGTCACCGAGTGCCGTCCCCGTCCCGTGCGCTTCGAGGACGTCGACGTCGGCGGGCAGGAGCCGCGCGTCCGCCAGCGCCGCCTGGATCACCCGCTGCTGCGAAGGACCGTTCGGCGCGGTCAACCCGTTCGACGCGCCGTCCTGGTTCACCGCGGACCCCCGGACGATCGCCAGCACCCGGTGCCCGTGCCGCTCCGCGTCCGACAGCCGCTCCACGAGCAGCAGCCCCACCCCCTCCGCGGCCCCGAACCCGTCGGCCGAGGCGGCGAACGCCTTGCACCGGCCGTCCGCGGACAATCCCCGCTGCCGCGAGAACTCCACGAACATCGCCGGATCCGACATCACGACGACACCGCCGGCCAGGGCCAGGTCGCACTCGCCCCGCCGCAGCGACTGCACCGCCAGGTGCAGCGCCACCAGCGACGACGAGCACGCGGTGTCGACCGTCACCGCGGGTCCTTCGAAGCCGAACGTGTAGGAAACCCGGCCCGAAAGGACACTTGCGGTGTTCCCGGTCAGGAGGTACCCCTCGAGGTCGGCGGGCGGGTCCGCCAGCCGGGACGCGTAGTTTTCGTAGCTGCGCCCCAGGAAGACCCCGGTCCGGCTGCCCCGGATCAGCCCCGGATCGATTCCGGCGTACTCGAGCGCCTCCCACGTGGTTTCCAGGATGAGCCGCTGCTGCGGGTCCATCGCCAAAGCTTCTCGCGGCGAAATGCCGAAGAACTCGGCGTCGAAGTCCGCCGCGCCGTCGAGAAAGCCACCCTCACGCACATAACTCTTCCCTGTCTGCTCCGGATCGGGGTCGTGCAGCCTGTCGAGGTCCCAGCCGCGGTCGGCCGGGAACGCGGAAATCGCGTCCCGGCCGGCCGCGACGAGGTCCCAGAGCTCCTCCGGCGACGCGACCCCACCCGGGTACCGGCACGACATCCCCACGACGACGATCGGATCCGCGCTCCCGCTCCCGGCTTCCGCCAGCCTGCTCCGGGCCTGCCGGAGATCGGCGGTGACGCGCTTGAGGTACTCACGCAGTTTCGCTTCGTTCGTCATGAGGAATCCCGGTTCGTCGTGCGGGCGGCGGGAGAGCGAGCGGTCAGGCGGAGGCCGGCACCGGAGCGTCCACTGCGGACTGCATGACGGGTGCCATGTCGTAGAGACCGGAGATGAGCACGATGAAGTCCTCGCGAGCGGCGAGCGCCTCGGCCGGGTCGACCAGCGCGCGGGCGCGCTCGAAGTACTCCACGACCTTCTTGCTGGGGTCGTAGAAGAACCGCACGAACGAGATGACGACTTCGAGGAAGTCCCGGTAGGACTTCTCGTACGCCGTGCGCAGTTCCTCGTCGCGCTCCGGGGCGTCGAGCAGGGCGTTGACCGTGCGGGCCGCCGTGGAGGCCCCCTTCATCGCGAGCATCACCCCCGTCGAGAACAGCGGGTCGATGAACGCGGCCGCGTCGCCGGTCGTGAGCACGCCGGGTGCGGTCATCCGGCTCGCCGTGTAGGACCAGTCCTTGGTCGTCCGCGGCGCGGCGACCTCGACCGCGTCCCCGAGCAGGCGCTGCACCTCGGTCGACTCCGCGATCCGCTGCCGCAGCACCTCCGGCGGGGTGAGCCCGGTGGCCGCGTACTCCGTGGTGGGCGCGACGAATCCGACGCTGCAGGTGCCGTCGCTGAACGGGATCATCCAGAGCCACCCCGGCGGGCGGTTCTCCACCAGGATGTTGCCGGCCTGGCGCCCCTCGTAGCGGGTGCCGCCCTGGAAGTAGGTCCACGTCGCGAGGTTCTTCAGGTCCTCGTGCCACTCGACCACGTCCAGGTGCCGGGCGAGGAGTTTCGTCTGCCCCGAAGCATCGATGACGTAGGGCGCGGTGACCTCGACGACGTCGTCGGACCGGCCGACGCTGTACCGGACACCGACGCACCGCTCACCCTCGAACAGCAGCTCGCGGACCGACGCTTCCTCGATCACCGTGGCACCGAGCCGACGGCTGTGCGTCAGGAGCAGGTTGTCGAACTCCGCGCGTTTGACTTCGTAGGCGTAGGGGTGCGGGCAGATCTCGTCGAAGTCGACCGACCACGGAGTGGGTTCGTCGCCCCAGAGCAGGGACAGGCCGAACTTCTTGGTGGCGCCCGCGGATTCGATCAGGTCGATCGCGCCCAGCTCCTGCAGCACGGGCACACAACCGGGAACCAAGGATTCGCCGATGTGGTAACGCGGGAATTTCTCCTTTTCCAGGACCAGCACCCGCCGGCCCCATTTCGCCAGCAGACCGGACGCGGTCGATCCGGCCGGACCACCACCGATCACGATGACGTCATAGCCATTCTGCATTGCGTGGAATCCCTTCGACAGTGGGATGTAATCGACGTGCGCAACGGCTTTGCGGCCGGACGCGTGACGGCCGCACGGAAAGCCGGCCGGCCCGCGCACGCCGTGTGGAGAAGCTCTCCCGGCGACTGGCGCGTCGTCGAGTCTCATGACGTGAGCTCGGCCCGACAACCCTTAGCCCCGCGTTGGGCAACCCGTAGCCCGCGGGTTAAGGGTCGGATCCGGCCGCACTAGGGGTGTCACGAAGCGCGGGGCAGCCGCTTAGCTGGCGAAGCCCGAGAAGACCGGCGCCGCGACAGGGGGAACCGCGCATGACCGAACTACAGGTGGCCATCCTGCTCTGTGACGTCGCGCTGATCGTGGTGATCGCGCGGCTGACCGGCCGGCTCGCGCGGGCGCTGGGACAGCCGGCGGTCCTCGGCGAGATCGTCGCGGGCATCCTCGCCGGACCCACCCTGTTCCACGGCGCGATCGCGCAAACCCTGTTCCCGGTGGACATCCGCCCGCAGCTGACCGGGCTCGCTTCCGTCGGGCTGGTGCTCTTCATGTTCGCGGTGGGGCTCGAATTCGACCACGCACGGCTGCGCGGATCGGGCCGGGTCGCCGGTGCGACCGCGCTGGGCGCCTCCGTCGTGCCGTTCGCGCTCGGTTCGGCGTTCGCCCTCTACCTGGTCGGCCGCCACCCCGGCAACCGCCTCGGCTTCGTGTTGTTCCTCGGCGTGGCGCTGTCCGTCACCGCTTTCCCCGTCCTGGCCCGGATCCTGACGGACCGGGGGATGCACCGGACGACCATCGGCACGGTCGCCCTGTCCGCGGCCGCGGTGTGCGACCTGGCCGCGTGGACGATGCTCGCGGCGGTCCAGGCGATCGTCGGCGGCGGCGGCGGGACCGACCACTGGCTGGTCCTCCTGGTCGTGCCGTTCGCCGCCGCGTTGTTCCTGGTCGTCCGCCCGGTGTTGCGGTGGCTGCTAACGCGAACCGGCGGCGAGGCCCCGCACCTCGGGCAGTTCGCCGTCGTCCTCGCCTGCCTGCTGGCCTCGGCCGCCGTGACCCAGCTCCTCGGTCTGCACTTCGTGTTCGGCGCTTTCCTGTTCGGGCTGGCCGTGCCCCGGCGGGGCACGGCGAAGGTGCGTGAAGATCTTCTGCACCGCACGCAGGCGACGACCGCGCTGCTGCTGCCGGTGTACTTCGTCGTCGCCGGCCTGAACGTCGACCTGTCCCGGATCGGGACCAGCGGGCTGCTGGAACTCGGGGCGATCATCGTCGTCGCCGTCGCCGGCAAGTTCGCCGGCACCTTCGCCGGCGCACGCACGCAGGGCGTCTCGGCCCGCCAGTCGGCCATCCTCGCCACACTGATGAACACCCGCGGGCTGACCGAGCTGATCGCGCTCGGCGTCGGCCTGCAGATCGGCGTCCTCGACCGCGAGCTCTATTCGTTGATGGTGGTCATGGCGGTCGTCACGACGGCGATGTCCGGGCCGCTACTGCGGTGGCTGGCCGGCCGCGAGAACCAGGAGCCGGTGCCGGAACCGCTTCATTCACTGCCGACCACGTCGAACTGAAGGTCCGTGGGCAGGTCCATGCGGCGGGTCACCCGGAGCTTGCGGTAGGCCCGGGTGAGGTGCTGCTCGACCGTGCTCACCGTGATGAAGAGCTTGGCGGCGATGTCCCGGTTGGTGCACCCCTGCGCCGCCAGGCTCGCGACCTTGCGCTCGGCGTCGCTCAACGCGCCGGTGCCCTCGGCGTTGCGCCCGGCACCGCCCCGGTTTTGGGTCGGCAGCAAGGATTCCAGGCCCGCGCCGTGGAGCTGGTCGATGATCGGCGTGGCGTTGATCTCGTGAGCGAGGTCCCGTGCTCGCCCGGCCGCGGCCCGGGCACCGTCGTGGTCGCCGTCGGCCAGGAACGCCGAGCCGCAGGCGACCAGCGCACGCGCGAGTTCGTAGCGGTCCCCGCAGTTCTCGAAGATTTCCACCGCTTCGCCGAGGAGACAGCGCCGGATCCCGGCGTCGGGTTCGATTTCCGCCAGGATCCGCAACGCAAGCCCGTGTGCCCGTGATCCTTCGGGGGTCTGCCCGCACAGCTGCTCGTCGACCAGTTCCCGGGCGCGGCCGGGCTCGCCCATCCGGAGGTACACCTCGGCCGCGCCGGTTCGCCAGGGGACGACGGTCGCCAGGTCGATGCCCCAGTCCCGCATCAGCTCGCCGCAGTGGAGGAAGTCGGTCAGCGCCCCCGCGGTGTGCCCGGTGGCCAGCGAATACCTGGCCCGGGCTTCGAGGAAGTGCAGGCCGTACCGGGTCTGGAAGGTCGCCTCCAGCACACCCTGGTCGAGCAGCTTGGCGGCTTCGGCATGCCGCCCGGACGCGGTGACGGCCCGCACCAGCGCACCGAGCGGTGCGCCGACGGCGGCGCCCCAGCCGCGCGGGCGGATGAACGTGAGCGCGGCGCGCGCGTAGTACTCGGCGCTGGGCAGGTCACCCCGCCGAAGGTCCACCTCGGCCCGGATCGCCGCGAAGACGGCCCGCCAGCTGGGCACTTGGCGGGCCCCCGCGTCCGCCAGCAGGCGATCGCTCCACGTGGCGGCCGCGTCCACGTGGCCCCCGTAGATCAGGGTCAGCAACGCGGCCTGGAGGGTGTCCAGGTTCGCGTCGCTCATGGCCGTCGCGGCCAGCAGCTGTTCGGCCCGGCGGCGGTTGTCTTCCGGCGCGTCCTGCCGCAGCACCGCGGCGAGCAGCGCGTTCGCATTCGTCCTGACGACCATGGTCGCCGGCGAGTGTTCGGCGCTCTCCTCGGCGAACAGCCGCTGGTGCACCACTAGTGCCGGATACGTGTGCCGCAGCCGCAGTTGCATCAACCGCAGTTCCGCCGCGGATTCGGCGTCGGCCTGGCCTGCGCCGAACTGCTCGATCGCCTCGACGGCGTCGTCGAACCGGCCGTACCAAAGCAGGGAGCGGATCAGCGACGCGGCATGCCGTCCCCGGAGCGTCCCGCGGCGCAAGGCGTCGAC
The DNA here is from genome assembly GCF_014654205.1 of Amycolatopsis bullii. Taxonomy (GTDB): domain Bacteria; phylum Actinomycetota; class Actinomycetes; order Mycobacteriales; family Pseudonocardiaceae; genus Amycolatopsis; species Amycolatopsis plumensis. Next base: position 9,078 of record NZ_BNAW01000054.1, read on the forward strand.
CAAGGTCGGGTAGTACCGGGCGGCCAGCACCGGGTCGGCCCGCCACTTGGCGAGCGCGAGCTTCATGGTGATCACCGCGCGCCGGTCTTCGTCGTCGCAGGTCCGCAGGGCGAGCTGGAGCGCTTCGGTGGCGATCGGCAGCCAGTCGTCGGCGAGCGCCTCGTCCGCTGCTTCCTCCAGCACCGGCACCACCCACCGGTCCTCCACCGGCGGCGCGGCGAGCAGGTGCCCGGCCACGGCGGTCGCCGGCGCGCCGTCGCTGTGGAGCAGCTCGGCCGCGGCCCGGTGCAGCGCCGCCCGGTCGCCCGGCGACATCCCGTGCCGGATCGCGGTCACGGTGGCCGGGTGGCGGAAGTGGTTGCCCTCCAGCAACCCCGATTCGGTGAGCGTCGCGATCAGCTGGCTGGTCGAGGCGGGATCGATGCCCAGCAGCTGCCCGGCCAGCCGCGACGACGCGTGGTCACCGAGGATCGCGATCGCGCGGGCGACCGCCAGCGCCTCCGGCCCGTACGAGTCGATCAGCCCGATCACGGCCGCCTCGAACGCGGGCCCCGCGGCCGGCGGGGTGCCCGGCCGATCGGCGTCGCCGCGGTCCCGCAGCAGGCTCATGAGCAGCTTCGGGTTGCCGCCGGTCGCCTCGTGGTATTCGGCCGCCCGGGCCGCCTCGGCCCCGCCGGTGCGGGCGAGCAGGCGCTTGGTGCCGGCGAGGGACAGCGGCGCCAGCCGGACCGCGTGGAAGTGCGGTAGCTTCGCCAGCTCGACGTGCGCCGCGGACCGGCCGGAATACGGGTGTTCGAGTTCGCTGAGCACGAGCGAGATCCGGCTTCCGGGCAGCCTTCTCGCGAAGTGCAGCAGGCACTCGAGAGAAGCGACGTCCGCGTAGCCGATGTCGTCGACCAGGATCGTGACCGGACAGGCCCGGGAAAGCTCCTGCAAGGCCGACCACATGCCACGGATCGCTTCGGCCCACACCGAATCCCCGTGCGCGCTGCGGTCGTGGTCGATCACCGGCGCCTTGTCCACGCTCTCGTCGAGGGCGACGGTGAGGCGTTCCAGCCCGGCCTGCCCGCTCGGGCAGCTCTGCAGCAGTTGTGCCACCACGCCGAGCCGCAGCGGTCTTTCGGCGACGGTCGCCGTCGCGCGCAGGACCAAGCCGCCCCGGCGTTCGACCTGCTCGGCGTGGGCGGCGAGCAACGCGCTCCGGCCGTGGCCGGCGTGCCCGAACACCACGACGACCGAACCCCGCGCCTGCCGTGCATGCTCGAACTGCTCCGCCAACCGGACGAGGACACTGTCCTCCTCAGCACCTCGCATGCGACGCCCCCCGACTCGCACAGAACCCCAGACAACGGAGACCCGGAAGAGAAATCATGATTCGGCGTCAACGCTGACGGAATTCCACGCTAGCACGAGCCGCCTCGACCGGTCAAAGCGGAAACATGCACAAAACATTTACCCCCACACCCTTTCGCGCGCGTTTCCTCAGCCGGAAGCGACGCACACTCCGCGATCCGCAACACGAAGCGCCCACATGTCACTTCCGAGAAAGCGCACCACGACCCCCGAACCAACCCCCACACTCACCGACGCGGAGCCACGCCCCGCGGAACCAGCTTAACGCAACGCGGGGGTACCGCGTCGGATTCCCATCGCCGACCGGACCAAGGACGGCTCGGCCGTGCGGCGACCCCCGCACCGGCGGGGCCGCCGCCGAGCGCCGTCCGACACGTCCCGCACGGCTGGCGTCGGCCCCGCACCCGGCACCCGCACGCCCACGAAAATGCGAGAGCGGAATGGCGTGGCTTATCGCTCCTTCAGCGCGTTCACACCTCGCTTGAACCCTTTTCGGCACCGAACGGCCAGGTCACCGGAAACGGCAAGACCGGACGTCCAGGCACCGCTTCCGGCCATCACCCGGCGTGCGACGGCGAGGGTGCGGCGCGTCGGCGCAGCCTGCCGAACAAGGAAGCGGTCAGCGCATTGGTCTTGCCGTCGATGACCGCCGGTCCGTTGCCCGGCAGGGCACGCACCACGGTAGCGGCGACGGCCTCGGCACTGCGCGTGCCACGGGTGTCATCGGCGTTTTCGTGGGACCGGGACTGACCGCCACCACCCGGCCCCGGTGCCTCGGGCCTCGGCCCACAGCGCCTGGGTGAACGAGATGACGTACGCCTTCGTCGCCGCGTACACCGCCAGATAGGGAGCCGGGATGTATCCCCCGGTGCTGCCGATGTTGACGACGGCGCCGTGGCCGCGGGCGACCATCGCGGGCACCAGGAGCGTGGTGAGCTCGGTCAACGTCTTGGCCGGCCGCGTCGGCGCGTCGGCGGTGGCGAGATCGAGCGCCGCGGCGCGCACGGTGACTCCGTGACACCGGCTCAGCCGCGCGGCCGCCTCGTCGAGCTTGCCCGCGCTGCGGGCGACCAGGACGAGGTGCATGCCGTCGGCGGCCAGCCGCTCGGCGATGGCCGCGCCGATGCCGGTGGAGGCGCCGGTGACGAGGGCGAACTTGTCGCGCATCTGCGCTGCTGTGGTCATGATTTCGACGGTGAACCTTGACGTCAACCGGCGGGTGATCGCGGCCGGTGCCGACGCAGGCAAGCCTACCCGTACGCGGACAAGGGTGCCTGGCACCTCGACGAGCGCCGGGGGACGACCGCGAAGGACTCCAGCGGCGCGCCAACCCGCTGACGCTCACCCCGACCGGGGCCGCGTTCGAGGACGGCGCGCTGCGGTTCACCGGCGGCTCCGCGGACACCTACGGCCCGGTCGTCGACACGACCGGTGACTACACGGGTTCGGGAACACGCGGAAGTTCGTCGAGCCGCTCGGCGGGCAGATCGTGGCGGAGTTCTTCGACGTCGGGCAGTCACGGTCCGTCCCGTGGGAACGACGTACCGAGGGCGCGCGGCTGCTCGCCGAGTTGAAGAATCCGCACCACGAATGGGACGCGATCGTCGTTGGCGAAGGCACGCGTTGTTGGTTCGGCAATCAGTTCTCGCTTATCGCGCCGAAGTTCGCGGCGTACGGCGTGGATCTGTGGGTCCTAGAACTGGGCGGCAAGTACGACGCGCGGAACCCGTCGCACAAGATGCTCATGAGCGTGCTCGGCGGGATGAGCGAGTCCGAGCGCCAGCACGTTCAGGCTCGCGTCCGCGCGGCAATGGACGCGCAGGTGATCAACGAAGGACGGCACCAAGGTGCACCCTACGGGTACGTCGTCGTCAACAGCGGGCCACATCCGAACCCGCGAAAAGCTGCGGAAGGGTCCAAGCTGCGGGTGCTGGCGATCGACGAGACCACGGCGGACGTGGTCCGCCGGATCTTCGCCGAGTACCTGGACGGAAACGGCGATCGCGCGATCGCCAACCTGCTCAACCGGGACGGCATTCCCTGTCCCTCCGCGCATCGGCCGGACCAGAACCGGCACCGGCTCGCGGACGGCTGGCAAGGCAGTTCGGTGCGGGCGATCCTGGACAACCCGCGATACACCGGCTACGCGATCTTCGGGCGTTGGACGAAACAGGAGACGTTGCTCGACCCGGAAGACGTCGCCGCGGGCCACGTGGTGCGGTTCAAGCGCGCGGCGCCGGACCGGATCGTGCGGTCGCGTGAGCAGGCGCATCCGGCGATCGTGTCCGTGGAGACCTTCACGCAGGTACAGCTTCTGCGTCGGTCGAAGTCGGCGGGTGGGTTGAAGACGGCACGCAAGGCCGAGCGAGGCGCCCGAAACACCGCACGGTCATATCTGCTGCGCGGACTGGTCCGATGTGGAATCTGTGGCCGGAAGATGCAAGGCGCCACGATCCGGAAGGGCGCCTACTACCGCGGTACTTCGCGGACCATGGCGCCCGGCTCACTGACGCTGGCGGATCATCCGAAGACGGTCAACTTGCGCGAAGGCGTGGTCGTCGAGGCGCTCAGCGGATGGCTTCACGAGCTGTTCCACCCGGACAACCGCGACCGGACGGCGGCCGCGCTACTCGGATCGGACGGGAGCAAGGCCGACGGCGGCGCACTGGAGGCGGCGCGAAACCGGCTGGCGGACGCTGAGGCGAGGCTTCAGCGGTATCAGGCCGCCATCGCGGCCGGCGTCGATCCCGAAGCACTCGTAGACCCGATGAACCAGGCACAGGCCGAACGAGCCGCCGCGAAAGCACAGATCGAGAACGTTCCAGCCGACTCGACAGTAAGCCGTGCCGAGATCTACGCGAGGATCGATGCCCTCGGCGACGTCTGCGGAACACTGGCCGACGCGACCACGGCAGGCATGAGCCGCCTGTACCGCGCGCTGAACCTGAAGCTACGCTACGAACCAAAAGAGCTGGCCGTCTATGCGACGACCAACCCGGGTGTAGATAGTGCGTGTGTCCGAGGGGGGACTTGAACCCCCATACGTGGGATATCTCCCGTGTTTGGGGAGATCATGCACTCACGGTAGCACAGAGTCACCGGGGCCGCGCATCCCTTCATCCCGCTCTTCGCCTTGATTCTGGCCACGCTCGCAGCCGTGTGGAACAGCAGTGCCAGGCCAGGACACACCGGCACCGGGCCTGGCCGTGCTCGACCGTGCCTTCCGGGGTTGCTTCGACCTATCGAGGGACTGTCCCAAGATCGGCTCTGGCGCACTTTCGGTGGTGGTGTGATGGGTCCCCGGCTGGGACGGGTTTGCGGGGCCGCCATGATCGCTTGTGGTTGAGATGGCGAAGCTGGTCGGTGCGGTGTTCTCGGGGCTTTCGGCGCTGTCGATCGAGGGGGTCGAGGACGCTGGCGATGTGATCGTGGTCCGGGTTTCTACCAGGGACGATGCGGTGGCGTGCCCTGGCTGCGGAACACCGACAGGCCGGGTTCATGCCTTCCATGAGCGGGTCCCCGCGGATGTCCCGGTTGATGGCCGCAACCGGAACTTCCACCGAACCCCGCAGCCCCATGCAAGATCGAGGCTCACCCACCGGGTGCCGGCGGCACCCGGTGGTTCGTCACGGAGTCGTCAGTCGAACCAGTGTAATATCTGGTTCCAGTTGGCGATGTAACCCAGATTGGCGGTCATTCCTTCGAGGTATGCCTTCGGGCCGAAAGTGGCCCTGCCACCCCATGAGACGTTTCCGCTCGTTGTCAAGTTGTTCTGACTGTCTGTCTCGAGTTCAACACCGCCGCCCATTGAAGGTACGATCTCCACGCCTCCCGCAACGGACGGACTGAAGGAGCTGTTGACCTGATCTGCGCGCTCGGTGTGGAACTTCAGCCCGAAGCCGGCCGAAGCCCCGCCGCCGATCTGGCGGCTCAGCTTCAAGGAGTCGTTGAGCGTCACCCCGTGATTGTCGCCAGTGAGGCAAATCTCGCCCTCGGCATGCCCGCCCAGACCGGCGGCGGCGGTGACGCAGATCGACACCGCCTGCGTAGGCCTGCCGAAAAGTTCGGAACGCTGTTTCTCAAGCCAACCCAGAAAACTCTCCAAGGGATCCTTGCTCGACTTCTTATGCCTCTCCTCCTCGTTCTTTCGGCTGTTCGCGAGTGACCTTTCGTGATCTTGCCTGCGGATCGTGTCGTATACTGTCTCGCCTGTTCTGCAGTAGCCCTTGCCGTTGAACGGATCCACTAATGTACACCCGCTGGTACGGGATATGTCTATGCAGCCGGTGAGGACGAAATAGCCCGGCGTCCCCGGTCCGCCGCATTTCACGATGTCCGGCCGCGGCTCGAGGTAGTTGGGATCGTTGCGGTAGCCGCGGCTAGTCTTCCTCGGTGGCCCGGTGCCGCCGGCTTGTTTCGGCGCCCCGGCGCCGCCGGTTTGGGCTGGCGCCCCGGTCCACGGGTCCAGTCCATTGCAGGAGCCGGAGCTGTCTCCGCAGTCGCTGAGAATGAGTCCGGTGGGGTCGCTGAAGCTGACGGGGCTGTTGTTGGCGTAGGCGTAGCCCTGCATTTGCTGGGGGTCTTCCGGTTTCATCACCGGGTCGACCGAGATGAAGCGGCCCGTGCTCGGGTCGTATTCGCGGGCGCCCAGATGGGTGAGGCCCGTCGACGCGTCCTTTGTGCCGCCTACGAAGCCACGCTCACCAGGCCAGGTGGGCTCGGCTCCGCGTGGGGCGCCGTACGGGGTTTGGCGTCGGCGGGCCACCGTGAGGGTGGCCGGGTCGATGGCGGTCTGGGTGGTGCCCTGGTGGTCAGCGGCCAGCCAAGTGATCTTGTCCTTGCCCTGCTGCATCGCGATGACCGCGCTGCCATGAGTGTAGTAGCGGGTGACGCTGAGCGTGTTCGTGCCCGCGTCCAGGCGGATCTCCTGCTTGCCGAGGTACAGCGTGCTGCCGCCGGGATCCTTGCGCAGCAGGCGATCACCGCCGGCGGTGTAGATGAACGACGTGCTGCCTCCACCCTCGGTCACCGCGGCGAGATGGCTTTCGCGGTCCCACGTCAGGGTCTGGTCGGAGCCCGGCGCGACCCGGCGCGTGGTCTGGCCGACGCTGTTGTAGGTGAAACTCTGCGTGCCGGCGGGGCCGCTGGCCGACCGAAGCGTGTGCGGCTGCGGCTGATCCGCGGCCGGGTAATCGTAGGTGCGCTTGGCGGAGGCGACCAGTCCGCGCGTGGTCTCCTCGAGCCGGTTGCCGCCCGGGCCGTTCTTGTACGAATCCCAGTAGGGTGCGGGTCCAGCGGACACGGTGGGCTCGGCGGTGCACCCGCCGTTGCGGGGGCCTTCCGATCCGGACCACGTGCCTGGGGCGGCGGTCCACGCCTCGGTCAGCCGGCGCAGGTGGTCGTAGCGGAAACACTGGATGTCCGGCGCGTTGGTGTTCACATCGGCGGCCATCGAGGTGATGCTGCCGGCGTCGTTGTAGGTGTACTGCACGTCGGCCTGCTTCGGCTGAGGAACCTCGGCATCCACAATGGAGCGTTCGAGCCGGCGGTTGTTGCCGTTGTAGTAGAACGACTGCCAGCCTCGGTTAGGGGTGACGCCCTGCTCAATGCGTTCCGGCTCGCCGTAGCGGGTGTAGTAGGTGCCCGCCACCAGCTGCTGGCCGGCACCGGTCCGGGTGGCGATCGGCCGACCCCAGTCATCCATCGCGTGGTTGACCGTCTGCGCACCCACGTCGGTGCCCGGCACCCTGGGATAGGTCTCGCTGTTCTGGGTGCCGTCCTCGCCGTATCCGAAGTTGATGTTGTACGTTCCGGCCAGCGCGCCCTCGGCGGCGGGGATGGTCACCGACGTGTACAGCGGCTGGTACCGCGGTGTGTAGGCATCGATCGTCGATGTGTACGCGTTCTCCCCGACATACCTGGTGGACGTCGCAGGCTGACCCTTGCCGGCTGGGACCGTGTCGTAGGTCCACTTGGCCAGTAGCTTGCGGGTGGCACCGTCCACCTCGGACAGCGCGGTCTTGCGGTTCAGGGCGTCGTAGTCGTAGGCGAGGGTTCGCCCCAGAGCATCCTTGGTGGACACCAGCCGATCGGCGTCGTCGTAGCCCTTCGTGCTGGTACCGGAGTCCGGGTCGGTCCCGCTGATCGCGCGGCCGCGCAGGTCGTAGCCGTACTTCCAGACAGCGCCGTCCGGGCCGGTCACCTCGGCCACCTGTGCGGCAGGCGTGTACTTGTACCGGGTGACGTCGAAATCGCCGGTCGGCGCCGGTCCGTGGTACTGGCGCAGCTCAGTGGCCCGGCCGCGGGCGTCGGTGATCGTGGTCGTCGCGGTGCCGCCGGCCGGCGGGATGACGGACACCCGGTCACCGTCGTAGTCGGTCTTCGTCGACCACCGGTTCTCGGTCGCGCCGGCCTGATAGATCGACTCGATGGCGCGGCCGGCGCCGTCGAACTTCGTGCGGGTCAGGCCGGGAACCTCGGCGTCGGCCGCGCGCCACAGGTTCGTGTCCACCGGCGCGTCGTTGAAGTAGGACTGCGTCGCCTTATAAGCGCGGCCATGCGAGTCGTACCGGGTGTCGGTGATCAACCGGCCCTGTTCCACCGGAACCGGCGGCTTACCCGGCACCGAGCGCATGCCCACCGCAGGCGCCTGCGTCTGCCTCGGCCGCAGCAACCCGTCGAAGACGGCGTTGCTGCTGACGAAGACGCCGTTCGGGCCGATCTTGGTCGTGGTGACCACCGACGGTGCGTCCCGGCGGATCAGGTAGTCGAACCGCAGGCTCCCCTTCGGTGTCGCGTCGGTCTTGGGACGGTTGGGCAGCCACGTCTCGACACTGCGGCCCAGCGCGTCATAGGCGATCTGGGTGACGAAAGCGTTGCCGTCGATGATCTTGGTCGGCGTGCCGAAAGCCGGCTCCACCTCGGCCTTAACGGCGAGCCCGGCCGGCAGCGTCGGCTGAACTGCCGGGCCGGTCGCGGTGGACGCCGTGACCGGCCCACCCTCGGTCGGTGTGAATGAGACCGTACTGCGGCTGCCGAGTACGTCGATGGTTTCCGTGGCCCGGCCGTGCTTGTCGTAGCTGGCGGTCGCGGTCGTGAGGTACACCGCGGGCCCGGACGCGGGGTGCTCCTTCGCGATCTCGGTCTTGTTGAGGTTTCCCCTTCCGTCGTAACCGAACTTGGCGTCGCTGACGGCGTGGTCGGGGTACTTCACCGTGCTGCCGCAGGCGACCGCGACCGTTTCCTCCCTGATCGCCAGATCCAGTTGCCAGTCGGTGGTGTTGGGGGCGTAGGTGGTTCTGGTGCACCGGTCATCGTCGGCCTTGGTGACGTCGCCGACATCGTCCACACTGGTCCGCAGTCCTCGGGCGGCGTCGTTGTCATAGTGAGTCGTGGTCTTGGTCTCGCGCCAGCCGCCTGCATTGAGCGCGCTGAAGCCACGCTGGGTTTCCGGCCGCACCAAATAGGATTTGAAGACGCCTCGGGTGGCAGTCGGCCCCTTCGCCACCGGATACGAGACCGATCTGCCGACCCACGGCGGGTTCGGCGACCCGGACGGGGCTTCCTTCGCGAATGTCGTGGTCTCGAAACCGAATCCCTGCAACCAGTCCGAGTCGGTACGCGAGCTCTGGCCGTCGCCAACGGAATCGGAGACTGCGACGGGCTTGGTGCCACCGGTCCGGTTCAGCCGGTCGCCGTCCATGCCGCGGTAGAACCGTTGCTCGGACATGGTTATCGGGGCGCCCCCGGGGTCGTCCGCCCGCCCCGTCCGGATCCGGACCCGGCCGAACCCGCGGAACTCGTTCCAGGTCTTCTTGTCGTCCTTGACGAATTCCGACATGTCCCAGTGCCACGCCGCACCGTCGAGGTACTCGTAGGTGGTCAACTGCTCGGCGCTGCTGGCGATCATGTCGGACTGGGTCACCGACGCGACCACGTACTTGTGGAAATAGTCGGTGCGCGGCTCGATGCTCACCGATGGCGACCAACGCACAGGGAAGCAGCGCAAGCTGTTGGTCTCCGCCGGCATTGTCTGCCCGGCCTTGCAGTCCGGCGTTTCGTAGTTGACGGTGGTGACGCCGCCCGTCTCGGAGATCACGGCGCTGACCCGGTACCGGTTGAGCCCGGCATAGCCGTCGGCGTCCCCGTCCACCCGGTTGGGCAGCAGCGTGCCCTCGAACGTGACCGGGGGAAGCTCGATGGGAACGCCGGCCAGTCCGGTGTGCCTGATGCCGTTCAGCCACAGCGCGGCGGCCTCCCGCTGTTCCTGGCCGAGCTCACCGGTGCCAGGGAACTGCTGGTCGAGCGTCCACCGGTCGACCGGATCGTACGTGGAACCGCGCAACACCTTGGTGGTGATCGTGTCGAGTCGTTTGGTCGTCCAAAACGATGGCGAGTGCTCGGTGCACGGCGCCGCCGCACACGCCAGCTTCAGCGGGGTGTCCGGCCAGTTGCCGCGCTTGTCCGGGGCCTGGGTGCAGACGCTGTCCCGGACGCACCGGTCGGACGTGCCGAACTCCACCCGCCCGCTCGCCTGGCCGCCGACCCGCTCATTGAGCCCGTACTCGATGTGCTCCAAGGCGCCGCCGCGGACATAGTCCGCGGGGGCATCCTTCTTGTTGATCCCGTATTTGTTCGTTTCCTCGGTGTAGAAATAGCGGATCATGTTGCCGTTGCGGTCGACGACCTTGTCCAGGTTCCACCGGTAGGCCTGCGTGCACGACGACGCGTCGAACGTCGCCTTGTGGCAGGGTTCGCCTACGTCGTCGCCGAACACCGGCACCGTCCACGTGGAATCGGCCTGGGTGCCGAACCAGTACTGGGTGCCGTCGACCGTGGTGACCTTCCAGTACTCGTGGTCGTCGTCGCCGTTCTGCACGCCCCCGTCGAAGACACGCTCGATCCGGGCCCCGTCGTCGTTCTTTGCGCGCCACTTCTTGTCGCCGTCACAGCAGATCAGCATCCCGCCGCCGCCGTTATAGGCCGCGGTGGCGTTGTCGCTCTTCCAGCACAGATCCCCGGTGGACGCGTCGTCGTCGACGCAGGCACCGTAGGTGCGCTCGATGAAACCCGGCCACAGATCCCAGCCCTCACCGATCCACGACGGCTGGTTGTTGGACACGCTGGTGCGACCATCCACGGCGGAAGATCGATAAGACAGAGCGAGACTTGGCTCGAGTCCACCTGGTGCAGGCGGTACCCGCAGCGGGTACGACCAGCTGAAATCGCCGGTGTGGGCCGCGACCTCCCAGGTCGCCGACGGCGAAAGCGACGTCGCGGCCGGGGTGTTCGCGCCGGGCTTGGCGTCGATCGCCTGCTGATCCTTGGTCAGCGACCGGCGCGAGGCCTGGTCCGGTGGCCGAGCCGGCTTGCCGGTTTCCGGCTGCACCGCAACCGAGCTCGTCGGCGACAGCGGCACCGACGGTTCGACCGCGGCCGCCACGCCGGGAACCACGAGCGCGGGGACCAGCGTGGCGGCCAGCACGGCTACCAGGCCTCGAATGATCCACCTTGATCTCAGTACACGAGCCATCATGAGGTCACCGCCGGATAGGATTTGTACAATGCGTTGAGCCGAGCCGCGTCGAGATTCCCGTTATAGAGCCGGACATCGTCGATGGCACCCTTCCAGTACTCGCCCGGTCTGCCGTCCACGGCATTCGTTCCCCGGCCGATCTGCAGGCCGCCGCTACCGTGCCAGGGGACGGTCACGGTACCGGTCGCATAATCGGGTTCGTCACCGGGAATGTCGCTGTACACATACAGCTCGATCTTCTTGCTGGCCGCGTCGTACACGCCGACCAGCAGCATCCACGTGTTGAACTCGCCAGGGTTGACCGAGATCGCCGCCACGTTCTCCTCGTCGCTGGTCCTCGGCGTCATGCCGAAGACCCACTTGCCGCGCGGTCCAGGTGCCTTGATCGGGTCGATCCGGTGCCCAAGCCGGAACTTGGTCGACGGGTTCGCCGCTCCGCCGTCCAAGCTGACCGCGGTGCTCGCGCACACACCACCGCACCCGCCGGGATCGGTCAGCTTCACCCAGGCCGAGACCGTGAAACTCTGGTCGGTGCGCAGATCCACGCCGCTGGTGGACACCGCGCTCGCGCCACTCAAGGTGATCGCCCCGCCGGCGCGGCCGGGTCCGAAGCTCGCTCCCGCGGGCGGCAACGTGGCACCACGGACCCCGACCGAGTCCGCCGCGGCCTGGGTGCCGCCTGCCTCGTTGAGCTGCCAGTTGTGCACCAGGCTCGGATCACGGCCAGCCATGGCCCTGATCTCGTCCGCGAACAGCGCACGGGGGTAGACCTTCACGTCGTCGAGCGCGCCGACGAAGTAGTTGACGTACGGGTTACCCGGATCGACTGACCACCACTTGGTTCGCCCGATCTGCAGCGGGCCGGTGGCGTTGATGGCGCCGGTATGCAGCGTTTGCCCGATCAGCACCCCATTGATGTATAACTCGATTCGGCCGCGTTGTTTGTTGTACACAGCCGCGACATGGGTCCACACCCCGGCTTGGGGCTCGCCCCAGATCAGGTAGGTACCCAGCGGATTCGCGCCCTGGCGATCACCCGAACCGGCGAACATGACCCAAGTTGGAAGCCCGCGGGAGTCACGGCCGACGGAGAGGGAGAACCCGTTGCTGTAGGTGGCGTCCTGGGACACGACGGTGCACTGGCAGTTCACCGAATCAAGCTTGACCCAGGCGGCCACCGTGTAGCTCTCGGCACTGTTGACCGCGTTCTGCGTCGTGACCGCGTTGGAGCCGTTGAGCCGCAACGCCTTGTCCGCCGGATCGGGATCCTTGCTCTGCCCATCGGTCCACTGTGCACTTCCGATCGCGGTGCCGTTGCGGTTGTTTCCGGAGGAGTCGTTGGCGTTGCCATCCAGCTTCCACGAACCGGCCGGCACGTCCGACTGGCTGACGATCGCCTGGATCTCCTCGGCGGCGAGCGCGCGGTTGTACGTGCGGACCTCGTCGACCTGGCCGTTGAAGAAGTCGCCGGGGTTGCCGAGCGACTTGGCCCGGCCGACCACAAGCGGACCTGTTGCGTCCCAAGCCGGTTGGCTCAGCTTCGCCGTGTAACCACGTTCCCCGTTGACATAGATGGTCAGTTCTCTGGCTGTCGCGTCATACACACCGGTTAGGTGGACTGGTACGTTCAGGCTTGCGTTCGATATGGACCCGGCCCCGACCCATTCGGCATTGTCGGTCCGATCCGTGCCGGCCTTCATGAACATCCATTTCCCGCTCCAGTGCCGTTGCAGGTAGAATCCGCTGTTGGCAGCGCCGTCCTGGCTCACCGCAGTCACCGAGTCGTACTGGCCGGTGGGAAACACCCTGGGCGTCACCCAGGCGGTCACCGAGAAGCTGCGGTCGGTGTGCACGACCGGGCGGTCCGGGGCGGTGGCCGCCTGACCGGAGGCACCGTCCAGCCGCACCGCTTTGCCGAGCGCACCGTTGTCCACGAACTGGGCTCCCCCGCTCAGCGTCAGGTCGGCGCCACCGGTCACCGAGTTCCGGGCCGCCGCGCCCAGCCGGTCGTCGTCGAAGCGCCAGTGTCCCGTTCGGACATTGTCCCGGCTGACCATGGCGCCGACCTCGGCGTCCGACAGCGGCCGGTCGAAGACCTGAACCTCGTCGACCGCACCGGCCCACGGCACACCGAACTGGGTGTTCCACTTCAGCCGGCCCACCGTGATCACACCCGTCGACGGTGCCGCGGCGAAGTCCGCGGCCTGTCTCTCGACCTGTGAACCGTTGACGTACAAGCGAAGCTCACGAGCCTGCCGGTCGTACACCCCGGTCAGGTGGGTCCACTCCCCGGCCACCGGCACCGCTTTCTGGTTGGTCACTCCCCACATCCGCTGGTCCTTCTCGCCGACCAGGAAAGACCATCGATTTGCGGCATTGTCGTAGCTCAACCACCAGGAGCTGGTGTTCTCGCCGTCCTGGCTCAGTGCGGCCATGCCCGAGGTCAGCCGGTCCGGGCGCACCCATGCCGACACCGAGAAGCTCGACTCGGTGGGGAACGCCGGGGGCATCGTCACCGTGCTGTCGGCGTTGCCGTCCAACTGGATCGCGGTGCCAACCGCACCCGTGGTGTAGCTGGCGTTGCCGTTGAGCGTGCCGTGCCGGTCACCGAGGAACGCGCTGTCGGTGGGCTTTCCCTCGAACGACCACTGGCCAAGCGACCCGCTGCCGGCACGGACGTACACGTGGCTGGTCAGGATGGGGCTCCTGTTGCCGGCCCGGTCGACGCTCTGCACCCGCAGCGCCTGCGGCCCATCACCGGGCGGTGCGGTGCTCACGGTCGCTGTGCCACCCAACGCACCCGCGTCGACCCAAGTGGACGGTGTGTCCTGCCAGCCGTACAGGTAGTGATCGATGTCCTTGACATCACACGGCGGATCGCCAGGTTTCGGTGGCGGGCAGGTGCCTGGGCCAAAGGTGAACGACCCGGGCACCCCTGCACCGCCATGCCAGCGATTATCCTCTTTGTACAGAGCGCCGGCGACCGTCGGACGCACGGTCGGCGAGACCCGGTCCACCACAAAGGGCCTGAGTCCGACCGCGGCGGACTCGGCCTCCGTGTCGTGGGCCTGCACCGACCACGAGACCTCAAGGCCGTTGAGGTCGTCGCCCAACTGGACGTCGTGACGGCGGGCAGCCCCCGATGGCCCGGGGTTGTACTGGGTCAGTACGGGAGCCCCACCCTGAATTGTGACCCACCACTTCGGATAGATGTTGTCGCTGTCCGGATCCGACAGGGTGGCGATCAACCCGATGCTGTCGTTGGAAACGTAGGGCTTGCCGGCGCACCAGCGGCACGGCTGCGGGAGTGGCGGGTCCGTACTCAGATTGGTCGGCGTGTTCGGGGACCGGTTCCACGTGGCCTGCAGCAACGTCTCCGCGCTGACGTAGTACTTGCGCCACGCGTTCTGGTCGTTGCCGTTGGCGGCGCGCAGGTAGAACGTGGTGAAACCGGTGCCGTTGAGCGAATTTCTGTCCAGGTTCACCTCGACCCCCGCACCCGTGCACGGCGCGGGGAAATCTTTCCACTGCCCGTCCCATTCCGGCTTGTTCCTGAACGTCAGGCCCGAGCCGATGTCCTGGTACACCCAGTGCAGTTGGTGCGTCTGGCCGCAGGACGAGCTCGGGCTGTACGCCACCTTGGTGTAGAACTTGGCCGACAGCACGGGTTTGTCGCGTAGCATGTCCTGCGTGTTGAACCGGAAGTAGGACCAGGCCTCCCCGATTCCCTTACATTCGTCCGGCACCGCTCGGTAGCACTGACCGACCTGGGCCCATTCGGGGTGACGGTCGTCGGCGCTGTGCCCCCAGTAGGACTGATCCGGATGCCCGCCGACCACGGTCGCCCACGCGGTCGGTGCCATCGGCGACTGGGTCGGGTCGATCGCGACCGGATATACCGTCGCCGGGTCGGCGAGGAACCCCTTGTCCGGCACCAGGTTCAGTAGATCGCCGGCGACCTTGACGCCGACCGGCGCCTCCCGGCGCGACCTGCTGGAGTCCCACATCACCGACGGCGGCGACTGGAACACCGGCCGCCCCGCGTCGTCAACCGCACGCAGCGCCCCGGAATCCTCCGCGGTCAGACGAACGCCGCGTGCCTCGACAGGGAAGCTGATGCGCACCAGCGCCAGGTTTCGCGCCGCCGCGGCGTCCTTGACGAGCAGCAGCTGCGAGTAGCCCCTGACCTCGGCCCGCAGCATGAGATCGACCCCCGGCAGCACGTCGTGATACGTGGCCTCGTTGCCATGCAGCACGGGTCGCGGCAGCCCGCCCGGCCAACGCAGCGCCAGCTCCGCCGGCCCGGAACGCAACCGGATCAACGCGCCGGCGCCCCCACCGGACAACGTGACGTCGTCAGCGCCCGCCCTCGGCGCCACCGTCCCGTCCGGACGCGCCTGCAGCGTGGTGTCAATCGCAACCCACTCGGCGCCCTTCTTGACCCTGGTAGGCACTGCGGTCATCTCCGAGGTATGGGTCCCGTCCGGGTTGGCGTACACGGTCACGGTTTCGGTTCGCTCCGCCAGCACCTCCACCCGCGTGCCCTGCGCCCGCGCGGCACGCATCGCGGTCGCGTCGTCCGACGCCTGCGCGATCCGGTGCGGCTCCTCCACACTCCGCGGCCCGCGCGGCGACCCATCCCCGGAAAACCCCGTCGTGGTAGCCGTCGCGATCAAGATCAACGATGCCATCCAGCTACCGAAGCTGCGCACGCGCGGAGTCCGGGCCCGACTGTGTGTCACAAAGACCTCACGACTGGTATTCACGGAAGGACGACCCCCTCGGCCTTGAGCGTCTCGCCCGCAGCGGGAGCCGTGGTCCCCACCCGCAGCGGCGAGACGCCGACAACCGGGTACGTCAGCTTCACAAAGACCGGGTCTCGGTCGGCACACATATCCATCCCCCTTGGTCCAGCGCCGAACGTAAGTTCGAATCGAGCGGAGGCTCGCTCCCCTTCGAGCGTCAGCCCGAGCCAGATGCTCGTGTACCTTTCTTGTAGGTTTCTGAACTTCGCCGGTCAGCGCACTTTCTGTCCGGATCGGGACCTCGGGCAGGGGGGGACACCATGCTGCGGCTCGGACTGCTGGGCGACGTCGTCGCGCACCTCGACGGTGACGCGATCGACCTGGGCCCGGCCAAGCAACGCTGTGTCCTGGCGGCGCTGGCGGTGGACGCCGGGCGGCTGGTTCCGGCGGAACGCGTGATCACCCGCGTCTGGGGACCGGATGCACCCGAGCGAGCACGGGGGACCCTCCACAGCTACATCTCGCGTTTGCGACAGGCATTGACAGCCGCAGAAGACGTCGACCTCGTGCGGCGATCCGGTGGCTACCTGTTCCAGGCCGGTGCGACCGTCGTGGACGTGGCACGGTTCCGTGACCTGTGCGCTCGAGCCAGCGTCGGCGACCATGCACATGCCGTGCCGCTGCTCACCGAGGCGTTGCAGATGTGGCGCGGCGAAGCGCTGAGCGGGCTGACCGGACAATGGGCCGAAGCCGAACGCGACCTGCTGCACGCAGAACGGCTGGCCGCCGAACTCGACCTCGTCGACGCCCGGCTCGGGCTCGGCGAAGGCGAGCAGCTCGTGGTCCGGTTGGCCGCGCTGAGCGCGGAGCACCCGCTGGACGAGCGGGTGGCAGGGCAGTACATCCTCGCGCTCTGCCGAGCCGGCCGGGCGGCCGATGCGTTGACGCACTACCGGACCATCCGCACCCGGCTTGCCAGAGAACTGGGCACCGACCCGAACTTCGTACTTCAGGACCTGCACCAGCGGGTCCTGGCCGCGGACCCCGCGCTGCACCCCGCCGGCGCGCGCGCTACCTCGGCTGTGGTGCCGCGACAGCTACCCGCTGTCCCCAGGCCGTTCGTCGGCCGCGAAGCCGAACTGGACCGTCTCGGCGCCGGCATTCCGGACAACAACGCCGGCGCGACCGTGGTGATCTCGGCCGTCTCCGGCGCCGGCGGGATCGGCAAGACCTGGCTGGCGCTGCAGTGGGCACACCTCTACGCCGAGCGTTTCCCCGACGGGCAGCTCTTCGTGGACCTGCGCGGATTCAGCCATGAAGGCACGCCGATGACTTCCGAGGTGGCCGTCCGCGGCTTCCTTGACGCCCTCGGCGTCGAACCCGCACGTGTGCCCGTCCTGCCCCACGCTCAGGCCGCACTGTTCCGCAGCCTGGTGGCGGGCAAACGGATGCTGCTGGTCCTCGACAATGCAGCCGACACCACACAGGTCGTGCCGATGCTGCCAGGCGGTGACGGCTGCCTGACCCTCGTCACCAGCCGCAACCGGTTGCCGGGCCTGATCACCGGCCACGGTGCCCGCCACCTGGCCCTGGACGTGCTCCCGGACGCCGAAGCGCGTGCGCTGCTGGCCGACCGCCTCGGAGCAGATCGGATCGCCGCCGAACCGGCGGCGGTGGACGAGCTGGTCCGGTTGTGCGGCGGATACCCCTTGGCCCTGAGCATCGTCGCCGGCCACGCGACCACCTACCCGGACCGGCCGCTGGCCGCGCTCGTCACCGAGATGCGCGATCGCGGCGTGGGCGCCTTGGCCGACGAAGACCCGATCGCCAGCCTGCCCACCGTGCTGTCGTGGTCGTGCCGGTCTCTTCCCGGCGAATTGGCCACGGCCTTCGTCCTCCTCGGCACGGTACCTGCACCGCACATCAGCCTGCACGCCGCAGCCAGCGTTCTCGACCTGCCTCTCGCGGAGACCACGAATGTCCTCCGCGCCCTGGAACAAGCCTCCCTGCTCGGCGCGGACTCTCGCGGGCGGTACCGGATGCACGACCTGATCCGCCAGTACGCCGCCGAGACCGCACTCCGGCAGCCCACGCACGGCGCGCGGCGACGCGTTCTCGACTACTTCCTCCATGGCGCCTGCGCCGCCGAGAAACTGCTGTCCCCACAGCGGCGGCACATCGAACCGGCCCCAGCCGCATCCGGTTGCCGCTGCCCGGAACTGACGGACTACCAGTCCGCCGCCGACTGGTTCGACGCCGAACACCCCTGCCTGCTAGCGGCCCAGCGGTCCGCCGCCGACGACGGCCGGCACGACGTGGTCTGGCAGCTCGCCTGGGCGTTGAACACCTACCACTACCGACGTGGGCTTCTGCACGACGAACACACCGTCTGGCAAGCCGGGCTCACCGCAGCGCGGCAACTGGCCCATGCAGCCACCGAAGCCCAGGCGCACCGTTTCCTGGGCCGGGTTCTCGGCAGGCTCAACCGGCTCGACGAGGCATTCGACCACCTCCACGATGCCCTCCATCTGGTCGAAACCGAGTCCAACCGCCCGGAGGAGGCCGCCATCCACGGCACACTGGGACAGCTGTGGACCCAGCGCGGCGATGACCTCAAGGCGCTCAACCACATGACGAACGCCCGCACAATCTTCCGCGAACTCGGCGACTCCATCCGCGAAGCCCAGAGTCTCAACAACGTCGGCTGGCTGCACGCCCAGCTCGGCAACTACGAGGACGCACTCGCCGACTGCCGGAAGGCGCTGGAAATGCACCGGCACCACCAATACCGCGACGGCGAAGGGCACGCCCTCGACAATCTCGGCTACATCGAGTGCGCCAGCGGCCACCACACCGATGCCGTCGAGTACTACGAGCGGGCGCTGGCGCTCTGGCGTGAACTCGGAGACTCCTACGAGGAAGCCAATGCCCTCGACGGCCTCGGCCGAACCCACGCCGCCGCCGGCGACCAGAGCCGAGCCCTTGCAACCTGGCGACAGGCACTCGAGCTCTACCTCGCCCAGCACCGCATCGACGACGCCGACCGCGTCCAAGAGCAGCTGAACCTGGCGACCACGTGATCATGAACGATGTCCACAAGACGCACCTTGGGACGTCACCGCATGTCGGCCTGGGTTCGGTCCCAGTTCTCCGGCGCGCCGGATCGCCGACCTGGCCGCCCGGATGCCGCGCACCCAGGGTCGGAACGCGGACCCGACGTGCGGCTCTTGCAGCCGGAACCGGCTGAGCACGGTCTCCCACAACGGATCCGCGGTGTCGGCGAGACTGATCCGGGCCAGATCGTCTCACGTGAAATACATGCGCAGCATCCCCATCGAACTCCCCTGCACCGGGCGACCGGGCGCGCTCACAGGGAGCGGCGCCTGCCGCCCATCCGGACCGGCCGGACCGTCACGGCCGCCACCGGTCACGTCCCTGCGCGGCATCGTACGCCCGCCGGCGCCCGGCGGCGAATGGGCGATGTTGCGCCGGAATGGCGAGCAACCGTCAACCACGGACCTGCCCGAAGCCCGCCCACGGCCAGGCTGTGCAGCCCCGCGCCGCCGACCACCACGGAAGCCGAGGGCCGTGCCCACCAGCTCGCTGGCGCTGACCGAGTTTCCCAGCTCGGCGAACGCCCGGCGGGCGAGGCAAGATCGACAGCGAATGTGGCAACCTTGGTCGGTTCCGAACGACCTGCGGCCTGCCAATCGGCATGGACCGAGTTGTTTGCCTTGATTGTCCCGGCTTCAGCGGCCTATCGGGACAACGCCGCGAACGCCGATCCGCGGCTTGCGTCCCATCCGGTGACGCGATCGGCAGCCACCTTGCGCCGATCTTCTCCGTACACCTGGAGGAAGTCATGATGTTCACCCGTGCAGCGTCACCCGAGCGGGCGACAGGGCCGTCCCGGCGAAGCAGGAAAGCAATGACCGTCGCCGTGGCGACGCTCGCGCTGTCGGCGGGTGCCGTGCTCAGCGCTGTGCCGGCCAGTGCGTCGGTCGGCAACCCGATACGGCGTACAGCTCCACCTTCGACATGCCCGGCATCGACGCTCCTCACTTCGAGGCACATCGACGCTGCCACCGCAAGACCCAAGTGACGTCGAATTCGCTGACAGCAACCCGCCCTCCTCACAGATCGCGGGCAAGTGACGTCACGTCACACGTTCAAAACCACACAGGTCACAATGCACGAAGACTGTCGGGCCGCCGGGCGCGGGCAACTGTTCGAGGCGTTCTTCTGCGGCCGTCAAGAGCGCGGTGGTGCCATTTTCTCGTCGTTGGGCCGCGAAGTCGACGTCCGCGACCGAATCAGCCTCGTCGCATAGGTCGTTATACGGCCTGTGTGCGCCCGATCCGCTACTCCGAACGGGCGGACAAACTCGAACACGCCGTCATAAGGCGTCAGCCTCGCCATCGGTCCAGCGTGCATCCACGTCAACCACACCCGGCTCAGTCCTCGTCTCCGAAAGATGCTGTGGACTTGCTCGCACAGTGGATGAGCAGAAGAACCCAGACCGGAGCAGCATCCACCGAAGTCCAGTTCAACGGCCTGCGGTTCGCCTTCTATGGCCGCACCTCCACCACCCGCCATCAAGACCGCGTGTCATCACAGGGCTGGCAACGCGACATGGCGGAACATCTCATCGCCGGTCACGGCCAGATTGTCGCCGCGCACTTCGACATCGGCACCTCACGCCGCGTCCCATGGCGACATCGACCGCAGGCTGCCCGGCTGTTGGCCTCGGTCTCCGCTGCGGAGCCCGCGATCGATGCGATCGTGATCGGCGAGTACGAACGCGCCTTCACCGGCACCCAGTTCGCCACCCTTTACACCTGGTGCACCCGGCACGGCATCCAACTCTGGCTGCCCGAGACCGGCGGCCCGGTCGATCTCGCCAACCCTGACCACCGCGCGCTGACGGCATTGCTGGCCACTCAGTCGCAGCGCGAAGTTCTGCGCGCCCGGCACCGAGTGCTGGCCGCGATGCACAACCAGGCCACCCAACAAGGCCGCTACCTCGGTGGCCGACCACCCTACGGCTACCAACTCGTCGACGCCGGCCCCCACCCCAACCCCGCCGACGCCCGCTGGGGCCGACGCCTCCAACGCCTCGCCCCCGACCCACGAACCGCACCCCACGTCGCCTGGATGTTCCGCCAGCGTCTCGCCGGGCACAGCGTCGCCAGCATCGCCCGACACCTCAACGAACGCGGTATCCCCTGCCCGTCCAGCGCCGACCCGGACCGCAACCGCCACCGAACCCGCGGCACCTGGGCCCTGCGCACGGTCGCCGTCATCCTGGCGAATCCGCGCTACACCGGTCGCCAGACCTGGAACCGCCGCGCCACCGGCACCGAAGGCCCAGCCTCAACGCCCGCGCTGTCGGCGAAGGCTGCCCATCCGGCGCTGATCACGGAGCAGGACTTCGTCGCCGCGCAGGAAGTCCGGGCGGCGCGCCCCGCTGGCGACGGCCAGACTCGCCGATTCGCCCTCGCCGGGCTGATCCACTGCGGCGTTTGCAACCGGCGACTGGACTCCCACTGGAACCACGGGCGACCGACGTACCGCTGCCGCCACGGCCACACCAGCACCCAACGCGCAGGCCAAGAGCGAGCGAAGACGCTCTACATCCGC
The DNA here is from genome assembly GCF_014654205.1 of Amycolatopsis bullii. Classification (GTDB taxonomy): domain Bacteria; phylum Actinomycetota; class Actinomycetes; order Mycobacteriales; family Pseudonocardiaceae; genus Amycolatopsis; species Amycolatopsis plumensis. The sequence continues at coordinate 30,351 of NZ_BNAW01000054.1, forward strand.
GAAGACCATCTCATCGATCAGATCAACATCAGACTTGAAGAACAGGTCAGCGCAGTCGCAGCCAAGCTCGAGCCTGACCGAACACGAAGCACAAGGGTCGCCACAGCGCTACGAGACTCAGGAAAGCGCATCATCTGCGACAACGCAGGATGGCGACTACAAGAGATCGATTCAACCTGAGCTAGGATCGAACGAGCTTCAAGATCGCGTTTCGCGATCCGTGGGGTAATACTGTGTCCGAGACTTGAACCCCCACGCGTGGGATATCTCCCGTGTTTGGGGAGATCATGCAACCATGATAGCGCAGAGTCACCGGGGCAGCACATCACCCTCACGCCGCTGAGCGCCTTGTTTGGCCTCGTTGCAGCGCTGCGGAACAGCACTACCGCGTCGCGCAGTGGGCGGCAACCGGTGCGCCAGCCACGACCCGCGTCTCGGGCTTGGCGCGCGATGCATTGCCGTGGCGGACCGCGGCCTCGGCGGAACCGAGTTGCTCGACGGAAGTAGATGCGATCGGACGGATCCGTACGGCGGCGCCACCCCGGCCAGATTCAGGCTTTCAGCGGGGAGAGCAACAAGATCGAGATCGACGGTGCAGAATCGCACGTCCGCACGGCGATCCGGGCACTGTTGCCCGAGGTACACGGCGCCCAGGTCGCGGCGGCAAGTAGATCGAGGTCGCGCCCGCCAACGGCCAGTCGCAGGAGTTCACGACCCTGGCCCTGCAAGCTCTGCGTCGGACGTCGAACCGGCGATCGGGGGCGAGACACGCGAACTGCCCGTCGCGTCGTGCCAGCATCGCTGCCGCGCCTGAGGCTTCATCTTCCTCGACCCGGGCCAAATCACGTCCCTGAAGGTGTCCTCGACGAGAGGATGGCGGCATCGAGCCGCTCGTAACACTGCTGCTGAACCAAGCGACTCCGACTACGACAAGTGTCGGGGTCGGCAGACCGGTGCGATCGAGGGATGACTTGGCAGCCGTGACGCAATACACCGACCGCGCTACCGCGATGCTCATGTCTCTCGAGCGCCTGCCTAACCATCTCTCCGAACGCGAACGGCTTGTACAGGCGCTGGCCGCCGGCTGGCCAGCAGCCTGGGACATTCTGGTGGCAGCCCTTCCATATCGAGATGCGGCACCTCTAAGAAGGCCAGGCCAGGCGTTCATCACTCGCCCACTGTGGCAGGTTCTGACGGTAGCTGGCGTGATCGCCGAGCTTCACGGATCCGATCGCATCGACTTGCCGCACATAGTGAGTTCCCTCGAACTGACCAGTGAATGCCGCAATAAAGGAATAGACCTTTCGAAGAACGTGACCGAGGCATTCGAGCTGCCGCCGTTCGACCACCTAGATGAGGTCCTCACGACGCATCACCAGCGGATCACCGCTAGAAGTGAGATGCTGGTTGACGACGTCGATGTCCTGCTTACCCGCCACGCCCTGATATGGCACCGGTCCACGATCATCGGCTACTTCGCCACCATCGGAATAGGTTTTCTGGCGATGACAGCTCTCGCCTTCAAGACTGAATCAGCTGTCGTGTGGGCTGCGTTACCGTTCACCTTGATTTCTTTCGCCGACTCACGCAGCACAGAAACTCAGCTATTCGATGCCGGCAAGTTGACGGGGCGCATCTCGACCCGCTGGCCCGCTCAGTTTATCCCTGTCGCTATCACCGCCGCCGCAGGCGCACCACATGCGGCCTGGGTATTACTTGCAGAATATTTCCTGGTCGAGGTCGTCATGACGATCGGCGACTCCGCCCTAGCTCGACAGAGTCGCTTCAGCGGGCCCACATTCGACCTCCTGCCGGACAAGGTTCGGCTGGTCGCAGCGATTCCGGACGCTTTTCTAGCGAGCAAACGTCAGTTCACCTTGGGGATCACCGTCGCTCTCGGGGTCGCTCCGGTAGCGCTCGCTCCCGGACTATCGCAAACAGATCACATTTTTACATCATGGCGGCCGTCATGATCGGCCATCAACGAGCGTGGCTTGGAGTCATATTCCTAGTCATCGCCACTACTATGAACGTGTCGACTGAGGGAATCATCCTCGCACTGGGCAGCGGACTTCTGACAAGAGCTGCCATCAGCTGGTCATGGCGGCCTCCCCCTGCACCTGTCCCTGTTCCGTTACGCGGAGTCCGCGGAATTCCCCGACTCCGCGGATCAGAGGGCCAGGCGTGCCGCCGCGCACGGCAGCTACTGCGGCGCGGACTCTTCTCAGCGGCTGAAGCAGAACTGAGTTCCCATCCGGGCGCTCATCCGATCAAAACCGCCTTACACGGCTGGGCACTCCTGGAATCCGGCCATCCCGGCGCTGCACAAGACGCCGTCAGCAAGCTTCCGGAATCACTCAGCCCGATTCGTACCCTCGTGATCGCTTGCTCCCACCTCGAGTTGTCCGAGCCGAGGAAAGCCCTCACAGTATTGGCCGAGACGAACAAGCCGATCGGGCGAGCCGGCGTCAGAAGACAACTCGCTACCGAGATCCAGATGACCCGCCTGAGAGCCGAAAACCTGCTGAGCGAGGACACGGTGCCCACCCTCGCGCGCTGGCTCACACTTTCATCGAGACGCACGAATGCGCTGCGCACTATGCGTACGATCCGCCTGATCGCGGAGAATCACACCACACCACCGGCGGCCGCCTCGATGATCGCGATTTTCGCTTATCGATTTGGTTCGTGGTACCGAAAACACATCGAAGTGCCGAATTCAACGCTCCTGCAGAACGAACGGGTGCTCTGGCTCGAAAGCATGCGTTTGCTCACAGTATGGGTCACGGCCAACATCGCCGGTGACCGGCAGCCGATCGACCCCCTCGAAGCTCTAGGCCGAGACACCGGCGCAGCCGAGTTCTTTCTGCGAGCCGACCGACCACTGGAAGCGGTCGACATCCTCAACCAGCTCGCAGACCACCTGGAAATCTCACCGCACCACCGCGCCGCGCTCGATACGCGGATCGAAGCGGCCGCGACACTCCATTGGCTTCGCCACCAGTTCCACGACCTCGCCACGCGCCGCGCGTGGTGGGCGCGAGCTGCGGTCACTCTCTCCGCCGCCATCCGACAGGCCGCCAGCAGGAAAGACTGGGCCACGCTCGCCGAACTCATCGAAACCGCCCGACTGCAGCTTGCGCCACGTGAAGACGAGGACCTGGCCGATCGCACGAAGGCCCCGTTCGTGCGCGTGCGCGGTACCTCACGCATGGCGACGACAGTGTGGTATTCACCGCAGGAGCGGCCGGTCATCTACGACCTTGAAAGATTGGCAGCTATCGTCCTCGGCCGCGGCACGTGGTGGTGGAGCACCTGGGCCGTCGGCACCGAGCTGTACTGGTCGGTCGTCCCACCGGACGGGGAGGTGTACGGCGGAGTGATGGACGTCGGCCCCTCCAGCTCGTTGGGACAGGCACTCGCCGACCTTCGCCGCGCTTCCCCTTCGCCGGTGGCAGGAGAGTCCGTGGGCAGCCCGGGATTCGAGGCTCGAATGGCCGACAGTGTTCTGCTAGGGCCGCCATCGGCGGAGGCCGAACTCTCGATGAGGCTGGCCGCGCTGATTCCCCACCCGCTCCGCGAGCATCTCGCCCGGAACCCGTTGACCGATCTGGCGATCGCACCCGATCGGGTACTTGCCGGCGTACCGTGGTCGACCATCGGCACTGGTGTCGGTGAATCCAGGTTGCTGGAACGGTGTCGGCTGGCCATTGCCCCGCCAGCCAGCCTTCTTGCCGCCTTGGCCGGACGTCCCTGGCACGACGGGCATCGCCCTCTGTCCTTGGCGGTCCTCAACCCGGGCGGACGGCTCGGACCGCCCTCGCTCGATCTTCTGGCTGCCAGCGCGCTGGCTTACGCACTACCTGCGGATGTGCCGAAGATCGTGCGTGGCGATGACGTCACCCTCGAATCTGTCGGTGCCCTACTTCGGTCGTTACCTCCCGCCTGCAGTTTCCTCTTCGCCGGTCACACACATCCCGGCGCCGATGAACCGCTCGGGGGCGGGCTCCTGTTGCGGCCGCCTGACGGACATAGGGACGCTGTGGTGCTCTCGGCGCGCGACTTGATCGACCACCCCGGCTGCTACCCCATCCCGAGCCAAGGTCTGGTGCTCGCCTGCGACACCGCAGACCTCGCCCAGGCCGCCGTCGGCGAGTGGCTCGTCTTGGGCACAGCGTTGCTCTGGGCCGGAGCTCGAAGGCTCATCGTCACCGGCTTCCCGGTGCTCGACACGACCGGCATTGACGAGGCGCTGGTCCGCTGTCTGCTTTCCGGCGACGACCTCGTGGACGGCTTGCGCGCGATCCAGCTCGAGCAACTGACGCAATGGCGCGCTTCCGGCGCAGCTGACGTGAGCCCGGCTATCTGGGGTGGCCACATCGCCATGGGCACCTTCACCTCAAATATCCCCTTGAAGGAAATCACCGTGGGCGCCGACCAGCAATTCGCCCGCGATCTCATATGGCTGCTGGATTCCGCGGCCGAGGCGGCTCTCCGTCGAAATAGAAACGAAGTAGCGCCCAGTGATGTTCTGGTCGAACTGGCACTCGAAGCCACTGGATGGCTTCCCCGAACCCGTGGCCACACTCTGGTAGCGGTCTCCTGGCTCGCCAACTCCTTTTTTCCCGGCGCGTGGCAGCTCCACGGGCCGTCTGGTAAACAGGCCGGTTTGCATCCCACCACGAGGGACCTGCTGCGCAGGGCAACGACCTACGCAGCCGAAGCAAGGCACGGGTTAGTCACGACGAAGCACCTGTTGGTCGCCATGCTCGCCGACTCCGGTGCCGCTCCAGGACTGGCACGGTGGGCGACCCGTTACGATGGCCGACATCCCGAAGTCATTAAGGAGATCATCGCCGACTCACAATCCAATGCCGCACCGGCAGGGGGGTTTCGAGGGCGCAGCCTCCGACCCGAGGACGTCGACGCAGCTTACCGTGAGTGCGGTATTCGGCCACCACGGTGACCGATTTATCCCACCGGAAAGCGAGTTATCCTCGTGATTCGTCGCAGATTCGGCGCCAGTGGCCACGCGAACGGCCTCAATACATGCGGAGGCAGGTAGCTGATCCAGGCCAACTCGATACGCCGGACTCCCTGCCCAGTTCCACCGATGATGCCCTCGGCCAGTTTCGGGCTTCTAGCCGTCGCGGCCGAATAGCAACAGAACATCACTCACGACGCCGCCTGAAGCGCACCGCTATAGCCGACCTACCCGGGCAGAAGAGATTGCTCCTGTTTCGTTGTAGGCGGTTCGGAGTTATTGGCAATATAGACAGCCCGGACCACGTGCGGGGCCAAGTACCTGACCGAGGCAAGCCCGTAGCGACGCAGACCATGTTGGGTTTCGCTGATGATCTCCTTGACCACTTCCGGGTGCCGACCGTCCCAGCCGAACAGCTTGCGGGCGAGTGTCGCGGACTTACCGCGGCCGGCCAGCGCGGCGGCCAGCAGGTGATCGGGCGTAAGGAGCTTATGCCGCGCATCGGATGCCACCGCGCCCGCGTCGCGCACGATCTGCATGGTGTCCGCGCGCAACGCGATCGTAGACAAGGCCGCACGTTCGCGCCGGCGCAGCGCCGCCCAGGCCAGCGAAACGGCGGACCATGAATACACCAGTGGCACGAGCAGCAGGCGACGTGCTTTCTTCGCGTCTTCGGCGAAACCGTAGATGGCAAGGGCGAACAGCACGTCGGTCGGTGTGACCTCGTACCTCCCCAGCCGAGCCGCCTGCTCGGCCGCACTATCCAGCAGCCCGACCAGGGACTCCTCGACGTACCGGTCACCTCGGTCGTCGGCCTCAGGTACCGGCGAGCGGGCCGAGAAGGTGCCCATCGCGATGTGGGCTGCCCAGATCGCCGGGGCCATCACCTCGTCTCCGGTGGCCCGCCAGTGCGCCAAGTGCCGCATCTGGATCCCGCGCAGCGAGTCGACGAGGTCGTCCCCGGCCACGAGGTGGTCGAGCAGCGGAACGTCGAGCACATCGCTGTCAACGACCGGGAAGCCGGTCACCACCAACCGCTGCGCGCCGGCCCACAGCAGCGCCGTGCCGAGCACGAGCCATTCTCCGTCAGCCGCCTGTCCCAAGTCGGCACTGTCACACGCCAGGATGAGCCCCTGAACCGGCACCGGGTAACGAGAAGCCGAGTCGATCAAGGCGCCGGCCGACAACACCACCGGCTCACCGTCGGCCGTGGCCGGGCGGAGCAGCAGGCCTCTGCTCAGCGGCGTGCTGTCGCCCGCGCTCGTGTGACCCGCGAACACCACGCTGGACCGAGATGGCAGGGAGCGCAGAGTCTCGCCGAATCGAGCGAGGTCGACGCGGTCGGAGCGGCCGACGACCGGCACTCCGGTGGGCAGGCGGTACTGGAGAGCGCTGGCCGCGACCAGGTCGTCCCGGGCTGCGCCGAAGGCTCCGCCCGGGTTCAGCACTGCCAAGGACACCGGATGCCGCCCTTTGTGATGGGGGCGTCCGGACAAGGCCGCGATCAAGCCGGCCGGTGGAGCGACTGCCAGCCGGCACCGTTCCACGAGGCGGCGATCCCCGTCACCAATGGCGACGATAGCCCAGGGCACGGCGGCCAGCAGCTGGGCTGGCGCGATCGCGAGGTTCACCGCATCGCCGTGCCCGCCGAGATGGGCACGCAACGAGGCCGGTAGCAGCCCGCCCAGGCGCCGCGCCAGATCGCTCTCGTCACGCACCGGTCCGAACAGGACGCTGCGGGCCATGCGGTCCCCGAAGCGCTCGTCTCCGACGGATTCGCCGGGCCACGGTGCCGGAGCGGCCGCGGTCAGATCGGCCAGTGCCATCCCGAGATCGGTACCGGGGCCGACGTCCAGCACACCGCCACTGACGGCACCGTCGGGCGGGACAAGCGCCCAGTACAGCCGGGTGCCGGCCGACCAGGTGCTCCACCACCACGTCTTCGGCCCGAGCACAGTGTCGGCCAGTCGCTCGAGGTCGTAGCTCGGTGGCCGATCCCCGGGCCGATACCAAACCGCTTTGGACAAGCGGGATACTCCGCGCACCCGGATGAACGGGGCACGCGAGAGATCGGTGAGGTCCTCCCCCTGGCGCGGGGCCAGCTGCAACCCCGCCGTCTCGATGAGTTCGGCCAGGGTTGCCCAGTCGGCGCCGGCGACCGCCTGGCGCATCGCGGCGTCCATCGTCGCGGCTGCTTCGGCCCACCGCAGCCGCCGGGTAGGCAGGTCGTCAAGCTGGTGGCGGGTCCAGTACAGCGACGCGGCGGCCTCAATTCTCGCGTCCAGCGCCGAGAGCTGGTTCGGCGTGTTCTCCAAGTGGTCCGCTAGCTGGTTCAGCGCCTTCGCCGCTTCCAGCGGCCGGTCGGCGCGGAGTAGGAACTCGGCCAAGCCGGTTTCGCTGTCCAGCTCATCCGCGATGTCGATGGCGTCTTTGCCGTCCTCGACCGACGCGACGATGATCACCGCGCTCGCGCGAAGGCTTTCCAAGTCTAGGGCTCGTTCGGACTCCAGCAAGGTGAACATCCGCGCTTCACGCCCATCGCGGGCCCAGCGCTGGAGCATGAAGGCACATCCCGCGATCAGCTTGACCGCCACCGGCGGATAGGCCGGGTCACTCTGGGCGGCCAGCCGGATGACGACCATCGCGTCGAGCAGCTGGGAACGGCGTGGCGTGCGCGGCACGCCGCGGCCCAGCGCCACCGACAACCCCTGCTCCCCCAGCGCGATTCGCGCCCGCCACCGGGCGAGCTCAAGCTCCTTCCGCAGCCTCCGGCGGACTGTTCCCCTGCCGACGAGCCCGGTGGCAGTATCGAGGCTGCGCAAGGCTAGATCCGGCTGGGACAGCTCGAGCCCGGCGTGTGCGACGATCAGCGCACGAACCGGCGCGATTGCCCCGGGCAAGGTGCCGGCGAGCTCGGCGGCTCGGCCGAACCGCCCGCTCTGCACCAGTGCCCAGGCGTGCAGCGCGGTGAGCAAGGGATGGTGCGCCGGTGGTTCGGCCAGCAATGTCGCGGCTGCGGCGGGCAGGCCTCGCCGGACGAGCTTCCGCGCACGGCGGAAGCTGCGGGCGTCCCGCCCCCTCGGCGGCCGCAAGCCGGATACCCCGCGTTGCGGGATCGGCACCGGCGCCCCCGGCGGCCGACAGCGCCAGGCAATCAGCGCTCTCGCCACCAGCCCGGTCACCGGAACAGCCAGCGCGAACCAAGTGAACCCGCCGGCGACGACGACGGTTACCACCAGCACGACGGCCGCTCCGGACAGCCGGCGGGCGACCAGAATGGCGGCGGCGGCGTACAGAGCCGCGGTGAATCCCTGCTGCCAGGTGCTCAGCAGCGTGGGCAGGCCCGCCGCGACCAGGACGCAGCCGAACGACGCGGCGCGCCGGGCGGTGATGTAGGAGTCCGGGACGGCCGCCAGCCAGCACACGTACGCCGGCACGTCCTCGAAGCCGGGGCCGTCGAACATGTCGTAGTGCGCGACGACCGCCTCCCCCGCTGCCGCGATCGCATCCAGCACCACGAACTGCGCGATCACGACCACCGCGGCGAAGGGGTCCCCCATCGCGACGGCGAGCACCGCCAGCACGGGCTGCACCGGCCAGCGCAGCGGCAACCTAGCCCAACCGATCCGCTCCGACTGGGTGGTGGTCTCCCGGGAATCGCGAGCGGACACGACCGTGGCGGCGGCGAGCACCCACGCCGCGACCGAACCGGACCGCACGCCGTGGACGACGAGCAGGACGACCGCCGCCAGCACGCCGGCCATGTAGCAACCGGTGAACGCGCGCTGCCACCGCTGGCCGTTCAGGGTGAACCCAAGCCGAACCGGCTCGTCGGGCCGCGGCGACTCCGCGGCCTCCCGGCGGACGCTGTGCTCCTTCAGCACGTCGTCAAGCCGGTCCAGCGTCCCCAGCCCGAAGGCTTCGGCGACCACCTGCGGCACCCCGGAGCCGACCGGCGCCCGCATGGTCAAGGAAAGCGCGACGGCGATCTGCGCGACGTCCACGAACTCGAACCCGTAAACCGCGGCCAGCGTCTCGGCAACGTCCAGGACGTGCCCGAAAGCATGCTTCCGGAAGGTCGAACCGGGCGCCAGCAGCGATGCGAACTGCTCGGCGCTCAGTCGGACCCGCACTCGAGTCCACTCGGTGCTCGCGAGCAGATCCAGCGCCGATTCGAGCCGTTCGCGCTCGGGCAGGCGGATCGGCAATCCGTTGACCGCGTCGACCAGGCGTTGTGCCGCGAGCGTCAGCGGCCGCGATGCGGCCGCCGTCTCAGCCGTCGTCAACAGCATGCTCCCAGTCGACTTCGGCGAGTGCCGAAGCCGGGGCACTCCCGGGCAAGCCGACCACGTCCGGTTCGCTGGAGCGCCAAGCGAACCGGCTCGGACCGACCAGCGACCTCTGGAACGCGATCGCGCCGAAGAACGGCGTGGCACCCGACTCGACCGCAACGCGCGCGGCCAGCCCGTGCGGGTTGGCCGCCGCGAGGGCCGCCGACGCATTGGCCACCGGCAGCGGCCCGGCCAGCACGTCCGCTGAGACCTCGAGGTCCACTGTGGCGCCGGCGGTCGCCGAGACCAGGATCGCCGCCGGGCCGGTGTGGAGCACCTTGTGCACCACCACCCATTCGCGCCGCCACACCTTCGCCAAGCGCAGCACCTGGAGCTCGCGTTCCAGCGCCGGTAAGTTGGCCAGCTCCCGCCACGCGCACCCGGAGGCTTGCAGCAGCGTCGCGCCGGCGTCGTTGAAGGCGACCGACAGCTTGCCGGATCCTGCCCCTGGCGCGGCCGCGCCCGCGCCCGCGCTGACCCTTACCTTGCCGGCGGACTGATAGTTGAGGTCCGCGGCGACGCTCAACTCACGCACCGCAAAAGGGACATTCAGGTCGCCGAGGCTGGTCACGCGATCGAACCTGTGTCCGCGCAAAGTGCCGACGTCCCCGATACTGATCAGGGTGTTCGGGAACCAGCACGCTAGGAAACCCAGCTTTTTGTGAATCTCCCGGGTGTAGATCTCGTGGATCCCCGCCATGCAGTCTCTCCTCCGCTCAGTTACCAGTCGCGCGGACGATCGACATTCGTTACAGTGCCGGTCAGCATCCGGTCTCCATGTTGCTCAGCGCGTTCCCGGGAGTCCCGACACCATGAAGGAACGTGACCTTCACCCGCCCGGACGCGTAGTCCGCCGCCGGTGCGTCGTCGAGGCTGAAGCCGATCGCTCCCCGGCGTCGTTCACGCTGACGCCGTCCGTTCCCTGGCCGAGGTCGAGGTTGAAGCGCTCGGCGATCCGGTACCCGCGGAACGCGTTGCTCAGCTGCGCCAGCGTGAACCCTGCGCGCACCTCGCCGACTTGGGTCGTCATGTTCTGGCTACCGCTCTTGGTGGCGAGGATCCGCCCAGATTTGCGCGTCGCGGAATCGGGCAGCATCTGGGACCACGCGGTGCTGCCCACCCTGCGCGACCACTTCCACGGACGCGAAGGCGTACTCGCCGAACTGTCCTTGCCTCAGCTGCGAGCGGAGGTGACCGGCAGCCCCGATGAAGACACTCAGCTTCCATGAATACGAGCAGTCCAAGAACCAGCCTCTGACCCTGGCTGAGATCAATGTTCTGCGGAACAGGTTTAGGTGCACGGTCACTCGCACAGATTCGGGTGATGGCCTGTTCAACGTGCAGGCCGCCGACCGGGTCGGCACCGTCCTGGTCGACGGACCCTCGATCGTCGTGGCACCGACACTGCCGGTCTCCCGAGTCTTGTTCCTCATCGCCCACGCCGTCGACCCCGCATGGACCGACGACGCCGTCCTCGACGAGAAGCAGACCCTGACCGAAGCCGTCGCCGCCCTCTTCACCCACCTGTGTGACCGCGCCACACGAACCGGGGTCCTGCGCGGCTACCGCGATCGCCACGACCGGCTCCACACCGTCCGCGGCCGCATCGACTTCACCCAGCAGCTGCGCCGCTCCCCCGGCCGGGACTTGCCGCTGGCGGTGTCCTACCAGTCCCATGACGAATGACGTCACCCAGCTGATCTCGCTGATCGACATCATCCCAACGATCCGTGGCGCGGTCGGCAGGCCCCGCCGTCTGGTCCGCGCCCGCGGCATAACCCCGCTCATCGCCCGCCACGGCGCCGAGCATGGCTCGGGCGTCAGTAAAGTCCGCTGGCCGGCGGATCGCACTTCCGTCTGGCTCAGGAACTTCCGCCGCCTGAGCAGCCGCACCGGACGACGCGCCGACGTGCAGCAAGCCGTCCTTGGCCTGGCCTGCTCCGTGATCTGCCTCCGCAAACTCATTCTGCACTGACCCCTGAGGCGCTGACTGCGGCCGGTGGGAACCCGCTGTGACCACAGCACGGAGACTTCGCTTGCCAGTAGCGCGCTGGACTGCAGTCCTGACAGGGTGATCACCGACGGTCGGTGGTCATTCAAGCCGAGCCGTCGCCAAGCAGCTACCGCGACTTACGTGCTCAGCCGTGGTTGAGCCCCGACTTCCACTCGACGATGCTCCAGGTGAGCAGGTCGGCGTTCCTCCGCAGCATCGGCTTCATGCCGAGAGCCTCCAGAGCGGCCGTAACGGAGGGCATGGGCTTGAACGTCCTCGCTCACCGACTCCGGGCACCCTATGCCTCACCATGAAGCGCAGCTGCGCAGGAAGTCCCGCCCGTTGCCGACCGGTCGCGCGCCTTTATGCGCGTCTAGTATGGCGAGACCAAGCTGCCACCTTGAGGAGTTTCTGAATGGCACCCGCCGCCCGGATCGCTCCCACTCCGAGGTCGACTTCATCCGAGGTGGCCGGTCGGCCGGAGACGCACTCAGGTCCGAGCGGGAGCGGCCTAGGACACTCCGCCCAGTGCTTCGCGACGCGGTACGGCTGATCGAACACAACTGCCCGCCGCGCACCGCAACGTGAGAATGGAGGGGACATTGGTCGATCAGATCCTGAACGACTTCCAGTCACTTAACGACTTCGGAATCTTCTTCACCAGAATCAAGCAGATAATTAACACTATCGAACCACAGGTAATCAAGGATTTACCTTTTGCCTTCCGTCTTGTTGCATACCTAATAATCACCTCGATCGTCACTAGAATCGTATTCGGAGCTTTCCGAACAATCGCTCGAACTCTTCATTTCGTAGTTTGCGAGACATTCAACCTCACAATCCCACATCTCCCTTTCGAGTTCACCGACTCCTCGGCCATGTTCTTCGTCAGGTTCGAGGCAACGATGAACAGGACTCGACTTTTGCGGTCACGAAGAGCACGAATCCTCGCACTACCTCGCCGACGCAACCTAAGCACACTTTCGAGATCATTCCCGAAATCGAACACCAGACGATCTAGTTTCTTCAAATTCGTGATCGTTGGCCCACTTGTAATTACCTCATCCTTACTAGCCGCACCGTTCACCCTCGCGTGGTACATACTCAAACCCACGCCGGGAAATATCATTGCTTGGCTCGCGTCACTCTGGTACCTGGGCATCCTCCAAAAACCATTCCAGCTAGCAAACAAAGCTAGTTTGGGAGATATTCACCTGTCGACCATCCTTGCGGCAGGAAGCCTGTTCGCTGCCATCTATGCGATCACGAACAGCGACGTCAGAGGACGCGCAGAGCTCAACAAGACGGCGAGTCTGGCATGCAGAACCGCGCTTCACTCATGCACCTACCCGCTACTGAAAGCGGCCACCGCACTTCATGAAATCAGAATTCAGTCCACACGAAGGCTACAAAGATTTCCCAGGCGCCACGAAATAAAGAGGGTGGCCCGCCGACCCGACCTGGAATGGCGCGGAAGGATTCTACTACCCCGTGGAGCCTCCCCGATCCCGCACGCCAAAAGGGCCAGCGCGATACTCAGACCACTTCTGGTAAGAAGATTTTTTACCGAATGCATATACTCGCGTAAGCGTCTTCATCAATCTGGCGACCGACTAACCACAATCACAGACATCGAAGTACACCATTCCACAGTAGAAAGCGCCCGAAATTTGGTCGACGAGAGATTGTCCGAGCTTCGAGAGTCCGGCATGCTCAGCAAGATCGACCGCGTGCTCGATGGCTCCGGCATACATCTCCTCGCAACCGCCCTCGACGATGATTTCGGAATAATCGACACGAACCTACTCGTCGCGGCAGGTCAGTCAACTTGGCTCGACACCATCACACTAGAGAAGGACAAGCAGGATCTACTTCAATCATGGGAAGCATTGAGAAACGCCTCTCCGGACGATCCCGAACTTCGTCGAGCATGCGTTGACCTGACGCGCAGAATTCGACGTTTTCTGAGACTCGAACATCGCAAGCTTTGGCGAGCCGCAGTGACCGAACAGCGCCTCGTTCACCTTGTGGAATGCATTGACAAGTCGCTACGGCCTCGCCTTATTGAGCGGATACGGCAACAGTTTGGCAAATAAAGTCCATTCAACCCGGTCGGGTATGCGCATCCACTACTGCGAAGGAGCAGCCGGTGAAGCTGAAGGCTGCGACCGGCAGCAGCAGGCATCTCGCTGCGCGTTCCACCCACTCGATCGGACGCGGTCGAAGACGCGCTGCTCGCGCGCACGCGTCGCGTCCACGACTCCCTCGGCCGATGCTGCTGGCTGGTCGCCTCTGCAGACCACCGCCTCGCCGCGCTTACCGAGCTCGGCCGCACATTTCGCTGAGCGCGGAAAAGTTGTGCGATCCGCAGACCCAACCCCTGGGACGCGATCGGATCGGCTTCAGCAAGTCGATGAGTCCCGGCGCGCTGTACGACGCCGCACACGGAGTTTGGGTCATCGGCCGCAACCACCGCAACGAGCGGTTCGCGCTCTTCGCCTTCCAGGGTGTCGTCCGTCAAGCCGTAGAGATCCAACGCATCGAGACCGTCGTAGTCCGCGATGCCGGCGACACCCGCGACGACCGGTGCGTCATCCACGGACGCATCCTTGCCGCAGGGCATCCGGTTTTCGACGCCTACGTGAGCAAGCCCTCGCCCCTCGAGCCGGGCCGAAACCCTGTCCGCTACTTCTCGTCCGAGTTCGATACTGCCCAGCCATGTCGATGCAGATGCGGCGAGACAGTCAAGGGCCGAGACTTCCTACCGGGCCATGACCAAACCGCATTGCATGACCGAGTGCGACAAATCGGAACAGTGGCCACCGGCGATTCGACACACGCAACTCGAGCCCGGCGCCGAGCCACGGACCGGCGGCAAGCAGGACGGCACCCCGGTTACGGACCCTCCCAGCCAGTCGGCGCGCCAGCCGCGGCTGCATCCCACGGGCCGACGGCCTGGCCGAGCACGACCAGGTCAATCCCGTCGACCAACGCCGAGAGGACCGCGGCGATCTCTGCTCCGGGGTCGGGGATGAGCGCGAGCCGCTCCAGCTCCACGCCCAGTTCGGAAGCTGCCGCTACGCCGATGTCCGACATGCCGGTGATCGCCGAGGTCAGGCGGTGCGGGCCAGTCCAGCATTCCGACCGTCCGGCAGGCACTTGGCCGACCCAGCGCGGACCCGACGCAGCACTGAGCGACCAGTCACTATGCTTGCCCTCCTGCGGGCTACCGAGCAGGGTCGACGATCTGCCGCGCCGCGGACGGTCCGCGGGGAGTCCTCGGCACCGCTATCCGCGCCGACGATGCTAGCGGGTGGAGACCGAAGTACACGACAAGTAATTCCGTCTACCTGGGCATGGCCACGAGATTCCGGTTCGCGGGCTCAGAGGCGGCCCTAGGGAAGACGCCGAGGTCTACGAAGGCCGGCAGGTCAATTTGTGAGAGAGTCTGACCGGCCGCGGGCATCGCGCGCTCGACCCTGCGCTTGACGGCGGCGACGATCGTCTCGGCGTCGCTTTCTATCAGATCAGGGCTCAGCAGAACCGTCCGCTCGAATTGCGCGAGTAGCTTCTTCACCGCGGGCAGCCGGTCCGCGCGCGCGGCGCTCAGCAAGGCGGCATACACGGGACCGACCTCGGGCAGCCGTGCCCAGTCCGCACGAGCCGCGCTGGCTTCGATGCTGAAAACAACGTAGGCGACGTCCGTCACCGGTGATCCGTCATGCCAGCACAGCACATCGTCAGACAGCACGCACTGCCTTCGGGCGAGCGCGGTGGACGTTGTCGCCAGGACCGCGAAAACTCCCGTGCGCACCGGCGTAAACGTGCGTACCGCACCGACCCCCAGCACGGAATCCCGGGTGCCGACCAGAGCGTTCAGGCCGTCTTTCAGCGGCCGGATGAGGCTCAGCGCCGGCGCGACGAACGAGACGCCAGCCAGCTCGCCGACTGATTGCAGGAAGTCGAGATAAGGCTCGGCCAGATCTTTCTCTTTGATGGCGAACAGTCCGATCTCGATGTCGAGCGGCCCGCCGAGGTAGGGCACCGGTCCCGCAAGCCGTGTCGGGCCGATCGGCACCTTGGCGAGCTTGTCCCCGGTGATGCCCCGCATCGACGCAGGGCTCGTGGTCAGGAGGAACTCGACAGGAGTCGGGCCTGCGTGCTCGAGCCGGGTGTAGCTGGTCAGCGAGCAGTGATAGCGCGAGGTCCACCGCCGCTCGTACGGCAGGCGCATGGCCAGCAGGTGGACGTGCAGATACTCGTTCCCGACTGCGCGGCGGACCAGGTCCGCTCTGGCTTCTTCGGCGCCGAGTTCCTGCACCACCCAGGGAGCGGCGGCAGTTTTGATGATCGCGGGCCACAATCCCATGTGGTCATTCCTTCGATGGCTCGAGTCGCATCATGTTCAAAACTTGCCGCGCCCAGACCCAGCTGGTGCACTCGAAGGGAGCTCCGAGTTCTGTCCGTTCACTGCAGAAGCCGATGAGCTTGCCGTCACCGTCGTACAGCGCCGCGCCGGAGTCACCGCCCGCTGTGTCGGCGTCGGTCAGCACACACAGCGCCGTGTTGCGCACTTCCGACATGATCCTCATGTCGAAACTGCGGACCATGGTCTTGGTGGGGCCCGAGCGCGCGCCGTCGAAGCTCGCGAATACCTGTATCCGGGGCGGCACATCCAGCACACCGCCGCTCGGCGAATCTACGTGCACCTGGTAGGGATGGGCGAGCAGGGCGCAGTCGAGAATCTCGCTGCTGCCGATCACCGAGGTGAGACTGCCCGAAACGTAGAGGTCCGTTCGGTCAGCGACGGCGTGCCGCGCCGTGGTCAGGACGGCTTCGCCAACGTCGGTGACAGCCGCCATTCCCACCGTGCCGATCGCATCCTCTTCGCCCACCGTTCTGATCCCCAGACAAGGTTGAACGGTCATGGGGACAAAGGCAGGTGCAGGAACGACTATTGCCGCATATTCCCGTCGCCTCCCGACCTCTCGCATCGCCTCCTCGAACACATCGAAGATGTCAGATCCGTACCAGCGCGGCCCGGCTCGCCCTAGCACTCGCGCTTCTGCGTCTGATATTCGACGACCTCTCTCGAGGGTAAACTCGAACAAGTCGAAGTAGACCACGATCGGTTCCGCTGACGGCGGCATTCCGGAGTCGAGTACTACCAGGTCATACCGGCCGCCGTTCGCGTGGGGCACCAGGAGGGTTTTGACATCGAGGAAAACGCGACGCGAAGCGCCAGCCCGCCTCAGTCGATCGCGCAGGGGGGTCGGACGCCAACGGTTAAATATCCGGCCGGTTAATACATCCTGTTGATCAAAACCCGCGTTGAAAGCGCGGCGACTGATGGGGGGACGCGGTATCGCGTCAGCGCGCATCCAGAGCATGGCGGCGAGCATAAGTTCGGCGCGATCCGGCTCGACGGCGAGAGCTCCGGCGAACACTCGGGCTTCTAGTCCGACCCCCTCTGCGCCACCGTCCGCACCGACGTACCGATCCGCGAAATCAGTGATATTCATCCGACCTCGATCATTCACCTGTCTGGCAATCCACAAAGTCGTTTTGCGCCAGCGATGCGTTACAACACGACGGCGAGACACAGCATGGCCACCCAGTCTGCTGGCCGCGTCTGCCTGCGTTCCCGCGGAGCGTCAAGCTCGCCGACGACCTGCCAGCAACGTCCGTCGCTGCGGGCGGCGCGCTGAGCAGAACGCGGATAAGCACCTCGTCCCCCAGGGGACGGAGGGGGTGCTCGAAAAGTCCTGAATCTCGGGTCCGCCGAAACCGACTGCCCATTCTCCGACACCTCCCGATGACCGAACCGGCGGTTCCGGGCCCTGCAGCCACCGTGAGCGCTCATACCGGCGTCAGGGGCACCCGCCCGAGGTGCGGGGCGGCATCGCAGCGGCGTCATCGTTGTGCTTTAATTCCTAGATGTCTTCAAAATCGCACCGCCGCGCGGCGCGGAAACGGCGAGAACGACGAGCACAAGCGAACGCCGTTCCGGAATTCGATATTCACACACAGGCTGTGGTTGAGTCCTTTTCTTCGATGGAGCAGATGATCCGATCGGTTGATGCTTCCGAAGATCCGGCTCAGGCAATTGAGACTGCCTTTCACGAGGCCGTCGACAGCCTCAGTGAGCGAATCGGCGCGTTCGACCCCATCCGGTTGATCGAGGCCGCCCGGCTTCGCTTTCTGCCGTGGGGCGCAGCCGGCCAAATGTCGTATTCCTCCGAATCCATCGCTTCGCGGGTGGAGCTGCTTACATTGATCGCTTTGACCACGACGACGACCGGTGAAATCCGGGAAACGCCGTCGATGAGCGAGTTCGTCGCCGAGGCGGAAAACGAGTTCGACGGTCTGCTCCAGCTGTGCCAGGTGAGAGCCATGATGGCGACGGACCGGGCGGACAAACTCGCGATGATCTCCATGCTGATCCGGGGCTCGGAAGTCTGGCTTCGCAACACCTCGTACCCGGAGCAGGCCAAGGCCACAGTAATCGACCTTTTTGACGGCTGCCCGGAGGTCCGGCAGGCCCTGCTCGCGGAGCTGGGTTTCTCGGCCGCGGACGCGTTCGCCGTGCTCGATTCGTGCCATGACCGGCAACAGGACAAGCTGAACGCCCGGATGCAATCCTTTGTCGAACTGGTGGACACCGCGCTCAGCGAGCAGGCAAGCGGTACCTTCGAACCGCGGGCGGACGAGGCGGCGGCCGCGCTGAGCGCCGTGTGGGAGGCCGAGGCGGAAGCGGTGACCGTCGGCATCGACGAGCTCGTCGATGCCACCAACGTGCCGGAGGCGCGGGTCCGCGCGGTTGTCGGCCGGTTCCGCCTCGACCTCGGTGCCACCACGCCGGCCCAGGTTGTCGAAGACTACGCGGCGGGACGTAACCCGCTGCGCACCCAGCCCTTGATCACCGGCCCGGACGGCCGGGTGATGCTGCCGCACCACGCGCTCACCGCCGGCGCGATCAAGGAAAACCTGGAACAGCACCTCAAGGCGTCCACGAGTTGGGAGATCTACGCAGGGCACCGCGGAAAACTGCTGGAAACCCGGACCCGAACGGCTCTCCAGGCACTGTTGCCGGGGGCGGAGTACCGCGACGGCTTCGAATACTTCGTGCCAGCCACCACCTCCGAGTCCGCTACTGGAGATCCGGCCACCTACACCAAGCGGGTCGAAGGTGACCACCTGGTCCTCCTCGACGACGTAGCCGTCATCGTCGAAGACAAAGCCGCCGCCCTCAGCGCGCTGTCACGCGGCGGCAAGGTCAACCGCATGCGGACCGATCTCACCGGGATCATAAAAAAAGCCGGAGAGCAGACCGGCCGGCTGCGCACCGCGATCGAGCGCGACGGCGGCGTGCGAATCGACGGTGAAGGCTGGATCGATCTCGGCCACATCCGGGAGGTCCACACAATCGCTGTGAGCCTCGACGACCTCACGAGTGTCGCGACCGCCACCGCCGAGCTGGTCCGCGCCGGGCTCCTCGCCCCGGAGAACATATGCTGGACGGTCTCGCTCCACGACCTGGAGCTCATCGCAGAACTAGTCGACCGGCCAGCGGAGTTTCTGCTGTACCTCCGCCGCAGGCGCAATCCGGACGTCACCGAGCTGTTCTCCGCGCCGGACGAGCTCGACCTGTTCCTCTACTTCTTCGAGAACGGCCTCTGGGTCGAACCCGATCCCGACCAGGTCCGGACCGCCTTCCCCTTCCTCCCCGAACCCAGTACCGCCGACCGGCGCCGGTACCGCAACCAGAAGCGCGCGATCATCTCCACCCGGACGGACCCGCTGGACCACTGGTACCACACGCCGGATCGCTCGCAGGCGCCGAAGCCAGCGATGGTCCCATCACCGCTCATGCCTTTTGTCGACGAACTCCGAGCGCGCGGAACGTACGGCTGGCTCAGTATCGGCGCAACCCTGCTCGCGGGCGCCACCGAACTGCAAGAACGCATGTCCCGGTTCCCGCGGCAGCTGCTCGACGCTCCGCGCGAAGACGGCAACGGCAGAACGCTCACCATGCCGGTGACCGGGACCTCCGACCCGGCCGAAGGCTGGCTTCTGGTGTGGATGACACGGCCGGCAGGCCAAAGTCCGGCGGCATTCGAGCACAATTCGCAGCGCTACCTGCGGCTCAAGAAACACCAGCTTTCGCTGCCGCGGGGCGTAGTGTTCGCCTACGACGAACCGACCCGGGCTTTCCTGGGCGCCCACTACGACGGTGACACCGGGCCTTTGACAGCCAGCCTCGAGGCAGACCTCGGCCGGCTCCAGCCGCCCGAGGCCATGCAGCGCAGGCCGCCCCCGCCGAGGAAGGCGAAGCGGAAACCCCGCAAGCGTAAGTAGCAACGGTCGTTAGCCGCCCCGAGCCCTCGGCCCGGCGATCACCGCGGTCACCGCGGTTGGGCTGACAAGCTCCCACGCTTGTCAGCCCAACCGCGGACCGCACGTAGACCAGGCTGTCCCAGACTTCTCGGCCGAGCCACTTCTGCCCGGCCGCATCCGTCCAATCGACCGCCCCGGCCTCCTGCACCCGCAGCCCGGCCATCGCGGCCCACAGGACCAGCGCCGGCCGGACGTCGATGCCTGGCGCCGAGGGACCATCGCCACCCAACTGTGGGTAATCGCTCAGCTCACCGGCGTCACAGTCCACCACCAGCCAGCCGTGACTCTGCCTCAACCCGTTCCGGAAGTTGGAGCATCAAACAACCTGGTCAAAGGTGTTCGCGGTCGTCGTCGACAAACGACGAACGGCTTCCCGGTCGTGGCGTCGGGCATCGCCCGGCTAGTGGCGCGTCGCCGCCGGGGATCGCGGAACGCGCGGTTCGCGAAGGCGCGAGGCCCCGTCCACCTCGAGCCTGATCAAGATCGACTCCTCGCGCAGAACTCGCTGATCAGGGTAGGCGGAGGAAACGAACTGTGGGTGGGGCCAGCATGGAGAGAGAAGGCTTCCCCCGTTACCGTTTTCGTAGTTCCTGATCAAGGAGCTGTGGTCACCAGGCTCGGTATGACTTACGCCCCCAGTCGCTCGCATGATCCGGGGGGTGGTGTCACCGGGCCTGGTGGCATCGACCGACCGCTAATAGGGACACGGCCACCGACTGGTAGGTCTCGATGCCCCTATTGTTCGTCAAGCAGCTTGGTCTTCTGGCGCAGCCTGAGGACCGGGCGTAGTGATGACCCGGTAGAGCTCGCGGGCGATGTAGCGTTTGAGGCACCGGACGGCTTCGCGTTTGGTCTTGCCCTCGGAAACGCGTCGGTCGATGTAGTCGCGGGTGCGCTGGTCCCAGCGCAGGCGCACCAGCACGATGCTGCGCAGAGCGGAGTTGGCCTGGCGGTCGCCGCCGCGGTTGAGCCGGTGGCGTTGTGTTCTGCCCGAGGATGCTTCCACCGGGCTGACGCCGCACAGTGCGGCGAAGGATGGTTCGCTTCGCAGTCGTTCGGGGTTGTCGCCGGCGGCGATGAGGAGCGTGGCGGCCGTGTCGGGCCCGACCCCGTAGGAGTCGAGCATGGCGGGGTTGTGGCTGGCCAGGACCGCGGCGGTCTGGGCGTTGAGGTCGGCGATCTCCTGGCTAAGCCGGTCGATCCGGCGTGCGAGCAGGCGCAGAGTGAACCGGGTAGCCGTAGTGGTGTCGCATGGTGTGGTGGGCGCCCAGTTGATGCATCGCTGCACGAGTTTGGTGGTGCTGAGGTCGCGCAGTTCGTCGCGCAGCGCGGGGTCGGCGGAGACCAGGAGGGCCTTGAGCTGGTTGATGGCCTGGGTCCGGGACTTGAGGGCCGAGGTCTTGGCCAGCTTGAACATGCGCAGCATCTCGACTGGCCCCTGGCCGCCTTTGGCCAGTGCGCTGGCCTGCCCGTTTAGCACGGAGCGGGCGGCGGACTCGGCGTCGATGGTGTCGTTCTTGCCGCGGCGCCGGCGGGTGGCCTTGTCCGGCTGGTTGACCTCGAACACCTCGATGTCAGCGGCGGCCAGGTGGCGGGCGAGCGCTGCTCCGTAGGAGCCCGTGCACTCCACGCCCGCCTGCCGCACGACGCCAAACTCGCACGCCCACTTCACCAGAGCCTGATACCCGGCTCGCGTGGTCGGAAAAGTCTTGCTGGCCAGCAAGACGCCCAGCGCGCTGATGACGGCGGCGACGTGAAAGTCCTTATGGGTATCGACTCCCACGATCACCTCCTGGCCGTCGCGGACCTGGTGCTGAGAGGAGGGATGCGGAGTGCTGAGCACGGTCTGCTGGCTCCTGCTCTGATCGAAACGCCGGGGACTTGGCCGACGCCGGGCTGATCAGGCGGTCAAGACTGTGAAGATGCGCAGTGCGGCAAAGCCCCTATCGGGACACGCCCCACCAGCCCGGCGGCAGCAAGCACCGCCCCGGGACCGAGCCGACGGATCGAGACAACGACACATCGGTCAGTCGTAACGCGGGTCAGGCCACGGCCCGCGGCGGCACCCCTTGATCATCACAGTCGTAACGTGGGTGCCGGCGCTCGATGCCAGACTCGGTGACCACGTCGCGGCGAACGAACGGCAGGGTGGATGAGCAGCAGCTTCGGGGTGTTCCTCGGTCTGGATGTCGGCAAAGACGCCCACCACGCGGTCGGCCTCGATCCGGAAGGCAACCGGCTGCATGACGGGCCGCTGCCCAACACCGAACCGAAACTGAAGGCGCTGTTCGACAAGCTCGCCGGGCATGGTCCGCTGCTGGTCGTGGTCGACCAACCGGCCACGATCGGGGCACTGCCCGTCGCGGTCGCCCGCGCTGCCGGGCATCAGGTGACCTACCTGCCCGGCCTGGCGATGCGCCGCATCGCCGACCTCTACCCCGGCCGCGCCAAGACCGATGCCCGGGACGCGTTCATCATCGCCGACGCCGCACGATCCCTGCCCCACACACTCCGGCCCGTCGACGTCGGCGACGAAGCCCTGGCCGAGCTGGAGGTGCTGGTCGGGTTCGACGACGACCTGGCCGGCGAAGCCACCCGCATCGCCAACCGGATCCGCGGCCTGCTCACCGGCATCCACCCCACCCTCGAACACGCCATCGGCCCCAAGGTGAACCACCCCGCAGTGCTGGAAATCCTGTCCCGTTGCGGCGGCCCGGCCGGCATCGCCAAGGCCAGCCGCCGCAAACTCACCGCGATCGCCCAGGTTCATGCGCCGCGCATGGGCGAGCGGCTGGTCGAGGCGATCATGACCGCGCTCGGCGAGCAGACCGTCACCGTCCCGGGCACCGCCGCCGCGGACACGGTCTTGCCACGACTGGCGGACAGCTTGAAAACCGTGCTCCTGCAGCGGAAACAGGTCGCCGAGCAGGTGGAGGGGATACTTGATGCGCACCCTCTTGCCGGGGTCCTGACCTCGATGCCCGGCATCGGCGTCAGGACCGCAGCCCGCATCCTGCTCGAAGTCGGCTACGCCTGAAACTTCGCCAGTTCCGGGCATCTGGCTGCCTATGCCGGGATCGCACCGGTCACCCGCAGCTCCGGCACCAGCATCAAGGGCGAGCATCCCGCCCGGACTGGCAACCGCCAGCTCAAACGCGCGTTCTTCCTCGCCGCGTTCGCGGCCCTGTCCGACCCGACCAGCCGGGCCTACTACGACAGGAAGAGGGCCGAGGGCAAGAAGCACAACGCCGCCCACATCTGCCTGGCCCGCCGACGCTGCGACGTCCTCTACGCCATGCTCCGCAACGGCACCCACTACCGCCACCCCGAACCAACACCGGCCCCCGCTGCGGCTTGACAAACCCCATAGGGACACCCCCCCGCAAGCGGGAGTCACGAGCAGCGCAACCAACCTGAATGGAGGTCTGTCGCATTCCTGCTCCACCGTCCGACGTCTGGCCCAGAGGACACCTTCGGTGAACAAATCTTCACAATCGTGACCTGGATGGCGTGGGGGGGAGGGAGCGAAGGCGCGCGAAACGGCGCACGTGCCGATTCGCCTTGGCGCTAGGTCCTTCGCATGGTGACCTGGGTGGCTGGTGGATGCGGCGGCAAGCTGGCCTTGATCAGTGTCGAAGTCGGCACGGTCATGGGTCGGTCAGCGCCGGCAACGTCTTCACCGGTTGACGACGGCCAGCAGCAGCGCGGCGACGCGCAGAAGGATCGGTGAAAGACCTCGGTCAATGAGGTGGATGGTCTGACGAGGGGTACCCTGCTGAGCTCCTCGGCGTTCAGGACGCCGAGGCAGGTGGCCCAAGTTGACGGTAAGGCAGGGCGTGGTTGTGAGGGGACGTCTCGAGAGCGGCCGGCTGTGGCGGCGAGTTGTCCTGTTCGCGTGCCTGGGTGTGGCTGGCTTGACCGCCCCGTGGTGGCTGCCGCCGCTGCAAAAGCTGGTGGGCGAGTATCTGCGCCTGGGCTGGTCGGACAAGGACCAGCGGGCCAGCGTAATCGGCATGGTGATCGGCGGGCTGTCGCTGCTGTGGTCAATCGTGCTCGGGGTGGCGCAGATGCGCCAGGCCAGTCGGCTGGCCGGCACCACCTCCGATCCGCTCGACCCTCGCCAAGACGCTGGTCGTCGCCTGCGCGCTCACCTGGGACCGACGCAAGGGTTGCCGCGGATGAGGTCGGTCTCACCGCGACAGGCGCGGGTGCACGCCGCGATCGAAGCACCCCCGCAGCCTGGAGGGCCCGTTCGGCGGGTGCTGTGGGCGCCGTGGCGCACCAGCGAGCCGGCCCTGGATCCGAACCTTCCGCTGTTCATCGAACGCGACCTCTGGCCCGACGTGCTGCGGTGGGTCCGGCAGGCACGCCAGGAAGGTGGGTTTCTGCTGCTGGTCGGCACCTCGAGTGTGGGCAAGACTCGGCTGCTGTTCGAAGCCGCTCGCCACGAACTGGGCGACTACCGCGCGGTGATTCCAGATCTAGGAGATGGGGGGCTGGTCAACGCCCTGGCCGCCGACGGGCCACGCGAGCCGCTGATTGTGTGGCTGGACGAGCTGCAGCGTTTCCTGCCCGGCCCGTACTTCACTACCGACCAGGCCACCGGGCACACGCCGCTGACCGCGACCGCGGTCCGTCACCTGCTCGATGGCGACACTCCCGTGGTCGTGCTTGGGACCCTCTGGCCGGACTACGCCTACCAGCTGCGCGCCACAACCACGGATCCCGACACTCAGACGACCCGCCGCCGCTATCCGCAGGCAGTCGACATCCTCGACCTGGTCACCCGTCACCTGACCGTCTCCTCGTTCAGCGACACCGAGAGGGAAGCCGCGGCCCGACTCGCCGCTCGCGATCCGCGGCTGGCCACCGCGGTGGCCCACCGCGACTACAACGTCACCGAGACCCTCGCCGGCGTGCCTGCCATTCTGCGTCGCTACCGCGAAGCACTCCCCGAACATCAAGCCGTGATCCACGCCGCGGTCGACGCCCGCCGCATGGGCATCCAAAGTGTCCTGACCATTGATCTGCTGCGCGCCGCCGCCCGCGGCTATCTCACCGCCGTGCATACCGATGACGCCTGGTTCGGCCAGGCCCTGCCCGCGCTAACCCGCAGTGACCGACGTGACGACGCCGCCACCGCTCCCCTCGTCACTGTGGCCGACCACGAACGACGCACCGTCGTCGGCTACACCGTCGCCGACTACCTCCTGCAAGACCTGCTCCGATTGCGCCGCAGCGAGTTGCTCCCCGAAGCTACCTGGCTCGCCCTGGCACACCACGTCCACGACCCCGACGACCTGCAACGCCTGATCAGCAACGCCACCCGTCGCATGCAGTACGCCCTAGCCATCCGAATAGGCCGTATCCACGGCGACACCGGGGACAGGGCAGCCGCCATGCGGCTGGCCGACCTGCTGGTCGAGCAGGGCAAGCTCGACCAAGCGGCGGCGCTACTGAGCATCCGCGCCGACAACGACATCTTTGCCGCCATGCACCTGGCCGACCTGCTGGTCGAGCAGGGCAAGCTCGACCAAGCGGCGGCGCTAATGAGCATCCGCGCCGACAACGACATGTTCGCCGCCATGCACCTGGCCGACCTGCTGGTAAGGCAGGGCAAGCTCGACGAACTGCGCGCCCGCGCCGACAACGGCGACACACACGCGGCCGCGCGGCTGACCAACCTCCTGGCCGAACAGGGCAAACTCGACGAACTGCGCACCCGCGCCGACAACGGCGACACACACGCCGCCATACAGCTGGCCGAGGTGTTGAGCGAGCAGGACAAGCTCGACGAACTGCGCACCCGCGCCGACAACGGCGACACACACGCCGCCATACAGCTGGCCGAGGTGTTGAGCGAGCAGGACAAGCTCGACGAACTGCGCACCCGCGCCGACAACGGCGACACACACGCCGCCATACAGCTGGCCGAGGTGTTGAGCGAGCAGGACAAGCTCGACGAACTGCGCACCCGCGCCGACAACGGCGACACACACGCCGCCATACGGCTGGCCAGAATACTGAGCGAGCAGGGCGAACTCGACCAAGCGGAGGCGCTACTGTGCGTCCATGCCGACAACGGCGACAGGCACGCCGCCATACAGCTGGCCATTGTGTTGGGCGAGCGGGGCAAACTCGACCAAGCAGAGAAGCGACTGCGTCTCCACACCGACAACGACCTCTTCGCCGCCATGCAGCTGGCCAACCTGCTAGCCGAACAGGGCAAACTTGGCGAACTCCGCGCCCGCGCCGACAACGGCGACGCGCGCGCCGCTTGGCGGCTGGCCAAGATACTGGCCGAACAGGGCAAGCTTGACCAGGCAGAGGCGCTACTGCGTGTCTACGCCGACAACCACAACGACGGTTTCGCCGCCATGCAGCTGGCCGAGCTGCTAGCCGAACAGGACAAACTCGACGAACTCCGCGCCCGCGCCGACAACGGCGACGCGCGCGCCGCCTCGCGGCTGGCCAGGATACTGGCCAGACAGGGCGTGGTCGACAAATTGTGGCAGGAAATTCATGCTGGCACGGCCTCGCCTGAAGTTTTGGTCGCCATGCTGCCCGATGAAGACTGGGGGCCGGACGTCGATACTCAGCAGCTTCTTCGGTGGGGCCTGAACGCCGATGGCAGTATCGCTCAGCCGTGGTAACCGAAGTCGGCTTCGCCAGGGACTTCCGATGGGTCGGACTACCTCACATCTCCAGACGGCGCAGGATCTCTGCTGATCGACAGCGAGAACTTCTTCGGCGCGATCAGCCTGCGGCCGCGGCTGTTACGTGCCCGCCTGGCTGCCCTGCTGACCGCGGCAGGCCCCGTCCATCACGCCATTGCTGCCTTCGCCACCACCAGCGAGACCGGCGACCCGCTCGCGTCGATCCTGGCCGAGCACCGCGTGGCCTCCCTGACCGTCGCACCCAGCCCGGACGCGGCCGAGGACGCACTGCTCGCGCACGCGCGCCGCGTCCACGACTCACTGGGCCGATGCTGCTGGCTGGTCGCCTCCGCCGACCACCGCCTCGCCGCGCTTACCGACCTCGGCCCCATCGAAGTACTGGCCTGGGAAGGCCAGCCGGTCGCCGACCGCTTGACCAACGTCGCGCACGCCACCCACCGGCTTCCCCGTCCCGACAGCGCCACCGACGCTTTTCCCGAACCCACACCGACCCCGGGCCCACGACAGCAACGATGCCCGGACGTCCTGCGTGCGGTCGGCTACGCCGTTCTCGTCGGCGGCGGCGTTGGGATTGGCCAGCACCTCACGGCCCGGCTGCTCGGCCGTCGACGCCGCTAAACCCGGGTGACACGACCAGTACCGACTACGCGGCTTCTGCGCCGTATCTCTGGGCTCCGCGGGAGCAGCGATCCCGCTTTTTCTCCCGGCGGCCGGAGTACACAGTGTCCATCCTGAGCGGAGCTACGTTCGATGAAGACCGTCCGATCGGAGGTTTGTGTCGCCGATGTGGTACAGGCACCGTTGAGCACGTGGAATCGCGTGAGTTTCGGGTGCGGCTGCCGTTCGACGTACCGCCAGCCCGGTACGCGGCGATCGTGCACGCGGTCGCCGGCGTGCTCGACGCCGCCGACCTGATCGCCAGATCGTCGATCGCCGTTGACTATCAAGCCCGCGACGAGGACCTGAACCGTGAGTTCGACCGGTTCAGCGCCGAGTACCCGTGGAGAGATTTGCTGATGGGTACGAGAATGTCACGGGCGCCGGTGTCGGCGTTCTGCAGATACCAGCAGATGGCGTCGTTGGCTCGGCCTGTCCGACACAGTGCTACAACGACATCACGGACGAGGTGGGCGTCAGGGGATCCCGTTGCGCGTTGCGCTCGCCGGGCCAGGCCGGTCGCATCGTCGAGCCATCCGGCTTCGGCGGCCGTGCGTGCAGCTTTGGCCCACGCCGAATCGTCGCCGTTCTCGGCTGCACGACGGAAACACTCCAGCGCCCGCTGCGGCAGCCGCTGGGCGGCGAACGCGTGGCCGACCTCGATGAAAGCTGCGCAGTCCGCGGAGGTCGCGGCTTGCTCTGCATAGTCGAGAGCGATGGGGAACAGTCCGGCGTCGGCGAACATCTTCGCCGCTTGCGTCGGGGCGCCCGGTACATGGTTTTCGACGGCGGAGGCCACCCATTCCAGTGCTTCCTCGTCGCGTTCATGGTCGGCGAGGATTTGTGCTCCCACCAGGTAGCAGGCGTGGTCGCCTTCGCCCGCGGCGCGCTGTTGGAGCATCTCCAGGGCCGCCTGGGGGCCATGTGCGCGGACCAAGAGTTCGGCAGCGACGATGATTGGTTCCATGCCGTGTTCGTCGGCGAGGCGCAGCAGCCAGGTGGCTGCTGCCGCGCATCGTTCAGCTTCGGGCTCGCGGGGGTCGTCTGCGCGCATATCGGCGTAAGCCAGGGCCGCTGACAGGTCTCCCTGTTCCCCCAGGTTGCGGTACAGCTCCAGGGCACGGTCCCGATCATCGAAAACGTCAGACAGCCGCCCCCTGGTGCAGAGCGCGGCCAGGCCCCGCACGTTCCGCACGCTTGGAGTGTGCCATCGCTGTAAGCGCCAGCGCCTCGCGACGTTCACGGGCGACCCACGGCTTCAGCAGTTCGATGGCCTCGTCTGGACGGTTCTCGGCCAGCAGAATCGTGGCCGTTTCCGTGGTCGCCGTGGCGTCGCCATCTCGGATCAGTACGCCGAGTTGCTCAAGGGCGTCATCGACCCTGCGCGCTCGGCGAAGCCGATCCGCGAACTCATGTCGGGCCGACACGTCGCCGATAGCGATCGCGCGGAGGTAGAACTGGCAGCCCAGCTTCAGCAACTGCCTGCGCCAGCATCCCCGAGCCAAGGCCAGCAGACTCTCTGGTGCGGCAAACGCAACCAGAGTCGGCCAGGCATGTGGTTTCGGCAGTGGTGGGTGGTCGACGTCGGTGATATACCGTCGTTCCAGGTGCTCGGCCAGCCGGAGAACGTCGCCCGCGGGTTCCGTTTCTTTCCCGGCTTGGCGCGCAAACAGCAGACTCGCGTCGCCGGCGCCGCGGCGAGTTAGCTCGGCGATCGCATCGGCGAACCAGGTGGGTGGGAGATTGGTACGGTCGCGTGAGGACATGTAGTGCGGTGCGCCGTGCTCGAGCAATGACGACGGCATCCAGGGCCCATGTCCAGCAAGTCTGGCGTCGATGGCGCACAGCACGATCGCGCGTTGATCGGGGGTTGCGGTCGCCAGACGCGTTTCCAACTCCGGTACTCCGCGCAGATACCCCACGAGGTCCGCACCTGGATCGCGGCGTACGCGTCCTTGGCCGCCACCGGCGCCTACGACCTGAAGTTGCGCTTCTACGAGGCGATCCCGGCTTAGATCGCCGGGTTCGCCGTGACGACGGCGCTGGGCCGGTGACCGGGACGGTATCAACGGCCATCAAGGCAGTGGCGGAGGCCGCCGCCCGGCTCCGGCTCGCCGGACGCACCGGCCGTCCGGTCGCGCCCGTGCGGGACATCCTGGGCTCGACGGACGTCGACCTGGCCTACTCGGCGCACGACGAGCTGGTCCGGCAACGGCTGGAGGGCGGCGCGCAGATCGTCGGCCGCAAGATCGGTCTGACCTCGCCCGCCGTCCAGCGGCAGCTCGGGGTCGGTCAGCCCGACTTCGGTGTGCTGTTCACGGACATGGACGTCTCCGGCACCGCCGAGGTGCCTTCGGACCGGCTGCTGCAACCCAAGGTCGAAGCGGAGATCGCGTTCGTCCTGGCGAGGACCTCGACGGCGAACTGACCGACGACCGGGTCCGGGCCGCCGTGGACCATGCCCGCGCCGCGCTCGAAATCGTCGACAGCCGCGTCTCGGACTGGGGCATCACGATCACCGACACCGTCGCCGACAACGCCTTCAGCGGGCTGTTCGTGCTGGCCGACCGCGAACTCACCCTCGCCGTTCGAGGCGCGCGACGTCGCCATGCGGATGTACCGGAACGACCGCCTGGTCTCCGAAGGCACCGGCACGGCCTGCCTCGGCGACCCGCTGGCCGCCCTCGCGTGGCTGGCCCCGCACGGCCCAGCGGTTCGGGCGACCCTTGGAAGCCGGCCAGTGGCGTAGTCGACATTGGCCGCGGCGGCGAACAGCTGTTCCGCTTGTTCGAGGGCGGCGTTGAAGACGGTTTTGCGCATTCCCCGACCCGCCCATCCCGGCGGCGCATGCCGGAGTGCGCGCAGCTGCCGCCATGGTGCGGCCGCGAACCGGGCTGGCTCGATGCGCGGGTCTGATCCAGGATGAAACAGGGGCACGAAAAACCTCCAATCGTAACGATCCAGACGCTGGAATCGCCAGCGGCATCAGTCAGGAATGTGGTTGCTGTCCGTCGGCGGCCTCGCCTTCAACAGGTTAACGTCAAGATGGATGTCGGGGACCGCGCCACCACCCGGCTACGACGAGGCCCGCTCTGAGCAGCTGACTGCGCTTGACCACGCCGATCGCGTCATCACGCAGCCACGTGTGGCGAGCCTCGCGTGGACCGTGAAGACGAGCAAGGGGCAAAAGGTGGGCGTACCGAAGGCGGTGCGCCCACCGTAGCCCGGCGTCGTGCCCTTGCCCGCTACTTTCGCCTGAGGAGATCGAGATTCCAGGTCGAGTAGGCGTTCTGCCCGCATCGGTACGTGACGATACTCGGATCCCCCTGCATCAGCTGCCGCCCCGCCCACGAGCAGTTCCCGATGGTCCAGTACCAGTCGTAGTACGTCCACTCGTACCCCGCGGCGGCCTGCAGAACGGCGGCGGGGCCAGCCACGGTCGAGACGGGCGCTGCCTGCGCAACGTCGGCATGAGCCGCGCTTGTCCCCGCCAGCAAGGCGATGCCCGCCGCCGAGGCGGAGACGGCCATCATGATCGACTTGTGCACGATTGCCTCCTTCGCGAAAGCACCTGGACCTGTCCTGTCCAGGCGGTGTGGAAACCACTGTGGCAATCCACAATTCAGGATCCGCCCAATCTGCGTTAAATCCACTGCTCGCGGTCGGTTCCCGCGCCGTCGCAGTGATCACGGCTTGCGCACAACCTCCGACCCGTGGCCGCTGGGCGGCGCGTAGCCCCGCCGTTCGTGGCTCCGATCGTCAAGTCTGTAATGTGCCGCGCCGGCCGGTGGCGTGGTCTCTCGACCTGTATACCGCGCCATCTCATGCCTGCCGGGAAGTACCGCAAGGGGAGCAGCCATCGAGTCAGTGGTTTCAGCCCTGGCGAAGGCCGGAAAACACAAGGACGCGATGACGAAGCGATCAGCGAACCGAGGCCGACCTTCCAGATGGCCGTGATCGGCGTCGGCACCTGCCTGGTCGACGTCCCAGAAGGCGCTCGGATCGTCGCCGTCCGACGTCGGCCCGATACCCTGGGCCTGTCGTCCACAGCGCAAGACTGGCCTGCTCGACCACCCGGTGTCCCGTACTCCTCAGCTCACCGACACCGCCGCCGAGGTGGTCCGGATGGCGCCGGACCCGAAAGTACTTCGCACGCCGGCTCGGCCACCGAACCGGCCACCGAGGGCACCACCTTCTCGGTGCGCTCCGTCGACGGGACCTGCTGCAGCCCGGGCTGAACCGGGTTCGACCCCGCCGGCATCAGCAACCAGGGCGCCGCCGGTGGTGGTCGTCGCCTTTGCCGTGGATGTGGGTTCCCTCAGCAAGCTCCACGTGATCGCGCCCGCCGCACACCTTGCGTGCGCTCCCTCGTCGCTCGCGCCCCGGGGAAGCGTCGGACTCAACACGCGCTGTCGTGTCCGGCGGCAACGCTGTTTTCGAGATGGTCGAGTTGCCGCTGGATGCGTTCGGCGTCGCTGTCACGGCCTTGTTCGCGGTACAGCTCCATGGCTTCCCGCCAGGCGTGGAGGGCGAGCGTGGGACGGCCGAGGGCCAGGTGAGGGTGGCCGGTGCCGTCCAGGACACGGGCGACCTCGACAGTATTACCCAGGGCACGGAACAAGGCCACGGATTGCTCGTAGAAGTTCAGGGCTTCGTGGTGACGGCCGGTGTGGTGGTCGATGAAGCCGAGGCTGTCCAGGGCTTCGGCTTCGCCATCCAGATCCTGGTGGCGGCGGTGCAGCGTCAGGGCAGCCTCGCAATGGTTGCGCGCGGTGTCGTAGTCGCCCAGCTGTGCGGCGTACCAGCCGACGGTGTTGAGCGCGTTCGCCTCCCAGACCGGCTGCTCGAGAGCACGGAAGAGTTCCAGCGCATATCTGCTGTTTTCCAGCGCCAGCCCGGGATCTCCCTGTCGGGCCCAAGCCCACGCGAGCGTGTCATACGTGCGCGCCTGCTGAAGCCGGTCGCCATGGGCCTGAGCCAAGTCCAGTGCCTGGTGCAGGTGTTCGATGGCATTGCTGTGCCGCTGAAGTTCGGCGTGTGCACTACCGAGCAGGCGGTGAGCGAAGATGCGGGCGACCGGATCGTGCAACCGGCCGGCCGCGTCCAGCGCGGCTCGCCACACGGCGAACTTGTCGTGGCGGTGCCCTCGCCTGCCATGGAAGGTGCTCAACGCCCAAGCCAGGTGCCACACCTTCTGGTCACGGTGCAGGCGAGCGGCGACGTGCTGGGCGGCGAGCAGGTGCGGATGATGGACGTCCAGCCAGGCCAATGCGTCCGGCAGATCCGCCATCGGCTGGGGTCGCACGCCTGAGGAGGGCGAGCCCAGCCGGATCGGCGCGCGGTGGGGATCCAGGAGGCGGTCGGCGTTAACGGCGGACTGCAAGTAGAAGTCGACCACCCGGTCCAGCGCTGCCTGACGTTCGGGCTCCGGCACAGCGGAGGTGAGAGTGGTCGCGTAGGCGCGGATGAGGTCGTGCATGGTGTAGCGGCCCTGCACGTCCCGGTCCAGCAGGGAGGCGTCCACCAGGGCCTGCAGCGTTCTGTGCGTCTGCTCCGGCGACAGCGCCAAGAGACTGGTAGCGGCGGGCAGCCCGATGTCGGGGCCGGGAGCGGCACTGAGCAGCGCGAATGCGGTCGCCTCCTGCGGAGCCAGGGCTCGAAGCGACCAGGAGAGCACCGCGGGCACGCTGGCTCCCGGATCGTCCGAGTCGAGCGCCCCCAGACCCAGCTCGGCGAGCTCGGCCGCCAACGACGCCAGCGACAGAGCGGGCTGGGTGCGAGCGCGCCCGGCCGCGATACCCAGAGCCAGCGGGAAGCGGCCGCACGAAGCAAGCAGGTCCGCCACTGCTTCCGGCTCCGCATCGACTCGGTCGGCGCCGAGCCGGGAGCGCAGCAATGCGAGTGCTTCGCCTTTGGTGAGCAGGTCCAGGGGGAAATGCTGGGCACCATGGCCGGCGACCAGGCCGGTCAGGCGATTGCGGCTGGTCACCAGCACCGTGCACGAGCGACCGCCGGGCAGCAGGGCGCTGACGTGACCGGTGTCGGCGGCGTTGTCGAGCACGATCAGCATCCGCTTACCCGCGACCAGGCTCCGGAACAGGGCGGCTTGTGCATGCAGATCGGCCGGGAGACGGCCAGGCTCGACGCCCAGTGCATCGAGGAAACCGCGGACCGCAGCGGCAGAGTTCATCGCTTCACCATCCGGGCTAAACCCGC
Organism: Amycolatopsis bullii; assembly: GCF_014654205.1. GTDB lineage: Bacteria > Actinomycetota > Actinomycetes > Mycobacteriales > Pseudonocardiaceae > Amycolatopsis > Amycolatopsis plumensis. The sequence goes on from NZ_BNAW01000054.1 coordinate 63,606, forward strand.
GCAGGTCGACAAACAGCTGTCCATCGGGGAAGTCATCGATGTGGCGATGGGCCCAGTGCAGCGCCAGCCAGGTCTTCCCGATACCGCCGGCACCCGCGATCGCCGAGATCACCACCGTCGCGCCCGGCCCGGCCGTGGTGAACACCGCGTCCAGGTGCTCCAGCTCATCCCGGCGGCCGACGAACGGCAGCGGGGGTGCGGGCAGTTGCCGAGGCACTGCGGCCGGGCCACTCTCTCGCGCGGGCCGGGACTCGGGAATGACCAGGCTCGAGTCCGCAGAAAGGATGCGGTGGTGCAGGTCCTGCAATGCCGGGCCCGGGTCGGTACCCAGTTCTTCGGCCAGCTGCCGCCGGGTGCGCTGGTAGTGCTCCAACGCATCGGCCTGGCGTCCCTCGTAGTAAAGCGCGAGCATCAGCTGTCCGGCCAGGCGTTCGTCCAGCGGGTCGTCGGTGGCGCGGGTGAGCAGCTCGGGCACCAGTTCGCCGTGCCGACCGCACGTCAACGCCCAGTCGATCCAGTCAGCCCGGGCCGCGGCATGTTCCCGGCGCAGGTGTTCACGCGTCGAGTGCGCCCACGGGGTGTCCAGCTCCGCCAGGGGCTCGCCGCGCCACAATCCCAGCGCTTCGTCCGCCAACGCCGACGCACGCCAAGGGTCGTCGGTGCTGCGGGCCTCGGTAAGCAATCGGCGGAAACGGTGCAGATCCACGGTCCCGGGACCGGCGGTCACCAGGTAACCGGTACCCCGCCACGTGATTGTGATGCCGGTACCAGCCAGGGCCCGACGCAGGTGGGACAAGTAGGTCCGCAGCACCGAACGCGCCCGGCTGGGGGGACGCTCGCCCCACACGCGCTCGATCAGCCGATCCGGCGGCACCACTTGACCCGCCTCGGTCAGCAGCACCACCAATACCGCTTTCTGGCGGGTGTGCCCGAGCGACACCGGTACGCCGTCCACGCGGACCACCAGAGTGCCCAGCACGTCGGCCGTGACCTCCGGCTCGCTCTCCCCCGTCACACTTTCTGTATACGGCCTGCCACCGGGGGATTCAACAAAAATCAGGCAAATGCTGAACCCCAGGCCGCAACCGTGGAGTTGTGGCTGCTTCCGGAAGGTGGCCGAGCGGAAACCGGAATGACCGGTTGCTCACCATCTGATACCGCAGGATCGGAAGGAACCGCCGTGGTCAAACTGTTGCGCCCCCTGATCAGCCTGGCGCTCGCGCTGGGCGTCACCGCCATCGCCGTGCCGGGAACGCCGGCGGCCGCCGGCGAAACTGCCTACGTGACGAAAACACGCACCGGAGACGCTCACGCGGGGAAGCCGCGAGCGAACCGGACCTAATCGAACATTTGTTCGAATAGCGCGGGACGATGGGGCCCTGTCAAGTTGACTTAGTCAAACTCACCCCTTCAGGACCACGGCACGGTCACCGCACAGGGGCAAAGTAGATGTAGGCAAGAGATCCTGAAGCCGCAAAGAGGCCTCGGCTACCAGTGAGTTGGCGACCTAGCGGTACCACATTGCCGAATGCAGCTCGACGTCGAGAATCAGCCGTGCTCACGCATCGGGCTCATCTTCGCCGTCGTCGTTCGGAAGAATCACATCCGGCCCGGTCTCACCGGACCCGAAGCCGTCGGCGGTGCCAGGCGCCCCCCCCCGGCCGGGATCGGCGGCTGCGATCTCCTGATGTCCCGTTTCCGGATTCGGCTCGAACGGCGAAGTCGTCATGCCGTGCGCATACCCCGCGACCGGCGTTTCATTCGTGGCGACTTGGTCAGTGATGGCCGGAAGCCGCTCAGTAAGCGGCGCTCCGGATCCGCAGGCCGCGCAGGTGGACAGGGTCGATGACGCTCGCCCTGAGTCACACCGAGATAATCCAGAACTCCTGGTAGGTAGGACCGCGTCACCAAACTTCATTACCCGCACCAGCTCAAGGTGCCTTGATTCAATCGGTCGCGGTGCTCCGGTGGCGCGGCAGCAGCAGGCTGGCCGCTGCGATGGCCAATGCGAGTCCGGCCGCGATGAGGAAAACACGGTCGTAGCCGGCGGCGAGGGCGGCCGGGGAACTCCCGTCGTTCGCCGCACGGGTGGCGGCGGCGGTGAGAACCGCCAGGCCTAGGGATCCGCCTGCTTGGCGCTGCTCGCGCTGCTCCACTCGGCTCCCGCACGAGCGAGGAGCTGATCATCGGCGACGCCGGCCAGCCGAGCGTGTCCGCGCAGGGGCCCGGCTGCTCGGCCGCCACCATCCCGCGCGCCGCGCCTTGACCCCCGTCACCTTCACCCGATCGCGCAGCCAGTCCGCCGAATGAGCGGCCACCCGCAACCGCCCGTCCCGGTAGGAAACACCACCGCGCAGTACGCGCACGCCGACCGCCAGCCAGCTGCACACCCCTCGCTCCGCCAGCCACAAGGGCACCCACAACGCGCTGTCGGCCGGGTACACCGC
>NZ_BNAW01000055.1 GCF_014654205.1 Amycolatopsis bullii
GTCTCCGCCTACTACTCCGCCGCCGTCCTCGTCCCCGACGCCCTCGCCGTCCTCGAAAGCGCCGAGATCGGCCGGGAGGGATGATGCCCGAGCCCGTGACCCCGCCCCGCCCGCCCGACGCACCCGGCCGGCCGCCGGCGTTGCCCGCCTCGGCGTTCGGGCCGACCGGGCTCGGCACGGCCGCCGCCCGGATCGTGCCGCGGACCGGCGGCGCCCGCCCGCCCGAACCGCCGCGCCGTCCGAGCGCCACCGAAAACGCACACTGAACCGCGGAATCCGAAACTTTCGAAATCACCGGCATTTCGAAAGTTTCGGTCCCGGCTCCCTTCTTGACGACGAAAACGAAACGGTCCTACCGTTTTCACATTCGTTTCACCGGAAGGGAGCACCCCCGTGCCCGGTTCCCGGATCCGCCCTGCCCTCGTGCTGCTGATGGCCACCCTGCTCGCCGTGACCGGAATGGTCACGGCGGCCTCCGGCGCCGCCGCGGCGGTCGAAGACGACGGCGCCGACTGCCCGGTTTCACTGCCCGGCTCGTTTCCCTCGACGGCCAAACTTCCCGATCCCTTCAAGAAGATCGACGGCACCCGGATCACCTCGAAGTCCGACTGGCGGTGCCGCCGCGAAGAGATCAGGAAACTGGCGGAACGGACGATCTACGGCCAGAAACCGGCGAAGCCCGCCACGGTCACCGGAACCGTATCGGCCACGAACATCACCGTCAACGTCAGCGAAAACGGCCGCAGCGCCAGTTTTTCCGCGGGCGTGCAGCTGCCGAGCGGAACCGGGCCGTTCCCGGCCGTCTTCGTGGTCGGCGGATTCGGTGCGGACACCGCCACGATCCGGGCCTCCGGCGCCGCCGTGATCAGCTACGACCCGCTGGCCGTCGGCAAGGAAGGAACGCCGCGGAACAACAAACAAGGGGCGTTCTACAGCATTTACGGCTCGTCCAGCAGCACCGGGCTGCTCGCCGCGTGGGCGTGGGGCGTGAGCCGGATCATCGACGTCCTCGAGCGGTCGGGCGGGCAGGTGCTCAAGGCGGACGCGCTGGGCGTCACGGGGTGTTCGCGGTACGGCAAGAGCGCCTTCGCGATCGGCGTGCTGGACCAGCGCATCGCGCTGACCATGCCGATCGAATCCGGCACCGCCGGCGTCCCGGCCCTGCGCGCGATCCCCGGGGAAAGCGGGTCGCAGGGGCTGAGCAACGCCTACGGGGAACAGCCGTGGTTCGGCGACGCGTTCAGCGCCTACACCGGCAATCCGGCCGGGCTGCCGGTGGACACGCACGAACTGGTCGGCATGGTCGCGCCGCGCGGGCTCTTCATCATGGAGAACCCGCACATCGACTGGCTGGCCGCGCGCTCCGGCAGCGTCGCGGCGCTGGCCGGCGCGGAGGTGTACCAGGCGCTCGGCGCGGGCGGCAACATCACCTACTGGTCCGACGTGCAGGACGGCACCCACTGCGCGTCCCGGCCCGAATGGCGGACACCACTGCAGCAGAACATCCAGAAGTTCCTGCTGAAGACCGGCAGCGCGCCCGGAGTGTTCCGGATTTCGGCGAAGAAGGCGGGCAACCTCGCCGAGTGGCGCGACTGGACGACACCCACCCTGACCGACGGCCCGGGCACGACCACGCCCACCACCCCGACCACCCCCACGACTCCTACCACGCCCTCGGGTGGCGCCTGCACGGCGGCGGTCTCGGTGAACCAGTGGACGGGCGGGTTCGTGACGACGATCCGCGTCACGGCCGGAGCGGCCCCGATCACCGGCTGGACGGTGGCGGCGGACCTCCCGACGGGAGCGGCGATCACCTCGGCGTGGAACGCGGGCCGCAGCGGCGACACGGGCGCGGTCCGCTTCACGAACACCGGCTTCAACGGCGCGCTGGCCGCGGGCCAGTCGACGGAATTCGGTTACCAGGGCACGGGAACGGGCACCGGCACGACGGCCACCTGCATCACCGGTTAGGGGCTGCCGCGTGTCAGCCGCCCCACCGGCACCCTGGCTGGCAGGATCGGCGCATGGAACGTGTGCTCGGCATCGGTGGGTACTTCATCCGCGCCACCGACCCCGCCGCCCTCGCCGCCTGGTACCGCGACTGCCTCGGGCTCGACACCGACGAAAACGGCCTCTGGCAGCAGGAACCCGGGCCCACCGTCTTCGCGCCGTTCGAGGCCGGGACCGGTTACTTCGGCTCCGAGACCCAGCAGACCATGCTCAACTTCCGGGTCCGCGACCTCGACGCCATGCTCGAGCAGCTCCGCGCCCGCGGCGCGGACGTCGCCGACGAGGTGCAGGACATGGCCGGGGTCGGGCGCTTCGGCTGGGTCACTGATCCCGAAGGCCACCGGATCGAGCTCTGGCAGCCCGCCTAGAGCACGAACCCCGCCGGGAACGGGTCGTCCGGGTCGAGCAGGTACGTCGCCGTGCCGGTGATCCACGCCCGGCCGGAGAACTCCGGCACCACCGCCGGCACGCCACCCACCTCGGTCTCGGCGACCAGCTCACCGGTGAACGTCGTGCCGATGAACGAAGAATTCTCGAACGGCGTGTGCAGCGGCAGCTCACCGCGGGCGTGCAGCTGGGCCATCCGGGCGGACGTCCCGGTGCCGCACGGCGACCGATCGAACCAGCCCGGATGGATCGCCATCGCGTTCCGCGACGCCCGCGCGTCCGACCCCGGCGCCAAGAACTGGACGTGCTTGCACCCGCCGATCAGCGGGTCCTCCGGGTGCTTCGGCGGCCGCTGCTCGTTGATCGCGCCCATGATCGCCAGCCCCGCGGCCAGGATCCGGTCCTTCTCCGCCCGGTCGAACGGGATGTCCACAGAGGACAAGTCCAGGATCGCGTAGAAATTTCCGCCGTACGCGAGGTCGTAGCGGACCGAGCCCAGGCCCGGCACGGAAACCTCGGCGTCGCGCTCGGCGAGGAACGACGCCACATTGCGCAGCTTGACCCGAGTCGCGTGCCCGTCCCGGACCGACACCTCCGCGTGCACCAGCCCGGCCGGGGTGTCCAGGCGCACCACCGTCGTCGGCTCGGTCACCTCCACCATGCCCGTCTCCACCAGTACCGTGGCGACCCCGATCGTGCCGTGGCCGCACATCGGCAGGCAGCCGGACACCTCGATGTACACCACGCCCCAGTCGGCGTCCTCGCGGCAGGGCGGCTGCAGGATCGCCCCGCTCATCGCCGCATGGCCGCGCGGTTCGTTCATCAGGAACTGCCGCAGGTGATCCAGGTGCGCCATGAAGTGGCGGCGGCGCTCGGCCATCGTGGCACCGGGAATCGGGGCGACGCCGCCGGTCACCACCCGGGTCGGCATGCCCTCGGTGTGCGAGTCGACCGCCGTGATCGCGCGCGACGCCCGCATCTACGCCACCCCCAGCGCCGCGAGCGCGCGACCCATGTCCGCGCGGACCTGCTCGCGGTGGACGTCCGAAAGCGGACCCCGCGGCGGACGGCACGGCCCGCCGCGGCGGCCGACCAGGTCCATCCCGAACTTGATGGCCTGGACGAACTCGGTGCGCGAGTCCCAGCGGAACGCGGCCACCAGCGGTTCGTACAGCGCCCTGGCCTCCTCGAGCTTGCCCGCCGTGGCGAGCTCGTACAGCCGCGCCGACTCGGCCGGGAACACGTTGGGGAACCCGGCGAACCACCCGGTCGCACCCATCAGCAGGCTTTCCAGGACGACGTCGTCGGCGCCGGAGATCACCGCCAGGCCGGGTGCGCGCTCGCGGATCTCCAGCACGCGGCGGACGTCACCGGAGAACTCCTTGACGGCCACGACGTTGTCGATCTGCGCGATCTCGGCCAGCAGGTCCGGCGTGAGGTCGACCTTCGTGTCGAACGGGTTGTTGTAGACCATCACCGGCAGGCCTGCCGACGCCACCGCCTCGAAGTGGGCGAGCACCTCGCCGCGGTTGGCGCGGTAGAGCGTCGGCGGCAGGCAGAGCACGCCGTGCGCGCCGTCCTCGGCCGCCGCCTCGGCCCAGTACCGCGCCTGGTGCGCGCCGGGGCCGTGGACGCCGACGACGACGATCCCGTCCGTGCCGACGGCCTCGATCGCGGTGCGGGCGACGCGGCGGCGTTCGTCGTCGGTGAGCGAGGAGTACTCGCCGAGGGAACCGTTCGGGCCGACCCCGCGGCAGCCGTTCGCGACGAGCCACCGGCAGTGCTCGGCGTAGGCGTCGTAGTCGACGGCCAGCCCGGCCGGGGCGGTGTCGTCGGCCCGGTAGGGCAACGCGGCGGCGACGACCACGCCCCCGAGGTCGCGGGTGTTCATGGGAGCTCCTTCGGTTCGGCGAGCTCGCCCAGGCGGATCGGCTGGGCGATCGGACGGTGGTGGCGTTCGGCGCCGCCGCAGAGGTCCGCGACGGCGAGGCCGCACATCCGGCCCTGGCACGGACCGAGCCCGGCGCGGGTGCCGAGCTTGAGCGCGTGCGGGCCGGGTGCGGCCGGGTCCGCGGCGGCGGTCTTCAGGTCGCCGTAGCTGGTTTCCTCGCACCGGCAGACGATCGTGTCTTCGCGCAGCCAGCCGGGCCACGCCGCGCCGATCGGGTGGGCGGCGGCCAGGCGGCGGGCGAAGGCACGGGCGTGGTCGCGCCGCTCGAGCAGGGCGCGGCCCGGCGTCCTCCCGGCGGCGGCCCACCCGGCGACCGCGCCTTCCGCCGCGGCGGCGACCGAGCCGCCGATCCCGGTGAGCTCCCCCGCGGCGAACACGCCGGCGACGCTGGTGCGCTGGTCGTCGCCGACCCGGACGAACCCGCCGTCGAGGGCGCAGCCGGCCGCCACGGCCAGTTCGGGCTGCGGCACGAAGCCGTGTCCGACGCAGAGCGCGTCGATCGCGTAGGTGCGTTCGGTGCCGGGGACGACCGACCAGTCCGCGCGCACGCGAGCGGTGACGGCTTCGCGGACCCGGTCGTCACCGCGGGCCTCGATCACCGCCCGGCCCATGCGGTAGGGGACGCGGTGCCGGGCCAGCGTGCCGGCGTGACGAACCAGTTCGGTCATCTTGCCGACGTGGGCGGCCGCGTGCCAGGACCATCCCTGGAGGACAGTGCGGGCCGGGTTCGCCTCCAGGACGCCGAGGACCTCGGCGCCGACGTCCACCAGGGACTCGGCGACCGGCAGCAGGAACGGCCCGGCTCCGGCGACGAGCACCCGCCGCCCGACGGCGACCCGCTCCCCCTTGGCCAGTGCCTGCGCGGCGCCCGCGGTGAACACGCCGGGCAGCTGCCAGCCGGGGAACGGCAGGACGCGGTCGTGTGCGCCGGTGGCCAGGACCAGCGCGTCGGGTTCGAGGGTGCGGCGACGGCGGTGCGTCCCGTCGGCCGGGCCGCGCAGGACGTGCACCCGCCGGCCTTCCACGGCCCAGACAGTGCTTTCCGGCCACCACGCGCACCGGCTCAGCAGCGCCTCGAACCGGTGCGCGGCGCCCCGGTGGAATTGGCCGCCGGGCGCGTCCGCCTGGTCGAGGACGGTGACGTCGGCCCCGGCGGCGAGCGCGTGCTCGGCGGCCGCGAGCCCGGCGGGCCCGGCACCGACGATGACGACGTGCGTCACGCGCGCTCCTCCCGCGTCTGGGTCCGGATCTCGTCGCCGTCGGCGGCGCGGCGGCGGCAGGCACGCACGTCGGCGACGCCGTTGACGGTGAGCAGGCAGTCGAAGCAGGCACCGATGCCGCAGAAGACCCCGCGCGGCGCGCCGGACCGCGTGGTCCGCCAGGACAGCCACCCGGCGGCGAGCAGCACGCCGGCGACGGTCTGCCCGGCGAGCCCGGTGACGGTTTCGCCGTCGACGGTGATTTCGATCGGCTCGCTCACGCCAGCACCGCCGGACGGTCCACGGTGAACTCCTCCACCGGCATCGACGGGGTCGCGCCCGTCAGCAGTTCCCGCAGCAAGCGAGCCGTCCCGGTGCTCAGGCCGATGCCCGCGCCTTCGTGGCCGGTCGCGTGCCACAGGCCGGCGAGCCTCGGGTCCTCGCCCAGCACCGGCAGGTGGTCGTCCACATACGGGCGGAAACCGCCGTACGCGCGCATCACCGCGGCGTCGGCCAGTGCCGGGAAGAGCCGGACCGCCTTGGCCGCGATCGCGCCCAGCACGTGCGGCCGGAGCGTGTCGTCGAAGCCCACGCGGCGGCGGGACGAGCCGATCAGCACCGTGCCGCCCCAGGTCGACTCCACCACCGCCGAGGTCTGCAGCTCGCCGCTGCCCGTGCCGACCGCGCCGACGTAGTCCGCGTCGTACACCTTGTGCCGCACTATGCCCGGCATCGGCGTGGTCACCAGGACCTCGCCGCGGCGGGGCCGGACCGCGATCGGCGCGCCCAGCCGGGCCGACACCGGCCCCGACCACGGGCCCGCCGCGTTCACCACCACGTCCGCCTCGACCACTTCGCCGGCCACGCGGACCCCGGTGATCCGGCCGTCCCGGACCCGGGCGCCGGTGACTTCGGCGCCGGTGCGCAGCCGGGCGCCGTAGCGCAGTGCCGAACCCAGCAGGGCCAGCGCGGCGCCGGCCGGCTGCACCTGGGCGTCCTCCGGGTAGCGGACGGCGGCGGTCACGTCGCGGGTCAGCGCGGGTTCGGCCGCCGCGACGTCCGCCGCGGAGAGCCGCTGGGTGCGCACGCCGGCGGTGCGTTGCGCCTCGGCGAACGCGACGAGCGCGCCGGCTCCGGCCTCGGTGGTGGCCACGACGATGCCGCCCTTCGGGTCGAACTCCGTCGCGGCGGCCGCCCGCGGGTCGTGTTCGGCGATCTCGGCCACCAGCCGCGGCCAGAGCCGGGCCGACAGCTGCGCGAGCGCGAGCTCGGCGCCCGGACCCTTGTCGGAGACCAGCAGGTTGCCTTCCCCGTGCGAAGTGGTGCCGCCCGCGGGACGGCCGCGGTCGAGGACCAGGACGTCGAAACCCGCCAGGGCGAGTTCCCGGGCGCACGCCGCACCGACGATCCCGGCGCCGATCACCACCACTCGCGTTCGGTTCATCGACCCTCCAGCGTTCGGTATAGCGAACGATAGGTCTCGATCCGGATCGCGTCAATCGGCCAGGACGGGGTGCGGCTCGCCGTCGAGCCGTTCGCCCGCGCGGTACTGCAGCAGGAGCACCGACTGCACGGGGCCGTCCGGGGCGGTGTAGCGGTGCGGCTCGCCGGCGTCGAACGCGACGTAGTCGCCGGGCCCGAGTTCCACGGTCCGGCCGGCCACCTCGACGCACAGCCGGCCGGCCTGCACGACGGTGTGCTCGACGCCGACGTGCCCCTGCGAGCGCTGCGGCGCGTCCCCGCGGACGAGCTGGTCGTAGACCTCGAAGACGCTGTTCTCGGCCTCGATCCGGCGCAGCGGCCGCAGGTCGACGCCCTCGCCGCGGAGGACTTCGACCTCGGCGGCCCGCACCACGGTCAGCCCTCCGCGCGGCCGGTGGTCGAGCAGGTCGGAGATGGCGACCTCGAGGACCCGCGACAGGCTGAACACGGTCTCGATGGTCGGGTTGCCGGTGCCGCCTTCGAGCTGCGACAGCGTCGCCTTGCCGATGCCAGAGCGCCGGGACAGCTCGGACAGCGACAGGCCGCGTGCCGCCCGCGCCGCGCGGAGGTTGACCGCCAGCATGTCGCGGATCGACGGACCGCCGTCATCGTTCGGTAAAGCGTCCATCAGCGACGCCTTTCGTTCGGTTTGCCGATCGCCATGATGCCACGCTCTCGCTAGTCTCGACCCGGTGAAGCAGTCGATCCTCGCGCTGGCCGACCTGGCCACGCCCATGGCCGTCCGGGTGGCGGCGACACTCGGTCTCGCGGAACACGGAGAAGCGACGGCCGCCGAGCTCGCCGCCGCCACGGGCGCGTCCGCACCGGCGCTGACCTGCCTGCTGGACCACCTCGTCACGGCCGGGGTCTTCGCGTGCGACGCGGAGTCCGGCCGCTACCGGCCCACCGAGCTGGGGGCGCAGCTGCGCACGGACGGCGCCAAGCTGCTGCTCGACATCCACGCCGCGGGTGGCCGTGCGGAGCTGGCGTTCGCCGACCTCCTGGGCACGATCACCACCGGCAGGCCGGCCTACGAACAGCGGTACGGCCGGGACTTCTGGGCGGACATCGACGCCGACCCACGGCTGCGGCGGACGTTCGACGCCCAGATGAACTGGCGGTTCCGGACGCAGGCGCCGCAGATCGCCGCGCGGTTCGGCTGGGGGCGGTTCCCCCGGATCGTCGACGTCGGCGGCGGGGACGGCGTCGTGCTCGCGGAGATCCTGCGCGCGCACCCGGCGGTGCGCGGCGAGGTGCTGGACTTGGCCCCGTCGGCCGCCGCGGCGGCGGCCCGGTTCGCGGCGGACGGGCTCGGCGACCGGGCGAGCGCGGTGGCGGGCAGCTTCTTCGACCCGTTGCCACCCGGAGCGGACGCGTACGTGCTGTCCGACATCCTCCACGACTGGGACGACGACCACGCCCGCACCATCCTGACCGGCTGCCGCCGCGCGGCGGGTGCGCACGGCACGGTGGTGGTGATCGAGCCCCTGCGCCGGGCCGCGGGCACGGCGATGGACCTGTTCATGCTGATGTGCTTCGGCGGCCGCGAGAGGACGGCGGCCGAGCTGACCGCCCTGGCGCAGGAGTGCGGCCTGGTCCTGCGCGGCACGACGGAGGTGGCCGAGGGCCGAACGGCCCTTGAGTTCGGCCCTGCCCCGGAGCCCGCCCGACTGCCCCTACCGCACCCAGGCTCGTGAGTGAGAAACAGTGTTGGAACACTGTTTCTCACTCACGACCTGCCGCGCAGGGCACTCGACCGGGCCGGCCGGTGCTACCTCGTCGTGTACGTGAGGCAGTTCGCCGCGTGGCCGCCGTCGCCGGGGCCGACGCGGATGTTGTCCGCCGTGCACTCCAGGGACGAGTTGTGCCGGCAGTCCGTCCGCGAACACGCGCCGACCTGGGCCACGACCCGGTCCAAGCCGCCCTTCGTGTTCAACGGGACGAACGTGCCGCAGTCCGCCGACCCGTTGCCGCCGCCGACGGTGATCGCGAAGGCGTGGCAGCCGTCGTGGTTGTAGGAACAGCCGCTGACCGTGCACTCGTGCACGGCAGGCATCTCGGTGGTGGTCATCCGCACTCCTGGTTCCGTGGTGGGAAAACAGTCGGTTCCCCGACCGTCCCACCCGGAACCGGGAGCCGCAACGGACGCCACCACGGCCGGGTGACAAACGCCCCCGATCGAGCTCAGCCGGTGAGCGTGTTCGGGTCGCTCGTGCTCGGCCGCCCGGTCTCGACGTGCCCCGCGAGGCGGCGCAGGAAGCGCGGATCGCGGTCCGACACGATCGAGACGTCGTACCAGTGGCCGCTGCGCCGCGTGTCCACCACCTCGACCACCCGCGCGCCCGGCTTCAGCTGCCGCGACGTCGACCGGCCGGTGTACGCGTCGGTCAGCGTGAGCCGCACCGGGGCCGGGCCGCTGTTGGTCAGGACGAGCGCCAGGTTGCCGCTGCGCCCCTCCGGCCGGGCGCTCACCTCCGGCCCGGCCGAACCGCCCCGGAACTGCCGGAGGAACCCGTTCGGCCCGTGCGCGGTGTAGTCGTACCCCCCGGCAACCGGCAGCGTGGCGGCGAGGGAGCAGCCCGCGCCCGCGGTGTACGTCCGCGGCTCGCCACCCGGAGAGGTGACGTAGAAGGTCGCGCCCGCCCGGCCCTGGTTGACGAACGTCAGGTCCAGCGCGGCCCCCACCCGGGCGTCGGTGGCGAGGTCGTAAGGCAGCGCCCGCGCCGGCCGCAGCCCCGGCTCCTGCTTTGGCAGCACGGCCTTCGCCGGGACGGCGGGCACGTAGTCCGGGTGCCGGTTGCGGTCCGGCGGGAGGTACTCCGCGGTGTCCGGCAGGGCGGGCACCCGCGCGTCGGGCCGGGCGAAGTCGAACGCCGAGGTCAGGTCTCCGCAGACCGAGCGGCGCCAGGCCGTGATGTTCGGCTCGTGCACGCCGAAGCGCCGTTCGATGAACCGGATGATGGAGGTGTGGTCGAACGTCTCCGAGCAGACGTAGCCGCCCTTGCTCCACGGCGACACCACGAGCATCGGCACGCGCTGGCCGAGTCCGTACGGGCCGGCCGGGTTCGCCGCCGAGCCAGCGAAGATCTCGCCCGCGGTGTCCACAGTGGACTGTCCGGCCGTCGCGTACGGCGGGACGACGTGGTCGAAGAAACCGTCGTTCTCGTCGTAGGTGATGAACAGCGCGGTCTTGCTCCACACGTCCGGGTTCGCGGTGAGCGCGTCGAGGACCTGCGCGATGTACCAGGCGCCGTAGTTCACCGGCCAGTTCGGGTGCTCGCAGAACGCTTCGGGCGCGGTGATCCACGAAACCTGGGGCAGGCGACCGGTTTTGACGTCGGCGCGCAGCCGGTCGAAGTAGCCCTCGCCCGCCTTGGCGTTCGTGCCGGTGCGGGCCTTCTCGTAGAGGGCGTCGCCGGGCTTGGCGGTGCGGTAGGAGTTGAAGTACAGCAGCGAGTTGTCGCCGTAGTTGCCGCGGTAGGCGTCGTCGATCCAGCCCCAGCCGCCGGCGGCGTCGAGGCCGTCGCCGATGTCCTGGTAGATCTTCCACGACACCCCGGCCTGCTCCAGGCGCTCGGGGTAGGTCGTCCAGGAATAGCCCTTTTCGTCGTTGCCGAGGACGGGGCCGCCGCCCTGGCCGTCGTTGCCCGTGTACCCGGTCCACATGTAGTAGCGGTTCGGGTCGGTCGAGCCCATGAACGAGCAGTGGTAGGCGTCGCAGATGGTGAACGAGTCGGCGAGGGCGTAGTGGAACGGGATGTCCTCGCGGGTCAGGTACGCCATGGTGGTCGAGCCCTTCGCGGGCACCCACTTGTCGTACTTGCCGCCGTTCCACGCCGCGTGCGTGTCGTTCCAGCCGTGCGGGAGGTCCTGGATGAACTGCAGGCCCAGGTTGTCCGCATCAGGGCGGAACGGCAGGATGTCGCGCTTGCCGTCGGACTGGGCCCAGACCGACTTGCCGTTCGCCGACGTCACCGGCCGCGGGTCGCCGAAGCCGCGGACCCCGCGCAGCGTGCCGAAGTAGTGGTCGAACGACCGGTTCTCCTGCATCAGCACCACGATGTGCTCGACGTCCCGCAGCGTCCCGGTCCGGTGGAACGCGGGGATCTCCGCGGCACGGGCGATGCTGGTGGACAGCGCGGAAAGGGCGGCGGTACCGCCGGCCAGCTGCAGAAAACGTCGTCGGTTGACGTCCGTCATGGGGACTCCGGGGGTGTCGTGGTGGCGAGCCGGGTCAGTATGGGTGGCAGAAAGCGAACCTGTCCCGGGACCGAGGCTAACGCCGGGCGAAAGCCTGGTTAACGCCCGCGAGCGGACAGGCCCCGGACAGAGTGTTGACAGAGATACGGAAGTACGTACTAATGTAGTGCTTCACTATGAATGACGTACTCAACTTCGCCCGGGACGAGGAAGGCCGGCTCTACTCCCCCGAGGTCCGCAGCGCTCTGGCCGGGTTCACGCTCGGCGAAGACACCGGCGTGATGGAGGCCGCGGCCGCCGTCCGCACCGCCGCGCGCAGTCTCGAGGGGCTGCGCTCGCGGGGCACCGACAACCGCGGCCTGAGCCCCGGCGCCCTCGACATCCTGATCCGGCTCGCCGGCGGCGCCGCGAACATCAAGGACCTCGCCGGCTCCGCCGGGGTGAGCTCCCGGAACGTGACCGGCCTGGTCGACACCCTGGAACGCGCCGGGCTCGCCGAGCGCGTCCCCGACACGCGTGACCGGCGGTCGGTGCAGGTCCGGATCACCGCGGACGGCCGGACCTGGCTGGAGGAGTTCCGGCGGCCGTCGCAGCTGGCCATGGCCGCGCTCTTCCGGGGGTTCACCGCCGCCGAAACCGCCCAGCTGCGGCACCTGTGCCTGCGGCTGGCCGAAAACCAGTACCACCTCGCCCGCCACCTGGAGGACCGATGACCGCACAGACCCGGGAAACCGTGCAGGCCTACCACCGAGCCCGCTTCGACGGCGACGCGACCGCCGCGGCCGCGCAGCTGGCCGGCACGTTCACCTTCCGCAGCCCGCTGATCGAGTCGGCCGACGCCCGCGGCCACCTCGACGGGCTGGCGGGATTCGTCGGGATCGTCACCGGGGTCGAGCTGATCAGCGAACTCTACGGCGACACCGAGGCCACGCTGGTCTACGACGTCCACACCGCCACCCCGGTCGGCGTGCAGCACACCGCGGAGCACTTCCGCCTGCGCGACGGGAAGATCGAGGCCATCAGCCTGATCTTCGACGCGACGCGCTGGCACCCGCTGATGGCGGCGGTGGCCCGCCCGGCTGCCGGGGTTGTGGAGACCACGGACTGAGCTCGAACACCGGGTCGGCACCGCCGGGCCCGGTGCACCCGGGGCGCGGTGCGGCAACCGCGCGGACGTCGCCTGCGGGATTCCGGCATCCGGGGCAGAATCCCGGTGTGCTCGACCGACTGTGCGGCCACCCCCGCTCCGGAGCCCGCTGACGTGGGCCGCGCGGAATACCTGCTCGTCCTCGGCGCATGCGTGCTGGCGACGGTGCCGATCGAGCTGGCGGGCGCGCGGGTGTACCGCAGGCCGGGCCGGCTGGTCCGCGCGGTGCTGCCGGTGGCCGCGGTGTTCCTCGTCTGGGACGCCTTGGCCATCGCCGCCGGCGTCTGGAACTTCGACCCGGCGTTCGTCACCGGCCTGCGGGTGCCGTTCGGGATCCCGCTGGAAGAAGTCCTCTTCTTCGTCGTCATCCCGGTATGCGGGGTGCTCACCTACGAAGGGGTCGGCCTGACCGGGCGGCTGCTGCGGCGGGGGCGCCGGTGATGCCGTGGGGCTACACGGTTCCCGCCGTCGCCGCGGTGCTCGCCGTGGTCGCGTGGGAGCTGCTTTTCCTGCGCACCGGGCTGTTCCGGCGGCCGGCGTACTGGGTCACCATGGCGATCGTCGTCGCCTTCCAGATCCCGGTGGACGGGTGGCTGACGAAGCTTTCGGCGCCGATCGTCCGGTACGCCCCGGACGGCATCACCGGCTGGCGGTTCCCGTGGGACATCCCGGTCGAGGACTTCCTGTTCGGCTACGCGCTGGTGACCGCCGTGCTGTTGTTGTGGGAGCGGGGAAAGAAGTGAGGCCCGCCTCCGCTCAGCGGAGGTCCGAGGGGGGTCGACCTGCGAGCGGAGACGGGAGTTTCGGGGCCGGTACGGGGGCCGCCTCGCGGCGGAAGGCACAACACGGCTCCAGCGTTACCGGTATTCCGTGAAGGCAAGGGGTGAGGCCCGGGGGCACCGCCGTACCGACACCCTGTACAACGTCGTGGCCCCGCTGGTGTTCCGGGCCGGGAGGGTGACGTGCGTCGCTCACCGGGCGGCCACCGGCTGCCGCGTCCGGATCGCCCAGCGGGTCAGTGCGGGCACCGGCGCGACGGCCGCGAGGAACACCACGGCGACCAGCAACCAGCCGGGGCCGCCGAGACCGCCCACCGCGAGGGTGAACACGCCCGGCCCGACCATCTGCACGGTCGCCGTCGCGGCTTCGGTCGCGCCCTGGTAGGCGCCCTTGGCGTCTTCGCGCATCAGCCGCACCGACAGGCCCCAGTTGGCGGCCACGTACCCCAGCTCCCCCACGACGTGCAGCACCGCGGCCAGGCCCACGACACCGATCGCGAGCACTCCCGAGCCGCCGGCCGTCGTGGCGAGCAGTGCGCAACTGGCCGCGAGGACCAGCCCGGACACCACCGCCGTCCGCGCGGCTTGGTGCGCCGTGCGGGCGAACCGGGCGAACGGCACCTGGAACACCGCGATACCCACCGAGCTGATGACGACCACGACCCCGCCCAAGCCGAGCGGGAGGTGGGTCCAGCCGGACAGCCACAGCGGCAGTCCGGCCGACAACATGGCCCAGCACAGGGAAAGCACGGCCGTGGCGGCGGTGAGGCACAGGTACGGCCGGTCCTTCAGCACCACCCGGGTCTTCGTCGGCACCGGCGTCCGCGCGGGCGTGGGCACCAGCAGGGTCGCGCCGGCGAGCACCAGGAAGCTGACGGCGTTGCCCGCGATGGCCAGCGTGTACGCCCACCGCGTGTCGGCGGTGAGCACCAGGGCGCCCAGCCCGGCACCGGCGGCGTACCCGACGTGCTGCGCCACCCGCTGCTGCGCCAGCGCGCGCACCCGTTCGGCCGGCTCGGCGACGAGACCGGTGACGAGCGCCGTCCGCACCGCGGTCCCGCCGGTCGCCAAGGCGGTGAACGGCACGGTCACGGCCAGGAACGACCAGGTGCCGTCCACCGCGAGGTAGCCGGCCATCGCGACGGCTCGCACGAGGGTGAGCACGACCAGCACCGGCCGCGCGCCCGCCCGGTCCGCGAAGGCGCCCAGTGGCACCGCGGCGGCCATGCCCACCGCGCTCGCCACGGCCAGTCCGACACCCACGGTGACCGGCGGGAGCCCGGCGATCCGGGTGAGGTACAGCGCCCAGATCGTGAACCAGAGCCCGTCGCCGAGCGCGGAAACCCCGCGGCCCCACAGGAGACTTCGCATGCATCCACCCTTCACGATGACGTGAAGGGTATTGCCGCGGCCGGTCACGTGCAAACATCATTCACGTACTCGTGAAGCGTGCTAGGCTCGCGCGCGTCGGAAAGGAACGGTGATGGGCGGGCTGGTCGATGCGGGCAACGCCGTCCAGGGCGCGATCGTCGAGCTGACGCGCGAACTGGCCGACCCGGTGCGGCTCACGGCACTGCAGGTGCTGGCCGCGGAAGGCCCGCACACGATGGTGCAGCTGGCCGACGCGCTCGGCGTCACCGCGCCCCGGCTGGGCAACCACCTGGCCCGGCTCCGGGCGGCCGGGCTCGTGACGGTCGAGCACACCGGGCGGCACGCCGTGTACCGCGTCGGCCGCGAAGACCTCCTCGGGGTGCTCACCGCCCTCGCCCACTACGCCGGCAAGGAGGAGATCGCGCCGCCGGATCGCGCCGAGTCGGGCGCGGACCTCGCGCACACGTGTTACGACCACACGGCGGGACGCCTGGGCGTGTCGGTGTTCGCGCTGCTCGTTTCGCGGGGAGCCCTGCGGCCGCCGGACGGTTCCACACCGGACGTGGCCCTGGGTGACGACCTCTCGGCGTTCGAAGACCTCGGCGTCTCGCCGTCGGAGGTCGACCCCGGCCGACGGCGGCCGGCCACCGCCTGCCTCGACCGGACCCACCGCGTCCCCCACCTCGGCGGCGTCCTCGGCCACGAAGTCCTGGAGGCCTTCCTGTCCGGCGGCCTCGTCCGCCGCGGCCGGGAAGACCGCGAGCTGCGGATCACCCCGCGCGGCCGCCGCCGGTTCGCCGTCCTGCTACCGGGGTTCTGACCTCCCGGACCGAGCCGCGGCCAGGTACTCCCGGTTCAGCGTCGCGATGCTCGCGAACGGAATCCCCTTCGGGCACGACGCCACGCATTCGCCGGTGTTGGTGCAGCCGCCGAAGCCCTCGGCGTCCATCGCGTCCACCATGTCGAGGACCCGGCTCGCGCGCTCCGGGCCGCCCTGCGGGAGCAGGCTCAGGTGGGTCACCTTCGCCGCCGTGAACAGCGTCG
This sequence comes from Amycolatopsis bullii, assembly GCF_014654205.1. GTDB lineage: Bacteria > Actinomycetota > Actinomycetes > Mycobacteriales > Pseudonocardiaceae > Amycolatopsis > Amycolatopsis plumensis. The sequence goes on from NZ_BNAW01000055.1 coordinate 15,571, forward strand.
CCGAGCCGTTCGGGCACGCCGCCACGCAGGCGCCGCAGCCGATGCACGTCGCGTTGTCGAAGGCCAGGTCCGCGTCCGGCTTGGGGACCGGGGTCGCGTGGGCGTCCGGCGCGCTGCCGGTCGGTGCGCTGACGTACCCGCCCGCCTGGACGATCCGGTCGAGCGCCGAGCGGTCGACGACCAGGTCCTTGACGATCGGGAACCCCGCCGCGCGCCACGGTTCCACGTCGATGACGTCGCCGTCGGCGAAGGAGCGCATGTGCAGCTGGCAGGACGTCGTGCGCTCGGGGCCGTGCGCCCGGCCGTCGATCACCACGCCGCACGAGCCGCAGATGCCCTCGCGGCAGTCGTGGTCGAACGCCACCGGTTCGTCGCCGTCCTCGATCAGCCGCTGGTTCAGCACGTCCAGCATTTCCAGGAACGACATGTCCGGGCTGATGCCGTCGACGGGGTAGGCGACGAGCCGGCCTTCGGCGGCCGGTCCGGCCTGCCGCCAGACGCGGACGGTGAGTTTCACGTGTAGCTCCGCTGGGTCGGGTGGACGTGTTCGAAAACCAGTTCTTCGCGGTGCAGCACCGGCTCGGTGCCGTACTCCCACGCGGCGACGTGGGCGAAGTGCTCGTCGTCCCGCAACGCCTCCCCCGAAGCCGTCTGGTGTTCTTCGCGGAAGTGCCCGCCGCACGACTCCTCGCGGGCGAGTGCGTCGACGAGCATGAGCTCGGCCAGTTCCAGGAAGTCGGCCACTCGATGAGCCTTTTCGAGTTCCTGGTTGAACTCCCCGCCACCGGGGATCCGGACGTCCCGCCAGAATTCCGCCCGCAGTTCCGGCACCCGGTCGAGGGCCTTGCGCAGGCCTTCGCGGGTGCGGGACATCCCGCAGTGGTCCCACATCAGCAGGCCCAGCTCGCGGTGGAACGAGTCGACCGACCGCGTCCCCCGCACCGCCAGCAGCCGGGAGATCCGGGCACGCACCTCGGTCTCCGCTTCGCGGACCGCGGCCGCGGGGACCTCGTCGAGCCGCGTGCCGCCGAGGTAGTCGTTCACCGTGGCGGGGAGCACGAAGTAGCCGTCGGCGAGCCCCTGCATGAGCGCCGACGCGCCGAGCCGGTTGGCGCCGTGGTCGGAGAAGTTGGCCTCGCCGATCACGAACAGCCCGGGGATCGTGCTCTGCAGGTCGTAGTCCACCCAGAGCCCGCCCATCGTGTAGTGGATGGCCGGGTAGATCCGCATCGGCACCGCGTACGGGTCTTCCGCGGTGATGCGCTGGTACATCTCGAAGAGGTTGCCGTAGCGGGCTTCGATCGCCGGACGTCCCAGCCGCGCGATCGCGTCGGCGAAGTCGAGGTAGACGCCCAGGCCACCGGGTCCGACGCCGAACCCGGCGTCGCACACGTTCTTCGCCGCCCGCGAAGCGATGTCTCGCGGCACGAGGTTGCCGAAGCTCGGGTAGAGGCGTTCGAGGTAGTAGTCGCGCTCGTCCTCGGGGATCTCGCCCGGCGGCCGCGGGTCGCCCGGCCGTTTCGGGACCCAGATGCGGCCGTCGTTGCGCAGCGACTCGCTCATGAGCGTCAGCTTCGACTGGTGCTGGCCGGAGCGCGGGATGCACGTCGGGTGGATCTGGGTGAAGCACGGGTTCGCGAAGTAGGCGCCGCGCTTGTGCGCCCGCCAGGTCGCGGTCGCGTTGGAGCCCTTCGCGTTCGTCGAGAGGTAGAAGACGTTGCCGTACCCGCCGGTGGCGAGCACGACGGCGTCCGCGAGGTGCGTGGTGATTTCGCCGGTGATCAGGTCGCGCGCGACGATGCCGCGCGCCCGGCCGTCGGCGACGACCAGGTCGAGCATCTCGGTACGCGCGTGCAGTTCGACGTTCCCGGCGTCGATCTGCCGGGACAGCGCCTGGTACGCCCCGATCAGCAGCTGCTGGCCGGTCTGGCCGCGCGCGTAGAACGTCCGCTGCACCTGCACGCCGCCGAAGGACCGGGTGTCCAGGAGGCCGCCGTACTCGCGGGCGAACGGCACGCCCTGGGCCACGGCCTGGTCGATGATCTGCGCCGAGACCTGCGCCAACCGGTACACATTGGACTCGCGGGCCCGGAAGTCGCCGCCCTTGACCGTGTCGTGGAAGAGCCGGTACACCGAATCGCCGTCGTTGCGGTAGTTCTTGGCGGCGTTGATGCCGCCCTGGGCCGCGACGGAGTGCGCGCGGCGCGGGGAGTCCTGGAAGCAGAACTGCACGACGTGGTAGCCCTGCTCGGCCAGCGTCGCGCCGGCCGAGCCGCCGGCCAGCCCGGTGCCCACGACGATCACCCGGTGCCGTCGCCGGTTCGCCGGGTTCACCAGCTTCGCGGCGAACTTCCGTTCGTCCCAGCGGTGTTCCAGCGGAACGGCAGGGGCTTGGGTGTCGGCGATCGGGTCGCCCACGCGGTAATCGGTTTTCACTGCACCAGTCCCGTCATGATCGCGATCGGGACGAGGGCGTAGCCGCCCGCGACCACGACCGCCGTCGTGCTGCCGAAGATCTTGATCGCCCGCTCCCGCCGCGGGCGGGTGACGCCGAGCGTGCGCGCGGCACTGGCGAAGCCGTGGTGGATGTGCAGGCCCAGCATCGCGAGCGCGGTCAGGTAGATCAGGTTCACCCACCAGACCCGGAAGTCCGCGACGAGATTGTGGTACGGGTCGCCGGGGACGAAGTCCCGGTTCACCGCGCCGACGGTGAAGTCGAGGATGTGCCAGACGACGAACAGCGCGAGCGTCGCGCCGCCCCAGCGCATGGTCCGCACCGCGAACGTCCCGTGCGACGGCGGCCGGTGGGCGTACCGGACCGGCCGCGCGCGGCGGTCGCGGCGGGCCAGCTGCACCGCCGCGGTGACGTGCAGGACCAGCGCGACGAGCAGGACCGCGCGCTGGATCCAGAGGAACCATTCGCGGCGCAGCACCGGTTCGCCGATCGTGCGCAGCCAGCCGGCGTAGTGGTTGAGGTCGCCGGCGCCGAGGAACGTCTTGAGGTTGCCGACCATGTGCGCGAACACGAAGGCGAGCAGGAACAGGCCGCTGACCGCCATGACGGCCTTCTTGCCGATCGTCGAAGCCCAGAAGCGCCGGACGGCGGAGCGCCGGTGCGGGGCGAGCGTGTTCACCACCAACTCGACGTTAGGAGCGCCTCGACCAGAGGTCAAAGACATGATTACTCTGTTGTCGATAGGCTGAGGCTATGCAATTCCAGCAACTCGCCTACTTCGTGGCCGTCGCCGAGCACCGGCACTTCACCCGCGCCGCCGAGCAGGTGCGGGTGGCGCAGCCGTCGCTGTCCCAGCAGATCCGCGCCCTCGAACACGATCTCGGCGCGCCGCTGTTCCACCGGATCCGCGGCAACGTCACCCTCACCGAGGCCGGGGAAACCCTGCTGCCGATCGCGCGCCGGATCCTCGCCGACACCGAAACCGCGCGGCTGGCCATCCGGGAGCTGGCCGAGCTCGACCGCGGCCGCGTCCGGCTCGGTGCGCCGCCGAGCCTGTGCACGGGCCTGCTGCCCGCGATGCTCGCCGCGTTCCGCCGCCGGTACCCGGGCATCCAGCTGGAACTGCACGAAAGCGGGTCGGGCGACCTGCGGCAGCGGCTGGCCGAAGGCGCGCTCGACCTGGCCCTGCTCGCGGGCGCCCGGACGACCGCCGACGCCGGCCTCGCCGCGACCCCGCTGCTGCTCGAGGAGCTGGTGGTGATCTCCGCCCCGGACGCGCCGGTGGCGGGTGACCGCCTCGGCATCGCCGGGCTCGCCGACGTCCCGCTGGTGATGTTCCGCCGCGGCTACGACGTCCGGGAGGCGACGGTCAACGCCTGCCGCGCGGCCGGGTTCGAGCCGTCGTTCGCGATCGAGGGCGGCGAGATGGACGCGGTGCTGGAGCTGGTCCGCGCGGGCGTCGGCGCCGCGGTGGTCCCGAGCACGGTGGCGGGCGAGGAGTTCCGGATGACCCGGTTCACGCCGGACGCCGGGATGACGCGCGTGGTGCAGCTGGCCCACCGCGCCGACCTGGAACCCACCCGGGCGGTCCGCGCGCTGCGGGCCGCGATCGCGGGGTTCGTGGCCGACCGGGCCCGGCGGGCGAGCCTGCCGCCGGGCATCGAGTCCCTGGTGGACGACGTCAGCTGAGGCCGAACCGCTCGGCGAACCCGGCGAGCTCCGCCCGCCTTTCCGCGGGCTCGGCCGTGCCCGGCGTCACGACGATGCGGGTCACCCCTTGCCGGGCCAGCTCCTCGACGTCCTCTGTGGACATGTCGAGCGTGCCCCAGCGCGTGTACTCGATGTTCTCCGGATCGCTCGCGGTGGCCCGGACGAGCTCGAACTGACGGCGGCGCTCGTCCGCCGTGAGCGCACCGCCGGGGAAGTAGCCGTCACCGCGCCGGCCGGCCCGGCGCGCTGCCGCCGGGCTCGATCCGCCGACGTGGATCGGCAGCGTGCGGACCCCGACCGGTTTCGGGTAGCTGCAGACTCCCTCGAAGGAGAAGAACTCGCCGTCGTAGCCGACGCCCTCTTCGCCACCCGCCCACAGCAGCCGCAGGACGTCGATGGCCTCGTCCGCCCGGCGGCCGCGGGTGGCGAAGTCGACGCCGGCCGCCCGGGCCTCGCCGGGCAGCGCGCCGACGCCGACCGTGAGCAGCCGCATGCGGCCGCCCGACAGCACGTCGACGGTGGCCAGGCGCTTGGCGAGCACCACCGGGTGGTGGTAGGGCAGCAGCAAGACGCCGGTGCCCAGCAGGATGCGGCTGGTGACGGCGGCGAGGAAGCCGAGGCACTCCAAGGGGTCCGCGTACGGCAGGGACGGCGGCAGCGCCATCGGCCCGATCTGCGCACCCGGGTACAGCGCGATGTGCTCCGGCAGATAAATCGACTCGAACCCGCACTCCTCGGCGTCCCGGGCGAACCCGGCGAGCACTTCCGGGTCGGAGCCGAAGAAGGGGGTGCTGTAACTGATTCCGAACTTCACTCAGCGGAAGCTAGCGGTTGACGTGCACGTCAAGGCAACCTCGTGAGGCGGGTGAGGGCGGCGAACCCGTCGTCGGTCCCGGGCCAGTGGGCCCGCACGGCCTCGAGCCCGGCGCGGCGCACGACCGAGCGCAGGACGGCGCTGACGATGATCGCGTCGTCGGCGTACCCGAGCACCGGGATGAAGTCCGGCACCAGGTCGATCGGCAGCGCGAGGTAGGCCAGCAGCAGCCCGAGCCGGATCCGCACCCCGCGCGGCAGCGACTTGTCCGCGGCCAGCCGGCGGACGAGCCGCAGCACGTCCGGCAGCAGCCGCAGCGCTTCCCGGAGCAGCCCGCCGCGCGGCCGGACGATCACGAGCGCGACGACGAGGGCGGCCCACGCGACCACCAGCGCGGCCGCGACGCCGATCAGCAGGTCCCACCAGAACGACCCCGTCACCCGCGCGAGGGTACGGGCGGGCTCCGCCGGGGTTCAAGGGTGTCGCGCGATCGGGCGGTTTGGCCGCCGGCCACCGGGGAACGCCGAACGGACCGGATCGACGGGCGGAGGTCGGAGTGCTCGGTGGGGTGTTCGCGGCGACGAAGGCGGGGATGGCGCTGGCCCTGGTCGGCCCCGTTCTCGTGACGCGGCAAGCGAAAAAGGCAGTTTCGGCGATCGGGCCGCTCGCCGGGGAACTGGCCGCGGGCGCCACCGGGACCGCGGCGGAAGCCGCGCGGACGAGCAGCCGCACCGCGGTGCGGGCCGCGCGGGTCGTGCGCAACGCCGCGGGTCCGCGCTCCGCCGTCTGGCGCGCGGGACGACGGCTGCACGTTCCCCTGCGCCCTGCTGGAGACCGCCCGGACGGCGCCGCGTTCGCCGCCGAGCTGGCCGCGGACGCCGACGTCGCCGGCGCCTACTGGGACGGCGGGCTCGGCAGCGTCGTCCTCCACCTGGCCGAGGAGGCCGCCGCCGACCGCGTCCTCGACCGGATCACCGACCGCTGCGGGCGGCACGGGCTGGCCCCGGCCGAGCCCGGTGACTCCGCCCCGGCCCACCCCGGCGACACCTACGGCGTGCGGACGGCCGCGCTCGCCCTCGCGATGGACGTCGCCGGCCTGGCCGTGTCGGTCGGCAGCCGGACGACGCGGCTGCACCCGGCCGTGCGCGCCGCCGTGTCCGCGGCGCGCGAACACCCGGCCGTCCGTGCCGCGCTCGACGAGCGGTTCGGCTGGTACACGGCCGAACTGGCGCGCGCGGGCGTGTCCGCCGCCGTGCGCGGGCTGAGCCAGGATCCCCTCGAACTGGTGCTGGACGCGCTCCTGCGCACCGGGCAGCTCACCGAGGCGATCGCCCGGCTCACCGCGTTCGACGCCCACCACGACGACCTCTGCTCGCCGGAGCGGCCCAGCCTCGGCGTGACGCCGGCGGAGCGGCGGGTCCGGATCCCCATGGAGGACTACGCCCGCAACGCCGTCGGCGGCGGCCTGCTCGCCGCGCTGGCCGACCTGCTGGTGCGCCGCAACCCCCGCGAAGCCGCCGAAGCGTTCCTCGCGGCGTCGCCGATGCCCGCCCGGTTCGCCGACACCGCGTTCCACACCGCGATGGGCACCGCGTTCGCCCGCGAAGGCGTGCTCGTCCGCGACCCGGACCGGCTCAAGGCACTGGACACTGTGGACACCGTCGTGCTGCACGCCGACGCGCTGCACGGCGAGGACGGCCTGGACCCGCACGCCGAAGCCGTGCTGGACGCGGCCCGCCGGGCCGACGCGCGGGTGGTCATCGTCGGCGACGGCGCCCGCGACCGGCTCGGCGAGTTCGCGGCGCTCGCCGACGACGTCGCCGAAGAGCCGTTCTTCGGGCTGGTGACGCGGCTGCAGGACGAAGGCCGGGTCGTGCTCACCGTGGGGCGGCCGCCGTCGGCGTGCGCACCGCACTGCGACGAGGTGGCGGGCCTGCTCGCCGGCGACCTCTGCGTCGCACTCGCCGACCGGAACGCGCCGGTGCTGTGGGGCGCCGACCTCGTCGTCCGGCCGGGGCTGACCGGCGTCTGGCGGGTCCTGCGGGCGGCGGGTGCCGCGCGGGTGAACGGCAAGCGGGCCACCCGGGTGGCGACCGCGGGCGGCCTGATCGGCGGCCTGCTGCTGGTGTCGCGCGGCCGCCGGGCGCTGGTGCCGGTGGTGCCCCGGCTGGACCCGGTGCTGCTCGGCGGGCTGACCGGGCTGGCGATGGGCACGCTCGCCGCGGTGCGGGTGGCCGCCGCCCGGCCCCCGGCCGGCCGGACCCGGATCGCCTGGCACGAGCTGACCGGCGAGGAGGTCCTCCGGCGCCTCGCGGACGCGGAGCCCGCACCCACGAACTGGGAGCTGGCCACCCGGCGGGTGCGCGCGGCGGCGGGTGCGGTGGCCCGGCACCCGGCCGCCGCGCCGGTCCGGTTCGGGACCGGGCTCGCCGCCGACGTCGTCGCCGAGCTGAACGACCCGCTGACCCCGGTGCTGGCCCTCGGCGCGGTCGCGTCCGCGGTGGTCGGCTCGCCGGTGGACGCGCTGCTGGTGGCCGCGGCGATGGGCCTGAACGCGTTCGTCGGCGGCGCCCAGCAGTTCCGCGGCCGCCGCGCACTGGCGAAACTGCAGCACGGCGAGCGGCAGCGGGCCCGGCGTGAAGGCGGCAAGGTCGTCGACGCGCGGGCCCTCGAACCGGGCGACCGGATCGAACTGCGCGTCGGCGACGTCGTTCCCGCCGACGCCCGGCTGCTGACCGCGGGCGACCTCGAGACGGACGAGTCCGCGCTGACCGGCGAGTCCCTGCCGGTCGCCAAGCAGCTCGGCCCGGTGCCGGGCGCGCCGGTCGCCGAGCGCAGCTGCCTGGTCTTCGCCGGCACCACGGTGGTCAGCGGCGAAGGCACCGCGGTGGTCGTCGCGGTCGGCTCGGAGACCGTGGCCGGCCGGGCGGTCGAGCTGGCCACCCGCACCGCCGCCGCGGCCGGCATCCAGGCGCGGCTGCAGGACCTCACCCGCCGCGCCCTCCCGCTGACCATGCTCGGCGGCGCGCTCGTCACCGGCCTCTCGGCGATCCGCGGCCGTCCGCTGCGCCGGGCCCTGGCCGGCGGGGTCGCGATCGCCGTCGCGGCGGTGCCCGAAGGCCTGCCGCTCGTGGCCACCGTGGCCCAGCGGGCGGCGGCCCGGCGGCTGTCCGCGCGCGGCATCCTCGTGCGCGCGCCGCGGGCCCTGGAAGCGCTGGGGCGCCTGGACGTCGTGTGCTTCGACAAGACGGGCACGCTGACCGAAAACCGGCTGCGCGTGGTGACGACGACCGGACCCGACGGCGAAGCGCGAGAACCGGGCCCTGAAGACGTCGTGGTGCGGGCCGCCGCACGGGCGTGCCCGGGCACGCTCGACGACCCCCACGTGCGGGCCCACGCCACCGACCACGCCGTGCTCGACGCCGCCGGCCCGGACGAGGGCTGGACCGAGCTCGCCGGGCAGCCGTTCGAGGCGAACCGGGGCTATTCGGCGACCGTCGGCCGCGAGGGGGACGGCGATGTGACGCTGGTCGTCAAGGGCGCCCCGGAGGTCGTGCTGCCCGCCTGCGCCCGCGCGGAGGAGCTGGCTCGCGCCGCGGAAGCGCTGGCGGACAAGGGATTGCGGGTGCTGGCCGTGGCGTCCCGGAAGACGTCGCCGTCGCTCGACGACGAAGAAGTGCTGGCGGGCTTGGAGTTCCTCGGCTTCCTCGGGCTGGCCGACACGCTGCGGCCGACGGCCGGGCCGCTGATCACCGGGCTGCGCGAGGCCGGCGTGGCACCCGTGATGCTCACCGGCGACCACCCGAACACCGCGCGGGCCATCGCCACTTCGCTCGGCTGGCCGTCCGACGCCCCGGTCGTCACCGGGGACGAGCTGGCCGCCCTCGACCGGGCCGGCCGGGCCCGGCTGCTCTCCGGCGCCGGCGTGATCGCCCGCGTCGCGCCGGAGCAGAAGCTGCAGGTCGTGGAGGCACTGCGCGAGGCCGGGCGGGTCACGGCGATGGTCGGCGACGGCGCGAACGACGCGGCGGCCATCCGCGCCGCGGACGTCGGCATCGGCGTGCGCGCCCGGGCCTCGACCGCCGCCCGCACCGCGGCCGACGTCGCGCTGACCGACGAGGACCTGACCGTGCTGCTGGAGGCGGTGGCGGAGGGCCGCGCGCTGTGGCGCAGTGTGTCCGACGCGGTGATGATCCTGGTCGGCGGCAACGCGGGCGAGATCGGCTTCTCGGTGCTGGGCACGCTGTTGTCGGGCGACTCGCCGCTGGGCACCCGCCAGCTGCTGCTGGTCAACCTGCTGACCGACCTGTTCCCGGCGATGGCGGTGGCGGTGACGCGCCCCGACGACGACAGTGCTCCGGGCGGTCTCGGCCAGGGCCTGAACCGCGCGATCACCAGCCGCGGCGTGACGACGGGCGTCGGCGCGACGACGGCGTGGCTGATCGGGCGGTTCACCCCGGGAACGGTGCGCCGCACGAGCACGATGGCCCTGTGCGGCCTGGTCGGCACCCAGCTGGCCCAGACCCTGCGCGGCCGCCGCAGCAGCCCCCTGGTGATCGGCACGGCGGTCGGTTCGGCCCTCGCCCTGGCGGCGATCGTCCAGACGCCGGGGGTGAGCCAGTTCTTCGGCTGCACCCCGCTCGGCCCCCTGGCCTGGGCGGGCGTCGGCGCGGGAGTGGCGACGGGAGCACTGGCTTCGTCGCTGCCGGTGCTGCGCCAGGAGTCCGCTTAGGACAGACCCGGGCCGGGGGCGATCGGCGCGGGGTAGCGCTGGCGCTACCCCGCCTTCGGTGGCCTGCACTCCTGATCTTCGCGCCGGATCCCGGCATCGTGGGCGATGTCCGATTCCGGTGGAAGGAGCAGGGAAATGCGCGCACTCGTGACGATGGTGACCGTGGCGGGACTGCTGTGCGGGACGGCCGCGGCGGCCGACGCGAAACCGCGGAACGCCGCCCTCCAGGAGCAGCTCGACGCGCTGGTGGGGCAGTTTCCGGCGGCGCTCGCCTCGGTGAGCCGCGGCGGTCGCACGGACTCGCTGGTCGCGGGCTCGGCGCGGCTCGGCGGCCGGGTCCCGGTGCCCGCCGACGGGCGGGTCCGGGCGGGCAGCAACACGAAGACGTTCACCGCGGTCGTGGTGCTGCAGCTGGTGGCCGAGGGCAAGGTGGCGCTGGACGCGCCGATCGAGCGGTACCTGCCCGGCCTGGTACCCGGCGGGTCGTCGATCACCGTCCGGCAGCTGCTGCAGCACACCAGCGGGCTGCCGAACTACACCGAGTACCTCGGGCTCGAGGACATCGCGAAGCTGCGGCACCGGTACTTCCAGCCCCACGAGCTGCTGGCCGTCGCGTTCGCCCACCCGGCGAAGTTCGCGCCCGGCACGAAGTGGGAGTACAGCAACACGAACTACGTGCTGGCGGGCCTGCTGATCGAGCGGGTGACCGGGCGTCCGGTGGCGGAGCAGATCACTTCGCGGGTGATCCGGAAGGCGGCCCTGCGCAACACGTACTGGCCGCAGGCCGGCGACGAGACCATCCGGGGCCCGCACCCGCAGGGCTACGCGCGCTCGGGCGGCGACGTGGTCGACGTGACCGAACTGGACCCGTCGTGGGGCTGGGCGGCGGGCCAGCTGATCTCGACCCCCGGCGACCTCGCGCAGTTCTCCCGTGCCCTGCTGGACGGCCGGCTGCTGCCGGCACCCCAGCTGGCCGAGATGCGCAAGACGGTCGACGCACCACTGCTGCCGGGCTGGCGTTACGGCTTGGGCCTGTTCAGCGTCCCCCTCAGCTGCGGCGGCGTGTACTGGGGCCACGGCGGCGACATCCACGGGTTCGAAACCCGCGGCGGAGCCACCGACGACGGCCGTTCGGTCGGCCTGGCGGTGACGGCGCTGCCGGGCACCTTCGGCGACACCGACCAGGCGGCGCAGGCGGTGGTGTCCGCGGTGGACACGGCCTTCTGCCGCTGACCTCAGGCCCCTTCCACCGACCCCGGGGGCAGGAAGTCGACGTCGTGCAGCGCCGAAAGCCGCACCACCTCGGCCGGATCGGCCAGGTCGTGCAGCCGGTCGAACAGCTGCGCGAGCCGCCCGGCGGGACTCACCCAGAACAGCGCCCGGGTGACGGCCTCACTGCGGTTGTAGTAGGCGTGCGGGAGGTTCTTCGGCATCCGCACGGTGTCCCCGGGGCCGGCGGTGGTCCACTCGCCGTCGAGGTAGAGGGTGAAGACGCCCTCCAGGACGTAGATGTGCTCGTCCTGGGTGGGGTGCACGTGCGGCGGCACCCCGGTCCCGGGCGGATCGAGGGTTTCGAAGGCGAAGCTCGACGCACTGGCGGCCTTCATGGCGTAGGTGTGGCCGAGCACGTTCCACACCTTCCCCTCCCCGGCCGGGGTGATGCCCTTGGGCAGCGGTCCGAGCACGATCTCTTCTCCGGTCATGGCATCACACTGTCCGGGGTCCCGCCCGGGATGTACAGAACCGGGCGCCGGGCGTGCCGGGGACTCGAGGCGTTCGTCAGCGTGCGCGGGCGCGCAGGTGAGCGCGTTCGCCTTGGCGGCCGAACAGGATGAGCAGTTCGACGGCCTTCCCGTCGGCGCTGCCCAGCCAGTGCGGAATCGTCGTGTCGAACTCCGCCGCCTCGCCCGGCGGCAGCACCAGGTCGTGCTCGCCGAGCACCAGCCTCAGGTGGCCGTGGAGCACGTACAGCCATTCGTGCCCCTCGTGGGTCCGGTGGTCCGGGACCGGCGGCGGATCCGCACCGGGAATGATCATCTTGTAGGCCTGCATGCCGCCGGGCCGCCGGGACAGCGGCACGAACGTCATGCCGTGGCGGTGGATCGGCGTCAGGTGGATGCGGGGGTCGCCGGTGCGGGGCGCGCCGACGAGGTCGTCGAGCGGGACGCCGTAGGCGCGGGCCAGCGGCAGCAGCAGTTCCAGGCTCGCCCGCCGCTGCCCGCTCTCCAGCCGGGACAGCGTGCTCTCCGACACCCCGGTGGCGGCGGCCACGTCGGCGAGCGTCATCCCGCGGTTCCGGCGCAGCGCCCGCAGCCGCGGACCGACCGCGTGCAGCACGTCCTCGAAGTCATCGCTCACCCGGCCATCTTGCCGGAACCGCAAGAAAGCGTGCCGACTTCGCCTTGGCCGGGTCAGAGTGGGCCCATGACGACACCGACCACCGAAGCGGCCCGGTTCTGGGACGGTCACCACGCGGCCCACCTCCCGGACGGTGAGCCGCACGCCAACGCCCGGCTCGTCGAAGTCGGTTCCGGGTGGCCGCCAGGACGGGCCCTCGACCTCGGGTCCGGCGCCGGCGGGGACGCGCTGTGGCTGGCCCGGCGCGGCTGGCGCGTCACCGCCGCCGACATCTCCGCGGTCGCCCTCGCCCACCTCGATCACCGCGCCGGGGAGGCCGGGCTCGCGGACCTGATCACCACCGAACGGCACGACCTCGCCGCGACGTTCCCGGCGGGCCCGTTCGACCTCGTCGCGGCGCACTACCTGCACACGTCCTTCCCGCTCCCCCGCGAGCACCTGCTGCGGCAGGCCGCGGCGGCGCTCGCCCCCGGCGGCCGGCTGCTGGTCGTCGAGCACGGGTCCGTCGCTCCGTGGTCGTGGAGCCGGAACCCGGATTCCTGCCCGCCCTTGACGGCGCCGTCGCTCGATCCGGCGCGGTGGACCGTGGAGCGCGCCGACACGCTCCCCCGCCGCGCCACCGGACCCGGCGGGCAGACCGCCGACGTCGTCGACCACCTGCTGCTGATCCGCCGCACGCGCTGAAAGGACCCACGATGCCCCGAACCCGGCGGCGGGACACCCCGCCCCCACGCACCGGACCGTCCGAAAAGGACGTGCTGCGCGGCTTCCTCGACCACCTGCGGGCCGCGGTCGCCGCCAAGGCCGAGGACGTCCCGGAACCCGCGGTCCGGACGCCCGGCGTCCCGTCCGGCACGTCGCTGCTGGGCCTGGTCCGGCACCTGGCGCACGTCGAACGGTTCACCTTCCTCGGCGAGGACGTCGCCGACTGGCCCGGCACGTTCCGGCCGCGCCCGGACGAGACCGTCGGCTCGGTCGTGGCGGACTACCGCGCGGCGTGCGAGCGGGCGAACACCGTCATCGACGCCTGCACCGACCTGAGCCGGCCGGTGGCGCGCCCCGGCCGCACCGCGCCCTCGATGCGCTGGGCGCTGGTCCACCTGATCGAGGAGACCGGCCGCCACGCCGGGCACGCCGACATCCTCCGTGAGCTGATCGACGGCAGCACCGGTCGCTGAGCCGGCCTGGCGCACGAGGACCCCTGCAGCAGGGCACGACAGCGGGTGACACCGATGACCGCCCGCGCGACGATCGTGTCCTGATCACGACTTTGCCGGAGGGGGCCACGTGGGCGCGTTGAGCGAGCAGGTCAGGGCGAGGGTTGCGGCGGCGAACATCTGGCACCTGGCCACCGTGAACGGGGATGGTTCGCCGCACGTGTCGCCCATGTGGGTCGACGTCGAGGGCGACCACATCGTGTTCAACACCGCGGTCGGCCGGGTGAAGGAAGAAAACCTGCGCCGCGATCCTCGGGTGTCGCTTTCCGCCGTGGAAAAGGACGATCCCTACGACCGAGTGGTGATCCGTGGCCGGGCGGTCGAATTCATCGAGGGCGACGAGGCGGATCGCTGCATCGACCGGCTGGCGGAGAAGTACGCCGGAACCGACCATTTCGAATGGCGCATCCCCGGCGAGCGGCGGGTCAAGATCCTCGTCGAGCCGACAAGCGTTCGCCACGTGGTCGGAGTCGAGCCGTTCCGGCCCGGTGTCCTGGGGAATCCCGAGGCCTGAAGCCCTCAAGCCGCGGGTCCCCGCCGGGGCCGCACCTCGCCGACCGCGACGAGGAGCCGCCGGAGCTCACGCCGCTCCGGCTCGCCGAGGTTGGCCAGTACCCGATCCTCCGCCTCGGCCACCTCGGGTTCGAGGCGGGCCAGCAGGGCCGCGCCCGCGCGCGTCAGCGTGGCGGGCAACGACCTCCCGGCCGGCACCGTGGCGGGCCGCGTCACCAGGCCGCGCTCCTGCAGTTCGCGAACCACCTTGTTCATCGCCTGCGGCGACACCTGGGCCTCGCGGGCCAGCTGGGCGTTGGACTTCGGCGACTGCGACAGCATCCGCAGGCAGAAGTACTCCGGCGCCGCCAGTTCCGACGGCTCGAGCACGGTGGCGGCCACCTCGGCGCGCAAGGCCGACGTCACCCGGTGCAGCAGGTAGCCGAGCGGCTCGTCGCGAACACCTTCCATGTCAACCATGTTGACATATATCAACCCGGTTGACACTCTGGGCTGCATGACGAACTCACCCCGCGACGCGTTGTTCGAATCCGCCTATCGGCGCGAGGCGCCCGAGATGGGGCCAGGCCTGCGTCCGCCGTGGAGCCTCGGCGAACCGCAGCCCGAGATCGCCGCGCTCATCGATGCGGGCGCCTTCCACGGAGAGATCCTCGACGCCGGCTGCGGCGAAGGCGCGACGTCGCTCCACCTCGCCGAACGGGGCTTCACGACGGTCGGCCTGGACCTGTCGCCGACAGCGATCGAACTCGCGCGGGCGGAAGCCACCCGGCGGGGCTTGCCCAACGCCGGCTTCGCGGTCGCCGACATCAGCACGTTCACCGGCTACGACGGCCGTTTCGGCACCGTCGTCGACAGCACGCTGTTCCACTCGATGCCGATCGAGGCGCGCCGCGGGTACCAGGAATCGATCGTGCGTGCCGCGGCGCCCGGCGCGTCCTATTTCGTGCTGGTGTTCGACAGCGCGACCGTGCCGTCGGGCAAGGTCAACCCGGTGTCGGCGGACGAGCTGCGGGAAGTGGTCGGTGCGTACTGGACGATCGACGAGATCCGGCCGGCCCGCATCCACGCCGCCGTCCCCGAGAACTTCCCGGACTTCTCGGACTTCGCCGGCAGCGACGTCCGGGACGAGGGCAACGGCCGCAAGTCGGCACCGGCCTGGCTGCTGTCGGCGCACTTGCCCGGAACGTGACGTCGTGCCGAGCGCCGTCCGGGGTCAGCGGCTGTCCCGTTTCCGCGCCGAAGCGAGCAACAGCAGCCCGGCCCCGAGCAGAACCAGCAGCACGACCGCCTGCGCGGGCAGTGCGCCGATGCCGGTTCCCGGGAGCCGGCCGGCCGGCCCGCCGCTGGACGGCGGGGACGCAGCACCGCCCGGAGTGGTCGTGGCGCCGGAAGAACCGGTCGTCATCGAGATCGTCGCGGAAGCTGAAGAACCCGCCGTCGAGGTGGCCGAAGTGGCCGAGGTCGTCGAAGACGTCGAGGTGGCCGAAGTCGTCGAGGACGTCGGCGGCCGGGAAGTGCACTGCGCCTCGACTTCGCCGAGGCGCAGGAACATCACCGGACCGTCGTACACCGGCCTGCCGTCCTTGTCCTTCAGCACCGCGGTGACGACGATGTCCAAGCCGGCCCGGGCGTAGCCCTGACGGCTCTGCGCGGCCGGGTCCTGGAACGGTGTCACCACCAGCGTCAGAGTGCTCTTGCCGATCCCGGCGGCCCCGAGCTCGGCACCGGTCACGCTCAGCTCGGTGCGGCCGGGACGCACGAGGTGCCCGAGCACCTGGATCATGCCGCTGTCGGTGCGGTTGTACGCCAGCGCCCACGGCCCGACCGGCGGCGGCACGCACTCGGCGTGGGAATCGAGCGAGGCCACCTTGAGGAACGGCTTCCTCCCGGCCTTCACCTCGAGCGACGTCAGCTGCGCCTGCGCCCAGTTCTTGGCCGGGTCGGCAGCAGTCCGGGCCTGCCTCGTGGCCAAGCCGATCCTGCGCAACATCCCGTCCGGGTCGCCGAAGTCGCCGTTGTCGGCCTCACCGGCACCGGCGGACTCCGCCACCCCGTACCGGCCGGTGTAGGCCTCGAGACCCAGCACATCGACCGGTGACTCCGTCAGCTGTACCAGCGTCGCGGACGCGGGCGCGGCGGACCGCACGCCCGGCGGTCCGACCGGACCGGCGAAGGCCAGTGTCGCGACGCCCGCGGACACAGCCAAGCCGGTCAACGCATGAGCGACACGAAGCGGAGGCACCGCTTCAAGGAAGCACAGCCGAGCACCGCCCACGACCGGTGTCGCTGGTTCGGTGGCGGTGATCGGCCGATGGTGTGATGCGGCGGGCGAAGCGCGTGGCCACATCACCGGGACTCCCCCGACCGCGTTGGTACCGGGCGTGGCGCGCCGAAGCGGCGGTGAGTTCCGCGCGCGGCTGTGGTGATGCGGTGATCGCGGGCCCAGGTGCACAGCAGCTCGCCCGAGCCACCGGCCAGGTCCGGCATCCGCGCGCCGGGTGGTGGATTCAGCGCCTCGCCCAGGCCGCCCACACTGCCGAGCGGGAACCTCGCGCTGTGGAAGCGTTTGCCCCAGGGCCCGGCCCACTGACCGCCCGGCGAGGTCGGCACACGCCGTCGGGACTCGCGGTGCCCGCGTCCGGTCGGATCCGGACACGTCTTGGCGCGGGTGCGCGCCTGGCCCACGGTCATGTCCGGATCCGGCTAGCGCCGGCCGGGGCGGATCGCCTACACCTGAGGACATGACGACTTTCTCGGCCGTGGTCACGACGGGCATCTACTGTCGTCCCGGGTGCGGGGCGAAGCCGCTCGCGGAGAACGTGAAGACGTTCGAGCTGGCCGCCGGGGCCGAGGCGGCGGGGTTCCGGGCCTGCCTGCGCTGCCGCCCGTACCGCGTCGCCGGCCCGGTCGCCGCCGACGCGCCGGAGCTGGTCTGCCGCGCGGTGCAGCTGATCATCGCCGGGGTGCTGGACACCGGGACCGAGGCGGCCCTCGGCGCGCGGCTGGCGGTGTCGCCCCGGCACCTGCGCCGGCTCTTCCGTGACCACCTCGGCGTGACGCCGGACGGGCTGGCCCGTTCGCGGCGGGCGCACTTCGCGCGCCGCCTGCTCGACGACTCCGACCTGACCGTCGCCGACATCGCGTTCGCGTCCGGGTTCGGCAGCCTCCGCCAGTTCAACCGGGACATGAAACTGGTCTTCCGGGCAGCCCCGGTCGAGCTGCGCAACCGGCGCCGCAAGGCCGACCGGCTCGCCGCGGACGGCGGGCTGATGATGCGGCTGCCGTTCTCCCCGCCCCTGCACTGGGAGGCACTGAGCGCGTTCCTGGCCGAGCGTGCGGTCCCCGGCGTGGAGTCGGTGCGAGACGGCGTCTACCGCCGCACGATCAGCCTCGACGGCGAGGCGGGCGTCATCGAGGTGACGCCCGGCAGCGACGACCACCTGCTGCTCACCGCACACATGCCGTTCTGGGAAGGCCTCATCCACGTCGTCGACCGCGTCGGGCGGATGTTCGGCGTCGACGCCGACCCGGCACCGGCGGAAGCCGGGCTCGCCGCCGACCCGGTGATCGGCCCGCTGCTGCGCGCCCGGCCCGGTCTGCGCGTGCCCGGCGCCTGGGGGCCCTTCGAGATCGCCGTGACAGCCCTGCTCAGCCAGTACAGCGTCCGCACGCGGGTGCGGCGGCAGCTGGCCGGGCTGGTCGAGGCGGCAGGCCGGCCGGTGCCGGGCCTCGAACACGGCCTCACCCACCTGTTCCCGTCGGCCGCGACCCTGGCCCAGGCGGACCTGACCGCGGCCCGGCTGTCCGCGGCGACCGAGCGGACGCTGCGCACGTTCGCCTCCGCGGTGGCCGCCGACGAGAACCTGCTCGACCCCGGCGCGAGCCTGGCCGACTGCACCGCGGCGCTGACCGCGGTGCCCGGCATCGAGCCGAGCACCGCCCAGGAGATCGCGCTGCGGCTGGGCCACGCCGACGCCTTCCCGGCCACCGAGCGCACGCTCGAGACGACGTTGCGCGCACCCGATCCCTCCGCCGCCGCCTGGCGCCCCTGGCGCGCCTTCGCCGCCACCCACCTGATCGCCGCCGGTGTGTCCACATCGGCCGGTTGAACACCGATAAGGAGAACGAACGAATGTCGACGAACCGGCGGGAGCTCGCCGAGAAACTGCGTGCCCTGCACGAGGGCACCCTGGTGCTGCCGAACGCCTGGGACGCCGCCAGCGCCGCCCTCATCGCGCGGGCCGGCGCCCCGGCGATCGCCACCACCAGCGGCGGGATCGCCTGGTCCGCGGGACGCCCCGACGGGCACGGCCTGACGCGCGAGGAGATGGCCGCACAAGTGGCGCGGATCGTGCGGGTCGTCGACGTCCCGGTGACCGCCGACATCGAGGGCGGCTACGACGACGTCGCGGCCACCGTGCGAGCGGTCGTCGAGACCGGCGCGGTCGGGATCAACCTGGAGGACTCGACCTCCCCCGGCGGCCCGCTTTTCGACGCCCCGGCACAGGGCGGCCGGATCCGCGCGGCCCGCGAAGCGGCGACGGCGGCCGGCCTGCCCGAGCTGTGGATCAACCTCCGCACCGACGTCTACCTGTTCGGCATCGGCGCGCCCGAGGGCCGGCTGGACGACGTCCTGGCCCGCGCGAGCGCCTACGCCGCCGCGGGCGCGGACAGCCTCTTCGTGCCCGGCCTGGTCGACCTGGACACGCTCAAGATTCTCGTGCAGGAAAGCCCGCTGCCGGTCAACGTCATGGTGTGGCCGGGCGCGCCGGCCGTCGCGGAGCTGGCCGCGGTCGGTGTCCGCCGGATCAGCGTCGGCACGGCGATCGCACAGGCCGCCTACGGCGTCGCCCGGCGCGCCGCGGCCGAACTCCTCGACCACGGCACCTACACCGCGTTGGAGGGCGGTCTCGACTTCGGCGCGGTCAACAGCGCCGTGACCGGCTGATGCTCCCTCGCCGTCCGATGTGGACGGTCAGGCGTTCCACATCCGGGCGGTCAGCCGGAGGAACTCGTGGCCGTCGCCGGCGCTCAGCGCGGCGTCGCGGTCCGGGTAGACGTCGAGCACCCGGGCCGCCCCGGTCAGCCGCAGTGCGCGGGCCACCACCGGGTTGCCGCCGGTGACGACGCGGAGGCGGGCGTTCTGGGCGGCCGCGTGGTCGGTCATCGCGTCCAGCACGCGAACCCCCGCCGCGCCGAGGAAGTGCAGTTCTCCGAGGTCCAGCACGATCACCCGGGGTTCCGGGCTGCCGGCCAGCGCGGCGGCCACCGCGCCCACGAGGACGAGCGCCGTGCCGGCGTCCAGCTCACCGCTCAACGCCAGGAGCACCGGCTCCCCGCGCGAGCACGTAACCCGCAACCGCCCCGTCGGAAAAGCGGAGGACGCCACGCGAAACATCCCCTCTTCGGAACAGCCCGGCACGAACCAGCACTGCGGCTCCTGCACGACCCGCTCGCGCACCAGGCTAGTGACGGTATCCGGATGATCACAAGCCGTGACCAAGGGAGTCGACCCGATCGTGTTTCGCCGAGGGGAGCCGGGGGAAGTCACGCCAGGCGATCTGCTCTCAAGGAGGTTGTCATGGCGGCAACACCCGATCCGGCGTCCACCGGGGTGCGCACGCTCATCCCGGCACGCATCGACCGGTTGCCCTGGTCCCCGTTCCACACCCGGATGGTGGTCGCCCTCGGGGTGGCCTGGATCCTCGACGGCCTGGAGATCACGGTGGCCAGCGCGGTCGCCGACACCCTCACCAAGCCGGAGACACTGCACATGTCGTCGGCGGCCGTCGGGCTGCTGGCGACGATCTACCTCGCCGGCGAGGTGGTCGGGGCGCTGTTCTTCGGCAGCCTCTCCGACAAGCTCGGCCGGCGGAACCTGTTCATGCTGACGCTGGCCGTCTACCTGGTGGGCAGCGGCCTGACCGCGCTCACCCTCGGCAACGGCGCGGGCTGGGTCATCTTCCTCTACGCGACGAGGTTCGTCGCCGGCATGGGCATCGGCGGTGAGTACGCGGCCATCAACTCGGCGATCGACGAGCTGATCCCGGCGCGGTACCGGGGCCGGGTGGACATCGCGGTCAACGGCACCTACTGGGCCGGCGCGGTGCTGGGCACGATCGGGACCTACATCCTGCTCAACCGGATGGACCTCTCCCTGGGCTGGCGGCTGGGCTTCCTCATCGGGCCGGTGCTCGGGCTGGTGATCCTGCTGGTCCGGCGGCACCTGCCGGAGAGCCCGCGGTGGCAGATCATGCACGGCAAGGCCGACGCCGCCGAGGAGTCGATCAAGCAGATCGAGGAAGAGGTCGAGCACGGCGGCCGCAGCCTGCCGCCGGTCGACGAGAAGAAGGCGATCGAGGTGACCCCGGCCGAGCGGATCGGGTACGTGGCGCTGGCCAGGGTGCTGTTCCGCGAGTACCCGTCGAGGGCCGTGCTGGGCGCGTCGCTGATGATCAGCCAGTCGTTCCTGTACAACGCGATCTTCTTCACCTACACGCTGGTGCTGGGCAAGTTCTACGGGGTCTCCTCCGAGGCGACGCCGATCTACCTGATCGCGTTCGCGGTGGGCAACCTGGTCGGCCCGTTCACGATCGGCCACCTGTTCGACACCCTGGGACGGCGCAAGATGATCTCCGGGACGTACGTCGTGTCCGGGGTGCTGCTGGCGATCACCGCGGTGCTGTTCTACGCGGGCGCGCTCAACGCGATCACGCAGACGATCGCGTGGTGCGTGATCTTCTTCTTCGCCTCCGCCGGCGCGAGCGCGGGCTACCTGACGGTGAGCGAGATCTTCCCCCTGGAGGTCCGGGCCAAGGCGATCGCGGTGTTCTTCGCCATCGCGCAGTGCTTCGGGGCGCTGGGCCCGGTGATCTACGGCGCCCTGATCGGCACCGGCGAGCACCCGGTCCGCCTGTTCATCGGCTACCTGCTGGGCGCGGCGGTGATGATCGCGGGCGGCCTGGTGGCCCGGTTCCTGGCGGTGGACGCGGAGGGCAAGTCCCTGGAGGACATCGCCCAGCCGCTCGCCGCCGCGGGCCGCCGGGGCCGCACCCGCGCCGAAGGGGCCTCTTCGCCGTTCTCCACCTGACCCGCCGACCCAGGCAAAGCGCCCCAATGTGGCCTTGGGGCGCTTTGCCTGGGCGGGATCGGCTGAGCCGGTTTAGGCTCGGGAGACCACGGGTAGCCGGGCGTGACGCGAGCGGGAGGTGCCATGGGACCACGGAAGTGGCTCGAGTCCTGGCCCGTCTACCGCCAGCTCACCGGCACCGACCCCCTCGGCCGGGGCAAGGCCGCCGAGTCCCCGCACTCCGAGGCCCTCGCCCCGCGCACGGCGAGCGCCGACCGGGTGGCCAAGTCGATCTGCCCCTACTGCGCCGTCGGCTGCGGGCAGCAGGTGTTCGTCAAGGACGAAAAGGTCGTCCAGATCGAGGGCGACCCGCACAGCCCCATCTCGCGCGGCCGGCTCTGCCCCAAGGGCTCGGCCAGCAAGCAGCTGGTCACCGGCCCGCAACGCGAACAGAAGGTCCGCTACCGCGCGCCCTACGCCACCGAGTGGACCGAACTCGACCTCGGCACCGCGATGGACATGGTCGCCGACCGCGTGCTCGACGCCCGCCGGAAAGGCTGGCAAGACACCGACGAGCGCGGCAAGCCGCTGCGCCGCACGATGGGGCTGGCCAGCCTCGGCGGCGCCACCCTGGACAACGAAGAGAACTACCTGATCAAGAAGCTCTTCACCGCACTCGGCGCGATCCAGATCGAAAACCAGGCCCGGATTTGACACTCCGCCACGGTTCCCGGTCTGGGGACCTCCTTCGGTCGCGGTGGCGCGACGGACTACCAGCAGGACCTGCAGAACGCCGACTGCGTCGTCATCATGGGCTCGAACATGGCCGAGGCGCACCCGGTCGGGTTCCAGTGGGTGATGGAGGCGAAGGCCCGCGGCGCCGAGGTGTTCCACATCGACCCGCGCTTCACCCGGACGAGCGCGCTCGCCGACGCCCACGTCCCGCTGCGGGCCGGCACGGACATCGCGTTCCTCGGCGGGGTGATCAACCACATCCTCAGCAACGACCTGGACTTCCGCGAGTACGTGGTCGCCTACACCAACGCCTCCTTCCTGGTGCACGAGGACTTCCGCGACACCGAGGACCTCGACGGCTTGTTCAGCGGCTACGACGAGGCCAAGGCCGCCTACGACCCCTCGACCTGGCACTACGAGAACGTGCCGCCGCGGGACACCGCGCACGGCAAGGAGACCTCGGCGTCCGACCAGCACGGCTCGGGCGGCCCGGTGCTCGAGGGCGGCAGCGACGAGATCGCCGCCGATCCGACGCTGCAGCACCCCCGTTGCGTGTTCCAGATCCTCAAGCGCCACTTCGCCCGCTACACCCCCGAGATGGTCGAAGCCACCTGCGGAACGCCGAAGGAGCTCTTCCAGCGGGTCTGTGACGCCTGGACCCGCAACTCCGGCCGGGAACGCACCGCCGCGCTCGTCTACAGCGTCGGCTGGACCCAGCACAGCGTCGGCGCCCAGTACATCCGCGCCGGCTCGATCATCCAGCTGCTGCTCGGCAACATCGGACGGCCCGGCGGCGGGGTGTTCGCGCTGCGCGGGCACGCCAGCATCCAGGGCTCGACCGACATCCCGACGCTGTTCAACCTGCTGCCCGGCTACCTGCCGATGCCGACGCCCGACCAGGTCACGCTGGCCGACTACCTGGACGACGTCCGCGGCGACAAGCAGAAGGGCTTCTGGCGCAACGCCGACGCCTACACCGTGTCGCTGCTCAAGGAGTACTGGGGCGAAAAAGCCACCGCCGAAAACGACTTCTGCTTCGGCTACCTGCCGCGGATCAACGGCGACCACGGCACCTACCGCACGGTCATGGACATGGTCGACGGCAAGGTCTCCGGCTACTTCCTGCTCGGGCAGAACCCGGCCGTCGGGTCGGCGCACGGCCGGCTGCAGCGGCTCGGCATGGCCAACCTCGACTGGCTCGTCGTCCGGGACCTGACGATGATCGAAAGCGCCACCTTCTGGAAGGACGCGCCGGAGATCGAGACCGGCGAGATCGTGCCGGAGCAGTGCCGCACCGAGGTCTTCTTCTTCCCGGCCGCCTCGCACGTCGAGAAGGAAGGGACGTTCACCCAGACCCAGCGCATGCTGCAGTGGCGCGAAAAGGCCGTCGAACCGGCCGCGGACCAGCGCTCGGAGCTGTGGTTCTTCTACCATCTGGGCCGGCTCATCCGGGAGCGGCTGGCCGGCTCGGAAGACGAGCGCGACCGGCCGGTGCTCGACCTCGCCTGGGACTACGAGGTGCACGGCGGTGAACCGTCCGCCGAGGACGTGCTGCGGCGGATCAGCGGTCAGGACCTCACCACCGGCAAGGAGGTCGGCGGCTACCTCGAGCTCAAGGCCGACGGCAGCACCTCCTGCGGCTGCTGGATCTACAGCGGCGTCTACGCCGACGGCGTCAACCAGGCCGCGCGCCGCAAGTCCCGCTTCGAGCAGGACCTGTACGCCCGCGAATGGGGCTGGGTGTGGCCGCTGAACCGGCGGGTGCTCTACAACCGCGCGTCCGCCGACCCGGCCGGGCGCCCGTGGAGCGAGCGCAAGGCCCTGGTGTGGTGGGACGCCGACGCCGGTGAATGGACCGGTCACGACGTCCCGGACTTCGAGAAGACCAAGCCGCCGGACCACGTCCCGCCGCCGGACGCCGTCGGCCCGGCCGCGCTGCGCGGCGACGACCCGTTCATCATGCAGTCGGACGGCAAGGCCTGGCTGTTCGCGCCCACCGGGCTGGCCGACGGCCCGCTCCCGGCGCATTACGAACCGCACGAATCGCCGTTCCGGAACCCCTTCTACACCCAGCAGGGCAATCCGGCGCGGAAGGTCTACGGCCGCCGCGACAACCCGTCGCACCCGTCGCCGCCCGAGTCCGGCGGCGAGGTGTTCCCGTTCGTGTTCACCGCCGCGCGGCTGACCGAGCACCACACCGCGGGCGGGATGAGCCGGACGCTGCCGTACCTGTCGGAGCTGCAGCCGGACCTGTTCGTCGAGGTCTCCCCCGAGCTCGCGAAGCTGCGCGGGCTCGCGCACCTGGGCTGGGCGCACGTCGTCACGGCGCGGGCGGCCGTGGAGGCACGGGTGTTCGTGACCGACCGGATGGCGCCGCTGCGGGTGCAGGACCGGGTCGTGCACCAGGTGTGGATGCCCTACCACTGGGGCAGCTCCGGGCTCGTGTCGCGCGACGTCGTGAACGACCTGTTCGGCGTGGTGCTGGACCCGAACGTCTTCATCCAGGAGAGCAAGGTCGCCACCTGCGACGTCCGGCCCGGACGGCGGCCGCGCGGCGCCGAGCTGCTCGCCCTGCTCGCGGAGTACCGCGCGCGGGCGGGCATCACGCCGGAAACGGGTACCCGGGTCGCCACCGTGCACGACACCGAGCACGTCGAGCCGGGCCACGAGACGGAGGACGGACGATGACGACCGAGAACCGGCTCTCCGGGCCGCTGCCGGACGTCGCCGGCGAGGCCGGGCACACCGGGCACCCGCCGCGCGTCGGGTTCTTCACCGACACGTCGGTGTGCATCGGCTGCAAGGCCTGCGAAGTCGCCTGCAAGGAGTGGAACGACGTCCCCGAAGACGGGCTCGACCTGCTCGGGATGTCGTTCGACAACACCGGATCCCTCGACGCGGACTCGTGGCGGCACGTGGCCTTCGTCGAGCAGCCACGGCCGGCGCGGGAGCCCGAAGACCTGGGCATGCCCTCGTTCGACCTGCCGGGCGCGAAGACCGGGACCGAGGGCCGGACGGACTTCCGGTGGCTGATGGCGTCGGACGTGTGCAAGCACTGCACCCACGCCGGCTGCCTCGACGTCTGCCCGACGGGCGCGCTGTTCCGCACCGAGTTCGGCACGGTCGTGGTGCAGCAGGACATCTGCAACGGCTGCGGGTACTGCGTTTCGGGCTGCCCGTACGGCGTCATCGGCCGCCGCCCGGGCGACGGCCGGGCGCAGAAGTGCACGCTCTGCTACGACCGGCTCCACGACGGCCTCGAACCGGCGTGCGCCAAGGCCTGCCCGACCGACTCCATCCAGTTCGGCGAACTCGACGAGCTGCGGGAGCGGGCCGAGCGCCGGGTTTCGGACCTGCACTCGCAGGGCGTGGCGGAAGCCCGCCTGTACGGGCACGACCCGGAGGACGGCGTCGGCGGCGCCGGCGCGTTCTTCCTGCTGCTGGACGAGCCCGAGGTCTACGGGCTGCCGCCGGATCCGGTGGTGCCGACCCGTGAGCTGCCCGCGATGTGGAAGTACGCCGGGATGGCGGCCTCGGCCCTGCTCGCCGCGGCGGTCGCGTCGTTCGGACGGCGGCGCCGATGACCCCGCGCGAACCTCGCAGTACACCGGCACCCGCGAAAGAGCCGCCGCCCGCCGCCGCGCCCGCCGCGTCCGAAAAGAGGCGCCGGTGACCTCGCGCGCGCCCCAAGCCGCCACCACCCGGCAGCCCGCACTGCCCACCACCGCGATCGGAGCACCCCGCCGATGAGCGAAGATCCCCTCCTCCGCGAACCACGCAGCGATGCCGGCGCCGCCGACACCCGGGCGCGCTGGCCGGGCCGGCGCCGCAAGCGGGGCGGGTCCGGGGAAGAGCTGATGGTGCCCCGCGCCGAGTTCCGGTCGTACTACGGGCGGCCGGTGCTCAAGCCGCCCGTGTGGGAGTGGAAAGTGCCGGCGTACCTGTTCACCGGCGGGCTCGCCGCAGGCACCTCGCTGCTGGCCGCCGGGGCCGATCTGACCGGGCGGCCGTCGCTGCGCCGGGTGGGGCGCACGGGTTCGCTCGCAGCGCTGGTGGCCAGCGTCTACCTGCTGGTCGCCGACCTCGGGCGGCCGGAACGCTTCCACCACATGCTGCGCGTCGCGAAACCGACGTCGCCGATGAGCGTGGGCACCTGGATCCTGACCGCGTTCGGCCCCGGGATGGGGGTGGCCGCGGCGGCCGAGGTGCTGCCCGCCGGGCTGCGCCGCCGCCTGCCGGGAAAGATCGTCAGCGCCGCCGCCCGGCCCGCCGGGCTCTCGTCGGCGGTCGTCGCCCCGGCCGTCGCGTCCTACACGGCCGTGCTGCTCTCCCAGACGGCGGTCCCGGCCTGGCACGAGGCCCACGCCGAGCTGCCGTTCGTGTTCACCGGCTCGGCAGCGGCGAGTTCCGGCGGCTTCGCGATGGCGCTGGTCCCGGTCGCGGAGGCGGGCCCGGCGCGAGCGCTCGCGGCCTTCGGCGCGGCGACGGAGCTGGTGGCGTCGAAGGTGCTGGAGCGGCGGCTCGGCCTCACGGCGGAGGCGTACAAGACGGGCAAGGCGCACCGGCTGCGCACGTGGTCGGAACGCCTGACGGCGGCGGGCCTGCTCGGCGCGCTCGCCGGGCACCGCAGCCGCGCGGTCTCGGTGGCGGCCGGGGCGGCGCTGTTCGCCGGGAGCGCGCTGCAGCGGTTCGGGGTGTTCGAAGCGGGTGTCGAGTCCACAAAGGACCCCAAGTACGTCGTCGTGCCCCAGCGGGAGCGCGCGAACCGGTCTTGACGGCGGCGGGTCAGCCCCGCCCGGTCCCCCGCAGCCGGGGCAGCACGGCCAGCCAGTCCAGCGCCGCGCCGACACTCCGGTGGATCGGCAGCGCCCGCTCCAGGCCCAGCACCCGGACCGGCCGCAGCACCGCCCGGCCGGCCGCCGCGATCGCGAACGGCACGCCGCTCACGTGCGCCTCCGAGGCCGCCACCAGCAGCTCCGTGATCCCGCCCGCGCCGCAGAAGGACACCTGCGACAGGTCGAGGACCAACGCGCGCGGGGCGAGGTCGAGCTCGTCACCGAGCCGCGTGCGGAGCCGGTCGAGCACCGGCAGGTCGATCTCGCCGCGGATCGCGACGATCGTCGCCTCCGCGGTGGCGGTCACCGTGCACGTCATCGCGGACGGGACGTCGACGCGGAACTGCGGAGCGGCGATCTGGTCGAGCACACAGGCCTCCTCGAAACGAGGGACGGCCGGAAGGCGACCCCCGCCTCCCGGCCCACCCACGGGAACGGACACGCAGGGGGGAGCTGGTGGGCGGCTGCCGGTTGAACCGCGATGTCCACCGTACGCCGCCGCGGCCGGGACTTCCGCACCGAGGCCGAATTCGTCGAATGCGGACTCCGCCGCGGCGAATTGCCGGAATGGGCCGGCGTGATCCGGATAACGGTCGGAGACCCAGTCGGTCCCGAACCCCCACCGAACGCCCGTCTTCTGCTAAAAAGTGCATCGTTTCGTCGACCGGCGCAGGGGTGTGGGTGGCTCTCGAGGAACAGCTCGTCAACGGGCGGTACCGGCTGCTGGGGCACGTCGGCCGCGGCGCGATGAGCCTGGTGTGGCGGGCCAAGGACGAGCGGCTGGACCGCGTCGTGGCCGTCAAGCAGTTCCTGCACGAGCCGGGCACCGGCGGAGACGTCTGCGAGCGGGCGATCCGGGAGGCGCGGCTGGCTTCGCGGCTGCGGCACCCGCACGCCGTCGCGGTCTACGACGTGTTCGAGGACGCCGGCTCTATGTACCTCGTGATGGAGTACGTGCCCGCGCGGTCGCTGACCGAGCTGCTCGTCGAACGCGGGCCGCTGCCGCGGTGCGACGTGCTGCGCCTCGGGCGGCAGATCGGCGCGGCGCTGGCCGCCGCGCACGGCGACTGGATCCTGCACCGGGACGTCACGCCCAACAACGTGCTCGTCGCCGACGACGGCACCGCCCTGATCACCGACTTCGGCGTGTCGCGCGCGCTCGGCGAGCACCCGGCCGCCGACGACGGTGTCGTCGTGGGCACGCTCCCCTACCTGGCTCCGGAAGTCGCGCGGGGCGGTGAAGCGGGCCTGCCCTCCGACGTCTATTCGCTCGGCGCCACGCTCTACACCGCCTTGGAGGGCGCGCCGCCGTTCGGCACCAGCGACGACCCGATCACGCTGCTGCGGCGGATCACCGAAAACCAGCTCACCCCGCCGGGCCACGGCGGCCCGCTGACCCCCGTGCTGATGCGGATGCTCGAACGCGATCCCGCCGCGCGCCCGTCGATGCAGGAGGCGGTGGACCTGCTGGCCACCGTGGGCAAGCCCGCCACGGCCGGGGCACCCCGCCGGTCCCGGCTCCGCCGGCTCGCCGTGATCGGGGCCGCCGCGTGCCTGACGTCGGTGAGCGTGGCGGCCGGTCTCGCCCTCGCCGACCGGCCGGCGGCCACCACCGCGGTCCCCGTCGAGCACCCGCCCACGACGATCACCGCTTCCCACACGGTCAGCAGCACCACCACGGCACCCGCGCCCGCGTCGGCTCGCGTGTCCGACGGATCGGCGCGGCGCTCCACGCCGCCCGCACCACCCGAACCGCTCGGGGCCACCGCCGGGTGCACCGCGCGCTACGAGATCACGAACGCCTGGCCGGGTGGTTCCCAGGTGCAGGTGACCGTCCACAACAACCGGCCGAGGCGGCTCACCGGCTGGACGGTGACCTGGGTGCAGCCCGGCGGGGCCGGCATCCGGGACCTCTGGAACGGCACCCTGAGCCAGGTCGGCTCGGCGGTGACCGTCACCGACGCGGGCTGGAACGCCCTCGTCGAGCCGGACGGTTCGGCTTCGTTCGGGCTCAACCAGGACGTCACGTCCGGCCATCCGGCCGTTCCAGTCCTCGACTGCCGGACGAACTGACACCGTTACCGTTCCGTCACAACCGGATCGCCATTTCTTCCGTAGCGGCCGATGCCGTTTCCGGCATCCGGAACGAATACGTCGAACGCTTTTTTCTGCACCCACCCAGGTGAGTGAATTGGGCCGACGGGGCGAACTGCGCGCCGGAACCGGCCGTGTCCCCTGATGACGGAAACGACAGAGGGGAGCGTGCCCGTGCGCGAAGGGGCAGTGATCGCCGGCCGGTACCGCGTGCTCGGCCGGGCGGGTCACGGCGCGATGGGAACCGTGTGGCGGGCGAAGGACGAGCGGCTCGACCGCCTGGTCGCGATCAAGCAGCTGTTCCCCGACTCCCCCGCGGACCCGGCGGCCGCCGAGCGCACGCGCGAGCGGACGATCCGGGAGGCCCGGGTCACCGCCCGGCTGCGCCACCCGCACGCGGTCGTCGTGTACGACGTCGTCGAACAGGGCACCGCGGCCTACATCACGATGGAGTACCTGCCGTCCCGCACGCTGACCGACCTGCTGGAGGAGCAGGGTCCGCTGGTGCCGGAGTACGTGGCCGAACTGGGCGCGCAGCTCGCCTCCGCGCTGGCCGCGGCGCACGCGGAAGGCGTGGTGCACCGCGACATCAGCCCCAACAACGTGCTGGTCACCACCGACGGCACCGCGAAGATCACCGACTTCGGCGTGGCCCACGCGCGCGGCGAGGGCACCGCCACCGGCCGCGGGCTGGTCGTCGGCACGCCGGCCTACCTCGCCCCGGAAGTCGCGGACGGCGAAGAACCCGGGTTCCCGTCCGACGTCTACTCGCTCGGCGCGACGCTCTACACCGCGCTCGAAGGACGGCCACCGTTCGGCACCGACGAGAACCAGCTGGCCCTGCTCAAGCGCGTCGGCGCCGGCGCCATCACCCCGCCCGCCACCAGCGGCCCGGTCACCGACACCGTCCTCCGGCTGCTCCACCGGGATCCGGCCGCCCGTCCCGCGATGGCCGGGGCGGCGCGGCTGCTGACCCGCGCCACCGCACCCGGTGTGGTCCCGGTGGCCGTCCCGGCGGAGGACGCTCCCGCCCCGGTCCGCCGTCGGCGCCGCTCCCGGCTGGCCTTCGCGGGGACGGCGCTGGCGCTGACGGCGGCCGCCGTCGTGGCGGCGACGGCGATCCCGCCGGGCCGGGAGCCGGCGAGTGCCGCGGCCCAGCTCGCTTCGGCGCCGTCCGCGACGCCCTCGACCGCCGTCCCGGGGCCGCTCACGTCCCGGACCAGCGGCCCGCCCGCCTGCGCCGCGCGCTACCAGGTGGTCGAATCGTGGAACGGCGGTTTCAAGGGGCTGGTGACCGTCCGCAACAGCGGGCGCGCCGCGGTCACCGGGTGGACGGTCAGCTGGACCACCCCGGCCGGGACGAGCATCGACGACCTCTGGAACGGCAGGCTGGTGCGGACCGGCGCCACCGCGGCGATCGCGAACGCCGAGTGGAATGCGGTGCTGAAGCCGGGCGAATCGACCACCTTCGGCTTCATCGCCCTGGCCCGCGGCGGCAGCCGCGGGATGCCGGTGACCGACTGCCTGCCCAGGGAATAATCGGCGCCCCGAACATTTTCGATCATCCGACGAAGGTGGCTTGACCAGCGGCGTTGACCGGCATTATGGTCAGCATCCGCTCCTTCCTGTTAGCGCTAACTTCCGGCCGGACAACGGATCGGACAATGGTTCTCGAGAAAGTCCTCACAAGATGACGAATTTCCGCGACGTGGCGGACGAGCCGGCCGGTGGCAGCCGCGCCGCGGTGACGATCACCGACGTGGCGAACGCGGCCGGTGTCTCGGCGAGCACGGTGTCCTACGTGATCACCGGGAAGCGGACGATCTCCCCGGCCACCCGGCGCCGGGTCGAGGAAACCATCCGCGCCCTCGGCTACCGGCGCCGCGGCGGCTCGCCGTCGCCCCGCGCCGGTGTCCTCGCGGTGGCGGTGCCGCCGCTGGGCGACCGGCAGCTGGGCATGGAGATGGAGTTCTTCTCCG
Source organism: Amycolatopsis bullii (assembly GCF_014654205.1). Taxonomy (GTDB): domain Bacteria; phylum Actinomycetota; class Actinomycetes; order Mycobacteriales; family Pseudonocardiaceae; genus Amycolatopsis; species Amycolatopsis plumensis. The sequence goes on from NZ_BNAW01000055.1 coordinate 46,082, forward strand.
CGGCCGCGGGCGCGGCCCGCGAACTCGGCTTCGACCTGCTGCTGGTCACCGACGACGAAGGCACCGCGGGGCTGCACCGGGTCACGTCGGCCGCGCTGGCCGACGCGGTGATCGTGCTGGACGCCGGGAACGACGACCCGCGCGTGCCCGTGCTGCTGGCCTCCGGCCGCCCCGCGGTGCTGGTCGGCGCGCCGGGAGAGCACCGCGGACTGGCGTCGGTGACGCTCGACTTCGCGCCGGCCGGCCGGGCCTGCCTCATCCACCTCGCCGATCTCGGCCACCGGTCGGTCGCCCACCTCACGCCGCCGGACACGCCGCCCGGGCCGCGGTTGCGGTACCTGGCGGGTTTCGGGGAAAGCTTCGGCGCGGCCGCCGGGGAGCGCGGCGTGAAAGCGATTTCCCGGCCCTGCGCGCCGACCGCCCAGTACGTCGCCCGCAGGCTGGACGAGTTGCTCGCCGACGGCGGCCCGACCGCGCTGGTCGTCCACGACGAAGCGGCTCTCCCGCTGGTCATGGGCACCCTGCGGCAACGCGGGCGGCAGGTCCCCGGCGACGTCTCCGTCGTCGCGGTCTGCTCGGACACCGTGGCGGGACAGCAGCGGATCCGGCCCACCGCGGTGGTGGTCCCGGCCGCCGAACTGGGGGTCCTGTCCGTCCGGCGGGCGGTGGGCCAGCTCGACGGCGAACCGGCCGCCGATCCCGGCACCGTGTCCCCCGCCTTCGTCGCCGGGGAAAGCACCGCGGCCGCCCCCGCCGTCCACGAAGGGGCGACGTCGCCCGGAAGGTGAGAATTCCCGGACAATCGGCGCGGAAACCGAACCCGGATCGCGTGGCGGCCGTATTTCCGTTCGAGGGGCCGTCGACGTCGACAGGGGATTCGGGTGGCAGCGAAAAAAGGGGCACTGGCCGGGCGGTACCGGCTGCTCGAACCCACGGGCCACCGTCCCGGCGGCACGGCGTGGCGGGCCAAGGACGAATTGCTGGACCGGTTCGTCGTCGTCGAACAGCTGCCGCCGGGCTGCCCGTTCGACGCGGCCCATTCCGACCGGGTCCGGGCCAAGGCGATCCGCGACGCCCGGGTGGCCGTCCGGCTGCACCACCCCCACGTCCTCGTCGTGCACGACGTCTTCGAGCACGACCTGACGCCGTACGCGGTGACGGAGGACCTGCCGGCCGGCACCCTGGCCGAACTGGTCGACCGGCGCGGGAGCCTTCCCCCGGACCGCGTCGCGGCACTCGGCGCCCAGCTGGCGTCGGCGCTGGCCGCCGCGCACGCCGAGGCCATCCTCCACCGCGGCTTCGGCCCGGACAAGGTGCTGGTCACCGCGGACGGAACGGCCAAGATCACCGGCTTCGGGCCGGGCACCGGCGGGTTCCCCGCCCCGGAGGTGGCCGCCGGGGCGAGCCCGGGCCGTCCCTCGGACGTCTATTCCCTGGGCGCCACCCTGTATTTCGCCCTCGAAGGGCGGGTACCGGGCACCGCCGTCCCGCCGCGGACCCGCGGACCGGTCCTCGACGCGCTGTTGGACCTGCTGCGCCCTGACCCGGCGGCCCGGCCGTCGATGGGCGAGGCCGAGCGGGTCCTCACCGGCCTCGCGGTTTCCCGTCCCCTCGCGGCGATTCCGGTCCGGGCCGCGCGGTCCCGCACCCGCGTCCTGGTGACGGGCACGGTCCTCGTGGTCGCGCTCGGCACGGCGGTGACGACCCACGCGGCCCTGCGCCGCCTCACGGCTTCCCGAGGCCTCCGGGAATTCTCCGCGCGCATCCGCTGAATCAATTCCCGAACCCGATATCTGCTGCCGGAACACGCCAGTGATTCGACGATTTCACGGAAGCCGGGATTCCGAACTGCTCCCGCAGGATTCGCGGACCACCAGCGTCGGCCAGAGCTGCAGGCGGTGCACGGGCCGCTCGGTCGTGTCGGCGAGCCGGGCCAGCGCGAGCTCGGCGGCCACCGCGCCGAGCCGGTGCTTCTGCGGGCACACCGCGGTCAGCGGCGGGTCGGACGCCGCCGCGACCTCGTCGTCGTAGGAGACCACCGCCAGCTCGCCGGGCACCGCGACACCGCCGTCGCGGGCCCGTTCGATCAGGCCGATGGCCTCGCGGTCGGCGTGCACCAGCAGCGCGCGGACGCCGGCCCGGCGGCAGCGCTCCAGCAGTGCGTCGTACTCCTCCGCCCACCCGGGAGAGCCGTAGGCCGGCACGTCGAGGTCCAGTGCCGCACCTTCGTCCAGGCCCAGTGAGCCGATGGTCTCGCGCCAGCCGGTGCGCAGCGCCCGGCTCGTCGGGCTGGATCGGGACGTGACCAGCCCGACCGAACGGTGGCCGAGGGAAACCAGGTGCCGGACGGCCAGTCCCGCGCCGAGCGCGTGCGCCGTGGTGGCGGCGTCCAGGGCCAGGGTCGGCAGCTCCGGCGGCGGCAGGCGTTCGACGAGCACCACCGGGACGCTCAGCGAACCCAGCCAGCGCAGCAGGTCCAGCGCACCGCGCCCGCGGGTGGCCGGGGCGACCAGCAGCGTCTGCACGCCGCGTTCGAGGAGCTTGGTGATCTGACGGCGGTCCTCGGCCGCGTCGTAGCTGGACGCGCGCAGGACGAGCCTGCCGCCGGTGGCGGCCACGGTGGACTGCGCCCCTTGGACCACCGTCGGCCAGTAGTACTCGACCGACGGCGCGACCATGCCGACCAGCGCGCCGTGCGCGGCCGGGCCGAACGCCGAGGCGGCGCGCCCGGGCTCGGGGTGACCGCCGCGGGGCCGGGTCAGCGTGACGCCGCCGTGCACGCGCGTCAGCAGCCCTCGGTCGGCGAGCTCGGTGACGTCCCGCCGCACGGTGACCGCGGTGACGCCCAGCCGGTCCACCAGCTCGGTGAGCCGGATCGCGCCGTGTTCGCGCACCAGCGAAAGGATCAGCTGGTGGCGTTCGGAAGCGAGCATCATCGGACCTGCTCCAGCCGGACCCGCGCCGGGCCCTCGCGCACCAGCAGCGTGAGCCGGCCGAGGTGCGGCCCCCACGAGGCCCGCAGCAGCGGGTCGTCCAGCGGCCGCCGCTCGAACTCCGCGGTGGTCGCCCGGGAATCCCAGCTCAGCCGCAGCCCCCGCCGGCCGCCCCGGGACACGAACGCTTCGCCCTCCCCCAGTTCGACGTCGCCGGCGAGGACGTGCCGCAACCGCACGGGCCGGACGCTGTCGTCGTCCGCCACGAGGACGTGCGCGGGCGTGTCCCGGACCAGCCGCACCGAACGGATCCAGCGCGGCATCCCCGGGTAGGCCCCGGCGAGGTCCGCGGACAGCACGGCTTCGGACGCGGAGAGCTCGACCCGGACGTCCCGCGCCCCGAAGGCTTCCCCGGGTTGCTGCGTGACGCCCGGCTCGGGAACGTTGTGCCATTCGCTGCGCAACGGCCAGGCCCCGTACCGGTCCGGCCCGAAGCTGGCCGCGGTGTAGGTCGGCTGGCCGGCGTCGACCACCACCGGCACGCCGTCGACCGCCACCCAGTAGGACCCGACGTCGAGGTGGTTGTGCCGCTCGCCGTTGTGCCCGGCCTTGACCGCCACGGTCAGCCCGCGCGGCGAGCCCGCCGTCTCCCGGGCCACGAGCACCTGCACCCGCGGCAGCCATTCCTCGCGCGCCAGCCAGTGGCCCGCCGGTTCCTCCGCCCACGCCGTGCGCCAGGCCGGGTCGGCCAGTGCGGCCAGGGCCCGGCCGAGCCCCGCCTGCGGCCACACCGGCCGCCCGCTCGCGCGCGCCCGGCTCAGCGCGTGCGCCCGGACCTCGTCGTCGCCGAGCCGCGCGCCCCACCGGTGCAGCACGTGCCACGGCTGGGCCGGCGGCAGGCGGGCCGGGGCGTCCCCGGCGTTGACGTAGGCGTCGCCGCCCAGGTGCATCCGGTGCGGGAAGCGGATCAGCTCGGCCACCACGGGGAGATCCTCCGCGCCGCCGAGCAGGTCGAGGCACTCCAGCAGGCGGCAGGCGCCGTGCCACCAGTAGGCGACGCCCTCGTCGATGCCGCCGTCGTCGGGCAGGACCGCGATGTAGTGCCCGAGCCCTTCGGCCACCAGCCGCACCAGCCGCCGTCGGCGCTCGCCGTCGGGCACGAGCAGGAGCGCGGCGGTGAGGACGGCGCTGTGGATCCACGGGTTCCAGTTGTGCGCGTCGCCGTCCAGGCCGAGCCAGTGCCAGTCGCGGACGCGCTCGAACGGCGTCAGGACGCGGACGTCGACCTCGCGCCGCAAACGTCTGCGCAGCCCGGGAGCGCGGAGGTCGAGGTGCGGGCCCAGGGCGTGGTCGGCCCAGGCGAACAGGGACGCGACCTCGGCCGCGCCCAGGTCGAGGAAGGGGTCGCCGGGGTCGGCCAGCACTTCGCCGCGCGCGGCCGCGTGCCGGTCGTGGGGCGCCCAGCACCAGGTGGTCGTCTCGGCGAGGGCGACCAGGCCGTCGACGGCGCCGTCCAGGAACGGCACCGGCCCCGGCGGGACCTCGCCGGTGAGCACCGCGGCCAGCACGAGCAGCGTCACGCGTTCGCGCAGCTCGCGCGCCGCGTCTTCGTAGTCGGTCCGGACGCCGTCGCGGAACGTCCTGGCCCACGCCGTCGCGGTCAGGATCGGGGCCGGACGCGCGAGCAGGTCCTCGGCTTCGGCGAGGATCGGCTCGCCGTCCACGGCGGCCCAGACCGTCCGGTCGCGCACGTCGGGGAGCAGCCTCATTGCCGCCCTTTCGATTCTGATCGGTTGTGATCGGTTCTGACCTGAATTGTTGACTCGCACTATGGCACACGCCGACAGTGACAGCCATCACTTCGACGGAGGAGCAATGAAGCTTCAGGGGTTCACCCGCAGGACGTTCCTGTCCGCCTCGGCCGGGCTCGCGGCCGGCGGGCTGCTCGGCGGCTGCGCGTCGACGACCACCGCGTCCGGCGCCACCCGGGTGACCATCTGGTCGTGGCTCACCGGCATGGACAAGTACGTCGCCGCGTTCAACGCCGCCCACCCGGACATCGCGGTGGAGCTCAACGTGATCGCGTCCGGCCTGAAGGGCGGTTACGCCCAGCAGACCAACGCCCTGCGCGCCCACAACGCCCCGGACATCCTGCACGCGGAGTACCAGGGCCTGCCGCAGCTGCTCACCACGGGCGGCCTGCGGGACCTCACCGGCGACCTCGCGGACCTCGAGCACGGCTACTCCCCCGCCGCCTGGCAGGGCGTGCGGCCCGGCGGCCGCACCTGGGCGGTCCCGATGGACCTCGCCCCGATGGTCCTCTACTACCGCAAGGACCTGTTCGACCGGCACGGCATCGCGGTGCCGCGCACGTGGGACGAGTTCCGCGCCGCCGCGCAGGCGGTGAAGCAGACCGACCCGGCCGCGCGGGTGACGACGTTCCCGCTCAACGACGGCTCCTTCTTCGCCGGGATGTGTTGGCAGGCAGGCGATCCCTGGTGGCGCGTCGACGGCGGCTCGTGGCGGGTGGACATCAGCGGCGAAGGCACCCTGCGCACCGCGGACTACTGGCAGGGCATGATCCGCGACGGCCTGGTCGCCACCGCCCCGACCGGAGACCAGGACTGGATCGGGGCGATGCACACCGGACGGCTGTGGGGCCTGCTCGGCGCGTCCTGGAGCGTCGGCTCCCTGGTGAAGTCCATCCCCAAGGACAAGGACCGGTGGGCGGTCACCACGATGCCGACGTGGGACGGCACGCCCGCCAACGGCGTGCAGGGCGGCAGCGCGTTCGCCGTCTCCGCCGAAAGCGAGGTGCCCGAGGCCGCCGTGAAGTTCCTGCGCTGGCTGAGCACCGACCCTGCGGTCGCGAAGATCGGCACCACGTTCACCACCCCCTTCCCGGGCTACCTGCCGAGCCGGGACGTCGCCCGGAAGGCCTACAAGGGCGGGTACTTCCTCGGCGACCCGGTGTACGACGTGCTCGACGAGGCCGCCCGCCGCGTGCCGGACTGGACGTGGGGCCCCAACGCCCTGCGGATCTTCTCGACCGTCGTCGACCGCATGAGCGGGGTGAAGACGGGCGGGACGACCCTGGCCGCCGCCGTCCGCCAGACGCAGGGGGACGCCGTCGCCGCGCTGCGGGAGCGGGGATTGACCGTGCTGGAAGGAAAAGCCTGATGACCGTCCTCACCCCCGAACGCGCCGCGAGCGTGCCGGCGCCGGCCCGCTCCGGTGCCCCGGCGCCGAGCCGGCGCGGCCGCGGGCGCGCCGGCCTCGTGCTGGCCGCCCCGTTCGCGATCCTGCTGACCGCCACCGTGCTCGTGCCCATCGGGTACGCGCTCTACCTCAGCCTGTTCACCGATCGCCTGTCCGGCCTGGGTTTCTCCGGTCCGGCGCAGGCGTTCGTGGCGCTGGGCAACTACGTCGACGTGCTCACCGACAGCGCCTTCCACACCGGCCTCGGCAACGTGGCGCTGTTCGTCCTGGTGCACATCCCGATCATGCTCGGCCTGGCCCTGGTGCTGGCGCTGCTGATCGACTCCGCCGTCGTGCGGCTCAAGCGCCTGTGGTCCCTGTCGGTGTTCCTGCCCTACGCGGTGCCGACGGTGATCACCGGGCTCATCTGGGCCTACCTCTACAGCCCCAATTCGGGGCTGACCGCGTTCCTGCCGTTCGACCCGCTGGGCAAGACCGGCATCCTGCCGTCGATCGTGAACATCGCGACCTGGCAGTGGGTCGGCTACAACATGATCATCTTCTACACCGCGCTGCAGGCCGTCCCGCGTGACGTGCTGGAAGCGGCCCGCGCCGACGGCGCCGGGGGCTTCCGGACGGCGTGGTCGGTGAAGGTCCCGATGATCCGGCCGACCATGTTCGTCGCTCTGGTGTTCACGATCATCGGGTCGCTGCAGCTGTTCACCGAACCCCTGGTGCTGCGCGGGTTCACCGGCTCGGTGACGAGCACCTGGTCCCCGAGCCTCTACGTGTACGAAGCCGCGTTCATCGCCAACGACTACGGCCGCGCCGCCGCCGCGTCGGTGCTGCTGGCCCTCGTGTCCGCCCTGCTCTCGGCGCTCGTCATGCGCCTGTCCAACCGGAGGTCCCGGTGACTGCCCTGTCCTCTGCCGGTTCACGGTGGACGTCCCGCACGGTCGTGCACGTCTTGCTGGTGCTCGCCGCGCTGTACGCGGTCCTCCCGCTGGTCTGGCTGGTCACTTCGGCCACCAAGTCCGTCGGCGACTTCTCCACCACCGGCGCGTTCGAGTTCGGGCAGTTCAACCTCGGCACCAACCTCAGCGCGCTGTTCAGCCAGGACGGCGGGGTCTTCCTCGCCTGGATCCGCAACTCGCTGCTCTACGCCGGCCTCGGCGCGGTGCTCGGCTCGCTGATCTGCGCCGCCTGCGGGTACGCGATCGCGAAGCTCGACTTCCCTGGCCGCCGCGCGCTGTTCGCCGTGACGCTGGCCGGGGTCCTCGTGCCGACCACCGCGCTGGCCCTGCCGCTGTATCTGCTGGCGTCGCAGCTGGAGGTGGTCGGCACGTTCTGGGCGGTGTTCATCCCGTTGCTCACCAACCCCTTCGGCGTCTACCTGGCCCGCGTCTACGCCGAGGCCGCGGTGCCCGGCGAGGTGCTCGAAGCCGCCCGGACCGACGGGGCAGGCGAGCTGCGGACGTTCTTCACCATCGCGCTGCCGATGATGCGGCCCGGCCTGGTGACCGTCTTCCTGTTCCAGTTCGTCGGGATCTGGAACAACTTCTTCCTGCCGTTGGTGATGCTGACCGATCCGAAGCTGTTCCCGATGAGCCTCGGCCTGTACCAGTGGAGCACGCGCGTGACCCAGTTCCCGCAGTACAACCCGCTCGTCATCACCGGCTCCCTGCTGGCCGTGCTGCCGCTGGTCGTCGCGTTCGTCCTGCTGCACCGGCAATGGCGGTCCGGGCTGGCGGCGGGCAGCGTCAAGTGACGCGCCGCCCGGAGACCCTGCTGGTGATGGCGCGGGAGACGATGGAGCTGCAGTTCGGACCCGCCGAACTGGCCCGGTTGCGCGCCACGGCCCGGCTGGGCGAGCCGCTGTGCGCCGACGAGCTGGCCTCGGGCTCGGTGCGCGCACGGCTGGCGGAGGTGGAGGTGCTGATCACGTCGTGGGGCTGTCCCCCGCTCGACGACGCGGTCCTGCGGGCCGCGCCGCACCTGCGGGCCGTGCTGCACGCGGCCGGCAGCGTCCGCGACCACGTCGGCGCGGCGGTGTTCGACCGCGGCCTGCTGGTCACCACGGCCGCCGACGCCAACGCCGAGCCGGTCGCCCAGTACACCCTGGGCGCGATCCTGTGGGCGTTCAAGAAGGTGCCGTTCCTGGCCGCCGACGCCCGGCTGTCCCGGGAGGACTGGAGCTACCGCGAGCAGCGGGGCGAGCTGTCCGGCCGCGACCGGACGGTGGTGCTGGTCGGTTTCTCCCGCGTCGGACGGCGGGTCGCCGCGCTGCTGCGGCTGCTCGACCTGGCCCGGGTGCTCGTCGTCGACCCGGTGGCCGACCCGGGCGAGATCCGGGCGGCCGGCGCCGAACCCGCTTCGCTGGCCGAAGCCCTGCCCCAAGCGGACGTGCTGAGCCTGCACGCGCCGTCGCTGCCGGAAACACGGCACATGATCGGCGCGGCCGAGCTGGCGGCCCTGCCGCCCGGCGCGGTGCTGATCAACACCGCGCGGGGCGCGCTCGTCGACACCGCGGCGCTCGAACTGGCCTGCGCCGCCGACGGCCTGCACGCCGTCCTCGACGTCACCGAACCGGAGCCGTTGCCGGCCGGCTCCCCGCTCTACGACCTGCCCAACGTGGTGCTGACGCCGCACATCGCGGGGTCGCTGGGTTCGGAGACCCGCCGGATGAGCGCCGAGGCGCTCGGCGAACTCGAACGATACGCCGCCGGTCTCCCGCCCCGGGCCCCGGTGACCCGGCATTCCCTGGCCGTGCAGGCATGAGCGCCGTCGAGGACCGGCAGCTGTCGCCCTACACCGGCTGGACCCGCGGGCACTGGGCGGCATACGCGGACCGGCTGCTCGCCGCGGCCGGGAAGTACCGGTCCCCGGCGGGCGCCCGGATCGACCTGCCCGGCCCGGCCAGCCGCAACGGCCGCGTCTCGGACGGCTTGGAAGGCTTCGCCCGGACGTTCCTGATCGCGGGCTTCCGCGTCGCCGGGGAGGGCGGCGCGGATCCGGGCGGGGTGCTGGAGCACTACGCGCGCGGGCTGGCCGCCGGCACCGATCGGGCCTCGCCCGAGGCGTGGCCGCGGCCCGACGAGCTGGGTCAGTCCAAAGTGGAGGCCGCGTCGATCGCGCTGGTGCTCCAGCTGACCCGGCCGTGGCTGTGGGACCGCTTGGACGGCGCCGTCCGCGAGCGGGTCGTCGCCTGGCTCGCGACGGTGATCGGGCAGCCCTACCCGCCGATCAACTGGGTGTGGTTCCGGATCGTCGTGGAATCGTTCCTGCGCGAGGCGGGCGGCCCGTGGTCGGCGGCCGACGTCGAGGAGGACCTCGCCGTGCACGCGTCGCTGCGGCGGCCGGGCGGCTGGCTCAGCGACGGCGACGAGCGCGCCTACGACCACTACACCGGCTGGGCCCTGCACCTGTACCCGTTGCTGTGGACGCATTTCTTCGACGTCACCGGCACCCTGTGCCCCGGCTCGCTCCGGCACCGGTGGGGCGCGGACCTGCGGGCCTACCTCGACGACGCCGTGCGGCTGGTGGGCAGCGACGGCTCGCCGCTGCTGCAGGGCCGCAGCCTGGTCTACCGCTTCGCGGCCGCGGGACCGTTCTGGGTCGGCGCGCTCACCGGGACCTCGCACCTCTCCCCCGGCCTGACGCGCCGGGTGGCGGGCGGGATGGTCCGGCACTTCGGCGCGTCCGACGACCTGCTCACCCTGGGCTGGCACCGCCCGTGGCCCGCCATGCGCCAGGCGTACTCCGGACCGGGGTCACCGTACTGGGCGGCGAAAGGCCTGCTGGGTCTCGCGCTGCCCACCGGCCATCCCGTGTGGACGGACGTCGAGGAACCGCTGCCGATCGAGACCGGGGACGTCGCCCGCGTCGTCGCCGCGCCCGGCTGGCTGGTTTCGGGACGGCATCGCGACGGCATCGCGCTGGTGGTCAACCACGGCACGGACCACGCGCGCCCCGGCGACCCGCGGTCCGACTCGCCGCTCTACGCCCGGCTCGGGTACTCGACGGCCACGGTGCCCCCGCTCGGTTCCTTGCCGGACAACGCGGTGTACCTGCTCGACGCGGACGGGCGGGCGAGCCACCGGGCGGGTTTTTCGACGTGCTACGCGATCGAGCTGCCGGGCGGGGTGCTGGCGGCCGCGTCCCAGGGCCGGGTTCGCTGGGTGGACACGTCCGCCGACGACTCCCCCGACCACGGCTCCGGCCGCAGCGGCCCGGTGGTGGTGGGGCCGGTGCTGACCGTGGTGTCCGTGGTGCGGAACGGAGTCGAGGTGCGGCTCGCCCGTCTCGACGATCCGGTCCGCACGCCCCCGAATGCCGTGAATGACTCATTCCTGGCGTGGGACGCCAGGAATGAGTCATTCACGGCGTTGCGGCTGAGCGGGTGGCCGGTCGCGGGTGAGACCGGGCCGGTGACCCGGACCTGCGCCGAGCCGACGGGGAACCCGGGCTCGGCGGTGTCGGCCACGGCCGAGATCCCCGAGCTTCGTTCGGCACTGCGCAGCTTGCGTGGCTTCACCACCGCGGACGTGGTGGTCGAGTCCGGTGTCTCTCCCCTGGGCGAGTGGACCGCGATCCCGTACGTCGAGGGTCCGCCGGAGCCGGGAGCCGTGTACGCCGCCGTGGTGGTCTTGGACCGCGGTGGCCCGGACGAGGCCGATCCGTCGCTGGCGATCGCCGCGGACGGCCGCCACGCCACCCTCACCTGGCCGGACGGCCTCTCCGCGGAAGTCTCCTTGCCCGCGGCCCTTCCTGAGGAACCTCCCGCCGGTGCCTCGTGAGTGGTAAGGCGGGTGGGAACCCGCCTTACCACTCACGAGGTCAGGCGGCCGTCGCGACCGGTTCCCCGGCGGGGACGGTGTGCCGGCGGCGCGACGGCATGAGCATCGTCGGGTGCGCGACGCTCCAGGCCGCCGACCGGCAGATCAGCTCCTTGATCCGGGCGGCCGTCTTCCCGGTCATCGCGGAGGGCTTGACCTTGTCGTCCGGGGTCACCTGCTGGATGACGGCGTCGTGGCGGCCGAGGCTCACGCACTGGACCGAGTAGCCGATCTTGTTCTCGGGCACCGGGCGTCCGGTCAGGCGGGCGGCGATGACGTCGGCCGCCAGCTGCGCCGACGGAATCCCCGAAGCGCAGGACATCCGCAGCAGCGTGCCCTGCCCGCCCCGGGCGTACGCGGCGTCGCCGACGGCGTAGACGTCCGGGTGCGAGACCGACCGCATCGTTTCGTCGACGACGATCTGCCCCGTCTCGGCGACCGCCAAGGTGGTGGCCGCGGCGAGCGGGTGGACGGCGAACCCCGCCGTCCAGACGGTCACCTGCGCCGGGATCGTGCGGCCGTCGGCGGTGCTCGCGGCGGCCGGCTCGACGCCCGTGACGGCCGTGTTCTCGTGCACGGTGATGCCGAGCCGGTCGAACGCCGTCCGCAGGTGGTCGCGGCCCTTCTCGCTCAGCCAGTCGCCGAGGCCCCCGCGGGCGGCGAGAGCGACCTCGAGGTCGGGCCGGGCTTCCGCGATCTCCGTCGCGGCTTCGATGCCGGTGAGGCCGCCCCCGACGACGAGCACGGTTCCGCCCGCGCCGAGGTCGGCCAGCCGCTCGCGCAACCGCAGCGCGGACGCCTTCCCCGCGACGCTGTGGGCGTGCTCCGGCACGGCGGCGGCCGTGCTGCCGAGGGCGTAGACGAGCGTGTCGTAGGCGATCCGGTCGCCGTCGGCGAGGGCGACGATCCTGCGCTCGGCGTCGACGGCGGTGACCTGCCCGATCCGCACCCGGACGCCGGTGCCCTCGAAGACGTCGGTCAGCAGGCGGGGCTTCAGGTCCTGGCCGGTCGCCAGCTGGTGCATGCGGACGCGCTCGACGAACTCGGGGTCGGCGTTGACGAGGGTGATCTCGGTGTCGGCGCGGTGCAGCCGCTTGGCGAGGCGCCCGGCGGCGTTGGCTCCGGCGTACCCGGCCCCGAGAACGACGATGCGGTGCTTCATGGTTGGCCTCCTGTCCGGTTCGGTCTGTGCCCCCTGAACCGGACAGCGGCGCGAAACCTGACAGGAGTGCGCTGTGAGCTGGGTCACCAGGTGCCGGCGAGCGGTTCCCCGTGCTCGGAGGCGGCCCACCGGCTCGTCGCGCGGGCCAGCTTGGCCGGGTTCGCCTGGGCGTGCACGCCCGCGATCCCGTCGGCGGTCACGTCGAGGGCGAAGACGCCGGCGACCCGCTCGCCGACCACCATGACCAGCGCCGGAACGCCGTTGGCGACCGTGGCGTAGAGGTCGGGGCGGCCGCCGATCATCTCCCACTTGGCCTCGCTCGGCGTGAACAGCGTCCGCAGGAACCGCGCCACCCGCAGGGCACCGGTGATCGGCCGCGGCACCGAGAAGACCGCGCCGCCACCGTCGCCGATGCTGACGACGTCCTCGGCCAGCAGCTTCACCAGCGAGTCGGTCCGGCCGCTGAGCGCCGCGGCGAGGAACTCCTCGACGATCCTGCGTGCCGCCGCCGCGTCGACCTCGACCCGGCGCCGGTCGGCGGCCAGGTGCTGCTTGGCCCGCCGGTGGATCTGCTGGCAGTTCGCCTCGGTGAGGTCGAGCACCTCGGCGATCTCGCCGTGCGAGTAGCCGAACGCCTCGCGCAGCACGTAGACGACCCGTTCCCGGGCGGTCAGCCGTTCCATCAGCGTGAGCATCGCGATCGAGACCGACTCCCGCTGCTCGGCCGTGTCGGACGGGCCGAGCATCCGGTCCCCGGCGAAGACCGGTTCCGGAAGCCACTGGCCGACATAGGTCTCCCGCCGGGCCCGCGCCGAGGTGAGCCGGTTGAGGCAGAGGTTGGTGAGCACCTTCGTCAGCCACGCCTCGGGCGTCTCGATGTGCTCGTGGTCGGCGGACTGCCAGCGCAGGAAGGTGTCCTGCACCGCGTCCTCGGCATCACTGGCCGAGCCGAGCAGGCGGTAGGCGATGGCCTCCAGCCTCGCCCTGGCGCTCTCGAAGACCTCGACCTCGTGCACAGCGACCGGCATGCCCCCAGTCAACCACCCGCGCGTGCGAAGATCCGGGAGTGTCTTCCACTTCACCCCGCCCGCGCTCGTTCTGGGACGACGCGGTGGTCTACCAGCTCTACGTCCGCTCCTTCGCCGACAGCGACGGCGACGGCATCGGCGACCTCGGCGGGGTGATCGAGCGGCTCGGCCACATCGCCGGGCTCGGCGCCGACGCGATCTGGCTCAACCCCTGCTACCCGTCACCGCAGGCCGACCACGGCTACGACATCGCCGACTACCACGGCGTCAACCCCGACTACGGCACCCTCGAGACGTTCGACCGCCTGGTCGCCGAGGCGCACGCCCGCGGCCTGCGGATCCTCATGGACCTGGTGCCCAACCACTGCTCGGAGCGGCACCCGTGGTTCGCCGCGGCCCTGGCCGCCGCCCCCGGCTCGCCCGAGCGCGCGCGGTTCGTCTTCCGCGACGGCCGGGGCGACGAGCCGCCCAACAACTGGCAGTCGGTCTTCGGCGGACCGGCGTGGACCCGCGTCACCGAACCCGACGGCACGCCCGGGCAGTGGTACCTGCACCTGTTCACCCGCGAGCAGCCGGACTTCGACTGGCGCAACCCGGAAGTCCTGGCCTACTTCGACGACGTCCTGCGGTTCTGGTTCGACCGCGGCGTGGACGGCTTCCGCATCGACGTCTGCCACGGGCTGATCAAGGACGCGGCCCTGCGCGACTGGGACCCGGCCGACGGCAGCTACAACGCCTACAGCTGGAACCGGCCGGAGGTGCACGACATCTTCCGCCGCTGGCACGCGCTGGCCGCCGGCTACGGCCCGGACCGCGACCTGCTGCTGGTCGGCGAGGTCTGGGTCCCGGACCCGGCCGACCTGGACGGCTACCTCCGCCCGGACGAGCTGCACCAGGCGTTCTCGTTCGACCTGCTGGTGCAGCCGTGGCGGGCGGGCGCCCTGCGCGGGGCGATCGAGCGGGCCACCGCCCGCACCCGGGTCCACGGCGCCCCGGCGGCGTGGACGCTGGCCAACCACGACGTCCACCGGGCGGTCACGCGCTACGGCCTGGTCCGCCCCGAACCGGCCCCGGCGAGCAACGACGCCTTCGCGGCGCTGATGCGTCCCCGCGGCGAAGTCGACGCGGAACTCGGCGACCGGCGGGCCCGCGCGGCGCTGCTCCTGGTGCTGGCGTTGCCGGGCTCGGTGTTCCTGTACCAGGGCGAGGAACTCGGCCTGCCGGAGGTGCAGGACCTCCCGGACGAGGCCCGCCAGGACCCCGTGTTCCACCGGACCGGCGGCCTCGAGAAAGGCCGCGACGGCTGCCGCGTCCCGCTGCCGTGGACTGCGGACGGCCCGGCCTTCGGGTTCGGCACGGGCGTGCCGTGGCTGCCGCAGCCGGACTGGTTCGCCCGGTACGCGGTCGACGTCCAGGAGAAGGACGGCACGTCGACGATGCAGCTGTACCGGCGCGCGATCCGGGCGCGGCGCGAGCTGGGGCTCGGCGCGCCGGGCCCGGTGGAGTGGCTGGAGACCGGCGCGGACGCGGTCCTCGCGTTCCGGCGCGGGGCACTGGTGTGCGTGGTCAACACCGGGACCTCGGTGTTCACCCCGCCGGCGGAGTGGGGCGAGGACGTGCTCGGCAGCACCGGACCCGCCCGTGGCGCCGTACCCGGCGACGCCGCGGCCTGGCTGGTGTCCGCGGCGACCTGAGCTCCGGGCCGGGTTTCACGCCGGAGTCGCGGGTTCCACCCCGAGCGCGGCGACCAGGTCGGCCACCCGGTGGTGCGCCTCCAGTGGGTGCCGGAGCCGGCCTTCCGGGTGGATCTTGTAGTGGTTGCGCCGCCCGACCCGCTCGCGCTCCAGGTAGCCCTCGGCGATCAGGTCGGCGAGGATGAGCTGCACGCCGCGCTCGGTGATCCCGACCCGCTCGGCGATGTCGTGCAGCGTCCGGTCCGGATCCGCGGCCACGCAGAGCAGAACGTGCGCGTGGTTGCTGAGGAACGTCCACGAAGCCATACCGGCCACAGTAGACGTCCGAACTTGACAGACGAAGTGCAGTTCGTCATTCTGGAGGCACGGAGGGGAGTACCCGCCCGGTCCGGCATCGTCAGTCCGGCTGCCCGTGCAGCCCGGTGCCGGCGTCACCTTCGGGTGGCCGGGGAGACCTCTGGTTCGCCACCGAACCAGAGGAGTCTGTCGTGACCGTCCCGATCTGGGCCTGGGCCGCCGTGCTCGGCGTGATCCTGCTCATGCTCGCCGTCGACCTGCTCGCCCACCGGCGGGCGCACGTGGTCGGCGTCCGGGAAGCCCTCGCGTGGTCCGCGGTGTGGGTGGCGCTCGGGCTCGCCTTCGGCGCCGTGATCTGGTGGGTCTGGGGCGCCGAGTTCGCGGGCCAGTACTTCGCCGGCTACGTCATCGAGAAGTCCCTCGCGGTCGACAACGTCTTCGTCTTCGCGATCATCTTCGGCTACTTCGCGGTCCCCCGCGAGTACCAGCACCGCGTCCTGTTCTACGGCGTGCTCGGCGCGCTGGTGTTCCGGGCGGTGTTCATCGCCGCGGGTTCGGTCCTGATCGCGAGCTTCGCGTGGATCCTCTACGTGTTCGGCGCTTTCCTGGTCCTCACCGGGATCCGGATGGCACTGCACCGGGACGAGACCGTCGACTACGAGAACAACGCGGTGCTGCGGGTGTTTCGCCGGCTCGTCCCGGCCACCGACCGGTTCCACGGCAAGAAGTTCCTCGTGCGCGAAGCCGGCCGCCGGGTGGCCACGCCGCTGCTCACCGTCCTCGTGCTGATCGAGGTCTCCGACGTCGTGTTCGCGGTCGACTCCATCCCGGCGATCTTCGCGGTCACGCAGGAGCCGTTCCTCGTGTTCACGTCGAACGCGTTCGCGATCCTGGGCCTGCGGGCGATGTACTTCCTGTTGGCCGACCTGATGCACCGGTTCGTCTACCTCAAGCTCGGCCTGGCCGCGGTGCTGGTCTGGGTCGGCGTGAAGATGCTGCTGCTGGACGTCTGGAAGATCCCGACGGCCCTTTCGCTGGGTGTGGTCGGCGCGATCCTCGCGACCGCGGTCACCGCCAGCTTGCTCCGCACCTCGGCTGTCTCCCGGAAGGAATGACCATGCGCCTGACAACGACGATCGTCGCCGGAGGCCTCGTGCTGGCCCTCACCGGCTGCGGGGTGGCCGAGACGGCGGGGCAGGTGAGCAACGCCGCCTCGACGGCGGCGGTCTGCGCGGACGCGGTCCGGATCGCCACGGCGAACCCGGACCTGACCAACCCCCAGGCGGCCGCCGACAAGGCCCACGCGGCCGCGAACGAGCTGACCGGCCTGGCCTCGAAAGCCGCGAACACCACGGCGGCCGAAGCGATCAACGGCCTGGCGGCGACCCTGCGCGAGACGACGGTCGACGACCTGGTGAAGACACCGGCGGACTGGGTGAAGAAGAAGGCCGACCAGGTGACGGCCCTGACCCAGGCCTGCGCCGGCTGACCACTCCCCCGTCCGCTCCGCACCCTCGTGAGTGAGAAACAGGGTTAGAACACTGTGTGCTGTCTCAGGACCTCACGGACAGGTGTGTTTCAGGACTTCGCGGACAGTGTGTGGTTGGTGAGGGGTTGGTAG
>NZ_BNAW01000056.1 GCF_014654205.1 Amycolatopsis bullii
GGCGGCGGCTGCTGGCGGCGGACCGGCTGCGACGTGCGCGGCGGCCCGTCGCCCCGTTGCGGTGGCGGGGGTCCTTCGCGCCGAGGACGGCCCGCACGCTCGGGTGGTAAGCCCGGCTCTCTCTCCAACGCGTGCCCAATCCTCGGTGCTCGACTCCGGTGCCGCGGCCCGGTGCCGCGCACGTGCGGACCAAGGGTAATCGCGAACCGCCCGGAACACTCAAAGGCCGAGCGATCAGGCCACCACGTCCCGGCCCGCGCGGGCGTCCTTAACCCGCCGGTAGATGCGCCGGGAGGCGAGCAGAAGCAGGGCCACACCTGCGGCGACGGTCGCGATGATGGTGATCGCGCCGTACTCCGTCGACGTCAGTTCGAACCGCGCGGATGACCCGAGCGGGGTACCGGTGGGCGTGCGCAACGACACATCGACGCTGAACCGGCCGGCCCGCAGCGCCTCCACCGGGAGGAAGTAGTTCTTGCCGCCGCTGGCCGGGAAAAACCGGTCCTGGGCGTCCGTCGGGCGCAGGCCGGTGTTGTTGTCCAGTGCGAACCGGGCGTTGATCCCGACCGGCAGGTCGTTGCTGACGTACACCGGCAGCGGCGAGTTGCCGGACGCCAGCGCGATGGTCTGCTTCGGCTGCGAGACGGTCACCCGCCCGCTGATCGCCGTCAGCTCGGCCTGGGCGTTCGTGGTCGCGGCGTCCGCCGGCAGGCCCCGCCACGCCGTGGAGGCGCCGCGCAGCTCCGCCAGCCGGACCGGCTCGACGACGTCCTCCGGCTTCACCCGTTTGGTCGGGTCGAGCTGCATCGCCGACGCCAGCCCGGTGGCCTTGACGTCGAGGTCGGCCAGCGTCGAGACGACGCCGGCGTCGACGCCCGCGGCCGGGTTCGCCCCGCTGTCGCCGACGGAACCGGACGCCTCGGGGGTGGCGGCGAGCAGCGTGGGAAGCCCGGTCGCGGTGACCACGCCGGCGCTTAGGAACTCGCCGACCTGCTGCAGGTACGTCGTGAACTCCTCGGCCGAGGCGTCCCAGCGCCGCGGCGGCGCGACCAGCAGGTGGTCCGGCCGCTGCTGCCCGGCGGCCTGGCCCAGCCCGGCGCGGAAGGCGAGCGCCCCGAGACCGTTCTGGCTCGCGACCGCCCGCTCGGTCGTCGCGGGCACGGTGACCGAGCCGGGCACGGACGGGACGCCGGTCATCGCGGCGGAGATCAGCGAGTCGGTCGGCTGCAGGCGAACCGCGCTGCCCTGCACGGTGACGCCGCCGCCGGCCGCGGCGGGCGCGAGCTTGCCCGCGTCGGTGAGCAGGGTCCGCACGCCCGCGTCGGTCAGCGCGGTGAGCACCGACGTGCTGGGCGTGCCGTCCGGCCAGAGCACGCCGGTCTGCGGGGTGACGTCGGTCAGCTCCTGGATGGTCGCGGCGCCGGTGGCCGCCCGGGTGACCAGGCTGGTGTCGCCGGGCCGGATGCGGGTGAGCGCGTCCAGGTCGGCGTCGGCGAACGGCAGCGCCACCACGCAGCGGCCGCCGACCAGCGCGCGGACCTCGGTCAGCCACGTCTTCGCGGCCTCGGCGCCCTTGCCGTCGATGTTCCCCGTCTCCGTGTGGACGAGGTAGCCGCGGGTCATCGCGTCGACCGTGGCGAGCAGGTCCGGGTCGAGCGCGAAGCACATCGACTTCGCGAGGTTGGCGTTGTTCCTCACGGCCGACGCCGCCGAGGTGACCAGCGCGTTCAGCCGGCCGTCCCCGCTGATCTCGCCGGCCAGCCGGTCGTCGGCCAGCACGATCGGGTTCCCGTACGGCGCCGCGTAGACGTGCGGAACGTTGCCGGTCAGCGGCCAGAGCAGGGTCATGCTCGGCGCGCCGCTCCGGCTGGGGGCCTGCTTGCCCGGCGGGGTCAGCACCGGCATCAGCATGCTGACCGCGCCGAGCCGCGCGGGGCCGCCGAACTCGGGGGTGCCGTTGACGTTGACCAGCAGCGGGTAGACACCGGGGCGGCTGAACCGCTCCGCCCGTGCCCCGGTCAGCGGCACGGTGATGGTCAGCGGCGCGCTCTGGCCCGGCTCCAGCACGTCGGCGATGGAGGTGAAGTCGGTCAGCGGGGTGTCCTTGACCACCGCGCCGGCCAGCACGTCGCCGATCCCGCGATCGGTGGTCGCCCGGTCCGCGACCTGCAGCCGGACCTGCGGCTTGGTGATCCGGCGGTCGCCGGTGTTGGTCACCGTGCCGGTGACGGTCAGCGCCGTCGTCGAACTCGTGATCACCCGCGGGCCGAGCCCGGCCAGGTCGACGCGCAGGCGCGCGCCCTCCTGCGCCTGGGCCACCGAGGCGCCGGCGAGGGCCGGGACGGCCAGGAAGAGGACGGACAGGAAGGCTGCGGCGAACCGCTTCACTCGGGGGCTCCCTCAGGGGCGTGCTCGTCTCGTCCGTGGACGTCCGGGCGCGCGAAAAGTTCCTTGTACAGCTGACTGGCCTTCCGGACGAGCTTGCGCTCGTCGGAGTAGGCGAGCTTGGTCTCCAGCTCGGCCAGCGGGACCCAGGCCACCTCGGTGACCTCGACGTCTTCGTCGGAGAGCTCACCGCCGAGCGCTTCGAGCAGGAAGTGGTGCACGGTCTTGTGGATGCGCCGCTTCTCGGCCACGAACCAGTAGTCGATGGTGCCCAGCGGCCGCATGACGCGCGCGGAGATGCCGGTTTCCTCCTTCACCTCGCGCACGGCCGTCTGTTCCACCGTCTCACCGTCCTCGATGTGGCCCTTGGGCAGCGACCACAGCAGTCTGCCGTGCCGGTCGAGCCGGCCGATCAGCACCGCCTGTTCGCGCTCCGCGTCCACCACGAGGCCACCGGCCGACGTCTCGTCGACCGTGGTCAGGCGCCTGCCGCGCTGGCGCCTGCGCCGCCTGCGCGGCTTCGAGGCGCCGGGACGGCCGGCTGATCCAGACATGCTGCGATGCTAGAGCAAACGGTTGCCCCGGTAGGCTGGCTTCCCGTGTCCGTGTCCGGCGGTGCCTGGAGCTATCGCACCTGGAACGTAGTGGGATTTTCGTGAACGACGTGGTCGACAAGCAGGTGGTGGAGCTGATGCAGGTCTCCCCACTGGCGGAGGAACTGGCGGAACGGTTCGCCAGGGCGGGGCACCGCCTCTACCTCGTGGGCGGCAGCGTGCGCGACGCGCTGCTCGGCCGGGCCTCCGGCGACCTCGACTTCACCACCGACGCGCGGCCGGACCGGGTGCTGAAGATCGTCAGCGGCTGGGGTGACGCGGTCTGGGACGTCGGGATCGCCTTCGGCACGGTCGGCGTGACGAAGAAGGGCATGCAGCTCGAGATCACGACCTTCCGCGCGGACAGCTACGACCGCGTCGGCCGCAACCCCGAGGTCACCTTCGGCGACAGCATCGAGGGCGACCTCCTGCGCCGCGACTTCACGGTCAACGCGATGGCCGTCGAGCTGGCGTCGAAGACGTTCATCGACCCGCACGACGGGTTGAGCGCCCTGCGGGAGCGGGTCCTGGACACCCCGGCGACCCCGCAGGAGTCGTTCGCCGACGACCCGCTGCGGATGCTGCGCGCCGCCCGGTTCGCCGCCCAGCTGGACTTCACCGCCGCGCCGCGGGTGGTCGACGCGATGACGTCGATGGCGGAGGAGATCGACCGGATCACCGCCGAGCGGGTGCAGGCCGAGCTGTCGAAGCTGCTGCTGGCGGCCGACCCGCGGCCCGGCCTGGAGCTGCTGGTCGGCACCGGGCTGGCCGACCGGGTGCTGCCCGAGGTGCCCGGCATGCGGCTGGCCATCGACGAGCACCACCAGCACAAGGACGTCTACCAGCACTCGCTGACCGTGCTCGCCCAGGCGATCGAGCTGGAGAAGACGCACGAGCCGACGTCGGAACCGGATCTCGTCCTGCGGCTGGCGGCGCTGCTGCACGACGTCGGCAAGCCGGCGACCCGGGAGTTCCAGCCGGGCGGCGGCGTCAGCTTCCACCACCACGAGGTGGTCGGCGCGCGGATGGCCCGCAAACGTTTGCGGGCGCTGAAGTTCTCCAAGGAGATCGTCGACGACGTCTCGCAGCTCGTGTTCCTCCACCTGCGGTTCCACGGCTACGGCAAGGGCGAGTGGACGGACTCGGCGGTGCGCCGGTACGTCACCGACGCCGGCCCCCTGCTGACCCGGCTGCACAAGCTGGTCCGCGCCGACTGCACCACCCGGAACCGCCGGAAGGCGGCCGCGCTGCAGGCGACCTACGACGACCTCGAAGCCCGGATCGCCGCGCTCAAGGCCAAGGAGGACCTCGACCGCGTGCGGCCGGACCTCAACGGCGAGCAGATCATGGAGCTGCTGGGCCTCAAGCCGGGTCCGGACGTCGGCAAGGCGTGGAAGTTCCTCAAGGAGCTGCGCCTGGACCGCGGTCCCCTGGAGCACGACGAAGCGGTCGCCGAGCTGAAGAAGTGGGCCGCGGAAAACGGCGTCGGGGACGCGTGAGCCGTGGCGGGCGGGGGCAGCTTCCTGGTGGCGCTGCTGCGGCGCGGCGCCCCCGCGATCGCCACCGCCACGAGTGAGCTGCCCGACGAGATCGCCGACCCGGCGCCGATGCACGCGCTGCGGCGCATCTCCCGGATGTCGGGGCCGATCGACCCGACCGAGCGCGACAGCCTGCTGCTGCGCGCGACGCGGTACGTCGTGCTCATCCCGCTGGCGTACCGGCTGCTCGCGGTGCCGGGCCAGTTCGGCGTCTACGTCCTCCAGCACGGCACGGCCGGGCTGCTACCGGTCGGGGTGTTCACGCTGCTGTCGGTGGCCCTGAACGTCATCGGCCTCCGCTGGATGTTCCGCTCGGCGCCGTTCCGCGGCCGGGACGCCGGGAAGCTCCTCGCCGTCGACCTGGCCTTCACGGTGCTGTCGCCGCTGCTCGTCGCGCTGACCGTGCCGGCGCCGGTGTACTTCGACGCGCTCGCGGTCACCAGCGTCCACCTCTACGGCGAGATCGGGCTGCTGACGCTGGCGCTGGGCCTGCCGAGCGGCGTGGTGTTCGGCTTGCTGAGCTTCCCGCTGCGGATGCTGGCGAACTGGCTCAACACCGGCCGGTTCCTGGCCGGGGCCGCCTTCTCGACGTACTCCGTGCTGCTCGCGGAGCTGTTCCTGGCCACCGCCGCGCTGGTGCTGACCGGCCTCGGCACGCGCCTGGCGCTGGCCTACGGCACCCGCAACGGGCGGCTCGCCGAGCGCGCCCAGCAGCACCGGAGGCTGCACGACACCGTGCTGCAGACCCTGGAAGCCATGGCGCTGTCCGCGCCCGGCAACGCCGAGGAACGGCTGGTGGAGATCCAGCGGCTGGCGCGGGCGCAGGCGATGGAGATCCGGCACACGATCGAGTCGGCCGCGTCCGAGCGGGCCGAGGCCGGCGCGCGGCCGCTGGGCGAGAAGCTCGCCGCGCTGGCCGCCGAGATGGCCCGCGACGGCCTGCGCGCCCAGCTTGTGGTGGCCGAGCTGGACGACGACACGCTCTCGGAGGTCCGCCAGATCGCCATCCGCGACGCCGTGCGCGAGGCGATGCGGAACACGATGAAGCACTCCGGCACCGATCGGGTCGTCGTGCGCGTCGAGGAGCGTGACGGCGGCATCGCGGTGATCACCCGCGACCACGGCAGCGGGTTCAGCGCCGCCGATCACCCGGCCGGGTTCGGCATCAGCGAGTCGATCACCGCCCGGCTGGCCGAGGTCGGCGGGACCTCGCTGGTCGAGTCGGGACTCGCCGGGGGAGGCACGCGAGTGACGTTGTGGGTCCCGTTCTGATATCTCCTGACCATGACCTCGATCGAGCTGCTCGCCGACGCCCTCGCCGCCTACCGCTCCGGCGACCGCGACCAGGCTGCCGAATTCGCCGCCCAGGCCGGGCGCGCCGGCTCCACCCTGGCCGACGAACTGCGGGCCCACCTCGCCGGAGAAGGCTCGGCGCCGGTGTACGACCAGCCGAGCGCCTTCACGGCCTTCATCCGCGGCGGCGGCAACGTCGAGCTGTACCGGGCCCTGAGCGCCGAGCTCGCCGCCCGGTACGACGCCGCGAAGCCCGAGTCGCTGCTCGACCTGGGCTGCGGTGACGGCCTCGCCGTGGTGCCCGCGCTGGACCAGGCCTCGCACCTCCCGCCGCGGATCGACCTGGTCGAACCGTCGGCCGCGCTGCTCGAGGGCGTCCACGAGCGGGTGCCGTCGGCGCAGTGCTGGCAGTCGACGGCCCAGGACTTCCTGGCCCGCGACGACCTCGGCTGGGACTTCGTGCAGTCGACGTTCGCCCTGCAGTCCATCGAGCCGGAGCAGCGCGCGGAGGTGCTGCGGACGCTGCAGCCGCGCACCGGGACGCTGGTGCTCGCCGAGTTCGACGTCCCCGAGTTCGAAGAAGGCTCGCCGGAGCACCTGCGCTCGCTCGTCGAGCGCTACGAGCGGGGCGTGGCCGAGTACGGCGAAGACGCCACGCTGGTCGCGCAGGGCTTCCTGCTGCCGGTGCTGCTCGGGATCGTCTCCGGGCAGCAGCGGACGAACTGGGAGCACCCGGCCGCGGTCTGGGCGGAGCAGCTGACGACGGCGGGCTTCACCGAGGTCGACGTGACCCCGCTCGCCGACTACTGGTGGTCGCCCGCCGTCCTGATCACTGCCTGCTGAGCGAGCCCGTCTCCAGGTGCTGGGCGAGCGGCCGGGGCAGCAGGTAGGCGACCGCGCCGCCGGGCAGCCCGCCCCACGGCGCCGCCACGCCGGTCAGCACGCGGATCGCGCGCTGCACCCGGTACAGCCGCTTCTCGCGGGCGCGTTCGAACGCCAGCGCCGTCTCGGCGAACCGCGAGCCGTCGGCGTGCACCAGGTTGCCGGTCTCGTTGCCGAACCGGACCAGCGTGGTGCCCGGAGCGAGGGTGATCAGGCGCTTGCCGCGGTAGAAGTTCAACGGCGGTTCGCCGCGCATCGGCAGGATCGGCCAGTCGGCGGGCAGGTCGGACTCCTCCGCCGGGCGCGGCGGCAGCATCAGCAGCACGCCGAGGAGGAACCGGGCCGCGTCGCCGAGCGAGCCGAACGCCACCGGCTCGTCGGACGGCGGCCGTGAAACCTCCCAGCCGTTCTCGGCGCGGCGCAGCGTCCAGACGCCCTCGGCCGGGATCTCGTTCGCGCCGATCCGGTAGGCCGCCGCGGGTACGCCGTGCTCGGCGAGCCGCTGCTGGAGCAGCTCCAGGGTCTCCGCGCCGCGCAGGGTCCGCACCGGCTCACCGCGGGCGACGCGGGTGAGCGCGCGCTCGTCCGGCAGGTCGGCGGTCGTCTGCGGTGGCCGCGGCTGGCCGAGGACCTCCGCTTCGGCCGTGGCGCGGACGAGCTCGGGGACGAACGGCGGCCGGAAGCCGGCGGCGCGGGCGTGCTCGACCAGCTCCGGCTCCGGCGGCACGCCGTACTTGCGCAGGTAGTGCGGCACGGCGGCGGGCCAGATCCAGGTGCCGTCGGTGTGGAAGGCGTTCGGCACGTCGGGCTTCGCGCCCGGGCCGCCGAAGATGTCCGGCAGCGGCGCGGGCCGGTGCAGCGCCACCGGCGCCCGGAACAGGTAGTCGAGCAGGCCACGGACCTGGTCCGGCGGCACCGGCGGCCGGTTGACCACCGGGCGCTCGCCCTCGGCGTGCGCATCGGCCACCCGCGCGTGCCGGAAGACGACGTCCAGCGGCAGTCCCGCCTTCGCCGTCAGCCACGCCGGCAGGTGCTTCGGCGTCCGCGGGAAGGTCGCCAGCTCCAGCTCGTAGGCGGCGGTCGACGGGCGGCCGCCGTCGTTGGGCGGCACCCGCCAGTCCGGCTCGCGGTCGGCGTCGAAGTCGAAGTCGAACTGCGACTGGGCGTCCAGGGTGAACGTGCCCTGGAACCAGGTGCCGGCCTCGGGCTCGAACATCGCCGCCCGCAGCCGCGCGAAGAGCCCGCCGAGCCGGGGCACCGCGGGCAGCGACACCGACACCGGGCCGTCCTCGTCGCCCACCGCGCGGACCTCGATCTCGGCGTAGTCGCCGACCTGCCGGAACTGCGCGCCGACCCGCGTCCAGCCGCCGGGCACCGTGTGCAGCAGCGTCCGGCCGATGGCGCGCAGCAGCGCGTTCTGGTCGCCGGTGCCCGGCTGCGGCCGCGCTTCCGACGTCTCGGTGAAGTCCAGGCGCGTCTGCCACAGCGCGGTGACCTGCTTGGCCGGCACGGTGACCGAGAAGTCGGTCAGGCCCAGCTGCGCCGCGCGGACGGCGTCGTCGCGGACCCAGCGCAGGGTCAGCTCCGGCCGGTCGCCCGGCGCGACCTCGAAGACCTCGCCGTCGTACTCGGCGAAGGTCCGCAGCGTGAACGTCGACGGCACTTCGCTCGCCGGGACCACCTTCGCCGGCCGTCCCTCGAATTCCTTGTCGAAGCCCTCCGGCGCCTCTTCCTCCGGCAGCACGGACAGCAGCACCGTGCCGTCCGTGGTCGACCGCTGCGCGCGGTAGGTCCCCTCACCCCACGTCGCATACAGGCCGTCCGGGCGTTCGGCCACCTCAACCCGGTAACGCACGTTTGTCCTCCCCGTCCCCAGTGACCACAGAAACCTAGTCGACCGGGTACCGAGCGAACCACCGGTCGTCGCCCGGCGCATCCGGGCCGAACTCGGTGAGCGCGTCGTCCGCCAGTCCGACGATGACTTCGCGGAGTTCCAGCCGGTCCAGCCAGCTTTCCCGCAGGGCTTCCTCGCCGTACATCGCGCCGACGAGGTTGCCGCAGACCGAACCGGTCGAGTCGCTGTCGCCGCTGTGGTTGACCGCCGCGAGCAACGCCGAGTCGGCGTCGGTGGTGGTCAGCGCGACGTACACCGACATCGACAACGCCGTCTCGCCGACGTTGCCCTGCCCGAGCCGTTCCAGCTTCTCCGGCGTCGGCGGGCCGTCCATCGCCAGGGCCGCGTCGAGTGCCGCGCTCTGCTCTTCGTGCGCCGGGTGCTTCACGAGCTCGGCCCGCGCGGTCGCGACCGCGTCGAGCAGCGGCTTTCCGTGCAGCAGCTCGTGCACGATCACCGCGAAGCACCCGGACGACAGATACCCGCTCGGGTGGCCGTGGGTCAGCGCCGCACTTTCGGCGCCGAGCCGGAACACCTCGGCGAGGTCGTCCGACCACAGCGCGATCGGCGCCGCGCGCATCACGCCGCCGCAGCCCTTCGAGTTGTTCACCGGACGGTCGATGGTGCCCCGGACGCCCGAGCGGCCGTACGCCTCCAGCTCGCCGAAGCAGGTCAACCCGGGTGCGCGGCGGCTGAACAACTCCTGGTGGGTGATCAGCCAGCCGTCCGGCTCCTCGGCGTCCGACTGCGGCCCGCGGGCCCGGTCCCACGGAACGCCCTGGGTGTGCAGCCAGCGCTGGTAGGCCAGCTGCAGCGAGTGGACGACGTCCGCGGACCCGGTCTTCCGCTGCTGGGCATGGGCCCTGATCAGCGCTTCGAGCGTGAAGAGGGTCATCTGCGTGTCGTCGGTGATCCGGCCGACGCCGCCGTACGCGGGGATGAAGTCGGTGATGCCGTCCGGTCCGGCGATCTCGCGGATCCGGGCGATCGAGTCGAACTCCGTCTTCGCGCCCAGCGCGTCGCCGATCGCCCCGGCCAGCAGGCTGCCCCGCAGTCGCGATCGCAAGTTCGGTCCCTTCGGTTCCGGGGTGAAGCGGCCGCTCGGGTACCGGCGCTCCCAGCGGGCGTGTTCCGCGGTCTCCGTCCGGAGGCCGTTGCGGTTGAAGTACCAGAAGACGTCACTCGCGACGTCGTCGAGCAGGCCGAGGTCGGGCAGCGAGGTCACCCACGGTAGGCCGGGGACGCCGACCCGGGCGCCGACCAGCGCACCCGCGATCGCGCCGGCCACCGGACCGGACCGCGCGGCGAGCCGGATCGCCGCCTCCGGGTGGTGGCCGCGCTTGGCCGCGGCGAACAGCGCGCGGCCGAGCACCGACCGGACGCTGCGGCCGTCGCCGATGGACTCCAGCTGCGTGACGTCGTCGGCGTCGCGGTCCGCGCGCAAAGCCAGCGTCGACGCCGCCAGGTCGCCGCCCACCTCGTGCAGGCGGAGGTGCACCGGCAGCGCGAACGTGTCCCGCGTCAGCAGCGCCTGGAACAGGGAAATCAGCAGCTCGACGCCCTCGGTGACCTCGGCGCCGGCCGCGCTGCCGACCAGCTCGCGGGCGACTTCCTTCGCGTACCGCTCGCCGTCGACGTCCGCCACGGCGACCGCGCTCGCCGGGGTCGCGGCCAGCGCGGTGGCCAGCAGCGCGGAGAACTCCGCGGGCGCCGGGCCGGCGTGCCGGGTCGCGACGGCGAGCCAGCCGACCGGGTCCGGTTCGGGCAGCGTCGCCGGGACTTCGCCGGTCGGCACCGGCGGCAGGCCGCGCAGCACGATGCCGGTGTGGAACAGCAGGTGCCGCGTCAGGCCACCCAGTGGCAGCGGGCCGGCCGGGTCGGCGCCGCCGCCCAGGGCGTCACCGATCGCGAAGCCGACGTACGCGCCGACGATCCGATGCCACGCGAAGCGGTCGGGCGGTGTCCCGAAGCGGGAGAACTTCCCGAACGTCCACGGCACCGGCCGCGGCCGCGCGTCTTCGTCGACGTGCGCGATCAGGCCGTTCGCGGCCAGGTCGGCGGGCCATTCCGGGGCCTGGCCGGCCCGGCGCCGGACGCCGTTGCGGTACTGCCACGCGAACCCGCGCAGGTACCGGACGCATTCCTCCGGCGTCAGCTCGAAGTGCTGGTCACGCGCGTGGTCCAGGGCGTACCGCAGGTGCCGGGCCGGCAGGTCGGGCGGCTCGACGCCGAACTCCGCGACCAGCGCGGGCAGCGCCTCGGTGACCTCGGGCCCGGCTTCCGGCGCGGGCTCTTCCACGATGGGGCGGCGCTCGCCGGTCGTGCCCAGCTCGGCGGCGCTGAGGCTGCGGACCAGCCCGGTGCCGGGGTCGAGCGTCAGTCCCGACGACGCCGGCAGGTCCCGGACCGGCACGCGCCACCGGCGGGGGTAGCGCCCGGGCACCTTCGCCGACGAGCTGTAAGCGATGACTTCGCGCTCGTTCTTGCCGGGGACCGGCCGCAGCAGCGGCTCGCCGTTGTCGAGCAGCGGCACGAGGACTTCGCAGTCCAGCAGGGCGCGGACGAACTCGGCGCGGCTGATCCAGTTCGCGGCCAGGTAGTTCAGCAGCTTCTCGGCGTCGGTCTCCGGCGCCGGGAAGCCGCGCCAAAGCGGGCCGGCGGTGTACTGCTCGTTGACCCGGTACTCGCCGTTCGCCCTGGTCCAGCCGCGGACGGCCCGCACCGGGAGGTCCAGCTCGGGGAACGCCTTCTCGTCGAACTCGGGGTCGACGTCCGGCCGCCACTCGGCCTCGGCGGGCGTGCTCGCCATCGCCGCCTGGTCGAAGGTGATCTCGCCGTCGTCCGGCACGAACACCACCGGGGCGGGGAACAGCCCGGCGCCGATGTCGGTGCCGTCCAGGTAGGCGGCCGCGTTGACCGTGAAGCGCCAGCCGTCCGGGCGGCGCGCGGTGAACTCCGGCCGGATCCGCAGCCGGTCGCCGCCGGGCCGCGTGCGCAGCCACTCCCGCGCGCGAGCGGCGGCTTCCTCTTCGTCCATTCTCCCCATCCTCGCGCTAATGCCGCGGGTACCGCTCGATCCAGACGTCGCCGAGCGCGCTCAGCGCCGAGTGCCGGTCGAAGTGCCAGTAGGCGTCCGATGCGACGTTTTCGACCAGGTACCGCAGTTCCAGCTGGTCGACCCACTTCTGCGGCAGCCCGGGGATCCCGGTGCGCGCGCCGAGCAGGGCACCGGCGATCGCCCCGGTGAGCGCGCTGCGGCCGGAGTGGTTGACGGCGCGAAGCAGCGCCTGCTCCGGGTAGTTCTCGAAGCCCGACAACGCGGCGAAGGCGCGTCCGAGCACCGAGAGCGTCGTCTTGCCGTCGCCGATCAGCTCGGGCATCCGCAGGTCGGGCAGCCCGTGCTCGCCGAAGAACGGCACCGACTCGGCGACCGTGTCGGCGATCGCCGTCCACTCCGGGCCCTGCTGGAACTGGTTGTCCGGGTTGAGCACCTCGCGGGTGGTGTTCCAGATCGGGAAGCTGAACGCCTCCTTGGTCAGCGCGTGCTCGAACAGCCAGGTCAGGTAGGTCGCACTGGCCAGATCCTGCTCGTCGGGGTGGGTGACGCCGGCCAGTTCGCGCACCGCCTGCCGCGCACCGCCGCTGAACCCGCTGCCGGGACCGGCCATGGTCAGCGCGGCGGGCAACGCGGGGATCAGCGCGGCCGGGCCGCTCATCGGCGGCGCGCCGGCCACGCCGGTCGCGAGCTGGTGGTAGGCGTTGAGCTCGGCGTCGTCGATGTCACGCCGGGCGTGCAGGTCCGGGACCTGCACGAGCCAGCCGTCCGGGGCGTCCATCGGCGCCCCCTGGGTCCGCAGCCAGCGCTGCAGCGCCCCGCGGACGACGTCGGGGAAGAGCTGCTCGGCTTCGCGGGATTCGGGCCGCTCGCGGTGCGGGCTGCGGATGACGGCCTCGGTGTAGAAGAGCAGCCGCTGCGTCAGGGAGCCGATCCGGCCCGGCTGGTCGAACGCCGGGATCAGGTCGGTGACGCCTTCGATGCCGAACTTCGCGTGGATGTCGTGCAGCATCATCCGGTCGACGGCCGCGCCGAGCGCCTCGCCGAGCGCGAAGCCGACGTACGCGCCCGTGACCCGCTGCCAGCCGTAGCGGAACCCGTCGAGGTCCCGCTCGAAGTACTTGCCGAACGTGTCGAGCCGCGGCACCGTGCGGCCGGCGTTGTCGTACGCCGGGGCCAGGCCGTTCGCGCGCAGGTCGTTGGGCTTGCTGCGCGGCGGCTCCGGCATGTTGAGCCGCTTCAGCCAGGACTCGCCGAGGATCGTCTTCGCGCACTCCTCGGCCGTCAGCTCGAAGCCGCGCCGGCGCGCCTTCTCGGCCGCCAGGAGCGGCGGCTTCACCGGGTCCGGCAGGCCCATCCGGGACGCGGTTTCGGTGGCGACCCGGATCAGGTCCTCCTCCGCCTCCGGGCAGCGGCCGTGCACGTCGATGCGCGGTTCGTGCCGGGGAAACCGCTTGACGATCTCCGCGAGCTCGCCGCTGGAGACGTCCTCGATGGTCGTCGGACCGCCGTTGATCACCAGGTTCGGCGGGTGCTCGAACTCGGCCAGCGTGGCGACGTCGACCTTCCACCAGCCGTGCTCGCGCGCGGGCAGGTGCCGGGTCGAGCTGAACACCTTGAGCTCGTTGCGCTCTTCGGCGAAGTAGAACCGGTCGGTCTTGCCGGTCTCCAGGTCGAGCGGGACGTACACCTCGCACCGGATCAGCCCGATGAGCAGCAGCTCCCGGGTCAGCCAGCCGACGCTGCCGAACGACAGCAGCGTCTCCAGGGTGTTCTCCGGCTTCGGGTAGCCGCGGCGGATCGGCCCCGCCTTGTACTCGGGGTTCTCCCGCTCTTCGCCGGTCTGGTTGCCCTCGGCGTCGACCTTCACCCAGCCCGCGACGGCCTGCAGCGGCACGCCCAGCTCACCGAGCCCGGCCTTCACGTACTCGGGGTCGACGACCTCGCGCCAGTTCTCCTGGCCGGGGAACGCCACCGGCACCGACAGCCCGCCGGGGTGCGGGTGCGCCTGCCGCAGCTCGCCGTCCGGCTCGCGGACGACGACCGACGGCGGCGGGAAGATCTCCTTCTCCGGCCGGCCCTCGTCGAGGAACGCGATGGTGTTGTAGGGCACCGACCAGCCCTCGGGGATGCGCAGCACCTTCTCGGTGTCCACCCGCAGGCCCGCGGGGCCGGAGACGTCCGGACCGTGCACCGCGCGCAGCCACTGGCCGACCTTGGCAATCGCTTCCGCCGCTTCCACCTACTCGATCCTCTCCAGGCTTCCGTCGGACTCGTGCTCGGCGATCGGCTTCGGCAGCACGAAGGCCACCGCGCCACCCGGCAGGTTCGCCCACGGAACCGTGATGCCGGTGATCACGTGCAACGGGCGTCTGAGCCGGTAGCTCCGCCGCACCCGCTCGCGTTCGAGCGGCAGCGACGTCGTGGCGAACCGTACCTCCCCGTGGTGGACGAGGTTGCCCGGTTCCTCGCCGAAGCGCAGGACGACCGTACCCGCCACCAGCCTGGTGATGCGCTTGTTGCGGAGCAGGGTGAGGGGAGGCTCACCCGGCGCCGGGTGCACCGGCCAGTCGTCGAGCTCCTTGGCGGTTTCCAGCGGTGTTTCGTGCCCGGCGGTCATCCGGGCCGGGTGCAGCAGCAACGCGCCCAGCAGCTGCTGCGCGGCGTCTTCGAGCCGGGCGAAGTACTGGGGTTCGCGCGGTTTCCCGCCGGCGTGCGCGGCGACTTCCCAGCCGTCGGGCGTGTAGTTGAGGCACCAGGCGCCGTCGGCGCGCTCGCCGACCCGGTACGCCTCCGGCCACACCCCGTGCTCGCCGAGCCGTTGCACCAGCACGATCAGCAGCTCTTCGTCGGCGAGCCGCGGGTCCGGCGTGGTCTCCAGCTCGGCCGCGACATCCCCGGCGGTCTTCTTCACGTCGGCGCGACCCGGCTTCGGCCGCGGCTTGCCCAGCAGGTCCGCCTCGGCGGTCCGCCGGACCAGCGGCTCGACGTACGGCGGCTGGAAGTGGTGGCGGCGGATGTGCGCGACCAGGTCCGGCTCCGGCGGCACGCCGTGCTTGGCGAGCAGCAGCGGGACGGCGTCGGACCAGATCCACGTGCCGTCGGTGTGGAAGCGCTCGTCGCCGGTTTCGTGCACGACGGCCTCGCGCTCGAGGTACTGCAGCACGAGCGGCACCTCGGTGTCGGTCAGCGGTGGCCGTTCGACGTCCGGGCCGCCGACGTCCGCGTGCCGGAACACCAGACCCAGCGGCAACTGCGCACGCAGTCGCCACCAGTCCGGGATGTGCTCGTCGGCCCGCGGGAACGCGGCGAGCTCCTCCGGGTACGCGGCCGGCTCGGGCGGGGTGGTCCAGAGCGGATCGTCGTCGAGCGCGAAGTCGAAGTCGAAGCTGCCGTCGGGGTTCAGGGTGAACCGCGCCTGCAGCCAGGTGCCGCGGCCCTCGGCGTACATCCCGGCCCGCAGTTCGGTGAAGAGGGCGGTCAGCTCGGCCGGCGTCGCCGTGTTGTGGCCCGCGGTTTCGGTGTGCCGGCCGAGCTGCCGGAAGTCGGCGACGGCCGGGGCGGCGGCGTCGGCCCGGTGCTCGCGCACGAGCTTTCCCAGCCGCACCAGGAGGGTGCGCTGCTCGTCGGGCGAAAGTCGATGTTCCACGTGAATCATTGCGCCAACGTCGAGGTGTAGCTGAAGGTCGGCGGCTCGCCGGCGTCGAGACGCGCGAACTCGTCCTCCCACATCCGGAAAGTGCGCCGGTACAGGGAAACCTTGAGTGCGGCCTCTTCGCGGCTGAGCGGCCGCCCCTCCTCGCGGGCGACCGAGTGCATGGCGCTGATCGTGTCGTAGAGGGCGAAGATCGGTCCCCCGCCGCGGAGGTACTCCCGCCGCAGGTCCTCGGTCCGGATGACGAACTGCTGCTCGGTCAGCGCGCCGATGTCCCCGGCCTGCGCGAAGAGGACGTCGTCGATCTTGTCGTTGTCCTCGACGAACCGGCCCGTCCGCCAGTTCAGGATGTAACCGGCCAGCCCGCCGTCGGCCGTCTTGTCGAGCCGGTACGGGCTGTCGTGGTGCCGGAAGTACGCCGGCGTCTCGATCGTCATTGCTCCGGCCTCTTGTTCAGCGCTTCCCAGAACTTCTCCCGCTCCCGCTTGAGCAGGGCGTTGATCAGGGCCTGCTCTTCCGCGGTGTACGGCCGCGCCCGCTTCTTCCCGGTCTCGGGATCGGGCCCGGGTCCTTCGTCGACGGCCCGGGCCTTGATGTCCCGGCGCACCTCGTAGAGCGCGTGGTCGTAGGCGGAAACCGCGTCGACCGCCTTGAGGTGCAACCGGAACTCGGCGACGTGCCCGTCGATGCGGACCTTCATCTGCAGGTCGCTGTACCCGGCGGGCTGCGGCTTCACGAACCGGTCCTCGAACTCGACGATCTCGATGTCGTCGCGCGCCCGGATCTTTTCCAGGGCGGCGTAGAGCATCTCGATCTTGTCGAAGCGGACGATGCCGCCGGCGATGTCGGTCAGCCGTGACGGGTCACCGCCGTAGTTGGACTCGATCTTGTCCTCGGCGCGGCCCCGGCCCTTGAGCGTCTTGCGCAGATCCGGCTCGCCTTCGGTCTCGGCGGCGATGTCCGGCACGACCTCGCGCAGCTTCGCCATCGCGACCTCCGCGCGTTCGTAGACGCCGTCCAGGTACTTCTTGAACTCCGTCGCGTTGCCGAGGTGTTCCCGCGGGTAGGGCGGCTGGCGGCGGTCGGCGTCCTCGTACCGGGCGTTGTCCGCGGTCGCTTCCTCGGACACCCGGCGTTCGGTCTCGCCCAGCTCGATGTGCTGGGGTTCGGCCGGGATCTCCTCCGGGAGCGTGCCGTGCTCGCGCTGCTCGTGGACGTCCCGCAGCGAGTCCTCGAAGATCCGCACGGCCTCGTCGTGCGCGAGCAGGTTGCCCAGCGCGAGCGGGCGCCGGGCCAGCGAGTCGGCGATGTAGGCGTTGGCCTCGTCGCTCAGCAGCCGGACCAGCTCGGGCCGGGTCGGCAGCTGCGCTTCGAGGTAGTCCTTGAGCGGGCCCAGGTCGTGGGCGCGGCCGAGCTCGTCCTTGGCTTCGACGTGCGCGTTGGCCAGGTCCGGGTGCGCCAGCGCGGCCTGGAGGTCCTCGCGGCCGAGGAAGCGGTCCGGCTCCGCGGCGCCGTAGCCGCCGTGCGTCTCATGGGGGCTGTGCCCGGTCTGGAGGTGCACCTCCTCCGGCGTCCCGATGTGCATCAGCTTGACGCTGGTCGCCGGCTGCGGCAGGTGCATGAGGTCGCCGGACTGCGGGTCGATGAACGCGACCCCTTCGCGGGTGTGCACGACCATCGCCACGTGCCCGTACTCGACGCCGTTCGGGCCCGGGTACTTCACCGCGACCACGGCGTGGTGGTCGACCGGCATGCCCCGCATCTCGCGGATGACGTCGTCGTAGTTGCCGCGCTCGGAGAACGTCTCGCCGAACCGGCCCTCGAGGTGTTCGAGGGTGCCGCGGCTGCCCATTTCGTGCGGCAGGATCGGCTCGGCCGTCAGGTCGCCGCCGCGCAGCCGGTCCAGATAGGCCTCGGGACCGCGCGTGCAGTTCGTCATGTACCCGTTCTCGAACGCGCCCGGCTGGTGGAAGCCCGGGTTGACGTCGCGCAGGTGCGGGTGGCGGTCGTGCACGTAGGCCGCGCGCTCGGACGGCGTCGTCCCGCCGGCGTGGATGGCGGGTTCGTCGGGCGGGTGGGTGGCCCGGGCCAGCCGCGAGTAGTCGTGCACCGACACCGGGGGCGGCGGCGGTTCCGCGGGAGCGTCGTGGACGTCGTGGACTTCCTGGACCGACGGCTGCTGCGGGGCGACGTGCTCCGGTTCGCCGAGGCCGCCGAGCCGTTCCATGATCGCGGCCTGCTTGCGGCGTTCGAACTCGGCGGCGTTGTGGTCGTTCTCGGCACGGCGCTCGGCCATCTTCTCCCGCGCGGCCTCGGGCTCGAGGTAGCGCGGGTGGCCGGGCCCGATCTCCTCGGCCACGATGACCCACTTGCGGCGGCCGTCCGGCGTCATCTCCAGCCGCTTTTCGTGGACCAGCAGCTGGGTCCCGGGCGGCGACAGGGATTCGCGCTCGCCCGGGTTCTCGGCGAGCTTCGAGATGTCGCGCAGGTTGTCCGACCGGACGTGCAGCTCGATGTCGTCGCCGAACTTCGAGGTCGAGAACTCGTCGGTCTTGATCGACGCACTGGAGAACGCGGGCTCGACGACCACCGAGCCCGGCTCGTACGGCTTGGCGACCAGGTCGGCCAGGTGCGGATCACCGCCGACGTCGTAGGCGCGGATGGTCTCGCCGGACTCCGGCACGATCTGGTTGAGGCCGTCGACGATCGCGCGGGTGTTCTGCTGGGCGAGGTCGAAACCGGGGTGGCCGGGGCCGCGGCGCAGTGCCTCGTTGACGTCGTAGGCGTACTCGCCGCGGGTGTAGCCGTGCAGCGCGACGGCACCCTCGTCGGTCACCGGCAGCCCCGCGGCGTCCCGGCGGGCCAGCGCGCGATCGTGGATTTGCTGGTAGATGTCCTCGTCGCCGACCGCCCGGCGGATGCTCTCGTGGTCGGCCGGGGTCCCGCGGTGCTCGCGGTCGAAGAGGTAGCCCTCGTCGTGCGGGATGCGCTCGGACGGCGGGTTGAGCCGGTCGCTGATCGGCGCGCTTTCGACGAGGTGGTGCGCCTCGCCGCCGCCGAGCGGCAGGGTGTGGATGCCGGTGGCGTCGTGCGGCAGCTCGGCGAGCCGCCCGCTGACGGGATCGGCGAACAGCACCCCGTGCTCGGTGTGCACGGCGGCGATGAGCCGCGACTCCCCGCCCGGCGTCTCGAAGGCCACGGCCGTCCGCGCGCCGACCGGACGTTCGCCGAGGTCACGGGCGACGTCGTCGAAACTCCCGCGGCTGTCCCACTGCCCACCGAGGCTCTGTTGCCGGGCCGGCCCGGCCACGACGTCCTCACCGTTCATCCGCCGATCGAAGGCGATCATCGATTCGGCGGCGTTGGTGCGGTAGCCGTTCTCGAGGGCCTCCGGGCTGTAGTGGTTGCGGGTGTTGACCCCGGCGAGCTCGGGTACGGCGTCCCGCACCAGGCGAGCGTGCTGCTGCGGCGTCTCGACGGACCCGGCGTGCAGCACGGGCTGCCCACCGGCAACGAGCGGCTCGGCAAGCTGCGACCAGCCACCGTCCGGCTCCCCGGTGGCCGGCGGCCGCCGTTCGGGCAGCGGTTCGGCGCCCGGCGGGTCGAAGGCGTTGAGCTTGCCGGCCAGATCACCGCTCGGTTTGTATTCGGGGTGCTCGGCGTAGAACTGCTCGAGCTCTGCATCGGCTTCACGCTGACGGCTCGCTTCCTCAGCGCGTTCTTCGGCCCGGCGTTGCTCGATGGCGTCGCGCGCATCGGTATCCCCGAGGTGCCCCGGCTCTCCGGGAGCGATTTCTTCGGCGTGCACGATGTAGTGCGGCTCGCCGGGCACGCGCGGATCGGCGTTGGGGTGCCCCGGACCTTCTTCGATGCCGGTGATCTTGAACTGCGACCCGGGCTTGAAGAGGACTTCGCGTTCGTCCGGGATGCTCGCCAGGTCCTCGACGTCTCGTCCGGTCTTGGACTGGATCCGCATCTCGACTTCCCCGGGGAACTTGCTCCGCGGGTGCAGGGCGTCGACCTTCGACGAGCTGAGGAACGACGGTTCGGTGATGTGCGCACCGTCGTGGAACCGCGCGAGGAAGGCCTGCAGCCGCGCGAGATCCCCCTTGAAGTCGACCCGCCGCGAAACAACCCCTTCGTGCGGCGGCAGTTCGTTCAGCCCGGAGACGAGTGCCGCAGCCTGCGGAGCGAGGTGGGGCAGCTCGGGACCGCCCATCCGAAGGGCGTGGTTGAGCGGCCCGACCATTTCGTAACGGGTGTAAGCGTGCACAGCGACGGCCCCGGCATCGGACATGCCGGGGTGCGCCTCGTCGCGCTTGGCGAGCGCCTCACGCCGGAGCTGTTCGTGACGCCACTCGCCGTCCACCGGGCTGCCGCGCCCGGAGTCCATGAAGGTGTCCTCGATCCGCCGCATCCCGGCGGGGTCATCGGTGTGGAAAGCGGGATCGGTGAGGTAGGGCTCGTCGTGCCCGCGCCCGGCTGGACGTTCGTCACTGAGCGCCGATTGCTCGGTGCTGTGGTCCCCTGCCGACGGTTCGCCAGGACTGTCTTGGACCGGTGCCCCCTGCTCAGGGAGCGGTTCGCCGGCATGGTCCTGCCCGAACGGCCGCCCCGGATTTTCGTCAGCGGATGTCCGCGGCTCGGTCGCGTGCGCCTGCCCAGCAGTCGACTCGGAGGGCGAAGTCCCGCCCTGGTCGGCCGAACGCTCGGCCGCCGGCTGGTGCGTGGGTTCGGTCGCCGCGGCCGGGCGGTCCGGTGCGGGCTGCTCGTGCGGCGGCTGTTCGGCGGTCGGCTGTTGCGTGGGCTCGGTCGTCGGAGACGGACGGTCGTGTGCGGGCTGGTCGACCGGTCGCTCGTGCGTCGGCTGCTGTGCGGATTCGGTCGCCGGAGCCGGAAGTTCCGGTGCCGAATGCTCGGCCGGCAGCTGCGTCCGCGGCTGTTCCGGCGCACGGTCCACCGGCCGCGGCGGCTCGAACGGCCCCCGCGGCAGGTGCTCCTGCGGCGGCTCGAACCGTGGCGGCGGAACCTGCGGCGGCCCGTCAGGCCGAGGCGGACCCAGCCGAGGATCGTGCGGCGGCATGGGCGGCCGCCCACCCGGCGGAGGCGGCATCGGCGGCCGTCCACCGGGGCCCTGGGGTCCGCGAGGCTGG
Source organism: Amycolatopsis bullii (assembly GCF_014654205.1). Classification (GTDB taxonomy): domain Bacteria; phylum Actinomycetota; class Actinomycetes; order Mycobacteriales; family Pseudonocardiaceae; genus Amycolatopsis; species Amycolatopsis plumensis. The sequence continues at coordinate 20,449 of NZ_BNAW01000056.1, forward strand.
TTCGGATACCCGGCGGGACGCTGCCCCCCGGACATCGGCGGCCGCTGCCCACCCTGCGGCGGCATCCCCGAGTGAGGCGGCATCCGCCGCGGATCCTGCGGCGGCTGCCCGTTCGCCCCCACACCATGAGGCGGCCGCCCTCCCGGCGGCACGGGAGGCTGCCCACCCTGCGGCGGCACCCCGCCAGGCTGAATCCCCCGCGGCGCCTGACCACCAGGCTGCCCACCCAGCGGCGCCTGACCACCCAACTGCCCCGGCTGCCCACCCTGCGGAAGCTGCCCACCGGGTTGAGCCGCGTATCCCTGCCGCGGCGATGGACCGCCCGGCGGCACCGAAGGCTGCCCACTGTGCGGGCGTTGCCCGCCAGACTGGCTCGCTTGGCCGCCGTGCAGAGGCTGACTTGGCTGGGCGCCGTGCGGTGGTTGGCCGCCGCCCGGGACCGCTTGGCCGTTGTTCAGGGGCTGGCCTGGTTGCCCGCCGTGCGAGGGCTGCCCACCAGCTTGTGCCCCGTGCGGCAGTTGCCCGCCGGCCTGGGTCGCTTGGGCGTGCAGGGCCTGGCCTGGTTGTGTGCCGTGCGGTGGCTGGCCGCCGTGTAATGGCTGGCCTGGCTGAGCTCCATGTGAAAGCCGCGGAGGCTGACCGCCCGGGCGATACCCGCCCGGTGGCATCGGCGGCTGGCCGCCCTGCAGCAGGCGGCGGGGGTCCTGCGGGGGGAGCCGTCGTGGCTGGTCACCGCCGCTCTGGGGGCCGCCCGGACGGGGACCCGGGCCACCCGCCCGTCCCGGACCGCCGCCGTTCGGCAGGCCGCCCGGCGGCGGTGGGGGTGTGAAGCCGCCCGGGGGTGGCGTTTGCTGTGGTGATGGTCCGTTCTGGAACGGCGCTTGTCCGGCCTCCGCCGCGAACGGCTGGTTCTGGCCGCCCGTGAATCCGGCCGCTCCGACGTTGTCCTGCGGGCGTCCGCGTCCTGGTTCCGGGCTGAATCCCGGTGGCGGTGGGGCCATGCCGTAGCCGCCCTGCGACGAGCCGCCACCGGCCGAAGCCGGGGCCTCCGCGACCGGCCGCTGGACCTGGTCGGCGCCGGGTCGTGACACCTCGGGTGCGCGGTGCTCGGCGACCGGCGGCGGCCCGTTGTCCGCGCGCGGCGCCTCACCACGTGACTCATGTGCGGAGGCCGACTCACTCCGTGATTCCGGCCCGGAAGGAGCACTGCGTGTCTCGGGGGCCGAGGAGGCCTCGTGACGCGCTTCCGGCGCGGACGCCGAGTCACGCCGCGGTTCCTCACTTCGCGACTCCGGCGCCGCCGCGGTCTCACGGCGTGGTTCGTCGCCCCGCGCCGGCGGCTTCGAAGACTCGCGGCGGGCTTCGGGCTCGGACGAGGACTCACTCCGAGACTGGGGCTCGCTCCGGCCTTCCGGCTCCGAGGCCTCGCGTCGGGCTTCAGGCTCCGGCGAGGACTCACTCCGGGGCTCGGGCTCGCCTCGCGTTTCCGGCTCCGAGGAGGTCTCGCGACGGGCCTCTGGCTCGGGCGAGGATTCCCCGCGAGACTCGGGCTCGCTCCGCGTTTCCGGCTCCGAGGAGGTCTCGCGCCGCGTCTCAGACTCGGACGAAGATTCACCCCGAGACTCGGACTCACCTCGAGATTCCGCCTCCGAAGAAGACTCACCTCGAGACTCCGGCTCCGAAGCCGAACCCGGCTCCTCCCGCCGCGACTCCCCCGACTCACCAGAATCTCCTGAGCCGTCCGAGTCGGCCCGCGGAATGTTCGCCTCGTGAACCGAGTGCAGCTGCTCCTTCGCGCCCCCGACCGCACCCCCGACAGCCCCGCTGGACGCACCCATCAGCAGCTGCTCCGGCGTCAACGACCCCAAATCCCCGGTCACCGCCGCCTGCCCGACGGTCTGCGCAACCCCCTCGACCGCACCCCGCGCCCCGGCCCGCATGGCCGCGTCTGCGACCTGCCCACCAGCGCTGTGCGAAAGCCCCTCCGTCGCCCCGCGTCCGATCGATCCCGACGCCGCCCCCACGACGCCGCCGACCGCGCCCGAGATCGCCGCGTCCGAGGTTTTCGACCAGTCCCAGTCCTTGCGGTCACCCTTGGCCATCTGCAGGCCCTGGATGCCCGCGTCCATGCCGAGGTTGATCGCCTCGTTCTTGAGGATCTCCATGCCGATCTTCTTGAGACCCTGCTTGAGCAGCTTCTCCAGCAGCTCCTTCGCGACCTGCTTGAACCCCTGCTGCGCCAGCTTCTCGAGCAGCTGCCGGAACAGCATCTGCACGGTCATCCGGGTCGCGATCTGGGCCGGCGCGATCCCCGCCGTCGAACCGCCGAACGTCACCGCCGCCGCCGCGATCATCGCCGCGATCTGAGCGGCCAGCACGATCAGCGAAATGATGATCATGTACTTCGTGTACTCGACGTCCAACGCCGTCTGATCACACGAATCGCCCAGGGCCTGAGCCGCGTCGGCCAGCTGCTTGAAGTACGCCTCGTCGCCCTCGACGAACTTCTTCCACTGCTCCGCGAACGCGTCGGCGCCGTCACCCGTCCAGTTGTCGCGGATGCCGGACGCCGCCTGGTTGCCCGTCTCCGACACCGGCCCGATCGTCGCCGACGCCGTGTGCCACGCGTCCCGCAGCGCGCGCAGCTTGGTCTCGTCGCCCTCCGGCCAGCTCTCCCCGACGACGATCGGCAGCAGCCACTTGACCGCGTCGGGCATCTCCATACCCACGCGTCAATGCCCCTTGCCGAGCTGGGACGTCACGTCTTCGTCGGCGCCCGAAAGGGCCTTCATCGACTTGGCGACGTTCTGCTGCATCCCCCGTAACCCCGCGACGAGGTTGGTGAACCCTTCGACGGCGCCCTGCGCGCCCGGCACGTAGTCCTTGGCGAACTCCTTGCCGGAGTCGTCGCCGCCCCAGCACTCACCCTGCGCGGCGAGGGCGGCCGAAAGCGCCTTCGCCGCGTTGTCCAGCGCGTCGGCCGCCGTCACCAGGCCGTTCGACGCGCGCAGGACCGCGTCCGGCTCCGCGGTGAACCCGGAACCCCCGTCCGGCATCAGTCGCCCCTCGTCATCCAGGACGACGGTGGCTCTTCGTCCTCGTCACGCGGCGGGCGGACGCGCTTGGGTGCGGGCTTGGGCGCGGGGATCGGCGCCTGCTCGTTGCGCAGGATCGAACCGCCGTCTTCGAACGACTCGGGGCGCGGCGCCGGGGGTTCCTCGACTTCGTCGAACGACGGGATCGGCGGCACCAGGCCGGCCAGCGACGGCGCACCCTCGACCAGGTCGGCGAGGTCGGGCAGGCCCTCGGTGATCGGCGCCATCAGATCCGCGATCTTCTGCTTGACCTGCAACGATCCCTGGCGCACCAGCGACTGGACGGTGTTCGCGAGCTGGGCGGGCGTCGTGCGCTCGAAGGTGTTCGGGGCGAATTCGAGTTTCGCGAGGCTGCCACCGGCGTCGATGGTGGCGCGGACCAGCCCGTCGGATGAACTCACCCGGGCGGTGGTCTCGGCGGCCGCGGCCTGGGCGTCACGCAGCTGTGCCGTCTGCCGCTCGAAGTTCTCCAGGAGGGTGTCCATCTGGTCCTTCATCGCGGCATTGCGTGCTTCGAGCCGAGCACGGTCGTCGCCCGCGGTGGTCACAGGTGCCCCCGGTGTCCCTCGAACCTACTAATGACTTGCCCGTCACCCTAATGCCAATGGAGCAGTCACCGTGACCGGTTCGAGTGTTTGCGTCAGCGAATCGCCCGTCGGCGAGCCAGCACGTAGCCCGCTCCGCCGACGAGGTAGCAGACCGTCGCCGCGATGAGCAGGCCCGGCGAACGGCCGTCGTCCGGCACCACCAGCGCGCCCAGCGAAACCGCTGCCACTTGGGTGATGTTGAACAGCGTGTCGTACAGCGCGAACACGCGGCCGCGGGCTTCGTCGGCGACGTCGAGCTGGATCGACGAGTCGACGCAGAGCTTCAGCACCTGCCCGGCGCCGCTGATGAGGAACGACGCGAGCAGCGCGAGCGGCAGCAGCATCGGCAGCCCCAGCGCGGACTGCGCGATCGCGGCGATCAACAGCGAACCGAGGACCGCGCGCAGCCGCCCGAACCGGCGGATCAGCCGCGCGGTCAGCAGCCCGGCGAGCAGCAGGCCGGCCCCGGCGAGCGCGGCGATCTGCCCGAGGCCGGGCAGGCCGGCGCGGAAGAAGCCTTGGTCGGTGAAGTAGTTGCGCATCAGGAGCACGGTGACCAGCAGCGACACCCCGAACGACGCCCGGTGCGTGAACAGCGCGACGAAGCCCGCGGTGACGCTCGGGGCGCGCCATGCGTGCCGGGCGCCGTCTGCCAGCCCGCGCGCGACGGCCAGCACCGGGTTCGGCGGCTCGTCCACCACCGTCGGCCCGAGCACGCCCCGCGCGAAGCCGCGGGCGATCAACGCCGAGACCAGCGTGCCGAGCACCGCGAACGCCGTGGTTTCCGCCGATCCGACGTCGTTGCTGCCGAAGAGCGCGCGCAAGCCGATCGCGCAGCCACCGCCGATGACGGCGACCACCGAGCCGAGCGTCGTGGCGAAGGCGTTCGCCGTCACGACGCTCTCCTCTTCCACGACGTGCGGAAGGGACGCCGAGAGTCCCGAGCCGATGAAGCGTGAAATGCCTTCCGCCGCCAGGGCCAGCGAAAACAGGCCGAGCCCGCCGAAACCGAGCCCGACCGCGGCGGACGCGCAGACGATCGCCAGCCCGCGCAGGAGGTTCGCGAAGATCAGGACTTTCCGGCGGTCCCAGCGGTCCAGCAGCGCACCGGCGAACGGCCCGACGACGGAGTACGGCAGCAGCAGCGCGGCGAACCCGCCCGCGATGGCCAGCGGATCGGCGGCGCGCTCGGGGTTGAAGAGGACGGCTCCGGCGAGGCCCGCGCGGAAGACGCCGTCGCCCCAGCTGGCGGCGAAGCGGGTGAAGAGGAGACGCCGGAAGTCCGGGTCCTTGAGCAGCTCCCGAGGCCCTCTTCGCGCTGTCGTCGTCCGGGCGCTGATCGTCACGGAGTCAAGGTTAAGGCCCGGTCGTGGGACACCGGTCAAGAGATCTGGGTGGCCGGCGCACTGAGGTCGCCTCTCGGCGGCTATGCGCAGTGTGGCTCCAGCCGGACGGTATTCCACAAAGGCGGTTATTCAGTGAGCCCGGGGGACACGGAGTGCGCCGGCCACGTGTTTCCAACGAGGCTCGTGGGGCGATTGTTCCCGGGCCTGGCCAAGGGTGGGATCATGGGTCCCGTGCCAGCGGACGCCGAGGTTGAACCGGGAACGCTCCTGGTCGCCGCCCCCACGATGGTCGACCCCAACTTCCGCCGGACCGTGGTGTTCGTCATCGATCACCGCGAAGAGGGCACGCTCGGCGTGGTCTTGAACCGGCCGAGCGACGTCGCCGTGCATGACGTCCTGCCCAATTGGGGCGGGCACGTCGCCGAGCCGCAGGCGGTGTTCGTCGGCGGGCCGGTCGAGAAGAAGACGGCGTTGTGCCTGGCCGCGCTGCGCACCGGCGAGACGGCGGCGAGTGTGCCGGGGGTGATCGCGGTCCGCGGCCCGGTCGCGCTGGTCGACCTGGACACCGATCCCGAAGTGCTGGTGCCGAAGGTGCGCGGCGTGCGCGTGTTCGCCGGGTACGCGGGCTGGGACTCGGGGCAGTTGGCGGGCGAGATCGAACGCGACGACTGGGTCATCGTGCCCGCCCTGCCGAGCGACATCCTGGCCTCGCCGGACGGCGACCTGTGGAGCCAGGTCCTGCGCCGCCAGGGCATCCCGCTCGCGCTGCTGGCCACCCACCCGGGCGACCTCCAGCGAAACTGAAGCCACGCAAAAGGTTGAGTCACTCAAGCTTCTGAGTTGGTTAACAAGCGAAGCGGACCAAAGCTTAAGTCACTCAAGGTTCTGAGTCGCCCAACAGGCGAGCAGGCGAAATCTTGAGTCGCTTAATACATTGAGCGACTCAAGAAGTTGAGCCACTCAAGGATCAGGCGTCGTCCTTCTTGAAGACGCCGCAGCCGCCGGCTCCGCACGCGCAGCCGCTGCAGCCGGCCGGCGCCGCCGGAGCCGGGGCGGGCACGGTCAGCGCGGCCCGGTTGCCGAGCACCCCGCCGCCCATGACCAGCACCAGCATCGCGAGCACGCCCGCAACCGCGGCCGAGACGAGGCCGCCGGTCGTCGGCATGGCCAGCCCGGCCAGCCCGGTGAGCACGGAGATCGCACCCCCGGCCATGGTCGGCAGGCCCGCGACGCGGTTGGCCAGCTTGAACGCCTCTTCACTGCGCAGCGACGCCTGCGTGCGCACCCCGGTGCCGCCTTCGCGCGTCAAGCGCTCGCGGAAACCGAGGAACCCACCAAAGCCGACGAGCAGACCCAGCACGATCGGAACCAGCGCGATAGCGAACACGAGGTCAAGGATAAGCGTGACGTCCCGGCAACCTGCCGGATACCCTGATCGACTGTGCTACAGGCCATGTCACCGCGTGTACTGCCCACCGTCCTGACCGCTGCCCTGATCGGGGGAATCCTCGCCGCGACCCCGGCGAGCGCCACCGAGAGTCACCAGCGCCCCATCCGGCTGCTCGGCGAGCGGATCGTCCCCAACGCCCTGCAGTTCCAGGGCACCACGGTCGGCGGCCTGTCCAGCATCGACTACGACCCGCGGGCCGGCGGCTACGCGCTGATCTGCGACGACCGGTCGGCGATCAACCCCGCCCGCTTCTACACGGCGACCTTCCCGGTGTCGGCGGCCGGCGTCGGCGACGTCACCCTCACCGGAACGAAGCCGCTCCTGCGCCCCGACGGCACGCCGTACCCGCCGCTCACGCAGAACGACCCCACCAAGCCGCAGAACGAGCAGACGATCGACCCCGAAGAGCTGCGCGTCGACCCGTGGACCGGCGACTACTACTGGTCGCAGGAAGGCGAGCGGACGGCGACGACGCTGATCGACCCGTCGATCCGCGAAGCCCGCCGCGACGGAAAATACGTCCGTGACCTGCCGATCCCTGCGAACGAGAAGATGACGCCGACGGCAGGCCCGCGGCAGAACCTGGTGCTCGAGGGCATCACGTTCGCCGGCTTCGGCTCGCTGCTGGCCAGCGAGGTCGAGGGTCCGCTCCTGCAGGACGGCCCGGAGCCGACGACCACCACCGGCTCGCTCTCGCGGATCACCCTGCAGTCGCGCTTCGGGCCGGTCCTGGCCCAGTACGCCTACCCGCAGGAGCCGCTGTTCGCCGCGCCGGTGCCGTCGACGGCGTTCGCCACCACCGGCGTCTCCTCGATGCTGGCCGTCGACCAGGCCGACCCCTCGAAGTTCCTCATGATGGAGCGCTCGTTCAGCACCGGCGTCGGCAACAAGGTGCGCGTCTACGAGATCGACACGACGGGCGCGACGAATGTCCTGAACGTGAAGTCCCTGGCCGACGCGAAGCACGTCAAGCCGGTGAAGAAACGGTTCCTCTTCGACGCGGCCGACCTCGGGCTCTCCACTGTGGACAACCTGGAGGGCATGACCTGGGGACCGAAGCTGCCGAACGGCGAGCGCAGCTTGATCTTGGTCAGCGACAACAATTTCTCGCCGACGCAGGTCACGCAGTTCGTCGCACTGGCGGTCCCCTCCGAACGGCTTTGACCAGCAAGTTACGATGTGCACATGAACACGGCTCGGCTGCTCCTTAGCCTGCCGCGCTGACCGGGCCCGGCCTGGCCGGCGCGGCGACCCCTCATGCCCTGGTGGCTGAGGGGTCGAGTTGTTTCTGGAGCGGCTGTATCGATGAGCTCTCGGCGGGAAAGAGTGCCTCGAGCTTGAAACGAAGGAAGACGTCATGACTGAGGCGACAGGGACCGACGTCCCGGCGCACCGCTACACGGCCGCGCTGGCGGGTCAGATCGAGCAGCGCTGGCAGGACCACTGGGCCGACCAGGGGACCTTCCACGCGCCCAACCCCGTCGGGCCGCTCGCCGTCGAGGGGCAGCCGGTGCCCAGCGACAAGCTGTTCGTCCAGGACATGTTCCCGTACCCGTCGGGCTCCGGCCTGCACGTCGGGCACCCGCTGGGCTTCATCAGCACCGACGTCTTCGCCCGGTACCACCGGATGATCGGGCGCAACGTGCTGCACACGATGGGCTTCGACGCGTTCGGCCTGCCGGCCGAGCAGTACGCGGTGCAGACCGGGCAGCACCCGCGCAAGACGACCGAGGAGAACATCCGGACCTACCTGCGTCAGATCCGGCGCCTGGGCCTGGGCCACGACGAACGCCGTCGCATCTCCACGATCGACCCCGAGTACTACCGCTGGACCCAGTGGATCTTCCTGCAGATCTTCAACAGCTGGTACGACGCCGAGGCGGGCAAGGCGCGCCCGATCGCCGAGCTGGAGGCCGCGTTCGCGGACGGCTCCCGCCCGACGCCGGACGGCCGTGACTGGGCGTCGCTGAGCGCGTCCGAGCGGAAGAAGGTGATCGACGACCACCGGCTGGTGTACATCTCCGAAGCGCCGGTCAACTGGTGCCCGGGCCTGGGCACGGTCCTGTCGAACGAAGAGGTCACCGCCGACGGCCGCAGCGAGCGCGGCAACTTCCCCGTCTTCCGCCGCAACCTGCGGCAGTGGATGATGCGGATCACCGCGTACGCCGATCGCCTGGTCGACGACCTGGACCTGCTGGACTGGCCGGAGAAGGTCAAGTCCATGCAGCGGAACTGGATCGGCCGCTCGCACGGCGCCCGCGTCACCTTCAAGTCCGGTGAAGAGGGCATCGAGGTCTTCACGACCCGGCCGGACACCCTGTTCGGCGCCACGTACATGGTGCTGGCGCCGGAACACCCGCTGGTCGACAAGCTGACCGCGGCCTCGTGGCCCGAGGACGTCGACTCCCGGTGGACCGGTGGCGCGGCGACGCCCGCCGAGGCCATCAAGGAGTACCGCGTCGCCGCGTCGCGGAAGTCCGAGCTGGACCGGCAGGAGAACAAGGAGAAGACCGGCGTCTTCACCGGCGCGTACGCGACGAACCCGGTCAACGACAAGCAGATCCCGATCTTCGTCGCCGACTACGTGCTGATGGGCTACGGCACCGGCGCGATCATGGCCGTCCCCGGCCAGGACGTCCGCGACTGGGAGTTCGCCGAGAAGTTCGGCCTGGAGATCATCCGGACCGTGCAGCCGTCCGAGGGCTTCGACGGTAAGGCGTACACGGGTGACGGACCGGCGATCAACTCCGGCTTCCTGGACGGCATGGACGTCGCCGAGGCCAAGAAGACGATCATCGACTGGCTGTCGGAGAAGGGCGCCGGCACCGGGACCGTGCAGTACAAGCTGCGCGACTGGCTGTTCTCGCGCCAGCGCTACTGGGGCGAGCCGTTCCCGGTGGTCTACGACGAGAACGGCGAGGTGCACGCCGTCCCCGAGTCGATGCTGCCGATCGAGCTGCCCGAGGTCGCCGACTACTCGCCGGTGACGTTCGACCCCGAGGACCGCGACTCGACGCCGTCGTCGCCGCTGGCCCGCGCGACCGACTGGGTCGAGGTCGAGCTGGACCTGGGCGACGGCCCGAAGAAGTACCGCCGCGACATCAACACGATGCCGAACTGGGCGGGCTCCTGCTGGTACCAGCTGCGCTACCTGGACCCGACGAACTCGGAGACGTTCTGCGCGCCGGAAAACGAGCAGTACTGGATGGGCCCGCGCCCGGGCGAGTACGGCGCGGACGACACCGGCGGCCTGGACCTGTACGTCGGCGGCGTCGAGCACGCGGTGCTGCACTTGCTGTACTCGCGGTTCTGGCACAAGGTGCTGTTCGACCTGGGGCACGTGACATCCAAGGAGCCGTACCGGAAGCTGTTCAACCAGGGCTACATCGAGGCGTACGCGTACACGGACGCGCGCGGCGTCTACGTCCCGGCCGAGCAGGTCGAGGAGCGCGACGGGAAGTACTTCTTCAACGGCGAAGAGGTCACCCAGGAGTACGGCAAGATGGGCAAGAGCCTGAAGAACGTCGTCACGCCGGACGAGATGGCCGAGAACTACGGCGCCGACACGTTCCGGTTCTACGAGATGGCGATGGGCCCGCTGGCCATGTCCCGCCCCTGGGCGACCAAGGACGTCGTGGGTGCGCACCGGTTCCTGCAGCGGCTGTGGCGCCTGGTCGTCGACGAGACGACCGGCGAGCTGCGGGTGTCCACTGAGGACGCTTCCGAGGCGGATCGCAAGGTGCTGCACAAGACCATCGCGGGCGTCCGCGAGGACTACGCGGAGATGCGGTTCAACACGGCCGGAGCGAAGCTGATCGAGCTGAACAACCACGTCACGAAGGTGTACGGCGCCGCCGCGTCGACGCCGCGCGAGCTGGCCGAGCCGCTGGTGCTGATGCTGGCGCCGCTGGCCCCGCACATGGCGGAGGAGCTGTGGCACCGGCTGGGGCACGTGGACTCGCTGGTGCAGGGCCCGTTCCCGGTGGTGGACGAGAAGTACCTGGTGGAGGACTCGGTCGAGTACCCGATCCAGGTCAACGGCAAGGTCCGCTCCCGGGTGACGGTGCCGGCGTCGGCGTCTCAGGACGACGTGCAGGCGGCGGCGCTGGCGGACGAGAAGGTCGCGGCGATGGTCGGCGAGGGCTCGCCGCGCAAGGTGATCGTGGTGCCGGGGCGCCTGGTCAACATCGTCTTGTAACGCGCTGTCCGAAAGCTGCCGGTGCTTTCCCCCGGTTCTCGATTTGATTGAGCTGTCAACGAAAACGGCTCGATCGAAGGAGAACCGGGGATGACCCTCGACGGCAAGGTGGCACTGGTGACGGGCGGCAGCCGCGGCATCGGCGCGGCCACGGCACTGCGGCTCGCCGAGGACGGCGCGGATGTCGCGCTGACGTATGTGAACAACGCCGCGCGGGCGGCCGAGGTGGTCGAGCAGATCAAGAACCTCGGCCGCCGCGCGCTGGCGATCCAGGCGGACTCGGCGGACGCCGCGGCGGTTTCGGCCGCCGTTTCCGCGGTGGTGGCGGAGTTCGGCCGGCTCGACGTGCTGGTGAACAACGCGGGCGTCGGCTTCGTCGGCGCTTTCACCGAGACGGCGATCGAGGACGTCGACCGCGTGCTGGCGGTGAACGTCCGCGGCGTGTTCGCCGCGACCCAGGCGGCGGCCGGCGTCCTGGCCGATGGCGGCCGGGTGATCACGATCGGCAGCTGCGTCACCGACCGCGTGCCCGGCCCGGGCATGGCGTTGTACGCGACCAGCAAGGCGGCGATGGTCGGCCTGACCAAGGCACTGGCGCGCGAACTGGGCCCGCGCGGCATCACGGTCAACCTCGTTCACCCGGGCCCGACGGACACGGACATGAACCCGGCCGACGGCCCGTACGCGGCGGACCAGGCCGCGATGACGGCGTTCGACCGCTACGGAAAGCCCGCCGAAGTGGCCGCGGCCGTCGCGTACCTGGCTTCACCGGGCGCCGAGTACGTGACGGCGTCGGTGCTGTCGGTGGACGGCGGTCACGCGGCCTAGCTGCGGTCGAGCCCGATCTCCCGCGCCAGGTCGATGAGCATGGCCTCGAAGAGGACGTCCGGTTTGGACATCGGGATCGGGTAGTTGCCGAAGACCTCGAGCGTGACGTGCCCGTAGAGCCGGGCCCAGAACTGGATCATCAGGTACGTCACGCCGAGGTCGATCTTTTCGACGGGCACACCCTGGTCGGACTCGACGAGCACGGTGACCAGCGACTCCTGGAAGGTCTTCAGGTCGTCCCGCAGCTCATCGGGCACCCCGCTGGCCGACGGCAGCACGATGTCGTGCCGCGCGAGCACCCGCCCGGCGGCGGCGAGGAAGATCCGCCCGAACGGCTCGTCGACCCGGCTCAGCGCACTCCCCGACGTCGACCCGATCCCGCCGGTCGGCGACGCGAAAACCAGCGTGAATTCCTTCGTGTGGGTGAGCGCCCACCGCCGGAACCCCTTGCAGATGGCGAACAGCTGCAGCACCCCGTCGTCCGGCAGCTCGGCGATCTCCTCGGCGAGGTCGTCGGCCAGGTCGGCGCAGACGTCCAGCCGCAGGTTCTCGACGAGGTCATCGCGCGACTCGTAGTACCGGTAGAGCGCGGGCGCGGTGATCCCCAGCTCCCGCGCGATGGCGCGCAGCGTGACCGCCTCCGGCCCCTGCTCGACGAGCAGCTTCCGGGCGGTCCGCCGGATGTCCTGTTCGGTAGCCGCACGCGCGCGACCCCTGCGGGTGGGGTGGCTCATCCGAACAGTCTAGGTGGTTGGTACGACAGATTTTGCATCAACGCGATGTCCGCCGTAACGAAAAGGTGCAGCTCAGGCCCGCGCCTTGAGGTTGGTGAGCACCGTGTCGGCCACCCCGCGCCCGAGCTGGCAGGCGTCCTTACCCGAGTCGCTGCCCAGGACCAGAGAAACCGAATAGGCCAAGTCGTCCGCGACGCCGACGACGATCACGCAGCTGCGCTGCCCGCCGGCGCCCACGTCGACGTACCCGACGGCCGGATAACCCTGAACCGGCGCCAGGTCGTCGACCCAACGGCTGGCCTTCGGCTTTTCGACCTTGTAGGTGAGGCTGAGTCCTTGGCCGGTTTTCGTCTCGTAGGCGACCAGGATCCCGGCGCCGCTGCCCGAGGTGCTGGCCCAGTCGCACATCGGACCCAGCTCGGAGTCCTTGGGTTTCGCCGTGCCGGGCTGTCCGAGGTAGTCCGTCAGCTGTTGCTCGGTCAGGGCCGAATCACACGGGCTGCCCTCCAGGACCTTCGCCGGCAACGGGTTGTCCACCTTCGGTGCGCCGCTGTTCGGCAGTTCGGCACTGCTCGACGGAGCCGGGCTGGCCGTCCCGGGTGTCCGGCGGTCGCCCGTGCAGGAGGTGAGCACCGCGATCCCGGTGATCACAGCGGCCGTAGTGGCGAGAACCCGTCGGATCATTCGAGCGACCCCTTGATCTTCTTCGTCGAATCCGCGGCCGCTTGGTCTGCCGCCTGGGTGATACCGAGTGCTTGCTTCATCCGGTCAGTCAGCTCTGTGTAGTAACCGAGTTGGTGGCGCAGATGGATCTGGTAAGAGCGGCCGGCCGGGTTGATGCCGTTCTGGCCGTCCACCGCGTCTTGGCTCACCGGCTCTTCCGCCGGTGGCTTCGCCCGGCTCAGGATTTCGGCCTCGCGGATCTGCGTGCTGAGCTCGCTGAGCTGGTCTTCGGCCTTCTTGAGCATCGCCCGCATCTCATCCGCGCTCATCGCGAACCCCTGCCCACCGGCAGGCGGCGGCCCCGAGCTCGGCATGTCCGTCGCCCAGAAGCCGATCCCGCTGAAGATCGGGTCCGTCATCGTCCTCCCCCTAACCCGTTCAGGGTCGCGTACAGCACCTCGGTCAGCGCAGCCCGGGTCCCCGGCTGGAAGCTGACCATCCGCTCGCGTCCCGGATACACGTACGTCAGCACCCGGCCGGTCCCGGCGATGTCCACGGCGGTGATCGGCGCGCTGCGCGAACCCCGATTCACGGCGTAACACTGGTGCAGCCCCGTCCGCCGCGCCGCCATCAGCCGGCGTGCCCACGGCAGGGGGTCGGGGCCGCGATCGAGCGTCGGGTCGGCGAGGTCGTACGACTCCTCCACCGCGCGGCCCGAGAACCGCGCCTCCGGAATCGACACCGCCGAAATCCGCGCCGGCGGCACCGGCGGCAGCACGTCCACCAGCGACTCCGCGAGCCGCGACGGCTCCACCACGTCGATCCGGACCGTGTCGTCCTTCCGGATCAGCCGGAGCGCGTCCGGCCCGGAGGCCGACACGAGCGCCGCGCCTGACTCGTCCGCTTCGATGTCGCCCAGCCACGCCGTGAACTGGTGGGCGCCCCTCGCCAGGACGTGCAGGACGTCGCGGAACTCCCGCGTCAGCGTGCCGCCCGCCGCCAGCCGGAGCGAGGTCAGGACGGCGAGGACCTGCTCCTCGAGCCGTTTGCGGGTCTCGTCGCCGAGCCAGAGGTTGTCGGCGCCGAGGACCGCCGGCGGTGGGCCGTGGCGTTCCCACTCCCACGCGGTGAGCAGGGCCGCCTTGGGCAGGAAGATCACAGCCCGATCACCGGGGGCACCGTCCGCTCGTCGGAGCCGCCGAAGATGCTCTCCGGATCCGCCTCCACCAGGTACGACGCGCGCTGGTGCTCCGTGTCCTCCTCACCCTTCCCGCCCTTGGCGCCCGGGCCCATGCCGCCCATTCCCGGCGAACCCGGCTTGCCCGCCGCGCCGCCGCGGACTCCACCGGCCGCACCGGGACGTCCTTCGCCCGGGACGCCGGCTCCGGTCGCCGCGCCGGGACCGCGCGCACCCGACGCCGAGCCGGCGCCGCCGCCCGCGCCGGACGACGAGCCCGGCCCGAACCCACCACCACCAGGGCCGAAGCCGGGACCGAACCCGCCTCCCGAGCCGGGGCCGAACCCGCCACCAGGACCCGAGCCGGGACCGAACCCGCCCGGGCCCGTCCCCGGTGGCTGGTAGCCCGGCGGGTACTGCGTCGACGGCGGCACATAACTCTGCGCGCGAACGCTGTCGTCGACGCCGGACGGATGCGATCCCGGCGGCGTGACCTCCCCCGGCGGCGTGACGTGGCCCGGCGGCGTGACATGGCCCGGCGGTGGCGGTGGCTGGACGACCGGCGGGTGGACCGGCGGCGGCTGCACCTGGGCATCGATCGACCGGTCGTCGTCGCCATCGGTCGGCGTCCGCTTCCGTGGCGGCGGTTCGACGGGCTTCTTCGGGTGCTCCACCGTGAAGTCGCCGCCGTTGTACTCGCCGAGCTGGCCGTAGTCGATCGTGCGGGCCGCGGTGTTCGAGCTGGACTGCTGCGAATACGCGTTGTACCGCTCGACGTTCTCCTGGGCCTTCTGGTTGTACTGGTTGATCTTGTCTTCGGTGTCGGTGTCCCACGGCGTCACGACGTCCCAGGCGCTGCGCGTCGGCGGCTGGTCGGTGACGTCCTGGTGCAGCGAGTGCTTCAGCTGGTTGAACTGGTCGATCTGCGCCTGGGCCAGCGTCGAGTTGCGGTCCAGTGACACGGACGCCGACGCCGCCGACGCCGTCAGCGGCTGGAGCCGCTCCCGTGCCGCGTCCGACGAGCCGCCCGTCCACGCGGATTCGAGACCGGACGTTAGCTCGCGCGTGCTCTGCTCGAGCCGGCGCTGGTAATCCGACTGGTCGACGCCCGCCCGGCGCACCTCCTCCAGCGAACCGGTACCGCGACCGTGCTGTACGGCCTGGACCAGCTGGCCGGGTGACAGCCCGGCGGCCTGCGGGTTCACCGCCCCGGTGCCGGTCTGCGAGCCGACGTACGCCCCCGCGACCGCACCGGGAATCCCGCCCGCGACCAGGCCGATGCCGGCGCCGGTCAGGACGTTGTCGAGCCGCTCGCCACCCGACTGGACGGCGTGCGCGATTTCCGACCCGACGTGCTTGGCAGCGTCGAGCATGTCGCCGAACAACCCCATCGAACCGCGCTCCCCTCGCGTTCGATTCCTCTGCGTCACGCACAATACCGCAGCGGTTACCCGCTGTGTGAAGAATCGGCCAGGTCGGGAGCTCCCGTCCGCTGTCGGACCGGTGTGCCACACTCGGTGCCCGTACGGCTACTGACGTGAACAGGGGAGGTTCGCGTGTCGAACCCTGAGCAACTGCTGGCGAGCTTCGACGCCAAGATCGCCGAGGCCAAGCAGCGGGGTGACCGCATGCAGGCGGAGATGGCGGCGGTCTCCGTGGCCGAGCGCAGCCCGGACGGCCAGATCGCGGTCAAGGTCAACCACCTCGGCAACCTCGTCGGGCTGGAGATCGGGCACGCCGTGCGGGAGAAGGCGAACCTCGCCGACGAAATCCTGCGGACCGTCCAGCGCGCGCAGAGCAAGCTGGCGGGCGCCGTGCAGGCCGGGATGCCGTCGATCGCGGGCACCGAGACCATGAACGAGCTGGTCGACCAGCTCCACCGGGAATTCCCGGAGCCGGAACCGCAGGGTTTCGTGGACGGCGGCCCCGCGATACCGGCAAACGACGGGGCGCGCTTCATCGCCGAGGAAGAGCCGCCGTCGCCGCCGAAGCCGAAACCGGCGCCGCCGCGACCCACTACCGAGGCCGGCACCGACGACGACTACTTCAGCGACGGCGACTACCTGCGCTGACCAGGGCCACGAGGGAGGGGAACACGTGAACGACCCGCAGCCGGACATCCGGATCAAGCCGGAGCAGTTGCTGTCCCACGCGAAGAAGCTCGAACCGTTCGTCGACCGGTTCGCGAAGACGCTGGACGCGGCGGCCCAGGTTGTCGACCCGATGGCGTTCGGCCTCATCGGCCAGGCCTGTGGCCTCGGCGCGCTGTGCGGCGTCGCCCAGACCCTGGGGAGCGACTCCATCGGCCACGCGAAGAACGTGGCCCAGGAGCAGATCGACCGCGTCCGCACCTGGTCCCAGCACGTCGACTGGCGCGAGCAGGACGTCAAGGCGAGCTTGGAAGGCATCCACCTTGACTGAGAACGCGTTGGTGACCGAGGCCAAGAAGAAGGTCGAAGAAGGGTCGTCCGCCCTCGAAGGCGCCGGGATGGCGCAGGACTTCTGGGACGCGGCGACGAAGGCGGCCGACGGCGACTGGACCGAAGGCCTGCTCAACCTCGGTTTCGGGGCCGCCGGGGTCGCGGAGTTCCTGCAGGACCCGATCGCGGGCCTGGTCGGCATGGGGCTCGGCTGGCTGATCGAGCACGTCGAATTCCTGCGCGCCCCGCTCGACTGGGTGACCGGCAACCAGGAACAGCTCGACGTCATGCAGGAGACCTGGAGCGGCATCAGCGACGAGATCGGCGCCGTCGCCAAAGACCTCCTGGACACGGTGAAGGCCGACAGCGCGGAGTGGCAGGGGCAGGGCGCGGACGCCTATCGCGCGTTCACCGCCGAACTCGGCGACATGTACTCCGGCGTCGCCGGCGGGGCGAAGGCCATCTCCGTCCTGATCGACGTCTGCAAGAGCATCCTGAACGTCGTGCGCAGTGTGCTGCGCGACCTGCTCACCGAATGCATCGGCAAGCTGATCAGCATCCTCATGCGGTACCCCGGCCCCGCGGCTCCCGCGGGCTTGGCGGGCGAAGGCACCGTGGAGATCGCCAAGTGCGGCGAGCGGATGTCGCAGTGGCTGCGGAAACTCGTCCGCGCGTTCCAGCGGGGCATCAGTCAGTTCAACCACCTCAGCGGGCTCTTCAGGACCGTCGGGCAGAAGTTGCTCGCCGCCCTGAAGGACGCGGTGCACGCGGCGCCGGGCATCTTCAAGGACGGCGTCAAGGAGCTGCCCAAAGCCTTCGCCGAAGAAGCGGGCAAGGAAGCGGGCAAGAAGACCGCGGCGGCTTACGACGAGGCGGACAAGAACTACCGCGAAAACCACTACAACGAGAAGAAACCCGAACCCGTCTTCCAGCAGCAGGGCGGACAGCGCATCTCCGGGTCGATCTGACGCCGTGGTGTCGACGACTCCCGGCGAGCCGGAAACGGCCGCGGTGCAGGTCCGGCTGCCGATCCACGACTCACCGTCGGCCTTGAGGACCACCCTCGGGTGCCTGACGTTCTTCGGCGTCGTGTTCGCCGTGGTGGCCGGTTTGCTGGCGTGGACGCGCGGCGGGGATCGGGTCGTGCACGTGGTCGCGCCCGCGCTCGGCCTGCTGGCCTTGCTGTGTTTCGGCTACCGGCCGTTCGCGAGGTGGTACATCCGCCGCCACGGCGCGATGGTGACGGCGAGGGTCGAATTCGGGCCCGACGGGCTCCGGCAGCCGCTCGAGGACAAGACGACGCTCGTCCTGCCCTGGGACGACGTCCGCCGGTTCGACTTCCGCGAGGGGCAGCCGGGCGGCCGCGTCGCGCTCGCCGTTTCCCTTGTGGACGACGACGCGATCCGGAACCTGAACCGCGACCTCCGGCACAAGTCCGAAGTCGGCTTCATCCTGTCGTCGGCGATGGCCAGGGAAGAGGCGGAGAAGGCGTCGGCGGCGATCGAGCGGTACCGCCCCGGCCTCGGGCGGTGGACGTCCAAGAACGTCCGGCGCGGCGGCTTCGGCGTCCCGAATCCGGTGCGGCGGCTGGTCAAACGCTGGAGCGCCGATCAGGCGCGCACGCTCGTCCGCGCCGAGCAGGCCTCCCCCGGCCGGTTGTTCATCCTGTGGGCGGCTTGGCTGGCCGTCATCGCCGACTTCGTGGCGCCGGCCTTCTACGACATCCCGCCGGGCATCCCGCTGCCGGTCGCCCTGGCGATCTGGGCGCTGCTCTACGTGACGCGCTACCGCGGCGACCCGGGTGAGTTCGCCCTGACCGCCGACGCGATCACCTGGCGCCCCAAGGAAGGCGATCCGGTCCGGGTGGGGCGCGCCGATCTCGCCCGGCTGACTGCCGAGCCTTCGGGGAAGCAGGCCACCCGCCACTACGTCTCGGTGCACGCGATCCTCCGCCGAGGTGAGGATCGCACGCTGGCGACGAAAGTTTCGCCGGGCGCGGCCAAGAACGCGGTGCGGCTGGTGAACGCGTGACAAAGGAATCCCGCGTATCCGCGGGGCAGGGGCGCCGCCGACGCCGATCACTCGGGGGGCTACGTGATCGACGCCGGCGACCCGATGCCCTGCCCGGCTCGCGCCGGTCGGGGCAACGTCACCACGTCTCCGCGATGACGCACCAGGAGAGCGGGACCGAGGTCACGAAGTGACGGCCGGGGGACGGGCATCCCCCGATCGAGTGACAGGCTTCCGCTGCTCGCATGATTGTCGCACTCCGCCCCGGATAAGTTACAAAAACCTTCACTTTCACCTTGTTCGCCGGTGCTGACCTGGTCCGGACCGGTTTCTGGCACAGTGCGGGTATGAACTCCGACGTCCTCGTTGTGGGATCCGCCAACGCCGACCTCGTCGTCGCGGTGGATCGCCGGCCTGCCGGCGGGGAGACGGTACTGGGCGGCGACACCGTGCTTTCGCCGGGCGGCAAGGGCGCCAACACGGCGGTCGCGGCGGGCCGGCTCGGGGCGGACGTCGCGCTGCTCGGCGCCGTCGGTGACGATCCCTACGGCAGGCTGCTGCTCGATTCGCTCCGCGCCGCCGGCGTCGACACCGGGCTCGTGCGGACCAGCGAGCGGCCGACCGGCATCGCCTACATCACCGTCACCCCGGACGGCGAGAACGCCATCCTCGTCTCCCCCGGCGCCAACTCCGGCCTGGAACCCGCCGACGTCGACGCCGTCTTCGACGGGGTGGAGGTCATGGTCGTCTCGCTGGAGGTGCCGCTGCCGACCGTCGAGCACGCCGTCGCGCGGGCCGCCGAAAAGGGCGTGCGGGTGCTGCTGAACCTGTCACCGGCGGCGGACCTGTCCCCGGAGACGCTGGCCAGGCTCGACGTCCTGCTGGTCAACGAGCACGAGGCGGCCTGGCTCACCGGGCCCGGCGCGGAGTTCCGGAAGCTGCTCGACCTGGGGCCGCGGGCGGCCGTCGTCACGCTCGGCGCGGCCGGCGCCGTGGTGGTGGAGAAGGACGCCACGACCGAGGTGGCGTCGCCGAAGGTCGAGGCCGTCGACACCACCGGGGCCGGGGACGCCTTCGCGGGCGCGCTCGCCGCGTCGCTCGCCGACGGTGCCGACCTCGTCTCCGCGGCGAAGCGGGCCGTGCGGGTCGCGGCGTTCAGCGTCACGCGGCACGGGGCCCAGCCGTCGTACCCCACCGCCGCCGACCTGGGGGAATGATCACGCTGGCGGTCGTGTTGCAGGTCACATGGGCGACTCGTTCGGTTCGGCCTGGTGGCGCGGCTACGCCGCTCAGCTGCGGGCGATCGCGGACGCTCGCCGCCCCGACCGGCTCGCCATCATGCCGCTCGACGAGACCCTCAAGGCGCTCGGCAAGCAGACCGAACTCGACGAAGGCGTCTACGACGTCCCGCTGGAGGGCATCGTCGGCACGGTGGCCCGCGCCGGGGACTTCGACCGCGAGTTCCGGCCGCGCAACCGCGCACTGCGCGACCGCTGGGAGTACCTGACGCGGACGACGGCGGACCTGCCGCCGGTGCGGCTCGTGCGGCTCTCGGACATGTTCTTCGTCGAGGACGGCCACCACCGCGTCGGCATCGCGCGGGCGCGCGGCACGCGGACCATCCGCGCGCGGGTCCGCTGGATCAGCACGGTCGCTTGCGCGCTGCGCTGCCTGACGCTTGCCGACCTGCCGTCGAAGACCGCCGAGCGGATGTTCCTCGAGCGCGTGCCGCTGCCGGACGACGTCCGCCTCGGGCTGTGGCTCGACGACCCGGCCGACTGGTTCCGGCTCGCCGACTCGGCCGAGGCCTGGGGTTTCCGCCGTATGCTGGCCGGACGGCCGGTGCGCAGCCGCGAGGAACTGGCCGGCTCCTGGTGGCGCGAGGAGGTCAAGCCGGTGCTCGACCAGGTACGGCAACGCGGTTTGTGCCCGCCACCACGAGATATCCAGGCCTACCTGAGCTATGGTCTAGACCATGCCTGAGTTTGATGCCGCCGCGGACGCCCTCTCGGGGGTCGCCGTCAGCCCCGGCCGCGCGAGTGGTCCCGTCGTCCGTGTCGCGGAGCCGCTCGGCGAGCCCGCTGCCACCCCGGCCCCGGCCGACCCGGCCGCCGAGGCCGCCCGGATCGCCCCCGCGGCCGCGATCGTCGCCGGCCGGCTGGAGAAACAGGCCGAGACGGCCACCGGCGAGGCCGCGACGATCCTCATCACCACCGCCGCGATGGCGGCGGACCCGGCGCTCGCGTCGCAGGCCGAGACACTGGTGAAGACGCAGAACCTGCCCGCCGCGCGAGCCGTCTACCAGGCCGCGGAGGGCTTCGCCGAGGCGCTGGCGGCGGCCGGCGGGTACATGGCCGAGCGCGTGCGGGACGTCCGCGACGTCCGCGACCGGCTGATCGCCGAGCTGCTCGGCATCGCGCCGCCGGGGGTGCCCGAGCTGGCGTCGCCGAGCGTCCTGGTCGCCCGCGACCTCGCCCCGGCCGACACCGCCGGCCTGGACCCGGCGAAGGTGCTCGCCCTGGTCACCGAGGAGGGCGGCCCCACGAGCCACACCGCGATCCTCGCGCGGGCCCTGGGCATCCCGGCCGTCGTCGCGGTGCGCGGGCTGCTGGCCCTGGACGCGCAAGCGCTTGCGGTCGACGGTGACACGGGCACGGTCGAGGTCGCGGACCCGGCGGCCCCGGTCGTCACGGCGGCGGTGGCCCAGCTCGCCGACTGGAACGGCACCGGCGCCACGGCCGACGGCCACCGGGTGAAGGTCTACGGCAACGTCGGCTCCCCGGCCGACGCGCAGGCCGCGGCGGACGCGGGCGCCGAAGGGGTCGGCCTGTTCCGCACCGAGTTCTGCTACCTGGACGCCGCGGACGAGCCGACGGTCGCCGACCAGCGCGCGGCGTACACGGCCGTGCTTTCGCCGTTCCGCGGCAAGCCCGTGATCGTGCGGACCCTCGACGCGGGCGCGGACAAGCCCCTGGCGTTCCTGTCCCCGGAAGCCGAACCGAACCCGGCGCTGGGTGTGCGGGGTCTGCGCGTGGCGTTCGACCGGCCCGAGGTGCTGGGCCGCCAGCTCGAGGCCATCGCGGGCGCGGCGGAGGATTCGGGCGCCGAGGTGTCGGTGATGGCCCCGATGGTGGCCACGGTCGAGGAAGCGGCCTGGTTCGCGGAGCGGGTGCGGGCGGCGGGCATCGCCCGCGCGGGCGTGATGATCGAGATCCCGGCGGCGGCGCTGAGCGCCCGCGAGATCCTGGAAGCGGTGGACTTCGTCTCGGTGGGCACGAACGACCTGGCCCAGTACACGTTCGCGGCGGACCGCCAGCTGGGCGCGGTGGCCAAGTTGAACGACCCCTGGCAGCCGGCCCTCCTCCGGCTGCTGAAGCTGATCGGCGACGCGGCCAAGGCCACGGGCAAGCCGGCGGGCGTCTGCGGCGAAGCGGCCGCCGACCCGCGCCTTGCGCTGGTCCTGGCGGGGTTGGGCCTGACGAGCCTGTCGATGAACGTCCCGGCGATCCGAGCGGTGGGAGCGAGTTTGGCGGCGGCGACCCTCGCGGAGTGCGAAGCACTGGCGGAGGCCACCCTGGCCACCTCGAACCCGACGGCAGCCCGCACGGCGGCCCGCCCCTGAGGCTTTCGCGCCGGAGGTAAGTTCGGCCGCCATCGGCCCTGGTGTGCGATCCGGCTCGGCCGTTCGGGCCTGCGGTCCGGTGCGGCCTGCTGCTCGGGTCTGCGGTCTGGCTCGGCCTGCCGCCCGGACGTGCCTGACTCGTTTCGCCCCAGCACGAATCATCCCCACCCGCGGGGGCGCCCCCCACTTTCAGTCTATCGGTCATCACCGACAGTGCCGATTTGTGCGAACCTGAAGCAGCGTGGTTGTCCACATTGATCGAGGGGTGTGGGCAACCCGCCTCAAGCCGGTGAAGGCCGTCCCGGGGCTCCGGGGCGGCCTTCACCGAAAAAAAGTTCCGGGCCGTTGTCGATCCCGTGGCCGGCCGCTCGACGAAGAGGTGAGAAGCACCCGCGTCGAGAGGACCTCACCATGACCGCCACCATCTCCGGCCCGGCCGAAGCTCCGGCCGAAGCCGTCAGGGCCGGGCGCCGGGAGTGGATCGGGCTGGCCGTGCTGGCCCTGCCCACGCTGCTCGTCTCGCTCGACGTCTTCGTCCTCGTCCTCGCGCTCCCGAAGATCGCCGCCGGGTTGCACGCCGATGGGACCCAGCAGCTCTGGATCATGGACACCTACGGCTTCATGGTCGCCGGGCTCATGGTCACCATGGGGACCCTCGGCGACCGGATCGGGCGGCGGAAGCTGCTGCTCATCGGGGCGGCCGCCTTCGGGCTCGCCTCCGTCGGGGCCGCCTTCGCCCCCAGTGCCGGGATGCTCATCGCGGCGCGGGCCGTTCTCGGGATCTCCGGCGCGACCCTCGCTCCCTCCACGCTCTCCCTCATCGGGACCCTCTTCAAGAACCCGCAGCAGCGGGCGCAGGCCATCGGCATCTGGGCCGGCTGCTTCACCGTCGGCGCCATCATCGGGCCGATGGTCGGCGGGCTGCTGCTCGAGCACTTCTGGTGGGGCTCGGTCTTCCTGCTCGGCGTCCCTGCCATGGTCCTGCTCCTCGTCATCGGCCCGAAGCTGCTGCCCGAGTACCGCGACGAGCAGGCCGGACGGCTCGACCTCCCCAGCGTCGCCCTCTCGCTCGCCGCCATCCTGCCCGCCGTCTACGGCATCAAGGAAATCGCGCGTGACGGCCTCCACGTCGTGCCCGCCACGGCTCTGGTCATCGGCCTGGCCGTCGGGTACGTCTTCTACAACCGGCAGCGCTCCCTGAAAGACCCGCTCGTCGACTTCAGCCTCTTCGCCGCGAAGGCCTTCCGCACCACGCTCGGCGGGATGCTCCTGTTCAGCATGCTCGGCGGCACCACCATGCTCTTCACCGCGCAGTTCCTGCAGCTCGCGCAGCACCTCTCGCCGGTCGGCGCCGCGCTCGGGCTGCTGCCCGGGATGGCCGGCTCCACCGTCAGCTTCCTCGCCGCGCCGCACCTCGCGCGCCGCGTGAAGACGAACGTCCTCATCGCCGGTGGGGTGGCCCTCGCCGCGGCCGGCATGGTGGTCCTCGCGGTCGCCGACCCCGCGGCTGGGCCCGTGTGGCCCGCGCTCGGGTTCGCCGTGACGTCGCTGGGTGTCGGGCCGATGGTCGCGCTGGGCACCGACCTCGTGGTCGGCTCGGTCCCGGAGCGCAAGGCGGGCGCCGCCGCGTCGCTGGCGCAGACCGTCAACGAGTTCGGCTACGCCATCGGCATCGCGACCGTGGGCACCCTGGGCAACGCCGTCGTCCGCGCGCACGGCTTCGCCGCCGGCCTGCACGTCGTCGCCGCGCTGGCCGCCGTCGCGTTCGCCACCCTCGTCTGGTTCGTGGCGCGGAACCTGCGGACCGCCTGAACGAGCGAAGGCCTCCCCACCCGATGCCTGGGTGGGGAGGCCTTCTTTGACGCCGGGGGCAGAGGGGCCCCGGCTAGCCGAAGAGCCCGCGCCGCGGGTGCCGGACGACCAGCGAACCGCCGTGGACGCGGCCGCTCAGCACGTACCGCGGGTTGCCCATCCGCCCGTTGCTGCGCGTCTTGTCCTCCATCGAGCCGAACTTGACGTCGCCGATCGAATTGAGGTCCACCGCCGCGTGCTCCGGGATGATGATCTCGACCGAGCCCCACTTGGCGTCCAGCTCGATGTGCACCACCGGCGACTGGACCTGGGCCTCGGTGAAGTCCAGCTTCGTCGAGCCGTACTTGTTGCGCACCACCAGCTGGGACGGCACCACCCACGGGCCGCCGCGGTGCAGCGACGAGTACTTCGCGTTCAGCTCGACGCGCTGCCCGGTCGGGAAGCCGCTGTAGCCTGCCGGAGCCGCGTACGCCGGAGCGGCGGCGAGGGCCGCGGCCGGGTGATAAAGCCCCGCGAGGTCGGCCAGCACGGCGTTCAGTTCGCCCCGCGTCCGCGACGCCAGCGCGCGGTCGGTGCGCTCGGTGAACTCGTCGAGGTCGATCATCCCGCGGCCGATCGCCTTCTGCAGCACGCCGACGACGTGCTCGCGCTCCTGGTCCGACACCCGGAGATCGCGCTCGCTCAACGGCTTGGTTTCGGTCACCGGTTCCGCCGCCGCGGTCTCTTCCTCGCCCATGCCCACGATGGTAGAACCGGATTTCACCAGGGAGATCGGGGGAAAACCCTGAACGGACCCGTAATCCGCGCCGCCGCCGTCGCGGCTGCCGTCCTGCTGGCCGGGTGCAGCGCCGAACCGCCGGCGCCGCCGCCCGCGCCGCTGGCGGAACTCTCCGGCATTCAGGCGACCGGCGGCATCGGCGTCACCGCGCTGCTGCCGACCGCCGGCCCCACCCTGTTCGCCGCCGACCGCGGTGCTACGGGAACACCACCCGGCTACCCCGGTGGTGACGTGCAGGTGGACGTCGTCCGGGCCGGGAAGCACGTCGTCCTGACGGCCCACCCGCGGTACGCCCGAACCCCCGAGCCCGCCGAACTCCTCGAGTACACCGGGCCGTCGAGCCCGCCGCGTTCCCTCGGCCGCGCCTGGTCGGCGGGGCCGGACACCGCCGGCGAAGGCGTGTGGCTGATCCGGCCGGACACTCCGGACGACTGCCGTCTCCAGCACGTCTCGCTCACCGCGGGCGAGCTCGGCCCCGGCCAGCCCGCCAGCTGCCGCACCCAGGTGCGGACCGAGACCGCGCACGGCCTGCTGATCACCATCAACGCCGGCACCCCCGAGTCCACGGACGCCCTGATCGACCCGGCGACCGGCCGCACGGTCCGGCAGGCACCGCGCATCCTCGGCGCCGCCGGCGACTGGCTGCTGCTCGACGGCCTGACCGACCTGACCCTGGTCGACCTGCGGGACAACAGCAGCCGCAAGCTCAGCCGGCCCTCGATCGGCCCGGCGCCCACCGTGGTGCCGTCGCGGGAAGGAACGATCTGGGCCGTCGACTTCGGGAACCCCGCCTACCGCGGCACCAGCACGCAGACGCGGGACATCTGGCTGCTGCGCCCGAGCGGGCCGACCTGGGACCACGCCCCCGGGATGCCGTACGTCACCGAGCACCTGAAACGCGGCGGGGGCTTCGACTGGTCGGAGGCCGGGGACCTCGTGCTCGCCGACGGCGTCCTCGCCGCCTGGCACCCCGGCGAACCGCAGTGGCGGTTGAGCCAGGCCGCGCTGCCGAAGGGCGACTGGTCCGGCTTCGCGGTCATCCCCTGACGGTCACTCCCCGTCGAGGCCGTGCTCGATCGCGTACCGGGCCAGCTCGACGCGGTTGTGCAGCTGCAGCTTCCGCAGCGTCGACTGCACGTGGTTTTCCACCGTCCGGTGCGACAGCACGAGCCGTTCGGCGATCTGCCGGGCGGTCAGGCCCTTCGCGACCAGGCGCAGGACGTCGGTTTCGCGCTCGGTCAGCCGCGGCGGCTCGGCGCCCGCCGCGCCCTCGGCCGACGCGTCGGCCATCCGCCGGTACTCCCCGAGCACCAGCCCGGCCAGGCCCGCGGTGAACACCGGGTCGCCGGCGGCGGTGCGGTGGACGGCGTCGACCAGCTCCACCGCGGACGCCGACTTCACCAGGTAGCCGGACGCACCGGCCTTCACCGCCTCCAGCACGTCCTTGTGCTCGCCGCTGGCCGAGAGCACCAGCACCTTCGTCGACGGCAGCGCCGCGGTGATCTCGCGGGTCGCGTCCACGCCCGAGGTGCTGCCCAGGTTCAGGTCCATGAGGACGACGTCCGGCTGCACGGTCCGGGCGATCCGCAGCGCCGCCTCGGCGTCCGGCGCGGTCGCCCGCACGTCGAAGCCATGTTCGGTCAGGTCGCGGGCCACCCCGTCGCGCCAGATCGGGTGGTCGTCGACCACCATCACGGAGATCCGCGGTTCGTCGCTCATTTCGCACCCCTCGTGCTCGGCACCCTGACCTCCCACTCCGTGCCCCGGCCGGGCCCGGTGTCGAGGGTCGCGCTCCCCCCGAGGTCGCGAACCCGCCCCCGGATGGATTCCACCACGCCAAGGTGCCCGTCCGCGGCGGCTTGCTCGAGAACGCCGTCCGGTATGCCCGGTCCGTCGTCGCGGATGCTGACCACCACCTCGTCACCGAGGTCCTCCAGCAGCACCCACGCGTGCGCGCCCGGCCCCGCGTGCTTCTCGACGTTCGACAGCGCTTCGCGGGTCACGGCGACCAGTTCGCCGGTGACGTGCGCGGGCAGCTCGACGTCGTCCGCCGGGGCCGAGACCTGCACCGACGAGGTGGCGAGGACCTGCAACGCGGCGCGCAGGCTCATCGTGCCGCTGTCGGTCAGCTGCCCGGGCTCGGTCGTCACCAGCGACCGCAGCGCGATCTCCTGCTCGCCGGCCAGCCGGGCCAGCTCGGCCGCTTCGCCGCCGACCTCGTTGCCGCGCTTGCGGACCCGCGCGAGCACCTGCAGCACGCTGTCGTGGATCGATCGCGCCAGCCGCTCCCGCTCGGCCGTCGCCGCTTCCTTCCGCAGCGCCTGCTCCAGCCGCGCCACCGACCGGCGGGCCATCGTCGAAGCCATGCCGACCAGCAGGCCGGCGGCGGCGAGCAGGACGCCGTCGCGGGCGACGTCGAGGTCGAACTTCTCCCGCGCCAGCCCGGTCGCCACGCCGACGACCAGCCCGGCGAGCACCCCGCCGGCCGCGCCGAACCGGGCGCCCGCGGCGACCGGCGCCACGGCCGCCCACACCGTGGTGATGAGCGGGACGTTCAGCGCGAACTGCGCGTCGCTGAGCACCCACGGCGAGGTCAGCAGCAACCCGGTGGTCAGCACGAGGTCGAAGACGACCAGTGCGGGCGGGCGCGTCCGCTCGCGCAGGTAGAGGAAACTGCTCACGACCGACCACACGGCCATCACGCCGAGGATCGTCCACGCCAGCCACTCGCGCCGGTACTCGCCGCTCTGCACGATCACCGTGCCGCAGGCGAACGCCCAGGTGAGGAAGCGGAAGGCGAGCACGCCCCGCCACATGGGCGTGACCGGATCGGGCGTCCTCCGGACGGTCACGGCTTCTCGTCGCGCTTCGGTGGTTCCGCCGTGGAGGAGTCGGCTTCGGCCTCGCCGACCGTCGCGATTTCGGCCTTCGGCGACCCGGGCTCGGCGTCGTTGGGCTGCGCGGCCTGGTCCTTGAGGACGTTCACCTCGGCCGGGTCGGGATCGGTTTCGTGCAGCAGCGAGCGGACCCCGGCGTTCAGCACGGCCAGCAGCGGCACGGCCAGCAGCGCGCCGGCGATCCCGCCCGCGACCAGGCCGGCGGTGATGGCCAGGACGACGGCGAGCGGGTGCAGTTTCACCGCCCGCCCGAGGAGCAGCGGCTGCAGGATGTGGCTTTCCAGCTGCATCACGCCGATCACGATGGCCAGCACGATCACCGCGCCGATGAAGCCGTTCGTGACCAGTGCGATCAGCACGGCGACCCCGCCGGTGATGACCGCGCCGATGATCGGGATGAACGCGCCGATGAACACCAGCGTGGCCAGCGGGATCACCAGCGGCACGCCCATGATCCACAGGCCGACGCCGATGCCGACCGCGTCCACCACGGCCACCGCCGCCGTCGCCCGCACGTAGCTGACCAGCGACGCGAACCCGCGGCGCCCGGCGACGTCGACCCGGTTGCGGACCCGCTTCGGCACCCCGCGGACCAGGAACGACCAGATGCCGTCGCCGCCGCTGAGGAAGAAGATCGTGATGAACAGCGTCAGCAGGAAGCCGGTGAGGATCTCGCCGACGGTGCTCGCGGTGGTCAGCGCGGTCGTCGTGATGGACGCCTGGTTGTTCTGGATGAACCCGATCGCCTGGTTGATGAAGTCCTGGATCTGTTCCTGCCGCAGGTGCGGCGGCCCGAAGAGGAGCCAGTTCTTGATCTGGTCGAGGCTCGCGTTCACCTGCTGCTGCAGCTGCGGGAGGCCGGAGGAGAACTGCGTGACGACGAACGTCAGCAGGCCGCCCAGCACGGCCAGCCCGGCGATCAGCACGATCGCCGTCGCGAGCCCGCGGGGGAACCGCACCGCCACCAGCTTCTGCACCGCCGGGGCCAGCAGCGCGGACACCAGCAGGGCGATGGACAGCGGGATGACGACCACCGACAGGTAGCCGATCAGCCAGACCACGGCGTACAGGGCCGCGGCCACCACGATCAACCGCCACGCGAGTGCGGCACTTATGCGCAGGCCCCGGGGGATCAGCCCGGTGACGTCCTCGTGCTCCGGCAGGAACGGGTCTTCGCGTCGCGCGTGGGTCACCGGCCCACCGTAGCGGCAGGACCACCCGATTCGGCCGTTTTCGCACGGCCGCGTCCGACACAGGTGGCAGCCAGGCATGATCACCGACCGTCAAATCGGCCTACACGGTGTGTCTTTCACACGATGGGGGCATCAAGCCGTGTCGAGGGTGCGCGCCGCGCCGCCGGTTTGATTAGGTCGCTTTCGCAACGGCCGGATCACGAACCCAGCACGAGGAGACTTCGAGTGGCGACCACGGCGAGCGAGGGGCAGGGCGCGAAGCGCGTCGGCCGTCTCGTGTCGCGTGCGCTGCTCGTGCTCGGCGGCGCGATGGCGGGCACCGCCGCCGCGTGGCTCGTCTCCGGCGCCGCCGCTTCGGCCGACACCGTTCAGGTGGGCACCGCCTCCGTCACCCCGGTCACCGACGCCACGGCGGCCGGGATCGGCGACGTGAACCACGGCGCCGGGCACTTCGCGGGCGAGATCGCCGGCGGCGTCACCGACGCGGTCTGCCACCAGGACGCGACGACGTGGAGTGAGCCGCAGGCCCCGCGCCCGTGTGGCAGCACCGACGCCGGCACCGCCGGCCGCGAGGTCTCCCAGCGCGTCAGCGCCTCGGTGACGGAGCTCGCCGACGACGCGGTGCTGAGCCCGGCCCAGCGCACCCTCGGCGCGTTCGAGCACATCGTGCGCAAGCCGGAGGACACCCGCCAGGTCATCGAGGAGACCATCGCCCCCGCGCCGGACGCCGACTTCGGCCGCCACGTGTGGCAGCTGCTCGACCCGGCCGGGCACGGCGACCTGGTCCCGCTCCACACCCTCCCGGGCCTCGCCCCGGTCGAGGGCGAGCCGGTGACCTCCGGCACCGGTCAGGTGGCGGGCACGCCCGCCGTCTCGACCGTCGAACTTCCCGCCGCGCTGCGAGCCGAGCTCGCGATGCCGGCGGGTGGGCAGCACGACGACGTCACCGGTGCCGCGGGTCACTTCCGCGACCGGCACCGTGACCTGCCGTCGCCGCTGGCTCCGGCGCAGCTTCCGATCGCGCCGGCCGTCCCCACCGCCCCGGGTGGCACCACGGCCCCCGGTGGACACCTCGACGGCTTCAACTTCGGCGTCCCCTTCTGGACCACCGAAGCCGCCGACTCCGCCGTCGCGGCGATGAGCCGCGCCGGCCTGCGCCACTCGCTGCGCACCCCGGGCGAACAGCCCGGCGTCACTCCTGACTGAACACCTCCCTCCACGGGTCGCTGACGCACCCACGTCCGTCGTTCTCTGACGGCTTCGCGTCCGCGCAACACCCGTGACACGGCGGTGCGCTTTCGTGCGCCCGCAAGAAGTTCCACCTCCCCCCTGGTGCGGCTCGGACCTCTTCCGAATTCGACGGGCGCACCCCCATGAACCCGCAAGGGAACCCGAAATGAAGGAGAAAAACCCCATGCAGACGTGGGCAAAGCGCGGACTCCAGACCGCATTTGTCACGGGTGGGTTGCTGATGCTGGGCACCGGCATCGCCTCGGCTGACGAGAACGTCAACCCCGACACCCCTGCCTCACCGCTCGACCTGAACGTGACGGTTCCGATCCAGGAAGCCAACAACGCGGTCGGCGTCCCCTTCGGCCAGCTGGACCTGCCCGAGGGGCAGACGGAGCTGAGCACCAAGCCGGCCACGCAGGCCGCGAACGAGGCTGCCAAGCAGTTCGACGACGCCAGCCCGATCAACGAAAGCACCCTGGGCGGCCGGTTCACCCCGAGCCACGACAACCTCAAGCGCAACAAGGTCACCGGCGACCTCGTCGTCCCGATCCAGATCGTCGACAACGCGATCGGCGTGGGCGGCGACGCGCACGTCGTGGGCACCGACCACTCGCAGAGCTGGGGCCACGACCAGGACGTCAAGACGACGGGCCAGGACTCCAGCCTCGCGGGCAACGCCGTGGTCTTCGACTGGGCGCTCCCCGTCCAGATCGCCGGCAACGGCGGCGGGGTCGCCGGCGGCACCGGCCGCGTGACCGGTGGGTCGGCCAGCCAGAGCACCACCGAGACCGGCGACGTCGCCACCAGCGGCGACGGCTCCTCGCTCTCCGGCAACGTGGTCGCGGGCCAGTTCGCCACCC
Source organism: Amycolatopsis bullii (assembly GCF_014654205.1). Classification (GTDB taxonomy): domain Bacteria; phylum Actinomycetota; class Actinomycetes; order Mycobacteriales; family Pseudonocardiaceae; genus Amycolatopsis; species Amycolatopsis plumensis. Next base: position 51,352 of record NZ_BNAW01000056.1, read on the forward strand.
CGGTGCAGGTGACCGGCAACGCCGCGTCCTACCTGCTCGGCAACGGGCAGAGCCACGGCTACTCCGCCGACACCGTCGCCACCTCCGGCGGCTCGCTGCTGAGCTCCGGCGACCGGGCCTCCGGGTCGGGCAACGTGATCGGTGCGCCGATCGCCCTGCCGGTCAAGTTCAACTGCAACTCCGGCGCGGTGTGGGGCTCGCTGTCGAACTCCGACGGCTGCAACACCTCCGCCGACGCCACGGCCGGGGCCGACCGCACCGTCCGCGGCGGCGTCCCGACCTACCTCGAGACCAGCGGCAACGACTCGTTCCTGTCCGGCAACGCCGGGGCGGCCTCGCTGTCCCCGATCGCCAACGTGGCGGGTGTCGCGGGCTCGTGGATCGGCAACGCCTCGGCGGGCATCCCCTGCGCCGGCAGTTCCTCCAGCACTGTCGACTCGGGTGGCCTCGTCAAGACCGCCGGTGACAACTCGAGCGGGTCGGGCAACATCCTGAACCCGTCGCTCGCGCTGCCGGTCGAGGCCTTCGGCATCGGTGGCACCTACATCGGCCAGGCGAACGCCACGCACGACAACACGACCGACGCCAACGCCGGCAACGGCAGCTTCACCCGCGGCAACGGCGCCTTCCTCGGCGGCAACATCGTCAACACCCAGGCCGCGGGCGCGCCCGAGGTCTTCGGCATCGGCGGCAGCCACATCGGCAACGCGACCGGCACGGCGACCGAGGACAAGAAGGTCACCGCCGGCGGGTACGACGGCACGATCGGCCACGACTCGTCCGGCTCGGCCAACATCGTCCAGGTGCCGGTGGGCCTGCCCGCCGAGGTCTTCGGCATCGGCGGCTCGTTCATCGGCCAGGGCTCCGGCGCGGCCGACGAGACCAAGGTCGTCTCCGGTGGCGGCGGTGGCAACACCGACGACGACAACGGCTTCCTGAGCTCGAACCTGGGCGCGGTCCCGGTGTCGACCCCGGTGCAGGTCGCCAACGTCGGTGGCGCCTTGATCGGCCAGGGCCACGGCAAGGGCTCGACCGACACGACGTCCAACGCGGGCGGCGCGCTCAAGGCGGCCGGCCCGGCGGGCGCCGCCGCGGGCAACATCGTCGAAGCCCCGGTCGCGCTGCCCGTGCAGGCGATGGGCGTCGGTGGCGCCCTCGGCGGCATCGGCACCGGTGAGAACGACAACATCACCGACGCGACGGCGGGCGGCAACGCCGTGACCGACGGCCGCGACGGTGCGGTGACCGGCAACGTCGTGAAGGCCCCGATCGCGGGCGCCGGCTCGGTCTTCGGCGATGGGATCGCCGCCGCCGCGCTGGGCACCGGCAAGGGCACCAACGACGTCGAGTCGGAGGCCGGCGGCAACGCCACCACCAGCGGCGACCGCGGCAGCGTGGCCGGCAACATCGTCGGCGTGGACCCGCTGGCGGCGGCGCAGGTCTTCGGTGACGCCGCCGGCGCGGCGGGTGTCGCCAGGGGCACCGGCATCAACATCACCGAGGTCGAGAACTCGGGCGACGACACCACCTCCGGTGTCGAAGGCGCGATCTCCGGCAACATCCTCGACCTGCCGCTGACCGCGATCGCGCAGCTGTTCGGCGACGCGGCGGCCGTGGGCGGCGTGGGGAACGCCGCCGGCGACAACACGCTGACCACGGAGAACGGCGGCAAGGCCGCCACCGCGGGAGACCTGTCCAGCGTGTCGGGTATCAACGGCTACCACGCGTTCGCGCTGCCGGTGCAGATCTTCGGGGTGCCCCTCGAGCTGCTCGGCGTCGCCACCGCGTACGCGACGGACATGACCCGCATCGACGACGAGGCCGCCGCGAAGGCCATCGCGTTCCCGGCCGAGGGCTCCGAGCTGGCCGCCGACGAGCTGCCCTCGCTGGCCGCGTTCCGCAGCGGCCTGCCGGCCCAGCGCGGGCTGCCCGCGGTCGACGGGCTGCTGGGCCAGCTGCCGGTCGCCGGCCTGCTCGGCGGGCTGCCGTCGCTGGACGGGCTGACCCACTCGGTGCACACCAGCAACCTCTCCACCCAGGGCCTGCCGACCCAGGGTCTGCCGATGCGGGCCCTGCCCGCGGTGACCGGGCTCGCCGGCCACCTGCCGGCCGCCGAGCTGCCCACCCAGGGCCTGCCCGCGCTGCCGGTCGCGGCTCCGCTCGGCGAGCGTGCCGCCACGCCGAAGGTGAACAGCCGGCTGCCCGCCGCCCCGGCACTGCCGAAGGCGGCCGTGCCGGCCCTGCCCGCCGCGGCACTGCCGGTGAACGGCCTGTCGTCGCTGGGCAACCTCGGCGGTCACGGTGCCGAGCGTGCGGACGTCCCGGCTGCGGGCCTGCCCGTCGCGGTGCCGGCGCTGCCGAAGGCGGCCGTGCCGGCCCTGCCCGCCGCGGCGCTGCCGGTGAACGGCCTGTCGTCGCTGGGCAACCTCGGTGGCCACGGTGCCGAGCGTGCGGACGTCCCGGCCGCGGGCCTGCCCGTCGCGCTGCCGGCCCTGGGTGGCGTTCCGGCGCTGCCGAAGCCGGCCCTGCCGACGCTGCCCACCGCCGCGGCGCTGCCCGCGGTGACCGGGCTGTCGGCGCTGGGTGGGGCCCTGCCGGGGCACACCGAGCGTGCGGACGCTCCGGCGGCCCTGCCCGTCGCGCTGCCGGCCCTGGGTGGCGTTCCGGCCCTGCCGGCGCTGCCCACCGCGCTGCCCGCGGTGAACGCCCTCTCGTCGCTGGGCTCGCTCGCGAGCCACGGCACCGAGCGTGCGGACGTGCCGGCCACCGGCCTGCCCGTCGCGGCCCCGGAGCTGCCGGCCGCCCTGCCGACGGCGCTGCCCGTCGCCCAGGCCGTGCCGGTGAACGCCAAGCTGCCGGTGCTGGACAGCACCCCGCAGGTGCCGGCGATGTCGGGCCTGGACTCCACCGGCTTCCTCGCGAAGCTGATCGGCCTGATCAAGCGCAAGTAGTGCGGTGAAGCCGGCGGGTTCTCCGAAACGAGAACCCGCCGGCCCACGATCCCCGTGGTCACGCCGCCAAGCGCTCCACGCGCCGCGAGGGCGACCTCGCACGGAGCACCCCGGCGACGGACCGCGGACGCGGGCCTCCCGCGAACACCGGAAAGCTCTCCTTCCCTGGAGACGACGAGCCCCAGGAGCCGATTCGGCTCCTGGGGCTCGCTTGCGTCTTCAGGGGTGGTCAGGAGAACTGGAGAGAACGCTTCGCCAGGCCGTGCCAGAAGCCGTCGATCACCGTGCGCCCGGATCCCTCGTCCGAAGTGGCGCCCAGGGAGACGAACAGCGGGGCGAAGTGCTCGATGCGCGGGTGCGCGAGCGCCGCCGCCGGCGCTTTGTGCCGGAAATCCAGCAGGGTGTCGACGTCCCCGTCGCGCAGGACCTCGGCACCCCAGTGGTCGAACTCGGCCGACCAGGACGGCGGCGTCCCGTCGGTGGCGCGGGCCATGCCGCTCAGGTTGTGGGTGAAGAAGCCGCTGCCGATGATCAGCACGCCTTCGTCGCGCAGCGGCGCGAGCTTGCGGCCGAGGTCGAACAGCTCCCGCGGGTCGAGCGAGGGCATCGAAACCTGCAGCACCGGGAGGTCCGCGTCCGGGAACATCTCGACCAGCGGCACGTAGGCGCCGTGGTCGAGGCCGCGCTCCGGGGCGTCGTGCACGGGCGTCTCGGTCGAGCGAAGCAGCTTCCGGACCTTCGCTGCCAGCTCCGGTGCGCCGGGAGCCGCGTACTTCACCTGGTAGTAGCGCGCGGGGAAGCCCCAGAAGTCGTACACGAGCGGCACGGTCGTCGTCGCCCCGATGGTCAGCGGCGCTTCCTCCCAGTGCGCCGACACGACGAGGATCGCGCGGGGCTTCGGCAGGTCGGCCGACCAGGCGGCGAGCTGGCGGGTCCACGTGGTGTCGTCGGCGAGCGGCGGCGCTCCGTGGCTGAGGTAGAGGACCGGGGTGCGGGTCATCGACGGCTCCAGATGTTGAAAGTTCAACTACTACCGTACCTGACGCCCGCGGGCCCCGGGATATTCCTCAGGCGGCTTCGAGGTTCGCGGCGCACCTTTCGAGGGTTCGCAGCGTGGTGCGGTAGTCGTCGTCGCTGATGCCCGCCATGGATTTCGCGCGGAACTGCTTGACGTGCGCTTCGACGCGGGCGTGGGCTTCGCGGCCGTCGGCGGTCAAGGTGCCGTCTTCGGTGACCCACCCGCGGGCGCGCAGGTCGGCCACCTTCGGCGCCATCGATCCCTCGCCGGCGACGAACGGCGCCATCGCCGTGTCGACCTGCTCCGGCGTGCGGGCGCCGAGGGCGATCGTGTTGAGTACCTGCCAGTGCCGGCGGGTCAGCGACTCCGCGTCGAGGGCCAGGGCCATGGAGGATTCGAGGAGCTCGTGGAGGTGGCGCAGCCACCAGCCGAGGGGTTTCATGAGGACTCCAACATATCAATGAGCAACTACATGTAAAAGTACATGTAGTTCGGAGGTGGAGCAACCATGACGGACGCGGTGGCCGACGTCGAGCGCGCCATGATCGCGATCCGCCGCAGCCAGCAGCGGCGAGCCCTCAGCCGGATCGGCAAGGCGAGAGGCCGGGGCGCGCACGACCCGGTGTTCGAGCTGCTCGACGTCGTCGAAGAGCTCGCCGAACGCGGAGAGCCCAGCACGGTGACGGCGCTGAGCGCGGCGATGGGCGTCGACCAGCCCCGCGCGAGCCGGCTCGTGGCGCGCGCGGTCGAGCAGGGCCTGCTTCGCCGCGAAGCCGATCAGCGCGACGGACGGCGTGCGGTGCTCGTGCCGACCGCGGCCGGCCAGGAGCACCTCGACGAGATGCACGCCTTCCGCCGCGGGGTGTTCGCGGAGGTCATGGCGGACTGGCCGGAGGAGGACCGCGAGACGTTCGGCAGGCTCCTCACGGCGTTCGTCCGCGGGTACAGCGCTCTCGGCTAGTCGTGCGAGAGGTCGACGAAGCGGCTGTAGTGCAGCTGGTGCGCGACGGTGATCGTCGCCGTCGGCCCGGCGCGGTGCTTCGCGATGATCAGATCCGCCTCGCCCGCGCGCGGGTCGTCCCGCTCCCAGGCGTCCGGGCGGTTGACCAGGATGACGAGGTCGGCGTCCTGCTCCAGTGAGCCGGACTCACGCAGGTCGGACAGCATCGGGCGCTTGTCCGTGCGCTGTTCCGGACCACGGTTCAGCTGGCTGATCGCGATCACCGGGACCTCGATCTCCTTCGCCAGCAGCTTCATCTGCCGCGAGAACTCCGAAACTTCCTGCTGCCGCGACTCGACACGCTTGCCCGACGTCATCAGCTGCAGGTAGTCGAGGACGACGAGCTTGAGGTCGTTGCGCTGCTTCAGCCGGCGCGCCTTCGCACGGATCTCCATCATCGTCATGTTCGGCGAGTCGTCGACGAACAGCGGTGCCTCGGAGACCTCGCTCATCCGGCGGGCCAGCCGCGTCCAGTCGTCGTCGGACATCTTGCCGCCGCGCATGTCGGCGAGGCGGATCTTGGCCTCGGCCGAGAGCATGCGCATGACGATCTCGGTCCGGCTCATTTCCAGCGAGAAGATGACGCTGGTCAGGCCGTGCCGGATCGACGCCGAGCGGGCGAAGTCCAGGCCCAGTGTCGACTTGCCGACACCGGGACGGGCGGCGACGATGATCATCTGACCCGGGTGCAGCCCGTTGGTCAGCTCGTCGAAGTCGGTGAACCCGGTCGGGATGCCCTGCGACTGGCCACCGCGCGAGGCGATCGCGTCGATCTCGTCCATCGTGGGCTGCAGCAGCTCTTCCAGCGCGACGTAGTCCTCGCTGGTCCGGCGCTCGGTGACGTCGTAGATCGCGGCCTGCGCGCGGTCGACCACCTCGTCGATGTTGGCGCCGTCGGCCGCGGCCGCGCCGTAGCCGTACTGCACGATCCGGGTGCCCGCCTCGACCAGCCGGCGCAGCACAGCCTTCTCCGAGACGATCTCGGCGTAGTAGCCGGCGTTCGCCGCGGTCGGCACCGTCGCGATCAGCGTGTGCAGGTACGGCGCGCCGCCGACGCGGCCCAGCTCGCCGCGCCGCTCCAGCTCGGCCGACACGGTGATCGGGTCGGCCGGCTCGCCGCGGCCGTAGAGGTCGAGGATGCAGTCGTAGATCGCCTGGTGCGCGGGCCGGTAGAAGTCGTCGGGGCCGAGCGCCTCGATGACGTCGGCGACCGCGTCCTTCGACAGCAGCATGCCGCCGAGCACGGACTGCTCGGCCGCGATGTCCTGCGGCGGCTGGCGGTCGAAGCCGCCACCACCGGGACCGGGGTCGCTCGGACCCGGGTCGGACTCCGCGTACATCGGACTGCGGTCGTCGGTCAGCGCCACCGCCCCGGACACCTCCTCATCGGTCGAACACCCGTTCGATTATGCCGGATCTTCGCTCTCGAAGCACGGGGCTGGCGCCCCGGCTTTTGGTCCACCGGTCGTGCACCGGACCTCGTCCCCCGATGATCGGCGACAACGCCGGCCGGCTGCCGCAGACACGCGGGAGCACCACCGTGAGTACAGGCCCGAGCGGGCACGCTAGATCCCCCGGAAGGCCGATGGCAATTCAGGGTGGGGACCCTTCTGTGGACAACCTGGGGATGAACGGGGGTAACCAATCACAGGTGCCGCGAGAGCTGTGGACAAGTTGGGGACAAGCCTGATCGGCTCTGACAAAAACGCAGGTCAGCGGCTGTGTACAAGGTGTGGAGAACTTGCGGAAAACTCGTCCGGCGTGTCGCGAGAAGTCCGTTCTTCGGCGTGTCGTGGACCAGCTCGAACCCATTGGACCGCGCCACCTGTGGATGAATATCACAGAGGGTAGACGCGATGACCCGGTGGGCTGAACGGCCCTTCGTCAGGCCGCGGTGAGCCGGCCCTGTGCGCTGCGTAACCGGTCGGCGAGAACGCGCTGGTCGGCCGGGGTGAAGGCGATCCGGTTCTCGCCGCGCCCCGGAATCTCTTCGGTCAGCCACCGGCCTTCCGACGTATCGATGTAGTTCACCGGGCGTTCGATCCGGTGCCGGGCGCCGGTGCGGCTGCGGGCCGCGACGTAGAGGCTGCCGCTCCCCATCCGGCGCAACGCGAGGATCCGGCGGAGCTCTTCGACCTCCTGCGACCCCTCGGCCGGGCGGTCGCTGCGGAGCACCGCGAACGCGCCGTCGTCGCCGCGGGCGGTGCCCTCGATCTGGCTCTTCGGCACGGCGAGCGGTGTCCCGCGGCCCGGCGCCAGCTTCGGGATCTGCCCGAGGAAGTCGTCGAGCAGCTCGCCCGGACGCGTGGACTCCAGCACGACGACGTCCAGCTCCTCGTGCTTGGCCAGCACGAACGCCTCACCGCCGGCGCTGCCGGCGAGCAGCCGGTAGCTCACCGGCTTGCCCTGGAACCCGCCGTCGATCCAGCCGTAGTACTCCAGCTGCGGCCGGGCGATCGCCTCGATCGTCGCGACGAACCCCGGGTGCATGCCGCGCGGGCCGAACAGCCCGGCCTTGGCGAGCTCGGCGTTGGTCTGCTCGTCCTCGGCGCGCTGGGCCTCGTCGCTGTACCAGGTCGGCTTCTCCGACAGCACCGTGTGCGGCTCGCCGCCCCGGCGCCGGATCAGGTTGATCAGGGTGCCGGTCGTGATGGTGACCTGCCTGTCCAGCACCGCTCTTGCCCCCAGTGGAGATCGTTGGTGAACCCGGTGGGAGCCGGGCGCGCCCATCTTGGCACGCGCCCGGGGCCCCCGCGTGCGCTACTCGCCGATGACCGGCGGCGCGGTCAGCTCGTCGGTTCCGAAGATGTCGTTCGGGTCGTCGCCGAGCAGGTACTTCGACGTGCGTTCTTCGTCGCCGCCGCCCTGGCCCTTGGCGCCGCCGGGGTGCATGCCGCCCATGCCACCCATCCCGGAGGCCCCGGCGCGGCCGGCACCCGCGCCGCCCATCGCCCCGCCGGCACCCGCGCCGCCCCGGC
>NZ_BNAW01000057.1 GCF_014654205.1 Amycolatopsis bullii
CGGTGCTCTACCGATCTGTCGTTCGCGGCGGCGGGGCCCGCGGGCTTGCGGCCCGCGCCGCCGGAGAGCAGCGGCGGCGACGCCGTCATGCCACCCGGCTCGGTGCGGGCCAGCGCGGCCAGCCGCTCGCGGGCCTCGGCCATGCTCGGCCGCTCGCCCGGCTCGCTGCGCAGCAGGCTCATCAGCAGCGCGGTGGCCGCACCCGCCTGCACCGGCGGGTTGATCTGGCCGTTCGCCGCCGCGTAGAGCAGCGCGAGCTGGTTGGTCGTGTTGCCGTACGGCGTGGTGCCCTCGATCGCCTGGTAGAGGGTCGCGCCGAGGGCGAAGACGTCGGAGCTGGGCACCGGGTCGGCGCCGCGGGCGAGCTCGGGCGCCAGGTACGCGGGCGTGCCGCCGATCAGGCCGGTCGCGGTCAGCGTCATGTCACCGGCCGCGCGGGAGATGCCGAAGTCGGTGATCTTCGCGGTGCCGGTCCGGTCGATGAGGATGTTGCCCGGCTTGACGTCGCGGTGCACGATCCCGGCGCGGTGGGCGGCCACCAGCGCGGACGCGACCTGCTCGCCGATCCGGGCGACCCGCCCGAGCGGGAGGGTGCCCTCCTCGGCGAGGATCGTGGAGAGGCTGGGCCCGTCGAGGTACTCCATCACCAGGCACGGATCGCCGTTGTGCTCGGCGATGTCGAACACGACGATGGCGTTCGGGTGCTGGAACCGGGCCGCGTTCTTCGCCTCGCGCATCGCGCGCTGGCGCATGTTGTCGCGTTCGGTCTCGGAGACACCCGGCTGCGGGAGGATCTGCTTGATCGCGACGGTGCGTTCGAGGCGCACGTCGGTGGCGCGCCACACGACACCCATGGCACCGCTACCAATGTGCTCGACGAGGCGGTAGTGCCCCGCGATCAGCTGACCGGTGTCGATGGCGACTGCTCCTGACGAAATTCCCGGTGGTGGTGGCCCTGCTCAGCGCGTTACCGCTTCGCGCACCCGATCGAGTGTAGCGGTCGGGCCTGTGCTGTTCTCGTCAGCCAGCCGGTGCGGCGGGCTGCGGTTCGGCCGGTGCCCGCTTCTTGAACACCTTGACCAGCCCGATCGCTCCGGCCAGCGCGAACACGCCGTAACAGGCGAGCAGCGCGGGCGGCGTGTCGCCGGTCAGGGCGTCGCCGAGGACCACCACGGCGACCGTGCCGGGCACGCTCCCGAGCAGCGTACCGGCCAGGTACGGGGCGAGCCGCACCGAGGACACCCCGCAGAGGTAGCTGAAGGGCGCGAACGGCACCACCGGGATCAGCCGCAGCGACGTGACGGCGAGGACGCCGCCGCCGGACAGGCGGTCGTCGACCGTTTTCACCGCGGACCGGTGCAGGTGCCGGGTGACCAGGTCGCGGCCGAGCAGGCGGGCCAGCCCGAAGGAGAGGCCGCCCGCGACGGTGGTGGCGACCAGGCCGATCGCGATCCCGGCCGCGGTGCCGACGAGCAGGCCGGCGGCGAGGTTGAACACCGTCCGCGGGATGGGGACCACGGTGAGCAGCGAGTACGCGACGAACAGCACGAGCGGGGTGGCGGGGCCGGTGGCGGCGGCCCAGGCCCGCAGTTCGGCCGGACCGGGGATCGGCAGCAGCACCGCGGCCGCCGCGAAGACGGCGAGCACGGCGAGCGCGACGATCAGCTTGGTGCGGCCGGACACCGTTCGAGACTACCGGCGGCATTCTCGCGGGCGCCGCGGAGGCGCGATCACCGCTAGCGTGGCCGCATGCCCAAGCACGGAGACCCGGTGGAGTACGAGGTGGGCGGCCGCACGGTCCGCGTCTCGAGCCCGGACAAGGTGTACTTCCCCCAGCGCGGCATCACGAAGCGGCAGGTCGTCGAGCACTACATCACGGTCGGCGGGCCGCTGCTGCGCGCGATCGGGGAGCGCCCGACGACGCTGAAGCGCTACGTCGAGGGCGACTGGTTCTACGCCAAGCGCGTGCCGAAGGGCGCGCCTGCGTGGGTCGACACCGCCGAGATCACGTTCCCCTCGGGCCGCAAGGCGGACGAGGTGTGCCCGACCGAGCCGGCGGTGTTCGCGTGGGCGGCCAACCTGGGCACGTTCGACTTCCACCCGTGGCCGGTCCGCCGCTCGGACGTCGACCACCCGGACGAGCTCCGGATCGACGTCGACCCGCCGGACCGGGCGGGCTTCGCGGACGCGGTCGAGGTGGCCGTGGTGGTCCGTGAGGTCCTGGCGGACGCGGGCCTGACGGGCTGGCCGAAGACCTCGGGCGGCCGCGGGGTGCACGTGCTGGTCAGGATCCGGCCGGAGTGGGACTTCGTGGCGGTCCGCCACGCGGTGATCGCGCTGGGCCGCGAAGTGGAGCGCCGCATCCCGGCCAAGGCGACGATCTCCTGGTGGAAGGAGGAGCGCGGAGGCCGGGTGTTCCTCGACTACAACCAGGCGGCCCGCGACCGCACGGTGGCCTCGGCGTGGTCGGTTCGCGGCACCCCGCGCGCGACGGTGTCGACCCCGCTGACGTGGGACCTGCTGGGCGAGGTGGGCGCGGACGACTTCGACGTGCTGACGATCCCGGCGTTCCTGGTGGAGCACGGGGACCTGCACGCGGGGATGGACGAGGAAGCGTTCGGTCTGGAGACGGCGCTGGAGTGGTACGAGCGAGACCTGCGTGACCACGGGCTGGGGGACCTGCCGTACCCGCCGGACTACCCGAAGATGCCGGGGGAGCCGAAGCGGGTCCAGCCGAGCAAGGCCCGCCCCGAGTGACCGTCACGGCTTGCGGCAGCTGACCGCCGTCACGGTGGCCTTCGGGACCACCTTGGTGCTCTTGGTGGTCATGATCGTGCGATCGACGCGGTAGGAGGTGCCGCCCTGGGCGTAGGCGGTCTCGATGAGGTCGCCGGACTCGTCCCCCGAGATGCTGTAGGTGATGTCGCACTCCCAGAGCAGGGTGCTCGCGCCGAGGAAACTGAGCTTCGGCTCGACGACCACGTTGCACCCCGCCGAACCGAAACACTGCTTGGACTGGACGGCCAGGTCGACCGAGTAGTCCTTCGCCGTGGGCTCGGGCAGGAGCGGCTCCGTCGTGGTCGGAATGGCGAACGCGGGGACCGACGGACTGGTGGTGGCGGGCGCGGCGGCATCACGCGGCCGGGCGGCACCGTCGGCGGAGATCCACGTGCCGCCCGGGCCGACGCACGGGGCGTGCTGCGACTTGTCCTGGCAGGGACTGGTCGAGACCTTGCTGTACGCGAGCGCCAGCACGACGCCGCCCACCAGGGCGGGCAGCACGGCCAGCACGCCCACCACCCACGGCCACTTCCTGCGCTGGCGCTGCGGGGCGACCGGCGGGACGTACGGCATCTGCGGGCCGGGTGAAGCCGGAACGGACATGACCACCTCCGTGACTGCGCTGCGGGGACAGACGCGGCGGCGAAGCCCGGCGTTACGGAGCGACACGAACGAGATCGTCATCCGGCACGAACTGTAATCACGGCCACAGCAGTGGCGGTCATCACCGGATCTCCCGATAGCCGGGAAATGGCTCTCCTCCAAATGAACCAACCGGAACGCCGAGTGATCACACAAGCGCCCGCTGTCGCCTTTCGGGTCACAAAAGTTGCACGGCCGATCGCGATGTCACGATCTTGGTCTCCGACGGCGTAACGTGCGGTCCCGAATCGACGACTCCCCGGGACCATCGGGGAGCGGGTTCGAGGAAGGAGGCCGTCGTGGACGACCTGATCGCTTTCCTCGCGGCGCGCGTGGGCGCGCGGCAGGCGTTGATCATGCAGGCCGTCAACAAGGCGAAGGCCGGCGAGGCGATGAACCGCGGCGAGACCAAGGTCGCCGTGGAGCAGAAGATCCGCGGGCTCACCGATCTGGAGCTCGACGTGGTCAACCAGATGATCAACGAGATCGAGGCGACCCGGCGGATCCTGCTCGCCCACCGCACCACGGTGTCGGAGAAGGTGCCCGGTTTTCCGCTCTACGGCAGCGAATACTGGTGTGACACCTGCCACGTGCCCGCCGACGAGGCCGGCTCCAACTGGTGCCTCACGCTGCGCCTGCTGGCCCTGCCCTACGCCGACCACCCGGAGTACAGCGAGCGCTGGCGGCCCTGACGGGAATCCCGCCGGACGGCGGGCGTTGCACCCGGCGTGAGGTTTTCCGTGCTCGACCGCTCGCCCGTGCGGCGCGACCGCGGCCCCGCACAGGCGCTGCGGGACACCGTCGCCTTCGCCGCCGGCATCGAACGGCTGGGCTACCACCGGTTCTGGGTGTCCGAACACCACGGCGTGCCGGGCGTCGCCGGGTCCGCGCCGACCGTGCTGGCCGCCGCCGTCGCCGGGGCGACCTCGCGGATCCGGGTCGGCACCGGGGGCGTGATGCTGCCGAACCACCGGCCGCTGGTCGTCGCCGAGCAGTTCGGGGTCCTGGAAGCGCTTCACCCCGGCCGGATCGACATGGGGCTGGGCCGGTCCGTCGGCTTCACCGGCGGCGTCCGATCGGCGCTGGGGCACGGCAAAGAGGCCGCCGACGACTTCGGCGCGCAGGTGCGCGAACTGCTCGGGTTCTTCACCGGGGAACACGCCTACCCCGGCGTGCACGCCTACCCCGCCGAGGGGCTGCGCGTGCCGCCGTTCCTGCTGGCCACCGGCTCCGGCGCGGACCTCGCCGCGGAACTCGGGCTGCCGCTGGTGATCGCGCCGGTGCGCGGTGAACGGGCACTGGCCGACGCCGTGACGCGCTACCGGGACGGGTTTCAGCCGTCCGAGTGGGCCCGCGAGCCGTACGTGGTGGTGTCGACGGCGATCGCGGTGGCGGACTCGGCGGCGGACGCGCGCCGCCTGCTCGTCCCGGAGGCCTGGGCCACGGTGTATTCGCGCTCCCACGGCGTCTTCCCGCCGCTGGACCCGCCCGGCGCCGTCCTCGCCGCGCCGATGACCGCGCGCGAGCGCGGGCGGCTCGAGGAGACTTTGGACAGTCAGATTTCTGGTACGCCGGCCGAGGTGGCAGACCGCCTGGGGAAGCTGGTCGCGCTCACGGGCGCCGACGAAATCCTCGCGACGACCGCCGCGTACGACCAATCCGCGCGGCTGGATTCTTTCGCCGCGCTGGCCGAGCTCGCGGGTTTGCGCGTTTCCCTGTCGTGAATTGTCGTCCCGGTGCCGGGTAATCGTGTCGGTTATTGAATGCCGGACAGGGCGAACACCGCGTCAGTCAATTGCGGATCCGTCCGGCAATCCCGCGCGCCACCTCGGCCGGCGTCCGCCCGTCCGTGGGTACCAGCGTCGCCGACCGGCGCAGCCACGGCAGGGCGTCGCCGTAGCGGTCGACGTGGTCGAGCCGCCACTGCCGGGCCACGGTGTCGGCCGACTCTTCGATCCGGCGGCGCAGCTCGGCCGGCTCGGCGTGCAGCACGAAGTGGGCGACCGGGACGCCGCGCTCGGCCAGGCCGTCGAAGATTTCGCGCGCGTACGCCTCCACCAGGAGGGTCTGCGGGATGATCAGCGTGCCGGCGTGTTCGTGCACGCGAGCCGTGTTCTCGACGACGAGCGGGCGCCACAGCGGCAGGTGCTGGAAGTCCCCTTGGTGCTCCGGGAACGCCGTGCGCAGCAGGTAGCCGACGAACTCGGTGTCGAACGTGCGGGCGCCCAGCAGGCCCGCCAGTTCGGCCGCGGTCGTCGTCTTGCCCGCGCCGAACGTGCCGTTCAGCCAGATGATCACCCGAGCACCAGCGGCAGCCGCGCCGCCAGGTCGCCCAGTGCGTCGCGCTCGGCCTCCGTTGCCGCCCGCCGGCCGGTCCCCACCAGCAGGACGTCGGCATCCGAGAACGACGCCGGGAACTTCGCCCCCGCGATCTTCTCCAGCATCAGCCGCGCCCGCGCCAGCCCCTCCGCCGGCGGCCCCGCCACCGAGGACACGTGCGCCACCAGGTCCAAGTGGTGCAGCGTCCACTCCAGTACGTACGCCGACAGGTAGTCGCCCGCGGTCAGGACCATCTCCTGCGTCGACACCCGCTCGCCCGGGTCCACCAGGTCCGCCGCGCGGCCCGCCGCCGCGCCCACGTCGTCCAAGTGGAACTTCAGCAGGTCCGGGTCCTCGTACGCCGCCGCCAGGCGGACGATCAGCGCCGAGAGCGGGTCTTCGCCCGAAGGGAGGGCGGAAGAGACCGCCCAGTACGTGATCGCGTCGTGCGTCAACGCCGAGGACGCCGGCGTTGCGAGGGTGATCAGCACGTCCTGCGCATCGATCACCAGGTGGCAGACCAGGTCCCGGACCAGCCACCCGCGGCAGCCCGAGGGCCGGGAGAACTCCGCGGGGGGAAGGGAAGCGACCGCGGCGCGCAACGCCGCCCACGTGCGCGAAAAGAGATCCACGCGCGCGAAGCTAGCAGCTTCACAACCGCAGCTGCAGCTGAGTTAACAGCCGCTGCGCCGGGTCGTCGAAGTCGACTCCGGACACCTCGGCCGCCCGCCGGACGCGATAACGCACCGTGTTCGGGTGGATGTTCAGCACCCGGGCTGCCGCCCTGACGTCGCCGAACGCGTTCAACCAGGCCAGGACCGCCGGGACCAGGATGCCGCCGTGCTCGGTGTCGTGCTCCACGAGCGAAACCAGCCGGGGGTCGCGGATGCGCGGCTGCGAACCCAGATACGCCAGCACCTCCGACAGCAGCACCTCGGCGCGGACGTCGGCCAGCGAGGCGACGTCCGCCTCCCAGCGGCCGCGGGTCATCGCCGCCAGGACGCGGTCCGCGTCGCCGCGGGAGGCCGCCGCCTCCGACAGCCGGGGGACCACGCCGCCGAGGGCCGCGCGGACCGGGACGTCCAGGTGACGGCGGGCCGTCGCGGTGATTTCGCGGGCCAGCGCCAGCACCGCCGCGTCGGAGTGCTCGGGCAGGTCCGGCAGCAGGGCGTAGACGCGGCCGCCGATCACGCTCACCAGCGCGCTGCGCCGGTAGGCCGCCGTGTGGACGGCGATCAGGTGCACCAGCTCGGCCCGCCGGAGCTGCCGGTTGTCCGAACGCTCCAGGGAGAACGCCAGCACCTGCGCCGGCCGCGCCGGGTCGGCGCCGATGTCGTCGGCGACGGACTCCGCGTCGAGCCGGCCCTCCAGCAGGCTCGCCAGGAGGTCTTCGCGCAGCCGCAGCTCCGGGCTCGGCAGCGTGCGCGCTCGGATCAGCTGCGGCGCCAGGGTGCGGCTCGCCCCGAGCAGCGCCGTCTCGGCCCGTTCGGTGAGCGGCTGCGCGCCCTCCTGGACCCAGATCGTGCCGAGCGGCTGCCGGCCCGCGTGGATGCCCGCCGCGATCCGCCGCCGGATGCCCAGCTCGGGCCGCTCGTCGATCCGGACGATCCCCTCGCCGGCGCGCAGCCGCTGGTAGACGCCCCATTCGCGGAGCATCGCGAGGTAGCGCTCCGGGCCTTCGCGGCCGAGGATCGACAGCCGGCGCAGCTCGTCGACCTCGTCGCCGGCCCGCGAATACGCCAGCACGCGGTTCGCCGTGTCCTCGATGCTGACCAGGCCGCCGGTGAGCGTCGCGATCGTCTGGGCCAGCGCGAACAGGTCGCCGAGCACCTCCCCGCTGGCCGCCTCGCCGCCCGCGCGGGCCGCCTCGACGACGCCGCGGGCCAGCGATTCCACCTGCTCCCACCGCGCCTCCGCGCCGACGGTGAGCAGCGCGACGCCCGCGTCGGCGGCGACGTCCGCACCGGTCGCGCCCTTGACCGCCACCGCGGCCGCCCCGCCGCGCCCGGCCGCGCGGATGGCCGGCGCCGCCGCCCGGCCGCGCGCGCCGATCACCAGGACCAGGTCGCCGGGGGAGGCCTCCAGGGGGTCTTCGGGGTCGAGGATCACGACGTCGGTGACGTCGACGCCGAGGCCGTGCGGCGCCACGACGACCTCGACGAGCGGCTCGCCGAGCGTCGCCAGGACGTGGCGCAGCGACGTCACGAGGGCGTTATTCGATCGGCCAAGATCACAGGCGCGATTTTAGCCGATCGGACAAGCCGCCGAGACGTGTCCGGAGTTACCGTTCGGGGCATCTGGACTACAGAGCAGAGGAGCCGCCGTGGACGCCGTGACCCAGACCCCCGCCCCGACGAACGAGCCGGTGCTGACCTACGCACCCGGCAGCGCCGAGCGCGCCGAGCTCGAGGGTGCGCTGCGTGAGCTGGGCCAGGCGGAACCGGTCGACCTGACCGTCACCATCGGCGGCGAGCAGCGCCCCGGCGGCGGCGAGAAGATCGACGTCGTCCAGCCGCACAACCACAAGCACGTGCTGGGCACCATCCACAGCGCCACCCAGCAGGACGCGACCGACGCCATCGCCGCCGCCGCGAAGGCCGCGCCGGAGTGGCGCGCGCTGTCCTACGACGACCGCGCCGCGATCCTGCTGCGCGCCGCCGACCTGCTCACCGGCAAGTGGCGGGCCACGCTCAACGCCGCCACCATGCTCGGCCAGTCGAAGACCGCGACCCAGGCCGAGATCGACTCCGCCTGCGAGCTCGCCGACTTCTGGCGCTTCAACGTCGAGTTCGGCCGCCGCATCCTCGCCGAGCAGCCGATCAGCTCGCCGGGCGTGTGGAACCGGATGGAGCACCGGCCCCTCGAGGGCTTCGTCTACGCGATCACGCCGTTCAACTTCACCGCGATCGCCGGCAACCTGCCGACCGCGCCCGCGCTGATGGGCAACACCGTGCTGTGGAAGCCGTCGCCGACGCAGTCGTTCGCCGCGCACCTGACCATGCGGCTGCTCGAAGAGGCCGGCATGCCGCCGGGCGTGATCAACCTGCTGCCGGGCGACGGCAAGGCCGTCTCCGAGGTCGCCCTGACCCACCGCGACCTGGCCGGCATCCACTTCACCGGCTCGACCGCCACCTTCCAGCACCTGTGGGGCACGGTCGGCGCGAACATCGCGGGCTACCGCGGCTACCCGCGGCTGGTCGGCGAGACCGGCGGCAAGGACTTCGTGCTCGCGCACGCCTCCGCCGACATCGACGTCCTGCGCACGGCGCTGGTCCGCGGCGCTTTCGAGTACCAGGGCCAGAAGTGCTCCGCCGCTTCGCGCGCGTACATCCCGCGCAGCGTCTGGAACGAGCTGAAGGACGGCCTGGTCGCCGAGACCGAGGCGCTGACCTACGGCGACGTCACCGACCTGTCGCACTTCGGCGGCGCGGTGATCGACCGGCGGGCGTTCACGAAGCACTCCGACCTGTTCGACCGCGTGCGGGGCGACGCTTCGGTGGAGATCCTCACCGGCGGCACCGCCGACGACAGCGTCGGCTACTTCGTGCAGCCGACGATCCTGGTCTCGGACAACCCGAAGCACGAGATCTTCTCGACCGAGTACTTCGGCCCGATCCTTTCGGTGCACGTCTACGAGGACGGCGGCTTCGACGACGTCCTGAAGCTGATCGACTCCTCCGCGGCGTACGCGCTGACCGGCGCGGTCATCGCCAACGACCGCACCG
The DNA here is from genome assembly GCF_014654205.1 of Amycolatopsis bullii. Lineage (GTDB taxonomy): Bacteria > Actinomycetota > Actinomycetes > Mycobacteriales > Pseudonocardiaceae > Amycolatopsis > Amycolatopsis plumensis. The sequence continues at coordinate 9,468 of NZ_BNAW01000057.1, forward strand.
CCGTCGCGAAGGCGTCCGAGGCGCTGAAGTTCTCGGCGGGCAACTTCTACGTCAACGACAAGCCGACCGGCGCCGTCGTCGGCCAGCAGCCGTTCGGCGGCGCGCGGGCCTCGGGCACCAACGACAAGGCCGGCTCGATCTTCAACCTGCTCCGCTGGACGAGCCCCCGCTCGGTCAAGGAGACGTTCGTGCCGCCGACCAGCGTCCGTTACCCGCACCAGGGCTGAGGAGGGAACCGTCATGCTGCGTGCCCCGTTGCTCGCCGCCGCCCGGTCGAAGGGCATCCGGCGGCTCGTGGAGGCCGTGCCCGCCACGCGGTCCGTGGTGCGCCGGTTCGTGGCCGGGTCCGAGACCGCCGACGCCGTCCGCGTGGCCAGGGAACTGGCCGCGGACGGCCGCCGGATCACCCTCGACCACCTGGGCGAGGACACCACCGACGCCGCGCAGGCGGCGGCGACCGTCGCGGCCTACGAGGCGGTGCTGTCGGCGCTGGCCGCGGAAGGCCTGGCCGAGGGCGCGGACGTCTCGGTGAAGCTGTCGGCGGTGGGCCAGTTCCTGCCGTCGAACGGCGAGGACGTCGCCTTGGAGAACGCGCGGAAGATCTGCGCGGCGGCCGAGGCGGTCGGGGCCACCGTGACGCTCGACATGGAGGACCACACCACGACGGACTCGACGCTCGGCGTCCTGCGCGAGCTGCGCGGCGAGTACCCGTGGGTGGGCGCGGTGCTGCAGGCTTACCTGCGCCGCACCGAGCAGGACTGCCGGGAGCTGTCCGGGCCGGGGTCGCGGGTGCGGCTGTGCAAGGGCGCGTACGCCGAGCCGGAGTCCGTGGCGTTCCCGGACAAGTCCGAAGTGGACAAGTCGTACGTCCGCTGCCTGCGCGTCCTGATGGCGGGGCAGGGCTACCCGATGGTGGCCTCGCACGACCCGCGGATGATCGAGATCGCCGCCGCGCTGGCCGAGGAGAACGGCCGCAAGGACGACGACCACGAGTTCCAGATGCTCTACGGCATCCGGCCGGAGGAGCAGGCGCGGATCGCGGCTTCCGGCGCGCGCATGCGCGTCTACGTGCCCTACGGCGACGAGTGGTACGGCTACTTCATGCGGCGGCTGGCCGAACGCCCGGCGAACCTGGCGTTCTTCCTGCGCGGGCTCGCCACCCGGTCCTGAACACGACGAAGGCCGCCCGTGTGGGTTTCCCGGGAGCGGCCTTCGTCGTGTGGTGGTGGTCAGGCCTGGTCGGCCTCGGCTTCGGCGGCCTTGCGCTTGACCTCGTCCATGTCGACCTCGCGAGCCTGCTTGATGAGGTCTTCGAGGGCGGGCGCGGGCAGCGCGCCGGGCTGGGCGTAGATCAGCGTCTTGTCCCGGATGATGGCCAGCGTCGGGATCGAGCGGACGTCGAAGGCCGCGGCGAGCTGCTGCTGCGCTTCGGTGTCGACGCTCGCGAAGACGATGTCGTCGTGCTTCTCGGAGGCCTTCTCGTAGACCGGCGCGAACTGGCGGCACGGCCCGCACCAGCTCGCCCAGAAGTCGATCAGGACGAACTCGTTGTCGGTTACCGTCTGGTCGAAGTTCTCGGCGGTCAGCTCAACGGTGCTCATGTCCTGGTCAACGATCCGCACCCGGCGGGAATTCCCGGGGGCGGGGTAGCGTCTGTCCCCGAGCACCTGCGACAAGGAGGACCAGATGGCCGACGGCGAAATCCTGGGCCGGATCGACGAGCTGATCGCGGAGGAGCACGAGCTCCGGTCGCGCTCGGTCGGCGTGGGGCTGAGCGGCGGCGACAAGGAGCGCCTCACCGCGGTCGAGCAGCAGCTCGACCAGTGCTGGGACCTGCTGCGGCAGCGGCGCGCGAAGACGGAGTTCCACGAGAACCCCGACGACGCCGCGGCCCGCCCGGTGTCCGAGGTGGAGTCCTACCGCCAGTAGGTCCCGGAAATCTCTTCGCCGGCGATGTCGAAACGCCGGAATCGGCTCCGTCCCCGGGGTGCGAGCGGCCAGAATGGGTCGCCACACACCGAGGGAGCACCACGATGGCCAAGTACCTGCTGCTCAAGCACTACCGCGGCGCGCCGGCCCCGGCGAACTGCGACACGACCATCGACCAGTGGACGCCGGAGGAGGTCACGGCGCACATCCAGTACATGCGGGACTTCGGGGACAAGCTCGTCGCCACCGGCGAGTTCGTCGAGCACCAGGCGCTCGCCCCGGAGGGCACGTTCGTCCGCTACGACGGCGAGGGGCGGCCGCCGGTCACCGACGGCCCGTTCCCCGAGACCAAGGACCTCATCGCCGGCTGGACGGTGATCGACGTCGACAGCTACGAGCGCGCCCTCGAACTGGCCGCGGAGCTGTCGGCGGCGCCCGGCCCGAACGGGGAGCCGATCCACGAGTGGCTCGAGCTGCGCCCGTTCCTCGCCGCGCCGCCGACCATCACCGAATGACGGGGAACGCCAGGGGCGAGGGGGTCGGCTGAGCCGTGGACGAAGCCCTGCTCCGGAGCCTCACCCCGGGTGTGCTGGCTGTCCTCGTCCGCCGCGGAGCCGAATTCGCGGCGGCCGAGGACGCCGTCCAGGAAGCGCTCGTCGAAGCGCTGCGCGTGTGGCCGGCCGACCCGCCGCGGGACCCGAAGGGCTGGCTGGTCACCGTGGCCTGGCGCAAGTTCCTCGACGCGACCCGGGCGGACGCCGCCCGCCGCAAGCGCGAGGACGTCGTCGACGCCGAGGTGGCGCCCGGGCCCGCGGCGGCCGTGGACGACACGCTGCAGCTGTACTTCCTGTGCGCGCACCCGTCGCTGACGCCGTCGTCGGCGGTCGCGCTCACGCTGCGGGCCGTCGGCGGGCTCACCACGCGTCAGATCGCGCAGGCGTACCTGGTGCCCGAGGCGACCATGGCGCAGCGGATCAGCCGCGCCAAGCGCACCGTGTCGGGCGTGCGGTTCGACCAGCCCGGCGACGTCGCCACCGTGCTGCGCGTCCTCTACCTGGTCTTCAACGAGGGCTACTCCGGCGACGTCGACCTCACCGCCGAGGCCATCCGGCTGACCCGGCAGCTCGCGGCGGCGATCGACCACCCCGAAGTGGCGGGGCTGCTCGCGCTCATGCTGCTGCACCACGCGCGACGCGCGTCCCGGACGACCGAGGGCGGCAGCCTGGTCCCGCTGGCCGAGCAGGACCGGGCCCGCTGGGACACCGCGCTGATCACCGAGGGCGTCGCGCTCCTGCAGCGGGCGCTCTCGCGTGACCGGCTGGGCGAGTTCCAGGCCCAGGCGGCCATCGCGGCCCTGCACGCCGACGCGCAGGACGCCGCGGAGACCGACTGGGTGCAGATCGTCGAGTGGTACGACGAGCTCGTCCGCCTCACCGGCAGCCCGGTCGTGCGGCTCAACCGCGCGGTGGCCGTCGGTGAAGCGGACGGGCCGCGCGCGGGCCTGGCGGCACTGGCGGAGGTGGACCCCACGGTCCCGCGTTACACGGCGGTCTCGGCCTACCTCCACGAGCGCGACGGCGACCTCGAGACAGCGGCGAAGCTCTACGCCGAAGCGGCGGCCAAGGCGTCCAACCTCGCCGAAGTCGACCACCTCACCCGCCAGGCCGCCCGCCTCAACACCCGCCGCGCGTGACCGAAGGGGCATCTCGTGTGATTGGGCGGGCATCTCGCGTGTCTGGAGGGGCATCTCGTGTGATTGGACCGGCATCACGCTGATGCCCGCTCAATCACCCGAGATGCCCCTCCGATCACGCGTGTGTCCCTTCTGATCACGCGAGATGCCCCTCCGAACACGGGGTCAGGCGGGGCAGAGGGTGCCGTCGGTGGGGATTTTGCCGTCGACGAGGAAGGCGCGGGCCGCCTCGGTGACGCAGGGGGAGACGCCGAGGGCGCCGTGGCCCGCGCCCTGCCAGGTGATCGTCACCGCGGACGGCATCTGGTCGGCCGCACGGGTGCTGCCGACCTGGGGGGTGACCGGGTCGGTCGCGGTGGCCGCGACCAGGATCGGCGGGGTGCCGGGCGCGCCCGGCGCCGGCAGCGGCTCGGTGCGCACCGGCCACGGGCCGCACCAGGCCAGCTGCTGGGCGAGGACCGCGCCGAACTGCGGGTACTTGCCGCGCATCCCGGCCACGACCTGGTCGAGCTGGTCGGCCGAGAGCCGGGTCTGGCTGTCGTTGCAGCGGGTCGCGATGGTGGCGTCGATCCGCGACGGCTGGGCCCGCGAGTCGTTCAGCACCGGCGCGGCGAACGCGGCCAGCGGCGCGATGTTCCCGGCACGCGCGGCGGTGATCGCGTCGGCCAGCTCCGGCCACCGCGCGCGCTGGGTCAGTCCCGTGTAGACGGCGAACATCGCGACGCCCGGGCCGAACGCGACGTCCTCGTCGGTCGACGCCGGTGTGCTCCGCAGCTGGTCGGCGAGCGCGGCCAGCGCCGCCTTGGGGTCGCCGAGGGCGCAGTGCCGCGACGCGCAGTCCGTCGCGAAGGCGTCCAATGTGGACTGGGCGCCGGCGGCGACCGCGTCGAGCACCGCCGCGGTGTCGGCACCCGGGTCGGGGACGCCGTCGAGGACCATGCGCCCGACCTGGCCGGGGAAGCGCACCGCGTACTCGGCCAGCACCTTCGAGCCGTCGCCGTGGCCGAGTGCGTCGAGACGCTCCATGCCCAGCTGCTTGCGCAGCTCGTCGAGGTCGCCCGCGCCGCGCCAGCTGTCCAGCGCGGTCTGGGAGTCGTCGAGCTCGATGGCGCACTGCTGGCCGGCCTTGCGGGCCGCGTCCAGCACGTCGCCGAGGCCGCCCTGCGCCGGGTCCACGTCGACGAGGTCGTGCCGGATGTCGGCGGGGACGCACTGGGCCGCGCCCGACAGCCCGGTGCCGCGCCGGTCCAGGCCGATCAGCGAGAACTTCTCCAGGAACGCGGGCGGCAGCGTCGCGGCCAGCCGCGCGGCGTACACCGTGCCCGGGTCGCCGTCGACGTCGTTGACCACGACCAGCGGCACCGGCCCGCTGCCGACCTTCAGCGCCAGCAGCCGCACCACCGAGCGCCGCGGCTCGCCGGGGGCGTCGAGCGGCGCGGTGACGCGGGCGCAGCTGAAGTGCAGCCCGTCCGGGACGCCGGGGGCGCCGATGCGCTGGCGGGTGTCCTCGTCGCAGTCGGCCCACTTCAGCGTGGCCGACTGCGGCTCGCCCAGCGGCGGCAGCGGGACCCCGGGGGTCCGCGACGGCGCGGCGCCGGTCGTCTTCCCGTCGTTCTCGACCAGCGCCGGGCGGACCGACGGCCCCGCGGCGCAGCCCGCGGCGGCGGTCAGGGCGAGCAGCGCGGCCAGGAGACGGGTACGGCGGCGCACGGGCGGGGTCCTCACGTCGAACGTCGATCAAGGGGGCAGGCCGAGCTTCGCACGGCCGGTGTGGGACGCGGGTTAGCGGGTCCGCACCACCTGGCCGCGGAAGACGGCGTCGAGGTCGTAGCGGGCCGGCTCGTCGAGCTGGCCGTAGTCGCACGACGCGGGTTCGCGGTCGGGCCGCCACCGCACGAACCGCGCGTTGTGCCGGAACCGCGACGGCATCCCGCCTTCGGTGTTCTCGTAGGCGACCTCGACGACGCGCTCGGGCCGCAGCGGCACCCATTCGTGCTCGGTGGCGCGCCAGCGGGTGATCCCGCCCGGGATGCGCTGCGCCTCGCCGGTGGCCCGGCCGCCCCACGGGTGGTCCTCGCCGTCGGTGATCAGGGGCGCCAGCTCTTCGGCGAGCTCCCGGCGGCGGTCCTTGGGGAACGACCCGACGGTCCCGACGTGGTGCAGCACGCCGTGGTCGTCGTGCAGGCCGAGCAGGAACGAGCCGACGAGTTCGCCGGGGCCGCCGTCGACGTGCCAGCGCAGCCCGGCGAGCACGCAGTCGGCGGTGCGCAGGTGCTTGTACTTGAGCATCGCGCGCTTGCCGGGGGTGTACGGCTCGTCGAGGGGCTTGCCGATGACGCCGTCGAGACCGGCGCCCTCGAACAGCTCGAACCAGTGCCGGGCGGTGTCCGGATCGGTGGTCGCGGGGGTGAGCGGGAAGCGGTCACCGGCCAGTTCCACCAGGCGTTCCCGGCGCACGGAGGTCGGCTCGTCGAGCAGCAGGTCGTCGTCGAGCGCGAGGACGTCGAAGGCGACGAACTCGGCGGGCTGCTCGGCCGACAGCAGCTGGATCCGGCTTTCGGCGGGGTGGATGCGTTCGGTGAGGGCGTCGAAGTTCAGCCGCCCGTCCCGCGCGACGACCAGCTCACCGTCGAGCACCACCCGCGGCGGCAGGATGTCCAGCAGCCGGGCGACGGCCTCCGGGAAGTACCGGTTGAGCGGCTTTTCCGCGCGCGACTGCAGGTACAGCTCGTCGCCGTCGCGGAAGACGATGCAGCGGAAGCCGTCCCACTTGGGCTCGAACAGCAGGCCCCCGGAGTCCGGGATGGCCTTGGCGGGCTTGGCGAGCATCGGCTTCAGCGGCGGCTGCAGCGGTAGGGGCATGCCCCGCATTCTGCGGAAAACCCCGGCTCAGCGCACGCGTTTGGCGGGGCTCGTGTCGAGTTCCATGCGGACCGCGGTGGGCAGCGACGCCAGCCCGAGCGATTCGCGGGCCCTGGTCAGCACCCGCGCGTCCAAGTCCGACCACACCGCCTTCAGGTCCGTGCCTTCGTGCAGCCACACCGTGACGCGCAACGCCGGGGAGGTCCGCGAGCCGACCGCCCGGACGCGGGCCCGGCTGACGCCGTCGAGCTGTGCCGCGTCCGCCTCGACCGCCCCCGCGATCGCGGCCGCCGTGACCACCAGCTCCGCGCCCTCCGTGCGGTCGAGGTCCAGGTCGGGCCGGGGTTCCGGGCGCAGCGAACGCACCACCCACCGCAGCCCGAGCACGAACAGCAGCACCCCGAGCACGATCGCCGCGATGCGGGCCGGTGTCGCGTGCGAGCCGAGCCACTCGAGCGCGATCGGGTCCAGCAGGGGGCGGCGGCCGCGGAACTCGCCGAGCCCGCCGAAGCCGACCACCAGGGCCAGCGCCCCGCCGAGGAACGCGAGCAGGCCGACCAGGAACGTCAGGGTGCGCTCGCCGGTGTACGACCGGGAAAGGGCCTTCGTGGCGACCGATCGGCTCATCGGCGGTCCTTCGGCGAGTCGACGACGACCGTGACCTTCGGCCGCCGTACCAGCGGGATGTCGTCGAGCAGCGTGGACACCGTCGCGAGCAGCCGTGGCCGCAGCTCGGCTTCGGCCTCGAGGGTGCTCTTCGCCCGGACGCGGATGCGGCGGGCGCTCGCGGTGACGGACGCGCCCGCGACGTTGTCCTGCGCGCGCACGGTCATCCCGACCAGCCGGGCCAGCGAGCGCGGGGACGTCGAGACGCTGACGTCGGCGGCCGGGTCGGTCAGCCGCACCGCGCGGTTGCCGGCGGCGAGCGCGCACCCCACCAGGACCAGGCCCGCCGCGGCCAGCACCCCGGCACCGACGCGCACCGCGTAGGCGTCCCAGCCCAGCGACGCCAGGCCGGCCTGCCAGCGCGGCCACGGCACCACCAGCGGGGCCGAACCCGGGCGCCACCAGTGCCAGCCGACCTCCAGGGCCAGCAGTGCGCCGGCCACCGCGAAGGCCAGACCCAGCAGGGTGGCGAGGATGCGGACGAACGGGCGCACGGCTACCGCACCCTCGGCGCGACGGCCGGCAGCAGCGCGGACACCGTCACGGCCATGCTCCGCACGCGGTAGCCGGTGATCAGCTCGACCTCTTCGGTGACCTTCTCGCGCACGTCGCCGACGACCGCGCGGACCGCCGCCGGGTAGTGCAGGGCCAGGTCGAGCGCGAGGTCGACGTCGTTGTCGTGGCCGCCGACCTTCGCCTTCGGGCCCTTCTTGCCGTCGCGGGCGGTGCCGGGCACCCGGCCGGCCGCGTGCTGGGCGACCTTGCGGACCACGGCGTGCCCGATGGTGAGGGTGCCGCGCTCGGCCGGTTCGGCGAGCTCCCGCGGCACGTCCAGGGCCGGGCTCACTTGTCGCGGCCCTTGCCGAACAGCTCGCCGAGGTCGAGTTCGCCGTCGAGGACCCGGCCGGCGACCAGGCCGATGATCCCGACGGCCAGGGTCACCAGGAACGCCGTGAACCCCTGGGTCGCGGCGAGGCCGAGGATCAGCCCGGCCAGTAGCCCGGTCTGCGTTGCGTTCACATGTCCTCCTTGGACGGGACGGAAGGCCGGCGGGTCATTCCACCCGCGTCGATTCGGGTTCTTCCTCGCCCGGCAGGAAGATGTCGTTGACCGCGATGTTCACCTCGATCACCTCGAGGCCGGTGATCTGCTCGACCGCGGTGATCACGTTGCGCCGCACCGTGCGGGCGACGTCGGTGATGCGCGCGCCGTACTCGACGACGACGTCCAGGTCGATCGCGGTCTGCTTCTCGCCGACCTCCACCGACACGCCGGTGGTGGTGACCGTGCCGGAGCCGGGGATCCGCTCGCGCAGCGCGCCGATCGCGCGGGACACCCCGCCGCCGCCCAGCGTGTGCACGCCGGCCACTTCGCGGGCGGCCAGGCCGGCCACCTTCTGCACGACCAGCGAAGAGATGGTGGTGCGGCCGGCGGCGCCCTCTTCGTTGAGCGGGGTGACCGTGCCGGGGCTTTCGGTCCGTTCCGGGTGCATGCGTGCGGGCTCCTCTCGGCGGGGTTCTCGCCCTTACGATGCCCGGCGGTGCGAAACCCTCACGCAAGGTCCCCCGATCGGGTCAATCTCACCCCGGGTGCACGTCCACGACGTGCACGTTCACCACCGCGGCGATCCCCAGGTGCCGGGACAGTCCGGCGGCGATCTCCCGCCGGAGCGCTTCGGCGGCCGCGTCGGCGATCAGGCCGAACCGGACCGACACCAGCACCTGGACGACGCCGCTCTCGACGGCGACGGCCGAGATCCGCACGCCGAACGGGCCCCGGTCCGCGGCGATCGTCCGGGCCAGCCGGTCGACCACGCCTTCGGCGACCCGCAGCCCGCCCGCTTCGCCGGGCACCTCCACCGCCGTCCGCCGGCCGCGCGCAACGGCCCGCAGCACGCGTTCGACCAGGCCCGGCGGGGTCGGCACCCGGTGCCGGGCGGCGGCGCGCACGGCGTCCCAGCGGGGGTCCCGCTCGGGATCCGCTACCTCGGCCATCACCGCTCCCTCAGCTCGGCGAGCAGCGCCACCCTGGCCCGGTGCAGCCGGGAACGCAAGGCGGTTACGTTCACGTCGAGCACTTCGGCGACCTCTTCGTAGCTGAGCCCCTCCAGTTCGCGCAGCACGAGCGGGACGCGCTGGGACACCTCCAGCCGGCCGACCGCCCGCAGCACGGCGTCGACCTCTTCGGCCCGCACGACGCGGCCTTCGGGGCCGGGCACGGCCGCGGCCAGCAGCGCGCTGTCCACAGTGGACTGCGGTGCGGGGTCGTCGAGCGACACCGTCGGACGGCGGCGGCGCAGCACGGCGAGCGCGCTGTTGGTGACGACCCGGTAGAGCCATGTCGACACCGCCGACTCCTGGCGGAACCCGGCCAGTGACCGCCACGCGGCGAGCCACGCCTCCTGCACGACGTCCTCGGCCTCGGCCGCGCTGCCGGTGATGCGCAGGGCCACCCGGTACATCCGGGGCGTGTGCTCCCGCACCAGCGCCCCGAACGCGGTGGCGTCGCCGTCCGCGGCCCGGGCGAGCAGCTCGGTGTCGTCGCTCACCCGGCGTCCCGACGATAGCGAAGGAGCGTGAAGCCGTCCTCGACGAGGATCGACGCCAGCGCGAGCCGGCGCGGCACGGCGGGCGTGGCGCCCGCGGCGATCCGGCCCGCGGTCCCGGCCACCAGCAGCGGGGCGACGGTCAGGCACAGCTGGTCGACGAGGTCGGCGGCGACGAGCCGGGCGAACAGGCCGGGGCCGCCTTCGCAGTCGATCCGGCGCAGGCCCCGGGCGGCCAGCAGGTCGAGGGCCCGGGCGAGGTCGACGTCGTCGCCGCCCGCCCGCAGAATCTCAGCCCCGGCGGCTTCGAGGGCGCGCGTGTCGGCCGTGTCCGTGGTGACGACGATCGGGGGCACGGCGGTTTCGGTGAACAGCCGGGAAGCGGGGTCGAGATCCGCCGTGCGGGTCACGACGGCGATCGGCGGGACACCGGTGAAGCCGAGCCGTCGTCGGCGCTCCAGGCGTTTCGCGCCCGCGACGACCCCGCGGTAGTTCTCGGCGCGGACCGTCCCGGCGCCGACCAGGATGACGTCGGCGAGGTCGCGGCCCAGCAGGAAGACCTTCCGGTCGGCGGCGTGCGAGAGCCCCGCGGACGTCGTGTCGATCTCGACGGCACCGTCGGCGGACGCGACGAAGTTCACCTGCACCCAGGGCCGGTCCAGGTTTTCGGGGTAGGCGTAGATCTCTTCGAGGTCCGAAGCGCTCAGCTCGCCCGTCCGATCGGGCCACACACTCTGCACCCGATCATCCCAACACGAGCGTGAAACACGTCTCTACCGGGGGATATCCCCGCTGATCGGGACCCGGGGCGCGGATAGGCTCTGCGACCATGCCCGCGCACCTGACCGATCGCCGTCCCGAGCTGTCCGCCGACGAGCTGATCGGCGCGCTGGTTCCGCCGCCGCGCTTCGGCGCCGTCCGGTTCGAGACGTACCTCCCGAACCCGGACGAGCCCAGCCAGGCCGCGGCGGTCGAGGCGTGCTCGGCGTTCGCCGCCAAGATCGGGGCGCGCAAGGAGAAGAAGCGGTTCAAGCTGTTCGGCGGGCCGCCGGAGCCGTCGGGGCCGATGGGGCTCTACCTCGACGGCGGCTTCGGCGTCGGCAAGACCCACCTGCTCGCTTCGACGTGGCACGCGGCGCCGTCGCCCAAGGCGTACGGCACGTTCGTCGAGCTGACCCACCTGGTCGGCGCGCTGGGCTTCGCCGAGGCCGTCCGTCGGCTGTCGGCGCACCGGATCCTGGCCATCGACGAGTTCGAGCTGGACGACCCGGGTGACACCACCCTGGTCACCCGCCTGCTGCAGGAGCTGATGGACGCCGGGGTGTTCATCGCGGCGACGTCGAACACGCTGCCGGAAAAGCTGGGCGAGGGCCGGTTCGCCGCCGAGGACTTCCTGCGTGAGATCCAGACCCTGTCGGCCCGCTTCGGCGTGGTCCGCGTCGACGGCCCGGACTACCGCCACCGCGGCCTGCCGGACGCGCCGCCGCCGGTTTCGCCGGAGGAGCTGGCGGCGTCGGCCGCGACCCACGAAGGGTCCACTGTGGACGACTTCGACGCGTTGTGCGCACACCTCGCGGAGCTGCACCCGTCCCGCTACGGGCGGCTGCTCGACGACGTCGGCCGCGTGCACCTGCGCGGCGTCCACCCGGCGCCGGACCAGAACGTGGCGCTGCGGCTGGTCGCCTTCGCCGACCGGCTCTACGACCGGGCCATCCCGCTGGTCGTGTCGGGCGAGCCGCTGCCGTCGCTGTTCACCGAGGAGATGGTCGAAGGCGGGTACCGCAAGAAGTACCTGCGCGCGGTCAGCCGGTTGACGGCGCTGGCTCGTGACGCCGTGCCGGCCAGCTGACCAGCACGACCGCGACGGCGAACAGCGTCCCGCCGACGACGTCGGTCAGGTAGTGGTAGCCCAGGCCGACCAGCCCGGCGGCCGCGGCGAGCAGCGCCACCGCGGACAGCACCACCACGACGACCCGGCGGGTGACCAGGACGAGCACGGTCAGCACCGCCACCAGGCTCACCGTGTGGCCGCTCGGGTAGACCAGGGTGTTGTTCTTCCACCGGTCGTACAGGGGCTTGAGCAGCCAGCTCGTCAGCAGGATCGCCAGCACCGGGACGGCCAGCGCGAGCCCGGCCTCCAGCCGCCGTCCGGCGCGCAGGCACAGGAAGACCCCGAGCAGGCCCAGCGCGAGCACGACGTACGGCTCGGTCGGGAGGACCAGCGCCCGCAGCACGCCGGGGCTCAGGTCCGCGACGGCCCCGGCAGCGGCGGCGTCGACCGCGCCGGGCGTGGTCCCGCCGGCGAACGGCAGGCCCAGCAGCAGCGCGAGCAGGCCGCAGACGGCGGCGATCGTCCTCACCCGCGCGAGGGTAGCCGGGCCCCCGGGACGACGCCGGGGCCGCGGGTGCGTCACGATGCGGGGATGCGAGTGACAGTCGCCGGGGCCGGGATCATCGGGCTCAGCAGCGCGTACCGGCTGGCGGAAGCGGGATGCGAGGTCACGGTGGTGGCGTCGGCCCCGCCGCGGGAATCGACGTCGGCGGTCGCGGGCGGAGTGCTCTACCCGCCGGGGAAGCGCCTGGACGAGCGCGTGGTGCGGTGGACCGAGGCGAGCCTGGCGGTGTTCCGCGGCGGGGACGCGCCGGGCGTGCGCTTCCGCCGCGGCCGGGTCCTGCTGGCGCCGGGAGCGCCGGACCCGCAGTGGCTCCGGGCGGTGGACGGCGTCCGCGACGGCGACGCGGTGGAGTTCACGACGGCGGTGGTCGACACGCCGGTGTACCTGGAGTGGCTGCTCGCCGGGGTGCGCGCGCTGGGCGTGCGGGTCGAGTACCGGACGCTGACGTCACTGGCGGACCCGGCCGCGGACATCGTGGTCAACGCGGCGGGCCTGGGCGCGGGCGCGCTGGCGGGCGACGACACGATGGTCCCGGTCGGCGGCCAGGTCGTGCACGTGCCCGACCCGGGCCTGCCGGAGTTCGTGGTCGACGAGACCGGCCCGGGCGTCGCGTACGTGATCCCGCACGGCACCCACGTGGTCTGCGGCGGAACGGTGGAGCCGGGCCGGGCGGACACCGACCCGAACCCGGCGGTGACGGCGGACATCCTGCGCCGCTGCCGCGAACTGGAGCCCCGCTTGGCCGGCGCGGAGGTGCTGCGGTCGCGGGTGGGCCTGCGCCCGTCGCGGCGGGAGGTGCGGCTGGAGCGGGTGGGGGAGGTCGTGCACTGCTACGGACACGGGGGAGCGGGGATCACCCTGGCCTGGGGCTGCGCGGCGGACGTCGCGAAGCTGGTCACCGGCTGATTGCCCGCTGCTTCGGGTGGTCGGCGCTCGACCCGCCGCCCGTCCCCGGTCAGCTCCGGGAGAAGGCGGCGTGGTCGGCCTCCGTCCGGTCGGCGTACCGCACCGCATACGCACCCATCGCCTCGTCCAGTTCCGAGTCGTCGGCGAAGTAGCCCGCGAGCAGTTTCGGGTGCAGCGATCGCGTGTGGGCGCGGGCGAGCAGCGCCCCGGCGAGCCTGCCGTAGTCGTCCAGGTGGTCCCTCTCCAGTTCCGCCGGGTCGATGTCGCCCTTGAGGTTGCGGAACTGCCGGACGATGAACGGGACGCCGTCGATCGTGGTCCAGCCGAGCAGGATGTCGGTCTCCGCCTGCACCAGCCGAGCGCCGTCGACGATGCGCTGCCCTTCGTGCGCCGCCGGTGGCAGATCGAGGTACGGCGCCAGTGCCGGCCGCTGGGCCTGTTTCACCTGCAGGATCAGGTCTTCGTCGTCGTTGCCGTGCAGCAGGGCGACGTAGCTGCGCAGGCCGACGCTGCCCGTGCCGACCACGCGGAAGGCGACGTCGGCGAGCCGGTACCGCGCGATCAGCGTGCGCCGCGACTCGCGCAGGCTGTCCACATAGGACACCAGGCCGGCGGCGACGGCTTCGGCGGTCTGCGCGTCGACGTGCGTCAGCACCGGCGGGTCCGCGACGAACCGGTGGCGGGCCAGGCCGGTCTCGTGATCGTCGACGCGTTCGGTCCACTTCGCGGAAACCTTCGCGCTGTCGTTCCTGCGGGCTTTCTCGGCGGCGTCGGCGAAGTCGTCGATCAGCTCGTCGGCTCGCGCCTTGGACAGCACCGACGAGTCCGGCAGCGCGTTCCAGCTGCGCAGGAACGGCAGCTCGGCCAGCGCGCGGACGGTCCGGCGGTAGGACTTCACGGCGTCTTCGGCGGCTTCGCGGCAGCCGGACTCGCCGATCCCGCCCTCGCGGCCGGCGAGCACGAGGCTGGCGGCGAGCCGCTTGAGGTCCCACTCCCACGGGCCCGGCACGGTCTCGTCGAAGTCGTTGATGTCCATCACGATCTGGCCCTCGGGCGTGCCGTAGAGCCCGAAGTTCGCCGCGTGGGCGTCACCGCACAGCTGCGCGGTGAGGCCCGAGGCCGGTGTCCCGGCGAGGTCGGCGCCCATCAGTCCGGCCGCGCCGCGGAAGAACGTGAACGGCGAGGCGAGCATGCGTTCGCGTCGCCGTTCCACCAGCTCCGGCAGCCGTCCGGCGTTGGTGGCCTCGAAGTACTGCTTCGCGCTCGGCCGGTCCTTCGCTGCGGCCTCGTGGTCGTGCACCGCGGCCGGGGTTTTCTCCCGGAGCCGCTTTCCCTGCTCGTACAGCTCGGCCGGTGTCACGCATCCCGTGCCCACCAGCGGGCGTTCCCCTGCTCCCATACCGGGCACAACGTCCGAAGGGGACCATCTTCTCCCGGGAGCTTGTGCTCCCGGACGCCGCCGGGGCGGGAGGCTCACCCGGCGGCGTCCGGGTGGTTTCAGGGGCGGACGACCTCGGCGATCGCGTCGATGCCGCGGTCCAGCTCCTCGCGGGTGATCACCAGCGGCGGGGCGACGCGCAGGGTGCGCTCGTGCGTCTCCTTGCACAGCACGCCGCGCGCGATCAGCGCCTCCGACGCCGCCCGGCCCGACGGCCCGCCCGGAGCGAGGTCGATGCCCGCCCACAGCCCGCGGCCGCGGACCTCCGACAGGCCCTGCCCGATCAGCTCGTTCAGCCTCGTGTGCAGGTGGGCGCCCAGTCCGGTGGCCCGCTGCTGGAACTCGCCCGTGTTCAGCAGGCGGACGACCGCGCGCCCGACCGCGCAGGCCAGCGGGTTGCCGCCGAAGGTCGAGCCGTGCTCGCCCGGCTTCAGCACACCCAGCACGTCCCGGCGGCCGGCCACCGCGGACACCGGCAGGATGCCGCCGCCGAGGGCCTTGCCGAGGGTGTAGACGTCCGCGCGGACGCCCTCGTGGTCCAGCGCCAGCACGGTGCCGGTGCGGGCCAGCCCGGACTGGATCTCGTCGGCGATCAGCAGCACGCTGTGCTCGTCACACGCCTCCCGGACATCGGCGAAGTAGCCCTCCGGCGGCACGATCACGCCGGCCTCGCCCTGCACCGGTTCCAGCAGCACCGCGGCGGTGCGCGGGGTGATCGCGTCGCGCAGTGCGGCCGCGTCGCCGTACTTCACCGTGACGAAGCCCGGCGTGAAGGGGCCGAAGTCGGCGCGCGCGGTCTCGTCGGTGGAGAAGGACACGATCGTGGTGGTGCGGCCGTGGAAGTTCGAGCCGGCGACGATGATCTCCGCCGTGCCGTCCGGGACGCCCTTGACCCGGTGCGCCCACTTGCGGGCGATCTTGACCGCGGACTCGACGGCCTCGGCGCCGGAGTTCATCGGCAGCACCAGCTCGGTGCCGGTCAGCTCGGCCAGCTCGCGGCAGAACAGCCCGAGCTGGTCGTGGTGGAACGCGCGCGAGGTCAGCGTGACGCGCCCGAGCTGCTCGACGGCCGCCGCGACCAGGTCCGGGTGGCGGTGGCCGAAGTTCAGGGCCGAGTAGCCGGAGAGGAAGTCGAGGTAGGACCGGCCCTCGACGTCGGTCACCGAGGCGCCGGAGGCTTCGGCGATCACGACGGGCAGCGGGTGGTAGTTGTGCGTGCTCCATTGCTCGTCGAGCGCGATGAAGCTCGCGGCGGTGGGGGCGGCGGTCTCCCGGCCGGCGAACGTCGTCATGTGTTCAGGTTAGAGGCAGAACACGCAGAGTTCAGCCGGGAATCGTTGCTTTGACCAGGTATTCGTTGCGCAATATCGCGTTCACACCCCCGAAACAGTGCGCACCCGTTGACGGTCGTATCGGTAAGCCGTAGCTTACGGTTCGTGGCGACTTACGGAAGCGACCAGCTGGCCGTGCTGGCCGACCCGTCGCGGCGCGCGATCTTCGAAGCGCTGCGGGACGGGCCGCGCGCGGTCGGCGAGCTGGCCGCGGACCTGCCGATCAGCCGCCCGGCCGTGTCCCAGCACCTCAAGGTGCTCAAGGCGGCCGGCCTGGTCACCGACCGGGCCGTCGGCACCAGGCGGCTCTACCGGCTGGAACCGGCCGGGATCGCCGCGCTGCGCGCCTACCTCGACGGGATGTGGTCGGACGCGCTGAAGGCCTTCGCCGAACTGGCGGAACAAACCGAAGAGGAGCAGTCATGAGCTGGGAACCCATCCGCAAGACGATCACCGTCGCCTGCTCGCGGGAGCACGCGTTCAAGACCTACACCGAGGCCTTCGACAGCTGGTGGCCGCGGCAGCACCACATCGGCGCGGGGGAGCTCGCGGAAGCCGTCCTCGAGCCGAAGGAAGGTGGACGCTGGTACGAGCGGACGGTCGACGGCACCGAGTGCGAATGGGGCGAGGTGCTCGTGTGGGAGCCACCCGCCCGGGTGGTGCTGTCCTGGCGCATCGACGGCGACTGGCAGATCGACCCGGACCCCGCGCACGCCAGCGAGATCGAGGTCAGATTCATCGAGGAAGGACCGCGCAGCACCCGCGTCGAGCTGGAGCACCGCGGCTTCGAACGGCACGGCGAAACCGGCGCCAAGGTCCGCGAAGGCGTCTCGGGTGAGGGCGGGCACGGCGCCCTGCTGAAGCTCTTCGCCGAGAAAGCCGCCGCCTGAACGGGTAGTTTCGGTGGATGGCGAAGAAGGACGACGGAAGCCGGGTCCGGGACGCGCTGCGCGTCGGCGGTGAGCTGCCGGACCCGGGCTCGACCCCGGTCGGGCCCGGCAAGAAGGCCAAGGCCCTCGCCGGGCTCGAGAGCGCGGGGGAGCGGCTCTCCGCGCTGCAGGAGGCGCTCTACGCCGAGGGCGTCGGCGGCGGCACCCGCCGGGTGCTGCTCGTGCTGCAGGGCATGGACACCTCCGGCAAGGGCGGCACGGTCTCCCACGTGCTCGGCCTGGTCAACCCGATGGGCGTCCGGTACGCGGCGTTCAAGAAGCCGACTCCGGCCGAGCTGCGCCACGAATACCTGTGGCGGATCCGCAAGCAGCTGCCCGCGCCCGGCCAGATCGGCGTCTTCGACCGCTCGCACTACGAGGACATCCTGGTCCCGCAGGTCAGCGGCCTGCTCACCGCGGCCGAGCGCCGCCGCCGCTACGCCGAGCTCAACGCCTTCGAAGCCGAGCTGGCCGAGGCGGGCACCACGGTGCTCAAGGTGTTCCTGCACATCTCGCCGGAGGAGCAGCTCAAGCGGCTCAAGGCCCGGCTCGTCACCCCCGAGAAGCGCTGGAAGTACAACCCGGGTGACCTGGAGGCCCGGTCGCACTGGGCCGCCTACCAGGAGGCCTACGCCGGCATCTTCGAGAAGACGTCGACACCGGACGCGCCCTGGTACGCGGTGCCCGCCGACCACAAGTGGTACCGCAACTGGGCCGTCGCCGAACTGCTCATCGAGACGCTCACCGAGCTGAAGCCGCGGTTCCCGGCGCCGGACTACGACGTCGACGCGGAGCTGGCCAAGCTGAAGGGTGTTGGCGTCCGGTCGTGACCGTCTGGAAGAGTGCGGGCGTGACCGATGTCGACGACCTCCCGTTCCTCCGCAAGCAGGCCCGGACCCAGCGCTTCACCCTCGGTGCGCCCAAGGAGTTCCGGGTCGCCCCGGACGGCTCCCGCGTGCTGTTCCTGCGCGCGGAGTCGGGCACCGACCCCCGGCACAGCCTCTGGTCGGCCGACCTGGCGACCGGCGCCGAGACCAAGCTCGTCGACGCCGCGGAGCTGCTGCCCGGCGAAGAGGAGCTGCCCGCCGAAGAGCGTGCGCGGCGCGAACGGGCGCGGGAGACCGGCGGCGGCGTCGTGCACTACGGCGTCGACACGGCCTTCACCGTCGCGGTGTTCTCGCTGTCGGGCAAGCTCTACACCCTGGACCTCGCTTCGGGCGAGGTGACGCTGCGCGTCGACGGCGCGGTCATCGACCCGCGGCCGAATCCGGCCGGCACGCACGTCGCCTACGTGCAGAACCGGCGGCTGCACGTGCTCGAGCTGGCCACCGGCGACGACCGGGTGCTGGTCGAGGAGGACGGCGAGGACATCGCCTGGGGCCTCGCCGAGTTCATCGCCGCCGAGGAGATGGACCGCACCCGCGGCTACTGGTGGGCCCCCGACGGCCGCAGCATCCTCGCCGAACGCTCCGACCGCGGCCCGGTGCCGCGCTGGACCATCGCCGACCCGGCCAACCCGCAGCACCCGGCCACCGTCGTCGCCTACCCGGCCTCGGGCACCGCGAACGCCCTCGTTTCCCTGGCGGTGCTCGGCCTGGACGGCTCGCGGGTGGACGTCGAGCCGGGCGAGTGGGAGTACCTGGCCTCGGTGCACTGGTCGGCCGGTGGCGCCCCGCTGCTCGCCGTGCAGCCGCGCGAACAGAAGCGGATGGACGTCCTTTCCGTGGACGTCACCGACGGCTCGACGTCGGTCGTGCACACCGCGACCGACCAGCACTGGATCGACATCGTCGGCGGCGTGCCGGCGTGGACGCCCGACGGCCGCCTGGTCGTCGAGGGCATGGTCGACGGCGACCACCGGCTGTTCGTCGGCGGCGAGGCCGTCACCCCGGCCGGGCTGCAGCTGCGGGCCGTGCTCGACGTCGGCGACGAGATCCTGTTCAGCGCGTCCGAGGACGACCCGACGCAGATCCACGTCTTCCGGACCGAGGGCTCGTCGGTGCGGCGCCTGTCCACTATGGACGGCGTGCACGTCGGCGCCGGGTCCGCGGCGGTCACCGTGCTGTCGTCGTGGAGCCTGGAGCACAGCGGCCCACGGGTCTCGGTGCTGCGGGACGGCGCCCCGGTGGCGACGATCGAGTCGTCCACTGTGGACCCGGACATCGTGCCGAACCTGACCTGGCTGACGCTGGGCGAGCGGAACCTGCGCGCGGCGCTGCTCCTGCCGCGCGGGTACGAGCCGAGCGAGGGCAAGCTGCCGGTGCTGCTGGACCCGTACGGCGGGCCGCACGCCCAGCGCGTCCTGCAGAGCCGCAACGCCTTCTTGACGTCGCAGTGGCTGGCGGACCAGGGCTTCGCGGTGCTCGTCGCGGACGGCCGCGGCACGCCGGGCCGCGGCGCGGTGTGGGAGCGGGAGATCCACGGGCGCCCCGCCGACGTCACCCTGCAGGACCAGGTGGACGCGCTGCAGGCGGCGGCCGCTCAGTTCCCCGAGCTGGACCTGGAGCGGGTGGCGATCCGCGGCTGGTCCTACGGCGGGTACCTGGCGGCGCTGGCGGTGCTGCGGCGCCCGGACGTCTTCCACGCGGCGGTCGCGGGCGCGCCGGTGACCGACTGGTCGCTGTACGACACGCACTACACCGAGCGGTACCTGGGCAAACCCCAGGACGAGCCGGAGAGCTACGCGCACAACTCGCTGATCGAGAGCGCGGGCGAGCTGAGCCGCGCGCTGCTGATCGTGCACGGGCTGGCCGACGACAACGTGTTCGTCGCGCACGCGCTGCGGCTGTCGTCGGCGTTGCTGGCGAAGGGGCGGCCGCACGTCTTCCTGCCGCTGGCGGGCGCGACCCACATGACACCGCAGGCCGAAGAGGTCGCGGAGAACCTGATGCGCACGCAGGTCGATTGGCTGCTGCGTGAACTGTCCGCCGTCGAGAAGGAGACTGCATGAGCCGCTGGGGCCTGACGATTCCGCTGACCGGGGTGCCGCTGACGGCGCACAAGGAACTGGTCGAGCAGCTGCCGGACCTGGGCTACACGGACGCGTGGACGGCCGAGACGGCGGGCACCGACGCGTTCACGCCGCTGGTGCTGGCCTCGCAGTGGGCCCCGCAGCTGCGGCTGGGCACGGCGATCGTGCCGGTGTACACGCGCGGCCCCGGCCTGCTGGCGATGCAGGCGGCGACGGTCGCGGAGCTGGCACCGGGCCGGTTCGTCCTCGGCATCGGCGCGTCGTCCCCGGTGATCGTCTCGTCGTGGAACGCGGCCGACTTCTCGGAACCCTTCGCCCGCTCTCGCGACACGCTGCGCTTCCTGCGTACGGCGCTGGCGGGGGAGAAGGTCAGCGAGAAGTACGAGACGTTCGCGGTGTCGAAGTTCCGCCTGGAGCGCCCGGCCGATCCGCCGCCGTCGATCATGCTGGCGGCCCTCCGCCCGGGCATGCTGCGCCTGGCCGCGCGCGAAGCGGATGGTGCGATCACGAACTGGCTGGCGGCTTCGGACGTGCCCCGGGTGCGGTCGGTCGTCGGTCCCGACGTCGAGCTGGCGGCCCGCATCTTCGTCTGCCCCACGGAGGACGCCGAGGCGGCCCGGGGTCTCGGCCGGATGCTGATCTCGAGCTACCTGACGGTCCCGGTGTACGCGGCGTTCCACGAGTGGCTGGGCCGCGGTGAGGCGCTGGCCCCGATGCACGAAGCCTGGGCGGCCGGCGACCGGCAGAAGGCGAACCGGGTGATCCCGGATTCGGTGGTGGACGAGCTGGTGATCCACGGGAGTGTCGAGTCGTGCCGCGAGCAGGTGCAGGCCTATGTGGACAACGGGCTGACGACGCCGGTCATCGCGCTGCTGCCGACCGGGGAGGACCCGTTCGAGCAGGTGCGCGGGCTGGCGCCGCGTTGATATTGCGTTGCCTCTCTCCGGGGCCGGGTGTTTCCTGGCCCCGGAGGAGGGCCGGATGAAACGGAAGACGCCGCAGGAGAAGAAGCGGCTCAGTTACCTGAAGGACCGCCGCGACGACTACGGCGAGAACGCCAAGTCGACGCGCAAGAACCTGCCCCGGAGCAAGGCGTTCGCCCGCCGCGCGAACCGCGCACGGGAGAGCCTCGCGCTGCGGGCGGCGACCGGTGTGCCCGACGCCTCGCGCGCCGAGGCGGCCGAGCTGCGGCTGCTGCGGAGCCGTCGCCGGGTGAAGCGCAAGTGGGCGGACACCACGCTGGCCGAGTACGTCGAGTGGAAGCTCGAGCGCCGTGCGGGCCGGGAGAACGGGCAGGCCAGGCGGCTCGACGAGGCACTCGGCCGCGTGGAGCGGCGGATGCGGCGTCCGAACCGCTAAGGGAAGACGCCCGTGGCGAGCAGCAGGCCCAGCGCGCCCGAGGTCAGGCCCGCGAGGACGGTGGCGACCACGTTCAGCACCGCGTATAACCGCGTCTTCTCCAGGAACAACCGGACCGTCTCGTAGCCGAACGTCGAGAACGTCGTCAGCCCGCCGCAGAACCCCACGGCCACCAGCGCGCGCACCGACGACGGCTCCGCGCCGTGCAGGAGCCAGCCGCTCAGGAACCCGAGGATGAACGAGCCCGCGATGTTCACCGTGAGCGTCCCGAACGGAAACGGCGAGTCGCGCCACTGCTGGATTTTCCGGTCGGTCAGGTAGCGCAGGATCGAGCCCGCCGCGCCCCCGAGGGCCACCAGGACCACGGTCACTCCGGTCGGCCCTTCCGGAGCATGCGCGTCGCCGCCAGGCCGGCCGCGACCGCGGTCAGGCACAGCAGCAGCGACGCGGCCACGTACGCCAAGGATCCCACGAGACGCCCGGTCGTGGCCGCGTCGAGGGTATCGGTCACGAACGTGGAGAACGTCGTGAAGCCGCCGAGGATCCCCACGCCGAGGAACGGGCGGAGGAGGTGGTGCGGACGCGCGGTCGTCGTGAGGACGGCCATCAGGACGCCGATGAGCAGGCAGCCGAGCGCGTTGGTGAGCAGCGTCGCGACGGCGAACTCGCCGCGCGCGTGCGGGATCGCCACCGACAGGCCGTAGCGGGCGAGGCTGCCGAGCGCGCCGCCCGCGCCGATGGCGAGCAGGACGTCCCAGCGGGGCACGTCGATCACCTCCTCGCGGTGAACCTACTCCCGATGGCCGACGCGTCACCGCCACCCGGTCGAGCATGCTGGACGGGGATGACAGGCAACCGCCGGTCGCCGTACTGTTGCTCAGCGTAGGCAAGGCAACCCTAAGGAAGGCGGGCACATGCGGGCAGACGGGCTGGCCGGTGGCCACGGCGGCGCGGACCGGCTCGGCGAGCTGATCCCGGTGGCCCTGCGCGGAATGGCGGCGGGTGTCGCCGAACGCGGCGGCCCGGTCCCGGCGGGCGGCCCGGCCGCGGTCGCGGCGGCGCTGGTCGCGGAGGGTGGCGACCTCGGGGCGGCGGATCACCGCGCCGGACCCGAAGTTCCCCCTCCGGATGCGGACGAGCAGGACAACACGGATCCACTGTCCGAAACCGGTCGCGCTGCCCTGCCCCGCCGTGGCATCGGGGCCGAAGCCGCGCTCGAACAGCTCAGCCGCCTGCTCGCCGCCGGGTCCGCGGATCCCGCCGATCCCGCCTGCGCCGCCCACCTGCACTGCCCGCCGCTCGCCGTCTCCGTGGCCGCCGATGTCGTCGCCGGTGCCCTCAACCCCTCCATGGACTCCTGGGACCAGGCCCCCGTCGCCAGCGAACTCGAACGCGAATTCACCGCCGGGATCGCCCGGTTGTGCTATCCCGACGCAGGCAATCCCGACGCCGTCGTCACCACCGGTGGCACCGAATCCAACCTCCTCGGCCTCCTCCTCGCCCGGGAAAACGGCATCGTCCAGCCGGTCTGCGGGGCCAACGCCCACCACAGCGTCGCCCGCGCCGCCTGGCTGCTCGGCCTGCCCGCCCCGATCGTCGTCCCGTGCGAGGGCGACCGGCTGCTCCCCGAAGCGCTCGACGAGATCCTCACCCCCGGCTGCGTCGTCGTCGCCACCGCCGGGACCACCAACACCGGCACCCTCGACCCGCTGCCCGAAATCGCCCGGATCTGCCGCCGGCACAACGCCCGGCTGCACGTCGACGCGGCCTACGGCGGGATGGCGCTTTGCAGCGACACCCTCAAAACCAAGCTCGCCGGGCTCGATCACGCCGACTCCGTCGCCCTCGACCTGCACAAGTTCGGCTGGCAACCGGTCGCCGCCGGGCTCTTCGCCGCCCGCGAGGCCGCCGATCTCGGGGCGCTCACCGTTCGCGCCGAGTACCTCAACGCCGACGACGACACCGAAGCCGGCCTGCCGGACCTGCTCGGGCGATCGATCCGGACGTCACGGCGGCCGGACGCCTTCCGGATGGCCGTCACCGTGCACGCGCTCGGCACCGACGGCCTCGGCGCGCTCGTGGAACGCTGCTGCGCCACCGCCGCCGAGGTCGCCCGGCACGTCGAGGAGCACCCCGGCCTGCGGCTCTGGGGTCCGCCCGAACTGTCCACAGTGGTCCTGCGGCCGGTCGTCGCCGACGAGAGCGGCGGCGACGAGCTCGTCGCGCGCGTCCGCCGGGCCCTCCTGGAAGCGGGTACCGCCGTCATCGGCCGGGCCGCGCTGCCGACCGCGCCCGGCGGCGGGAACCAGCTGTGGCTCAAGCTGACGCTGCTGCACCCGCACACCACCGCCGCCGACTACCTCCCGCTGCTCGACCGCATCGTCGCCACGGCAGGCGCCGAGCTCGTGGCCGGCCGGGAAAGCCCGGTCGCTTCGTGAGGCGCCACCACCTCGCCGGCGTCGGGATCGGGCCGTTCAACCTCTCGCTCGCGGCGCTGGCCTCCGGCGTCGACAGCCTCGACGCCGTCTTCTTCGACACGCGCCCGGAGTTCCGCTGGCACCCCGGCCTGCTCGTCGAGGGCGCGACGCTGCAGGTGCCGTTCCTGGCCGACCTGGTGACGCTGGTCGACCCGACGAACCCGTTCTCCTTCCTCAACTACCTGCGCGACCGCGGCCGCCTGCTGCCGTTCTACTTCGCCGAGCGGTTCCACCCGCTGCGCGCCGAATACGACGACTACGGCCGCTGGGCCGCCGCCCGCCTGCCGTCGTGCCGCTTCGGCCACGAGGTGACCGGCATCCGCTGGGCCGGCGACGCCTTCGAGCTCACCATCGACGGCCGGGAACCGGTGCTCGCGGACCACGTCGTGCTCGGCATCGGGTCGGTGCCTTCGGTGCCGGAGCCGCTGCGGGACCTGGTCGCCGACCCCGGCGTCCTCGCGCTGCATTCGGCCGATTACCTGACGCACCGGGACGAACTGCTCGCCGCCGAGAGCGTCACCGTCGTCGGCTCCGGGCAGTCGGGCGCCGAAGTCGTGCTCGACCTGCTGCGGCACAGATCCACTGTGGACGGACTGCGCTGGCTCGCCCGGACGCCGGCGTTCGCGCCGATGGAGTACTCGAAGCTCGGTCTCGAGCAGTTCACGCCGGACTACACCGCGTACTTCCACGGCCTGCCCGAGTCCGTCCGCGACCGGCTGCTGCCCGCGCAGTGGCAGCTCTACAAGGGCATCGACGCCGAAACGATCGGCGCGATCCACGACGAGCTCTACCGCCGCAGCGTCACCGGCCCGCCGGGCGCCGTGCTGACCCCCGGCGTCGAGGTCCTCGGAGCGTCCACAGTCGACAAAGAGATCGAACTGCTCGTGCGGCACGCGCAGCAGGGCCGCGGCGCCACCCTGCGCACCGCCGCCGTGGTCGCGGCCACCGGGTACGCGGAGGCGCCGGCCGGGCCGCTGCTGGCCGGACTCGGCGACGCCGTCCGCCGGGACCGGCGGGGGCGCATCGAAGTCGGCGCGGACTACCGCGTCGCGCTCGACGTGCCCGGGTCGCTGTTCGTGCAGAACGCCGAACGGCACACCCACGGGCCCGGCGCCCCCGACCTCGGGCTCGGCGCGTGGCGGGCGGCCGTGATCCTCAACGCCGTGTGCGGCAAGACCGTGCACGAGCTGCCCGACCGCACCGCGTTCACCACGTTCGGCCTGGAGGACCTGTGACCCTGGACGATGCTGCCGCCTGGCGCGCGGCCGGCGCCCTGATCACGCACAAGATGCTCGGTGAGCTGTCCTACGAGCACATGCTGGAGCCGGTCGCCGACGGCGACGTCCACCGGCTGGAGCTGCCCGGCGCCGGCTACACGTTCCGGGCGCGGCGGGGCGCGTTCGACGCCTGGACGGTCGAGCCCGGCAGCGCGCACCGCAACGGCGAACCGGCCACCGACCCGCGCACGCTCGTCGTCGACGCCCGCGAAGTCCTGGGCCTGAGCGGGCTGCGGCTGGCCGACGTGCTCGCCGAGCTGACCTCGACCGTCGCCAACGAGGCCGCCCGCCTGCGCCGCGCGCCGACCGCGGCCGAACTGTCCGCCATGGACTACGACCTCGCGGACGGTCACCTCACCGGCCATCCCCGGCTCGTGCTCAACAAGGGCCGCGTCGGGTTCTCCGCGCGCGACCGGGCCCGGTACGCCCCCGAGGCGGGGGCGGACCTCCGGCTGCGCTGGTTCGCCGTCCACCCGGACCACGCCGAGTTCCGCTGCGTCGACGAGCTGAGCCGGGACGCGCTGCTGGCCGCCGAACTCGGCGACCAGCGCGAAGAGTTCGCCGCCAAGGCGCCCGGGGACTACGTCTGGGTGCCCGTGCACCCGTGGCAGGCCGACGAAATCCTCGGCACGCTCTACGCCGCCGAGCTCGCCACCGGCGTGGTGATCGAACTGGGGGAGAGTGCCGACGCCTACCGCCCGCACCAGACGGTCCGGACGCTGGCGAACGTGAGCACGCCCGGCCGCCACGACGTCAAGACCGCCGTTTCGGTGCGCAACACGCTCGTCTACCGCGGGCTCAACTCCGCGGCCACACTCGCCGGGCCCTCGGTGACGACCTGGCTGCGACAGGTCTCCGCGGGCGATCCGCTGCTGACGGAGGAGTACCGGTTCGGGCTGCTCGGCGAGGTCGCGAGCGTGTCGGTGCAGCACCCGCTGTTCGGGCACCTCGAGGAACTGCCGTACCGGTTTCACGAAACCCTGGGCGCGCTGTGGCGCGAGCCCATCCGGCTCGCGGCCGGGGAGCGCGCGATTTCGTTCGCCGCGCTGCCGTACCGCGGACCGGACGGTGTCTCGGTGCTCTCGCACCTGATCGGCGGCGGGGACGCGACAGCGTGGCTGACCCGGCTGTTCGACCTGGTGCTGACGCCGTTGCTGCAGTGGCTGCTGCGCCACGGCGTCGGGTTCTGCCCGCACGGCCAGAACCTGATCCTGGTCGTGGACGACACCGGCTTCCCGCAACGAGTGCTGATCAAGGACTTCGCCCAGGGTGTCGACCTGCTCGACGAACAGCTGCCGAGCTACGCGTCGCTGCCGCCCGAGGCGGCCGCGGACATGCTGCGCTGGCCCGCGCACCTGCTCGCCCAGTCGCTGTTCAGCTCGGTGTTCTCCGGCCAGTTCCGGTTCTGGGCGGAGCTCCTGCTCGACGAGCTGGGCCTGCCGCGGGCGGCGTTCTGGGCGCCGGTGCGGCAGATCGCCGGCCGCTACCGCGACGAGAACCCCGACCTGGCCGCGCGCTTCGACGCCTGCCGCCTGTTCGCCCCGGACGTCGAGCGCGTGACGCTCAACCGGGAGCACTTCGCCGGCCAGGGCTTCGACAAGGTGGAGCGCGACGACGAGTTCGACGTCCGCTGGGGCCGGGTGCCGAACCCGCTGCACGCCCCGGATCCGGGCGGCGCGTGGTGATGCCGTTCGCGCGGCCGGCGGGCCCGCGGTCCCTCGCGGCCCGGCGCGCGGCGGCCGCCGAGGGCGAGGCGGTGCTGCGCGGCGTGCTGGCCGAGGACGACGCCCGGCTGCTCCTGCTGGTCCCCGACCCGCACGCCCGGTTCGCCGCGGTCGAGCTCGCCGCGCCGTTCGCCGCTTCGGTGCTCGAAGACGGCTACGGCGTGTGCAGCTACGTCTTCGCGTGGACGCCGTCGCGGGAGCCGCTGCCGGCGTCCGGCGTGCTGGGCGGGTACCTCGAAGGGTTCGGTGACCTGCGGGTGCGGCCGGACGCGGCGTCGGTGATCCCGCTGGGGGACCGGACGTGGGCGGTGGTCGGCGACGTCGAATGGCCGTCCGGGGCGGCCGCGGAACTCGCCCCGCGGGAGGTGCTGCGTACCCAGCTCGCCGCGTTGGAAGGGCTGGGGCTGGTGCCGTCGGTGGGCATCGAGCACGAGGTCGTGTTCCGGGATTCCTCCGGGGTGCCGCTCACCGCGCACGGTGTCGATTACGCGGTCGGGGGTACCGAACGGCTGGCGCCGCTGCTGCGTGACCTGCGGACCGATCTGGCCGACGCCGGGCTCGGCGTCGAGTCGGCCCGGGCGGAGTGTCATCCCGGGCAGTACGAGATCGTGCTGCGGCACCGGGACGCCCTGGCGGCCTGTGACGACGTCCTGCTGCAGCAGCTGATCGTGCGCCGGGCTTGCGCCCGGCACGCGGTCGGTGCCGACTACCTGGCGGCTCCCGAGCCGGGTCAGGGGAACTCCGGGCACGTCCACCTGTCGCTGTCCGCTGTGGACGGTTCGGAGCCCGATCTGCTGGGCGGGTTCCTGGCCGGGGTCCTCCGGGATGCCCGGGCGTTGACGGCGGTGTGGGCGCCGACTTGGAACTCCTACGTCCGGCTTCGGACCGCGCCGTTCTCTCCACGCGAGGTGCGGTGGGGGTATGACGACCGGACCGCTTCGGTGCGGGTGGCCGGGGGTACGTCGAGTCCGCGGCTGGAGTTCCGGTTCGCCGGGGCCGACGCCCAGCCGCACCTGGTCGTGGCCGCGCTCTTGGCGGCCGGGCGGTTCGGGTTGGAGGAGGGGCTGAAGCCGCCCGAGCCGGGGGTGGCCGCCGGGTCTTTGGCGGGCTCGCCGTGGGAGGCGTTGTCGCTGCTGGAGCGGCTGGGGGAGGTGCTCGGCCCGGATGTCGCCGCACAGCTGGCGGCGATGCTGAACGAGGAAATCGACGCCGGGCTGGACTCCGTGACCGATTTTCAGCGGCTCCGGGGTGCGCTGCGGGCTTGATCGGGTGCCTGGCCGGGTGGGAGTCCGGCGGGACCGTGCGCGGATCTTCACCGCCGGGGGGTTGCGCCCGGCCCGCCGGGTGCGCAGGCTCGACGTCGTGAGCGAGCACGAGTACGACCTCATCGTCATCGGTTCGGGCCCCGGCGGGCAGAAGGCCGCGATCGCCGCGGCGAAGCTCGGCAAGAAGGTGGCGGTCGTCGACCGGCACGACATGGTCGGCGGGGTGTGCGTCAACACCGGCACGATCCCGTCCAAGACCCTGCGCGAGGCCGTGCTCTACCTGACCGGCATGAACCAGCGCGAGCTCTACGGCGCGAGCTACCGCGTCAAGCAGGACATCACCATCGCCGACCTGCTCGCGCGGACCCAGCACGTCGTCGGGCGCGAGGTCCAGGTCGTGCGCGCGCAGCTGATGCGCAACCACATCGACCTGATCGACGGCACCGCCTCGTTCGCCGACCCGCACACCGTGCTCGTCGAAGGCCGTCACCGCGGCGACCGGCGGACCCTGTCGGCCGACCACGTCGTGATCGCCACCGGCACCCGGCCCGCGCGGCCGAAGCAGGTCGACTTCGACGCCGCCCGCGTGCTCGACTCCGACGAGATCCTGCGGCTGGAGCAGATCCCGTCGTCGCTGGTCGTGGTGGGCGCCGGGGTGATCGGGATCGAGTACGCGTCGATGTTCGCCGCGCTCGGTTCGCGGGTCACCGTGGTCGAGCAGCGCGACCACATGCTCGACTTCTGCGACCCGGAGATCGTCGAGTCGCTCAAGTTCCAGCTGCGCGACCTGGGGGTCACCTTCCGGTTCGGCGAGAAGGTCGCGGACGTGGCGGTCTCCGACCACGCGACGATCACGACACTGGTCAGCGGCAAGCGCATCCCGGCCGACGGCGTCATGTATTCCGCCGGCCGTCAGGGCATGACCGGCGAGCTCAACCTGGAGGCGGCGGGCCTGACCGCGGACGAGCGCGGCCGCCTGGTCGTCGACGAGAACTACCGCACGGCCGTGCCGCACATCTACGCGGTCGGCGACGTGATCGGCTTCCCCGCCCTGGCGGCGACGTCGATGGACCAGGGCAGGCTGGCGGCGTACCACGCGTTCGGCGAGCCGGCGCACGAGCTGGGCGCGCTGCAGCCGATCGGCATCTACACGATCCCGGAGATCTCGTACGTCGGCGCGACCGAGGCCCAGCTGACGTCGTCGTCGGTGCCGTACGAGGTCGGCATCGCCCGCTACCGCGAGCTGGCCCGCGGCCAGATCACCGGCGACAGCTACGGGATGCTCAAGCTGCTGGTGTCCACCACGGACCGCAAGCTGCTGGGCGTCCACGTGTTCGGCACGGGCGCGACCGACCTGGTCCACATCGGACAGGCGGTGATGGGGTGCGGGGGCACGGTCGACTACCTGGTGGACGCGGTGTTCAACTACCCGACGCTCTCGGAGGCGTACAAGGTGGCGGCGCTGGACGCGACCAACAAGATCCGGGCGCTGGAGCGCTTCTCGTCCTGAAAACCCATCAGTCACAGCAGCACCACCTGATCCACTCGTCCCGAACCGGTTTGACACTCGTCTAGAACATATGTTCGACTGGCGCCGTGCGATGGGATCGGCAGCGGACAGGGGAGGGTGAACCGGCACTGCCCGGGCTCGAGGGCCTGGTGCGCTCGGTGCGGTCACCGGAATTCGACGGCGTCACCTTTCACGAGGTGCACGCCCGGTCGGTGCTGAACAAGGTGCCCGCCGGCTCCGGCGTGCCCTTCGGCTGGACCGTCAACCCCTACCGCGGCTGCTCACACGCCTGCACCTACTGCCTCGAAGGCGGCACCCGGATCCTGATGGCCGACGGCCGGACGAAGGCGCTGTCGGACCTGAAGGTCGGCGACGCGATCTACGGCACCCGCGGCCACGGTGCCTCCCGGCGGCTGGTGCCGACCACGGTCGAAGCGCACTGGACCACCCTGCGCGCCGCCTACCGCGTCACGCTCGAAGACGGCACCCGGCTCGTGGCCGGCGGTGATCACCGGTTCCTCACCAGCAAGGGCTGGAAGCACGTCACCGGCAGCAAGTTCGGCGCCGCCCAGCGGCCGCACCTGGAGCCCGGCGCCGAGCTGATCGGCGTCGGCCGGTTCGCGCCGACGCCGGACGAGACGCTCGGCTACCGGGCCGGCTACCTGTGCGGGATGCTGCGCTCCGGCGGGTTCGCCGCCGAGCCGGACGCCGCCGCGCGGGCGCTGCGCTACCTGCCGGACTTCGGGGCCTCGGTCGGCTTTCTCAAGGTGCCGCCGGATCCGGACGCCCATTGGCAGCGCGGGTTCCTCGCCGGCGTCTTCGACATCGCGGGCGACTACGGCCGCGGTGTCCTCGCGGTGGCGCACGACGAACCCGAGATCGCCGAGGCCTTCACCGCCGCGCTCGCCCGCTTCGGCTTCACCCACCAGCTCGACGAGGTGCCGAAGTTCCCGACGCGCCAGGAAGTCCGGCTGCTCGGCGGCGTCGGCGAGGTCCTGCGGTTCTTCCACGTCAGCAACCCGGCCGTGACGTGGAAGCGGTCCCTCGAGGGCGCGGTGATCGGCGCGAGCCGCCGCCGCGTGGAGGCGATCGAGCCGCTGGGCCTGCAGCTGCCGCTGTTCGACATCACCACCGGCACCGGCGACTTCGTGGCCGACGGCATGGTGTCCCACAACTGCTTCGCCCGGAACACCCACACCTACCTCGAATTCGACGCCGGCCGCGACTTCGACACCCAGGTGGTCGTCAAGATCAACGCCCCGCAGGTGCTGGCCGCGCAGCTGAAGAAGCCCTCGTGGCGGCGCGAGCACGTCGCGATGGGCACCAACACCGACCCCTACCAGCGCGCCGAGGGCCGCTACCGGCTGATGCCCGGCATCATCACGGCACTGGCGCGCTCGGGCACACCGCTGTCGGTGCTGACCAAGGGCACGGTGCTGGCCCGCGACCTGCCGCTGCTGAAGGACGTCGCCCGCGACGTGCCGGTCGGGCTCGCGGTGTCGATCGCGCTGCTCGACGAAGAGCTGCAGCACCGCATCGAACCCGGCACGCCGAGCCCGCGGGCGCGGCTGGAACTGGTGCGCAAAGCGCGCGAGGCCGGGCTGCCGTGCTCGGTGCTGGTGGCGCCGGTGCTGCCATGGCTGACCGACTCCGAAGAGGCGCTGGACGCGCTGTTCGCCCGGCTCGCCGACGTCGGCGCGACGAGCGTCACGGCGTTCGCGCTGCACCTGCGGCCGGGGGCGCGCGAGTGGTTCGGCCGCTGGCTGGCGGGCACGCACCCGGAGCTCGTCCCGCGGTACCGGGAGCTGTACGCGCGGGGCAGTTACGTGCGGAAGGCCTATCGCGAGGGGCTCGCGGAGCGCGTCGGGCCGCTGCTGCGGCGGCACGGCCTGGACCGCAAGTCCGCGTTCGACGCGCGCGGTCCGGAGCTGCCGGCGGCCGAGGCCGCGCCCGCGGAGCAGCTGCGCTTGCTGTGACTCGTGGGGGAGTTGCGCGGGGAGGGGCCGGAGGAACTGCTGCGCCGGTCCTCTGTGGATCCACCGGGTGACGTACTGGGCCGTTCGGGGCGTTCGGGGCCCGGTGTCTTCGGTTTGCGGCAAAATGTCCGGTCGTGTCGTTGTCGTCCCGCCGCACCGGCGCCTAACGTCGAAGGGATCGATCCCGAAAGGAGCCGGACGTTGACGACCTCGCAGACCGACCGTGTCGCGGCCGCCCGGCTCGCCTGGGCCGCCCTCAAGCTGACGCGGGCCGGCCGGCACCCGGTGGGGGTCGACCGGCTGGCCGCGACCGTCGGCGTCACCCCGGCCGAGGCCCGCCGGCTGGTCGAACTGATCGGGTTCACGCTGCACCGCGACCTCGTCTCGACCGGTCCGGCGCCCCGCGGCGCCCACCACCGCCTCGAACCGGCCGAAGGCACCCTCGGTGCGGGCCCGGACGGCACGGTCGACATGTTCCTGCTGGCCATCGCGACCGGCGAGCGCGTCCACGCCGCGGCCGTCTGCCCGGTCACCGGGACGCACATCCGCATCGAGCTGATGCCGCAGGGCATCCTCCTGGTCGACCCGCCGGCGGCGGTGGTCGCGGCCGTCGACCTGGGCTTCGGGCTCGACGGCGTCGACCCGGTGGCCTGCGCGGGGCAGCCGTTCTTCGCCTCCGCGTCCGCGGCCGCGAGCTGGCTGGTCGCGAACCCGGGCGGCCGCATCTACCAGGTGGCGGCCTACCTGGCCCAGGCCCACCGCCTGGTCGCCGCCCTGGAAACCCGCCCCAGATACGTCCTCTGACACACGGGCCGGGCACTTTCACGGGGGAGTGCCCGGTGACCACCGCGCCGGGCCAGCCTGCCGACGTCGTACGCTGGGCAGTTCGTTAGCCTTTCCAGCAGCGAAGACCACCCATGTCGAAGGAGAGCAGTCGCAGTGCTCCGCACCCACAACGCCGGCACCCTGCGTGCCGAGCAGGCCGGACAGACCGTCACCCTCACCGGATGGGTGGCCCGGCGGCGCGATCACGGCGGCGTCATCTTCATCGACCTCCGTGACGCCAGCGGCGTCGCCCAGGTCGTCTTCCGCGAAGGCGAGATGGCCGAGCGCGCCCACGCGCTGCGGTCGGAGTTCTGCGTGAAGATCGTCGGCGAGGTCGCCGAGCGGCCCGAGGGCAACGCCAACGCCGAGATCCCCACCGGCGAGATCGAGGTCCTCGCGACCCAGCTCGAGGTGCTCTCCGAGGCCGCGCCGCTGCCGTTCCCGATCGACGACCGCGTCGACGTCGGTGAAGAGGTCCGGCTCAAGCACCGCTACCTCGACCTGCGCCGCAGCGGCCCGGCCGCGGCCATGCGGCTGCGCAGCGAGGTCAGCCGCGCCGCGCGCGAGGTGCTGCACGCCCAGGACTTCGTCGAGATCGAGACCCCGACGATGACCCGCTCGACGCCCGAAGGCGCCCGCGACTTCCTGGTGCCCGCGCGGCTCAAGCCCGGCTCCTGGTACGCGCTGCCGCAGTCGCCGCAGCTGTTCAAGCAGCTGCTCATGGTCGGCGGCATGGAGCGGTACTACCAGATCGCCCGCTGCTACCGCGACGAAGACTTCCGCGCGGACCGCCAGCCCGAGTTCACCCAGCTCGACATCGAGATGAGCTTCGTCGAGCAGGACGACGTCATCAAGCTCGGCGAGGACATCGTCTCCGCGCTGTGGAAGCTGATCGGGCACGAGATCCCGCGGCCCATCCCGCGCATCACCTACCACGAGGCGATGGCCAAGTACGGCTCGGACAAGCCGGACCTGCGCTTCGACCTCGAGATCACCGACATGACGGAGTTCTTCGCCGACACGCCGTTCCGCGTGTTCCAGGCCCCGTACGTCGGCGCGGTCGTCATGGCGGGCGGCGCCGACCAGCCGCGGCGCCAGCTCGACGCGTGGCAGGAGTGGGCCAAGCAGCGCGGCGCCAAGGGCCTCGCGTACATCCTCGTGAACGAGGACGGCACGCTCGGCGGCCCGGTCGCGAAGAACCTGTCCGAGACCGAGCGCGAGAACGTCGCCGCGGCGGCGGGCGCGAAGCCGGGCGACTGCATCTTCTTCTCCGCGGGCAAGGCGTCGTCGACGCAGCCGCTGCTCGGCGCCGCGCGCGACGAGATCGGCAAGCGGCTCGGCCTGATCGACGAGAACGCCTGGTCGTTCGTGTGGGTCGTCGACGCGCCCCTGTTCGCGCCGGTCGAGGACATCGGCGACGACGTGGCCGTCGGCTCCGGCAAGTGGACCGCGGTGCACCACGCGTTCACCTCGCCGACCCCGGAGTGGATCGACAAGTTCGAGCAGGACCCGGGCAACGCACTGGCCTACGCCTACGACATCGTCTGCAACGGCAACGAAATCGGCGGTGGCTCGATCCGTATCCACCGCGGCGACGTCCAGAAGCGCGTCTTCAACCTCATGGGCCTCGGCGAGGAGGAGGCGCAGGAGAAGTTCGGCTTCCTGCTCGACGCCTTCCAGTTCGGCCCCCCGCCGCACGGCGGCATCGCGTTCGGCTGGGACCGCATCGTCATGCTGCTGGCCAAGGCCGACTCGCTGCGTGACGTGATCGCGTTCCCGAAGACCGGCGGCGGCTACGACCCGCTGACCGCGGCGCCGGCACCGATCACCGCGCAGCAGCGCAAGGAGGCCGGGATCGACGCGAAGCCGGCCACCCCGCCGCAGAACTAGTGCTGCACCTCAGGGCCGTGTGCCCGC
This sequence comes from Amycolatopsis bullii, assembly GCF_014654205.1. GTDB lineage: Bacteria > Actinomycetota > Actinomycetes > Mycobacteriales > Pseudonocardiaceae > Amycolatopsis > Amycolatopsis plumensis. The sequence goes on from NZ_BNAW01000057.1 coordinate 43,464, forward strand.
CGGACGAGACCGCCGAGGCGCTAGACATCCTGCGGGCACACGCCGGCAGCGCGCACCTCGTCGTGCACCGCGGCGCCGCCGTGGAGCCCGCGGGCGACCTGATCGAGGCCGACATCGCCCGTGAGGCGGCGGACGAGATCATCGACGCGCTGTGCGGCCTCGGTCTCGACCACACCGGCGGGATCACGTTGGAAGCGCTCGACACCGCGCTGTCCGACGCCGCCGACCGGGCGGAAGAGGCCGCGCCGGGCGAAGCCGCGGACGCCGTCGTGTGGGAGGAGCTGGTCGCGCGCACCGGAGAGGAATCCCGGATGAACGTGACGTTCCTGGCCTTCCTCACCATCGCCTGCCTGCTCGCCGCGGCCGGCGTGCTCACGAACTCCGCGGTCACGATCGTCGGCGCGATGGTCGTCGGCCCGGAGTTCGGGCCGCTGGCCGCGTTCGCGGTCGGGCTCGTGCTGCGCCGCTGGGACCTCGTCCGCCGGGCGGCCGCCGCGCTGGGTGCGGGCTTCCCGCTGGCGATGGTCGTGACGCTGGGCGGCGCGCTGCTCGTGCGCGCGACCGACGTCTTCGGCGAAACGGCGTTCCGGCTGGAGAACAACCACGAGGTCGACTTCGTCTTCTCGGTCGGCGTGCCGTCGCTGGTCGTCGCGATGCTGGCCGGCGCCGCGGGGATGCTCGCGATGACGTCGGCGAAGTCGGCCGCGCTGGTGGGCGTGTTCATCTCCGTGACCACGGTGCCGGCCGCGGGCTACGCGGTCGTCGCGGCCGTGGCGGGGGAGTGGAGCCGGTGTCTCCAGTCCGTCGGTCAGCTGCTGGTCAACCTTCTCGGAATCGTTGCAGCTGCGGCCATTGTGTTGATCGTGCGCCGGAATGGGCAACGTTCACCGGTGGGAACGCGTCCGCTTTCACGCGGGTGATGCGTTTCCGGCCGGGATGCTCCTTCTTGTCCGGATGTCAGTAGTCATGGTTGCTCAGTCACGAGTAGGGTCGGTGACAATGACAGTCGACACCTCCTCCGCCGGCGACGCTGGAGTCGGGGCAGGAGCCGAGCAGCTCGCCATCGCCGCGGCGGTCGCGGCGGGCGAGTCCGTTCTCTCGCGCCGGTTCGGCAGCGCGATCACGTTGGTCGGGCCCGAGGACCTGGCGGGAAGCGGCCCGGCCACGGTGGTCCGCGCGCGGGTGGTGTCGTCGTTCGCGCTGCCGCGCACGCTCGTCATCAAGCACTACCCGGACCCGCCGGAGTCCGGCGCCGACCCGTTCGCCCAGGAGGCGGTCAGCTACCAGCTGTTCACGGCGCTGGCCCCGGACGAGCGGATGTGCCCGGAGCTGGTCGCCCACGACGGCCGCGACCGCGTGCTGGTGCTGGAGGACCTCGGCCGCACGCCGACGCTGGAGGACAAGCTCTACGCCCGCGACTCCCGCGCGGCCGAGCGGGCGCTGCTGTCCTGGGCCCGGTCGCTGGGCCGCCTGCACGCGAGCACGGCCGGCCGGGAAGCGGACTTCAACGCGTTGCTGCGGCGCCTCGGCGGCCCGGCGAAGGGCGACTCCGACGGCGTCGACGAGCTGTGTGCGCGGGTCCCGCCGCTGATCCAGAAGCGCTTGGGCATCCCGGTGCCGGACGAGGTGCGCACCGAGGTGACGACGGCGGTCGAGCACTCGCGGGCGGCGGGGTTCCGGGCGTTCAGCCCGGTCGAGCTGAGCCCGGACAACAACCTGGTGACCGGGCAGGGGGTCCGGTTCCTCGACTTCGAGAACGGCTGCGTGCGGTCGGCACTGGTGGACGCGGCTCACCTGCGGTTGCCGTTCGCCGGCTGGCCGGACGCGCTCGCCCTGCCGGCGGGGATGAGCGAGGCGATGATCGCGGCGTGGCGGGCCGAGGTGGTCGGGGTGTGGCCCGCGTTCGCGGACGATGACGTCCTCGCGACGCACTTGACCGCCAGCGAGCTGGTGCGGGTCTGGCTGATCACGGGCGAGGAGCTGGGGTCGCTGAACCTGTCCCGCCACGCGGCGCCGGTCAGCCGGGAGGCGGCTTTCGTGACCTGGTGGCGGGATCTGGCGAAGCATGCCGGGTACGTTCGGATGACGGCGGTGTCCGAGTTTGCGGCTCGGGTGGCGGCGGCGTTGGCGGCGCGGCTGGGGCCGCATGCTGATTTGGCTTTTTATCCAGCGTTCCGGTGAGTCGGGGTGTTGTCCACAAGCTTGGCGGGGTGTGGACAACCAGGGTCTGATCAGCGGTTTTGTCGGCGGTCGCCGGTAGACTGGAACTGGGACCGGCCCCTGGGGTGGGTGGGTTCTGTGTCGGGGGAGGGGGCTGCAGCCTCTCAGGTGCTCGATCGGCGTGAACGGGACGCTGACGCCCAAAACCTGCACCCCACCCAGACCCCTCCCTGCACCCCGATCCGAAGCCAGAACACGGCCGGTGGCGCCGGGTCAAGGCACGCTTTCCCGCCTCGACGCGGTGCTACCGGCCGTCGTCACAATCGCGGCTTCGGGGTGGTGGGCACCGAACTACCAACCGGCCCGCTTTGCCGGAAACTCTGCCAGAGGGTGCTGCCGGGCTTCTGTCTGCCGGGGTTTCCCCGCCGGCCCGAACGCCGGATTGTTCAACGGCCGCCAGGTTGTGTCAAGGCGGGAAAGCGTGCCTTGACACAACCTGGCGGCCGTTGAGGCGGCTGCGTATCGGGTCGGCAGGGGGGTGTGGTTGGTGGGGCGCTGCTGGTGTCGCTCGCTCCCTTCGCCTGCGCCGGTCCCCGCGTCTTGAATGACTCATTCCTGACTTGGGATGACATGAATGACTCATTCCTGGCGTTCGCGCTCCCCGCCCCGCCGCCCCGAACAGGACATATCCGGCTCCTGTGAGCTGCGCGTCAAGAATTAGGCCCGGTGTCGCAGGCGTGTTACCTCGTCCTCACCGGGTGTGAGCCTGGGTGGCCGATGGTCGTGCACGTGACCGTGATGAGCGTCGATGTCACCGCCCGGCCCGAGCCGCCCGAACCCTCGCTCAAACGAGCTCGGCGGCTGGCCGTCCTCGGGGACTCCACCGCCGTCGGCCTCGGGGATCCCCTGCCGCGGCGGGGTGGCTGGCGCGGGGTGGGCCCGTTGGTCGCCGCCGCTCTCGGTATTGAAAACAGCGGCTATCTCAACCCCTCCTTCGCCGGGGCGCGGATGCGGTGCGTGCTCACCGAACAACTTCCCGCCGCCGTCGCCCACCGGCCCGATGTCGCCCTGGTCGTCGCCGGCATGAACGACACGCTTCGGCCGGACTTCGACGCCGGCCGCGTTGCCGCCGACCTCACCGAAGTCATCCAGCGCCTGCGGGCGACCGGGACCACCGTGGTGCCCGTCCGCTTCCACGACCACAGCAAGGTCTTCCGCCTGCCGCCGTCGCTCAAACGCGCTCTCAGCGCCCGCGTCGCCGAACTCAACTCGGCCATCGACGACGTCGTCGCCCGGGAACGCGTGCCCTGTCTCGACCTCGACCGGCTGCCCGGCGCCTACGACCTGGTGTCCTGGAGCGTCGATCGGCTGCACCCCTCCGAACTGGGCCACCGCATGCTCGCCGACGGCTTCACCGGACTGCTCGCCGACGCCGGGTTCGCCGTGCCGGAACCGGTGAGCCTCACCTGCAGCGGCGGCGCCGAACCGAGCACCACCGGACACGTGGGCTGGCTGGTGCTCAAGGGAATCCCGTGGCTCTGGCGCCGCGGCCGCGAATTCCTGCCCTACGCCGCCGTCATCATGTGGAACTCGTTCCGCGCCCGCTGAACACCCGCAGCGCTTCGACGTCCGACGCCGGATGGCGGACGAAGGAGTCCGCCCACTCCTCGATGCCGGGATAGCCCGACCGCGAAACGAGGAACCGGCACGCCGCCTCGACGTCGTACTCCGTGCGCCGCAACTGGACGCCGTCGCCGAGCAGCGCCCAGTGCGCACCCGTTGCCCCGTACGGCATTCCGACGCTGCCGGGGTTCACCACCAGCCGCCGGTCCACGAGCCGCACGAACGGCATGTGCGTGTGCCCGCAGACGATCGTCGGCTCGGCCACGCCCTCCAGGACCTCCGCCCAGCGCTCCGGGGACGAGTCGACGAGCACGATCTCCGTGTCGTTGCGCGGGGTAGCGTGGCAGAACAGCACGCCGTCCAAGGTCTCCGTCAGCGGCAACGCGTCGAGCACCGGGAGATCCGCCGGACGCAGCTGCTGCGCCGCCCACGGGAAGATCGGGTCCGGGACGAACGTGCCGCCGGTGCGCGCCGATTCGGCCAGTTCGCGGTCGGCGTTGCCGCGCACCCACACCGCGCGGTCGCCGAGTGCCTGGAGCCGCTCGAGGGTTTCCACCGGCATCGGCCCGGCGAGCAGGTCGCCGAGCAGCACGATCTTCTCCGCCGCCCGGACGTCCGGCTCCGCCAGGACCGCCTCCAACGCGGGGAGGACCCCGTGGACGTCCGCCAGCACCGCCACCTGCACCGGTCCACCATGGGCCACGCCGAGCGCCCCGGGCGAGCGATTTCGCCCAGGGCGCAACCGGCCTACTTCGTCGTGAGCGGCAGCTCACGCACCCCGGTCATGTTCGGGTTGACCTGGAACTTCGGCGGCTCGCCCGGGATCGTGCGCAGCACCGGGTAGCGGTCGAACAGGATGTCCAGCGTCACCCGGCCCTCCAGCCGCGCGAGCGGTGCGCCGATGCAGAAGTGGATCCCGCGGCCGAACGCCAGGTGCGGGTTCTCCGCGCGCAGCGGGTCGAACGTGTCCGGGTGGGGGAACACCCGCTCGTCGCGGTTGGCCGCCGCCACCCAGCAGAGCAGCATCTGGTCCGCCGGCACGGTGACGCCGCCGATTTCCGCCTCCCGCGTGGTCGTGCGGGCCACCGCCGCGAACGGCGTGAGGTACCGCAGCGACTCCTCGATCATCGGCGGCACGAGCGAGCGGTCCGCGCGCACCCGCTCGTCCCACTCCCGGTGCGTGTCCAGGCACAGCACCGCGTTGCCGAGCAGCATCGTGGTGGTGATGTGGCCGGCCAGCAGCAGGATGTTCGCGAAGTTGACGACGTCGGAGTGCGACAGCCGTTCGCCGTCCAGCTCGGCCTCGACCAGTTTCGTCAGCAGGTCTTCCCGCGGCTGCTTGCGCCGCTCGTCGACGTGCACGCCGAGGTAGTCGGCGAGCGCCTTCTGGCCTTCCATGGACGACCGGATGGCCGCGTCCTGGTTTTCGTCCTTCTTCACCAGCGAAACCTGGTTGGCGGATTCGAACATCTTGTCCACCCAGCCCTTGAACAGGGTCCGGTCGCCGGCCGGGACGCCCAGCAGTTCGGCGATCACGATCACCGGGAGCGGGTAGGCCAGGTGCTCGACCAGCTCCAGCCGGTCGCCTGCCGGGACGGCGTCCAGCAGCTCGTGGGTGATCGCGGCGATCCGCGGCTCGAGGTCCGCCACCACCTTGGGCGTGAACGCGCGGCTGACGAGCTTGCGCATCTTGTTGTGCAGCGGCGGGTCCAGCTGCAGGATGCTGCCCGTCGACATGTCGTAGTCGGGGTCCGGCATCAGGTCCTTCGGGATCAGCCGCGTCGTGTCGGACGAGAAGGTCGCCGGGTCGCGGAGGATCGTTTCGATCTCCGGGTGCCCGTAGACGTTCCACATCCCCAGTTCCGCGGCGAACTCGATCCGCTGTTCCGGCTGCTTCCCCCGCAGCCAGAACTGGGCCTCGTGGAGTCCCCAGGTGTCGGCCAGTGTGCTGGTCATTTCCGCCCCTTTCCCCGGTGTGGCCCCCGGATCAGCCGGAGGCCCTGGTGGGATCGTGTGCGTAGATCCCGTTGCGGTAGCCCGAGACGAGCTCCTCGAGCGTCGAACTCAGTTCCGCCGCCACTTCCGCGACCGCCGCGGGATCGGGCTCGCCGGGCGGTTCGAACGCGGCACGGATGACGTGCGCGAGGGCTTCGGCCCTCGCCTCCAGCGGGATGTCGTCGAACTCGTCGCTGAGCGTTCCGCCGACGTAGAAGCCGACCGAAGTGGCGTTGAGCGCGAAGGACAGGTTCGGGACGTCCGTCCGGACCAGGCCGTGCCGCAGCATCGTTTCCTCGAACTGCGCGCGCAGTTGGTCCTGCTGCTTCCGCAGGGCGAGATCGCCCATCGAGCCGAACATTTCGGCGTTGCCGCGCAGCATGGCCATCACCAGCGGACGGCGGTGGGTGGTGAGGAACGACGTCGAGATCATCCGGTGCGGGAGGATCATCGCCGGGTCGGCCTTGATCGCGCTCAGGATCTCGTCGGTGAGATCGGCCGATTCACGCAGCATCAGCGCCTGGAACAGCAGCTCCTTGTTGCGCCAGTGCAGGTAGACGGTGCCCTTGCCGATCCCGACCGCGCGCGCGATGTCGTCGATCGCCACCTTGCGGTAGCCCATGCGCAGCAGCAGCTCGCCCGCCGCGTCCAGGATCCGGTCGGCGCGCTCGCGGTTGGGATGGCTCATGCGTTTCCACCTGTGGTTTCGTTGAGCATTTGACCGGTTGACTCAAATCGCACTTTCGGTCAACCGGTCATCCAGACGGTAGCGCTCTTGTGGAGGCCGGGGCAAGAGGTTCTGTCGGTGGGGTCGGTTAACGTCATCGGTGTGGCACAGGACGAGCTCTTCACCGTGAACGCCGACATCGCGCCTCCGCCGGAGCGCACGACGTCGAACGCGGGCGCGGAACCGCAGGCGGACCCGGCCAGCTCGCCGCTGGCCGTGCGGATGCGGCCGCGCTCGCTCGACGAGGTCGTCGGCCAGCAGCACCTGCTGCGCGAAGGCGCCCCGCTGCGGCGGCTGGTCGAGGGCGCCGCGCCGGCGTCGGTGCTGCTCTACGGGCCGCCCGGCACGGGCAAGACGACGCTGGCCAACCTCGTCTCGATCGCCACCGGCCGCCGGTTCGTCGCGATGTCCGCGCTTTCGGCCGGCGTCAAGGAGGTGCGCGGGGTCATCGAGGAGGCGCGGCGGCGCCGTCAGTACAACACCGAGAACACGGTGCTGTTCATCGACGAGGTGCACCGGTTCTCCAAGACCCAGCAGGACGCGCTGCTCGGCGCGGTCGAGGACCGCACGGTGCTGCTGGTCGCGGCGACGACCGAGAACCCGTCCTTCTCGGTCGTGTCGCCGCTGCTGTCGCGGTCGCTGGTGCTGCAGCTGCGCCCGCTGACCGACGCGGACATCACGGAGCTGATCGAGCGCGCGCTGGCCGACGAGCGCGGCCTCGGCGGCGAGCTGACCCTGACCGAGGATGCCCGCGCCCACCTCGTCCGGCTCGCGGGCGGGGATGCGCGCCGTGCGTTGACGGCGCTGGAGGCGGCCGCCGACGCGGCGTCGGCCACCGAGGCGAAGACGATCGACCTGGCCATCGTCGAGTCCACAGTGGACAAGGCGGCGGTGCGCTACGACCGCGACGGCGACCAGCACTACGACGTGATCAGCGCGTTCATCAAGTCGATCCGCGGGTCCGATGTGGACGCCGCCCTGCACTACCTGGCCCGGATGATCGAAGCGGGCGAGGACCCGCGTTTCCTCGCGCGGCGCCTGGTCGTGCACGCCAGCGAGGACATCGGGATGGCCGACCCGACGGCCCTGCAGTCGGCAGTCGCGGCGGCGCACGCGGTCCAGTTCATCGGCATGCCGGAGGGCAGGCTGGCGCTGGCGCAGGCCACCGTGCACCTGGCGACCGCGCCGAAGTCGAACGCGGTGATCAAGGGCATCGACGCGGCGCTGGCGGACGTCCGCGCGGGGCTGGCCGGAACGGTGCCCCCGCACCTGCGCGACGGGCACTACGCGGGAGCGAAGAAGCTGGGCAACGCGCAGGGGTACCGCTACCCGCACAACGTGCCCGAGGGGGTGCTGGCCCAGCAGTACCCGCCGGACGAACTGGTCGGCCGGGACTACTACGAGCCCACGCAGCGCGGTGCCGAGCGCACGCTGGCCGAGCGCGTTCCCAAGCTGCGCCGGACGATCCGCGGGGAGTGAGGCGTCCGGGGCCCTTTTGAACGCCGTTCACGCGGAACATGGGCCGCGGCGGCCAAGATCATCGGAGTTCGTAAACTTCCCCCTTCAGGTGGCCCGAACACCGCGAAGGCCCCGCGACGGCAGGAGGCGTGCCCGTGCCCGCGACGCTGCAGTGCATCGTCCTGGACTGCCCGGAACCCCTGTACCTCGCCCGCTTCTACCAGGCCCTGCTCGGCGGCGAGGTGGACCGGCCCGACCCGCGGTGGCGCGTGGACGAAGACTGGTCGACCCTGCACGTCGGCGGAATGGTCCTGGGTTTCCAGCGGGCCCCCGACCACCGGCCGCCGAGCTGGCCGGACCCCTCCTTCCCGCAGCAGTTCCACCTCGACTTCGAGGTCGACGACTTCCGCGAGTCGCACCACGTCGTCCTGGCCAACGGCGGCCGGCTGCTCGACCCCGACCTCGGCGGCCGGGGCTGGCGCGTCTACGCCGACCCGGCGGGCCACCCCTTCTGCCTGCTCGGCGACTACTGAGCGCGCGGCCGCGGCCCGGCTCGGCGACGATGGCGGCATGACTGTCGCGTTTCTCGGAACCGGGATCATGGGCGCCCCGATGGCGGCCAACATCGCCGAGGCGGGCCTCGACGTCCGCGTCTGGAACCGGACCCGGGCCAAAGCCGAACCCCTGTCCGACGTCGCCACGGTGGCCGATTCGCCGTCCGCCGCGGCCGACGGCGCGGACATCCTCGTGACGATGCTCGCCGACGGTTCCGCCGTGGCCGAAGCGTTCGAAGCCGCTTCGCCTGCGTCGGGAACGTTGTGGCTGCAGATGAGCACGGTCGGCCTCGACTGGACCGACCGCCTCGCCGCGATGGCGGAGGAGGCGGGGGTCGTGTTCGTCGACGCCCCGGTGCTCGGCACCCGGCAGCCCGCGGAACAGGCCCAGCTGCTGGTGCTGGGCTCGGGCCCGGAGGAGTCCCGGCCGGCGGCGACGCCGGTGTTCGACGCGGTCGGCATGCGCACGATCTGGCTCGGCCCGGCGGGCCGCGGCAGCCGCCTGAAGCTGGTGATGAACGCGTGGGTGCTCGCGCTGACCAACGCGACGGCGGAGAGCCTGGGCCTGGCCCGCGCCCTCGGCCTGGACCCGGCCCTGTTCCTGGAGACGATCAAGGGCGGCGGCCTCGACGTCGGCTACGCGCACGTGAAGGGCGGCGCGATGCTGGCGGGCGAGTACCCGGCGTCGTTCCCGGCCGGGCTGGCGGCGAAGGACGCCCGCCTGGTGGTGGAGGCCGCGGGCGAGGAGGTCGACGTGGCGGGGGCGAAGGCGGTGCTGGCCCACCTGGAGGCGGCGGTCGAGGCCGGGCACGGAGACGAGGACATGGCCGCGCTGTACCGCGCGGTGCTGAAGGAGCGGTAGAAAACCGGCCCCGGTCGCCGGGGTGCCCCCCGTTTCCACTCTACCGGCGGGCACCGACAGTTTCCGCGGCCCGGGCCGCGCTCCGCCGGCCGGACCGGCTCCCGGGCGAGGACGTTTTCCGGGCCCGGCGGGGTGACACGGTCGGGGACCGGCCCAGGCGGTAACCTCAGGCGGCATCCCGACCCCTGAACCGAGGAGGGCCCGTGTCGGCAGGGCAGATCGCCGCGTTGATCGCCGCAGGAGCATTCGTGGTGCTGGTCGTCCTGCTGGCGATCCCGCTGATCAAGCTCGGCAAGACGCTGGACGCGGCCACCGAGGCGATCGAGCGCACCAACAGCAACACCGATCCGCTGCTGATCGGCGCGAACGAGACGATCACGCACGTCAACACCCAGCTCGAGCGGGTGGACGGGATCACCGCGAACGCGCAGGCGGTCACCGGCAACGTCTCCGCGCTGGCGTCGGTGTTCACCGCGACCCTGGGCGGCCCGCTCGTCAAGACCGCGGCGCTGTCCTACGGCCTGTCCAAGGCGATCAAGGCGCGCAAGAAGAAGAGCGCCTTGAAGGCCGCGCGGAAGGCCGGCAAATGAAGCGGCTGTTCTGGCTCGGCGTCGGCGTCGTCACCGGGGTCGTGCTCTCCCGCAAGGCCGCCGAAACCGCTCGTCAGGCCACTCCGGCCGGGTTAGCATCGAACCTGGGGGACGCCGTGCGCGAGCTGGCCGGCGCCGTGGGTTCGTTCGGCGCCGAGGTGCGCGCGGGCATGAACGAGCGGGAACAGGAGCTGCACGACATGGTCGAGGAGCGGACGGGCGTGACTGCGCCCCGCGCCGAGGGACGGCACGCGGCCGCCCGGCGCCCGGTCCGGCGAGCTCGCCGGGCGGAGGGCTGATCCGGGCCTGCCCGGAACCCTTCCGCCGTCGCCGCCACTCCGCTGCCGAACCACAGCCACAAGGACTGACCCGTGGACACTCACGAAATCACCGACCGTTTCCTGCGCCATTTCGAAGGCCGCGGCCACACGCGCGTGCCCAGCGCGCCGCTGATCCTCGACGACCCGAACCTGCTGTTCGTCAACGCCGGCATGGTGCAGTTCAAGCCGTACTTCCTCGGTGAGGCGCCGCCGCCGTACCCGCGCGCGACCTCCGTGCAGAAGTGCGTGCGCACGCCGGACATCGACGAGGTCGGCAAGACCACCCGGCACAACACGTTCTTCCAGATGGCCGGCAACTTCTCCTTCGGCGACTACTTCAAGGAAGGCGCCATCGAGGCGGCCTGGGAGCTGATCACCAAGCCGCAGAGCGAAGGCGGCTTCGGCCTCGACCCGGACCGCATCTGGGCGACCGTCTACAACGACGACTCCGAGGCGGCCGGCCTGTGGCGCAAGCTCACCGGGCTGCCCGGCGAGCGCATCCAGGCCCGCGACGGCAAGGACAACTACTGGGACATGGGCGTGCCCGGTCCCGGCGGCCCCTGCTCGGAGATCTACTACGACCGCGGCCCGGCGTACGGCCGCGAGGGCGGCCCGGTCGCCGACGAGGACCGCTACATCGAGATCTGGAACCTCGTCTTCATGCAGGACGTCCGCGGCGACCTGAGCCCCAAGCTCGGCCACCCGCCGATCGGCGAGCTGCCGAAGAAGAACATCGACACCGGCATGGGTGTCGAGCGCGTCGCGACCATCCTGCAGGGCGTCGAGAACGTCTACGAGACCGACCTCGTGCGCCCGGTGATCGGCCGCGCAGAGGAGTTCTCGGGCCGCCGCTACGGCAGCAACCACGCCGACGACGTCCGCTTCCGCGTCATCGCCGACCACGCCCGCACCGGCGTCATGCTCATCGGCGACGGCGTCACCCCGGGCAACGACGGCCGCGGCTACGTGCTGCGCCGCCTGCTGCGCCGGATCATCCGCTCCTCGCGCCTGCTGGGCGTGCACGAGCCGGTGCTGCAGGCGTTCGCGGCGGTCGTGCGCGACACGATGGGCCCGACCTACCCCGAGCTGGTCTCCGGCTTCGACCGCATCAACGAGGTCGTCCGGATCGAGGAGGAGGCCTTCCTCTCGACCCTCACGAGCGGTTCGCGCATCTTCGACCTGGCGGCCGAGGAGACCAAGCGCGGCGGCGGCGACGTGCTGGCCGGCGACAAGGCGTTCCAGCTGCACGACACCTACGGCTTCCCGATCGACCTCACCCTCGAGATGGCGGCCGAGCAGGGCCTGACCGTCGACGAAGAGGGCTTCCGCACGCTCATGAACGAGCAGCGGACCCGCGCGAAGGCGGACGCGGCGGCCCGCAAGACCGGCCACGGCGACCTCTCCGAGTACCGCAAGGTCCTGGAGCAGCACGGCGAGACCGAGTTCCTCGGCTACACGGACCTGCAGGCCGAGGCGAAGGTCGTCGCGCTGCTCGAAGACGGGCAGCCGGTCCGCAGCGTCTCCGCGGGCAAGAAGGCGGAGCTGGTCCTCGACCGGACGCCGTTCTACGCCGAAAGCGGTGGCCAGGTCGCCGACACCGGTGTCCTGCTCGGCGACGGCGTCGAGCTGAAGGTGCTGGACGTCCAGAAGATCGTGCCCGGCCTGTACGTGCACCGCGTCGAGGTCGTCGACGGCGAGATCGGCCTGGACTCCAAGGTCACCGGCTCGGTCGACGCGCACCGCCGCCTGTCCATCGAGCGTTCGCACTCCGCGACGCACCTGGTGCACGCGGCCGTCCGCGGCGCGTACGGCAAGCGCGCGGCGCAGGCGGGTTCGCTGAACTCCCCGGGCCGCATGCGGTTCGACTTCACCACGCCCGGCTCGGTCTCCTCCGACGTGCTGACCGAGGTCGAGGAGGAGGTCAACGACTACCTCCAGACCAACGTCGAGGTGCAGAGCTACACCACGACCAAGGACAAGGCCCTCGAGCTCGGCGCGGTCGCGCTGTTCGGCGAGAAGTACGGCAACGACGTCCGCGTGGTCGACATGGGCGACTACTCCCGCGAGCTCTGCGGTGGCACGCACGTCGACCGGATCGGCCAGCTCGGCCTGGTCAAGCTCGTCTCCGACGCCTCCATCGGCTCGGGCGTGCACCGCGTCGAGGCGCTGGTCGGCACGGACGCGCTGAAGTACGTCCGCAAGGAGCAGCTGCTGGTGTCGCAGCTGGCGAACACCTTCAAGGTCCCGTCGGACCAGCTGCCGGGCCGCATCGACGACGTCCTGACCCGGCTGAAGAACGCCGAGAAGGAGATCGCCCAGCTGAAGACCCAGCAGGTGCTGGGCTCGGCGGGCGCGCTGGCGGGCAAGGCCGAGGAGATCGGCGGCTTCTCCGTCGTGGCCGAGGTCGTGCCCGACGTCGACGGCAACGGCCTGCGCGCGCTGGCCTCGGACATCCGCGGCCGCCTCGGCACCCGGCCGGGTGTCGTGGCGCTGTTCTCGCCGTCCGGCGACAAGCTGAGCTTCGTCGTCGCGACGACCGAAGCGGCCCGCGACAAGGGTGTGGCCGCGGGCAAGCTCGTCCCGTCGTTCGCCGAGAAGATCGGCGGCCGGGGCGGCGGCAAGCCCGACATGGCCCAGGGCGGTGGCACGAACCCGGCCGGCGCGGCCGAGGCGGCCACGGCCTTGCGCGCGGCGATTGCCGGCATTGGTTAACCGCGGAAACCGCGGTCCGGACCGCCCCGGCGTGGGCGATCCGGGCCGCGGCCGTCGGCTCGGAGTGGATGTCGGATCCGTCCGGGTCGGAGTGGCGCTGAGCGATCCGGCCCCCCTGCTCGCCTCGCCATTGGTTACCCTCTCCCGCGATGCGACCGACGACACTGACCTGGACCAGCTGGCCGCCCTCGTCACCGAGCACGAGGTGGTCGAGGTGATCGTGGGCCTGCCGCGAACCCTCGCCAACCGGCAGGGTCCGGCGGCCGAGCTGGCGATCGCGTATTCTGAACGCCTGGCCGGGCGGATAGCGCCCGTGCCGGTCCGGCTGGGCGACGAGCGGCTGACCACGGTCACCGCATCCCGCATCCTCTCCCAGCGCGGGGTCAAAGGCCGCAAGCAGCGTGCGGTGGTCGACCAGGCCGCCGCCGTCGAGATCCTGCAGGCCTGGATCGACGCCGCCGCTGCGCACCGCGCCCGGGAGGGAGACCGATGAACGAGCAGCCACCCGAGCCCCCACGCGGGCGCCGGCGACTGCGCGAGCCGGAAGCGGCCACCCCGCCGCCGTCCCGGCCCGCACCGCGCCGCGCCGACCCGCGGACCGCGGAC